>CAVQSO010000007.1:0-386905 GCA_963715975.1 uncultured Flavobacteriaceae bacterium | reverse complement strand
GGCGTCCGATCATATGAACGCCAAGAATTTCATCAGTTTTGGCATCCGCCAATACTTTGATAAGTCCATCAATATCCATACTAGCTCTTGCTCTTCCTAAAGCACGCATTGGGAAACTCCCCATTTTATAGTCGACACCTTCTTCTTTAAGCTGTTCTTCAGTTTTTCCAACAGAAGCAACTTCGGGCCAGGTATATACAACTCCGGGGATCAAATTATAATCAATATGAGGTTTTTGACCTGCGATGATTTCAGCAGCCATGGTTCCTTCCTCTTCCGCCTTGTGGGCAAGCATAGCGCCGCGAACCACATCTCCAATAGCGTAGATATTGCTCACATTGGTTTGCAGATGCTCGTTGACTTCTATTTGCCCTCTTTCATTGGCATTTACTCCAGCTGCCTCAAGGTTTAATCCATCCGTAAATGGCCTTCTTCCAACTGATACCAAACAATAATCTCCTTTGATCTCAACTTCATTGCCTTTTTTGTCATCTGCCAATACAGTGATCTCATCGCCTTTTCTACTTACAGCTTTTACCTTATGAGAAACATTGATCTTGAATTTATTCTTTTTAAAAACTTTAGCCAGCTCTTTCGATAATGAGGCATCCATGGTGGGGATGATCCTGTCCATATATTCGATTACTGTAACTTCAGCCCCAAGTCTTTTGTATACTTGTCCCAATTCAAGTCCGATCACTCCGCCTCCAATAACAATAAGATGTTTTGGTACTTCTTTTAATTTCAATGCCTCCGTAGAAGTGATGATCCGTTCTTTGTCAACATTGATGAATGGTAGATTCGACGGCTTGCTTCCCGTAGCTATGATGGTATTTTTGGAAGAGATCTCTTCAGTGCTATTATCGTTTTTCGTCACCAGGATAATTTCCGCATTCTTAAAACTTCCCAAGCCTTGAAATACATCGATCTTATTTTTCTTCATCAGGAAATCAATACCTCCGGTTGTCTGTTCTACCACTGAATCTTTTCTTGAGATCATTTTGGCTAGATTTACTTTGATCTCCCCGGAAATATCTATGCCATGGGTGTCAAAATGTTTTATGGCATCTTCGTAATGATGAGATGAATCCAGCAAAGCCTTACTGGGAATGCAACCAACATTGAGGCAGGTACCTCCCAAAGTCTTGTATTTTTCAATTAAAGCCGTTTTTAACCCTAACTGGGCACAACGAATAGCTGCTACATATCCTCCAGGACCAGAACCTATAACGGTTACATCATATGATTTCATAATGGTATTCTATTTTAATGATTGCAAAAATAAGTTATTTCACTTTATATAAGAAAGGAATGAGAAATTGATTTGATCAATTTTAATTCGCTAAAGACGGGCGAAAAGAAGTTTAGATCAAATTGATCGTTTTCTTATACTACTAGTCAATTTATTGGAGTAGTCCTGCACGTTTTAGTAATGCATCAACTGTGGGTTCTTTTCCTCTGAATCTTTTATACAGTACCATTGGTTTTTCAGTACCTCCTTTGCTCAAGACATTGTCCTTAAACCTGTTGGCGACTTCTTTGTTAAAAATACCAGCTTCCTTAAAGGCTTCAAAGGCATCTGCATCAAGTACTTCTGCCCATTTATAGCTGTAGTAACCAGCAGAATAGCCTCCTTGAAAAATATGGGAAAAAGCTGTGCTCATGCAATTTTCCTCAACATCAGGATACAATTGAGTGGCTCCAAATGCGTCCTTTTCAAATTCTTTTATATTGCTTATAGTGCTGGGATCATGAGCGTGATATGACATATCGAGCATGCCAAAACTTAGCTGTCTTAAAGTAGCGATTCCTTCAAGAAAATTGGAAGATTTCTTTATTTTTTGGATCAATTCCATGGGTATCAGTTCTTTGTTGTCATAGTGTCTTGCAAACAAAGTCAGGGCCTCCTTTTCAAAGCACCAGTTTTCAAGAATCTGACTTGGCAATTCAACAAAATCCCAATATACACTGGTTCCGGATAAATTTGGATAAGTTGTATTGGCGAGCATACCGTGTAAAGCATGTCCAAATTCATGAAAGAGGGTTGTGACCTCATTAAAAGTGAGCAATGAAGGTTTTGAGGCTGTGGGTTTTGTAAAGTTGCACACGATCGAAATATGTGGCCTTGAATTGAATTCTCCTTCTTTCCATTGCGATTTATAACTAGTCATCCATGCGCCATTTCTTTTTCCTTTTCTAGGAAAGAAATCGGCATAGAAAAGAGCAACAAGTTCTCCCTTAGAGTTACTTACTTCATATGTTTTTACTTCCTTGTGATAAGTATCAACATTGTTTACAGATTTGAAATGCAAGTCATAAAGTTTACCCGCGATATCAAAGACTCCATCGATCACATTTTCAAGTTTAAAATAGGGCTTTAACTTTTCATCATCAAGATCGAATAAGATCTTTTTTAGCTTTTCAGCGTAATAAGCACCGTCCCATTTTTCAATGGTGTCAATCCCATCTTTTTTGGCAAGGTCTTTCAACATTTGGAATTCTTTTTCAGCAGCCGGTTTGGCCTTCTTTAAAAGTTTTTCGAGAAAATCCTTTACTTTTTCGGGTTTCTCTGCCATGCGTTCTTCCAATACATAATGTGCATGAGAAGCATAACCTAATAATTGAGCACGTTGATGCCTAAGATTCACAATGTCTATAACAATTTGCTGGTTGTTATAGTCATTGTTTTGCATACCTCTGGCTCCAAAGGCTTTGGATATTTTTTCTCTAAGTATCCTCTTATCCGCATAGGTCATAAATGGAATATAACTAGGATAATCCAAGGTAAAAATCCAGCCTTCTGATTTTTTTTCCTCTGCCAGCATGTGAGCCGCTTCTATAACTCCTTCCGGTAAACCAGACAAGTCTTTTTTGTCTGTAATAATGAGTTCATAATTATTGGTTTCTGCCAAAACATTTTCCCCAAATTTTAAACCTAATTTTGATTTTCTCTTATCAATGTCTCTTAGGGTTTTTTTGTCTTCCTCATTCAGATTTGCGCCATTCCTGACAAAGGCCTTGTAGTTTTTCTCGAGAAGCATAGCTTGTTCAGCAGTCAATCCCAAATCATCTTTTTTAGCATAAACTGTTGCTATTCGTTTGAACAAGTCTTCATTTAAACTGATATCATTTGCAAATTCACTCAACATTGGAGATACTTCCTGAGCAATTTTTTGAATCTCTTCGCTTGTCTCTGCAGCATTCAGATTGAAAAAAACGCTTGAAATACGGTTTAATCTATTGCCCGAAAATTCAAGGGCTTCCAAAGTGTTTTTAAAATTGGGTGATTCCGGATTCGCCACAATTTGATCAATTTCCTTTTTTGCTTCCTTGATGGCTATTTCAAAAGCTGGTAAGAAATGATCATTTTTTATGATGGAAAATGGAGCTGAATCATAAGGCGTTTGGAAGTCTTGTAGCAATGGATTATTCATGGATATATGTTGATTAAAGCCCCTTACAAGGCCATATGATTTTATTTAAAATAAGTTGATGTGTACGAGTTTGTATGGTAATCTAAAGGGTGGATTAATGTTTTAATCCCTCAGCTGCTTTCATCACTTTGTGCTTTAGGCCCTCTTTAAAAGAAATAATTTTATTGAGAATCTCACTATCCGAGGAGCCTAAGATCTGAGCTGCGAGTATACCTGCATTTTTAGCACCATCCAATGCTACCGTTGCAACCGGAACTCCACCAGGCATCTGTAATATGGAAAGAACAGAATCCCAGCCGTCAATCGAATTTCTTGATTTTACGGGAACACCAATCACAGGGAGTGGACTCATTGAAGCTACCATTCCGGGAAGATGTGCTGCACCCCCAGCGCCCGCGATAATTACGCTGATACCCCTCTTATGGGCTTCGGTGGCATAGCTGAATAATTTTTCCGGAGTTCTATGGGCAGAAACGATATCTACTTCTGTTTCTATCTCAAAACTTTTTAGAATATCAATTGCTTCTTGCATGATAGGGAGATCTGAATCGCTACCCATGATAATTCCAACCTTAGCCATAATTTATTATTTAAAAAAAACTTATTGAATTCGACTGATAAAAATTGTATTTTTAAGGGCTAAAGGTAAGATAAAAAAGTGTTTTCGTAACAATGCAAATTCCATTATTTAATACCGTTCTGTCGTGGATTTTAAAAAAGCGCAAGTATCAGGTGGATATGTTTTTACATCATCCTGTCGAGGTGCAGAATGAAGTTTTGTATGAGTTATTGTCTGAAGCTAGGCATACTTATTTTGGTAAGAAACACGGTTTTAAAGAGATAAAGAATTATGCTTCTTTTGTAGAAAGAGTGCCCATCCAGCAATATGAAAGCATTGAACCTTTAATAGAAAGGACCAGAAGAGGAGAACAGAATTTGTTCTGGCCCTCAAAAATAAATTGGTTTGCCAAATCAAGTGGCACTACTAATGCAAAAAGCAAATTTATTCCGGTAAGTGACGAAGCGATCGATGATTGTCATATGAAGGCAGGAAAAGATATGTTGTGCCTTTTTATCAATAATAATGAGGATACCGAGATCTTTAAGGGAAAAGGCTTGCGTCTTGGTGGAAGTTCTGCTATCTATGAGGATAATGATACTTTTTTTGGAGACCTTTCTGCCATTATCATTGAGAATATGCCTTTTTGGGCTGATTTTAGTAGTGCACCAAGCCAGAAAACGGCTTTGATGAGTGAATGGGAATCCAAAATGGATGCCATTATCAAAGAAACTGTACAGGAAGATATTACCAGTTTGACTGGTGTTCCCTCCTGGATGCTGGTGCTTTTGAACAGGGTTCTTGAGGTGACAGGAAAAAATCATATTCTGGAGGTATGGCCGAATCTTGAGGTGTACTTTCACGGAGGTGTAAATTTTAATCCCTACAGAGCGCAATATGAAAAATTGATCCCAAAAAAGAATTTTCGATATTACGAAACATACAATGCTTCCGAAGGGTTTTTTGCCATACAGGACAGAAATGATTCCGATGAATTGCTTTTGATGCTAGATTACGGCATTTTTTATGAATTTATTCCGATGGATGATTATCAGGGTGAGGACTCTAAAGCAATACCTTTGCAGGAAGTTAAGGCCGGCGTTAATTATGCCATTGTTATCACTACCAATTCCGGATTATGGAGATACCTTATAGGTGATACCATCAAATTTACTAGTGTAGAGCCCTATAGAATCAAGATCACTGGAAGAACAAAACATTTTATCAATGTTTTTGGTGAAGAACTGGTCATTGAAAATGCTGAGGATGCCCTGAAGATAGCTTGCTCTGAGTTTAATGCCTCCATAATTGATTATACCGTAGCGCCAATTTTTATGAATGGTGAACATAGCGGGGGTCATGAATGGTTGATAGAATTTAAGAAATGTCCGGAAAATTTGAAAGGTTTTACACATTGTCTTGATGGTGCGTTGAAGGAATTGAATTCAGATTATGAAGCAAAAAGGTATCTCGATATGACTATTGGAATGCCGAAAGTGCATCAGGCTCCGCGGGGGCTTTTTTACCAATGGTTAAAGAGTAAAGATAAACTGGGTGGACAACACAAGGTTCCCCGATTAAGCAATAAAAGAAACTATCTGGATGAGTTACTTGAAATGTGTCAAAGTGAGGCCGGTTGAGGTATTAAAAGATCGTTGCTGATCCAAGCTTCACAGAGAACAGGGAAATCTGAAGATAAATCTCCTGCTTCCTGAAAGGCTTTATAGTCTATCCAAACAAAACCTTGGTTTCCCCACTCTTTGCCCCATGAATTGACCACCTTAAAAGCGTTTTTTTCATCATCATAGCCAACAACAAGCATGGCATGCCCTCCGTCTGCACTTTTAAATTTTCTATAGATAAATTCCCCATTGTCGTCCCTTGCACCAAAATAGCTTCTATCAATGGTAATGGCGATCACAACGGGTTGATTATTTAGTAATGATGCTTTAGTCTGTTCAAAAACAAGATCAGGATCTAAATAGAAATAATTTTCAATTTTATTAGGTTCAGCCGTTATTTTCTGAAGATCGGTAGGTTGGGTACTGCATTCATTTTCGTTATAGACCATCACATTCCATTCAACAATACCTTGACTGACAATGGTGTCTAAGGCATGCTGAATAACAGACCCGCCACTGCAATCAGTCACTTTGATCTGGTTGTAAATATATGCAGGACTCATTTCGTTGGCCATTGCTAAAATTCCATCTTCAGCATCCTCATAATTTTCATGAAAACTTTTTAGATAATAGCCTGTTGCCCAAGCTACGCAAGAACCTTGTTTGCCTTGAGACCCAACTTTTGGCAGGTATTGTGAAAGATCGTGTTCTGTTGGAATAATTTCCTCAAGCATAATTTCAGAAACAGTTGCGTCTGGTGTTCCATATCCATAGCAAAAACCTCCTCCGTCCAATCCAAACTGGAAATTCTCTTGGATCTCAACATCATCCTTAATATTCTCTATAATCGGATCTCCTTCATCATCGTTGGAATATATGATGCGGTCTTGGATGTCATAATCATAATTGCTGTTGCAACCTATAAATAATGTCGCAAGAAATAAAAGGGAAAAATTTTTCATGAATAAAATCTGATATAGATATTCTAGGCTCCAAAAGTTATGCCATGATTTGTTAAAATTATTTTTCTCTATCGATCACATAATTAACCATGGTTAGCAGAGATTCTTTGAAGGGTGTCTCAGGATAAGTATCTAAAATACTTAAGGCTGCTTCCTGGTATTCCTTCATCTTGGTTTCAGTATATTCAATTCCTCCATTTTGTTTGACAAATTCAATAACTTCCTTTACCCTCACTTTATTTTTGTTGTGGTTCTTGACAGAATTGATCAGCCATCTTCGTTCTTTTTTAGAGCAATTGTTCAAGGTATGAATAAGCGGCAGCGTCATTTTTTGTTCCTTGATGTCAATTCCGGTAGGTTTCCCTATTTTTTCTTCAGAATAGTCAAAGAGGTCATCTTTGATCTGGAACGAGATCCCAATTAATTCCCCAAATTTTCTCATCCTTTCGACTTCATCTTTTGGTGCATCGACAGAAGCTGCCCCAATAGCTGTACAAGCTGCAATGAGGGTGGCTGTTTTTTTTCGAATGATCTCAAAATAAACTTCTTCAGTGATGTCCAGCTGTCTCGCCTTCTCTATTTGAAGTAATTCTCCTTCGCTCATTTCTCTTACTGCAATGGATATATGTTTCAAAATGTCGAAATCATCATTGTCGATAGATAGCAAGAGTCCCTTGGATAAAAGATAATCACCCACCAAAACAGCAATCTTATTTTTCCAAAGGGCATTTAGCGAGAAGAATCCCCGTCGACGATTACTGTCATCAACCACATCGTCATGCACTAAAGTTGCTGTATGGATCAGCTCAATGATAGAAGCTCCCCGGTATGTACGTTCTTTGAATTGCCCATTGGAGACCATTTTAGCAACCAAAAAAACAAACATGGGACGCATTTGCTTTCCTTTTCTCCTTACAATATAGTGGGTGATTCTATTAAGCAACGAGACATTCGAGATCATGGAAGCTTTGAATTTTGTTTCAAAGAATTCCATCTCCTTTAATATAGGCAGCTTTATTTGTTCTACGGTCTTCAAGAGCTGAACAATTTACAATAAATAAATTATTTGTTTTGTTCCATTTTGGCCCAGGAATCTCTTAGGGCAACTGTACGATTAAAAACAAGTTTATCAGTGCTTGAATCAGGATCAACATTGAAATAACCCAGACGTTGGAACTGGAAACTATCACCTGGATTTACGGTTGCAAGACTTGGTTCAACATAGGCTTCCGCAATTACTTCCAGAGAATCGGGATTGATGAATTCCTTAAAATCTTTGTCTTTGTGGGAATCAGGAGCCTCATCAGTAAAGAGTCTGTCATACAATCTGACTTCACCTTTTAGGGCATGCGGGATAGAAACCCAATGGATCGTTCCTTTAACTTTCCTCTGCTGGCTTCCGTTCCACTACCACTTTTGGAGTCCGGATCATAGGTGCAATGAATCTCAATGACCTCCCCATTTTCATCTTTATCAACTGAATTGGCCTTAATGATATAAGCATTTTTTAATCGAACCTCCTTGTCCAGTTTTAACCGAAAAAACTTTTTATTCGCTTCCTCTCTGAAATCCTCTCTGCTCTATGTACAGTTCTCTTGAAAATGGGACCGTTCTAAATCCAGCTTCGGCATCCTCGGGATTATTTTCGGCAGAAAACAGTTCTTCCTTGCCTTCCGGATAATTGGTGATAACCAATTTAACCGGGTTAAGAACGGCCATCACCCGCGGAGCCGTTTTATTCAATTCGTTTCGGATGTGGAATTCCAGCAGCGCTAGATCAGTAACATTGTCTCTTTTTGCAATTCCTGCTGACTCACTAAAATCACGAATCGATTTAGGCGTGTAACCCCTTCTTCTCAAACCCGAAATCGTAGGCATTCTTGGATCGTCCCATCCATTTACATATCCCTCCTGAACCAGCTGAACAAGTTTTCTTTTACTCATTACGGTATAACTCAAGATTGCGTCGGGCAAATTCTCGTTGCTTTGGCCTAAGGTCATTTTCATCATAAACCTGGTCGAGAAACCAGTCGTACAATTCTCTGTGATGTTTGAATTCAAGCGTGCATAGAGAATGAGAAATTTGTTCGATATAATCAGATTCTCCATGAGTCCAGTCGTACATTGGATATATCTTCCAATCTTCACCGGTTCGTGGTGGGATCTTTTGAGAACCCTGTACATAACCGGATCTCGCATCAGCATATTAGGCGATGACATGTCGATCTTAGCGCGAAGTACATGTGTCCCTTCTTCAAATTCTCCGTTTTTCATTTTTTCAAATAAAACCAGATTTTCCTCTACGCCTCTGTCTCTAAAAGGACTATTCATGCCTGCTCTTGGTTGGAGTTCCCTTTTGTTCAGCCATCTGTGTGGAGGTCTGATCATCCACATAGGCCTTCCCCTTTTTGATCATTTGTACTGACCAATCATATAATTGTTGAAAATAGTCGGACGAATAAAGTTCTTCCGCCCATTTAAAACCAAGCCACTCTATGTCAGTTTTTATTGAATCCACATATTCTTGCTCTTCCTTAACAGGGTTGGTGTCGTCAAAGCGAAGATTGACAGGAGCATCGTATTTAATACCCAATCCAAAATTGAGGCAAATTGAAGCTGCATGACCTATGTGCAGGTAACCGTTTGGTTCAGGAGGAAACCTAAACCTCAATTGAGACCTATCCATACCTTTTGACAGGTCATCCTCTATGATCTGTTCTATAAAATTGAGCGATTTTTTATTTTCTGACATATATAGTAAAATAGGAAAGCAAAATTAAGCAAAAAACCGTAGTAAAAAAGGGAAAAGATATAAAGTTGGCTTTCTTGGAATAGCTTGAATTTAAGGATTTATGTTACTTAAAATCCCAAAATAAGTTTGGCTATAAAAAAGAAGATAAAGATTCCAAAAATATCATTACTTGTTGTAATAAAAGGGCCCGTAGCAACGGCAGGATCAATCCCGTTTTTATCAAGAATCAAGGGTACAAAAGTACCGATAAGAGAGGCCATAATAATGACAATCACAAGAGAAATAGATATAGTTATAAGAATATTATTTTCATAACCGAGAATGCTACCAAACAGAAATATTAAACCAGCCAGAATGACGCCATTAACTATGCTTAGTCCTATTTCTTTTAATAATCTGTTGAATTGACTGCCTTTTATATTATCGCTGGCCAAACCCTGAACGATAATAGCAGATGACTGAACGCCAACATTTCCTGCCATGGCAGCGATCAAAGGCGTGAAATAGAAGAGTTCAGGGAATAGACTAAGGGCGTCATCAAAACCACCCATAATCGAGGCCGCCGCCATACCGCCTACAAGACCAAGGATCAACCAGGGTAATCGGGCTTTGGTTTTGCTAAAAATACTATCATCGTCATCGATGTCTTCCGTGATACCCGCCGCCATTTGATAATCTTTTTCGGCTTCCTCGATAATCAAGTCAAGGATATCATCAATGGTAATACGTCCAAGAAGGGTGAAATCATCGTCGACAACCGGAATCGCTTCCAGGTCATATTTTTGCATTAGTCGTGCGACGTCTTCAGCTTTATCATTTACATTAACTGAATCAACTTTGTCAATAAAAATATCTGAAATTTTCGATTTTGGCGAGGCTACCAATAGGTCTTTTAGGGACAATCTTCCAATGAGTCTATCCTTTTCATTTACAACATATATAGAATGAACCCGTGTTACCTCCTGGGCTTGTGTTCTCATTTTTCTAACACAGGTAGGCACTAACCAGGTTTCTTTAACTTTAACGAGCTCTTTGGCCATTAAGCTACCGGCCGTACCTTCCTCATAGCGCAAAAGATCAACAATATCTTTAGCGTGATCATCATCCTCAATTTCTGAAATAACTTTTTTTACCCTTTCCTCGGGTAATTCAGAAATAATATCTGCGGCATCATCAGTATCCAATTCATCCAGTTCATCGGCGATTTCTTCCGCTGAAAGGTTTCGCAGGATCTTTTCTCTGTCATCCTCATCGATTTCCAACAGGGCCTCTGCAGTCAGTTCGCTGTCAAGCAATTTGAACAAATAAGTCGCATTATCCAAATCGAGTTCATCAATGATTTCAGCGATATCGGCTGGATGTTCCTCAGACAATAGAGCAAGTAATGCTTCATTGTCTTTCGTTTCAATGAGCATTTCAATATTATCCAAAAACTCTTTATTGATCTCAAGTGCCATCTTCAGCAAGATTTTTTGTTAATTCTATGAATTGTGGGACTGATAATTGTTCGGGTCGCAAGGCAAATATACCATCTTCCTTTAATTTATCTGAGATCCCAAAGGATTTTAAACTGTTTCTCAGGGTTTTTCTTCTTTGATTAAATGCAGTTTTAACTACCCTGAAAAAAAAGGGAACATCTACAGGCAAGTCATAGTCTTCTTTACGCACGAATTTCATCACTCCGGATTCTACTTTTGGAGGAGGGTTAAATACAGAAGGAGGAACTGTAAACAAGTATTCCGTATCGTAAAAAGCCTGAGTTAAGACAGATAGAATACCATAAGTTTTATTGCCGGGTTTCCCTGTGATGCGCTGGGCAACTTCTTTTTGAAACATTCCGCTGAATTCAGGAACCTGATCTCTGTTTTCAATTGCTTTAAAAACAATTTGAGAAGAAATATTATACGGGAAATTGCCAATGATAGCCAAAGGTTCCTGATTCTAAAATAAGCCTTGAGATCCATCTTTAAAAAGTCAGCATCGATAATCCTCTCTGCCAAATGCAGATAATGAGTTTTCAAATAATCTATAGATTCTGTATCGATTTCAACCACCCAAACGGTTTTGTCTTTTTTTAAAAGATATTTGGTTAATACACCCATTCCTGGTCCGATTTCCAGTATGTTCCGATATCCATCCAACGATAAACTGTCAGCGATCCTGGCTGCGATAGATTCGTCTGTCAGGAAATGTTGTCCTAAATGTTTTTTGGCTCGTACGGTCATAGACTTATTTGAGGGCTAGTTAAAAAACTCTTTGATTATTTTCATTTCAGTTCTAAAGACACCAAACTTATTTCCAAATTTTTTAAGAATTGAAGCTCTTAGGCGCGGTGCGTCCTGCCGTAATAATGCAACAAAATCTCTTTGGAAGCACAAGTATACTGAATGGAATAAGTAATTCCACCCAAATCTTCCTTAACAAGAACTTCGCTCATCAGGGCCTTGGTAAATTTGCCAGTAGCGAGAACTTCCGGAATATGAATATCCTGCATCCAGGTCATCCAACTGTCATGAATACTTTCGTCAACATTTATGGTTACGTTGTAGATATACATCTTAAATATTAGAGTTTAAAGATAGACTTATTCACCGAATAATATTTTCTACAAAAATAAATACCCTGGTTTTCTGTTACTAGATATCATCTCCTCTCAATTTTCTAAAGGCAGCCCTTGCATCAACAAGATAGATACTCGAGGGGTAATCAAATATGATACGTTCAAACATCTCTTTAGCCTTTTCTGGATCAGCCAAATGGTCCCGATACAGTTTACCCAGTTTAAAGATGCTATCGTCATAAAACAAACTTTCGGGATGAAAATCAAGAATGCTTAACAAATTGGCTTCAGCAGCTGTATGTCATACATAGTTTCAAAAAACGAAGCCTGAGTATACAAGGCATCATCTTCTATTTGTGCCCCTTAAACTGTTGAGGACAAAAGACAGGGTATCAATAGCTTGCTGGTATTTTTGCTGGAAACCTAACAAGTCTGCCTTCGCATAAATTTTCAAACCCTCATTTATGCTGTCCTTATCAATATTATTTCCTATTTTTAAACTGAGTTCCAGCGCGTCATTTGCAATCAATTGCGAGGTTGAAGATTTTAACACCTTTAACTGATTCTGCGCCCACTCAAAATCACCCTTAAAATAGGAGGTCCTTGCCACTTTGAATCGTGCCTCCTGAGCCAGCTCACTATTTTTAAGATCGTATTGTATCTGGGTATACATGATCAGTGCCTGATTGAATTGATCGGAATATACAAGAGTATCTGCAATTTTCATTTGAATCAAACCTTTACCGAACGGTGATACAGAGTTTAGAAGGGTTTTCTCAAGATCAATGATTGCTTCCTCAGGTTGTTCCATATCAAAAGTCAAAAAATCAGCATAGGCCAATTGAAGATCCATAGATTCTGTATTTTGCCCATATTGATCAAGGAGTGACTTAAATTTTTCTTCAATTTTTGTTCTGTCCTCTCCTTTCCCAGAGACTGTTTTCAATTTTTAACAAATAGATCTCAGCAATTAGTAGACTGCTCATCAGAAACCATGTTTTGGCTGTTGGCTATCATGAACTCAAAGGCCTCCTTGGCGGTGGGATAATCATGATTTTCAAAAGAAACGTCACCAATTTCCCCAATTCTTTCAAGACCAACTGCTTTCTCTGAACAATGATTTCTCCTGTGTCAATGCTTTGTTATAATCGTGTTGCTGCATAAAAAGCCAGCTAAGAAGAATATTCCATGCATCTTTGGGATCGACTGAGCCCTTTTTAATAAAAGTTTCCTGAACAGTTCGTTTATAGGGTCGGTTTTACATCTGTGATAAAATTAGCCACATAGCGCTGAACGGTCGAAAAGTAATTTTCATTTTTATCGACCAGGTCGAGATATAGGCCAAACATTTTTTCCAACTCGCCTTTTTCTCCATAGATCTGCGCTTCACTGATCTCTGTATTCAATTTCGGATTGATTTGCTTTGCGATCTGATACGAGCTTCAAAGCATAATCAAGCAAGTGATTTTGTCTGAATGTTCTGCCTATCATAAAAGCATAACTCGGGTTTTTTCTTATGGAATCGATAGATTTTTCGTAGATTCCCTGGCAACAGTAAGGTTGTCATCTAACTGGTAATTATAACCAAGTTCCACATACAGATGCACCTGCTCGGGAAATTTTTGAATTCTGTGTTTCAATAAGGTCCTGTCCTTCCTGATAATCCTCAACCTGCTGATAACAGGTCAAGAGCGCCTTGAAATAATCCTGTCGAATAGGATTCGATTCCAGCAATGGCTTGTATAAAACAATAGCTTTTTTATATTCTCCTTTTCTCAAATAAGCATTTGCCAATTCTGCGTTTTGAGCATTAACGGCAATTGAAAATAGAACACATATGTATATGATGATGTATCTCATGGTGCAATGCGTAAAAATATGCTTTTACTTTTAAATTCTAAGATTATCTAATTCGTAATTTATTTTAAAATTATTAAAAGAGTGGTAATAACTAATGTGTTTACGTCAGATATTCTGAAAAATGTTAAAAATTTAATAAAATAAATTCTAAAATGTAACGTTATTTAAAAATATCAGTCTTAATGGTATAGATCAACAATAACGAAAATCTGAAAGTCATGAACGAAGTAAAAACATTCTACGAAAGAGCTAAGCAAAGTGCAAAGAACCATATGAAAAATGGTCAGATCAACGATTACTTGAATGATTTGTTAATTATGAATCACTACAAGAAATTAATGGATACCGCTGCTTAATTGATGTCTTTTATTAAATATCTCAATAGTTAATCGATCATATCAAATCCGGTATATGCCTGCAATACATCAGGTATTTTAATACCATTCTCGGTTTGATAATTCTCTAAAAGTCCAGCCAATACTCTTGGTAATGCGAGGGAACTTCCATTTAAGGTATGAGCCAATTGACTTTTCCCATCCTTATTTTTAAATCGCAATTTTAGCCTGTTCGCCTGAAATGTTTCGAAATTGGAAACAGAACTAATTTCAAGCCATCTGTCCTGTGCGGTTGAAAAGACCTCAAAATCATAGGTCAGTGCCGATGTGAAACCCAGATCGCCTCCACAGAGGCGTAAAATTCTATAAGGTAATTTTAACTCCTCAAAATTCCCTTCACGTGTTCAACCATTTCCTCAAGAGCCTCATATGACGTATCAGGATGTTCAATCCTTACGATTTCCACCTTGTCAAATTGATGTAATCGGTTCAATCCCCTTACGTGGGCCCCATATGAACCTGCCTCCCTTCTAAAACATGGCGTATAAGCAGTGTTGCAAATTGGAAAGTCGCTCTCTTTGAGCAAGACATCCCGATAAAAATTGGTAACTGGAACCTCTGCAGTTGGAATCAAATAGAGATTGTCAATGCCAACGTGATACATTTGTCCCTCTTTATCCGGCAACTGGCCCGTTCCAAATCCTGAAGCTTCATTAATAAGCAGGGGAGGTTGTATCTCGGTATAACCGGCTTCGGCGTTTTTATCCAGAAAATAGGAGATAAGTGCTCGTTGTAATTTGGCTCCTTTACCTTTGTATACAGGAAATCCTGCACCGGTAATCTTATTACCCAATTCAAAATCAATGATATCATACTTTTTACAAAGTTCCCAGTGAGGAACAGCCTTGTCATGCAACTCAGGGATTTCACCTTCTTTATAGACTACCTCATTATCCTCTTCGGTGTTTCCTACGGGAACCAATTTATTTGGTACGTTCGGAATCTGATATAGTAACTCGTTCAGTTCTATTTCAACTTCTCCAAGGGTATCAGATAAAACTTTGGATTTTTCTTTTAACTGCCCGGTTTTCTCCTTTGCGATATTGGCTTTTTGAACCTCGCCTGCCTGAAACAATTTCCCTATTTCCTTTGATATCTTGTTGCTTTCAGATAAAATAGTGTCTAGTTCAGCCTGAACTGATCGCCTTTTGCTATCTGCTTCAATAACATTTTCGACAATAGTTTCAGCATTTTCAAAATTTCGAACAAGAAGCCCGTTGATAACCAGCTCTTTATTTTCACGGATGTAGGGTAATGATAACATATGCTTTTTTTTGACATGCAAAGATAAGTAATGTGTATCTAAGAAGATAGGCTTATTTGAAATTCATAAGCCAATTTCTGGCTGAATTTTCATCTTTGGAAATCTGCTCTGCAAGATCTTCTACACTTTCAAATTTTTTCTCATCTCTCAATCTTGTCAAAACCTCAACTTGCATCTTACTGCCGATAAGTCTCCATGAAAATCAAGGAGATGAACCTCAATAGTTTGGCCTTTACCCCCCACAGTTGGTCTAAAACCAATATTCATGATTCCAAAATTTGATGTATCATTGAAATGGGCCCGAACTATATAAACGCCTTTTTTAGGAATCAATTTAAAATCTTCTGCAATACTTACATTAACTGTGGGAAAATTAATCTTTCTGCCAATGCCTTGTCCCATTACGATTTCACCTGTTAGCAGATAGTTGTAGCCCAAGTATTTGTTCGCGGTTGACAAATCTCCGGTTTCAATAGCTTTTCTGATCTTGGTCGAACTTACCGAAACACT
Organism: uncultured Flavobacteriaceae bacterium; assembly: GCA_963715975.1. GTDB lineage: Bacteria > Bacteroidota > Bacteroidia > Flavobacteriales > Flavobacteriaceae > Lutimonas. Next base: position 370,987 of record CAVQSO010000007.1, on the reverse strand, counting down.
TTCAATTTCTTGTGCAGAGATCTTTTCAACGTTAAAACCATATAATTCACCATATTCAGTTAGTTGTTCAAAATTTCCTTCACGATTTTTACCAAAATGATGGTCATATCCGATAACCAATTTTTTAATATGCAACTTACGAACGAGTATGTCGCGCACAAAATCGAGCGCAGAGAGTCTTGAGAATTCTTTTGTAAAAGGTTCTATGATCAGATCATCAAGTCCGAATTTTTCCAAGAGCAGCACTTTTTCTTCCATGGTGGTCAACATCTTGATATCATTACTTTGATCAAGCACTCTTCTTGGATGAGGGAAAAAGGTGAGGATCATTGATCTTTCATCAGTCCCGTTTTTGATTTCATTCAGCCTTTGGATAATTTTCTGATGGCCAATATGCACTCCGTCAAAAGTACCTATGGTTAGCACTGATGATCGCTCTTTATGGTTATAAGTATCAATGGATTGGTGAACTCTCACTTACACGGGTTTTAATAGTTGATATTTTCGTCTATTTCCTGAATGATCTGCGGGACCTTGTTTAGTTTAAAAGAGGTTCGTAGTTGTAAATTCCCATCCCGGTTAAACATAAATAAATTTCCTTGTTGGACAGGGAAGTAACCCATGGCACCTTTGCAGTAGCAAATCCGACCAAAAATCATTTTTGCTTTTTGAAGTTCTTGATCTTTCAATATAACCTGTGGCTCATCAGGGTCGAATTCGAGATAAACATATTCAGAATAACCACTGTCCATGACATCCTTAACGGCGTCTTTCTTATAATGAAATTTAACGACTATTTTATCTCCTTCAATTACCTCCGGATATAATTGACCGGTATCGCTGTAGTTTAAATTTAAAACTGAATCCGCATCACTTCAAAGCTGCAATCTCCTCCTTCAGGACAATTAATATGGGGAGGAGGGATGTTTGCTTTTTGATCGCTGCCCTGATCTTTTGTTCCAGCACAAGACGAAAAGATAAAAACTGATAACCAATAGATAAAAAGTCTCACTATGCTAATTTTGTTTGAGTTGTCATTAAAAAAAATAAACTGGAAAAAATTCATAGTTTTGTTTCTACAATTTAAAATCTGAGAATGAGAAAAATTTACAAAGTTGCATTTATTTGGTGCCTTCTGTTCCTGTCTTCTTTTCTCAAGAAGCGCAACAAAATGATTTATGGTCTTCAATTGATGAAGCAAAAATAGTTATTTCAAAGCTTCAAAGAAAGATTCATCCTGTAAAAAATATAAAACGTTTGAGTTGGATCTAGAGCGCCTTAAAAATGATCTTAATTTTGAGGGATCTTTTAAGCAGGGCAAAGGGATCTTCTTTCCATGCTGTTGCAATTTCCCGATGAAAACGGCGAATTTGTCGAATTTGAGATTACTGAGGCACCTGTAATGCATCACGAACTTGCTCATAAATACCCCAGCAACAAATCATTCAAAGGTTTTTCGGTGGCCGATCCTTCAAAAAAAATCAGATTCAGTTTAAATGAGATAGGTCTTTCAGCCATAATTATGGGTAGCGAAAATGGATACACCCTGATAGAACCACTAGGTGCTGATATTAGGTATTACAAGGTCTTTTCAAAATAGCGTGTTGCAAGGTTCTAAAGATCTCGAGTGTCTAACAAAAAGTACTCCTCTGGAAAAAAACTTATTTAAGAATGCCGGGAATCAAATTGATCAGGGACATTTGAAAATATATAGACTTGCATTGGCGGCAATGGTGAGTATTCTCAGTTCCATCTTAAAGATCAAAATAGAACTGGAGGGAGTGAGTTTGACAAAAAATCTGTTATTATGGGAACTTTGACAGCCGCGGTTACCAGGATCAATGCTGTTTTAGAAAGGGATCTGGCTGTTAGTATGCAATTAGTCGCTAAGAATGACGCCTTGACCCTTTTTTTGCACCCCAGTCAAGATCCTTATGATGATAATTTTCTGACCCCTGAAGACGGTATTCTGAATCAAAATCAGGCTACGGTCGAGAAGACCATCACCCCGGGGAATTATGATATTGGACATGTGTTAACTACAACACCTGGTGTAGCTATATTAAGGTCAATTTGTGTTGATGGTATAAAAGCTCAAGGGGTTAGTGGTTCATTTGAACCGACAGGAAATAATTTTTATTTTGATGTTGTATGTCATGAAATTGGTCATCAATTGGGTGCCAATCACACTTTTAACGGATCTGAAGCTTCTTGCGGAAATCGAGAGCAAAGAGTCGAGGCTACCGCAGTTGAACCAGGAAGTGGTTCGTCTATTATGTCTTATGGAGGCTATTGTGGATCCCAAAATATTCAAAATAATAGTGATCTGTATTTTCACGGATTGAGCCTCCACGAAATCAATGCTTTTATAAGGGAAGGCGAAACTGCGAATTGTGCTGATCGGGAATTGTTTGTGATCAATAAGAATCTTCCGACGGCATTTGCTGGTAATGATCTTATTATTCCCGTGGGAACCCCCTTTAAACTAATCGGAGAAGGCAGCGATGCTGACGGGGATCTAATCACCTATAATTGGGAGCAAATAGATGCCGGGGTTACGGTTGTTCCTCCCAGCGAAAATGCCAGGAGTGGGGCGCTATTTAGATCAAGAAACCCCTCACATGAACCCGTAAGGTATTTTCCTAACCTCAAGTCACTCAGAAACGGAAATATTTCTAATAAGTGGGAGGTTATTCCTGAAGTAGCCAGAGAACTGAATTTTCTACTTACAGTAAGGGATAATAACGACGAAGGGGGACAAGTTGTTTCGGATGATGTCAAATTGACCATAACTGATCAGGCAGGTCCATTTAAGATTGTTTCGCAGAACAGTGACAATGAAACATGGATTTCGGGTACTCAGGAAACGATCAGGTGGGACGTTGCCGGCACCAATTCAAATGGGGTCAATGTATCACATGTTAATATTTTACTATCTACAGATGGCGGATTCAGTTATCCGACCCTGTTGGCTTCTAATGTCAGTAATAATGGTTTGTATAATATCACTGTGCCAGACCTGCAGGCCCCTCATTGTTTTATTCTGGTAGAAGCTGTTGGTAATCCATTTTTTGCTGTCAATTCAAATCCCTTTTCAATTGGCTCTTTTGAAAGTGTCTGTGAAACCTATGAGTCAAAGGATATTCCGAAAGAATTGATTTTTGGGTCATCAAATAATGCAATTTCTTTTAGTGAGGTAAATGAAGATTACGCGATCGAAAAAATTACGGTTTCGGTTAAAATAAAACATCCTTTTATCAAGGATTTGGCCTTGAGCCTTGAAAGCCCATATGGTACTGTTATTGAATTGTTGAAAAATCCTTGTGACTTTAATGACCAGGATATAGATGCGATCTTTAGTGATGATGGTGAACAGATTTATTGTGCCTCCCTGTCGCCAACAATTTCTGGAAATAACCTGGCACTAAGTGAATTGTCAGAATTAAACGGTGAAAGTGCAAAAGGTATATGGAAGCTGAAAGTGGCCGATGAGGCACCAGGTGATGATGGCGTGCTGGAAGCCTGGAGTATCACAATTTGCACGGCCAAGTCGGTTTTGACAGTTACTGAAAATAATCTGGGAAACTTTCAGATATATCCAAACCCATCCGAGGGTCAATTCAGAGTTATTTTTTCGACAGAAGCAGTTGGAGAGGTTGCCATTTCGATATATGATCTTTTGGGCAGAAAACTATTAGAAAATACTTATAAAGAGGCATCAGTAAATTTTGATGAAGTCTTTAATGCAGAAGAATTAATGAGCGGAATCTACATTTTGAAGGTAAATAGAGGGCAAAAGGTATCCTTTAGAAAAATCAAAATAAAATAATGAATAAAACTATTTAAAAAATTTATAGATTTGTAATCTTCCGAATGTAATTAGTTATAATAATGGTCAAAAATCACCCCGGATTTTTAGTAATTTTCATGTTTTTCTTTACCAGTTATTTGTTTTCACAACAAACAAATTTATGGTCGAGAATTAGTGAATCCAGCATTCCTAATTCAGAGTTACAATACACTGTTAAATTAAAAAAGTTTGATTCCTTTGAATTGCAAGTAGCTTCTTTGAGAAACGAATTAAAGCATGCACCGAAAAGAGGAGACTTTAAGGGAAGTTCAACTACGAAAATTGATTTTCCTGATGAAAACGGAAAAATGGTAACCTATTTGATTAAAGAATCCGAGGTTATGCACCCCCAACTTGCAGAGAAGTTTCCACAAAATAAATCTTATGTAGGGTATGCACAAAACGATGCCTCTAAAAGAATTCATTTTAGCCTGAATAAGCTCGGTTTACATGCGATCATTATGGATACCAAAGGAGGGAGTTCGCTATATTGACCCTCTTTCCAAAGACAAGAAGAAATACAGGGTCTATTACAGGCAAGATATTGATGGGGAGCGAAAATTTGAATGTTTTACCGAAAATATTCAGGCAGCATTGAAATCGGAGCTGTCGCTTAAAACAACTGATGACGGTAAGTTAAGAACCTATAGGCTGGCTTTGGCAGGTACAGGAGAATATTCTCAATTTCATATTGCTGACCAAGATGCTGAAGGAGCGTCTGCTGCAGAAAAGAAAGCCATTGTCATGGCTGCCATGACAACGGCACTTACACGTGTCAATGCGATTTTTGAAAATGACCTTGCCATCAGCATGCAGTTGGTGGTTAATAATGAAGATATTATTTATTTGGATCCTGATAGTGATCCTTATTCAAACTTTGACGGAAATTCTATGATCTCAGAAAATCAAACAAATTGTGATGCGGTGATAGGGCCGGCTAATTATGACATAGGACATGTTTTTAGTACCGGAGGAGGTGGGCTGGCTACACGGGCAAGTGTATGTCAAAGTGGAGCCAAGGCAAGAGGAGTTACAGGATTCGCCTTTCCCGAACGGTGATGATTTCTATTTTGATTTTGTGGCCCATGAGATGGGACATCAATTTGGAGCTAACCATACTTTTAATGGTGATGATGGTAATTGTGGTGGAGGTAACAGAAATGATGCAACTGCTGTTGAACCCGGAAGTGGTTCATCGCTAATGGCTTATGCGGGTTTATGCAGTTCGCAAAATGTACAAAGCAAAAGTGATTTGTATTTTCACATCATCAGTATTGAAGAAATTAGAAATTATATATTAAATGGAGCTGGTGGAACTTGTGCTGCTGTTTCTGACTTAACATTGAATTTAAATGCGCCCACAGTTGATGCGGGAGCAGATTTTCGCATTCCTAAAGGAACAGCCTTTAAACTGGTTGGATCCGGAAGTGATGCGGACGGAGACCCAATCACTTTTGGCTGGGAGCAGGTAGACAATGAGATTACAGCTGTACCTCCCAGTGAAACTGCGGTGTCAGGGGCGGTTTACAGATCTTATAACCCTTCTGAAAGCCCGGTTCGATACATGCCACATTTAAATACATTGATCACCGGTACAGTTTCATCAACCTGGGAAGTTACGCCTAATGTAGCCAGAGATCTGAATTTTATGCTAACGGTAAGAGATAACAATACCGAAGCAGGTCAGGTAGTATCTGATGACCTAAAAGTGACTGTTGTGGATGCGGCCGGACCTTTTGTAGTGACTTCCCAAAATACGGAGGATCTTGAATGGACTGCTGGTGCACAGGAGACAATACCTGGGATGTGGCAGGAACAAACGCAAATAATATAAATGTATCACAGGTAAATATATTGTTATCGACTGACGGTGGATTAACATTTCCAACAATACTGGCCACTGGAGTACCTAATGATGGAAGTCAGACTGTAACAGTTCCAGATATAAAGTCACCTCGATGTTTTATAATAGTTGAAGCCGTGGGAAATTTTTTCTTTGCCATGAATACAAAGAGCTTTTCAATTGGTTCCTTCAATGAGATTTGCAATAGTTATACTGCAGACGATGCTCCGCTCGCTATTCCGGATGATAATCCAAATGGTGTTTCTTCAATTATTACAGTATCCGATAACGTAAATGTTGAAAAATTGAAAGTAAGTTTGATCAATCCTCCTGTAAACTCCAGGTGGACTTGCGACCCCGGGAATTACCCATACCTATTAGGAGATCTTAGTATTACTTTGGAAAGCCCTCAAGGAACCGTAATAGAATTGATCAGTAATGCTTGTGATGCCAGTGAAGATATTGAGGTAGTACTTTCAGATGATGGAGATCCTCTAAGTTGTAATGTGTTTAGCCCGGGAATATCAGGATCTATAAAACCTAGTGCAGGAATTTTCTCAATTCAATGGAGAAAATGCACAGGGCAACTGGATATTAAAAGTTGTTGATGGGGCCGCAGATGACATCGGTTTTTTAGAGGCCTGGAGTCTTGAAATTTGCAGTTCAGAAGCCGTTTTAGGAGTAAACAATTATGTATTTGATGATTTTACTGTTTTCCCTAACCCTTCTGATGGGCGATTTAATGTGAAATTTCGATCTGAGGAAACCAGTGATGTTGAAATTTTAGTTTATGATCTTCTTGGGAGAAAGATTGTAAAGAAAACCTACCAGAACCTGTCAAATAATTTTGATGCAGAAGAATTGATTTACAAGATGTAGCAGGTGGTATTTATATTTTAAGTGTCAAAAGAGGAAATAGAATGTCCTCGCATAAGATAAGAATCAAATAATCCGTATTCGAAAATTTAGCACCTTTTTTTCATTAAATTCATATTTTTGGTGTAACCTAGTTGATAAAAATCGTAAAAAAATTGTAGATTGCCCCTTTCTTAACTTACACAAATTAATTTTATATGAACAAGATTTTAGCTGTTCTCGCGTTTTTTTGCGGGTCGTTAATGTTTGGACAAACGTCAATTACTGGGACAGTCACTGATTCAAACACAGGAGAAGCCTTACCCGGTGTTAATATTAGGGTTGTAGGAACTTCAATTGGAAATTCAACCGATTTTGATGGAAAATTCAGTTTAAATGTAGGGGAGGACACTCCTTTTAATATTGAATTTACATTTGTTGGTTATCAAACACAGATTATCGAAATTGATGCAGATAAAGAAGAGCTTGAAATTGCCCTTGTAGAAAATGCTACTTCGCTTGATGAAGTAGTTGTTTCGGCATCGAGAACTCCTGAAAGTATAAGGGAATCACCCGTAACGATTGAACGAATTGGTATTAAGGAATTAAAAAGCGGTTCATCACCCAGTTTTTATGATGGTTTGGAAAATTTAAAAGGAGTTGATTTAAACAGAGGAAGTTTAACTTTTAACTCAATCAATACCAGAGGTTTTGCAACCTTTTCAAATACAAGATTTGTGCAATTGGTAGATGGCATGGATACTGCCTCTCCTGCTTTGAACTTTGTTATTGGAAATTTAGTTGGTGTAAATGAACTTGACCTTCAAAGTGTTGAGATCATACCTGGAGCTGCTTCTGCTTTATACGGAGCGAATGCCTTCAACGGAATTTTATTTATGACAACAAGAAATCCTTTTGATGACCAAGGGGTGAGTACCTATGTAAAAACAGGGTTGACCATGCAAAAGGCGGCTGGAGATCATGTTTATTATGATATTGGAGTGAGATTTGCTCATGCCTTTAATGATAAATTTGCGATCAAGGCTTCTGTTATCCTATTTAAAAGGAACTGATTGGTATGCCAATGATCAAAGCCAGTATACAAATGCAAATACGGCGGTTGGTGAACCTGATGAGATATTGCCCTTCAGATCAAGCCCTGCCCATGACGGAATTAATATTTATGGAGACGAAGTTTCTCTTGTGCAGCCTTAGGATTTAAATTTAAAACAATTGGCCCAAATAGGTGAGGCTGCTGGAGCTAGTTCCGGCTGGAGCGAGTGCTTTGGTTCCTGCTGTTAACGTTGCCAGAACAGGTTATCTGGAACAGGCTTTTACCGATTATAATGCCGAGAGTATTAAGTATCGATGCCTCTTTTCATTACAGACCAAACGGTGATGATCTTGAGATCATTCTAAATACAAGAGGAGGTTATGGATCAACCATATATCAGGGAACAAACAGATACAATATCAAAAACTTTTTGGTTACAACAACATAAATTAGAGATCAGAAACAAAGACTTTTTTGTAAGGGGATATATGACTACTGAAGATGCCGGAGATTCATATGATATGCTTTTTACTGGACTAAATATTGCAAAATATGGTGCACAGGAATGGTTTGGTGAGTATTTGGAAGGTTATCTGGGTGCGGTTCTTGGAGGTGCTAATAATGAACAGGCACATGCCCAGGCCAGAGTTTTTGCGGATTCCAATGAACTTACCACGCCTAAACCAGGTTCTCCATCTTTTCAACGAATTGTTTGATCGAATTACTTCAGATGGTGATTTGAGCTACAGGTTCAAAATTTATTGATCAAACCAAAATGTATGTTGGGGAAGGAAATTATAATTTTGCCAGATTACTCGATGATAAATGGGATCTGCAAGTTGGTGGTTCTTACCGACAATACGCTTTGAATTCTCAAGGAACTATTTTTACAGATTATGACGGCCCTATCAAGTATAGTGAATATGGAGCCTATGTGCAGGCCATAAAAAAATTGATGGATGACAGGCTTGAAGCTTCAGGCTTCAATTCGTTATGATAAGAATGAATTCTATGATGGTAACTTTTCACCCAGAGCATCAGTTACTTTTGCGGTGGATGAAGCCAGAAATCATAACCTTAGATCATCATTTCAAACAGGGTTCAGATATCCAACTACTCAGGACCTTTTTATAGGTCTTGACGCAGGGCAAGTGCTATTTTAGTAGGTTCGGCTCCTGCAAATTTAGACAGAGATTTACCGAATACTGATCTTACCGGGTAGAAAAGTATATGGTGACTCTTATACCTTGTCTTCTGTACAGGCATTTCAGGCAACAGGTAATCCTGCCGTACTTGAAGCGATTGAAACTGGCTTGGTTCAGCCTGAAAGAATTCAGTCTTTTGACTCTGGGTTACAGAGGTGTTTTTGGGAAAATATATATTGATGTTTCTGGATATTACAGTAAATATGAAGACTTTATAAGTAATACTTTTGTAGTAACGCCAAATACAGGAACAACTGCAGATGCATCAGGGTATTGCAGATCTGATTAGTGGGAATGTTACAGCGTTTTCAAACCTATACCAATTCCAGAGCAGATATTTCATCATATGGTGGTAGTATTGGTTTAAATACCAGAATATTTAAAAAGTTGGATTTAGGTCTGAGTTATACATTGGCAAAGTTTGATTTTGACCAGGAATCTGATCCAAATTTTTCAGCCGGTTTCAACACACCGGAACACAAGTTCAAAGTGTCATTAGGAAGTCCGAATATTATCGGGAATCTTGGATTTAACATTAATGTGAGATGGAGTGATGAATACTTATGGCAGTCTACGATTGCTAATGCTGTGATTCCTCAAAGAACGGTTGGTGATGCCCAGATCAATTATACTGCTTCCAAAGATCAAATCGATGTTTAAAATGGGTGCCTCAAATATCGGAGGTCAGGAGTATCAAAGTGCACCTGGTTCACCTTTTATCGGATCACAATTCTTCGTATCATGGGTGTTCAATCAATAATCAAATTTAAAAAGAAAACAATGTTGAGAATAAATTATATATGGGCTCTTTTAATGGTTGTTGCCCTGTACTTCATGCGAACAAGGTAAGTATGATAGAGAAATTGAGCCCCCGATCGAAGTTGTTTCAGGAGAGGCTGATTTTACGAACTATGTGGCGCTTGGAAATTCATCTACGGCAGGACTTTCTGATGGTGCTTTATTTATAGCGAGTCAGGATAATTCATACCCGAATTTGCTGGCGCAGAAAATGGCACTTTGCCGGTGGTGGAGAATTTACCCAGCCTTATATGAATGATAATACAGGTGGATTACTATTGAATGGAACTCAGATTCCAGGTCCATTCGGCCCCAGGTTGTTTTTTAATGGTGCTGGTCTCGGAACCTTGCCTGGACCACCTACAACAGAAGTGACAAATATTCAACCAGGACCTTATAACAATATGGGTGTACCCGGAGCAAGGAGTTTTCATTTGCTGGCCCCTGGCTATGGCAATATTGCCGAACCTTCAGTTGGGCCTTGCAAACCCCTATTTTGTGAGAATGGCTTCCAATCCCAATGCAAGTGTGCTTGACGATGCAATGGCAGCAAATCCAACTTTTTTTAGCCTTAGGATCGGAGCCAATGATGTATTGGGTTATGCAACTTCCGGAGGAGATGGATCAAGTGAAATAACAGATAAAAATATATTTGATGGTTCGATGGCGCTCTTGATAGGAACACTTGTCCTCGAGTGGAGCCAAAGGAATCGTTGCCAATATATCGATGTATTGCAGCATCCTTTTTTCACAACTGTTCCATTCGATCCATTAGATCCTTCAAATCCTGACTATGCTGAACAGATTCCTTTGTTAAATGGAGCCTATGCCCGATTGAATCAGGCCTTCGCGTTTTTAGGATTTCCAGAACGTTCGGTAGTTTTTTCTGAAACCGAAGCGAGCCCTATCGTTATATTCGATGAATCTCTTGTCAATATTTCCGGACCCCTTAAACAAGCACTTATGTTTGGAGGATTGGATGAACTTACGGCAACAATTCTGTCAACTCAATATGGTCAATCAAGACAAGCAAATGAAGGATGATCTTATTTTGTTAACCAGCTCAAACTGCTATTTCTGAGATAAATACAGAATATTTTCAGTACTTGGTTGAATTAGGAGTACCTCCTGAATTTGCGGGACAATTATCGGTTAACGGTTTAACTTACCCATTGGCGGATAACTACGTTCTTGTTCCATCGGAGCAAACAGAAATTAGTGAGGCCAACATAGCGTTTAATCAAACCATTGAACAACTGGCAGCTAACGCAGGATTACCGGTTTTTGATGCTTATTCGCTGCTTAATGATATTGCCCAGAATGGTTATTCAAGTAACGGTTTTACATTGACCGGTGAATTTATTTTTGGTGGACTTTTTTCACTTGATGGAATTCATTTAACAGCCAGAGGAAATGCCGTTTTAGCGAATGAAATGCTGAAGCTCATTGACGCAACCTATGATTCGAACTTTGAAGAAGCTGGAGCATTATACGATATAGGAGACTTTCCAACGATCTATTCTGCTGCGCTTCGTTAATAAAACAGTTACCAAACAATTAGTTAAAGATCCGTCTCAAGCGGATCTTTTGCTTTAAAATGTGTTTTTAAGGTAATTAATATTGTTTCTAATGAAAAGGTCAACCTCCAACATACTTGTTTTATTATGTACCGGGATGCTCTTGATACTTGCCTGCAGTCATCAGACCCCTGTTCAATCTGTAGATAATTATGTCGATTTAGAAAATGAAAAGATTGAATTATGTTCGACCTGTCCGCCCGGATTTTTATTGAATGAAAATAACCAGTGCATTGCAAAAAACCTTTATCAACAATACGAATCTCTTCAAGATTTGGGAGTTGGTGGCTTAAAAACGGCTTTACCTGAAATCAGAGATGGTTTTAGTCCTCAGCAGATCGACCTGGGGCGTTATTTGTTTTTTGACCCTGTTCTTTCCCTAGATGGAAGTATTTCCTGTGCAAGCTGCCATGACCCCAAAAAAGGTTTTAGTGATGGGAGAGCAACAGCTAGAGGTATTCATGATTCTGTTCTTGGCAGGTCCTCTCCCAGTTTATGGAACGTGGCTTATTTGAAGAAATTTTTCTGGGATGCCAGAGCCAGTAGTCTGGAAGAACAGATGCAAGGTCCTCTTTACGCTGAGAATGAGATGGCTAATACACCTGAAAATCTTTTAAATACACTTAACGGTATCCCTGACTACAGGCGTCTTTTTTTACAGGCTTTTCCTGATAAGAGGATGAATGACAGTATACAATTACAAGAGGTCTATACCTCCATAGTTGCGTTTGAAACTTCCCTTATTTCGCTGAACTCCAGATATGATCGTTATGCACATGGTTTTCACGGGGCACTGAATAGCAATGAGATTGAAGGGCTCAATATTTTTAGGTCTTTTGTGGCGCGTTGTGCAGAATGTCATACGCCACCACTATTCTCAAACCAGCAGATTGCTGTTATTGGCTCTCCTGAACCAGAGGGCAATCCTTTTGATCCTGGAGCTGAAATTACTTTTAAAGATGCCACCAGGCGTGGAGGTTTTAAAGTGCCGAGTTTGAGAAATATTGAAAAAACAGCGCCTTATATGCACTCTGGCAGGTTCAAGACCTTGCGTGAAACAGCAGCATTTTATACAAAGGGTCGTGGTCATGCAGTACCTGATAACGAAAAACTATATCTTCACTGGCATATATGGGAACCGCAACTTACCGATCAGGAACTGGATCGATTGGTAGATTTTCTAAAAACATTGACCGACGAATCTTTTATGCCGGAGATTCCTAAAAAATTACCCTCCGCATTAGAGGAAAAAGAGTCGGTTAGTTCTTAAATATTAAAGAAAAAAAGCATGTTAAAAAAATTTTTAATTCCGTTGATCCTGCTCCTTGTAGGAATTTTTATAGGCACCTTCTTTTTTGGAGAATCGGAAAGTACTGTGATGCCAAGTCCAAATAACTTATACAGAAGCTCTGGTGAAGGGACATCTTCCTTGAATCAGGAGAAAGCATTTAGCGGTATCATTCACGAAGTGAAAAACGGAGATTTGATCATGGATGCCGTAAGAAAGGCAGTACCAGGAGATCTTATAAGGGTTTATCCAGGCTTGTATAAAGAAACCGTTTATATTGACAAGGATGATATTAGTTTTCAAGGCGTGATCAAAGATGGTGAATGGCCTGTGTTAGATGGGGCGAAGGAATTGAATGACGCTTTTCTTTATTCGGGTAATGGAATCCAAATTGAAAATTTTAAGATCATCAATTATAAAGGGAATGGCATCATGGGCCAGGCCGGAAACAATTTTGTTTTGAGAAATAACTGGATCATTGACGCAGGTGTGTATGGAATATTCCCTCAGTTTGGTAAGAATGGCCTGATCGAACATAATGTTTTAACAGGAATTGAAGACGCCGCAATATATGTCGGTATGTGTGATCATATTGATGTTTTGCACAATGAGGTTTTTGGAAATGTGGCGGGCATAGAAATAGAAAATTCAAGGCATTGTTTGGTAGAGAACAACCTGGCCTATGACAATACCGGAGGCATACTAGCCTTTGTTACACCGGGTCTTCCCATTAAAACGACCTTTGATGTGATCATCAGGAACAATTTTGTCACCAAGAACAATCATGAGAATTTTGGTGCTCCCGGATCCATCGTATCAGGTATTCCTCCAGGTACAGGAATTTTGGTAATGGCAGCTGATGATGTGATTATTGAAAATAATATTATTTCGGGAAATGATAACGCAGGGATCATAATTACAGATTTTGCCAATGGTGGTGCTGAAGCTTCCAATGATCCGGATTCAGAACCGAACCCTGACAGGGTGACGATACTCGATAATTTTATGATCGATAACGGAAATAATCCGGTAGGAGAATTAAAAGCCTTGATGATGACTCAATTATCCACAACCGGACCTGATATTCTCGCTATTGGTGGAGGTGAGGGCAGTAGTATAAGAGATAAGGATCGCTATCGAACCTGGGGATTGGGCGGTTTTGGTTTGCCCGGCATAAACAGTACTTCTGAAACAAAAACCTTCCTTTTAAGCGAACCTGCAGAGGCACGAACAATAACTAAAAAAGACCTGGGTGAAATGACCTATTATGGCATTTGTTCGGGCTGTCATGCTTTTGATATCAGATTGATCGGGGTGCCGACCAATGTGATCCAAATGATCTATAAAGACAATCCGCAAGGCATTGTAGACTATATCAACAAACCCAAAAACCTTCGTGAAGATTATCCTGAAATGCCTCCCCAGGATTACCTTTCCCAGGAGGCTAAAATAGCTGTGGCTGAGTATATTCTGACTTTAAAAAAATAATCAAAAAAAAGTTTAATTTTTGTATTAAAAACATATCTTTGCACCGCAAAACAAAAATGCATTAAAGTTGATTCTGAGTAAGATCAGAAGGTATAAAGATTAATAAATATTTTATAAGAATGGCAAAGATCACAGGTAAAGTTTCTCAAATTTTAGGAGCAGTAGTTGATGTTGAATTTTCATCCGGGAACGAACTTCCAAAGATTTATGATTCGTTGGAAATTACCAGAGAAGATGGTTCTATTTTGATTCTTGAAGTTGAACAGCACATTGGTGAAGATGTGGTGAGATGTATCGCTATGGATTCTACCGATGGATTGAGCAGAGGGGTTGAAGTTGTTTCAACAGGTAATCCTATTAAGGTTCCTGTTGGAGAAGAAATTTACGGAAGACTGTTTAATGTGAATGGAGATCCAATCGATGGATTGAAGGCACTTCCAAAAGACGGAAAGAATGGTTTGCCAATCCACAGATCAGCGCCACTTTTTGAAGACCTTTCAACTTCTACTGAGGTTTTGTTTACTGGAATCAAAGTAATTGATCTTATTGAACCTTACTCCAAAGGTGGTAAGATTGGTTTATTCGGAGGAGCCGGAGTTGGTAAAACAGTTCTAATTCAGGAATTGATCAACAATATTGCCAAGAGCCATGGTGGTTTATCAGTGTTTGCAGGAGTAGGTGAAAGAACTCGTGAAGGAAATGACTTGTTGAGAGAGATGCTTGAATCAGGCATTATTAAATATGGTGAGGAGTTTGAAAAATCAATGGAAGCAGGAGGATGGGACCTCGATAAGGTTGATATGGAAGGATTAAAGGATTCTAAACTTACCTTTGTGTTTGGTCAGATGAATGAGCCTCCGGGAGCTCGTGCTCGTGTTGCCCTTTCAGGATTGGCTATTGCAGAATACTTTAGAGATGGAGCCGGAGACGGACAAGGAAAAGATATCTTATTCTTTATCGATAATATATTTAGATTTACACAAGCTGGTTCTGAAGTATCGGCACTGCTTGGGCGTATGCCTTCTGCAGTAGGATACCAACCGACTTTGGCAACAGAAATGGGTGCCATGCAAGAGCGAATTACTTCGACTAAAAAAGGTTCGATCACATCTGTACAAGCAGTTTATGTACCTGCGGATGACTTGACTGACCCTGCACCGGCAACAACTTTTGCCCACCTGGATGCAACAACGGTACTTTCAAGAAAGATCTCTGAATTGGGAATTTATCCTGCGGTTGATCCATTAGATTCAACTTCAAGAATCCTTAGCAGAGAGATTTTAGGTGATGAGCATTACGATACTGCTCAAAGAGTAAAGGAAACTTTGCAGAAATATAAAGAATTACAGGATATCATTGCTATTCTTGGTATGGAGGAATTGAGCGAAGAAGATAAATTGATCGTTCACAGAGCACGTCGTGTTCAAAGATTCCTTTCACAGCCATTCCACGTAGCTGAGCAGTTTACAGGTATTCCTGGATCGTTGGTTGACATCAAGGATACCATCAAAGGATTCAATATGATTATGGACGGTGAATTGGATAAGTATCCTGAAGCTGCCTTTAACCTGAGAGGAACCATTGAGGAAGCTATTGAAGCTGGAGAAAAAATGTTGACTGAAGCATAAATCATAAACTATGTTTTTAGAAATTGTAACACCTGAAGCAAGTATATTTCAGGGCGAAGTTGATTCTGTAACTGTACCTGGCGTTGTAGGTGAGTTTCAAATTCTGAATAACCACGCTCCTATCGTATCATTGCTCCAAGAAGGAAAAGTTAGGATAAATGGAAATTTGACCATACCTGAAGCTTATGAAAGTCAATTTTCGAATGGCGATAATGGTAGTAAAGTGTTAAAAATCAATAGCGGAACCATTGAAATGAGTGATAATAAGATTATCATTTTAGTAGACTGATCCGCTTTGTTAGATAGTATATAGCATCCCCGCTTTTTTAGTGGGGATTTTTTTTGTTCATTTTTTTCCGGTTTATGCGATCTTATTTTGATAAAAGCTGTCACAGAATCTTTTGTTTCTGCCGGTAAAGAATAAGACCACAGGAAGGATTTGAAAAAATGGCAATCCATTATTTTTACTCAAAAGACAGGATCAGTACTTACCAGACCTTTAAAACAAAACAAGATCTGTTGGCTTAAAACCGGATTTTACCAAGATCAAATAATAAAGCAGACGTTAAACCGAAGTCTTAGAGTTGCCCTGTGATCCATTTGTAAATGTCGTTACCATTAGCGAATAGTAATAAGGAAATTAGGATAATGAATCCGGTAACCTGAGCGTATTCTAAGAATTTATCGCTTGGTTTTCTGCCACTGACGATCTCATAAAGTGTAAAAACCACATGTCCGCCATCTAGAGCCGGGATAGGCAATAAATTCATAAAGCCAAGCATAATTGAAAGTAAAGCCGTGATGCTCCAGAAAGACCTCCAGTCCCACTTTGAAGGAAAGATACTTCCAATGGTGATAAAGCCTCCTAATTGAGTAGCGCCTTTTTCAGTAAACACATATTTGAACTGTCCCATATAATCTCTCAAAGTCCAGTATGCCTTGGAAAACCCAGGTTCAATACTTTCAGCAAAGGAATAATCTTTATGACTTATGATCATGACATCATCAGTATATCCCTTAGGAAAAACACCCATTTGTTGCTCTTCATTAGGAACGATCATAAATGATTCAGTCCTACCATCTCTATCAACGGTCACCTTCATTTCCCTTTTTTCAGTATTGTTAACAACAAGGGTTGTCAATTCATCCCAGTAGGAGATTTTCTGATCATTCATAGCGATTACGATATCGCCTTTTTTTAATCCAGCCTCAAAGGCAGGGGTTCCAGGTACAATACTGTCAAGTATGGCATGAATTCTGGGAATAAAAGCATCCATATTACCAGTTTGCCACATTTGTAATCCAATATCTTCCGGTAGATCTATGATTTCTGAATTACCATCAGGATGGTTTACTTCAATAGTAGCCACGTCCCTCAAAAAAAGGTGCCTGTTTATATCAAGAACATCGGCCGGTACATCGCCATTGACTTTTACGATTTTGTCACCATCCTCGAAACCAATATTTTTAAATAGATCAGACACATAAAATCCCTCTTTGACATCATCCACAGCCACATAATCTTCTCCCCAGGCACTGAACATCATGATATAAATAAAGATCCCCAAAATAAAATTCACGGTAACACCTCCAAGCATGATGATCAGTCTCTGCCATGCGGGTTTCGATCTGAACTCCCATGGTTTGGCAGGCTGGGCCATTTGTTCCTTATCCATGCTTTCATCGATCATTCCGGATATCTTCACATATCCCCCCAAAGGAATCCAACCTATTCCATAAACTGTATCACCTATTTTCTTTTTAAAAATAGAGAATTTATAATCGAAGAAAAGATAAAACTTTTCGACTCTTGTCTTGAATAATTTTGCCGGGATAAAGTGGCCCAATTCATGCAAAACGATCAGTAGAGATAAACTCAACAGGAACTGGGTAATTTTTATATAGGTTTCCATGGATAAATTTCAAAATTTTAAGGACGACAAATGTACACTTTATGCTCAATATTAAGAAATCAGGCTTCCGAAATAGTTGTTAAAACTCTATTTTTTTAAAATTGTCTTGCGCAGACTGCCACGATCGGTATCTATCACCAACAAATGTACGCCAAAATCAAGCTTTTGAAGATCAATACGCAGATCAGGGTCTGGTCTTTCAAATACTTTTTCTCCAAGAATATTGTAAATACTGATCTTTCTGACATTGAGCAGCCCGCTGCTGTTGATGGTCAATTCATCACCCACAGGATTCGGAAAAATGGAAACAATATCCTGCAGACTTTCTTGGTCAAGGCCAAGAACAGCCTGGTTATTTTTGGAAATCAGATGACTCTCTGGGTCGATTTGCACAGAAGCCACTGTAAAATTCAATTGTATGCTGAATACTTGATTGTTCTCTGACACTTCTAAACGCAATTTTTCTGATTCACCGGCGGTTCCAAGAACAGTCACTGGAAGGGGCATTTCAAAAAAGGAAACCGAAGGGTGAGACTGTTGCTGACTCACTTGAAAATGAATGAGCTGATCAGAGGCATTCTGATTCCAAACCACTTCGTATTCCGGATAACCTTCGCCATAAAACCAATCTTTAAAGAATTCGTCGAGCGAGGTATTACTCACAGCTTCTAAATGTCTCTGTAAATCAGGTGTTTTGGCGTACGAATAGGACAATTTAGGGTCAGCTAGATAATTTTGAACACCTTTAAAAAATGCTTCATCGCCCAACTTGTAGCGGAGCATATGAACGATCATGGCTCCTTTTCTATAGGTCAATCTGCTATTAAAGATTCTTGAAACTGAAGTTGTGTCGTTCACAAATGTTGACCCTGAAGGGGAGGAGATCACAGTATTGACCACCGCCTTCCTCCATTGTGAAAAAACAGCTTCTCCATCAAATTTTTCATAAACAAGGCCGTCGAGATAGGTGGCAAACCCTTCATTTAACCATATATCTTCCCAACTACCACAAGTAATTTTATTACCAAACCATTGATGTGCCAATTCATGAGCGATCAAACTGCGACTCCAGCCTCCCATAAAAGTCATGGTTGTATGTTCCATACCGCCACCCCAACCAAATTGCGCATGTCCGTATTTTTCCCTTGCAAAAGGATACATTTCAAAAAGTTCATTAAATAACTTCATAATCGCCGGAGTTATGGCAGTTTGTCCTTTTGTATAATCCAGATCTTCAGGGTATACATAATTAACAATGTCAAATTCCAAGTCTCCAGTGTTGTCTTTGTAAACAGCATAATTTGTCACGGCTATGGCGATCAGATAGGCCGGAATAGGGTATTGATGACGCCAGTGGGTCAGGGTTTGTCCCGAATTAGTAATTTCAGAAACCAATAGGCCGTTAGATGCGGCCTTGTACTTTTCAGGATGTTTGATAAATATATCAATGGAATCAATTTTATCGATCAGGTCCTGTTTACAGGGCCACCATCCTTTGGCACCGTAAGGTTCTGACAAGGTCCAAAGCACCGGAGTATTTCCCGAACCATGGGTACTGATCTCGAAAGAACCAAACCCTGAGCTAACCGGATTACCTTCATAAAAGACGGTAAGGGAATCAAGCGTACTCTTTTTTTGAGTCGAGAGAAGACTTATAATGAGTTCGTCATTCTCATTTTGACTAAAAGACAGGTCTTGCCCACGCTGCTTCACCTCTGAAACCTTCATATTGTCGGCCAAATCAAAAACGATCTCCTTCATGTCGTCCAGCGCAGTATAATAGGTGGTCACTTCGCCTTTGATCTCAGCTTTGGCAGGATCCACTTCCCATAAAAATCTGTGGTATCCTATATCGTAATGTGCTGTGAGTGGATTCGCCTTATAGGCAATTTTATGAACAGCATTTTTTCTTTCGGAATCAGATAACTCCTCAAGGTAGTCAAGGTCAGTAAGCGCCTGCTGTTGGGCAAGTCCTGACAATGAAAATAATAGAAGTATATAGAGCAAAAAATACTTCATAAAGATTACTTTTGTAATGCTGTTAGCAATTTTTTAAGAAGACCAAAGATACGAAATATGTATTTATTAGAATTTTTCAAGAAGTCCAGATCAACTTTAATGTTTATTTTTTTCTTTAGCGTTGTATTTATTCCTGTGTTGTATTTCCTGGTTAAACCAAAAACGGTACTTCCCGTGTACAATCCGGTAGATGTAAATCCAAGATTGGTGGATGACGCAGTAAAAAACGTAAGCAGAAACCATCGAGTTGCCGATTTTCATTTGATCAATCAAAATGGTGATTCCATCAGTAAGAAGGACTTTGAAGGAAAGATTTATATTGCCGATTTCTTTTTTACCAGATGTCAAACCATTTGCCCTATCATGGCAATCAATATGTCAGAACTTCAGGAATATTATAAAGATGACAAGGAGTTGAAATTTTTGTCACATTCAGTTACACCGGATATTGACAGTGTTTCTGTCCTAAGAGCCTATGCCGATAAAAACAAGGCCATTGATGGAAAATGGGAGATCACAACAGGGAATAAAATGCATATTTATGAACTGGCGCGTAAATCGTATTTTGCCGTATTGGATGAAGGAGATGGAGGAGAACAGGATTTTATCCATACGGAACAGTTTATATTAATTGATAAAAAAAAGCAGATCAGAGGATTTTATGATGGCACGGATGCAAGGGAAATAGAACGTATCATAAAGGACATTGATATACTGAAGCTAGAAGACAGATAAAGGTTCGGAAAGTTATCCTTTTATTTTATCGTTTCGTGATAATTATCAGTTTTAAACGAATATTTTTGCGTAATTTCGTATGGTATTTATAATTAATCTAAATAAAAATTGAGTACAAGTATTGCAAGTTTAAGGGTAGGAGAAAAGGGCATCATAGAAGAAATTTCATTTGATAGTATTCCATTGGCGCTTTTGGAAATGGGTTGTTTGCCAGGGGTAAGAGTTGAATTAATTCAAAAAGCGCCCTTAAAAGACCCCTTATATATTCGGGTAAATGGCAGCCATCTTGCAATCAGAATAGAAACTGCTTCACAAATTCTGATCACCAAAGTATAATTCATGCCTGAACATAAAGCCATAAAAGTAGCTTTAGTGGGTAATCCTAACACGGGAAAAACTTCTCTATTCAATCAATTGACAGGATTGAACCAGAAAGTAGGAAATTACCCGGGTATAACCGTCGATAAAAAAGTTGGTAAGGCCTTATTGTCTCGAGGCTGCCACGCTTCTATTGTTGATCTTCCGGGAACCTACAGTATCAATCCAACAAGCATTGATGAAAATATCGTTTTGCAAACCTTGTTGCATAAGGAACATGAAGATTTTCCTGATGTCATCGTTGTGGTGGCAGACATAGAAAATATTAAGAGGAATCTGCTGTTATATTCGCAAATAAAGGACCTTCAGATTCCAACCATTCTCGCCATTAATATGGCTGATCAGTTGAGTAAAAAGGGTGTTGAGATAGACCTGGAACAACTGAAGATTGAATTGAAAAGTGAAGTAGTCCTTATCAGTGCCCGAAAGAATATTGGCATTGATGAACTAAAAAAAGTGATTGAGAATTACAAGGCCTTAGATACTTCAGCTCTTGCTCATATTTCAGAAAAGATCGATAAGGAATATTTCAAAAAATTAAAGGAAAGTTTCCCAAAATTGTCTTTGTATAAAGCCTGGTTGTACATAACACAACTCGATAAATACGATGATCTATCGGAGGAGGAAGTTGCCTTGATCAAAACCTATAAGAAGGATCCATCCAAACTTAAAAAGTACCAGCATAAAGAAACAATTTTTCGCTATCAACAAATCAATTCAATTTTAAAGAAAACCTATAAGGTTGATAAATCAAAAGCGAGGGACCTCAGAAGCAGGTTGGACCGGGTGCTCACCCATAAGATTTTTGGCTATGTCATATTTGCCGTTATACTTATGATGATCTTTCAATCGATTTTTGATTGGGCAAGTATACCTATGGATTTTATTGATGCTTTTTTTGCTGAACTGAGTTCAAAGGCACAGGAACTGCTTCCAGCAGGTAAGTTGACAGATTTGATCAGTCAAGGAATCATACCGGGGATTGGCGGGATCATCATTTTTATTCCGCAAATTGCCATTTTATTTCTTTTTGTGTCTATTCTGGAAGAGACAGGGTATATGAGTCGTGTGGTGTTTTTGATGGATAAGATCATGCGTCGATTTGGAATGAGTGGTAAAAGTGTCGTACCGTTAATATCTGGTACAGCCTGCGCCATACCCGCCGTAATGGCAGCGAGAAACATCAGTGGCTGGAAAGAAAGACTCATTACCATAATGGTGGTACCTTTTGTAACCTGTTCGGCAAGACTTCCCGTTTATGCCATCATCATAGCCTTGATCATACCACAGGATCGTATTCTGGGTGTTTTTAGCTTACAGGGCTTGACTTTATTAGGTTTATATCTCCTCGGATTTTTTATGGCGCTTATTTCAGGTTATCTGTTGCATAAAACGCTTAAAGTAGAGGGGAAAAGCTTTTTCCTGATAGAGATGCCAGACTATAAATTACCTTCACTTAAGAATGTTTTTTATACAGTAGTTGAAAAAACAAAAGCTTTTGTTTTTGGAGCTGGGAAAATTATTCTTGCCATTTCCATTATCCTATGGTTTTTGGCATCAAATGGTCCTGACTCATTTGATACTGCGGAAGAGAATTTTGTAGCAAGCGATGAAAATTGAATCAACAGAAAGTGCTGGTTATCGGGAAGCTATGGCTTCCTATAAATTAGAACATTCCTATATCGGGGTTATGGGTAAGGCCATTGAACCCGCTATCAAACCTTTGGGTTATGATTGGAAGATCGGTATAGCACTGATTTCTTCTTTTGCAGCAAGGGAAGTTTTTGTAGGAACTTTAGCTACCATATACAGTGTAGGAAACGATGATGAAGAGAATACGACCATTAAGCAGCGTATGGCAGATGAAATAAATGAAGAAACCGGTGAAAAACTCTTCAATATACCTGTTGGTATGTCTCTGCTCGTCTTTTATGCTTTTGCCATGCAATGTGTGAGTACTTTGGCTATTGTAAAAAGAGAAACCAACAGCTGGAAATGGCCAATGGTGCAACTCTTTGGAATGGGTGCAATCGCATATATAGCCTCATTTCTAACCTTTACTTTATTAAATTAATACTTATGATACAGGAGATTTTGGTATATGTGGGCGTTAATTTTTGCCGTTGTATTTTTGGTGAGAAAGTTCTTTTACAAGCCTAAAAAAAAACAAGGCAATTGTGATACTGATTGTAACTGTTAAGTTATAGGTTGTTTTAAAATTCCCCGATAGCTTTGTCACATTAATGATAATTTTTCTATATTTAATCCTCAGTTAAGAGAAAACATAGTTTTTTCGCTGCATTCAAAATTTAATGATCAAAAAAGCACAAATGAAATCAAACACTTCAATCAAACTACTTTTACTCGCTTTTTTTCTTATTACTAACGTCTCTTTCGCTCAGGTTAAAATTGGTGGAAAAGTAGGGTATAGTATAGGAAGGATTACCGATAATTCTGATAATATTTACACGGAAGATTATGAATCCTCATCAGGTGTTGATATTGGTGTATTTGTTGAATATCCTGTGGATGATTTGTTTTCGCTTCAATTGGAAGTATTGTATACTCAAAGAGGAGGTGAAAGAATAGGATCTGCAACCGATACCAACACCTGCTTTAAGCGCATTTGGTTCAATTGATCAGCTCAATTATATGCTTTCGCTTCAGGGAAAGGGTCCGGTGACAGATACGAACCCAATGTATGGTGATTTTAACAACGTTTCGGAACTCAATTATATTGAAATCCCGATTTTAGGAAAGTTAGGCTGGGGTAAGACCTGGAGATGGTATGTAGAGGCCGGCCCTTATATAGGGTTCCTTGTAAATGCAAATCAGAAAACCAGTGGTACAAGTTTGATAACTCTTGATGCCGAGGGCAGAGACCCATTGATTGTATTTAATCCGAATTATAATCCTGCTGATCCGTCAACAGGCCCTTTATGGGTGCCTGTTCCTCCTCAATCATTTGACGCTGAAACAAGCACAAAAAATGATTTAAATACGTATAATTTTGGTTTTCATGCCGGTACTGGTATCATTAGGAAACTGGGTGATAAACATGAAATTTATGCCGGTTTCAGAGGCTCCTGGGGAGCAAGAACCATCCAAAAGGATAAAGCTTTTGGTGAAAGTCATATAGGTGGCCTCGTGTTCTCTCTGGGATATGCCTATGTACTTTAGAAATATCAGAATAGCATAAAAAATAGCGGCATTGCCGCTATTTTTTTTAGAGCAGAAAATCGATATTTGAATTTTTGCAATTTGACCTTATTGTTTGGATTCTGTATCAATTATAATAGTGACAGGTCCGTCATTTTGAAGGTCTATTTTCATGTCGGCTCCAAATATTCCCGTACCTACTTTTTTACCAAAAAGTGTTTCAAATTCAGCAATGAACTCGTCGTATATCGGAATGGCTATCTCAGCATTTGCAGCTTTGATATAGGAGGGACGATGCCCTTTTTTCGTGCTTGCCATAAGCGTAAATTGACTTACGATGATCACATCGCCCCTTATATCAATAAGTGACTTGTTCATAACGCCTTGTTCATCATCAAAGATCCTTAGGTTTAGTATTTTATGACAGAGCCATTTGGTTTGTTCAGAACCATCGGTATGGGTGATACCCAACAGTACAAGAAGGCCATGCTGAATTTTGCTGATAATTTGATCCTCCACTGTTACGGAGGCATGGCTTACCCTTTGAATTACTGCTTTCATAGATCCATTTGAACGAGTTTAGATACAAATTAACAAATATATTGAAGAATCAAAATGATAATTATAAGAAACAATAGAAAATAACGCATACAAATATTTCCTTCTAAAAGGATTAGTCAGACAGCTTATTAAAAATCGTAACTATTTGTTCTGTAGTTTTCTTCTTCACCCTCCAGGATTTGAAGGTAGCTCCGGTAGCGTGAAGGGGCAATTTCACCATCTTCAAGCGCTTTTTTAACGGCACATTTAGGTTCATTAATGTGCATGCAATTATTGAATTTGCAAGACTGTTTTAAAGCAAAAATTTCTGGAAAATAATCACCTATTTCGCTGGGTTCAAAATCAACAACACCAAAACCTTTTATACCCGGGGTATCAATGATATAACTTTCAGGTTCTGTTGGCAGCGCAAACATTTCAGCAAAAGTAGTGGTGTGCTGACCCTGTTTATGTTGTACTGAAACTTCTGCTGTTTTCAATTGTAAACTGGGATCTATGGCATTGATCAGGGTTGATTTTCCGACTCCGGAATGCCCTGAAAACATGCTTATTTTTCCCAGCATAAGCTCACTCACTTCTTTAATATTGATATTTTCAGTTGCTGAAATTTCCAGGCAAGTGTATCCAATATTTTCATAAACCCTGATCAGCTCATTTTTCTTAAGGTTGAGTTCTTCATTGTACATATCGATTTTATTGAATAGAAGAATGGCTTTTATATGGTATGCCTCAGCCGTTGCCAGAAACCGATCGATAAATGAAGTAAAAGTAGGAGGATTATCCAAGGTCACCAGAAGGAAAGCCAGATCAATGTTTGCCGCAATGATGTGGGTTTGTTTAGAAAGATTGACTGATTTTCTGACGATGTAGTTCTTTCTGTCATGAATCTTGGTTATTATTCCGGTGTTGGATTTTGATTCCAACTCAAAATCAACATGATCTCCCACGGTCAAAGGACTTGTACTTTTTATTCCTTTGGTTCGGAACTTACCTTTGATACGGCACTGAAATTGGTTATGGGTTTCTGTTCTTACCCAATACCAACTTCCTGTTGATTTAATGATAACACCTGTCATGGATTCGATGAGGCTTTTAAAAGCGCAAAAGACCGTAAATTGCAATTACGGTCTTTTGCATGTATTGCTTAGTTTTCGTCTGGTAAAGTAGTATATTCCTGAGCATATTGTAACATTTGCGCCGCAAAACTTTCGGGTTGCTGCACTTCAATATCAACAATTTCTCCATTTTCATCTTTTTTGGCAACAAGTACAGGATTGATAAAACCGGAATAAGGAGCTGATGTGAACTGGCTGTTTCTCTCTAATACTTCCTTATGGATGTCCTGATCTACTTTTACACCATAAGTTTCTACTAGTGCCTTTCCAGATTCAAAATCTCCTTCTGACTTGATTCTTTGAATTTCCCTAAGAAGTTCCCCAAATAGATCTCTCAATTTATTGTAATCATTGATTTTAAAATAGGTTTTACCATCTTTGGTTACTTTTTCGATCACTTGATCAGCACTTCCTTTTTCCAAGGCCCAAGCTGACACCAACTGTCTGTTTCTCATGTGAGCTTCTTCAATGTCATCTCCCAGGTTCAACCTGATCAGTTGTGTCATTAAGCCATTACGTATATATCCGTCATAAGCTGCCTTTCCAATAGCTTGAGCGTTTGGAGAAATTCCGATCTCTACCAATTTTTCATCAGGTAAATAATATAGACCCACTAAATCGGCACGGGCCTCTTCTAAAGTAGATGCATAATTTTTCATTGTTTCTTTTGGAGTACCAACACCCGGATTTAATTGTCCGCTAGCATGCCCTATTACTTCGTGTAAAGAAGTGTGTAGCTTGTCGGCAAGTTGTCCGAATTCTTCTTCAAATTTCACCTCTTCTTCGTCATAGGCAAATTCTTTTAATCTCTCGCTGCCACCGGCATTGTTATATGCATGTATGATATTTCCTAAAGAAACCGATTTGGAACCGTGCTGCTCTCTGATCCAGTTGTTATTAGGCAGGTTGATCCCGATAGGAGTAGAAGGAGAAGCATCTCCTGCTTCGGCTGCCACGTTCACGGTTTTATAAGAAACCCCTACAACATTCTTCTTTTTATGCGACGGATCGAGTGTAGAATTATCTTCGAACCATTGCGCGTTATTAGCGAGCGCTGCCATTTTCTCAGACATCTCAAAATCTTTGATTTGTACCACTGATTCATATGAGCCTTTATATCCCTTTGGATCGTTATAGACTTCTATAAATCCATTGATATAGTCAATATCTCCTTCAGTGGCTTTAGCCCAAACGATATTGTATTCATCCCAGGTTTTTAAATCACCTGTCTTATAATATTCAATAAGTAATTCAAGTCCTTTCGCCTGAGCCTCATTTTCAGCTACTTCTTTGGCCATTCCGAGCCAATAAATGATCTGATCAATGGAAGCTCCATACATACCACCACTTTTCCAAACCTTTTCTACGATACTTCCATTTTCCTTGATCAGTTTCGTATTCAATCCTTTTTCGACTGGTTGATTTTTGTCGACTTTCATCGCCGAATAATAAGCATCTACATCTTCTGCTGTGATATTTTGACCGTAAAAATTAATGGCAGAGCCTTTAATAAGCCCCTTTTCAGGATTTAGGTTTACTTTTTTTGCATCTTTTTCATTGAAAATCACATCCAGAGCTTCTCCCTGAAGATTGGTTTGGGTAGCTTCCATTAGGCTGACAAGGTACTCCTTTGAAAATTCAGGAATAAATTTATCATTGGCGTAATGATGATGAATTCCATTGGCAAACCAAACACGCTTTAGGTAAGTTTCAAAATTTTTCCAATCCGCTGTACTTTTATCTCCTTCAAATTTAAGGTAGATGTTTTCCAATGCCCTTCTGATCTTAAGGTTATGTCTGTAATTTTGGTCGTACATGATGTCTCTTCCAGCCAGACCTGCCTGAGCAAGAAAGTATACATACTTTTTTTGCTGTAATGTAAGTTGTTCAAAACCAGGAATCTGATATCTTAGTATTTTGATATCCGCAAACTGTTCTGATACGTAGTCAAAAGAATCTTTTTGCTCTGTGCTGGTCTCTGTTGAGATTGTTTTTTCCTGTTTTGGTTGACAGGAAAAGAGAAAGGTCATGGCTAAAATAAAGCCTAAGGTATATCTGAATTTCATAAAGTAAATATTTGTAATTTTATCAGTTCAAATTTAGATAAAATCAGAGGTATTACCAAATGAAAAAAATTTATTAAGTGCCTCATATTGAAATATTTAAGATTTAATTATTATATTTGAACTATTGTTTGACCAAACTTCTTCCAAATGAAATTTTTAAAAAATATAATTCTTATTTTATTGGCCCTTTTTGTGATAGGAGCCATTTATTTGGCTACCCTTGACGGCAGCTACAATGTGACCAAAACAAGGTTCATTGAAGCTGATCCTATTGTTGTGTTTAATGACCTGAATGATTATCGAAATTGGAAAGAATGGGGCCCATGGTATGAACAGGATTCAACAATACGTGTGCAATATGCAGATAACACTGTTGGCCAAGGAGGAGCGTATACCTGGACTTCGGATATAGAAGGAGGCGGAAGCATGAAAACCTTAAAAGTGCAAAAAGCTGAAAGACTTGATCAGGAAATGGTTTTTGAAACACCTTTCGGGGATATGGCCTCAGAAGTATATTGGATTTTGAATAAAAAGGAAAGAGGTACGGAGTTAACTTGGGGTATAAAAGGAGAACTTCCATTTTTTTCGAGATTTATGGCCTCTGGCATGACTGAACAATTAGGACCTATGCAAGAGCGCGGTCTTGAATTGTTCGATAAAAATTTGCAAAAAAAACTGGCGGTATACTTAATTGACTCTGTTGGTGTTGTTGATTATAGCGGAGGGTTTTATCTCTATGTATCAACATCCAGTAAAATTAGCCAGATCAGCAATAAATCAAAGAGCATGATGGACCACGTTGAAAATTTTGTGCAGAAGAATAACATCAGAACAACAGGTAGTCCGTTTACCCTCTATCACAAATTTGATCAGGAAAACGGCACCACAATGTTTTCAGTAGGCTATCCCATAGCAGAAAGGATCATCAGCCAAGACTCTGATATACTTACTGGTTATATGGAAAGAGGTACTTATTTTAAAACCATATTAACTGGTGCTTATACCAATTCTCAGGAGGCATGGGAAAAAGCCATGTTTGATGCTGAGAACCTGAAAGAGTATAGAGTAGTAGAAAGCGGAGAGCCTTTTGAAATATACGTAAATGACGCAGATAGCACGCCAAATCCTGCCCAACTTATAACTGAAATATATGTTCCGGTGGCCTTGAAGCGATATAATGATCTGATGATGGATTGACACAATGAAAAGTGATATTTCACCCTGATTGTCTGAGCAGATTTTTAAATTCAAGCATTAGCTTCGCTGAATCCCTGCCTGCCGGCAGGCAGGTTCGATTTCAAGCATTTAAGCATTTAGCATTGTAGCATTTAAGCATTGTAGCATTTAGCATTGAAGCATTCCCACATCACATCATTACTTCCTCATATCGAAAGCACTCCTCAACATGATCATTTACCATGCCTACTGCCTGCATATAGGCATAAACCACAGTTGAACCCACAAATTTAAAACCCTTTTTTTTCAGGTCTTTGGATATTCTATCGGATAGAGGGGTGGTTGCGGGAACTTCCTTTAGATTTTGTCTTGGGCATTCCAGAGGTTTGTGATCGGTATATTGCCAAAAGTAATTGGAAAAACTACCATGTTCCTTTTGCAGTTTTATAAAGGCCTGAGCATTACCAATTGTTGCTCGTATTTTTAATTTATTTCTGATAATTCCTGCATCAAGAAGCAGCGCTTCGTATTTTGTTTCATCATAAGAAGCAATTTTCTGATAGTCAAAATCATCAAATGCCAACCTGAAATTTTCTCTCTTTCTCAATATGGTAATCCAACTCAAACCTGCCTGAAAAGTTTCAAGCACAAGAAATTCGAACAATTTGTCATCTGAAAATACCGGAACGCCCCACTCCTTGTCATGATAAGCCACATATAAGGGATCTTCTCCGCACCAGGCACACCTTGATTTGATCATAATACTCATTTTAATAGCTTGTAATATAAATCGTTTTACTAGAAGAACATAATCAGAACCTAATTTCTGCTATTTTTGATTAAAATTTAGATGTGATGATCAAGGAAGCTTTATTAAAGCAATGTTTTTTATTTGTAAATGATAAACTAACCATTATTGAGACCATGATGACCGAGAGCCACAAGGCCTTGGAACAGGAATCCAAAAGTTCGGCTGGTGACAAACACGAAACAGGAAGGGCCATGTTGCATCTTGAAATGGAAAAAGCATCTCAGCAATTTGAAGTTGCCAAAAAAATGCAGGAAACCCTTAATAGAATACAATTAAATACTGTTTCTGAAAAGGTCAAAATAGGAAGTCTTGTCACCACAGATCAGGGAACCTATTTTCTATCCATCAGTGCCGGGCAACTTGAAGTTGCGCGAAAATACTATTACGCTGTATCATCTTCTTCTCCAATTGGAGCACTACTGATAGGCAAAGAAAAAGGGGCAATGGTGACATTAGGTACCAAAGCCATCAAAATCCTTTCAATCAGCTAGATGAGTTTCTTTATTGAATAGACAACTAGTTTTTGACTTCCGTGCTTAGCTCGGTGATGCCCATATTATATAGCGTAAAGCTAAAAATATCAGCATATTGATCAATGGTCTTTGAAACAGGTGTTCCTGCTCCGTGCCCTGCCTGAGTTTCTATCCTGATCAATACCGGATTTTCACCCTTTTGCTTATCCTGAAGTTCTGCTGCGAATTTAAATGAATGCGCGGGAACAACCCTGTCATCATGATCACCTGTTGTTACAAGAGTTGCCGGATAAGAAGTTCCTTTTTTCACATTATGTACCGGTGAATAATTATATAGGTAATCAAACATTTCTTCACTTTGTTCAGAAGTGCCATAGTCATAGGCCCAACCGGCTCCGGCCGTAAAAGTATGGTATCTGAGCATATCCAAAACCCCAACAGCAGGAAGTGCAACCTGCATCAAATCGGGTCTTTGGGTCATGGTAGCTCCCACCAGTAAGCCACCATTGGAGCCACCTCTGATGGCCAAAAATTTACTTGAAGTGTAATTCTCTTTGATCAGATACTCTGCAGCTGCAATAAAATCATCAAAAACATTTTGTTTTTTTAATTGAGTTCCGGCATCATGCCAGGCTTTTCCGTATTCACCTCCTCCTCTAAGATTGGCAACGGCATATACGCCGCCCATTTCCAGCCACGAGGCATTTACAATACTAAATGAAGGAGTGAGGCTTATATTAAATCCTCCATATCCGTAAAGTATAGTAGGATTATTGCCATCCAATTTTGTTCCTTTTTTATAGGTAATGATCATCGGAACCTTGGTTCCGTCTTTTGAAGTATAGAACACTTGTTTTGATTCATAGTTGTCTGAATCAAAACCAACCTTCGGTTTTTTAAATAATGTTGAGCTACCATCCGAAGGATCATAAACATAAATTGAAGAAGGAGTGATATAGTTGGTAAAAGAATAATACAGGGTTTTGTCTTTGATCTTTCCGCTAAAACCACTGCTGCTTCCCACACCCGGAAGAACCACCTCTCTGACAAGTTTCCCCTTCATATCGTATTGATACACCTTGGAAATGGCATCTATCATATACTCAGCAAAGAAATAACCTGCACCGGTTGATATACTTAAGACATTGTCTGTTTCAGCAATAAAATCTTCCCAATGTGATGTTTCGGAATTCTTGAAGTTAAATCTGATCACTTTTTTGTTAGGCGCATTTAGATCTGTCGAGACAAATAATTCATCACCGTCGCTATGAATAACAGTATGGTCATTGTTGAAATTATCAACGATACATTTTAATTCATTTTTTGGATCGGATAGATCTTTGACATAAAGTTCATTTCCCGAAGTAGAATTGGCACCAGTAACCACCAGATATCTTTCATCCTCAGTAACATAACCAAAAACGTACCTTCTTTTTGTATCCAGACCAAAAAACACCTCATCCATTGTTTGTGGAGTTCCAAGTTTATGATAATAAAGCTTGTGTTGATCCGTTTTTGCAGATAGCTCACTACCATCAGGTTTATCATAACTTGAATAAAAGAAACCCTCATTCTTGTACCACGACAATCCACTAAATTTTACATCCTTTATCGTATCTTCCAGGACTTCTTTACTTATCGCATCAATAACAATGACTTTTCTCCAATCCGATCCTCCTTCTGAAATTGCATAGGCTGCTTTGCTACCGTCCTTTGTAAATGAAACTGTACTCAGAGAGGTGGTCCCATCCTTTGAAAAAGTATTAGGATCGAGGAATACTTCTGCTTCCTCATTTTCTTTTTGCCTATATAAAACATATTGATTTTGCAGGCCATCATTTTTATAAAAATAGTCATAATCACCATGCCTTGTAGGGGAACTGTATTTTTCATAGTTCCACAATTTGGTCATTCTGTCTTTGATCTGATCACGGTAAGGAATACGATCAAGGTATCCTTGTGTCACCTTGTTTTGAGATTTCACCCAGTCTTCCGTTTTGGAGGACCTGTCATCCTCCAGCCATCTATAGGGATCGGCTACTTCATTTCCGAAATAATTGTCAATGGTGGTTCCTTTGGTTGTTTCAGGATAAGTCAAAGTATGAGTTGATTTTTGAGCAATTGCATTACCCGCCAAAAAAGCAAGTAAAACAGCTGATTTCAGATGAATGTTTACTTTCATATCAATGTAAATAATAGGCTAATATTTCTCTAGTTCATGGCGTTTACGGCACCGATTTTACCGGGTAGTAATTGCTTAAGCGTTGCTTCAATACCGTTCTTTAAAGTTATGGTCGAAGAGGGGCATCCGTTACAAGCGCCTTGAAGCAGTACATTCACTTCTTTTGTTTCGGCAACGTAAGAAAGGAACTGAATATTACCGCCATCTCCTGCCACTGCAGGTTTTATATATTCTTCTAAAACGGCAATAATCTCTTTGGAAATATCATCATCTGTCACAGTAAACTTATGATTGTCCTGCTGAGATTTCTTTGCCACCGGGGCGTAGCCTTCTGCTACAATTCTTCTGTCACTTTGCAGGTATTCCTTTAAAAAATCCCTTAAAGTATTATTTACTTCAAACCATTCAAGGTCATTCGATTTTTGTATGGAAACATAGTTGTCAGAGATAAAAACTTCTTTTACAAATGGAAATTCGAAAAGTTCGTAAGCCAGAGGTACTTCATGTGCTTCTGCCTGCTCACTAAGTTCAATATTCTGATTGCTTAACAGTTTATTGGTAACGAATTTCTGAACATTTGGATTTGGAGTACTTTCAGCATAAACTTCTACAATTTGCTCTTTTTGATCTTCGGAAAATACAGATTCATTTTGCTCAAGATAAGCCTCAAGAATTTCCTGTAATTCCTTTTCGACTTCCTTCCATTCAAGAATATCAAATTTTTCAAGGGCAATAAAATTGGCGGTGATAAAAACCTTTTTGACAAAGGGTAAATGAAACAATTGCTGTACCAACGCAGAGTTCTTTGCATCGTCAATTGAATTGTATTCAAAACTACTTTCAGTAAGCATTTTGCCGGCAACAAATTTGATGATTGCAGGATTTGAGGTATATTCTATTTTTATTTTCGACATAAGTATATTGTTTGGAACGCAAATTTACGAAAGTATTTTTTCTTACTTTTGACACTTGTGTTAAATCCTTCAAAAAAAAACGATGATCATAAGAGAACTCAATGGTAAAGTGCCAGTTTTTGGAAAGGACTGCTTTTTTGCTGAAAATTCTGTGGTTATAGGTGATGTGAGCATGGGGGACCAATGCAGTGTATGGTATAATGCAGTGATACGTGGAGATGTACATTTTATAAAGATCGGGAATAAGGTAAATATACAGGATGGAGCTGTAATTCATGCTACCTATAAAAAATCACCAACCCAAATCGGAAATAATGTTTCAATCGGTCACAATGCTTTGGTTCATGGCTGTACCGTATTCGACAATGTGCTTATAGGGATGGGAGCCATTGTTATGGATGATTGTGTTATTGAAAGTAATAGTATCATAGCAGCTGGGGCTGTGGTGACCAAAGGGACCTTAGTTCCTTCCGGCACTGTGTTTGCCGGGACGCCTGCGAAAAAGATAAAAGATATCAATCAGGAACTTATTTCAGGAGAGATAGACAGAATAGCCAATAATTATGTTAAATATGCAAGTTGGTATCAATAATATCTCTAAAATCTTGATACAATAATTTTCTTCCTTTAAAAAGTTCTGAAAAAAAGCAAAAAAAAACATCCTAGAAGCAAGGATGTTTTTTTTATATAAACAATAGATTTTATTGAATACCTAATTTGGTTTTAACAAAAGGCATTAAATCTTCACCTTCGAAAACGATCAGTCCTTTTCCAGGAGACGAGTCTAAAACATATTTGACTCCTTTTTCAGTAGCTACATCACTAACCGCTTTTTGAGCTTTTTCCACGATAGGTTTCAAAAGATCAAATCTTTTCTTTTGAATTTCCTGATCAGCAGTTTGGGCGTATTTTTGAATTTTTTGTTTTAGGCCTTCAACTTCTACTCTTCTTTCTTCATTTTTCGCATCTGTTTGAGTCGGTGCTTCAGCATCATATTTTTGCAATTTAGCTTGTAAAGCAGTTGCTTGTGCATTGTACTCGTCAGCATAGGTTTGTTGCACCTTTTTCAATTCTGTCTCCATTGCTTTTGTTTCTGGCATAGCCATCAATAGTTGTTCACTATCAATATGCGCAACACTTTGAGCCTGAACGGTATTAAAGGCCATCAAAAGTGCGAAGGCCACGAATAAATTTCTAAATAATTTCATTTTTCAAATAATTTGTTATTAATAATTTTTTTGTTTTTACTTCTTTTTTAATTCTTGTTATCTATTGCTTCTTCTCTCTGTTTTTTTCTATCCTCAATTTCTTTTAATTTGGCAGCTCTTTTTTCTTCGGCCACCTGTTTTAGTGAATCTCTCATTCTTGCTCTTGACTCCTGCTGGGCTTTGATCCGTTCTTTCAGCTCTTCTCTTTTTGCAATTCTTTCTTCAAGTTTCAGTTGCTCCGGGGTCTTTTCTTCAGGAAGCTTTTCGTTGACATATTCTCCGGTATCCTCAACTTCAGTTTCTTCAGCATCTTCCGGAATGTCATCATTATCATTTTCAAGTACGGTGGGACTGCTAACCACTCCTGCTTTCGCCAATCTCTCAGTTTTAAGGTCTTGTACCGCCTGTCTTTTTCTGTTTTTTACTATTGAATTCAATACCAGTTCACTGATATCAAATTTACTGTTACTATACAACAGGATCAGATCACTCGATTTATCAAGAACAAAGTCATAACGCTTTTTAGTTGCGATATCTTGAATCGCATTATAAACTTGATCCTGAACAGGTTTTACAAATTGCTTTCTCATTTGAAATAGATCTCCTGTGGGCCCGAAATAAGCCTGTTGTAATCTTTGTAATTCCTGCTCTTTGATATCTATATCTTCTTCTCTTTCGCTGATCAATTCCTTGGTTAGTAAGGATTTTTCATTGCTCAGATCGGTTTTTAACTGTTCGATCTCCTCTGAAAGTACATCTAGTTTTTGTTGCCAGGTTTTTATTTTAGTATCTAGCTGAGCCTGAGCAGCTGCATATTCAGGAACATTTTCCAAAATATAGTTCATATCAATATAGGCTACTCTTTGTGGCTTTTGAGCATTAACAATAAAGTTAAAACATACAAAAACTAAAATTAAAACCCTATTTACTTTCATTCTATTAGTTTTCAAGAAAATATCGTGCCATTTCTTGATTTTGGGCAAATATAACAATTTAGCTTAAAACTGTTGTCCTATGATAAAATGTGTTTGCCACCCTGAAATTTGGTTGGATCCGGGGATCGTATCGAACCCATATCCAAAATCAACTCCAAGCAAACCAAAAGCCGGCATAAACACCCTAAGACCACCACCAGCAGACCTTTTTAACGTAAAGGGTCTGTATTCATCAAATTCATTCCATGAATTACCTCCTTCCAAAAAGGTAAGGGCATAGATCGAAGCTGACGGCTTTAAGGTTATAGGATATCTTAATTCTAATGCAACCTTATTATAAATCGTCCCCCCAGTTTGTGATGACAAACTTGAATTAGGATAACCTCTTAAGGCTATCGTTGTTCTACCATCGAACCTTCCTTGTTGCATTCCATCACCACCCACATAAAATCTTTCAAATGGTGGTGCACCAATTTCATCATTATACGCCCCAAGAAAACCTAATTCTGCATTAGACATTAAAACCATTTTTCCTATGACCGGGCTATACCACTTTCCGGAGAACACAACTTTATAGAATTCGATCCAGTTGTATTTTTCTTCATCCGGAAGATCTGTATAATCTTTGTCATTTAACAAAGAATATGGCGGAGTAAGTTTCAACAAGCAAGTTAAATTGAGAACCTCCAGAAGGGAATACAGGGTTTGGACCTGCCGAACTTCTTCCAAAATTAACGGCAAAATTGAAGTTGTTAGAAATTCCATCATCAAAATCAAAAGAGGATATATTGTAATTCTTTAGCTTAAAACGCTGGTAATTTAATGAAGTTGACAAAGTAAAGAAATCATCCGGCCATTTCAAACGCTGACTCAGACCAACTGAGGCTCCAAGAATGTCAAGTAGTTGATCCTTGTCGACATCATTCGTGAATGGATCGAAACCAAATTGACTCGAGTTATAAACGGAAAAGTTAAATCCTTTGGGCTTTTTACCTCCCATCCAAGGCTCTGAAAAAGACACACTATAAGTTCTGTAAAATCTACTCACTTGCAGTCTAAGTGCAATGTTCTGACCATCACCTCGAGGAACTGGTTTGTATTCTTTAAAATTGAAAATGTTTTTTACCGAAAAGTTGTTAAAAGATAATCCAAGAGTTCCTACAAAAGTTCCTCCACCATAACCACCCTGTAGTTCAATCTGGCTAGAACCTTTCTCAGAAACCGAGTATTCAATATCAGCTGTTTTGTCAGCGAAATTTGGTTGTACGTCAGGTACTATATTTTCAGGATCGATAAAGCCAAGTTGTCCAAGTTCACGTATCGATCGCACAATATCACTCTTACTGAAGAGATCTCCGGGTTTGGTTCTGATCTCTCTGTATAAAACATGGTCATTCGTTACGTCATTTCCTTTAACAGTTACTTTTCGTATACTAGCCGGTTCATCTTCCATGATCCTGATCTCCAAGGCGATAGTATTGTTGTCAGCACTGGTTTCAACTGCGTTTATTCTTGAAAACAGATAACCGTTATCCAAATAGGTGTTCGTAATATCCTGAGATTCCGGAGTTCCGTCTCCATACACCCTTTCATTTAAGGCTTTTCCATTATAAGTAACCCCAGGTTCAATTCTTAAAATACTTTGTAACTGTTGGTCGGTAAAAACAGTATTACCCAGAAATGCGATGGAACCAAATTTATAACGTTCACCCTGCGTTAAAAATATATCGAGATTAATGGTATTATCATCATTCCAGGAGATGGAATCCTTTACTACCAATGCATCCCTGAATCCTTTTTCCTGAAAAAGTTCCACTACCTTATCGAGATCTTCTTCATAAAGATCCTCCACAAATTTTGAAGGCGAAAAAAGTTGTTTAATTCCTTTTTGCCTGGTCTTCTTCATGACCTTTTTAAGCTTCTTGTCAGACAAAGCGGTATTTCCATGAAACCTTACATTCTTAATTTTGATCCTGCTTCCCTTATCAATGGCAATAAGAGCATCCTGGGTGTTTGGGAGGCTGGTATCTTTTTTGGTATTGATGGTTACTTTCGTCTTTAAATATCCCTTTTCTCTGTATTTATCTTTGATAAAGTTTTCAGTGGTTGTGATCAGGTTTTCTGTTAACATGGAACCTTCCTGGAATTCTATCTCCTTCCGAAGGTCCTCAATTTTAGATTTTTTAAGACCGGTAATGGTTAATTTCCCTACTTTGTCCAGTTCACGGACATTAATCTCCAGGTATATGGCATCACCGTCAATTTTTGTGGCATAAACATCAACATTGGAAAATAATTTGGAACCCCACAATCTTTTGATCGAGGAAGATAATTTATCTCCCGGGATTTTTAATCGTTGCCCCGAATTTAAGCCGGAAAATATCAGAATTGATTGTTCAGAAATGGTTTCATTTCCTACTACAGAAACTCCACCTAAAAGATATTTTTTATTCTTTTCCAGTGTGACTGGCTCCTGTTACGACTTTTTTGATCGTATCTGACGGTTCAGTGCCTGGATCCAGCGAATCCAGTACGCTAAAAGTGGACAGCGTTTTTAACGAGTCTGCCTTTTGTTGTAGTACAGGTACGGTATCAAGTGGTTTGTTAACCGGTATTGTATCTTGAGTAGTAATATTGTTTTGGGGAGTGCTTTGCCCATTCACAGTAACACCAGATAAGATAAAAAATAGCAGCAGAACTGCATATCTTAAGTTATTTATTACTGTTTTCAATTTGTTCACTTGTTTTTCCAAATCGTCTTTCTCTTCTTTGATAATTCAGTATTGCTTCGTAAAAGTCCTTCTTCCTAAAATCGGGCCATAAAATATCAGTAAAATACAATTCGGCATAGGCAATTTGCCATAATAAAAAATTGCTGATGCGCATTTCCCCACTAGTTCGAATCAAAAAATCAACGACGGGCAAAGTAAATGTATATAAATGACTATTTATAATTTTTTCATCAATTTCTTCTATTTCCAGCTCATTATTAACAATTTTTTTAGAAATGGATTTTGTCGCTCTGATTAATTCCTCTTTAGCCCCGTAGTTAAGGGCTAAGGTCAAGATCATGCCGTCATTTTTTTCGGTCATTTTCATGACATCACGTAACTGATTCCTTGCAATTGATGGCAGTTTTTTCAAATTGCCAATAGCCTGTAGTTTTATATTATTCTTTTGAAAAGTATCGATCTCTTTTTTCAATGAGTTCACTAAAATACTCATCAGTGTGTCGACTTCAATTTTTGGCCGTTTCCAGTTTTCAGTTGAGAATGCATAAAGTGTTAAAGCCTCGATTCCTAGTTCCACAGCAGCTTCAACAGTTTGTCTTACCGATTCCACGCCTTTTTGATGGCCCAGAACTCTTTTGAACCCCTGATTTTTGGCCCACCTCCCATTACCATCCATGATCACTGCAACATGTTTGGGAATAAAATCTTTATCTATTTGTGAAACTATATCCAAAATTTCGATTTAAAAACTTCCTGTATAACATCCTTCTCTTCCAAATGCAAAGACCAGGGTTATTCCGGTAAATACATACCAGTCATTGTTATTAGGGTTTATTTGTACATTGGGGCTATCAAGATCAAAAGGATAACTGTCTATATCATCCTTAAATGTATATCTGAAACCCGCTTCAAAGCCTATTCCGACTCCCGGGGCAAGTTTTGTTTTGAATCCAGCACCAAAGGGCATGGTAAAATTAAAAGTACGGCCATTGTCCAAAGTTCCGTAATTCACGGTTCCTGCTTCCACAAACATATAGGGAGTCTTGGTATAACCAGTTTTATCTAAGTTGTATTTGAAGAAATGGTATTCTATTCCCACCGCCAATTCATGTATATCGTTTGAAAAGCTCAGGTCCCTGTATTTTCTGAAAGAGTTGTTCGTTTCAGAGTCATTTCCTGAAATTTTTGAATAGATATAAGTGGCCCTGATCGAATAATGGGGGTGCATGTTCCATTTATAAATTCCTCCAAAGGCAAAGCTATTGGGATAAATGAAATTCGTACGTCCGATATCTCCTATGTAATTACTGCCTCCGACAAAAATTCCGGCCTCATTTACTTGAGAAAAAACACTACCGGAAAAGCAGAAAAACAGGATTACAATTACAATTTTTTTCATCATAAAAAATAGTTTGCAAATATAAAAAAATACATTGGCATTTAGTTGAAATGAATGCTCTTTTTTGATTAACAGTTTTTTAAGCGTAAAATTGTACTATATCCTATGATTTAATTGCGTTTATCCTCACCCCAAAGGAGTTTTTCACGCAGGGTTTTTATAAAGGTTTGATCGTTCAGTTGAAGAGTCTTAATATAAAATTTACACTTCCTTATAAATACCTTTGATTTGTTGTTCAAAGTGTACATACGGGAATCTAGTGTAAGCAGTACTTCATCGGCCCGACTATCAATTTGTAATTCTATTTCGGTTTGATCCGGAATAACCAATGGCCGCACTGCCAAACTATGAGGGGCTATGGGAGTGAGGACAATATTCTTGGACGAAGGTGAAATGATCGGTCCGCCACAACTCAAAGAATATCCTGTGGAACCGGTAGGTGTTGAAATGATCAAACCATCGCTCCAATAACTTGTAAGGAATTCCTTATCTAATATGGTATCCACTTTGATCATGGAGGCGGTATTCTTTCTGGTGATCGTTATTTCGTTTAGAGCAAAATTCAAGTTTCCAATTTCGTTCTGACCTCCTTCGGTAATTACATGAAGCAAAGACCTTTTTTGAACAACAAATTGACCTTTCATGATCTGCTCAAATGCTGAGCGAATACTCTCCTTTTGAATATTGGCTAAAAACCCCAGCCTTCCCGTATTGATACCTATTACAGGAATTTCAAGATCTCTGATAAACGTAATTGACCTTAAAAATGTTCCATCCCCTCCAACGGAGAAGAAATAATCCAGGCCCTTGTCTAGGTCCTTATATTCGGAAAAGGTTTCTACACTTTTAACCTCTGCCTGTTCATGGAAGCTTTTGGAAAAATTTTCTTCAAAAACCATGGACACTTTGTATTCCTTACAAAGTTCAACAAGTTCCTGTACATACCTGATCGTATTCTCATTATTTGATTGTCCAAAGATTCCTACTTTCATAGATTGTACGGGTCTTAGATATTGAGGTATTTTTGCAAATAATTGGAACGGTCATTCAATTCTTCAAGGTATTTGTCTTTTTCGAACTCATTCAGAATTTCATAATTGTATCTTCTGAATGAATGCAAGGTGTTATTGATGTCATGAAGGCTCAATTTTAATGTGATTTGAGCTGTTTCACCATCAATTTTAGATACGAAAGCACCAAATAATGTCGCATTATTGGATTCTACTATTTGAGAAATCTCGCTAAAAGAGTACTCATTCATATTTTTGGCAACAACAAGAATGACGCCTTCTTCATGCAGGAAAGGGGTACATTTGAAAATGTTCAGAAAATCATCAAGTTCATAATACCCGAGATATTTTTTTTTGGCATTTAAAACGGGCATCAGGTTCGTATTATGGGTAGCAAAATTCTGTAAAACCTCGAACCAATTCATGTTATCCGTGGCGTAAAATGGTTCAATGAGATGTTTAAAATCATTCAATTTGAGCTTTTCCGTGATGATCAATTCTACTTCTTCGCGTGAAATGGCTCCATAAAAAAGCTTAGTGTCAACAACTGGTAAATGAGAAAACGGATATTGGTCAAAAGTTTTCATCATATGAACGATATCATCCTTTAACTTAAAAGGTTGAATGTCTTTTAATATGTAAGTGATGGTTTGCATTAAATAAGATGGTTACTAAGGATAAAATTGTAATTTTGCCCACTGATTCAATCGAACTTTTGTGTAAAGATATAATATCTTTTGCATTAAAATTATAAATAACAGACCAATGACTAAATTAAGCGTCAATATCAATAAAATAGCTACTTTGAGGAATGCAAGAGGAGGTAATGTTCCGGATCTTTTAAAGGCAGCTGTTGATATACAGAATTTTGGTGCTCAGGGCATTACAATACATCCAAGGCCCGATGAAAGACATATCAGATATCAGGATGCCTTAGATCTCAAGAGCGTGGTTACCACAGAGTTCAATATAGAAGGCAATCCAATTCAGGAATTTATGGATCTTGTTTTAAGGATCAAACCCGAACAGGTAACCTTGGTTCCTGATGCGGTTGATGCAATTACTTCAAATGCAGGTTGGGACACGAACAAACACAGTGTTTTTTTAAAAGAAGTTGTGGAAGAATTTAAAAGAAACGGCATCAGGACCTCTATTTTTATGGATCCGGTTGTCACTTTGATGGAATCAGCGGCAGCTACGGGAACAGATAGAATAGAATTATATACGGAATCATTTGCCGTTGAATTTGAAAAGGGAAATAAGTCGGGTGTTTTAGCTTATGCAGAGACTGCTAAAAAGGCAAGTGAATATGGTCTTGGTATCAATGCCGGACACGACCTTAATCTTCAAAATCTTCATTATTTTGTAAAAGAAGTGCCGGGAGTACTTGAGGTTTCCATAGGACACGCATTGATAGCTGAAGCTTTGTATTTTGGGCTTCAAAATGTGGTAGGTATGTACCTTCAAAAACTTAAGTAATGAAACTATTACATTCATCGATATCCGGAAAAGGCTTTCCGATGATCATTTTACATGGTTTTCTCGGAATGGGCGATAACTGGAAATCTTTGGCAATTAAGTTCTCCGATAATTACGAGGTACATGTAGTAGATCAAAGAAATCATGGCAGAAGTTTTCATGACGATGATTTTTCTTATGAACTCATGGTGGAAGATCTTCTCTATTACCTGGATTATCACGAACTAAAAAGTGTTCAGATCCTTGGTCATTCTATGGGAGGTAAAACTGCGATGCTTTTTGCAGTTGAATATCCTGAAAGAGTGCATAAATTAATTGTGGCTGACATTGCACCTCGGTTTTATCCTCCACACCATCAAGTGATTCTCGATGCACTTGGGGAAGTTGATTTTAAAAAGATAAGTTCTCGTTCAGAGGTAGATAAAATTCTTCAAAAGCACATTCCTGAAATAGGGATAAGGCAATTTCTTTTAAAGAATGTGTACAGAAAAGAGAAGGATCAGTTCGCTTTCAGATTTAACCTCGAAGTACTTGAAGAACACTATGATGAAATTGGCGTTTCATTGCCACCCAGAACCATATTTGAGGGTCCGGTGTTATTTTTAAAAGGGGCTTTGTCAGGTTATATAGGTGAGCAGGATAAAGATATGATTTCGGCTCATTTTCCGAATAGTAAAATCATTAGCATAGCG
The DNA here is from genome assembly GCA_963715975.1 of uncultured Flavobacteriaceae bacterium. GTDB lineage: Bacteria > Bacteroidota > Bacteroidia > Flavobacteriales > Flavobacteriaceae > Lutimonas. The sequence goes on along the minus strand of CAVQSO010000007.1, from coordinate 328,444 downwards.
AATGCGGGCCATTGGCTTCATGCTGAAAATCCTATAGATTTTTACAATAATGTTGTAGGGTTCCTCGAAAATGATTAATTTGCCTTGTAGCCTTTAAATCTTTGACATGAATTATATTTTAAAAATTTTGCTTACTGCTGTTGCAGTGCTTGTTATTGCCTATCTGTTACCAGGTGTTGATGTTGATGATTACGGAACTGCTATTTGGGTTGCTTTTATTGTCGGTATTTTATTCTCCATTTTAAAGCCGATTCTTGTTATACTAACTCTTCCCGTCACTATTCTTACCCTTGGTTTGTTTTTATTTGTGATTAATGCGGCATTGATACTTCTTGCCAATCACTGGATAGACGGTTTTAGTGTTTCGGGATTTTGGACAGCGCTCTTGTTCAGTATTTTGCTCTCATTTTTTGAATCTGTGCTCCAAAAGCTGATAGAAAAATAGGAATTCATTTTACGCGCTCCACTTCTCTATCTAAATTTTAACATAAGATTGTCAATTTTATACTTCCAAATACGATTATCATTGCTGTAAATTGATGTAAAATCATTATTTTTGCAGCCTCAATTTTTAAAAAAGAGATAAATTTATTCATAATGAAAATTACTAAAGAAGACATTGACGCGCTGAATTCGGTTGTTAAAATTGATATCACAGCGAATGATTATCAGGAAAAAGTGGATACGCAGCTTCATGATTACAGAAAGAAAGCAAATATTCCTGGATTTAGAAAAGGACATGTTCCAATGAGTCTTGTAAAGAAACAATACGGTAAATCTGTAATGATTGATGAGGTCAATAAGCTTCTACAGGAATCATTGAATAAATTTTTGGTTGAAGAGAAATTGGATGTGCTGGGAAATCCATTACCTAAGATGAAGGAGAATTTCTCATGGGACGAAGATCAGTTTACCTTTGAGTTTGAATTAGGACTTGCTCCTGATTTTGAGGTAAACCTTAAACCAAAAAAAGCGATTACCGCTTATAAGATTATTGCTGATGACAAAATGATCAATTCACAGATCGATAATATTCAGAGAGCAATATGGTAAATTGATCACTCAGGCGGCTATTGAAGAAAATTCTAATGTAACCGGAACTTTTGTAAACGAAGAAAAAGAGATCGAAAAGAAATCTACTTTTAAGCTTGAAAAGATAAAAGGCAAGGCCAATCTCAAAAAATTTGTTGGGGCTAAAGTAGGCGATACAATTGAATTGAAGTCTAAGGGTTTATTTACTGATGACCATATGTTGATGAATGTGCTGGGTCTTTCACATGATGATGCGCATGATTTCGATGCTGTTTTGACTTTTTCAATTGAAGAAATTACGCAAACAGAATTGGCAGAATTGAACCAGGAATCTATTTGATAAGATATTCGGTGCCGGTTTGGTAAAAAGTGAGGATGAATTCAGAAACAGACTGAAGGAAGATGCTGAAAAGCAATTCGGTTCTCAGGCTGATCAGCAATTGCTGAATGCAGTTACGGAAAGCTTGATCGAGAATACAAAGTTTGATCTTCCTGCAGAATTCCTTAAGAAATGGCTTGCCGTATCCGGTGAAAAACCAATGACCGCTGAACAGGCTGGTGAGGAGTATGAAAGATCCGAAAAAGGCTTAAGATATCAATTGATCGAAGGAAAGTTAATGACCGAACATAAATTACAAATTACTTATGATGATCTTAAGGATTACACGAAAGGTTTTGTAAGGGCTCAAATGGCTCAGTTTGGTGATAACAAGATCGAAGATAAGGAACTTGAGGATATCGTGAACCGCGTTTTGTCAAATCAGGAAGAAGTAAGAAGGCTGTCAGATCAGTTAAAGAATGAAAAACTTTTGAAATTCTTCAAAGAAAATATCAAATTGAAAACCAAAGAAGTGACTTACGAAGATTTTATCAAAGAGGTTTACAAATAGATCCTGAAAACAATAAAACTCCATAATGAATCTTCATTATGGAGTTTTTTTATGCGGTCAAACAAGACCCTGTGAATTGACTTTTTTATGGGGAAAGTTGAAGATGAATTGAAGATTATTACATCCCAATTAATTAGTATATTTACAGACGTAAACGATTAAAAAATATATCTATGAATTTCGGAAATGAATTTAAAAAATTCGCTGTAAAAGATCAAGGTATCAACAGTTTGTATGTTGATCAGTTGGTTAGTAGTGTAACTCCATATATTATTGAAGAAAGACAATTGAATGTTGCCCAGATGGATGTTTTCTCCACGTTTGATGATGGACAGGATCATTTTTTTGGGAACAGGAATCAATGACCAGGTAGCCAATATCATTCAGGCACAGTTATTGTTCTTGGAAAGTGTGGATTCTGCCAAAGACATTTCAATTTATATCAATTCTCCTGGTGGAGGCGTATATGCCGGATTAGGTATTTATGATACCATGCAGTTTATAAAGCCAGATGTGGCTACAATTTGTACAGGAATGGCGGCTTCTATGGGGGCAGTGCTTATGTGTGCAGGAGAGAAAGGGAAAAGATCGGCACTTACCACATTCAAGAATTATGATTCATCAACCCTTAGGAGGAGCTCAGGGACAGGCTTCCGATATTGAAATTACGGCACGTGAGATCTTGAAATTGAAAGATGAGCTTTACGCGATTATTGCTAAGCATTCGGGTCAAAAGGTGAAAAAGGTACATGACGATTCGGACAGGGATTACTGGATGAAGGCCGATGAAGCAAAGACCTATGGTATGATTGATGAAGTACTTACCAGAAACAAGTAAAATTATTTTGGGGGTTTACTCCGTTAAAATATAAACGATTATGGCGAAGAAAGAAGAACTGGAATGTTCGTTTTGCAAGAGAAAGAAGGAAGAAACTAATTTGCTTATTGCAGGTGTAGATTCGCATATTTGCGACAAATGTATCGAACAGGCCCATGGTATTGTCATGGAAGAGGCCATTAGTGAGAAAAAAAACACCAGCTCCGAGTTTCTGGTAAAAAAACCAAGAGAAATCAAAGATTTTCTGGATCAATATATCATTGGGCAAAATCAGGCGAAAAAAGTAATGTCTGTAGCGGTATATAACCATTATAAACGTTTACTTCAAAAACCCAATTCAAAGGATGATGATATAGAAATCGAGAAAAGTAATATCATTTTGGTTGGAGAAACCGGAACAGGAAAGACGCTTATCGCAAGAACGATCGCAAAAATGCTTGATGTGCCTTTTGCCATTGTCGATGCTACTGTTTTAACTGAAGCAGGATACGTTGGTGAAGATGTTGAAACGATTTTAACAAGATTATTACAAGCTGCAGACTATAAGGTTGATAAAGCTGAAAAGGGTATCGTCTTTATTGATGAAATTGACAAAATTGCCACGAAAAAGTGATAATCCATCTATTACAAGAGATGTATCAGGAGAAGGAGTACAACAGGCTTTGTTGAAACTTTTGGAGGGAACTGTTGTAAATGTTCCACCTAAAGGAGGTAGAAAGCATCCTGACCAGAAATTTGTAGAAGTTGATACTAAAAATATTCTTTTTATTGCAGGTGGTGCTTTTAGTGGAATAGATAAGGTGATCAGTAAAAGATTGAATATGCAGGCCGTTGGGTACTCTGCTTCAATGTCGGATGATAAAATTGACGAAGAGAATTTATTACAATATATCATTCCTTCCGATCTTAAAGAAATTTGGATTGATCCCTGAGATTATAGGAAGGTTACCGGCCCTTACTTTTATGAGACCTTTGGACAAGAAAACCCTAAGGTCCATTTTGACAGATCCCAAAAATGCCATTATCAAGCAATACACCAGACTATTTGAAATGGATGGGATTACTTTTAAAATTGATGAAAAGGCCCTTGATTTTATTGTTGATAAAGCTGTAGAATACAAACTTGGAGCAAGAGGTCTTCGATCATTATGTGAAGAGATTCTGACCGATGCCATGTTTGAAATGCCTGGAGCAGAAGAGACAAGTTTAAAGGTGACCTAGAAATATGCTGAAGATAAGCTGACAAAATCTACTATTAAGAAGTTGAAGGCAGTATCATAAACTTAAATTATAATTGCTACTTTAAAAAAACTGTCATCTTCTGGCAGTTTTTTTATCTTTATACTTTAATTTCCAGATGAAAGAATGATCGCAAGAGAAACCATTGACAAAGTATTTGAAACTGCTCGTGTAGAGGAGGTCATTGGTGATTTTGTAAATCTGAAAAAAGCTGGTGCAAATTTTAAAGGACTTAAGTCCTTTTACGGATGAAAAGACACCTTCGTTTATGGTGTCTCCGGTAAAACAGATATGGAAGGATTTCAGTACTGGAAAAGGGGGAAATGCTATTACTTTTTTAATGGAGCATGAACATTATTCTTATCCGGAAGCGATAAGGTATCTGGCCAAAAAGTATCAGATAGAAATAGAGGAGACGGTTCAAAATGATGAAGAAAAGAAGCGATGCTGATGAAAAGGAAAGTATGTTTCTCGTTTCTGAATATGCTAAAAATTATTTTGCCGATATCCTGTTGAATTCTGAAAAAGGCAAAGCCATTGGATTGACCTATTTTAAGGAAAGGGGTTTTACAGATGAAACGATCAAAAAATTTGAACTGGGCTATTCCCTGGATGAATGGTCGGCTTTTACAGATGACGGCTGAAAGTAAGAAATATGAAATCGAATTCCTTGAAAAAACAGGACTTAGTATAGTTAAGGACAATCGCAAATTTGACCGATTCAAGGGAAGGGTCATGTTTCCCATTCACAGTATGAGTGGAAGAATACTGGGATTTGGAGGAAGAATTTTATCATCAGATAAAAGAGCGGCCAAATACCTGAATTCTCCCGAAAGTATCATTTACCATAAAAGTAAGATCCTTTATGGAATTTATCAAGCCAAGCAAAGTATCGCAAAAGAAGACAATTGCTATTTGGTAGAGGGTTATACAGATGTTATTTCTATGTGACAATCAGGGATTGAGAATGTTGTAGCCTCATCAGGAACTGCTCTCAGCTCGGATCAGATCAGGTTGATCAATAGATTGACCAATAATATTACGGTATTGTTTGATGGTGACGCAGCGGGTATTAGGGCCTCTATTAAGGGGTATTGACCTGATTCTGGAACAAGGACTTAATGTAAAAGTTGTAGCCTTTCCGGAAGGAGATGATCCGGATAGTTTTGCCAAATCCAGAACAACTGAAGAAATATCAGATTATCTTAATACACATGCTCAGGATTTTATCCAATTCAAAACCTCTCTTTTACTGGAGGAAACCAAAAATGATCCCATTAAAAGAGCAGAATTGATCAGAGATATTGTAGCCAGTATTTCGAAGATTCCAAATAATATTCAAAAAGAGATCTATGTGCAGGAATGTGCACGAATCATGAATATCTCTGAAACGGTCTTATTTAATGAATTATCTCAAATCTTAAAAGAGAGAAAATCGTGACAGCCAACGACTCCTCCTCACCCACAACACCATTTACCGGTGTAAAGAAGGAAACGAAGAAGGTAGAAAAGATAGATCAGTTGTTTGAAATGGAGAAAAAAATCATAGAGATTTTGCTGCTTTATGGAAATGAGCAGGTAGATTTTGTTGATTTTACTTCGGAAATAGATGATGACGGCAAAAAAAGAATTGTCAAGACCAATTATAGCAATGAGGTGTGTAAGGAGATTTATATGCACCTTCAGGAAGATGAGATTGAATTTACGAATCCAATTTTTCTAAAAATCTATTATGAGATGATCCATCTTTTGAATCAGGATCAGGGAATTAGTGCTGAACTTTTTACAAATCATGAAGATCAGGAAATATCAGCTACTGTTACTGATATTCTGATGGATGAAGAAAAGTATATTCTTGAGTAATTGGGAGAAGCACGATATTTTTGTTAAGAACAAGGAAAGTTATTTGCCTAAACTGGTCATGGATGTATTTTATAACTTGAGAAGATTACTAATTGCCGAAAAGATTCATGCCTTAAAATCGGAGCTTCAGGCTACTCAAGAGGTCCAGGAAGCCATACAGGACAATCGTGACGCTCTGAGTCTATCCGAGATTATACAGCACTTGAAACAATTGCTTTTTGAAAAGCTTAACCGTGTGATCTAAGCGTCACTTTTTAAGGCTTCTGAGATTTCACAAACAGGTATTGCGATCATTTTATGTAGGTTGGCCTTATGCAGTTTGTTGTAAATGCTCAATACTTCTTTTTGTCTGTTCAGAAAGTCCTGTGTCATCGACTTCCTTTTCCAGATGATTCATCGCCCATTCCAATTCATCATAACTGGCTCCAATTTGATCTTCATCTGTTCGGTCATCACCCCAGAGCCCATCTGTAGGTGCTGCCTGAATGATTTCCTTGTTAACTCCCATATATTTGGCAAGTGCGTAGACCTCACTTTTCATGAGATCAGCAATTGGGCTTAAATCGACTCCACCATCTCCGTATTTTGTATAGAAACCAACACCAAAGTCTTCAACTTTGTTTCCGGTTCCGGCAACAAGTAAGCTTTTTAAGGCGGCAAAATAATATAGAGAAGTCATTCTTAGCCTGGCTCTTGTGTTGGCTAGTGACATAAATCGATCTTCTTCATTTTCTACTTTTGGAAGCGCTTCGATAAGACTATCGAAGACAGGGGTAAGGTTTACCTGAGTCATACTTACATTTGGATAACTTTTCTTGCAGCCAGGCAACGTGATTCAGAGCTCTGATTCACTTGGGATGCAGCCTGATGAATAGGCATTTCCAGGCAAATACCTCCAATCCTGTTCTGGCACAAAGGTTGAAGTTACCGCTGAATCGATTCCTCCGGAAACTCCAACAACAAAACCCTTCATCCCAGCTTTGGTAGCATAATCTTTTAACCAATTTACAATATGATTTGTAACTTTTTCTGTGTTCATTATTGCTAAGTATTTATTAGTTTTGCGAGGCACAAAAATATTAATTTTTATTGCAAATATTTTAAATGAATGTTATTAAATATAGTTTATTCTTTTTTTGATGCTTAATACTCTATCTTGCCTGTGGTAAAAAAAATAACGAGCAGATTGATATATCGAATATTGAGGCCAAGACGCGAATTGATCAGATTTGATCAAAAATTTTACACTTCGGCTCCAGAGGATCTTGGAAAACTGAAATCAGAATTTTCATACCTGTTTCCGGAACCTAATCCTGATTCTGTTTGGATCGATAAAATGAAGGATGAGGATGAGCTGTTTTTATATTCATCCGTTCAAAAGGCCTTTGGAGATTTTGTCGATCCGAAAAGGAAGGCTTGACGAATTTATTTAGACATGTTAAATATTATTATCCAAAATTTAAAGCACCCAAGATCATTACGATTTTAAGCAATGTGGATTATAACAATAAGGTGGTATATGCAGATAGTTTATTGTTTATATCTCTGGATGTTTATCTGGGAAAGGAACATGAAGTGTATCAGGATTATCCAAATTACATCAAACAGAATTTTACGAAAGATCATCTGTTAGTGGATGTGGCAGAGCAACTTGCGCTGCCCATTCTAAGGCCTTCAGAGACGAATTCATTTATTTCAAGAATTGTTCAGGAAGGAAAAAAATTATATTTGACTGCAGCTTTTCTTCCGAGACGGACAGAGGCAGAAATAATTGGCTATAATGAAGGACAGTATCAATGGGCACAAATAAGTGAAAGTGATATCTGGAAGTATTTTATTCAAAATGAAATGTTGTATTCAAACGATCCTAATCTTAGTGAACGCTTTATAAATGAGGCACCTTTTTCGAAATTCTATTTGGAGGTTGATAAGGATTCACCGGGTAGAATTGGTACTTGGTTTGGTTGGCAAATTGTGAACTCTTTCATGGAAAACAATAAATTAAGTTTACAGGAAATGATCGTTACAGATAATGAAGAGATCTTTAAAAGATCAAAATACAAACCAAAAAAAAAGTAAGGAAGCAGGAGTTTGACTCAGAAATAGAGATCGTATGATTCATTTTTTTAAAATTAAAGAAAATCAATAATTATGGCAATAAAGCATAGCTCAGAAATAAATATTAAAGTTGGATTAGATGAGAACCGGGTTCCGGAAAAATTAAACTGGTCTGCTGATGACGGTGCGATCGATAATATGGAAGCTAAGGCCTTATTACTTTCGGTTTGGGATTCTTCTCAAAAAGACACCTATAAAATAAATCTATGGACCAAGGAAATGCCCGTCAATGAAATGATACAGTTTTTTCACCAAACTTTAACTTCAATGGCTGATACTTTTGAAACTGCAACAGGTGATGAGAAAATGAGTGCTACCATGCGTGATTTTTGCGATTATTATGCTGAAAAAATGGGCATCAAAAACCAATAGATCCATGGTTTAGAATAGGCATTTCTTGCCTTGAAAAGGTATCTTAGCCAGGCTTAAATTCAAGAATTTGCTTTAGAATAATTTGGTAATCATTTTCATTATTGACAAAATCAAGTTCTGACACATCAATGATCAGGGTATTTAATTCTTCCTTTGATTTGATAAATGACAAGTAACCCTTGTGAATTTTTTCCAAGATAGTCAGGCTTGTATGTTTTGTTCATAATCTCTGCCTCTCTTTTTAATGTTTTCGATCAGTCTTTCGGTATTTTGATAGAGGAAGACATAAACATCAGGTTTGGCAATTTCCTTATACATAATGTCAAACATTTTTCTGTAGAGACGATATTCTTCTTTTGGAAGTGTTATTTGAGCGAAAATGAGTGATTTAAAAATATAATAATCAGATACTATAAAATTTTTAAAAAGATCGAATTGGGCAAGATCATCAGTAAGTTGGTGGTACCTGTCGGCCAGGAAACTCATTTCAAGAGGAAAGGCATAACGATCTTCATCTGCATAGAATTTGGGAAGAAAAGGGTTGTCTGCAAATCTTTCCAAAACAAGTTTGGCATTATAATCATCTCCAATTTTTCTGGCAAGACTGGTTTTTCCTGAGCCAATATTACCTTCTATAGCAATATAGTTGAACTTTTCAACCAATGAAATTGGTCGGATCAGTTTGGCATCTGTCTTTTCAACGACTCCCAAGTCTTTGCAATTTTGCAGACAGACCAGAATTGTTTTTCTCGCGATCGGATGAATAACGTTTGGAGCAATTTCAGTTAAAGGCTCAAGTACAAACCTCCTATTGAGCATTTCCGGGTGTGGTACCTTGAGATCGTTATAAAAAATGATGTCATCATCAAATAGTAAGATATCAATATCAATAATGCGGTCGTTATATCCCTGCTGAGAATTTCTTAGTCGACCTAATTGATCCTCTATTTCCAACACGGCTTTGATCATTTTTTCAGGACTAAGACTCGTTGATACCTCAAGGCAGATATTGTAAAAATCCTCACCCTCAAAACCCCATGATTTCGTCCTATACACTGAAGAAATTTTCCGTACATGGCCCAATGATCTATTTATTTCATCAATGGCAAACTGCAGATTTTCAATCTTATTACCCAGGTTGGTCCCTAAAGATAAATATGTTGTACGAACAATTTTCAAAGCCAGTTATTTTTTAATTTAAATTGGATGAGAATTAACAATAACATCCTATATTGAACCAAATTTCCTTGTTGTTTAAGGCCATTACAAAGAAAACAAAACCAAGGCTTAAATAAGATGTGTTTGAACTTTAGTTTTTAACATTTGTAACATTTACTTACCATAGGCGACAAATAGTAAAATTGATTCAATGACTTTTTTAAGAGAATTATTAGCCGCTATTTTAGGTGTTTTTATTTCATTTATGATCATGTTCTTCGTGTTTGTAGCAATTGGCTCTGCACTAAGTTCAAATTTTGTTGATGATGAAAAGGTACTTGTAAAGAAGAACTCTGTTCTTGTATTAAAATTGGAAGATGTTATAAAAGATTATGCTCCCAAAAATGATGACCCTCTTGCGAACCTTTTGGGCTTGGAGGAGAATAAAATGGGGCTTGATAATATTTTGAATGCCATTGATAATGCAAAATATGATGATCATATTTTAGGTATCAGTATAGAATCTTTAATCATTCAAGGAGGCATTGGACAGATTCAGGAAATTAGAGATAAATTATTTGAATTTAAGGAATCAGGTAAGTTTATTACTGCCTATGCCGATGTTTTTGAACAGAAGAATTTGTATTTGAGTACCGTAGCAGATTCTGTTTATGTGAATCCGGTGGGAATGATCGATTTTAGAGGATTGTCTGGTGAGGTTTTGTTTTTTAAGGATTTTCAGGAGAAATATGGTTTAAAAATGGAAGTGATTCGTCATGGAAAGTATAAAAGTGCTGTGGAACCGTTTTTGGCTAATGAAATGAGCGAAGCGAATAGGGAACAGACGGAGGCTTTTTTAAATTCCATCTGGTCGGAAATGGTTGAAGATATTAAAGAAAGCAGAAATATAGAAAGTAGTGAGATCAATCATATTGCAGATGAGTTAATGGCAAGAACTCCTGATCTGGCCATTGAGAACAATATGATCACCGGAAAATTGTACAAGGATCGAATACGTCAAGATATTAAAAAAGTTAGGCGGCCTGGAAGAAGAAAGTAAGTTATATTCAGTAAGTCTTAAGAATTATATCAACTCCGGAAAAGGCAGAATTATCAATAGTGCTTCAGATAAAATTGCAGTGATCTACGCTCAAGGTGATATCATGTATGGTAAAGGTGATGAAAATTATATCGGCCCTGAATTGATCATTGAATCTTTGAAAAAGGCTAGAAAAGCAAAGGATATTAAAGCAATTGTATTGCGTGTAAATTCTCCTGGAGGGAGTGCTCTGGCATCAGACATCATTTGGAGGGAAGTGGAAATCACTAAAAAAGATAAACCTGTTGTGGTTTCCATGGGAAATCTGGCGGCTTCGGGGGGCTATTATATTTCTTGTAATGCGGATAAGATTGTAGCTGATCCAACTACAATTACCGGTAGTATCGGTGTATTTGGTATGGTGCCAAATATTAGTGAATTCGCAGATCGAATTGGCATAAATGCTGAACAGGTGGGAACCAATAAGCGTTCGCTGGATTACAGTTTGTTTGAACCCATGACAGATGATTTTTACGAAGTAACCAAGGAAGGTATAGAATCGGTGTATACAACTTTTGTGACTAAAGTCGCCGAGGGAAGAAATATGACCTTTGAGGAAGTTGATAAGATTGCTCAAGGAAGGGTATGGACAGGAAAACAGGCGCTTGAAAATGGTCTTGTAGATGAATTAGGAGGCTTGGAAGATGCCATCAAACTAGCTGCTTCTATGGTGGAAATTGATGAGTATAGAATTAGAAGTTATCCTGATTATAAAAGAGAATTCAAGGATATGTTTTCCGGTCCCTTTGCAAGTATAAAACAGCAAGTGCTGCTTCATGAAATTGGGGAGGATAACCTTAAAATTTATAAGCAACTACAACAGTTTGGTGATTGGAAGGGGATACAAACCAGAATGCCGTTTTTATTAGAGATCAAATGATCCTTAATGGATCATACGTTTCATTTCGCTTCTGTATTTGGAAGCACTTTTACCTGTAAACTCTTTGAATAATCTGTTAAAATGCGAGAAGTTGTTAAAGCCACACTCAAAACAGATGTCTGTGATACTTGTCTGATTTTCCTGTAACAATTTTGTCGCATGTACAACCCTGTATTCGTTGACCAATTTCGTAAATGTTTTACCAGTAGCTTTTTTAAAATATCGACAGAATGCCGGGGTTGTCATACTGACTTTATCTGAGATCTCATCCAGACTGATATGCCTTTTGAAATTATTGTTCACATGTTTAAAGATAATATCAATTTTTTCACTGTCTTGAGGTTCAGTTTCGAAAGCGAATCCATCTACATTTAATAAAGAGTAATCAGTAGCAAGGGAAAGGTCATTAAGTATCTCAAGTAATTTAATGACTCTGGCCATGCCCTGGTATTCCAGCAGCCCTTCAATTTTTGGACCAACAAGTTTTTTTGTTTCAGGTTTAAAGATGATCCCCTTTTTGGATCTTTCGAAAAGCGCGTTTATATTTCCCATTTCGGGGATATTGTAAAAAATATTGCCAAGAAAATCCAATTTGAACTGAACTATGGTTTCTGTTCCGTTAGTTGTCAGCCTGTCAACAAATCCGTGATGAGGAAGATTGGCTCCAATAAGAATAAGCATACTGTTGTTAAAATAGGAGAGATGATTTCCTATATGCCTTTTTCCTTGCCCTTGATTCACATATACGAGTTCTACCTCAGGGTGAAAATGCCAGTACGCAATATTATTAATAACCTCCTTACTGTGTTGTTTTACAGAAATACTACTGCCAAAGCTTGGGCTTATTTTTTCAAAACTAGGTTTCTTATTGATCATACTTTGTTGGGATTTACAATGCAAAAATAACCTATTTTGTTTTTGTATTCTATACCAATTTACCATAATTATATGTTAAATTAACCAATATTAATGTTAAGTTAGTGTAAACTGTTAATTAAGTATATAAAATGGCCAATTTATGTGTTTTCAACATGGGAAAGTGAGCTTACATTTGTCCTGTCTAATTTTAATAAATATATAAGATGAAAAATTTAACAAGAAAAAGTTTGGTAGCAGTTGGATTGATGATGTCATTATCAACTTTAGCAAATGAAAGTGAATTGAACATTAAGGAAAAGGAGAAGACTGTGACCAGCATGAGTTTCGAAAATGTTGTGCAGGGATCCAGTCTGACCATTAAGGATGAAAATGGATTGGTGTTGTATAATGAATCAATTGAGCAAAGCGGTGACTATACAAAAGGCTTTGATTTGACAAGTTTACCTGATGGTGATTATTTTTTCGAATTGAACTCGGAATTAAAAATTGTAGTTATTCCATTTATTGTAGATTCAAGATGAAGTAGTTTTTGATAAAGCATCAGAAGAATCTATCTATAAGCCTGTAGTGAGAAGTAAAGATAATTTGGTCTATGTATCAAGAACAGCAATTGATCACACTCCATTATCTTACAAAATCTACTTTGCTGACAACTATGACTTGGTGCATACTGCGAATTTTGAGGAATTGGAGGAAGTGAAAAAGATATACGATTTTTCAGGTGCAAAAAAAGGAAATTATGTTTTTGTATTTGAATCTAAAGGGAGAAAATTTACCAAGAACGTAAAAATTTAAAAATAGAATTAATTAGTTATTGTCCAGTGATTTGTAAAATGAGCTCTTCCCATAGGAGCTCATTTTTTTTGATGTTGTTTTAAACAAGTTCTTTATAGGTTCCGAAGGAATTTATCGATTTATGCATATATGGATAAGTCGGATGGGCGATTTAACTTTAAAATGCCCGTTTGACTAGTTGAACCAGTTATTCAGGTCTGTGATCATTTAACATAAATATACACTATATTAACCCTCTGTTATGTTAAATAATGATATACAGATAAATAAGTATATAAATAAGTCAAAACTGTTGTTTTCTAGTGCTTCAATCCCTTCTACATTTGTCATGTCTAATTTTAATAAATATATGTCATGAAAAAATTAACAAAGAAAAGTGTGTTGGTTCTGGGACTGTTTGTATCTGTCCTCACTTTTGCAAATGGTGAAGTAAAACCGATCAAAGAGAAGGAACCTAATGTTACGAGTATGAGTTTTAAAAAAGTAAAACTAGGCTCGAAGTTATCCATAAAGGATAGAGATGGTATTGTGCTTTACAAGGAATCTATTGTGAAAGCAGGAGATTATTCTAAGGGATTCGATCTTACAACCCTGCCAAATGGGGATTATTATTTTGAACTTGATTCAGAGTTGAAAATTGTGATCATACCGTTTAATGTAGTGTCTAATCAGGTGGAGTTTAAGAAGGAAGACAAATCAACTATTTTCAAACCCTATATAAGGGTGAAAGATGAAATGGTTTTTCTTTCACGGGTTTCTTTTGAAGAGAGTCCAATTGAATTCAATATCTATTACGCAGAAAATTATGATTTGGTCTTGTCAGAAAAAGTCGAAAATCAAGCCCATTTAAAGAAAATCTATGATTTTTCTAAAGCAAAAAAAGGAAACTATCTTTTCGTTTTTAAATCGAATGGAAGAAAGTTTACCAAAACGGTTAAAATTTAATACCCATTATTAATTCATTATTGTGAGATGATTGTCCAAGTGAGCCCTTCCCATAGGGGCTCACTTTTTTTTGTAAGTAACAAAGCTATAGTCAAAATCATGGGTTTCATCTGCTTTAAAATCCTCTCTGTTCGTTTCTTTCCATTTTTTGAAATCTATTGGTGGAAAAAAAGTATCGGCATCTTCAAAGGAATGATGAACCAGGGTAAGATCAAGGGTATCGGCAAATTCTAAGGCCTGTCTATAGATTTCTCCTCCTCCAAGAATATATGGATTTGGGTCGCTTTTTGCAGCCTGGATCGCTTCTTCAAGGGAGTTGACAATAATACAGTCATCAGCATGATAGTTATCATTGCGAGAAATAATAATAGTGGTTCGGTTGGGCAGAGGCTTTCCAAGTGATTCAAAAGTTTTTCTTCCCATGATTACGTGATGACCAAGAGTAACCTTCTTAAATCTTTTCAAATCGGCGGGTAAGCGCCAAATCAAGTCATTATTTTTACCAAGGGCGTTGTTTTTCGCCACAGCTGCAATTATCGTAAGCATAGGATTAATTATTTAGGAATTGTCTTCCAGATCATCAAAAGCACCTGATTTTTCAAGTTTTACTTCTAATTTGTCTAATTTCTCTTTGTGTTTTTCAATAAGTTTTTCGGTTTGAAGTCTTTCCCAATCCTTGCCAAAGAATCTGTTCATGACAAAGACATTGACAAAATGCAGGATCAATAAAACCAGCCACGCAAATATGGCCCATACATACCAGTCTATTTCGGGATGGAATTTAATAACCTTATTGAGTAAAACAAAAAAAGCTGAACCTACCAGAAACAGTACAAAATGAAAATACAAACGCTTCTTTTGCTTAGTGCGCTTTCTTGCCTTTTCATAGTATTCGTGATCCAAAGTAGCTTTCAAATTAATGGATTGATTACATGTCTTTTACCCATTCCTTAATATAATCGGTAAAGTCTTCTTTATCATTAAACTCCTCATTTTTGTTATTGCGCAAAGATGGAATTTTATTAAGGGTATCATTATACAAACTACCTGATGTATTTAAAAATGCCTGCATTCTTTGTAAAAGACTGACATCTTCAATTTGGGTAATGTGTTTGATCAGGTTTAATTTTAATTCTAAAGCGTTCATAGGTCTTTATTTTTGGGGGATTAAACTGCTACACTTCCTCTAATATGAGGGTGTGGCTCATAATCTACTAAGTTAAAGTCTTTAAATGAAAATTCAAAGATATTTTTGATTTCAGGATTGATGATCATTTTTGGCAACGGTCTGGGATCGCGACTTAATTGAAGTTCAATTTGCTCCATATGGTTACTATAGATATGAGCATCTCCAAAGGTATGAATGAAATCTCCATATTTCAATCCGGTAACTTGTGCGATCATCATGGTGAACAAGGCGTAAGAAGCAATATTAAAAGGTACACCCAGAAAAATATCTGCGCTTCTCTGATACAACTGGCACGACAGTTTACCTTCGCTGACATAGAATTGAAAGAAGGCATGACATGGAGGAAGCGCTGCTTTATTGTTCGCCACATTTTCGGCAAAACTAAGGCTTGTATCTGGCAAAACACTTGGATTCCATGCAGAAACGATCATTCTTCGGCTATCGGGATTATGTTTGATCGTTTCGACAACTTCTTTGATCTGGTCAATACCATCACCATTCCAGTTTCTCCATTGATAACCATAAACAGGTCCCAGATCACCGTTTTCATTGGCCCATGCATCCCAAATCTTTACTCCGTTCTCCTTTAAATAAGCAATATTAGTATCACCTTTTAAAAACCATAGCAGTTCATGAATAATCGATTTCAAATGCAATTTTTTAGTTGTCACCATAGGAAAACCGTCATTCAGATCAAACCTCATCTGATAACCGAAAACACTTTTTGTTCCTGTACCGGTTCTGTCCTCTTTGGTTATTCCATGATCGATCACGTGTTGGATCAAATCTAAATATTGCTTCATCGTGTTGCTGATATTTAAAAAATTAATGAAAAAAACATGCTTTACATCACTTCTTAGGTGTAAACTTGCAGTGTTCAAATATAAAATATTCTGATTTAATTTTACTTAATCTGTTGTTAATATTCTCTAAACAGTTTTTGATCTAAGTGACTATTTAACCGATGATCATGCCTGCTATTGTAGCAGATAAAAGAGAAGCCAGAGATCCTCCAATCAAAGCTTTCATGCCGAATTCGGACAAAGTTTTTCTTTGACCTGGCGCTAGTGAACCAATACCGCCTATTTGAATACCGATCGAAGCGAAATTTGCAAAACCGCAAAGCATATAGGTGGCCATAATAACAGATTTGTTATTGTTCAGGTGAATAACATTTGCGACGTCTTTTAATTCCGCCAGTTGAATATAACCTACAAATTCACTCGCTGCAAGTTTAATACCCAATAGTTGTCCCATCATCATGATATCGTTTTTTGCGACCCCAATAAGCCACATTAAGGGTGCGAAAACAGTTCCTAAAATTGACTCCAGTGTGAATTTGGGGTATGGTGTATGGGCTGCCATCCAATCATTCAACGTTGTGATATCGCCTATCCACCCTAATATCCCATTGATCATCGCAATAAAGGCAACAAAAACCAGAAGCATTGCACCAACATTAACAGCCAGTTTTAACCCTTCGGTTGTGCCATTTGATATAGCATCTAAGATATTGGAACCTATTTTCTGTGCAGAGACTTGAACATCTGAGCTGATTTCTTCAGTTTGGGGATACAGAATTTTAGAAATAACGATTGCTCCGGGTGCAGCCATTACCGAGGCCGCTAATAAGTGCTTCGCAAATTTTAATCGCATTACCGGATCATCACCTCCTAAAAAGCCAATATAGGCGGCAAGTACGGCACCCGCTACGGTGGCCATTCCACCGATCATCACCAAAAGCATTTCAGAACGATTCATTTTTTCGAGATAGGCCTTTATGAGCAAGGGAGCTTCTGTTTGACCCAGAAATATGTTCCCGGCAACACTTAAACTTTCGGCTCCTGATATCTTTAATGTTTTAGAGAGCAGCCAGGCCATGGCCTTAACTACTTGTTGAATAATTCCAAGATAATACAGCAAAGAAGTTAAAGCAGAGAAAAATATGATAGTAGGCAGTACCTGAAAGGCAAAAATATATCCAAAAGTATTCATATCTACGACAAGGCCCTCAAAAAGGAACTTGCTACCCGCCCTAGTGAAATCAAGCACGCTAACAAAAATCTTCCCAACTGCTTCAAAACCCACCTGAATAAAGTGAACTCTTAAAACTCCAATGGCGATAAGTAGTTGAAAAACAAGTCCAATACCTACTGTTTTCCATTGTATGGCTTTTTTATTTGAGCTGAATAAATAGGCCAGAAAGACCAATACAACCATACCGAGTAAACCTCGCCAGATAGATTCAAAAGAAACTCCTTCACTTGGAGAAATTTGCTCACTTATTTGTTGGGCTCTTAAAGGAATTGACAGAAAAAGTAGAAAACTCAAAGGGAGTAATTTTTTTAGCATAGGTCCTTACTTTTTCTCTCTTTTGGAGATTTCATCTCGGAGTTTGGCAGCTAGTTCATAGTCTTCATTGGTGACAGCCTGATCCAGTTGTTTGTAAAGTTCATCAAGTGATACGTCCTTAAAAGTGGAGGTTTCTTCTACAACATTGGCAACAAGGTCTTCCATTTTAAACTTTGATTCAGCAAGTTTTGATTCATCTTTTATTTTCAAAATAATACCAGCTTTGTCGAGAATATTTTCGAAAGTGAAGATAGGTGCCTTAAATCTTGTTGCAAGGGCTATGGCATCCGAAGTACGCGCATCGATGATCTCTTCGACCTTGTCACATTCGCATATAAGGCTTGAATAGAAAACCCCATCAACCAGTTTGTGAATGATTACCTGTTTAATAATAATATTAAATCGATCTGCAAAGCTTTTGAACAGGTCATGTGTAAGCGGTCTTGGAGGTTTGATCTCTTTCTCAAGGGCTATTGCGATCGATTGGGCCTCAAATGCTCCAATGATAATGGGCAAGGTTCTTTCTCCGTCTTCTTCACTTAATACCAAGGCATAAGCACCACTTTGGGTTTGGCTGTAGGATATTCCCTTTATGTTTAAACGTACTAGACTCACAGGTTTGACATAATTATTATAAATACCAAATTTGTAACAAATTTAAGTATAAGCTATTTCAATTTACAAATAAAAATGAAAAAGACCATCAAAATTAAGGACTAATGATTGTCATAAATTCTGGTAGCCTTTTTGAAGGTAGCAATTTACTAAAAAATATACCGTATTACAGCGTGCTTTTAAATTCTTTTAATTTTGTGATCAGTTCCGGGACCACCTCAAAAGCGTCACCCACGATTCCATAGTCTGCAGCTTTGAAAAATGGGGCTTCAGGATCGTTATTGATCACCACTTTGACTTTAGAAGAATTTACACCAGCCAGATGCTGGATGGCACCTGAGATTCCAATCGCTATATACAAATTTGATGTCACAGGTTTTCCGGTTTGACCAACATGTTCGCTGTGAGGCCTCCATCCAAGATCAGATACTGGTTTTGAACATGCCGTTGCCGCTCCAAGTACTTCAGCCAATTCTTCGATCATTCCCCAGTTTTCCGGTCCTTTCAATCCACGTCCGCCAGATACGACCGTATCGGCGTCAGCTATGGTTACTGTACCCGTTGTTTTGTCAACAGAAGCAGAACTGATTTTAAAATCATCCTCCTTTAGAGAGGGTGAAAAATTCTCTACAGCTGAGTCGACCGGGTTTTCAATAAGGCCCACGGAATTTTTTGTAAGACCCAACAATTTATTTTGCGTATGTATCTCGGTAAAGCTAAAGCCTTTCGAAGAAAATGCTTTTCGTTTTACCGTTAAAGGTTGCAAAGAACTTGGATAATCCACGACATTTGATGCATAGCCTGCTTCCAATTTGACTGCCAGAATTGGAGCCAGGAACAATCCATCATTGGTTGAATCAACCACAACTATATCTGCAGATTCCTTAAGGGCGGCCTGATAGATACAATCCGCATAGGCTTTAGCGTTAAAGGAATCTAACTTAGAATCCTGAATTTTTAAAATTTTGTCTGCTCCATAGGTTGAAAGAGAACTGACATCATTTGCATTGATTGTCAACACTACAAGAGATGTTTCAGCCTGTTTCGCGACCTGTTTCCCAAATGAAACAATTTCAAAAGCGGTTTTTTTAAATTTTCCATCCGAATTATCCGCGAATACTAATACTGACATAGATTTAGATTTTATTTCAAAGGTATCCAATGATAGCACCTTTGTTAGTTTTATAATTTTAGATCACTTTGGCTTCGTCATGAAGCAATTTAATAAGCTCATCAATATTGTTTGCATCAACCATTTTACAAGCTCCTTTTGCCAATGGTTTTTCGTATTTTGCAGTCGACGTAGCTCTCGCCAACATCTGTCGGAGCAACAACTTTAAGTGGTTTTTTTCGGGCCATCATAATACCACGCATATTTGGAATTCTAAGGTCTTTTTCTTCTACCATTCCTTTTTGACCTGCGGCTATCATGGCAAAGCACAAGCTAAGAACCTCCTTACCTCCGTCGATCTCACGAATCACAGTGGCCTTATTATTCTCTACTTCCAAACCAATACAAGCATTGACAAAATTGAATCCCAAGAGCTCGGCCATCATGCCTGGAACCATTCCTCCGTTATAATCAATAGACTCTTTTCCTGTTAAAACCAGATCAAATCCTTCTTTTTTGACCACTTGAGCCAGTTGTCTTGCGACCAGAAAGCCATCAGTAGGTTCAATATCAATTCTAATAGCGTCATCAGCACCAATGGCCAGTGCTTTTCTAAGGGTTGGTTCCACATTTGAGTTTCCAACCGTAGCAACTGTAACAGTAGCACCTTGTTTTTCCTTGAACCACATGGCTCTGGTTAAGGCAAATTCGTCGTATGGATTGATGACAAATTGAACTCCATTACTGTCAAATTTGGTATTATCTTCCGAAAAATTAATTTTTGATGTGGTATCCGGAACATGACTTATACAAACTAATATTTTCATTTTTACTTAGTTAAAATGATTATTCGATTTTCTTCGCAACGAAGTTAAAAAATATTTTCAATATATTATGCATGCATAATAAAATTTTATAAGGTCTTTTGGGCCAAAGTAGAGGCCTGAGCAAAGATGCACATTTTTTTATCTAAAAATTGTATTCTGCACCCTAACGATATTCATCAAAATTAGTTATTTTTGCAGTCCTTTATTACTAAAATATGAAAGTATTACAATTTAGAGAAGCCATTGCTGAAGCAATGAGTGAAGAAATGCGCAGAGACGAATCTGTTTACCTGATGGGTGAGGAAGTAGCTGAATACAATGGTGCCTACAAGGCGTCAAAGGGAATGCTTGATGAGTTTGGTGAAAAACGTGTTATAGATACGCCGATTGCCGAACTTGGATTTTCAGGGATTGCCGTTGGTTCTGCCATGGGTGGAGCCAGACCAATAGTCGAATTTATGACCTTTAACTTTTCTCTTGTTGGGATTGACCAGATCATTAACAATGCGGCTAAAATGAGGCAAATGTCTGGTGGACAGTTTAATATTCCAATTGTATTTAGAGGGCCAACAGGTTCAGCAGGTCAATTGGGTGCAACGCATTCACAGTCGTTTGAAAATTGGTATGCGAATACTCCTGGATTGAAGGTGATCGTTCCTTCCAATCCTTATGACGCAAAAGGATCTGTTAAAAGCTGCCATCAGAGATGATGACCCTGTAATTTTTATGGAATCTGAACAGATGTATGGAGACAAAGGGGAGGTACCTGAAGGGGAATATGTTCTTCCCATAGGAGTTGCTGATATAAAAAGAGAAGGAACTGATGTAACAGTAGTGAGCTTTGGTAAGATCATCAAGGAGGCTTACAAAGCTGCAGAAGAATTGGAAAAAGAAGGAATTTCGATTGAAATTATTGATTTACGTACGATTCGACCAATGGATCATGAAGCGATTTTGAATTCTGTTAAGAAAACAAACAGATTGGTAATTCTTGAAGAAGCATGGCCTTTTGCAAGTGTTTCTTCAGAGATCACTTATCAGGTTCAAGAAAACGCTTTTGATTTCCTTGACGCGCCAATTCAAAGAATAACAACAGCTGACACCCCAGCACCATTTTCTCCTGTATTGTTGGAGGAGTGGATGCCAAATAAGCAAGACGTGATCAATGCGGTAAAAAAAGTGATGTACCGATAATAGGATGTGCCATATAAACTGAGCCATTTGACTTGTTCAAATGGCTTTTTTTATGATCAAAAATAAGATTTATAACGGTAAAAGTTGGAAGTCCATGAATTATTTTTATGTATATTTGAACGACTTAGAATACCTTTAAATAATGGCATATTTTTAGTTTCTTGTTTTAATGAGTTAAGTTATGGAGAATCAGAATATCGGTAAAAGTATTATGTTGGACGACAAAATAGAAGATGGGTTTTACCTGTTAAAATTTCACAATGAAGAGGAGCAGGAAGTAGAAGTAAGCAGGAATGTGGATAAGTCTTTTTTACAATTACATTTTTGTATTAAAAATTCGGCTAAATTAATATTTAATGGGGGTCATTATGTATTGGATTTACCCGAAAACAAATCTTTTCTGTCTGTATAATCCGGAGCAGGATCTTCCGATACATTTAAATATGAGTCCCGGGGCTAAGGTGATTAGTTTGCTGATAAGAATTGAGAAATTTCACACCTTTTTTACACAGGAAGCAGGATTGATACATTTTTTGAGTGGTGAGAACAAGAGTAAAAAATGCTATAGAGATAAAGAGCTTAATCCGAATGAGATGATGGTGCTCAATCAGATTTTTCACTATGGATTACATTCATCTCTGGAAAAACTATATTCCAAGGGTAAGGTATATGAATTGATTAGCTTGTATTTTCATAAATCGGATAACGAGGGTATTCAGAATTGTCCCTTCCTTGAGGATGAAGCCAATGTTGAAAAGATACAAAAGGCAAAACAGATTTTGATTGAAAGTATGACAGAACCACCTACCTTGACCGAATTGGCGCATCAGATTAACCTTCCGTTACAACATTTAAAAGATGGTTTTAAACATATTTATGGCGAAACTGTTTTTGCTTATCTGTTGAATTATAAAATGGAATATGCCAGAAAACTATTGACCACCAGAAAGTATAATATTTCTGAAGTGAGTTTTGAGGTAGGGTACAGTACCCCAAGCCATTTTATCGCTGCATTTAAAAAGAAATTTGGAGCAACACCAAAGCGCTATATGAGCAGTTTATAGAGATTTGACCTATCGCAAATTAAATCATTATTAAAAAGTTTTATTCATAGAAAGTAATATTTTTGCTTATCCAATTTCCTTTCTTTTGGAAAGGATTTTTTATGGGATTTGACCATGTTAAAAAAAATTGTATATATATTATTCTTGGTTTCTTTTGGGCTATCTGCTCAGATCAAAGTCAATGGCTTCGTCGTTGATGAATTTGATGAACCCGTGCCCTTTGCCAATATTATCTTTAAGGGTTCCACAGAAGGAACGATTTCTGATGAAAATGGGAAATTCTATCTTGAATCAGAAAATACTTACAGTGAACTTGAAGTTTCCTTTGTTGGTTTTGAGACCAAATTGATACCATTGAACAAAGTAAATACTGATCTTCGAATAGTACTCCAAGAAGGAAGAGACGAACTCAAGGAGGTTACAATTTATTCCGGAAGAATTAAGAGAAAGAACAATCCTGCCATAGATATTCTGAAAAAAATATGGGCTCAAAAAAGAAAAAATGGTTTGAATATGTACGACAGGTATGAATTTGACCGATATGAAAAGATAGAATTTGACCTGAATAATATTGATGAAAAATTAATGGATAGAAAGATTTTTGACGGAATGGAGATGGTTTTTGACCAGATTGATACCTCAAAGATTACCGGAAAAGTTTATTTGCCCATATTTATCAATGAATCCTTATATAAAACCTATGGTAAAAATATTTATCCTAGAAAGAAGAATAGTATTATGGAGGCGAATAAGAATTCAGGATATTCCGATAACCAGGCACTTATTTCTTTTTTAAAACAGTTATATGTAGATTTTGATCTTTATGATAACTACCTGTTGTTCTTTGATAAGAAATTCTCAAGTCCGCTGTCAAAGCTGGGTCCTGACGTCTATAATTATGTATTGACGGATAGCAGTTTTATTGGTAATAAATGGTGCTATAATATCCTTTTTTATCCCAGAAGAAAGAACGAGTTAACTTTTAAAGGTGATTTCTGGGTAAGTGACACCACTTATGCCATTAAGGAAATTCAAATGTATGCGACTAAGAATGCCAATGTGAACTGGGTCAAGGATATTTATATTGAGCAGGAATACGAGGTGCTTAACGATTCAGTATTCCTTTTGACGAGGGATTATATCATGACCGATTTCGCCCTCAATCAGAAAGACAAATCAAAAGGGGTATATGGTAAGCGAACTACACTGTACGATAACCATGTTTTTAATGTGAAAAGACCTGATGAATATTACAAGGAACAAATTCAGGACAATGAAGCCATGTACAATCAATCTGATGAATTCTGGGCCAGAAACAGGCAAGAGGAATTAAGCAAGAATGAGATTGGGATCTATCAAATGCTGGATACCTTGCAAAATGTCAAGCGTTTTCAACAAATTAATACGATTGGTGAGATTCTGGCGTCCGGTTATTGGAATTTTGCCAAAGGATGGGATTTTGGACCGTTTTTCTCGACGATCGGTTATAATGATATTGAAGGTTTAAGACTAAGGGCAGGAGGAAGGACCTATTTTAGCCAGAATGACAAGTGGCGCTTCAAAGGATATTTGGCCTATGGTTTTATGGATGCTAAAATGAAATATGGGATCGAAGGAAAATACCTGTTTAATGGAAATGACAGATGGGTAGTTTCGTTGGGTACACGAATGGACATAGAACAACTAGGGGTGAGTTTGACCACTTCTAATGAGGTCCTGGAGAGAAGCTTTGCCACCACTTCGATCTTTACAAGCGGGGACAATTCCAAACTTTCCAATATAAACCTGACCAATGCAAGCGTGACTGTAGAGCCCGTTAAAAATCTTGAGCTTAGTTTCGGGAGTACTTATAAAACCCTGGAGTCAGCAAATCCGGATCTTTTTAATGTTGATTATTTTGATGAGAATGGCGACATTCAATCGAGTATTGAGCAGGTTGATCTCAGCTTTTCACTTCAATTTACCCCAAACAGAAAATCCTATGGTTTTGGCGTGGAGCGATCTGTGAGTAATACGAATAGGTTTCCAACTTTCTTTTTAGGGTACACAAGAGGGTTAAAGGACGCATTCAATAGTGATTTTGACTATCATAAATTACAGTTCTATTATGAACAACCCATATCAAATGGGTTTATTTGGGAGATTAACTTCAACCTTTGAAATAGGGAAGATATGGAATCCGGTACCCTTGCAATTACTGAATATTGTTCCTGGTAACCAAACTTTTTTTAGTTCACAAAAGCTATTTGATCTGCTTAACTATTACGAATTTATCACCGATGAGTATGTATCGCTGCATTTGGAGCACAACTTTAACGGAAAGATCTTTGCAAAAATTCCGTGGATCAGGGATCTTCAATGGAGAGAGATCATTGGAATAAGAGGTGTGGTTGGTGGAATTTCACAGGAGAATCGGGATATCAATGCTTCTGATATAATTTATGTAGCCCCTGAAAATATATACTGGGAATACCACTTTGGTATCGGTAATATCTTTAAATTACTTCGGGTAGATTTTGAATATAGAGGAAGCTACAGAGATGTTCCAGGGGCCAACAATTTTGCCGTAAAAGTTGGTTTAGGCTTTTATTTCTAGAAATCCAGATACCAGTTGAACAAGCTCGATCTTAATCCGATGGTAAACCAGGTTGTATTGTCTTGAGAAACCACATTTCCCGATTGATCAGGTGAAAAATTTCTAAAAGTCACTCCACCAAATATTTGTAGGTTGGTTATCGGGATTCAATAAATAGCCACCCTGAAGATCAGCGATAAAAATATTGGTAGAATTTCCCTGACCAACTTCATTTCCTGTATCGGAGATTCTATCGTTATATGAACGCCAAATGTCTCCTCCATAACTGATATCTGAACCTTCAAAATCAAATCCTTTTTTACCTGCGATCAACTTACCTGATACCAAACCAACGGTCTTTCTTATAACGTGCAATTCCGATTACTTCATAAAAGTTACCTCCCCATAAATGTGCTAATGGACTGGTTATAATGTCCGGAATTCAATTCAATTTCTCCATGTGAAAAAGTATAAGGTCTGACCCAGTTAAATTCTCCTTGCAACATTAAATCCATCAACTTTAAATGCATTGTAGTATTTGGCACCCAGCTGGAAGGCAAATTTATTACCCCAATAACCGGTTCCGTCAAACACCCTGCTGGTGGTCATTTCGTCGATCAAAAACTGGGTATAGACACGAATATTGTCCTTGACTCTATATTTCATATTTAACCCAACTTGGACGTTTCCACTTAAATCACCACCGTTTGAGAATTCCACGGCACGATAAAATATGATAGGATTGAAGAAGGAAACATCAAAACCATTGGGATAACTATTTTGATTTGTGATTACAGCCTCAAATAATCCAATATTAAATCTTTTGGTCACGTTCCAGCTCAAATGATGCATGGCCACATATTTTCTTAAATTTGTACCATCAGTACTGGATCTTCATTGATCTTCTAACATCATCCATCCACATCCATAAATTGGTATATTTGATTTTCCAAAAGGTCGTACTGATCTTCAAAAAAGGATAGGGAGAAGCTACATCCGACAAAAAGAAAGAACGATAACCATCTCCAATAAAATTCTTGCCATTTCCAAACTGAAAATTAAAGAATTTATTCGGCGTATAACTTAAATAGGCTTCTGCCACAGGATAATCAAATCCACCTTCTTTAAAACTTTTTGCTTTTCCCCTACCAGGAACAACAGCACTTGCACCTATAGGAGCTCTTAATCTTCGCGTATCTTTGTTTACATATTCCGCAAATCGTCCCTGGCTTTCATAAAAAGAGGTGGAAAAGCTAAACTTTTTCCCTAAAGAACCTTGAATTTGAAGTCCTCGGGTATTGTTATAGGTATAATCCACATCGGAGTTATCCTTTCCCATCTGTAGGTCAAATACAGGATTCAATGTAAACCAAAAATTTTTACCCTTTACCAAGGCCAGGTGCTCATTGTGTAATTTTCTTCCGCCCCATGATTCCTTGTCTTTTAAAATTCTGTTTCTTTTTGCCTCCAGGTTGATATAAGGCTTTACTTCATTAAACAGATAGGGCTTGGACGCTGTATGTGTATTTTCATCTTTGTTCAAATGATAAATAATATCATCGTATTCCTGGTGAACAAAAGGGATGTTCAATTCACTTTGAAATTCAGGGAACAAAGTATTTTGAACATCCAGAATTTCTTCTTCAATATCTTTTTTATCTTCGACAACCACTACTTTTTTGTCATTATCGCTTAAAGGAATGGCAATTGGGAACTGATAGCGCTCATCTATGGCACGTCCGTTATAGGTAGGCGCCTGAACCACAGGTAAGGTTTCAAATACTCTTTTTACTTCATCTTCTAACTCCGGGTACATGGAGTTGACATAAAGCACTTCGAATTTCCCTTCTTTGGTGACCAAAAAAACCACTTTTATCCGTGCCTTGATAACCTTCGTTGATGGCAATTGCCGGAACCTTAAATTCCTTAAGGACATCCGCCTTTAACTTGTCATTAAAACAGTTGCTGAGCTCATCTAATTGGCTCTCTTCACACCCTGTATAAACTGGTGGTTTAGATACCTGAGCCTTAAGTGAAAAGGAAACAAATAATAGAAGGCAAAAAGAGATAAGTATTTTTTTCATAGGAATGCGATACATTTTGATCATCATGAGCACGGGCTAAACTAAGTAAAGCCATGCAAATCTAATTTATTTTATGAACAAGATTATTTTTTAATTCATATTTTTCATGGCTTTCCGGACAAATAGCCTGCCCCGCTTCATTAAAATTCAAGCGATGGCCAAATTCGCTGATCCAACCAATTTGCTTTGAAGGATTACCAACCACTAAGGCATAAGGTTTTACCTCTTTTACCACCACAGCTCCTGCTCCGATAAAGGCAAATTCCCCAATGTCATTTCCACAAACAATAGTCGCATTGGCCCCTATACTGGCACCTTTCCTGACAGTGGTTTTCATATATTCATTTTTCCTGTTTACGGCACTTCGGGGATTGATGACATTGGTAAAAACCATTGAAGGTCCCAAAAACACATCATCCTCGCAATTGACTCCCGTATAGATAGAAACATTATTTTGGACCTTGACGTTATTGCCCAAATGCACATCAGGTGAAATAACAACATTTTGTCCAATATTACAATTTTCACCTAAACTGCAGTTCGCCATAATATGGCTAAAATGCCATATTTTACTCCCTTTACCAATCACGCAAGGCTCATCAATAACCGCTGTTTCATGGGCAAAATAATCTTGATTTTTCATAGGAAATGTTCTTTTAAAAATAGAATTGATTAATTGGGTTAAATTTTAGTAGGATGCCAGGTCGTTTTTATTTCCAGGGTTTTTTCAATAAAATAAGGAGATTGACCGTAATCGCCACTCCAATCCTTCTTTTTATAAAGAATGACCCGTTTGATATTGTTGCTGGCCAGTTCACCGATCTGTTTTATGTCATCCTCATCATTTCCACAGTATACGATTGCATTTACATCCATATGAGACGCCATATGAGAGATCAATTCTTCCTTTTCCCCGGTCAGTATATTCACGACCCCTGACGGTACGTCAGAAGAGTTCAATACCTCGGCAAAAGATATGGCACTAAGAGGAAGACTCTTACTAGCTAATACTACCGCTGTATTTCCACCTACAACTACTGGAGCAATCGCTGATACCAGGCCCAACAGGCCTTGTTCTTCAGGGGCGATGACAGATACCACTCCCACAGGCTCAGGAGCCGAAAAATTGAAATGGGCACTGGATACAGGGTTTACCGCACTGAAAATTTGTTGATACTTATCACTCCAGCCTGCGTAATAGACCAATCTGTCAATTGAAGCATCAACTTCATCTCGTGCATTCTTATGGTTTGACCCCTGAATTTCCAGTTCTTTGATAAATTGTTCTTTTCTTCCCTCCAGCATTTCGGCGATTCGATAAAGAATTTGACCTTTATTCATGGCTGTCGTGCAGGCCCAAGCACTTTGTGCTTTTCTGGCAATGACCACAGCGTTTCTGAAATCTTTCCTTGAAGCCAGACACATATTGGCAATAAGCTTACCTTTTTTATCATGGAGTGCAAAATACCTTCCCGATTCTGTTCTTGGAAATTTACCTCCAATATATAATTTATAGGTTTTTTGTATATCTATTCTGCTCATGACTATTGAAATTTAACATAGGGTTTAAGACCATGCAGGCCACCTTCTCTTCCAAAACCACTTTCCTTATATCCTCCGAAAGGAGAAGTGGCATCAAATTTATTAAAGGTATTGGCCCAAATTACTCCGGCCTGTAATTTTTGAGTGAGGTAAAAGATCTTTGAACCTTTTTCTGTCCAAACACCAGCAGATAAACCAAAGGGTGTATTATTCGCTTTCTCAATCACTTCGTCAATAGTTCTAAATGTCTGAATGGCCAGTACAGGTCCGAAGATTTCCTCCTGTACAATACGATGAGATTGAGATACATTGATAAAAAGAGTAGGAGGGCACCAGTTACCAATTTTGGGAGTTTTACAATCCGGCTGGTAAATCTCCCCACCTTCGTCTATACCTATTTTGATATATTCCTGAATTGTTTTTAATTGCTTTTCTGAATTGATGGCTCCAATATCAGTATTCTTATCCAGCGGGTCTCCAAGCATCAATGAACTGATCCTGTGTTTTAATTTGTCAATAACAGCAGTTGCAACAGATTCCTGAACAAAAAGTCTGGAACCCGCACAACAGACGTGACCCTGATTAAAGAAGATGGCGTTGACAATGCCTTCAACCGCCTGATCAATTGCCGCGTCTTCAAAAATGATATTTGCGCCTTTTCCCCCAAGTTCAAGAGTCAATTTTTTATTTGTTCCGGCGATGGCTTTTTGAATATATTTCCCAACTCCGGTAGAACCGGTAAACGCTATTTTGTTCACTTTTGGATGTTCAACTATGGCAGCACCTGTTTGCCCCGCTCCGGTAACGATATTCACCACGCCTTTAGGCAGACCACTTTCTTGAATGATCTCTGCAAGTTTTAAAGCTGTTAAAGGAGTTGTTTCTGCGGGTTTAAGAACTACCGTATTACCAGTGGCCAAAGCCGGAGCTATTTTCCATGCTGCCATTAAAAGAGGAAAATTCCAGGGTATGATCTGTCCTGCAACCCCTAAAGGTTTTATACTTCGGTTAGGAAAAGCATAGGAAAGTTTATCTGCCCAACCCGCGTAATAAAAAAAGTGACTTGCTGCCAGAGGAATATCAATATCTCTTGATTCTCTGATAGGCTTGCCTCCATCAAGACTTTCAATGACCGCAAATTCTCTGGCCCGTTCCTGAATCAATCTGGCTATTCTGAAAATAAATTTTCCCCTTTCCTTTCCTGGAAGGGAAGACCATTTTTTAAATGCTTTTTCTGCAGCGATCACTGCCTTATCTACATCCTCGGGAGACGCTTCGGCAACTTCACAAATAACCTCATGGTTTGCAGGATTAATGGTATTAAAATACTTTCCCTCAACAGGAGCCGTAAATTCTCCATTAATAAAGAGTTCATACCGTTTTTTTATATGAATGTGGTCCATACTTTCAGGAGCAGCTTCATAGCCCCATGAGGCCGTAAATGCATTCGTGTTTGATGGTTTTGTCATAAGACTAGTCTTTTGAAAAATAATTAGCAGATTGGTAATGCCCCGTTTCAGATTTAACCAACTGCATCAAAATATCATTTGCCAAACTGCTGGCTCCAAATCTGAAATAAGTTTTATTCATCCATTTTTCTCCCAATACTTCATTGAGCATCACAAGGTATTGAAGGGCTATTTTGGAAGTTGAAATACCTCCGGCTGGTTTCATTCCGATGATTTTGCCCGTTTTTAAATAAAAATCCTTTATCGCATCCAACATGACATAAGTTACAGGCATGGTGGCCGCAGGTTGTATTTTTCCTGTTGACGTTTTGATAAAATCCGCGCCAGCATACATGGCAATTTCACTGGCCTTTCTTACATTGTCCAAGGTATCCAATTCTCCTGTTTCAAGAATCACTTTTAAATGTGCCTTTCCACAAGCCTCTTTAATGGCCGCGATCTCATCAAAAACAAAATTATATTCACCCGCTAAAAATTCACCCCTCGAAATAACCATATCAATTTCGTCGGCCCCTTGTTCAACCGCAAATTGTGTATCGATAATTTTTGTTTTTCTGCTGGATTGCCCACTAGGAAAAGCGGTCGCTACAGAGGCCACCTGAATGTCTGACCCTGCTAAGGCAGTCTTTGCGATTTTCACATAGGTTGGGTAAACACATACTGCAGCTACGGTGGGGATATTTCCCATTTGCTCATGAAGGTGCAAGGCTTTGTAGCATAATTGCTTTACTTTACCCGGTGTATCTTTTCCCTCCAGAGTCGTAAGATCGATCATACTAAGGGCTAGTTTTAAGCCTTCAACTTTAGATGATTTTTTAATACTTCTTTTGCAAAATCTGTCCACTCGCTCCAATACTCCAAGGGTGTCATAAGTGGGTAAATTATTTAGATTTGGAATCATTTATACAAATTAGAAGTTCAAATTTACAAATTAATAATGATAAGTATGAGGAAAGAAAGTAGCCATCATTTTGTGCGGTAAAATCTTTGAAATTCAGGGAGGAAAGTGCTGGCTATTGAATGAAAATAAATGACATGTATGGAACGGATTGCCAGAGTTCTTGTATAAGGTCTATTATTAAAAAGTAAGAGATGTCTTATTATTCAAGTACCTGAAGTGTAATCGGCAGGGTATAGGAAACGCCTACTGGTTTTGTTCTTTGTCTTCCAGGCGTCATTCTGGGTAGCATATCGACTACTCTAATCGCTTCTTTTTCAAGTCTTGCGTGTGGTCCCCTGGCCCTAATATTAACGATTTCACCTGTTTTGTCAATTTTGAACTGAACATATACTTTTTTCTTACCTACGGTAAGTCCTAATTCCTGAGCGAGTTCAGTTTTAAAATTTTTGAGTACATGTTTATTTATTTTGATCTTGCAAGCACTGCTTTAATTCCTCCTTATTGCCTTTGCATCCCGGATAAACAGGTGCTTCCTCAATGATGGCAAAGGGGATATCTTTCTCCAATTCTTCCTCTTCAATAATTTCTTCAATTTCTTCGTATTCTTTGACTTCAATGAATTCTGTTTCATCTGTTTCTGTTGACTCTAAAACAGTTTCTATAATTTCCTCGTCATTGGTGACGATCTCTATTTTTTCAGGAGCAGGTGGAGGAGGAGGCGGTTTTACTTCAAGAATTCTCTGGGTAACCGGAATTTCTATAAATTCTTCTGTTTGAATTGACACCTGATCTAAATTGCTAACATTGCGATCAACGGTTTTCCATTCAAGTGCGACATAAATAAGTGTGAGTGTTAAAATCAGTCCAAGCTGAAAAAAAAGCTTCCTGTAGGGAGATAACCTGGCTTTATGGCTTTTCTTGGCTAACATAATTGAAAGGAATTGACTGAGGATTCCTAAGTTAGGAAATTACCTTAAAATAAAATATGATATTATCATATTTTATTTTAAGGTAATATTTCTAAAAGTAAGATCTTGTGCCAGGATGTTAAAGTGCAAGAAATAAAAAAAGCCATCTATCTAATGACGGATGGCTTTTTTAAATATTCTAAAAGTTCTTATTCCACAACTAAGGTAATAGGCAGGGTATATTTTACCCCAACTGGTCTGCCTCGTTGTTTACCTGGAGTCATATCAGGTAACAGCTCTACTACCCTTACAGCTTCTTTCTCAAGACGAGCGTGTGGACCTCTGGCCCTGACATCTGTGATCTTACCTGTTTTGTCAATTTTAAATTGCACATAAACCCTTTTCTTTCCTGGGCTTAAACCTAGATCACCTGCTAATCCTGTATTGTATTTTCTATTCACGTGTTTTGTGATCTCATCGACCATACACTTTTTCTTTTCCTCATTACTTCCTTTACATCCTGGATATACCGGAACATTTTCAATAATCGCAAAAGGTACATCATCAACAATTTCTTCCTCCTCTACGATTTCTACGATCTCTTCTACCTCAACAGCTTCTGATTCATCGGTTTCTGTAGATTCAAGAACTGTTTCTTCGATATCTTCTTCATCCTCTACAATTTCAATTTTTTCCGGTGCCGGAGGAGGTGGTGGTGGTGGCTTAATTTCCTGAATTCTTTCTGTAATTGGTATATCAATTTCTTCTTCAGCCTCAATATTAGCCATACCTAAATCAGCAATACTTCTTTCAAAGGTTTTCCATTCAATTCCTATATAAATAAGAATTAGAGCAAGGGCTAAACCTAACAGCATGAACTGTTTATTGTGCTTTTCAAGGTTTGCTTTGGGGTTCTTTTTTACTTCCATGTTCTCTTAAAATTTTTATACTGCGCTAATTTAATGAAATATTCGTGACAAAAACAAGTAATTTTTAAATTGTCCGGTACCATTTGATAATTCTTTTGAATACTACCAAACTCACTATAACACCAACTGTGTTGGCTAAGGCATCATAAATGTCACCGGTTCTATAAGTTGTTATGCCACTTTGTAGTCCTTCAAGAATAATGCCATAAAAGATCAGAGCTAAAGGTACAAAAAAATTATATAGCCTTTTTTGAATTTTATCCTTCAAAGCAAAATACCATATCGAACTCAATCCAAAATAAGCAATAAAATGTAAATATTTATCGCCAGATTTGATGCCGAGTCCGATATTTAACTTAGGGACCGCGCTCAAACTCAATATGCCAATAAGAATAGTAGCCAGGATCGCAAGAGTCAGCGCATTACGCTCCAATAATTTCTTTATATCCCGAAGCATCTAGTAAGCTATCAATTTCTGTGGAATCTGTAATTTTCATCTTGATCATCCATCCTTCACCATATGCGTCTGAATTGACTTTTTCAGGAGCATCTTCCAAGGATTCGTTGAATTCGATGATTTCACCACTGAGCGGCATAAACAGGTCAGATACTGTTTTCACTGCTTCCACACTTCCAAAGACTTCATTTTGTGCTATTGTTTCATCAACAGTTTCGATGTCAACATAAACGATATCTCCCAATTCACCCTGAGCAAAATCGGTAATGCCAATAGTGGCTATATCACCATCTATTCTAACCCATTCGTGATCTTTGGTGTATTTTAATTCTTCTGGTATTTTCATTTTTAAAACTTTAAGTTAATTACCTATGATGTATCTTACACTGATACCCCCATTAATTGAAGTTCTGGGATATGTGGTTGATATTGCAAATTTAGAATTATTATAGTCAAAGAAAAAGGAGGCGAGTAAATTTTTATTCAATGAATAATCTGCGAGGAATTTGAATGATATAAGGTTTTGCCCGCCTGTGATCTGATCATTATCTAGTTCATCTCCAATACCATATGCTCTGACTACGGTAAGGTTTTCACGAATTCCTACATCAAGTTTTAAATTGATATCGCCCTGAAAGGTAGTAGACCCTCCTCCGCTACCAGATTTGAACTTCATTTTAACATTCTGAATTCTGTATCCCATTCCAAGCACCAGCTCTTCCCCTGAAACCTCAGTTACGGTATTATTATTGAAATTTAAATTCAAAGCCTTGTCTTTATTGAAGGCTGCTCTCATTGAAAGAGAATTTTTCAATTTAAAATCAACTCTAAGCAAGGGAGAGAACTCCTCAATTAGATTGACCCCGTTATAGAGCTTGTTTGGGTTAAAATTGCCTGCAATATCCCTGTTGACATCTTCATAGGGATTGTTTTCATCATATTTGAGGTTATTGGTGAACGACAGAATGGAATAAACTGATCGGTAACTGTGTTCTAAGGTAAAACTTCTAAAATTCGTCTTTACCCATGGAATAGACATCAGACCCTTATAAGAGATCCTCCAATTGGGTACTGGTGTTTTTCTAAAAGCAGTGAGTTGAACGGAGCTGGCATCCTTTCCTGTATAGGCAGCTAAAAATGCCGGAAGCACTACATCCTGACTAGTACCGCCAAATCCATCGATGTTCCCTCCCGTATTATCTGCAAGTCTTTGTGAAATGATGGCTCGGTTATCCTTGAATTTTTGAAAAACATCATCTTCATTATTGAAGGAAGCTCCGATCATGACCTGAGAAATACTAAAATTTCCTACTCCATTTCTGGGAGTCTCATCAAGTGTTCCATTGACCACGTCCAATTGCTGATTAAAACTCTCTGTATAAGTTCTGTTTCCAAATAGTTCAATGTCAAGGTCTCTTGTCAGTTGAACATTGGCCGAATAATCAAATTTATCAAAATGTGACTTGCTGTAATTTCTTGCGTAGAAATTATCTCCCGGATTTCTGGAGATCATCCAGCCATTTGTAAGTGCCTTGTCTAAAATATTTGCCTGACTACCAAATACAAAGCCCAGCGTAGGAGCAAAGGAGCCTGAATAATTGCTTTGACCCAGGAATCCAAACTCAGGGATATATCCCGGCAGAAACGTTCCATTGTTTTCTGTATATGATAGCCTGATGTTTTTTACAGAAGTAAGAATGTCAACACCAACTCTTCCTATTTTTTGTCCTGTTGAAAGACCTTTCTTGCTTTTAATTGCTTGCCCTGTTTGAGGGTCCTGTTTGACGTCTACCGTTTTTCTTTTGGTAAATAATTTTGAAAGCCCGATATAATCATAGAGTCGGTCCATGCTCATATCTGCCGTGAAATTGTGCGTATTGGCATTTTGAATGGTATTTCCTACATCATCTATTACAGTATAGGCTGGTGCCTGCCAGTCATAATCTGCAGTGTAATTATAAGTTCCATTGATAAAACTCAATACCGGAAATTTATCAAAGGGTATTTTATAGGTTAGGTTAAAGGTTTGATGGTAATGGTCCGGTCTTCCTATCTTAAAGAAATTATCATAGAGTTGAATGTCTTCATCCTGTTCAAATTCATCATAAACATAATTGTTAAGGGCCCTTAAAGAGAACTGAAGAGATTTGGTGAGGTTGTAGGCTACCAGGTAATCCCAGTCAAACATGAAATTTCGCTGCTGTAACAAGGGTAGGTCGGGCAGTCCGGCAACCAACGACCTTGACAGCTGCTCATTGTAAGATCTTATGATATTTGAATTGATCGCGATGGAAGAAGGAAGGAGACTTATATTAAAGTCTTTGATAAATTGTAAATAGGCTTTGTCACTTACCAGACCCCATGACTTGAAAGGTTCAATGATTTTGGGTTCGAAACTATGGGTGTAATTGGCTGAGGCCCTGACTTTTTGATCAATAAATTTTTGAATATTATAATCTCTGTGGTAGGTTTCATTATACAGGTAAGAAACAGATAGGTTTTCTACGTCATAAAAACGTGGCTTCCCACTTTGAGACGTCCGGTTTTTTCTGACATTAATAAAATTAAGGCTTTTTCGTTGTGTGTAATCCCTTGCCTGGTCACTGTCAGTGGCTCCATTTTTAAAAAGTACATCCTGAAACCTTGGATCGAATTTGGGATCTCTGAATTCCTCTCCAAAACTGAAATTGATCGGTATACTGACACTGGCTCTTTTTGGCAGCAATTGACCAATATTTATATTTGATACCAGGCCGTATTGTTTCATTTCATCCTGACTTCTTTCATTGACCATTTGATCCAGGCTTCCAAAACCAATGGTATGCATACTACCGGTAAGAGAGACATCAGCAAAATCGGCTAAATTGACGTCAGCATTGACAATTGCTGCCCAGCTTGATTTATTGTCAAAATCTGACACCCTTAATTCGTTAAACCATAATTCCATACTCTTTGGGGCCAGGGAGACATTTTTAACCCCTAACATAATGGTTCTGATATTGGATAAATTAGGATTTCCTTTTACCCTGATTCTGTATTCCGGTATCTCTCCTGGCTGGGGTTGGGGATAAACTTCATTTACCGGTGCCCCAACTTCAAGCCTTTCAAGTTTTAGATTTCCGAAAGACTCTATTGCGGCATTAATATTGTTCTCTTCGGGCCATATCTCTTCAGGAGTGACAGCGTTAAAACCAGTAATTTTTAACGGTATTTCGATTTGGTAGTAATTGTCTTCCGTATCACTTCCCAACCTGATAACTCCCATAAGTTCATCATCTTTTACTTCAAGCTGCCCCACTTTCGCTTCAGCATGGATAAACATTTTTAATTGCTTGTACATCCTTAGGTCAAAAGTGGTGTTTTTAAAGATTGCCCTGGTATCACCTGGCTGCAGATCATCGACCTTAACAGACACAGATTGTTCATTCTGCTGTTGAATAGTTGTAGTACCCTGAAGTCTTTCTCTTCTTATTCCAGGAGGTAAGACATAAGGAATAGGTTGCCTGTCTTCGTTTTCTTCAATATTCACAACTCCAACCTCGAACTTTCGGTTTTCATCGGGAGTAATTTCCTGAGGGGGCTTAACGGCCTCATCCAGGGTTTTGGTATACCTTCTCCAGTCTCCTCGAACCAGTTGCAGTTCTCCGAAACGAAGCACAACAGGGATTTTGAATTTGGTCATAAACATTCTCATGAACCGTATCGCTGTAAAGCCCGATATGTCGTTAATGATGTTAGCGGGATCCTCCGGAGTGGTAATGGGTATCCTGAATTGGTACCAGGTCGTGGTCTGTGTCGTATTATTTGGAAGTGTTACGGTTGTGACCCTGGCATCAACGATGTTATTCTGACCTACCACCAGATCTGTTTTATTAAGAGAGACCTTATACTGATAATAGCTTTCAATGGCACTCATGGTTTGATCCTTATTGATATCCTCTACATCGGGAAAGGTGGTAGAAGAAGTAGGATAGTTTTCTGGAGAATTATTGATTGTGCTTGAATTTCCTTCGGTAAGACTAAAATCTTTGTATCGTGTAATAATTGAGGCGTCTTCAGCATCGTAATCTGAACCCCTGAAAAAATGAAAATTATCTGCAGAGGGATCAGGTCCGAAAACATTTCCGTATTTGGCCGCTTCATCAGCATCATTTACTCCATCAAGCCCCAGATCCTGATTCACTCGTGCTTCATCACTTTCCGGAAAGGCATATAAAAGAGACTGATCGGTCGGAATTGATGAAAATGGGGTTGATTCTATATTTGACCCAGGAACCTGTACCCCGTCAACTGGCAAACCATTTTCAAACATTTTACGATCATCCTTAAGAATATCTTCTGAAATATTTCCAAAATTAAAATATAATTCTCCTTGCATGTCTTGCAGGTTTAACGGAGATCCGGGACCTCCTTCTTCTGGCTTGATGGAATAATTTTCATATGGGTCCATCAACCAAAACTGCACGTATTCTATATTGGCTTGTTGAAAATTGGTTGTTGTCAGGGCACGCGTAACTCCTGCCCATCTGTCTTCGGGATTGATATATTTTCCATCTGCTCCAAAGCTGTCATCGTAGTTATTTGTTCCTCGTTCAGCAGGAAAATAGGCCAAGTCAAAAGTTCTAACAATACTCGACTGGGTTACATCCAGTTCTACCTGAGGGAATAATTCACTAAAATTCACCTGTCTTACTTCTGCTCTGGATAATTCTTCACTGTCAATATTGGAGGGGCGAAGCGTTGACCCATAAAAAATCTGATCAATATTGTACCAGGAGAGTTTTGATCGTTTTGCTCCTGTCCTTAGTTCAGGTGGTAAACCTGCAGCCACATTTCCGTTTGTAAAATCAAGATCCCCAGTTTGGCCCAGAGGCGTACTCGCAGTAAACCATTGTCTTGGCGATCTGATATCAAGAGGAATTTGAGCGCCTTCAAAATCATCTATATAAGAGGTTGCGGCTCCTTCGAGATCGATACCCTTAGGGGTTCCCGGTGCAAGGTATGCAAGTTCTGACCTTACTGACAGATAAGAAGGAACATCAGTATCTATGTTCGGAAGGGCATTGGCCCACTTGGTCAATTTGGGCACTTCCGTTCGATAAGTTAAATAGGCACCTAAAATCGTGTTATTGACAGGCTCTGAACCAAATTGAGCTTTTTGCGTAAGCGGTCTTTCGTTGAGGTTAATGATATTTCCTCCGACAGCAAGTTTTTCATTAAAAACATGCAATACATCTACCCCCATATACCTTCTGCGCTGCTGATTGAATCCGATGTTGTTCTCAACATCCACTTGTATGGGAGCATCAGATGCGACCAGGGTTGGGTTAATGATCTGGACGTTCCCAATATTATAATCGACCACATAATCAACTCCTTCGACCAATTCTCTTCCTCCTGAAGTTACCTTAACGGATCCTCGGGGTACATTGAAAGCACCAAGGGGTATACCGTTTTTACCATCCGATTTAAAGTAACCTTTAAACGAGTATTTGTCTTTTTGCTGAAAATCATTTTCCGCCTCAGCCTGAGTTCTGTCATAGAGTTCCCGGAAAATATATACATCA
This sequence comes from uncultured Flavobacteriaceae bacterium, assembly GCA_963715975.1. Taxonomy (GTDB): domain Bacteria; phylum Bacteroidota; class Bacteroidia; order Flavobacteriales; family Flavobacteriaceae; genus Lutimonas. The sequence continues at coordinate 289,552 of CAVQSO010000007.1, read as the reverse complement.
TCTTCAGGTAATAGTTGATCATCCAGGTCAGACCCAAATGGCTCAATGGTGGGGAAAATAAAATAACCATTTGGCGAATCAATGGTAATTCCCTCTACATAATCGAAGAAACCATCTCCTTCCGGTTTAAAATTATTATTTTGATCGAGTCGGTCAAGTCTTAACAGGTTCATTATAGTTCGGTCGTTGACACCCGGAGTTTGTGCATTTTGTAAGATGTTTACCGGCTCGCCCGTGCTATCATCATAGTATAGAAGTTCCAACCTGAACCCTTCTTTTTGCAACTGAAAGGCGCCTGGAATTTCATATACATTTTTCATCAACAGGTCAAACATGGGAATATTTGGATTGATGATCTCACTGCGAAGCATTTTCACCACCAAATTATCCGGTGCTATCACCCCGGCATCTGTAAATTCACCAACACGATGTACTTCGGTACCGTCAGAATATTCGTAAGCAACCCCAAGTACGTCACTATCTACCAATCGCCTGTTCAAAGTAATAAAACCTAACTGCGCGTTCATGGTAAAATCTACTCCCTGGACAAGTTTGATCGCGTTTTCAACTATGGTATAATCCCGACCTTGCGCCATATTATAAGGGCTTAGGGCCTGTCCCACGGTGGATATTTTTCTGATCGGTCCGTTAAGTGTTAGTAAATTCTGCAGGTCATTTGCTTCGTTTGAAGGGTCCTTACCTCCAGGAACCGGTGTTACATTCGCCGGACCAATATTGTTAGGGTCATTTTCTCCCAGATCCGCAAGGGTTACTATATTTCTGGTGCCGGTAGTGGTGGCATTACGGTTGGTTACCCAGATTTCAATTCTTGTGATGTTTATCGAGCTATTGATCAAGGGGAAATTGGAAAGGGCCTCATTGTATTTGTCCCTGAAACCCTGTGCAATAAAAAAGTGCCTGTTATTGTCATAATTACTGGCTTTAAAATCAAACTCGTTCAGAATTGATCCACCCTGAGCCGAAACAGATCTTGTTTGCGATCTTTGCTGAGAAAAAATTCCGGTAACGGTTGTTTTACCAAACTGTAGCTCCATTTTTGCTCCAAAAAGATTTTGAGCGCCAGTTACCAGAGAGTTTCTGATGGGCATAGAAACGTTACCCACTTCAATCTTTCTGATAATATCATCTTCAGTAGGTGTATATTCCAACTTCACCATGTTCTGGAAGTTAAATGTAGATTGGGTATCAAAATTTGCCAGAACCCTTAAACGAGTACCAATTCTAGCATTCAAACTGGCATTGATCTCCTGGTCAAAATCAAAAGTCGTGTTCTGGCGATTGTTTTCAGATAATTGAGGATTTTCAACCCGCTGATAGATCAGTCCCATTTTGATAAGAATTGACCCCTGGACGTTGACATCAATTTGATTTCCTCCAAAAACACTTTCAAAGAAATTTGAATTTACATAGTAGGTTGGCAGTAAATTTTTTTGAACATCAGAAGCACCCTTTGTCTTACCGCTTATTGCATTGATCTTATCTTTAGAATACTCCAGCATATCCCTTTGCAAGCGATAATCTTTATATTCTTCCGGAGTCATCTGAGTGGGATGTTTGATGTAATAATCACCAATTTTTTCCATCAAGATATAATTCCCTGATTGGGGATCATAAATGATTTCAAGTTCTTTATTGTCGTTTAGAAATAGTCTTCCGCTTTGGTTGCTATTAAAGGAATAGGGAAGTGGTGCTATTGTGTCGTTTCTGGCCGAAGTAGTCTGATTGATTGCCAGTTATAGAATTATTCTCAGAATTTATTTGAGCCGAAACAAAGGTCGTACTAAATAAAAGTACAATCAATATAATAGGGAGATTATATTTAAATCGTTTTATTCGGATCAATCGTTACAAGTTTTTAAGCGCTTGTTTAATGAGTTCCTCCAGACTTATGTCAGGAGAATTTTGTAAAATAACTTGTATAACTTTTTCAATTTTTTTTCTGGAAAATCCTAAGACTTCTAAAGCTGATAACGCTTCAATTTTGATTGTATTGTTCGAACTAGGTAAATCTTCTGAAATTTCATAAGATTTTAAAATTTTATCCTTGAGATCTACAATGACGCGTTGTGCAGTTTTTAGTCCTATTCCCTTTACAGACTGGATCTTAGAAACATCCTCACTGCCAATTGCCTGCTGAATTTCTTCGGTGTCCATTGAAGATAACATTGTGATGGCTATACTTGGACCAACTCCGGAAACTGAAATGAGCATTTTAAAGATCTCTCTTTCAGTTTTACTGTAAAAACCAAATAAGAATATGAGCATCTTCTCTTATCACCAAATGGGTATATAATTTTAGGTTTTCCTGATCTGGAATATTTGAAAATGTCTGGAGGGAAATATTTACATGGTAACCTAAACCATTACATTCAACAACAACATGGTCGGGATTTTTCTCAACCATTTTTCCTTGGATATGTGTAATCATAAATTTTGAATCGCTATGCAGCCAAATGTAATAATTTTATGACACTTTAAATGAAAATGTTATGCTTAATTTAATAACATTTTAGGGCCAGTTATTAATGAAAATTGAATACCATGACATGAAGCCCCTACTTTTTCCTCTTATTTGAGGGTTTTAGCCGTAAAATTATTTTTTCCTGCTTTGAGCATCTACGACTGCAATGCAAACCATATTGACAATCTCGTCAACACTTGCTCCAAGTTGAATCAAATGAACAGGTTTTTGCAATCCCATAATAATTGGCCCAATAGAATCTGCAGAATGAATCTCTTTTAACAATTTATAACTGATATTTGCAGATTCGAGATTGGGGTAGATCAGTCGCATTGACTTTTTTACCCTGAAGTTTGGAAAAAGGGAATTTTTCGTTTCTCATTTCTCCATTCAAGGCGAAATCAGCCTGAAGTTCTCCATCCACATTTATATTGGGAAAATATTTATGAAGATAATTAACAGCTTCAGACATTTTTGTAGCAGACTCCGATTTTGAAGAGCCAAAATTTGAAAATGACACCATTGCCAGATTTGGTGTAAGGCCGAACATTTTCATGGTTTTATCGGTCATCCTGGTAATCTCTGCCAATTCTTTGGCATTAGGGTTGATGTTCATGGCTGTATCTGATAGAAATAAAGGTCCCTTTTCAGTCAGCATAAGATTGGTGGCAGCTATTTTTCTGATTCCTTTGATCTTTCCGATAAGATCGATCATGGGTTTGGCAACAGTAGGATAACTTCGCGTATAACCGGTTACAAGAGCATCTGCCTGATTTTCATTGACCATCATTGCGGCAAAATAATTACGTTCCCGCATCCATTTTTGGGCTTCGAGAAGGGTCATTCCTTTTCGCTGTTTTTTCTGCCAATAAATCTCAGCAAAAGCATTTCTTCTTTTTTCCTCAGCTTTTGATTTTGGGTCAATGATCGAAATCTCAGCTTCAAACTGTATTTCCTTCATCAAACTTTCTATGGCATTCTGATCTCCCAGAAGTATGGGGATCGCAATACCTTCATCATAGGCTATTTGTGCTGCTTTTAAGACGCTTAGCTGGTCAGCTTCGGCAAAGATAACTGTCTTTGGATCGGACTTTGCACGGTTGGTTACAAGTCTCATCAGTTTGCTTCCGGTACCTAATCTCTCAACAAGTGATTCCCGATAGGCATCCCAGTTTTTAATTGGCATTCGAGCGACTCCTGAATCCATAGCAGCTTTGGCTACGGCAGGAGGAACCTCGCTGATCAACCTTAAATCAAAAGGTTTGGGTATGATATAATCCCTACCAAAAGTGATGTTCTTTTTATTGTAGGTAATATTCACTTGCTCAGGAACGCTTTGCTTTGCTAGATTGGCCAGGGCATGAACTGCTGCCATTTTCATTTCCTCATTGATCTTTGTGGCTCTCACATCAAGGGCTCCCCTAAAAATAAAGGGAAAACCTAAAACATTATTGACCTGATTGGGATGATCGGACCTGCCTGTTGCCATAATCAGGTCATTTCTTGTGTCCACGGCCAGCTGGTAACCGATTTCCGGATCAGGATTTGCAAGAGCAAAAACGATGGGTTTTTCTGCCATGGATAGCAGCATATCAGGGTTTACGATATTTCCAACAGAGAGACCGATAAAAACGTCTGCATTTTTCATGGCATCTTCCAGTGAGTAAAGATCTCTGTTAGTGGTAAATTCCTTTTTTTGCTTGTTAAGGTCCTTACGGTCACTTCTTAAAACACCCTTGCTGTCACACATGACAATATTTTCTGCAAGAACACCTAATTTTTTATACAAAAGTGTACAGGATATGGCAGCAGCACCTGCTCCGTTAATAACGACCTTAACTTCTGAGGCTTTTTTATTGGCTATCTCCAAAGCGTTTTTTAAGGCTGCAGCTGAAATTATTGCAGTTCCGTGCTGATCATCATGCATCACGGGAATATCCAGTTCCTCTTTAAGCCTTCTTTCTATTTCAAAAGCTTCCGGAGCCTTAATATCTTCAAGATTTATTCCTCCAAAGGTTGGCGCGATATTTTTAACGGTTTCTACAAATTTATCCACATCCTTTGTATCAACTTCGATATCAAAAACATCTATATCTGCAAATATTTTGAATAATAAAGCCTTGCCTTCCATTACAGGTTTGGATGCCAAAGGGCCGATATCGCCAAGACCTAAAACAGCTGTTCCATTTGATATGACCGCAACCAGATTCCCTTTGGATGTATAATTATAAACCTGTTGAGGATTTTTTTCAATTTCCAAACAGGGTTCTGCGACTCCCGGGGAATATGCAAGTGAGAGATCTCTTTGAGTTGCATGTTTTTTGGTAGGAACGACCTGGATCTTTCCTGGAGTTGGAAATTGATGATATGCTAAAGCATCTGATTTTTTTATTTTGGCTCCCATTATGTGAATTTTATGACTAGACCCACAAAGTTAATTCTTTTGGCAAGAGAAGGAAGCCCAATTCTATTTTTTTAGAAAGTCAATATTTCGCTTGAATCCGCTGAATTTTGTCCTTTTCACGGCAGATCTTTTAAATATTTCCTTAAAAACATCTTCTGTGATCTCTTCCCAATCGTTTTTGTCGAAGTGTAATAATCTTTCATCAGGGAGAAACTTTTTTTCTTTATGCGGCAGGGAAAACCTGTTCCAGGGACATACATCCTGGCAGATATCACAGCCAAAGGCCCAGTCCTCAAAGCTATCTTTAAACTGCGTAGGGATTTCTTCTTTCAATTCGATGGTAAAATAGGAGATGCACTTGCTGCCGTCAACAGTGTTGTTAGCTAAAATGGCCTGTGTAGGGCAGGCATCGATACATCGGGTGCAGGTGCCGCAGTGGTCTGTTTTAAAAGGAGAATCATAGATAAACTCCATATCGAGGATGATCTCCGCTAAAAAAAAGAAAGAACCTTTCGATTTGTTGATAAGCAGCGAGTTTTTACCCAGCCATCCCAAACCGCTTTTTTGAGCCCAGGTCCTTTCCATAACAGGAGCAGAATCAGTAAAGACCCTCGCGTTAAGGTTTCCCATGACCTGCTGCATGGAATCAACCATTTCGTTTAATTTTTTCCTGATCACATGATGGTAATCTTCACCATAAGCATATTTCGAAATTTGATAACTGCTTTTATTTTGTGCTGCTTCAGGATAATAGTTATACAACAATGAAATAACGCTTTTGGCACCTGGAACGAGCAATCTCGGGTCAAGGCGCTTGTCAAAATGATTTTCCATATAGCGCATTTCCCCGTGAAAATCATTTTTTAACCATGCTTCGAGTCGAGGTGCCTCTTCTTCAAGAAACGTTGCTTTTGATATGCCGCAAAAGTCAAATCCCAGACGCTTTGCTTCTTTTTTTACCCAACTAGTATGTATTTCAATTTGTGTCAACTCCTCGATGCATTCTTGTGTGGGCTAAAATACAATTTTGTTCATAGCTGCACTTTTGGCCGAAAATTAGTATAAAAATTAACATGAGTTATTTCTCTGAAGGAATCTGTTTTCGGACCTCAAGACGAAGCTATTTTCAGTTTTGAGGGACTTATGCCGAATCTGTTTTGAAAACATTTTGAAAAATAGGAAGGATTGTTAAAGCCCACTTCAAGTGCGATTTCCGAAATATTAGAATCCCCTTTTTTAATAAGATTCATGGCCCTGTCCAGCCGTTGGTCACGTATAAAATGATTAGGAGAAATCCCGGTCAAGGTCTTTATTTTTCTATATAATTGAGCTCTTGATACGGCCATTTCCCGGCCAAGTTCATCCACACTCAAAGTTTCTTTCCTAAGATTCTTCCGAATAAATTCATAAAGAGAGATCAAAAACCCAACATCTTGGGCTTCAACTATCCGAAAGCCATTGTTTTCGAATATTTGATCCTTTAAATTCGATAACTGAGAAAAAAACCGGGAAGTATTGATTTCCGATACACGGGCGATGTTGCAGAGTATTTCAGCTAAATTCAGCGCCTCTTCAAAAAAGCCCTGATCTTCTGTCACAGGCTGTCCTACGCAAAGGCCCATCTTGAAATTAATCGATTTGTATTTGGTGTTACCTTTAGACCCAAGTATATGGCGTCGAAGGTCCAGGCTGCACTGAAGAGCTGCGTCAGGGGTTCTGAATATTCCAATAAAAGTGTCGTCCTCCGGTTGATTGATGTCTCTGCCATCGTATTTTTCAACTATTCCAATACATTCCAGTTTTAATTGATCGGCCATTTTGTTACGGGCCTTTTTTGGACTTGGCAGTGACAATGGCCTTATGAATTGAAGCGACATGATAAAACGATAACCAGTATCAACTTCCCCATTGAAATGCCTGACAAGACCATGGTCAATTTTTTGATTATCTCCAAGAAACAAATCATACATCCCGCCTTTTACCTCAACAAGATTGCAGGCTTCTATACCATTTGCTTCTCTATGAGTGGCTTGACAAGCTTCTTTATTAGGCCCTTCGATAAGGCAATAGGCCTTTCCTTCTTTTTCATTGATCCAGTATTGAAGATACCTTACCTTATATTTCTCCTGTACGAAACATCTCTTAAGTGAGCTTTTTGAGCGTCTTCAATAGTGACTTCAGGCAGGTCGTGAAAATCCATGAAAATTGGCATCTAATTTTATTTGGGAGCTCTAATATACAAAAAAACTTATTTTCTCAATATTATAAGAATCTAAAGTTTTGGTTATTAGTACTATAGGTGAGACATAAGTTAATCGGTGGTTTTAAAAGAATTCAAAAAATGGGTTAAAATAATTCTGCCTGTGAAGGGCCTTTGGTCCTTCCCAAATGCTTGTAGGCTAATTCAGTTACTTCTCTGCCTCGAGGGGTTCTCATGATAAATCCTTCCTGAATCAAAAATGGTTCGTATACCTCTTCTATGGTTTCAGCATTTTCTCCCACTGCGGTAGCCAAGGTACTAATTCCTACAGGACCTCCCTTGAATTTATCTATAATCGTGGTAAGGATCTTGTTGTCCATCTCATCAAGTCCATGCTGGTCAACATTAAGCGCATTAAGCGCATATTTTGCAATGGCAATATCAATGTTCCCATCACCTTTGATTTGTGCAAAATCACGAACTCGTCTCAAAAGTGCATTCGCTATTCTGGGGGTACCCCTGCTTCTCCCGGCAATTTCAATGGCGGCTTCCATAGAATTTTGAACATGTAAGATCTTGGAACTTCTTTGGATGATATGCGTAAGCAATTCAGTGCTATAGTATTGAAGTCGGCTACTGATGCCGAACCTTGCCCTCATTGGAGCGGTTAAAAGCCCTGAACGCGTAGTGGCACCGATAAGCGTGAATGGTTCCAGGTTGATCTGTACGGTTCTTGCATTGGGACCCGATTCGATCATGATATCGATCTTGTAATCTTCCATGGCAGAATAAAGATATTCCTCGATGACCGGACTGAGCCTATGGATTTCATCAATAAACAGGACGTCTCTTTCCCCAAGATTTGTTAATAAACCTGCAAGATCACCTGGTTTATCGAGAACAGGACCGGATGTAACTTTGATATTGGCTTGTAGTTCATTAGCGATGATGTGGGCCAGAGTTGTTTTACCAAGTCCCGGAGGTCCGTGAAAAAGGGTGTGATCAAGAGCTTCTTCCCTTTGATTCGCTGCTTCCACAAAAATTTTTAAATTCTCCAGTATCTGATCCTGACCAGCAAAATCATCAAATGATAAAGGCCGAAGCTTTTTTTCCAGATCGAAATCCTCAGGATTCAAATCTTTGTTGGAGGCATCTAGATATTCGTTCATATATGAGAATTAGGAATTAATCCAATCTACTTATTTTATTTCTATTTCCGTGGCAAGTACAATGGCAGCAGGGTATTCTTTTTTAATGTTCACCATTTCATGATCAGCCTCCAAACGGGTTCGATAATTACCTACCTGAAGTTTCCATTGTGGTGTACTGAAAATGATCGATGTAGCAATGTCTGGGAATAATGAAGAGAATTCATCTTTTATTTCATAACACTCTTTTTCACTCCCGTAATAGATCTGTATTTTGTATCCCTGAAAAGTTTCTAACAGTTTTGTTGTAATCTTTTTTTTGAGCCACCATTTCGTCAATATGAGCACTTGATTCAATACGCACAGTCCCTTCCTTGGTTTGGCCGCTTGCATTCAGTTGATAAAGCAACAGAAAAGATAGAAAAAACAACAATCTGTATTTCGATAAATACTCCATAAAATATATTTTTTACAAATCTAAAAGAATATTTTGAGTATAGGTCTTTTTTTTGTTATTTAGAATGATTATAAATTAATATGAACAGATTATTAATACTTTGTCTATACGCAAGAAAATGTATTTTTGCACAATGTTTTAATATTACATGATTTAAATCATACTTATAACGATATTAGAATATTTTTGCGCTCTTTAAAGTGATTTTTAATATAACGTAAACAATGCAAATGAAAATTGTAATGCCCAGCAGTACATTTAAGAAATTCTTAGCCGGCCTTTCTTTCCTTTTTTTACTCTCATTTAGTCTTACTGCACAAGAAAGTGATCCCGCAAATGGGAAGAAGTTATTCAATACCAATTGCGCAGCATGTCATAAATTGGATAAGAAGCTCATCGGTCCGCCATTGGGAGGAGTTGCAGATCGAAGGTCAAATGAATGGTTACAGGCCTGGATCAAGGATAATAATGCCCTTAGGGCAACTGGTGATCAGGATGCTATTGATATTTTTGAAGAATATAATGGTATGCCCATGACGCCATATCCTCAGTTATCAGAACAAGATATCAATGATATTTTGGCCTATACCAGTGGTGAACCCGCTGAAGCCAAAGTTGCTGCAGTAGCTTCTCAGGAAGTAGACCCTAAAGTAGCAGTAGGTAAAAAAATATTTCAGACAAATTGTGCCTCATGTCATAAACTGGATAAAAAACTTATCGGGCCAGCGCTTGGTGGTATTGCCGACAGAAGAAGTGTCGAATGGTTGAGAGCCTGGATCAAAGATAACAATGCCTTAAGAGCCAGTGGAGATCAGGACGCTATTGATATTTTTGAAGAGTATAATGGCATGCCAATGACAGCTTTCCCGCAATTGTCTGATGAAGATATTGATGCCATCATTGCCTACACAACGGCTGGAGATGTGCAGCAAGTTGCTGCTGCTGCAGAAGGAGAAGTTCTCGCAAGTCCTAAGTCTTCTACGGCATGGATGAGTTATATAGTAGTACTTGTGCTGCTTGGATTGATCATTTGGATTTATGTAGCCAGTAATAATGGATTCTTGAAGATTGCTGCAACCATCTTTGTTTTGATTCTTACAGGTTATATTTTATTTGATACCCTGATGGATATAGGCATCGATCAGGACTACCAGCCTATACAGCCAATTGCTTTTTCACATAAAATACACGCTGGTGACAATAAGATAGATTGTCAGTATTGTCATTCATCTGCGAAACATAGTAAAATGTCGGGAATTCCTTCGGTGAATGTTTGTATGAATTGCCATAAGAGTATCTCTGAATACAATGGACCAACAACTTCAGATAAAGACAAGGCTTTTTATGATGCTGAAATTCAAAAAATTTATGACGCCATTGGATGGGACTCTGAAAACCTTGCATACATAGAGAACTATGAGCAAAAACCAATCAAGTGGGTAAGAATACACAGTTTACCTGATTTTGCTTATTTCAATCACGCACAACATGTTACTGCTGGGGGTGTGGCTTGTCAAAAATGTCATGGACCAGTAGAGGAAATGGAAGATATGTATCAATTTTCTCCTTTGACTATGGGCTGGTGTTTGGATTGTCACAAGACAACTGCAGTTGATCTAAAGGGCAATGATTACTATGCTAAGATTCATGAAGAACTGGCCAAGAAATATGATGTAAATAAGGTTACCATAGCTCAATTAGGTGGTAAAGAGTGTGGCAAGTGTCACTACTAGAGTAATGAAATTAGATGAGCCGGACAATGTTCGGTTTTAAAAAAATAAACAACAAGATTAAATATGGCATCTAACAAGAAATACTGGAAAAGTGTTGAAGAACTAAACGAAAATAGTTCTATTGTTGAAAAGCTGCAGAAAAGTGAATTTATTGAAGATATTCCAACTAGCGAATTCTTAGGTGATAAGGAATCCCTGGAAGCAAGTGATACTTCAAGAAGAGACTTTTTAAAATATGTAGGATTTTCCACGGCTGTTGCATCTTTGGCAGCTTGTGAAGGACCGGTAGTAAATTCCATTCCTTATGTAGTTAAGCCTGATGACATCATTCCTGGGATTGCTGATTATTATGCCTCTTCAATAGCTGACGGATTTGATTTTGCCAATATATTGGTCAAAGTTCGAGAGGGAAGACCCATTAAAATAGAACCAAATAAGGATTCCAAAAATGGAATTACCAATGCAAGAGTGCAGGCATCCGTTCTTATCCTTATATGATAACAACAGACTTACAGGACCTTTGGCAAAAGGAGCTGAAACTGATTATGCAACCCTTGACAAGGAAGTGCAGTCACAACTAGCTGAGCTTAAGGCAAAGGGTGCCAAAATAGTTTTGTTAAGCGGAACTACGGCAAGCCCTTCTTTAGAAAAACTAGTGGCAGAATTCAAAGAGTCTTATGGCAATGTGGAGCATATTATATATGATGCTGTTGCGGAAGATGCTGCTTTGAACGCTTTTGAGAAAATGTATGGAACCAGAGCTTTACCGGATTATTATTTTGGAAAGGCAGAAGTAATCGTTTCAGTTGGAGCTGATTTTCTCGGTGACTGGCAGGGAGGTAATTTTGGACCGGGTTATGCCAAAGGAAGAAAGCCTAAAAACGGTAAAATGTCACGTCACATTCAGTTCGAGTCGAATATGACTCTTACAGGAGGTAATGCCGATAAAAGAATTATCGTTAAGCCATCTGAACAACTTCAGGTGATGAGTAAGCTATATGAAGCAATAGTAAACGGCAAAAGTGTCGGATGCTTCCACTCCGGTTGACGATGCAATTGAAAAAGCCGTTGTTCAGATCAGAAAAGCAGGAAACAAAGCCGTAGTGGTATGTGGTATTCAGGATGAAAATGCACAGTTGCTGGCCTTGGCTATCAATAGTGCTTTGCAAAGTCAGGTTATTGACGTTGTATCCACAAAAAATGTTCGTCAGGGAGATACCAATAAGGTAAACCAGCTGATGAAAGATATGGCATCAGGAACTGTTGGAGCTGTATTGATCGCAAATAGCAATCCGGTGTATTCTTTGGCAAAAGGAACTGCATTTGCTGAAGCCTTGAAAAAGGTTGCGCTTTCGGTTACTTTTAGCATGTCTGCAAATCAAACTGCCGAAGTTTCTCAATACGTGATTGCTGCACCTCATTATCTTGAAGCTTGGGGAGATGTGGAAATTAAAAAAGGACATTATAGTTTGATGCAACCTACTATTCAACCCCTGTTTAAGACAAGGCAATTGGAAGACAGTTTGTTAAAATGGATGGGTAGCGATCTTTCCTACTACGATTATATGAAGAATAACTGGCAAGCTAACTTGCTTGGTGGAGGATCCTGGAACAAAACACTTCAGGATGGTACTTTTACAGTAGCACATCAGGAGGAGGTAGCTGTTGCCAATGAAATAGATTTAAGTTCGGCAAGTTCGGCTCTTGCACAGACAGCTGGAGCAGAAATGGAACTTACTGTTTATGCTAAAACAGGTTTAGGAGATGGTCAGCAAGCCAATAACCCTTGGTTACAGGAACTTCCTGATCCTATTACAAGAACCTCTTGGGACAATTATCTATTGATCTCAAGAATCGATGCTGAAAGACTTGGTTTATCAAACCGAACCGTTGACAACGGTGCACTTAATGGAGATTTGGTAAATATTAACGGCTAACGGGGTTACGCTTTCTAATGTTCCTGTGTATGTTCAACCAGGTCAGGCCGCAGGTTCTGTTGCAATTGCAGTAGGATATGGTAGAACCGATCTTAAAAAAGATATGAATGTAGGTGTAAATGCCTATCCGCTTTCTGAAGGAGCTTTTCAAAGTGTTACCATTGAGAAAACAGAAGGAGAGCATAAGTTTGCCTGTGTGCAATTGCACCATACCATAATGGGTAGAGAAGAAGAAATTACCAAGGAAACGACCCTTGGCTGATTTTGTTTCAAAACCTAAAGAAGAATGGAACCATGCTCCGGTATTTTCATTGGATCATCAGGAAGTTACCCAGGACAAAGTGGATCTATGGGAAAAATTTGATGACAGCTTAGGAACTAAGTTCAACCTTTCTATTGACCTTGCCACATGTACAGGATGTGCTGCATGTGTAGTTGCCTGTCACGCTGAAAATAATGTTCCTGTTGTTGGAAAGCATGAGATCAGAGTGAGTAGAGATATGCATTGGTTGAGAATTGACAGATATTATTCAAGTGATATGACGGTTGCTCAAGGTAAAGAAGACGGATCTTTTGGATCTGGAGATTTCTTTAAAGCCCAGGGAGAACCTTCTGATGCACCTGAAGTATCTTTTCAGCCTGTGATGTGTCAGCATTGTAACCACGCACCTTGTGAAACAGTATGTCCGGTAGCGGCTACTTCTCACGGACGTCAGGGTCAAAACCAAATGGCTTATAACCGTTGTATAGGAACCCGTTATTGTGCGAATAACTGTCCTTACAGGGTAAGAAGATTTAACTGGTTCAAATATGCCAATAATAATGAGTTCGATTTCAATATGAACAATGAACTTGGTAAGAATGGTATTGAATCCGGATGTGACTGTGAGATCAAGAGGGGTTATGGAAAAATGTTCTTTCTGTATCCAGAAAACGCAATTGACCATACTAAATGCAAAGAAAGAAGGTAGAGCCGTTGCAGATGGAGAGTTCTCAACAGCCTGTTCAAGCGCCTGTCCGAGTGGCGCATTGGTATTCGGAGATGTGAATGATGAGTCGAGTAAAGTAGCTCATTTGAGTCATGATGACAGAAGCTTTAAGCTATTGGATTTTGTTGGTACAAAACCAAATGTATTTTATCAGTTGAAGGTTAAGAATACCACAGAGGCTTAAGCCAATTTGGTCATAGAATAAAAAAAGAGAAATAAATTAATATTATAATATACTATGTCTCATTACGAAGCACCTATTAGAGAACCACTAATTATAGGAGATAAGAGTTATCACGACATTTCTAATGATATTGCTGCACCCATTGAAGGCAAGGCCAACAAATGGTGGTGGGCAGTATTCAGTTTGGCATTGATCGCCTTTTTATGGGGTATTGGAGCCATTGCTTATACAATTGGTACAGGTATTGGAGTCTGGGGTCTTAACAATAAGATCAACTGGGCCTGGGATATCACCAACTTTGTATGGTGGGTTGGTATCGGTCATGCCGGAACCTTGATTTCCGCTGTACTTTTATTGTTTCGTCAAAAATGGAGAATGGGTATCAACCGTTCTGCTGAGGCGATGACCATATTTGCTGTATTTCAGGCAGGTCTGTTCCCTGTGATTCATATGGGACGTGTTTGGAATGGTTACTGGACGATGCCAATTCCTAATCAATTTGGTAACCTTTGGACCAACTTTAATTCACCTTTATTATGGGATGTATTTGCGATCTCAACTTATTTAACTGTGTCAGTAGTGTTCTGGTATACTGGTTTATTACCTGATTTTGCGATGATTCGTGACAGGGCAACAAAACCATTTCAAAAGAAAATCTACAGTTTACTGAGTTTCGGATGGACTGGCAGAGCAAAAGACTGGCAGCGTTTTGAGGAGGTTTCATTGGTGTTGGCAGGACTTGCAACTCCTTTGGTACTTTCCGTTCATACGATCGTATCCTTTGACTTTGCTACTTCTGTAATTCCAGGATGGCACAGTACGGTTTATCCTCCATATTTTGTTGCAGGAGCCGTATTCTCAGGATTTGCTATGGTACAAACTTTGTTGATCGTAATGAGAAAGGTGTCGAACCTTGAAGCTTATATCACCAGAGGTCATATTGAAAATATGAACAAGGTTATTTTAGTAACCGGAGGTATTGTTATGGTAGCCTATCTATCAGAATTTTTTGTAGGATGGTACTCTGGTAGCTCATATGAAGATTTTACTTATTTGTCGGTGGGTGCTGCTACAGGACCTTATTGGTGGGCATTCTGGGCATTGATTCTGTGTAACGGGGTTTTTCCTCAATTGCTTTGGTTCAAAAAATTGAGAACAAATTATACGGTTTCTTTCATCATGGCGCTCATCATCAACATTGGTATGTGGTTTGAACGTTTTGATATTATTGTGATCAACCTGAGCAGGGGTCACCTTCCTTCTACATGGACACAGTTTGAACCTACTTTTGTGGATATAGGGATATTTATGGGTACGATAGGATTTTTCTTTGTGCTGTTCTTGTTATATGCCAGAACTTTCCCTGCAGTTGCTCAAGCAGAAGTCAAGTCAATCCTGAAATCATCAGGAGACAATTTTAAAAGAGCCAGAGATACTAAATAAAAAAGACAATTGATAAAATTGATAAATAAAAAAAGATGAGCGATAAAGTTATACATGCCATATACGACGATGACGATGTGCTTTTGAAAGCCGTTAAAGAAGTTCGTGAAGCGAATCATCATATTGACGAGGTTTATACTCCATTTCCTGTACATGGACTTGAAAAAGCCATGGGCCTTGCCAATACAAGAATTGCCATTACGGCTTTTCTTTACGGGATTACCGGATTGGGTTTTGCCGTATGGATGATGAATTATATGATGATTGATGACTGGCCTCAGAATATCGGAGGTAAACCGAGTTTCAGCTATGCTGAAAATATGCCTGCTTTTGTTCCGATCATGTTTGAATTAACAGTATTCTTTGCAGCACATTTGATGGTCTTAACTTTTTATATGAGAAGTAAGATCGGACCTTTTGTAAAGGCATCAAATCCTGATCCTCGTACTACAGATGATAAATTTTTAATGGAGGTACCGGTTACAGGAGATGAAAAGGAATTGGAAGCATTTTTGACCAAGACCGGAGCTATTGAAACTAAAATTGTTGATAAGCACTAAAACATTTAGAATGAAGAATATATTCAATATAGCATTAGCAAGTGCAATGATCCTATTGCTTGCTTCCTGTGGAGATGAAAGACCTACAGAAAGAAGTGTACAATATATGGGTGATACTGATATGTATGATCCGGTTTCTTATGAAACCTATGGAGAAAATCCTTATTTCGAAAATGGATTGAATGCCCAGTTGCCTGTGGAGGGAACTATAGCCAGAGGGGTAGCAGTTTATGATTACCCTGATTCTGAAGAAGGTTATCAGATGGCAAAAGATTCTTTGATGGCGCCTGCCAAAGCAACGGAAGCAAGTCTTGAAAAGGGTAAAATTACCTATACCATTTATTGTTCAGCTTGTCATGGGGACAAAGGAGACGGAATGGGTACACTGGTTAAAAACGAGAAGTTTTTAGGGGTACCTAATTATAAAGACAGAGAGATTACAGAAGGCAGTATTTACCACGTAATCATGTACGGAAGAAACCTAATGGGGTCTCATGCTGGTCAGCTAACTGAAGCAGAACGCTGGAACGTAGTGCAATATGTAGAGCACCTGAGAGCAGATCTTTTAAAGTAAATAAAATAAGTAAAAAATAAATACAGAATATAATGTATACATTTTCAGGTAAATTAAAAACGGTTTCTCTTGTACTAATGATCATTGGTGCTTTGGGTATTGGTTATGGGTTTTTTACAGCCCCAAAAACCACCGAAGATGTTGAGCAGGCGATGGCACATGAAGAAGATGGACATCACGGAGCAGCAGCTGCTCATGCTGATGAATCCTCAGATGCAAATGCAAGTCATGGAGAAGAGCATAGTGCAGATGAAGCTCAAAGTCATTTGGAGCATTTGTTGCATCAAGGTCAAAACAGACCCTGGGCAGCATTTTTTATAGCGGCATTTTTCTTCTTGATGATATCAGTATGTGTGTTGGTTTTTTATTCAATCCAATGGGCTGCCCAGGCAGGTTGGTCGATTGTACTTTTTAGAATCATGGAAGGAATTACGGCGTATATTTTACCCGGTTCTATTTTACTATTCATCTTTTTACTTTTTTCAGGTTTTCACATGAACCATATTTATGTTTGGATGTCAGAAGGAACCTTCGATCCTGCAAGTGAAAATTATGACGCCATTATCGATGGTAAAAGTTGGTGGTTAAATACACCAGGATGGTTGATCAGGAGTTTTATCTACTTATTCGTTTACAATATTTTTAGATTTTTGTTGAGAAGAAATTCTTTAGCACTCGATGAATCAGGGGATATAAAAATTTACAAGAAGAACTTTAATCTTGCGGTTGTCTTTATCGTAATGTTTGGAATACTTGAATTGTTTATGTCATTTGACTGGTTGATGTCATTGGATCCTCACTGGTACAGTCAATTGTATTCATTCTATGTATTTGCGAGTGTCCTGGTATCGGCTATCACAACAATTGCATTGGTAACGATTTACCTTAAAAACAAGGGAGTATTACCATTTGTAAATAATAGTCATATTCATGATCTGGCAAAGTATATGTTTGGATTTAGTATTTTCTGGACCTATTTCTTTTTTGATCAATTCATGTTACAGTGGTACGCTAATATCCCAGAGGAAGCCGCTTACTTCTTCCCAAGATTAATTGGATCTTACCAATTACCATTTATTTCAATGCTTGTCATGAACTTTGTTTTTCCTATTCTGATCCTGATGGACAGTGATTTCAAAAGGGTTCCGTGGTTTGTTGTTGCAGCCGGATTGGTGATCTTGACAGGACATTATATCGATATTTTTCAATTGATCTCACCGGCAACAGTTGGTGATAGCTGGAGTATTGGAATTCCTGAACTCGGCTCATTGGCTTTCTTTTTAGGTTTGTTCATTTTTGTTGTATTTAATGCTATTTCGAAAGCTCCATTGCATGCAAAAGGCAATCCGTTCATGAAGGAAAGTGAGATTTATCACTATTAGACTAACTACTTAAAATATAAAAGGTTGCCTATGTTTAGGCAACCTTTTTTTATACCTTGATAATTTATTGATTTTTTTTTGGCTTAAAGCTGATATAAATCATGAAAATTAATATTTTTCTTTATATTTGCGGCACAGAAAATCCGCTTATAAACTTATATATCATTGATGAAAGCACTATTTTATATTCTTATATTTTTTGTAATTGCAACAGCTTTTTGGCAGTTTTTTAAATTATTAGGATTAACAAAGAAGGATCAGGTCGCAACAGAAAAAGAGAACAATATCAACGGATGGTTGATGCTGGGTTTAGGAGCTTTTATATACGGATTAATGCTCTATTCCATGGTTCAGGGAAGAGTGGTGCTTTTACCTCAACAATCAGCTTCTCTTGAAGGTGAAGATATAGATAAGTTATTTGTGATCACAATGGGCTTGATCATTGGGGTACAATTTATCACTCAGTTTTTGATCTATTATTTTACATTTAAATATCGCGGTGTAAAAGGACGTAAGGCACTTTTTTATGCAGACAGTCATAAACTTGAAATGTGGTGGACAATTGCACCAACAATTGTGTTGTCAGTGTTGATCATTTACGGTTTATGGACCTGGAACAATGTACAGGATCTTTCTCAATCAGAAAATCCCTTGATCATCGAAGTATACGCCAAACAATTTCAATGGGAAGCAAGATATGCCGGAGAAGATAATGAGCTAGGAGTAGGGCATGTTAATTTTATCAAAGGCATCAATACCATGGGAGTGGATATGACAGATAAAAATTCAGCTGATGATATTCCGGTTAGGGAACTACACTTACCTAAAGGTAGAAAAGTGATCTTTAAGTTCAGATCTCAGGATGTTTTACATTCAGCCTATATGCCTCATTTTAGAGCACAGATCAATTGTGTTCCTGGAATGACAACCTCATTTGGATTTACACCAACAGTCACTACGGAAGAAATGAGATTAGATGAGGATACAAAAGCAAAATTTGACGCCATCAATGAATTAAGACTTGCCAATGGTAATGAAGAGAACAGTTGAATTTGATTATCTTTTACTTTGTAATAAGATATGTGGCGCTTCTCATTACAACATGCAAATGAAAGTAGTGGTTCAGGAAGAGGAAGATTTCAATAAATGGTTAAAAGAGCAAAAAACTTTAACCGAGGTTATCAATAACTAAGAACTAATCGAAAAACTTATTTAAGGAAAATGTCAGATCATCATCATCATAAAGAAACATTTATAACCAAGTATATTTTTAGCCAGGATCATAAAATGATCGCTAAGCAATACCTTATTACAGGTATGTTTATGGGGGTTATTGGAGTGTTTATGTCTATGTTGTTTCGTTTACAACTAGCCTATCCGGATCAAAGTTTTAGCATTATTGAAGCATTCCTTGGAAAAGGAGGAGAAGGTGGTCAGATGACCCCGGATATGTATATGGGCCTTGTAACCATACATGGTACCATTATGGTATTCTTCGTGCTTACAGCCGGGCTGAGTGGAACCTTCAGTAATTTATTGATTCCATTGCAGATAGGTGCACGAGATATGGCTTCAGGATTTTTGAATATGATCTCGTATTGGTTGTTCTTTTTATCAAGTTTGATCATGTTCCTTTCCATCTTTGTTCATACGGGAATGGCTTCGGCAGGCTGGACAATCTATCCGCCCTTAAGTGCGCTTCCACAGGCAATGTCTGGTTCAGGATTGGGGATGACACTTTGGTTGGTTTCCATGGCAATATTTATTGCTTCATCTTTGATGGGTTCACTAAATTATATTGTGACCGTATTGAATTTGAGAACCAAAGGAATGAAAATGACACGTTTGCCATTGACAATTTGGGCCTTTTTGGTAACTGCAATTATTGGAGTTATCTCTTTCCCGGTTTTGTTGTCCGCAGCATTACTGCTTATATTTGACCGTAGCTTTGGTACTTCTTTTTATCTATCAGATATTTTTATTCAAGGAGAAGTATTACATTATAAAGGAGGATCTCCGATCTTATTTGAACACTTGTTTTGGTTCCTTGGGCATCCGGAAGTTTATATCATTCTATTACCGGCTCTTGGAATTACATCTGAAGTTATTTCGACCAATGCCCGTAAACCAATTTTTGGTTACAGAGCTATGATTGGTTCTATCATGGCAATCGCATTCCTGTCTACCATTGTATGGGGGCATCATATGTTCGTTACCGGGATGAACCCTTTCCTGGGCTCGGTGTTTACGTTTACAACCTTACTGATTGCCATACCATCGGCTGTTAAAGCCTTTAATTATATCACAACTTTATGGAAGGGAAATCTGCAATTGAATCCTGCAATGCTCTTTTCAATTGGGATGGTTTCTACCTTTATTACAGGAGGACTAACAGGACTGATCCTTGGAGATAGTGCCTTAGATATCAATGTGCACGATACGATGTTCGTAGTAGCGCATTTCCATCTTGTAATGGGTATTTCGGCCTTATTTGGAATGTTTGCCGGTGTATATCATTGGTTCCCTAAGATGTATGGTAAAATGATGAATAAAGATATGGGATACCTTCATTTTTGGATCACGGCCATTTCTGCTTATGGTGTTTTCTTCCCGATGCACTTTATCGGACTGGCAGGTTTACCCAGAAGATATTATAGTAACTCAGCCTTCCCGATGTTTGAAGATTTGTTACATATCAATAAAGTAATTACTGTATTTGCACTAATAGGAGGTCTTGCACAATTGATCTTTCTTGCCAATTTCTTCTTTAGTATTGGTAAAGGAAAAAAATCAGTTCAGAATCCCTGGAAAGGAAATACACTTGAATGGACTACTCCTGTTGAACATATGCACGGTAACTGGCCTGGAGAGATTCCTGAAGTACATCGTTGGGCCTATGATTACAGTAAGACTGATGATCATGGTGACCTTTGGGGAGGACAAGATTTTACACCTCAGATCGTACCGATCAGGGAAGGTGAAGAAGAGTTTTAAAAGCTACTACTAATTAAAAATCATATTTTTAGAACCTCAATTTTATTGAGGTTTTTTTTTACCTATATTTGAGATAAATCAATTCGCAATGATTAAAAAGACCGGCTATTTTTTAATATTTTTTGTCATTTTACTGGGGATAGTTTCGTTCATTTTTGTTCAGAAAAACAAACCTGTTTACAAGGGGAGTGTTGACATTAAAGGGTTGGAAGAAGAAGTGAGTGTTTATTTTGACACCTATGGTGTTCCCCATATTTTTGCGGATAACCAGGAGGATGCTTACATGGCACTTGGTTATGTTCATGCCCAGGACCGACTTTGGCAAATGGAACTGATCAGAAGAATAGCTGCCGGAAGACTTTCTGAATTATTCGGTGAGGAGCTGGTCAAAACTGACAAGCTTTTCAGGGGTATGGGGCTCGAAAGTAGCGCTGCCAAAATCATTCAGCAAACAGATAGTACTTCTCAAACTTTTCTTTTGGCCCAGGCCTATTTGGATGGGATCAACAGGTTTATAGATGATGGTAAAACTCCGATAGAATTTAGATTGATCGGGGTTGAAAAGGAGCATTATACACTTAAAGATATTTATAATGTTTACGGATATATGGCTTTTAATTTTGCTCAGGCTCATAAAACGGACTTGTTACTAACCGATTTAAAAGAGGTTCTGGGTAAGAATTATTTATTGGATCTCGATCTGGATATCAGTCCAAGATCAACGCTTATAAAGAACTCCAGGGGGATGAAAAGGATGGCTGCCCAGGTAGGGAATTCGATCAACAATATTATGAATAATGTGCCAGTTTCTCCATTTATTGGAAGCAATAGTTGGGTGATCGGGCCTCAAAAGACAAAAAACGGCAAAGTGATTTTTGCCAATGATCCTCATATAGGGTTTTCACAACCCTCGGTTTGGTATCAGGCGCATGTAATTACGCCACAAAGAGAAATGTATGGCTTTCACTTGGCCTTAAGTCCTTTTCCTGTTCTCGGTCATAATTATGATTATGCTTATGGAATCACCATGTTCGAAAATGACGATACTGATTTCTTTGATGAAGGCGATCAACAGGTGTATAAAGTTCATCAAGAGACCATAAAAGTAAAAGATGGAGATGATATTACTTTTGAAGTCAAAACCGGACCACATGGTCCATTGATGAATGGATTGCTGGAAGGGATGGATGAGGAGCGTAAAATTGCCGTGGACTGGATTTATGTCAAAAGACCTTCAGATTTATTAAAGGCTACTTTTGAGATGTCTCATGCCACGAATCTGGGTGAGTTTAGAGACGCCGTTTCAAAAGTGAATGCTCCTGGATTAAACTTGATGTATGGCGATGCAAAGGGAAATATAGCTTGGTTTGGAGTAGGGCAATTGTATGAAAGAGAGGAAGGAGTTCATACAAAATTTGTTTTGGACGGAGCTGACCCAACTAATGATAAGCTCACTTATTTGGATTTTGAACAAAACCCTCAGGCGATCAATCCATCCTGGCATTATGTGTATTCGGCGAATAATCAGCCCGAAGAAGTAAATGGAAAATTGTATCCTGGATATTATTTACCTGAGGATAGGGCCAAAAGGATCGTGACACTTATCGAAAGTAATGATGCTTTTACAGGGCCACAAGTAGAAGAAATGATCAATGATGTTCAATCATCGGTAAGTCCTTCACTGGTTAAAATCATTCTTAATAATATTTCCAAGGTAAACCTTTCCGATACAGAGAAAAAAGCCATGGAAATTCTCAAATCGTGGAACGGGGATTTTAAAAAAGAAATGGTGGCACCAACAATATATTACAAGTTTATTTATCTGTTGCTGGAAAATACTTTTGAGGATGAAATGGGAGAGGAAAGGTTTAAACAGTTTTTACAAACACATTTGTACAAAAGACAAATAGCAAAGCAACTCAAATTGAATAGATCTGTATGGTGGGATGATGTTAAAACAAAAGAGGTAAAGGAATTGAAGGATGAGATCATCACCAGATCTTTCCATGAGGCTATAGATGCACTTGAGGAGCAATATGGAGATGATTTGGATGACTGGTTATGGTCATCCTCTTTAAGCGTTGTTCACAAACATGCTTTTGATAAAAGTGCTCTTTTAAAGGGATATTTCAATGTAGGCCCCTTTGAAACTGACGGAGGTATAGAGGTTATCAATAACCAGCTCTTCAAATTAAATGGATCCGGTCTTTATGAAGTTGTAGCAGGGCCTTCAACCAGAAGAGTTATCGATTTTAGTGATGTGGAAAATGCAAAAGCAATTTTACCTACAGGGCAATCAGGAAATGTTTTTAGCAAGCATTATAAAGATCAGGCTGACAAATATCTCAAAGGAGAATTTGTAAAGATGATGTTGAATAAGGATGAAATCAAAGCCTCCGAAGATATTTTAGTTTTGCTCCCTTCCAGGGATAGTATCAACTAAAAAGATCATACTTGTGCTATTTTTTATGGATCAGTCAAAAAGATCGGAAGACAAATAACGATCTCCACGGTCACATATAATGCATACAACCACACCGCTCTCAATTTCATTGGCGATTTTTATAGCAGTGGTTACCGATCCCCCGCTGCTCATGCCGGAAAAGACACCTTGATCCTTGGCCAGTTTGATGCTCATCTCACGGGCTTCAACTTCACTGACTTCCATGATACGGTCAACTTTTGAACGATCGAATATTTTAGGTAAGTAGGCTTCGGGCCATTTCCTGATCCCGGGAATTTTTGAATTATCGGTTGGCTGAGCACCTATGATTTGAATGGCTGGATTCATTTCTTTTAAAAAGGTGGAGACTCCCATTATGGTTCCCGTAGTACCCATAGCGGAGACAAAATGAGTGACACTATGATCCGTATCCCTCCAAATTTCAGGACCAGTAGTTTTATAATGAGCCTTCCAGTTATCGGGATTTGCAAATTGGTTCAACATCACAAATCCTTCTTTGGCGACTTTCATTTCGGCATAATCTCTTGATCCTTCAATACCTTGATCTGCAGGGGTTAAGGTCACTTTTGCTCCGTAAGCTCGCATCGTTTGAACCCTTTCCTTGGTAGAATTTTCGGGCATAACCAGTTCTATATTAAGCTTGTATATCCCTGCGATCATAGCCAGAGCTATCCCTGTATTTCCGCTGGTAGCTTCAATAAGACGACTATGCTGGTTAATTTCTTTTCTTTCCAAAGCGGATCTGATCATATTGTAAGCTGGCCTGTCCTTGACACTGCCCCCGGGATTATTTCCTTCCATCTTAAGCAATAACCTGACATTGTCATTTTTGACCAAACCCCTTGCTTCAACAAGCGGTGTATTTCCTATAAGATCCAGAATGCTATTTGTCTGCATGATCGGTTTTTGTTTTAAGTTTTGTATCGGTTATCTGGTATACAATAGAATTTTCAGGCACCGATTTGGTGAGCCATACATTTCCCCCAATAGTGCTATTCTTGCCAATGATCGTTTCGCCACCCAAGATCGTAGAACCCGCATATATGGTTACATTGTCTTCAACCGTGGGATGCCTTTTTTGATCTTTCATATCTTTGGACACCTGAAGTGCACCAAGAGTTACCCCCTGGTAGATCTTGACTTTATTTTTAATGATCGTACTTTCACCAATCACAACTCCTGTTCCGTGATCGATAAAAAAAGGAGAGCCAATGCTGGCTCCGGGATGGATATCGATACCTGTAAGTCTGTGGGCATATTCACTCATCATTCTTGGCACCAAGGGCATTCTTTGTAAATGAAACTCTCGACTCAATCTGTAAACAGCTATGGCAAAAAAGCCAGGATAGGCGAGAATAACTTCTTCCACACTTTTAGCAGCGGGATCATGAAGATAGATACATTTTGCATCCTGATTGAGTTGTTGTAAAAGATCAGGGAGGCTTACCATGAATTTTTTCCAGATCAATTCAAAACTAAGTCCTTTAGGTTCTTTAACCATCGTCGAGATGTCCCGAAAGGACTCAGCAAGCGCATTGATGTTCTCAGAGACCGAAATTTTAGAATCAAATAAAATGTGAAACAAGTCATTACAAAACTCCTCTGTTTTCGATTTTAGTCTAAAATCAACCAGATGATTCTGTTTGTTATTTCTGATACTTTGTATGATCTTATCTATTGACATGGCAGTAGGTTAATTTTTCAAGTAAGTTCCTGTAAAGACGTATACAAACCGACTTGATTACATCTGTTTTTTTGTTTAAAGCACTTTATAAACTTCCTCGAACGGAATTCTGAATCTTTCTCCATAGACACCTTCCGGTAATCTGATCCCACAACTCATCACCATATTGATTTCGGCTCCGTAAGGCAGTTTCAATAATTTTTTTATTCGAAGGGAGTCGATACCCTCCATTGGGCAGGTGTCATAATTGATATCAGACATGGCCAGCATAAAGGTTTGAGCGGCAAGTCCGGCACTTTTATGGGCAACAATTCTCATGTCACTTTTCCTAGCCTGCCTGAAAATAGGTCTAAAAAGTCCTATGAACCAGTAAAGCCCGTATTTGATATAGCCAAAGATGCCCAAAAAATCAGCATAGGAAATGGGAACAATGGTTTTATAATAGGTAAAAGCAAACCTGGCTCTTTTGGATTGTTCCTTTTTAGGCTTGTCCCCAAAAACTTTCTTGAGATACTTCACATGTGCTTTTGCTCTGGTCTTCCATAAATCCTTTCTCACAACTACCACTACCATCTGTTGAGCGGTTTTTGCAGCGTTTTGATCAAAGCAATATTTAGACATCTTCTTCAAAGTGTTCTTCGACGTGATGTGATGGAATTCCCATAACTGCATATTACTGCTGTTAGGGGCAAGAGTTGACAGTTCCAAGCACTGTTTAACCATATCCGGATCAATGGGTTTGTCAGGGTCATATTTTCTGACCGATCTTCTCCTTTTGACCGCTTCGGTGAATTCCATACCTTTAATTTTTTCAATTGATTCACAGATCACAGGATGTGATTGCGGTCATAAAGATAACTAAATGATCGTAGATTGTCCGAGTGAAATATTCTCCATATGGTAAAGAATATTTTTTTTGTCAATGATGTATTCAGAAATGAATTCTCCTACAGATGAGGTGTGGGCAAATTTCTTCGTCGAATTAATATCAGGGGTTGTAATATGATATTCAATTGATTTTTCTACAGCATTTCTGATCGCGTCTGCCTCTTCGTATAATTTAAAATGCTCCAGTAATAATGCAGCTGATAATATAGTAGCCAATGGATTGGCAAGATTTTTACCTTTCATCTCAGGGAATGAACCGTGAATAGGTTCAAAAAGAACCGATTTGTCACCAATCGAAGTAGAGGCCAGGAGCCCTATGGACCCGGAGATCACACTGGCTTCGTCAGAAAGGATATCACCGAACAGATTATCTGTTAATATGACGTCAAACTGTCTTGGATTCACAATGATCTTCATCGCCGCATTGTCTACATAGAGATAATCTACAGTAACATCCGGATATTGTTTGGCAAGTTCCTTTACCCTTTTTCTCCAAAGCCTGGAAGTTTCAAGGACATTGGCCTTATCAATCAGCGTTAATTTTTTTCTTCTGGTTTTGGCTGACTTAAAAGCCATGTGTGCAACACGATCAATTTCTTCAACCGTATAATTAGAGCTGTCAGAAGCTGAATTCCCATCGCTGCTTGTCTTTTTTTCTCCGTAGTAAATTCCGCCTGTTAGCTCTCTAAAAATAATAAAATCAGTATTTTTGATCACTTTCTCCTTTATGGGTGACTTATGAATCAGGGGCTCAAATACTTTTAAAGGTCTGATATTGGCATATAAACCAAGTTCTTTTCTCAATTTGAGTAAACCCTCTTCCGGTCTTACCTTGGCATCCGGACTGTTTTCATATTTAGGATCACCAATTGCACCAAACAGAATAGCATCTGAATTCAAACAAAGATCCAGCGTTTCATCAGGTAACGGAACACCCTTAGCATCCAGAGCGGCCCCTCCAACAAGGCCATATATAAAGGTGAATTTATGCTTGAACTTTTTTTCAATTGCCTTTAGCACTTTTACACCTTGTTCGCAGACTTCAGGTCCGATTCCATCTCCCGATAAAACAGCTATCTTTAATTTCATTAGATATAAATTAAGAAGCTAATTTATCTAATTCAACCCGAACAAACTTGATAATTCTTTCAATATCCTTATCACCCACTTCCTTCAACTGGTCAGCAGACTTTAAGAATTCAGGATAAACCTGGTCAAGTTCAATTTTAGTCAAATCAAAACCGATTTTTTTCGCCCTATAGGCCAATGCAGCTCTACCGCTTCTTGCCGTTAATACAATCGAAGACTCTGTGACTCCCACATCAGCCGGGTCCATGATCTCATAGGTCGCCCTATTTTTGATCACTCCATCCTGATGAATTCCTGAACTATGAGCAAAAGCATTTTCTCCGATTACAGCTTTGTTGGGTTGTACCAGAATTCCCATATGATGTTGTACCATTTGAGAAGTACTGTATAACAACTTTGTATTGATATTTGTATCAAGATTTAAATAAGGATGCTGTTTTAAGATCATCACGACTTCTTCCAAAGCTGTATTTCCTGCTCTTTCGCCTAAGCCATTGATAGTGCACTCAATTTGACGTGCACCGTTTTGAACGCCTGCTATAGAATTGGCAGTGGCCAAACCAAGATCATTATGGCAATGACAGGAAAGGATCACATTTTCGATGCCTTTTACGTTTTCCATCAAATATTTCATTTTCGCTCCATATTCTTCTGGCAAACAATAACCGGTTGTATCTGGTATATTCAATACGGTAGCACCCGCCTTGATTACCTCTTCACAGATTTTAGCCAGAAAAACATTGTCCGTTCTTCCTGCATCTTCAGCATAGAATTCAATGTCTTCGACATAGGTTTTGGCATATTTTACCGCATCTACAGCTCTTTCAATAATTCTTTCAGGGGTAGAATTGAATTTGTATTTGATATGTGATTCAGAGGTTCCGATTCCGGTATGAATTCTGGGTCGAACAGCATGTTTTAGCGCTTCTCCAGCTGCATCAATATCTTTCATGTTGGCACGTGTAAGACCGCATACAGATGCATTTTTTACCAATTTAGAAATTTCCACTACAGAGTTAAAATCGCCCGGGCTTGAAATTGGAAATCCGGCTTCAATAATATCTACACCCAGCTCGTCCAAACGTTCGGCAATAATTAATTTTTCTGGCGTATTTAGCTTACAGCCAGGCACTTGCTCCCCATCTCTCAAGGTTGTGTCGAATATTTGGACTTGATCTTTGCTCATTATTAAATAATTTTTATCACTTTTGAATATTCAAAATTAATGGGAAATCAATAAAGTTGTAGATTTTCTTTGAAGCGTTTACTACATTCAAATTATTTGAAGATCTGTTAATAAACAGATTTACAGACAGTTAAAGGTAATTTTATTACGATGTCTATAGAAAAAACAGATGCACTTTTTTTATTGGTCAAATCATTGACCAAATCTGAAAAAAGGCAGTTTAAATTGTATGCCGGAAGACTGGGGGGAAATTCCGAAAAGAATTTTATCGCTCTTTTTACTGTATTGGATAAACTGGTTGAATTTGATGAAAAGGAGATCCTTTTAAAAACCAATATTAAGAAACAACAGCTTTCAAATTCCAAAGCTCATTTATACAGGCAGATCCTGGTTAGCCTTAAACTAAATCCGATACACCAGAATGTAAAAATGCAGGTAAGAGAACAATTGGATTTTGCAACGATTCTTTATAACAAAGGTCTTCACAAACAAAGTCTGAAGGTTTTGGATAAGGCCAAGGGAATTGCGCTGGCCAATGAAGATTCAATTCTCGCCTTTAGTATTGTCGAATTGGAGAAAGTAGTAGAATCACAATATATCACCAGGAGTTTAAGCAGTAGGGCGGATGACTTGATTTTACAATCTAAAGATTTAGGAGAAAAGACCTTGATGCTCAGCAAGCTTTCGAATTTGTCGCTTCAATTATACAGTATGCTCTTAAAAAAGGGGTATGTGAGCAATGATAAGGATTTTGAAGAGGTCCGTTCTTTTTTTAAGGCGTCTTTGCCGGAGTATAACATCAAGAAATTTGGAGTCATAGAGAAGCTTTATCTATACAAAGCCTATTTATGGTATAGTTTTATTGTTCAGGATTTTGTGTCAGGATATCGATATGCACAGAAGTGGGTTGATCTTTTTTATTACAATCCTGAAATGAAAAAAACCAATCCTGTTTTTTATTTAAAGGGGATCAATTATTTGCTTGAAGCTTTGTTCCTCGTTCAGCATTTGACAAAATTCAGATCCACTTTGAATTTTTTTGAAGAGGAATTGAACAATCAGAATTTCCTGCTAAATGAGAACACGGAGTCCCTGGCTTTTCTCTATTTGTATCTCAATAAGATCAATTTGTACTTTCTGGAAGGTAATTTTAAGCAGGGAATTAATTTTATTCCTGAAGTTTTGGATGAGATTGAAAGTCATCGATCAAAAATAGACGAACATCATGTCATGGTCTTCTATTATAAATTCGCCAGTATGTATTTTGGGGCTTCCGATTATGAAAAATCTATCTTTTATCTTGAAAAGATCATCAGGAACAAGCAGTTGGGCATGCGAGAGGATCTGCTATGCTTTACAAGGATATTGAACCTTATAGCACATTATGAGGCAGGAATGGATCAAAACCTGGAAGCTTTGATAAAATCTACCTATAAGTTTCTTATAAAAATGAATGAGTTGCATTTGGTCCAGCAAAAGATCATTAGTTTTTTAAGAAACCTAAGTAATATTTATCCACATGAACTGAAAAATGCTTTTAAAGAATTGCATGGAGAATTGAAGGTTTTTGAAAACCATCCCTATGAAAAAAGATCCTTTATGTATCTCGATATTATTTCCTGGCTCGAAAGTAAAATCGATAACGTATCAGTTGAATCCATTATCAGGAAAAAATCCAGAATTCAGTATAAATAAATTCTTTAACCTTAATTTTTCAAATCATCATTTCTAAACAGTAGTAGAAGCAAAGCAACTGTTATTGGTCTATGAACATGATCCTTTGACTGATGAGGCAGCACTTTTTTAAATATAACAAATATACCTCCCAGTGGGAGGTTTTTTCTTGCTTAAACCTTGTAAATTACAGTATTTAAATAATTGAAAATGAGTAATTAAACTAATTTCGGGCTAGCTTGGATGTTGTAATATAAAAAATAAGAAACCAACAGTCGGGTAAAGGCTGTTTATTTTTGATGATTATTTAAGGAATATCAGGGTTCAATAAAGGAACATCAACACAAAAAATTATCTTTTTTATTAATGAAGCGTTTAAACAAGCACAGTCAAAGACTTACTCAGGATGCAACCCAGCCAGCAGCTCAGGCTATGTTATATGCGGTAGGCCTGAAGGATGAAGATATGCAGAAACCTCAAGTGGGTATTGCCAGTACAGGATACGATGGTAACCCTTGTAATATGCATTTAAATCATCTGGCTGCAGGTATTAAGGAGGAGGTAAACAAGAAAGATCAGGTGGGTCTTATTTTTAATACCATAGGAGTTAGTGATGGTATTTCAATGGGGACCAGTGGAATGAATTATTCATTGCCCTCAAGAGATATTATTGCAGATTCCATAGAAGTGGTGATGAATGCTCAAAGTTATGATGCGCTGGTGTCGGTGGTGGGATGTGACAAAAATATGCCAGGAGCCATTATGGCCATGCTCCGATTGAACAGACCATCTTTGATGGTTTATGGCGGAACCATAGCCTCTGGAAATTATAAAGGAAGAAAATTAAACATTGTATCTGCCTTTGAGGCGCTGGGTCAAAAAATTTCAGGAGAAATTTCTGATCAGGAGTACAAGGAAATCATAAAGAGTGCCATTCCGGGAGCAGGTGCCTGCGGTGGAATGTATACGGCCAATACCATGGCGTCTTCAATTGAAGCCCTTGGTTTTGCCTTACCCTATAATTCGTCTATACCGGCTGAGAATCCGCATAAGGACAGTGAGAGTATCAGGATTGCTGCTGCCATTAAAAACTTGCTTGAGCTTGATTTGAAACCATTGGATATCATTACAAAAAAATCTTTAGAGAATGCTGTGGCGCTGGTCAATGCACTTGGAGGATCGACCAATGCTGTCTTACATTATTTGGCTATAGCTCATGCTGCCGGAATAGATTTTGGTCTGGATGATTTTCAACGTGTTAGTGACAGGACGCCTTTGATTGCTGATCTTAAGCCAAGTGGTGAATATTTGATGGAAGATGTTCACGGAGTAGGCGGAACACCGGCCGTCATGAAATATTTGCTGGAAGGTGGTTATTTACACGGTGACTGCATGACCGTTACAGGAAAGACCCTGGCCGAGAATCTTAAGGATGTAAAACCTTTAAGTTTTGAAGAGGATCAACAGGTGATACATCGTATTGATCATCCTCTGAAATCATCGGGTAATTTGCAGATCCTCTTTGGAAACCTTGCCTCTGAAGGGCTCGGTAGCAAAGATAAGCGGTAAGGAAGGAAACCTCTTCAAAGGTAAAGCGGTGGTTTTTGACGGTGAACAAGAAGCCAATGATGGTATAGGTGCCGGTAAAGTATCCAAAGGTGATGTTGTTGTCATTCGCTAT
This sequence comes from uncultured Flavobacteriaceae bacterium, assembly GCA_963715975.1. Lineage (GTDB taxonomy): Bacteria > Bacteroidota > Bacteroidia > Flavobacteriales > Flavobacteriaceae > Lutimonas. The sequence continues at coordinate 258,399 of CAVQSO010000007.1, read as the reverse complement.
GTAGGGCCAAGAGGAGGTCCCGGAATGCCCGAAATGCTTAAGCCAACCTCGATGATCATGGGAGCAGGCCTGGGTAAAACCGTTGCACTGATCACTGACGGACGTTTCTCAGGTGGTACGCATGGTTTTGTAGTGGGCCATATCACTCCGGAAGCTCAAACAGGTGGCTTGATAGGTTTGCTTGAGGATGGAGATATGATCACCATAGATGCAGCCAATAATTCGATCAATGCGGAGCTTACTGAAGCTGAAATTGCGCGGAGAAAGGCCTTGTGGAAGGAACCAGCTCCTAAACATACTAAGGGAATTTTATATAAATATGCCAAAACTGTTTCTTCCGCATCCGAAGGTTGCGTTACCGACAAGTTTTAAATGATACTAATAACTAAAAGTTGTTATTTATGGAAACAATAACAAAATTGACACAAAAAGTGACAAATACAAAAAGTGTAAAAATTACAGGAGCAGAAGCTGTTGTAAAATGCTTGTTGGAAGAAGGCGTGGATCTTATCTATGGATACCCTGGCGGAGCCATTATGCCAGTTTATGACGAATTCTATAAGTATGAAAAAGAATTGAAGCATGTACTGACCAGACATGAACAAGGTGCTGTACATGCGGCTCAGGGTTACGCACGTGTATCCGATAAAGTCGGGGTGGCGGTGGCCACTTCGGGGCCGGGTGCAACGAATTTAATTACAGGTATTGCGGATGCTCAAATTGATTCAACCCCTTTGGTATGTATTACCGGGCAAGTTGGATCTCATCTATTGGGTAGTGATGCTTTTCAGGAAACAGATATCATCAGTATTTCTACTCCCGTGACCAAATGGAATTATCAGATCACCAAGGCAACTGAAATTCCTGAGATCATGGCAAAGGCGTTCTATATTGCCAAGTCAGGTCGGCCAGGACCTGTTTTGATTGATATCACAAAAGATGCCCAATTTGGGGAACTTGATTTCTCTTATGAACCTTGTAAAAAGGTGAGGAGTTACAAACCGATTCCTGATATGGATCCTGTGAGCATAGCTGCTGCAGCTAAAATTATTAATGAGGCGGAAAAACCTTTTATTGTTTGGGGTCAGGGATTGACCTTAGGAAAGGCCGAAAAGGAATTTAAAGACTTTATTGAAAAAGCTGGTATTCCGTCTGCCTCCACCTTATTGGGTCTGTCTGCTCTCCCTTCTGATCATGAACTCCATGTTGGAATGGTGGGTATGCATGGTAATTACGCTCCAAATGTGTTGACGAATTCTTGCGATGTATTAATTGCGATAGGTATGCGATTTGATGACAGGGTAACCGGAAATTTAGAAACCTATGCCAAGCAAGCGAAGATCGTTCATTTTGAGATCGATCCTGCGGAGGTAGATAAAAATGTAAAAACAGATGTTGCTGTTTTGGGAAATGTTAAGGAAACACTTTCTGCTATATTGCCCTTGATCGAGAAAAAACAACACAAGGAATGGATGCAGCAATTTCATGATTTATATGATATAGAATTCAAAGAGGTTATTGACGGGCAGATCAATGTAGGTACTGAAGGGCTTACAATGGCCGAAACGATAGTAGCCTTGAACAAAGCTACAAAAGGAGAGGCCGTCATTGTATCTGATGTAGGACAGCATCAGATGATCGCCAGCAGGTTTAGCAAGTTTAAATATGGTAAAAGCAAGGTGACATCAGGGGGGCTCGGAACAATGGGTTTTGCCCTGCCTGCAGCCATTGGGGCCAAAATGGGCGCTCCTGAAAGAGAAGTTGTTGCAATCATTGGAGATGGTGGTTTTCAAATGAATATTCAGGAATTGGGAACCATTTTACAGACCAAAGTTCCCGTAAAGATCATTGTACTTAACAATCAGTTTTTGGGAATGGTTCGCCAATGGCAGGAATTATTTTTTGATGGTCGCTATGCTTCAACGATCATGACAAACCCGGATTTTGTTAAGATTGCTGAAGGATATAGCATAAAGGCAAGAAAAGTATCTGAAAGAAAAGAACTTACGGAGGCCATTGAAGAAATGATTGCCTCAAAAGAATCATATTTTCTCGAAGTGGCAGTAGAAATGGAGGAAAATGTTTTTCCAATGATACCAACAGGTTCCAGTGTATCTGATATCAGATTAAAATAAAAGACATGAAGATAGAAAAGTATACCATATCAGTTTATTCGGAGAATAATCTCGGATTGTTGAACAGAATAGCAACTATTTTTTTAAAAAGACATATCAATATTGAGAGTCTGACCGTATCTGGTTCGGAAATTGAAAATGTATCTCGATTTATCATTGTTGTTGAAATCACAGAAGACCAGGTTAAAAAGATCATTGGTCAGATTGAAAAGCAGGTGGAGGTGATCAAAGCATATTATCATACAAATGATGAATGTATTTTTTTGCAATCTGCCTTATTCAAGATCAAATCAAGTCTTCTTTTTGAAGAGCGTCAAATTCAAAACATCATTAAGAAGAGCAATGCTCAGATCGTCACTGTATCTCCGGAATTTTTCGTCATTGAAAAATCAGGGCGCAGGGAGGAAATTGATGCTTTGTATGATGATCTTGCATCATTTGGGATCATGCAGTTCGTTCGTTCCGGAAGGATCTCAGTGACCAAGGAAGAAATGAAAATATCAGAATTATTAAGAAAACAATTAAATTAAAAAATAAATTAAAAGGATAATGGCAAATTATTTCAATACGCTTTCACTAAGAGAACAATTGGCACAGTTAGGAAAATGCAGGTTTATGGATACCTCTGAATTTTCTGATGGTATAGCAGCTTTAAAAGACAAAAAGGTAGTTATCGTAGGTTGCGGTGCCCAGGGGTTAAATCAAGGATTGAACATGAGAGACTCAGGATTGAATATTTCTTATGCACTTAGAGAGGGAGCTATTAAGGACAAACGTCAATCTTTTAAAAATGCATCTGAGAATGGATTTACGGTTGGAACTTATAAGGAACTGATTCCAGGCGCAGACCTTGTTTGTAACCTGACACCTGATAAGCAGCATACTTCAGTTGTGAAAGCAGTGATGCCATTAATGAAGCAAGGTGCAACTTTGGCCTATTCTCATGGTTTCAATATTGTTGAGGAAGGAATGCAAGTGAGAAAGGACCTTACTGTAATTATGGTTGCTCCAAAATGTCCGGGATCTGAAGTAAGAGAAGAGTATAAAAGAGGATTTGGAGTGCCTACGCTGATTGCAGTTCATCCTGAGAATGATCCTGACGGAAGAGGTTTGGCAGAGGCAAAAGCATATGCAGTTGCGACAGGAGGTGACAGGGCAGGTGTATTGGAATCTTCCTTTATAGCCGAAGTAAAGTCTGACCTTATGGGAGAGCAAACGATCTTATGTGGAGTTTTGCAAACAGGATCTATTCTTTGTTTTGACAAAATGATCGAAAAAGGTATCGAGCCGGGTTATGCATCCAAATTGATCCAATATGGTTGGGAAACGATTACGGAAGCTTTAAAGCATGGAGGAATTACCAATATGATGGATAGGCTATCCAATCCGGCTAAGGTGAAAGCTTATGCTTTATCGGAAGAATTGAAAGATATTATGAGGCCATTGTTCCACAAACATATGGATGATATTATGTCTGGAGAGTTTTCAAAAACCATGATGGAAGATTGGGCCAATGATGATAAGAATCTTTTGACCTGGAGAGCAGCAACAGGCGAAACAGCCTTTGAGAAAACAGCTGCTGGCAAAGTTGAGATTTCAGAACAGGAATATTTTGACAATGGTGTATTGATGGTGGCCTTTGTGAGAGCAGGCGTTGAACTAGCTTTTGAGACCATGACTGACGCAGGAATTATTGACGAATCAGCCTACTATGAGTCATTACATGAGACTCCATTGATCGCGAATACCATAGCACGTAAAAAATTATATGAGATGAATGCAACCATTTCAGATACAGCTGAATATGGATGTTATTTATTCGATCATGCTTGTAAGCCACTTTTGAAGGATTTTATGAAAGGTATCGATATCGATGTAATCGGAACAACCTTTGGCAAAGGGTCAGGGCAATGGTGTCGATAATCAGGAATTGATCGCTATTAATGACGAATTGCGTTATCATCCGGTTGAAATCATTGGATCTGAGTTAAGAGAATCAATGACTGCTATGATCAAAATAGTATAAGGAAGGAATCGAAAATAAACTTAATTTAGTGAGTTGACCATCGATTTCATTTTCTTGAGATCGATGGTTTTATTTTTTAAAAAATGACAAAGCCTTTTGTAGACATTAAGAAAGTGGAAGAAGCTGCCGTTCGTATTCGGGCACTGGTAAAACATACCCCTTTGATCAGGATGCCTAATTTTTCGGAGCGATATAAGGCTGAGATTTATTTTAAAAGAGAAGACCTTCAAAGAGTAAGGTCATATAAAATCAGAGGGGCCTTTAATAAGATCAGTTCTCTTGTAGAAGAAAAAGGAATAAGCAAAGTGGTATGCGCCAGCGCAGGAAATCATGCACAGGGAGTGGCACAGGTATGTCATTTTTTAGGCATCAAAGGAATTATTTTTATGCCTACCACCACACCACAGCAAAAGGTTCAACAGGTAGATATGTTTGGGCGAGAGCATATAGAAATTCGACTTGTTGGAGATACCTATGATGCTTCGTATAAGGTTGCTCGCGAATTTAGCGAGACGAACCAAGCAGAATTTGTACATCCCTTTGATGATCAACAGATTATTGAAGGTCAGGGTACGGTAGCTCTGGAGCTCTTGAAAGATTTAAAAGAACCACTTGATTATTTGTTTGTCCCTGTTGGTGGCGGGGGGTTGATTGCTGGACTCATTAGTGTTATGAAAGAAAGAAGCCCTCAAACTAAGATCGTGGCTGTTGAGCCTGAGGGAGCACCTTCTCTAAGAACATCTTTAGAAAAAGGAATCAATACAAGTTTGGATCATATCGAAAAATTTGTGGATGGTGCAGCTGTTAAAAGAATGGGAGACCTTCCTTTTGCAATTTGTAAGAAAGGTGTGGATGAGGTTTTGGTGATACCCGAAGGAAAAATTTGCACAACTTTGTTGAAATTATATAATGAAAAAGCTATTGTGGTTGAGCCAGCAGGAGCCTTGTCTGTAGCAGCCCTGGATTTTTTTAAAAAGGAGATTACTGGAAAAAGAGTCGCCTGTATTATTAGCGGAGGTAATAATGATATTTCCCGAATGGAAGAGATTAAAGAAAGGTCTTTACTGTATGAGGGTATTAAACATTATTTTATGGTAATCTTTCCTCAACGAGCAGGCGCACTTAAGGAATTTGTGGTCGAAGTACTGGGTGAGACAGATGATATCACTTATTTCGAATATGCAAAAAAGAACAGTCGTGCGCGTAGTTCAGCGGTAGTAGGTATTGAACTGAAAAGGAGTCTTGATTTTGAACCCTTGCTTCACCGCATGAAAGAAAAAGGTTTTTTCGGGGAATATCTAAATGACAGCCCTCAACTGTTTCAGTACTTGATATGAAATTTTAATCGAACAACTCAGATCAATAAAAATTAAATAACCTAAAAATACTCAATATGTCTATAAAGACGATTTTCAAAGAACAGAATGTACCCGAGAATTACAGGGTGCCTTTAAAGAAGAAGTATGACACCTATTTGCTCAATGGCGAGATCAAAAAATGGAATGGTAAAACATCAGAAGTCTTGTCGCCTGTATACAGCGAAGATGCTGATGGTGTAATGAAGCCTACACTGCTGGGTACAGTTCCCCTTATGGGTGAAAAGAATGCCATGGAAGCCTTAGATGCAGCCAACCAGGCTTTTAAAAATGGAACAGGAGACTGGCCAACAATGAAGGTTGAAGAACGGATCAAGTGTGTAGAGAAATTTGCAGAACTGATGGTGCTGAAAAGGGATGTTGTCGTTAATTTTATTATGTGGGAAATTGGGAAGACGCTTCCGGATGCCCAAAAGGAATTTGACCGTACCGTTGATTATATTTATGATACAATAGATGAATTAAAGGAACTGGATCGCAATTGTGCGCATGTAAAATTGCATAGTGGAGTATATGCCCAAATAAGGAGGGGACCTCTTGGGGTTGTGCTCTGCCTGGGACCCTATAATTACCCTTTAAATGAAACTTTTTGCCTCTTGATCCCGGCTTTGATCATGGGGAATACAACTGTATTCAAACCTGCTAAGTTTGGGGTTATTCTGATTACACCTTTGTTGGAAGCTTTTGCTGAGGCTTTTCCAAAAGGTGTTGTAAATATCCTGTTTGGGAGAGGTAGGGAAGTAGCCACACCAATTGTTAAATCTGGAAGGGTTGAGGTATTGGCATTAATAGGTAACAGTAAATCTGCTAATGCCTTGCAAAGTCAACATCCAAAGCAGAATAGATTGCGGCTGGTGTTGGGCCTTGAGGCGAAGAATCCGGCAATCGTATTGCCAGATACAGACATGGATTTGGCAGTTGAGGAATGTGTATTGGGATCTCTCTCGTATAACGGGCAGCGTTGTACAGCATTAAAAATGATTTTTGTTCATGAAAATATTGTAGAGACATTCAATAAGAAGTTTATTGAAAGAATCAAGCAATTAAAATATGGACTCCCATGGGAAGAAGGTGTAAAATTAACCCCATTGCCTGAACCCGGAAAGCCTGAATATATCAAAGAACTCATTGATGATGCTGTCTCCAAAGGTGCTGAAGTGATCAATGAGGGGGGTGGGGAAACCAATCACAGCTTTGTGTATCCGGCTGTTTTATACCCCGTTAATGAAAGTATGAATGTGTATCATGAGGAACAATTCGGACCTGTAGTTCCAATTCTTTCCTTTAAAGATGTACAAGAGCCTATTGATTCTATCGTCAATTCCAATTATGGGCAACAAGTAAGTTTATTCAGTAAAAATGCTGATACCCTGGCGCCATTGATCGACAGTTTAGTGAATCAGGTTTGCAGGGTGAATATTAATAGTCAGTGTCAGAGAGGTCCCGATGTTTATCCGTTCGTTGGTAGGAAGGACTCGGCAGTAAGTACACTTAGCGTTCGTGCCGCGTTGAGGTCTTTTTCAATCAGAACACTCGTTGCTTGTAAAAATAACCAGCTCAATAAGGATATACTAAATGACATCTTAGATAACAATAAGTCAAATTTTGTAAGCACCAATTATATCTTATAAACTGAATTTATATAGAGATCATGAAAAAAGGAGGTCTATAGACCTCCTTTTTTCATGATCATTTAAAATTTTGTTTAAAAAAACATAATGATTATCTTCGGGTGTCACTAATCCCTCAGTCATGTCCAAGATATTCAGTTCTTTTGAGTATATCTCTGCCTTAAGATTATTCTTTTTACCTATTATTTTTTTATTCTTTTCCGTAGAGTTTTATGGTCAGATCATGTATCAGATCCCTACCAATAAAAGAGTAAATGTGGGGTCATATGGTCGTGTAGGTGTAGATTGGAATTTTGAGAATGGAGGTTCCATTGGAAGAAGACTGAATCTTAACAATATGGGTAGTATAGGAGGAAGACTGGAGGAACAGGATTATCTTGAGGTGGTTCCTAATTTTAATTGGAATCCTAAAGAAGGTGATAGTACGCAAATATATGCACAATTGAGATTTTCCTTTTATTCCACAAGTCTTGCAAATTTCGGAAATAGTACGTCAACAAGTTTAGGGGGACTTGCTTTTGCCCTGCCTGAAATATATGTGGAGGCAAGAAACATTAGAGGTTCGGGGGTAAGTCTTTGGGCCGGATCTCGTTTATATCGAGGACCGGATATACATATTGCAGACCATTTTTATTTTAATGACCATTCGGGGCAAGGATTTGGCGTTGAGTTTAAAAATACAAGATTATCCACTGTTTTTATAGCTTCAACCGATACGACATCCACTGTACCTCCCTATTTTTATCTAAATATTAAAACGGGTACACCAAGTACAGCGCTTAGGCAGAGAGTTGTGGTCGTAGGTGAACAGGATTTTAAAATTAATGATCATAACAGTATAACGCTGTTAGGAGAGTTCCACAGAATGGCAGATGCTGATGGTGAAGTTGAAGTAGATTCAGTTGCGCAGGAATTAAACTTTCCCTCTGACTTATGGTTTTGTAGTTGGTGTAAAGCATGAGCATCAAATTAAAAAAATGCTACCCGGTTCTTTTAATGATTTCTCTGCAAGAATCGGTACGGGTATTGCAAATGGAGGAGATGGTGGTTTGTCAAAAACCTGGCTCACATTTGGAGCACCCGATACCATAGCTCAGAATTTTAAGGGTGCTTATAGCCTTGCAGTAACAGATCATGCCGTATTTAATTTTTCAGATAAATATACCTTAAACGGCTATGTGATCCTTACCCATAGTAAAGGGGCCGCGGACGGGAATGGATTGTCAAAAACATTTTTTGGGCGTGAAGTATACAATAGAAAATTTGATTTTACTGTTGGTTTTCGTAATGAGCATTACCTCTCAGATTATTTTCATTTATTGACTGAAGTACATTATTCCCAGAGAAAGGATGGTGACAATCCCTGGGCCAGTATGCTTAAATTCAGTGTGGCACCGGTATATGTTCCAACAGGCCAAAGAGATACATGGGCCCGCCCTCATTTAAGGGCAGTGGTCTCATTGGCCCGATATAATGATTATGCCATGGACGCTCTATATTCTCCCTATCTCGAATTTGCGGGAAGTAAGAGATGGGGTTATTATTTTGGTGTAAAAGCAGAATGGTGGATCTGGGATTAAAATCCAGTCTGATGATTTAATTTCGAAGTACAAAGTTGCCACAGGTTGTCATTTGGTAATGGTGCGATGAAAGAAAGGGATTCTTTGGTAACAGGATGATCAAAGTCAATTTTAACAGCATGCAAATGGATGCCACCATTAGAATTCGACCTTTTACTTCCGTATTTTAAGTCTCCTTTTATAGGGTGGCCGCAGACCGAAAGCTGACATCTGATCTGGTGATGCCTTCCTGTTTCTAAATTGATCTCCAACAAAGTGTAATTGTCTAATTCCAGTAAGGAGTCATAATGTAATACAGCCTTTTTACTATCCTTGGTATCCTTGGAAAAGGCCGTTGACTTATTGTTTTTGGGGTTTTTCCTGAGGTAATGTTCAAGGGTCCCTTTTGTAGGGCTGGGAGATCCTTCAATTAGCGCCCAGTAGGTTTTTTGTATTTTTTTTTCTCTTAGCATTTTATTCATTCTTTCCAGAGCCTTACTGGTTTTTGCAAAAATAACGACACCGGTTGTGGGCCTGTCAAGTCGGTGAACGACTCCTAAAAAAACTTTACCGGGTTTTTTGTATTTATCCTTGATATATTCTTTAACAATCTCGCTTAGAGGTTTGTCTCCGGTTTTATCACCCTGAACAATATCGCCTACTTTTTTATTGATGATGATCAAATGATTGTCTTCGTGAAGTACCTGTAAATTGTTTTTTGTACTGCGCATTATTGGATTCTATAGGAGGTAAAAATACGAATTATATTTACCATCCTTTTCTTTTAAAAATCAATGCAATTTAGTGACACAGGTCACATAGATCAGAGAGAGAATGATGAGCAAAATTAGTAACTTTCATATCCTTTACAAATCAAGATCTTTTTCGATGAAATATTCAATCTACCTGATTTTAATGGCATTACTTTTTTTATCATGCGCCGATAAAAAAGATACTCCTCAGGAAGGAGCAGAGGCTCAGTCCAAAAATATGTCCCCCGAATATTCAGAGGCTTACCAGCTCTTAAAAAACCAATGTTACGCCTGTCATAGTCCGATCTCATCTTCTCATGATGTGATCATTGCCCCTCCTATGGCAGCCGTAAAATTGCGTTACAGCCGAAGCTATACGACAAAAGAGGAGTTTGTAGAAGCCATGGTCTCCTGGGCCATGAATCCGAATAAGGAGAAGGCGCTCATGAGAGGTGCTGTGGATAGATTTCAGCAAATGCCAAAACAAGCATTTGTAGAAGAAGATCTGAGAAAGATTGCAGCCTATGTGTATGAAAACGAATTGGAAGAACCGGAATGGTTTGCTGCACATGAAAAGGAAATGCACGCTAAAGGAGGAGGTATGGGGCAGGGTATGCCCTAAAGAAAAACATCCTTATACCATACTTTCATTCACATTTTGAATGAAATTCAGGATCTCATCACGTCCGGTTTTGTCACTAGATGAGGAAATAAAATAAGGAGGTAATTCCTCCCAGGACTTCAACAACTCTTTTTTATAGATCTCTATGTTTTTGGGTAAGGTTGATTTGTTCAATTTATCAGCTTTTGTAAATACGATACAGAATGCAATACCATTGGTTCCCAGAAATTCCATAAAATCCATATCAATTTGCTGTGGAGCATGTCTGCTGTCAACCAAAACGAAAGTACATGCAAGTTGCATTCTTTTGTTAAAATAATCTCTGATAAAATTTTGAAAAGTTTTTCTTTTGTCTTTTGACACAGAGGCATATCCATAACCCGGCAGGTCAACTAAAAACCAGTTTTTATTGATGATAAAATGGTTGATCAATTGGGTTTTACCGGGCTTACCGGAGGTTTTAGCCAACGATTTATGATTGGTCAGCATATTGATCAGCGATGATTTACCAACGTTCGATCTGCCGATAAAAGCATATTCAGGAAGATTGTCTTTCGGACATTTATAAACGTCAGTGTTACTAATTACGAATTCGGCTGATTTGATCTTCATGGTAGTTTCGGCTTGAATTATTCCCTTACATCTATTGAATTGCAAAGATACAAGGATGCGCTCATTCTTTTATGAAAAGAAATTCACGTCAATAATAGTTTCCAGATCATTTGACGTACGATAAAACTTTTATTTCCTGAAGTTTTTAGTGAGCCAGGGTTCCAATAATTGGTTGAATTGATCAGGACTTTCCATCATTGGTGCATGTCCGCATTTATCGATCCAATGAAGCTCAGAATTTGGTAATAATTTATGAAATTCTTCAGCTACATTAGGAGGGGTTACAGTATCATTTTTTCCCCAGATCAAACAGGTCGGCACCGTCATTTTTGGCAAATCCTTAGCCATATTGTGTCTAATGGCACTTTTGGCAATAGCTATGGTTCTAATTAGTTTGTTTCTGTTGTTCAAAGTTTCAAAAACATCATCAACAACTTCTTTTGTAGCGATTTCCGGGTCATAAAAAACATCCTGGGCTTTCTTTTTGATATAGTCGTAATCACCTCTTTTTGGGTAACTTTCACCCATTGAATTTTCATAAAGGCCTGAGCTTCCTGTCAGCACAAGTCCACTCACATTTTTCGGATTCAGTTTCGTGTGAAAGAGGGCAATATGACCTCCCAGTGAGTTACCCATTAGTATATATCTGTCAATACCTTTGAACTTGACAAAGTCTTTGATAAACTTCGAAAGATTTTTGACATTGGTTTTTAAAAGTGGCAAAGTGTAAATGGGGAGTTCAGGCATGATGACTTGGTATCCCAAATCTGAAAAATGGTCAAAAACCCCATCGAAATTACTTAAGTTTCCCATGAGGCCATGTAGAATAATTAAAGGGGTTCCTTGCCCTGATTCTAAATAAGAATAGCCATTTTCTTTTTTAAGGGTGTATTTCATTTACGATCTAAATTCTATGCGAAATTGCAAATTTAAATAATTTGTTTCAAAGTACTAATTTTCTCATCATTAGTTCAAATTATTTTTCACAAAAATCTCCTTGTTTATTTAACAATCATTTAATCAATCACTTACACGAATATAAAGAAAGTTATTAACAAAGTGGTAAAAAATGGTAAAAAGTGGTAAAAATCCATATATTTGTCATTATAATTCAATTTTCAGGGCTCAAAGTGGTAAATCTAATCGGTACATATGAATGTAAGGCAGACGTTAAGGGACGTCTTATGTTGCCATCTCCACTTAAAAAGCAACTGTCCAGCATACTACAAGATGGTTTTGTTCTAAAGCGTTCTGTTTTTCAGCCATGTTTGGAATTGTATCCCATGAAAGAATGGAATGATATGATGGCGAAAGTAAACAAGCTGAACAGGTTTGTCAAGAAGAATAATGATTTTATCAGAAGGTTTACTGCAGGAGTTAAGGTTGTTGAGCTGGATGTGTCAGGAAGAATGCTGATCCCCAAGGACCTGCATTTATTTTCAGGAATATCAAAGGAAGTTGTACTCTCATCCTCGGTGAATATTATTGAGATTTGGGATAAGGATAAATATGAAAAAGCGATAGATGATGCAGCCATAGATTTTGCCGATCTGGCTGAAGATGTAATGGGTAATGTAAATGATAACGATCATGAGTTATCATGATCCGGTACTGCTCTTTGAAAGTGTTGATGGTCTAAAAATTAAACCAGATGGTATTTATGTTGACGTGACCTTCGGAGGAGGAGGGCACTCAAAGGAAATACTAAAAAGGCTTGGTGAACAAGGAAGGTTATTCGCCTTTGATCAGGATACTGATGCTTTGAGAAATGAAATTCAGGATGAGCGTTTTGTGCTGATCAATGAGAATTTCAGATTTATAAGCCGGTTTCTGCGGTTTTACGGAGTGAAAAAAGTGGATGGAATTTTGGCTGATCTGGGTGTTTCTTCACATCAGTTTGATAGTGCTGCCCGTGGTTTTTCCACAAGATTTGATGCCGAACTTGATATGAGGATGAATACAAGTGAATCAGTGTCGGCTTATGAGGTGGTTAACGAATACCAGGAGGAGGAGCTGGCTCAGGTCTTGTTTCAATATGGAGAGTTGAGAAATTCCAGGGCACTGTCGAGAGAAATAGTGAAAGCCAGAAAGGATAGCCCGATAAAAACAAGTTTTCAGTTGAAGGAAGTATTGAAAAGGTTTTTGCCAAAGCCAAAGGAGCATAAGATTCTTGCTCAGATTTTTCAGGCTATCAGAATTGAAGTGAATCAGGAGATGCAGGTGTTAAAAGAATTTTTATTACAAACACCGGATCTACTGAATAAGGCGGGGAGATTGAGTGTAATCTCTTACCATTCTTTAGAAGACAGATTGGTTAAAAGGTTTATTCAGTCAGGATTATTTGAAGGTGAAGCTGAGAAGGATTTTTATGGGAACGTAAGTGTCCCTTTTAAAAAAGTGGGAAAACTGATCCTTCCTTCAGCAGAGGAAATAAAGAAAAATAACAGGGCCAGGAGTGCCAAATTAAGATTAGCAGAAAAAAATTAATCAAACCAGAAGTCATAACTCAAAATGTCAAAAGTCAAACAAACCTTGTACAACATTCTTAAGGGGAAATTCCTGGTAGATGAGGATGCGAAGAAGAATTGGGGCTTTATCATATTTCTCACCTTTCTTGCGCTATTGATGATCACCAGCTCTCATCAAATAGATAGGAAAGTTCAGAAAATTTCAACTCTTAACAAAGAAAAACGCAAACTCTACTCTGAGTTTGTTGCTACCCGTTCGGATTTAATGAAATTAAAAATGGAGTCAAGTATTTCCAAAAGACTTGCAGACAATGGATTGTATGTATCTCAAATACCACCTCAAAAAATCAAAGTGATCATTAATAATTGACCATGGCTGTTGAAAAGAAACAAATATTGAATAAACTCTACCTGCTTACCGGGTTTTTGTTCTTGTTCGCCATTGCCATCGTCTATAAGCTTATTCAGATCGAGCATATTGATGGTGATAAGTATAGAGTTGAAGCCGAACAGGGAACTGTAAAAACTTTTGAGATCGCTGCCAATAGAGGAAGTGTGTATACTTCTGATGGCAGTTTGCTTGCTACTTCGGTTTCCAGATTTGATATAAGAATGGATGCGGTAACCATTTCGGATGACGATTTTGAAGCAGGTATAAAAGATTTGAGTATCGCTTTGTCTGAAATGCTTGGAAAATCGGCCGGATATTACGAAAATAAGATCCGGAAGGCCAGAGTGAATAAGAACAGATACTTGTTTATCACAAGAAATCTGAGTTATAATGATTATCAGAGATTAAAGAAGTTTCCAATTTTCAAGTTAGGTACCTATCGTGGGGGTTTGATCATGGAGCAACGTACCGTCAGGGAACACCCGATCGGAAAGATAGCGGAACGAGCCGTTGGTTACGATGACTACAGAGGTCGCGTAGGAATAGAAGGCAGTTTTTATGAATTCCTCAGGGGGAAAAAGGGAAAACGCTTAAAACAGAAAATCGCTAAAGGACAATGGAAGCCTTTAAATGATAACAATGAGATTGAACCCATCGACGGAAAAGATATCATCACAACTATAGATCTTAAGATTCAGGATGTAGCGCATCATGCCTTGCTGGCTCAATTGGAGAAGTTTGAAGCAGATCATGGTTCAGTTGTGGTTATGGAGACAAAAACCGGAGAGATCAAGGCTATTTCAAACTTGGGAAGAACATCAGAGGGCACCTATTTTGAGCAACGCAATTATGCGATCTATGAATCTCATGAGCCAGGTTCTACTTTTAAACTTATGGGAATGGTGGTCGCCTTGGAAGACAAGGTAATTGACACTTCCGATATCATCGATACAGAAAAAGGAGTGATCCGATTTCACGGCAAGCCGGTCAGGGATTCACACCATGGCGGATATGGAGAAATTTCCGCGGCAAGAGTTTTTGAGGTTTCATCAAATGTAGGAATTGTCAAGATCATAGACGAGCACTACAAGGACCACCCTGAAAAGTTTATACAAGGCCTTGAAAGAATGAAGGTAGGACAAAAGATAGGATTGCCTATCAAAGGTGAAGGGGAACCTAAAATTCCAAATCCAAAGGATAAAGACACCTGGAATGGTTTGTCGCTTCCCTGGATGGCTTATGGGTATGGGGTCTCGTTCACGCCACTACAGACGCTTACTTTTTACAATGCTATTGCAAATAATGGTGAAATGGTCAGACCCAGATTCGTCAAAGAGATCAGGGCCCAGAGCAATGTTGTGACCAGATTTGAAAAGGAAGTGATTCATCCTCAGATCTGTTCACAGGAAACGATTGATAAAGTAAAGGAGATGATGCTTAATGTTGTTAAGCGAGGAACAGCGGAGAATATTTATGATCCGAACTTCTCTATGGCAGGAAAAACAGGAACCTGTCAAACGGAATACTGGACAGACGACACCAAATATATTTCATCATTTGTGGGTTATTTTCCCGCGGATGAGCCTAAGTATTCCTGTATTGTAGTAGTGCATAAGCCAAACAAGAAGAAAGGGTACTATGGAAATATTGTGGCTGCTCCCGTTTTTGAACGAATTGCCAGAAAAATTTATACCGATACTCCTGTTGTGGAGGAGGTAAAATTTACTGAGACGGCAAATAAAATGGATGAAGCTTATGAGGGTTATTATAAAAAAGCGAATGAAACACACACCAAAGTTCCGGATGTAAAAAATATGCCTGGAATGGATGCTATCTCTCTTCTGGAGAATATGGGTTTTAAGGTGAATTTTGAAGGAATAGGGAAAGTCAAATCTCAGTCAATAAAGGCTGGATCGAACTTGAAAAAGGGTGACATCATTAAATTGGAACTGTCCTAAGTTGAAAAAGTTAAAAGACATATTGTACGGGGTATCAGTTGAATCAGTTAAAGGTTCGACCAATATTGAAGTAAAGGCCGTGGAGTTCGATTCCAGGAATATGGCTTCCGGATCTTTATTTGTAGCTCAAAAAGGGCTTGTTGTTGATGGTCATACTTTTATTTCCGGGGCAATTTTGGATGGCGCCACAACTATAGTTTGTGAGGATTTTCCAAATGAAACACCAGAGGGAGTTACTTTTGTTCAAGTGGTTGATGCCAATGAAGCTTTGGCTGTTCTTGCTTCTAACTTTTATGACAATCCTTCTGAAGAACTGACCTTGGTAGGTGTAACAGGTACCAATGGAAAAACCACTATTGCAACTTTACTTGCCGATCAATTTCAAAAAGCCGGATATAAAAGCGGGTTGATCTCAACCATTAAGATTCTAATTGGTCAGAAAGAAGTTCCTGCCACCCATACGACTCCAGATTCACTTACCATAAATAGGGTGCTAAGGGATATGGTTGAAGACGGTGTAACCCATTGTTTTATGGAGGTGAGTTCTCATGGAATTCATCAAAAACGAACTTCAGGATTGGTTTTTAAAGGAGGGATTTTTACGAATCTTACCCATGATCATTTAGATTATCATAAAACTTTTGCTGCATACAGGGATGTTAAAAAATCATTTTTTGATTCCTTACCATCAACGGCTTTTGCACTTACTAATCTTGATGATAAGAATGGCGCAATAATGCTTCAGAATACCAAGGCCAAGAAATATGGTTATGCCCTTAAGACAGAAGCCGATTATAAGGCCAGAATTATAGAAAACCAGTTCAATGGATTGTTATTGAATATTAACGGCCAGGAAGTGTGGACCAAGCTCATAGGTTCCTTTAATGCTTATAATCTATTAGCGATTTATGCCACATCTGATTTACTTGGAATTGAAAAGTATGATAATCTTAGAATACTAAGTGAACTTGACAACGTGTCAGGGCGATTTCAGCATGCGGTATCTAAAGGGGGGGTTAATGCCATTATTGATTACGCACATACTCCGGATGCCTTAAAGAATGTTTTGGAAACGATCAATTCGATCAGAACTTATAATGAACAAGTCATCACTGTAGTGGGTTGTGGAGGAGACAGAGACCGCACGAAGCGTCCGAAAATGGGTAATATCGCTTCAAGCCTCAGTAATCAGGTAGTCTTTACTTCAGATAATCCAAGAAGCGAGGATCCTGAGCAGATCATTAAAGAAGTAGAAGCTGGGGTTCGTCCTGAAAATTACAAAAAGACTATTTCAATTATTGATAGAAAGCAAGCCATTAAAACAGCTTGTAAACTGGCTCAGGAGGGAGATATCATCCTTGTTGCGGGAAAGGGTCATGAAACCTATCAGATCATTGGAGATCAGAAGACTGGTTTTGATGATTTTGAAATTACCAATCAAATACTAACTGAACTGAACAAATAAGAACCGAGAATGCTGTATTATTTATTTGAATTCTTAGACCAAAATACAAACCTTCCTGGTACAGGGTTATTTCAATATATCTCGGTCAGATCGGCATTGGCCTTTGCATTCTCTTTATTGATATCTACCATTTACGGTCGCAAGATCATTGACAAACTAAGAAATCTTCAGGTGGGAGAATCAGTGAGAGATCTTGGGCTAGAAGGTCAGATCCAAAAGCAAGGAACTCCTACCATGGGTGGATTGATCATCATTCTGGCTACTTTGATCCCTGTTTTTCTATTTGCAAAACTTGATAATATTTATATCATCATCCTTATTGTGACCACCCTGTGGATGGGAACAATAGGTTTTATAGATGATTATATCAAGATATTTAAAAAGAATAAGGAAGGCCTCAAGGGGCGTTTTAAAATAGTGGGTCAGATCAGTTTGGGGGTTTTTGTAGGACTCATGCTATATTTTAATCCGGATGTAGTGATCAAGGAAAAACTTAGACACGGAGAGGTCGTTATCAGTCAGGACATCACCATTTCATCCAATCGATTTTCCGAAGCTGAGAAATCGACCAAAACGACTATTCCATTTGTAAAGAACAATGAATTCGATTATGCCAATCTGCTTACATGGATGGGTGAGTGGACCAAAGATTATGTTTGGCTGTTTTTTGTAATTGTCGTGATTTTTATCATTACTGCCGTTTCAAATGGTGCAAATTTAACGGATGGAATCGATGGTCTTGCAGCAGGAAGTTCAGCTATTATCGTATTGGCGCTGGCGATATTTGCCTGGGTCTCAGGTAACATCATATTCGCCGATTACCTCAATGTTATGTATATACCCAATTCGGGTGAAATAACCATTTTCATTAGTGCCTTTGTAGGTGCCTTGGTAGGGTTTCTTTGGTATAACACCTATCCTGCTCAGGTTTTTATGGGTGATACAGGTAGTTTGACCATTGGTGCCGTTATCGCTGTAATTGCCCTGTCGGTAAGAAAGGAATTTTTGATCCCTATTCTTGCCGGAATCTTTTTGGCTGAAAATATGTCTGTAGTACTTCAGGTGTCTTATTTCAAGTATACAAAAAGAAAATCGGGTGTTGGAAAAAGAATTTTTCTGATGGCTCCACTTCATCATCATTACCAGAAGCGCGGATATCACGAAAGTAAAATAGTAACAAGGTTTTGGATCGTTGGCATTTTATTGGCCGTGATCTCAATTTTAACATTAAAAGTTAGATAAATCAACAATAACAATTAAACAGAAACTACATGAGTATTTCATCATTTGCTTTACAAACCAATTTTAATGTAAAGAATGCTATGGCATCCAGCACTTTATCCGATCTAATGCGGGTAAGAAAGGAAACCATTCGTAATTGTATGGCTGATTTTGAAAATGAGGAGCACAGGCTGGAAAAGGTGTTGACCATCAACGGGTCCCAATATGTGAATGACTCGAAAGCGGCTAATATCAATGCGACTTTTTATGCCTTGGATAGTATGGAACATACCACCATATGGATTGCGGGTGGCTTGGATCAGGAGAGTGATTATGATATGTTGTTACCCTTGGTCAATGAAAAGGTAAATGCCATAATTTGTTTGGGAGCAAACAACGATCGTCTAATAGAGACTTTCGGAAATGTAGTGGATTTTATGATCGAGACAACCAGTATTAGCGATGCTGTAAAGATCGCTTATAAGCTAAGCAGAGAAGGGGAAACGGTTCTTTTTTCTCCGGCAGGGGCTTGTGAGAATTTATCCGAAAATTACGAAGAAAGAGGTAAGCTCTTTAAGGAAGCAGTAAGACAATTATAAAATAGAAATAGCAGTATGTTGACAAGATTTTTTGACAATATTAAAGGGGATAAGACCATCTGGGCCATCATTGCGGCTCTGGCCATATTTTCTTTCCTTCCGGTATACAGCGCCAGCACAAATCTGGTTTATGTAGCCGGTAAAGGGTCAACTCTTGGTTATCTTTTAAAGCATGCGATTCTTTTACTTCTTGGATTTGTCATCGTTTATACAACCCACAGAATTCCATATAGGTATTTCAGTGGCTTGTCCGTTCTGATGCTTCCAGTAGTTATTTTACTTCTTGTATATACACTTACGCAGGGTACCGTGATCGATGGGGCCAATGCCAGTCGATGGATCAGTATTCCATTTATAGGAATTGGTTTTCAAACCTCAACGCTGGCAGCAGTGGTTTTAATGATATACGTTGCCCGTTATCTGGCGCGAAACAAGGAGAAGGAAATCACCTTTAAGGAGAGTTTTTTATATATGTGGCTGCCCGTAGGTTTTGTACTTGCTTTGATCTTGCCAGCCAACTTTTCCACAACTGCCATCACTTTTTTTATGGTTGTCTTGCTGGCGTTTCTGGGAGGATATCCTTTAAAGTTCATCGCCTCTATTCTTGGGGTAGGTATTTTGAGTTTAGCACTGTTCATACTTACGGCCAAGGCTTTTCCCGACGCAATGAAAAATAGCAGGATCAATACCTGGTCCAGTCGTATTGAGAATTTTGCCTCTGGGAAATCAGAAGATAACTATCAGGCAGAAAAAGCTAAAATAGCGATAGCCTCTGGTGAGATCTATGGCAAAGGACCCGGTAAAAGTGTACAAAAGAATTTCCTTCCTCAATCTTCATCAGATTTTATATATGCCATTATTGGTGAAGAATTTGGATTGATTGGCGCTATTTTGATCATTATGTTCTTTTTGGGCTTATTATTTCGCATAGTGATCATCGCCACCAAATCAACTACGATATTCGGCACCTTACTCTGTTTGGGAGTAGGTTTGCCCATTATATTTCAGGCCATGATCAATATGGGTGTGGCCGTTGGGCTTTTTCCTGTAACAGGACAACCGTTGCCGCTGATCAGTACGGGAGGTACTTCGATCTGGATGACTTGTTTTGCATAGGTATCGTATTAAGTGTAAGTGCCTCAGATAAGGAAGTAGCTGCCATAAAACAAAAGAAAACATTGGAAAATCCATTAGATATATTACATGAAGCAATCGGTTAACATACTGCTAAGCGGCGGAGGAACAGGCGGGCATATTTATCCGGCCATAGCGATTGCCAATGAGTTAAAGGAAAGGCATCCGGAATCGAAATTCTTGTTTGTTGGAGCTAAAGGAAGAATGGAAATGGAGAAAGTACCTCAATTGGGCTATGAGATCAAGGGGTTGAATATCACAGGTTTTCAACGCAGTCTTAGTTTAAAGAACTTGACCTTCCCTTTTAAGTTGATTTCGAGCTTGTTAAAGGCGAAGAGAATTATCAGAAAATTTAAGCCTAATGTCGTGATCGGTACCGGTGGGTTCGCTTCTGGCCCTACCTTATTTATGGCCAACAGGAGTCATATTCCAAGCTTGATACAAGAGCAAAATTCCTATCCTGGGATCACCAATAAAATGTTGGCTAAAAAAGTTAATAAAATATGTGTGGCATATGATGGTCTGGAAAAATATTTCCCCGCAGAAAAATTGATCAAAACAGGTAACCCGGTTCGTCAGGACCTGTTACAAATAGATGTGAAACGAGAAGAAGCTTTGCGTTATTTTAAGCTCGATCCTGGTAAAATGACCCTGGTAATTTTGGGAGGTAGCCTTGGGCGCACGAGCCATCAATCAAGCTTTAGAGAAAAATATACAAACAATTCTGAAAAATGATGTTCAGGTGATCTGGCAATCAGGCAAACTTTATTATGAAGAGTATAAAAAGTTTAGCGAGGTCAAAGGAGTTCAGGTTCATGGGAATTTATTCAACAGATGGATCTGTTGTATGCAGCAGCTGATGTATTGATCAGCAGAGCAGGCGCCGGATCCATCTCTGAACTTTGCATTGTGGGCAAGCCCGTGATTTTTATTCCATCTCCAAATGTAGCTGAAGATCATCAAACTAAAAATGCCGAATCGGTGACAGATAGGAATGCGGGTATCCTGTTAAAGGAAGAGAATATTGACAACCTTGCAGAGGTCATCAAAATTCTTTTTGAAGATGCTCAAAAGAGGGATATCCTGAGTAAAAATATAAAAAAACTGGCCTTGCCAAATGCTACAAAAGAGATAGCTGATGAGGTCGATAAAATATTAAAATAGAATTATGTGCTAAATACTTTGGTAACTATGGCAACTCTCTTGAATAGTGAGGGGATTATTTAAAGGGTTGTCATAGTTTTAATAACAAAAAAAATGAAAAAATACTACACCATTATTAAATTTTCTTTGCTCACATGTGTGCTCGTGTTTCTATATGGTTTTGCCGCTCATAGAAATTGCTAAAGAAAGCCCATAAGGAAGTTAAAGTAATTTTTGAGAATGGAGAAAACCTTTTTGTCAGTTATGAAACAGTTAATAAGTTGTTAATACAAAATTTGGAGGCCTACAAAAATCAATCGAAAGAAAATATAAATTTGAATAATTTAGAAGGATTTTTGCAGCGCAACGAAATGATTGAAAACGCTGAGATTTTTCTAACATTAAGTGGGGAATTAGGGGCAATAATTACACAAAGAACACCTGTTTTAAGAGTAGCAAATGAAACGGAAACCTATTATTACGATAAGTTAGGTGCTAAAATGCCATTATCTGATAATTATTCTGCAAGGGTTCCTATAACCACTGATACAATTTCTGGGAAGGGAAGGGTCGATATGATCACCTTATCCAATATCATACGAAATGATGAATTCTTAAAAAAACAAATTATTGGGATAGACCAAATTGAAGGAGAAAGAAAGGATCAATTCGAACTAAAGACCAGGGTGGGCGACCAAAAGATCATTTTTGGGGATTTGTCAAGAATGGATGAAAAAATTGCGAAACTAAAAGTATTCTATCAAAAAATAATGTTGGATAGTACCATTACAGACTATAAAACGATTAACTTAAAATTTTACAATCAAATTGTTTGTGAAAAATAGATATTATGGACAATAACAATATAGCAGTTGGTTTAGACATCGGAACGACAAAAATTGTTGCGATGGTTGGCAGGCAGGACGCTTATGGCAAAATCGAGGTGTTGGGAACCGGAAAAGCCAAAAGCTTGGGAGTTCACAGAGGAGTTGTCAATAATATTACCCAAACTATACAGTCCATACAACAATCCGTTGACGAAGCTGAAAGTGCCTCAGGTGAAAAAATCGGAACAGTCGTAGTTGGGATTGCGGGTCAGCACATCAGAAGTTTGCATCACAGTGATTATATAACCCGATCGAATTCAGACAAGGTAATCGATGAGAACGATATTGACAGATTGATCAATCAGGTGTACAAACTGGTGATGTTGCCTGGTGAGGAGATAATTCATGTACTTGCCACAGGATTTTAAGGTTGACGGACAGGCTGAAATTAAAACGCCCAATTGGGATGTATGGTGGTCAGATTGGAAGCTAATTTTCATGTGGTCGTGGGTCAGGTTTCGTCGATAAGAAACATAGGAAGATGTATCAAAAGTGCAGGGCTTCAGATTGGGAAATATTACCCTTGAACCATTGGCTTCAGCAGATGCGGTATTAAGTCAGGAAGAAAAAGAAGCTGGAGTGGCCCTTATTGATATAGGTGGAGGAACTACTGATCTGGCGATTTTTAAAGATGGTATCATCAGACATACCGCCGTGATCGCCTTTCGGAGGAAATGTGATTACCGAAGATATTAAAGAAGGTTGTTCCATTATCGAAAAGCAGGCTGAATTGCTGAAAACCAAATTTGGATCGGCATGGCCAGGTGAAAATAAAGAAAATGAGATCGTTTCCATTCCTGGATTAAGAGGACGCGAACCAAAGGAAATCACTTTAAAGAATTTATCAAAGATTATTCATGCCAGAGTTGTTGAAATCGTAGAACAGGTGTTTCTTGAGATCAAGAATTACGGACATGAAGAAAGCAAGAAGAAACTGATCGCCGGAATTGTGCTAACCGGTGGTGGTGCCCAATTAAACATATTAAGCAATTGGTGGAATATATAACAGGAATGGATACACGTATCGGATATCCGAATGAGCATCTGGCAAGTAATTCGGACAGTGAATTGTCAAGCCCTCTGTACGCCACAGTTGTTGGTCTTTTGATGAAAGGTTTAAAGGAGAATGAAAAACATAACAGAGAGGCACAAGAGATCCGACAGAAGAACAATTAGTGAAACAAAACTTGCCGAACAAAGAATCTAAGAAAACCATTTTTGAGAAATGGGGAGAGAAGTTTAGAGATTTTTTAGATAACGCTGAATAACAATACAACCCGAAAAAATAAAAAAGTTATGAGTTTAGAATTTAGTAATTTATCTTTTGATTTACCGAAAAATCAGTCTAATGTCATCAAAGTAATTGGTGTTGGAGGTGGCGGAAGTAATGCTATTAATCACATGTATAATAAGGGGATCAAAGGTGTGGATTTTGTGGTTTGTAATACCGATGCTCAGGCCTTGCAAAGCAGTCCGGTGCCCTATAAAATACAATTGGGAGCAACATTGACCGAAGGATTGGGCGCAGGTGCGAATCCGGAAATCGGTGAGCAATCTGCCATGGAAAGCATGGAGGATATTAAAAATATGCTCAACACAAAATCCAAAATGTTGTTTATCACTGTTGGAATGGGCGGAGGAACCGGAACGGGTGCGGCTCCTGTCATTGCCAAAATTGCACAAGAGCTTGATATTCTGACTGTGGGAATAGTGACCATACCATTTTCTTTTGAAGGAAAAATGAGAAATGAGCAGGCGCAGCGGGGAATCGAAAAATTAAGATCACATGTTGATTCATTGGTCGTTATAAATAACAATAAGTTAAGAGAAGTTTACGGTAATTTAGGGTTTAAGGCCGGGTTTTCCAAGGCAGATGAAGTGTTGTCAACTGCGGCAACGGGTATTGCGGAAGTCATCACGCATCATTATACCCAAAACATTGATTTAAGAGATGCTAAGACCGTATTGTCGAACAGCGGAACGGCTATTATGGGATCTGCTCAGGCATCGGGTTCCAATCGGGCTCAAAATGCCATTACCAAGGCACTTGGATTCTCCCTTATTAAATGACAATAAAATTGAAGGGTCCAAAAATGTATTGTTCCTCATCGTTTCTGGGACTTCAGAAGTAACCATTGACGAAATTGGAGAGATCAATGATTATATTCAGTCAGAAGCTAAAACCAATGTGGATATCATCATGGGTGTTGGTGAAGATGATGCCTCTAGGAGATGAGATTTCCGTAACGATTATCGCTACTGGATTTCAATCCTGAACAGCAAAATGAGATATCAAAATAGAGTCAAAAAAGATTGTTCATAAACTGGTAGAAGAAAAAGAAGCAAAAGTTGTAGCCAAACCGAAGTTCCTGCGCCTGCGCCTAAGGTTACCAGACATTTTTACATGAAGAAGACTTTATAGAAGATGTCAAAGTGGTAAGCCGCCGAAGAAGATCTGAAATGCTGAACGTTGACTCCTGTTGGATCAAGTCGTAACTTATGAAGAAGTAAAGGCATCTGAACCTGTTCAGGAGGAACTGAATGATATGCCTGTTCAATTTGAACATGTGAAAGCTCCGGTTGCTGAAGAAGATTTTGAAATTACCAATATTACTCCAAAAGCATGAACTGACAGAGCCTCAGACGACGAGGAAGTAAAAATCAATTTTCCTTTACTTTTGATCTGCCAATTCAAAATGTTCAGAAAGAAGAAGTAAAGGAGGTTAAAACTGTGAAGAAATTTAATATCAATGATATTGAAATCGTTGGACTTGAAGTGATCAAGCCTGAACCTAGCACAACTCCTTTGAATGAGGATACAATTCGTCATACTCTTGAAGATGAGTTTGCCGACTGAAATCAAAACCTTTAAAAAGTATTTCAGAGGTTGAATAAGGGTAAAGAAGAGGAATTTCATTTCGAGTTAAAAATTGACAAAAGAAGATGTAATTGAAAATAATGTGGAAGAAGCCATTGAAGACAAAGATGTTTCTCCAATGAACCTCACAATTGCTGAGTTACGCAATAGGGCAGAGATCAGAAGAGAAGAAGATGAAGGATTTCAATTATAAATTCATCAATAAATTGAATCAGCATATAGATGATATAGAAAGTGAACCCGCCTACAAGAGAATGGGTGTAAACCTTGATGAGGTACCTACTTCATCTGAAACAGATAAGAATAAATCAAGAATGACCTTAGGAACGGATGACAATGATGACATCCAACTAAGATCGAATAATTCTTTTTTACACGATAATGTTGATTAGTTTTTAGTTTTAGTTAGTGGGAAAGTCCGGAGTAAGATCTTATTTTACTCCGGATTTTTGTTTTAATGCTGGTCGGAACAGTGCTCACCCTCCTGATTCTCACCCCCTCGGAAGTGAGGGGGTGAGAAGTGAGGGCTCACTTCCGAGCGCCTCGGAAGCAGGGATCAGCTCCGAGGTCGATCAGCTTGCGCAACTATTGAGCACAAAAAAAGCGACCCTAAGGTCGCCTCTTCAATTGAATATTGCAATAATTTTAGTCTTCTAGGCTAACCACTTCTTCTTCAGCCATAAGTGCGAAGAATTTGTTAAGGTTAGGCATGATAATGATGTTGGTACGTCTGTTTCTTGCTCTGTTCTTATAAGTAGAATTGTCAGTCAAAGGAACATATGAACTTCTTCCAGAAGGAATCAATCTTGCTGGATCAACTTTGTATTTGTTTTGAAGGATTCTAACAATAGATGTAGATCTTTTTACACTTAGATCCCAGTTGTCAACGATTGTTTCTGTATGTATACCCTTTGAATCAGTGTGACCTTCAATCATTACATCAATACTTGGCTCTGCATTGATCACGTCTGCCAATTTAGCTAACAAAGGATAAGCCTTTGAACTGACATTATAGCTTCCTGATCTGAACAATAAGCTGTCAGCAACAGATATCATAACAACAGTTTGATCGATGTTTACATCAATATCTCCACCATTATCAATATTGTTTTCATTGATTGATTCTTTCAGTTTGTAAGAAATCGCAATGTTCATAGAATCTTTAAGTGTTGTAGCACCTTCCAAAGCCTCTGGTGGTAATTTAGCTAAAGTTTCTCTTAAGATTTGCTTTCATGTTTTCAGAAATAGAAGCTGAGTTATCAGCCAACAAATCCATTTTCTGATTGTTGCTTTCTGTCAAGTTCGCATTATCAGATTGCAATGAATTGATTTGTGAGTTATAAACTTCAACTCTCTTTTCAATTTTTGCAAATTTTGCTTCTAAGTCTTCTTTTTCAATGGTAGTCTTTTGCAATTCTCCCCTTGTCTCAGTTAGATCTTCTTCTAATAGCACGTATTTCTTTTTAGATACGCACGACACCATTAATGTTGTCATTACCAATAGTGCAAGAATTTTTTTCATCATAATTTAAATTTTTAGGTTACTTTAGTTTTTAGTGTTAGATAATCTGAACAGTTTATATTTTTCGCTGTTCTATTTTTAATACGGCGTAAAAGTAGACTTGAAATCTGAAGAGAATCTTAACATTCTCAGCTAAGAGTGAAAAAAAAGTGTAAATAATTGACTTAAAACTTATTAACAACTATAGAAGTTCAATTATATGAGACTGATAAGCAATAAAAAAAAAGGTGTAGTTTTAAACCACATCCTTTTTCTATTTAATAATAATGTGATTATACTCCAGGAAGATCTCCTTGTCCTTTTATCGGAAGATTACTTGCTCCCATTAGGAACAAATCAACTTCTCTTGCAGCTTCCCTTCCTTCGTTAATTGCCCAAACAATTAAAGATTGTCCTCTTCTCATATCACCTGCGGTAAATATATGAGGTACATTGGTTTGATAATTTTTGGCTTTATAATTAGTTCTTTCATCCAATTCTAATCCAAGTTGATCACTCAATGTATTTTCCGGTCCGGTAAAACCAAGGGCCAAGAAGCACAAGATCACATGGCCAGGTTTTTTCAGTACCCTGCCTTTTCTATAAGTTGAGGTCTTTGGCCAGGTATATTTTCCATTCAACTTCAACCGTTTTTAAGAGCGATCAATTCATTTTTGTCATTGGTGATAAATTCTTTGGTATTGATCAGCCAGTTTCTTTCACATCCTTCCTCATGTGAAGAAGAAGTTTTAAGTTGTAGTGGCCAAAAAGGCCAGGGAGTTGTATCACTTCTTCACAAAGGTGGCTTTGGCATGATCTCAAAATTGGTAACAGATTTTGCGCCCTGACGGTTAGAGGTTCCTACGCAGTCAGAGCCTGTATCTCCACCACCAATAACAATTACATCCTTATCTTTAGCAGAAATCATTTCTCCTTCAAATTTACTGCCAAATAGGGATTTTGTTTGTTGGGTAAGAAAATCCATAGCCTGAACAACACCTTTGCATCTATACCTTTGGTTGGTAATGAACGTCTTTTGGTAGCACCACCACAAAGAACAATTGCATCAAATTCATCAAGTTTTTCAATGGGATAATTTACACCAATATTGGCATTGGATTTCAAAAGAAATACCTTCTTCTTTTAATATAGCTACCCTTCGGTCAATAATTTCTTTTTCCATTTTGAAATTTGGAATACCATATCTCAAAAGCCCTCCAATCTGATCATCTCGTTCAAAAACAGTAACCAAATGTCCTGCTCTGTTCAATTGTTGTGCAGCAGCTAAACCTGCAGGGCCAGAACCAACAACAGCAACTGTTTTACCCGTTCTTTCTTTAGGTGGCTGTGCAACGATCCACCCTTCTTCAAATCCTTTTTCGACAATATTTTTTTCAATATTTTCGATTGATACAGGATCTTCGATCAGGCCAAGTACACAGGCCTTTTCACATGGTGCAGGGCAAAGTCTTCCTGTAAATTCAGGAAAGTTATTTGTTGAATGAAGAATTTCCAGTGCTTTTTTCCATTCTCCTCTATAAACAAGGTCATTAAAATCAGGAATTAAATTACCCAATGGACATCCGCTATGACAAAATGGAATACCGCAATCCATACATCGTGGATCCTTGTTTTTGAAGTTCTTCTTCAGGAAGCTTAACGGTGAATTCCTTATAATTTTTCAATCTATCTTTTACAGCCTTATTTTTCTCATCGACTCTTTCAAACTCAATAAATCCTGTTATTTTTCCCATAATTAAACTGTTTGTTTTGCTGCTTGATTCTTCTTCCATTCTAGCCAGGGCTTTTTTATAATCGGTTGGTATTACTTTGATAAAATGATTCAACTGTTTTCCCAATCTTCCAAAATCATTAAGGCCTTTGTACTTTCAGTAGCATGGTAATGATTTTGAATCAATTCAAATAATTCCTGAGCATCTGAAATTCGAAGGTTTTTCAAGTTCTACCATTTCCATGTTACAGCGTCCATTGACAAATTTTTTGTCAGGATCATATACATAAGCAATACCACCACTCATTCCAGCTGCAAAATTTCTACCCGTTTTGCCCAGAATCACAACTCTTCCACCAGTCATATATTCACATCCATGATCACCAACACCTTCAACAACTGCCGTAATTCCTGAGTTTCTAACACAAAAACGTTCTCCGGCAACACCATTGATATAAGCCTCACCTTTTGTTGCTCCGTAGAAGCACACATTTCCAATGATGATATTCTCATCAGCAATAAAAGTGGCTTTTTCAGGTTTCTTAATGATCATTTTTGCTCCGGATAGACCTTTACCCAGATAATCATTGGTGTTCCCTTCCAGATTTAAGGTAAGCCCTTTTGTTGCAAAAGCACCAAAACTCTGACCCGCTGATCCTGTAAAATTGATTTGAAGTGTATTACTTGGTAAGCCATTTGCGCCATAGATCTTGGATATCTCATTACTGATAATAGCTCCAACAGATCTGTCGGTATTGGCAATTGGATAATTCAATTGCATTTTTTCTTTTCTATAGATTGCCGGGTGTGCATCCTGAATGATTTGAAAATCCAACGCATGTTCTATTTCATGGTGTTGTTTTTCAGTATTTCTGATCACCTTTTCATGATAGTCAGAAGGCTGGTATAAAATACCTGATAAATCCAGACCCTGTGCCTTGTATTGTTCAATGGCAGTTTTAACATTGATCTTTTGCGACTGCCCAATCATTTCCTTGATGGTTCTGAATCCTAAGGATGCCATGATCTCTCTTAATTCTTCAGCCACGAAATACATAAAATTGATCACATGTTCCGGAGTGCCTTTAAAGTTCTTTCGCAATTCAGGATCTTGGGTGGCAATACCCACCGGGCAGGTATTTAAATGACATTTTCTCATCATGATACAACCTGAAGCAACCAATGGTGCCGTAGCAAAACCAAATTCTTCAGCACCGAGTAGACAAGCTATAGCAACGTCTCGACCTGTTTTTAACTGACCATCACATTCAAGTACCACCCTGCTTCTAAGGTCATTTAAAACCAGGGTTTGTTGCGCTTCTGCGATACCGAGTTCCCAGGGTAAGTCCGGCATGTTTTAAAGAAGTTAAAGGAGAAGCACCTGTACCTCCGTCAAATCCTGAGATCAGAATTACATCGGCTTTGGCCTTGGCAACACCGGCAGCAATGGTACCTACTCCAACTTCTGAAACCAGTTTTACATTGATTCTCGCTTCTCTATTTGCATTTTTAAGGTCAAAGATCAATTGGGATAGATCTTCAATAGAATAAATATCATGATGTGGAGGAGGTGAAATCAATCCAACATAAGGTGTCGAATTTCTTACTTCAGCAATCCAGGGAAAAACTTTTTCTCCTGGTAATTGACCTCCTTCACCGGGTTTTGCTCCCTGAGCCATTTTGATTTGAATTTCCTGAGCATTGGTCAGGTAATTACTGGATACACCAAACCTTCCCGAAGCAACTTGTTTGATGGCGCTGTTTCTGCTATCGCCATTCAGATCTTTTCTAAACCTATTCAGGTCTTCACCACCTTCTCCTGAATTGCTTTTACCACCAATTCGGTTCATGGCAATAGCGAGATTTTCATGCGCTTCCTTACTGATCGATCCGTAAGACATGGCACCTGTTTTGAACCGCTT
This sequence comes from uncultured Flavobacteriaceae bacterium, assembly GCA_963715975.1. Taxonomy (GTDB): domain Bacteria; phylum Bacteroidota; class Bacteroidia; order Flavobacteriales; family Flavobacteriaceae; genus Lutimonas. The sequence goes on along the minus strand of CAVQSO010000007.1, from coordinate 228,387 downwards.
TACAATTTCGGTCCAAGGCTCCACTTCATCCAAAGGAATAGGATCGAGATTTTGAAATTCAAACAGGCCTCTAAGCGTCATCAGATGTTCACTTTGCTCATTGATCATGTTTGAATACTCAGCATAGCTCTCCGTATTATTTGACCGAACAGCCTGTTGTAACTTGGAAACGGTGGTAGGGTTGAACATATGTCTTTCCCCGGTTCTTCTCCATCTGTAATCTCCGCCAATATCCAACTTTAGATTTTTATCAATTTTGTTATTGAAAAAGGCGTTTTTATGTCGTTTGGAAATTTCTCTTTCAATTTCATACAAACCTATTCCTTCAATTCTTGAGGGTGTATTGGGAAAATATTTATTGGTAAATTTTGTATTCAGGCCCAATATTTCAAAAATCTGAGAAGCCCGGTAAGAATGAAGGGTTGAAATACCGATCTTATTCATGATCTTGAGAATACCTTTTCCAATGGCCTTGTTAAAATTCTGAACGGCCTCATCGGCGTCAATACCGGAAATGCTACCTGAGTTAACTTTTTCACGAATGATCTCATTGACCATATAAGGATTAATGGCACTGGCACCATAGCCAAATAGTGTTGCAAAGTGATGAGGTTCACGTGGTTCAGCAGATTCTATGATAATACCGAATTTAGAACGTTTTTTGGCCGCATTTAAAGAATGATGAAGAAAAGAACAAGCAAGAAGTGCCGGGATAGGGCCATTTATCTTGTCAGCCCCTCGATCTGTAAGAATCATAATATTATACCCTTCATCAACGGCTTTGGAAGCTTTTTCTACAATATTTTCAAGCGCCTTTTCCAATGAATTGAGACCTCGTTTAATATCATATAGCATTGGAATCTCATACGCCTTGTAATCAGGATGATCAATATTTTTGATTTTATCCAGGTCATCATTGGAAATTACCGGATTTTGGATCTTTAATTTCTTGCAATGTTCGGCAGAGGTGGTAAATATATTCCTGTCCTCACCGACGGCAAGACTAATATCTGTAATGATTTCTTCTCTGATTCCGTCAAGAGGCGGATTGGTCACCTGTGCAAATAACTGTTTAAAATAATTGTATAATAATTGGTGCTTGTCAGAAAGAACAGCCAGTGGGGTATCAGTTCCCATGGATCCTAAAGCTTCTTTCCCGCTCTTACACATCGGAGTAATGATGGTGTCAATGTCTTCCATCGTATAGCCAAACATGCGTTGTCTTGTTTTATAAGGCGTGAGTTCAACAGGGCATTTATTTCCGGTATATGGCACATCAGCCAGCGGCAATAAATTATCATTCAACCATTGTCTGTAAGGATGCTTTTTGGTTACTTCATTTTTAACTTCCTCATCTTCAATTATTTTTCCAGCGTTCATGTCAACCAGGAACATTTTTCCTGGTTCAAGTCTGCCATGTCGCACCACATCTTCTGGTTTGATGTCTAATACTCCAATCTCTGAAGACATGATCACATAACCTCCTTTGGTCACTGTAAAACGGGAAGGTCTAAGTCCGTTTCGGTCAAGAAGGGCTCCAATATAATTGCCATCTGTGAAAGGTACTGATGCAGGCCCGTCCCATGGTTCCATGATACAGGAATTGTATTCGTAGAATGCTTTTTTCTCATCAGGCATCGTACTGTCTTTTTCCCAGGCCTCAGGAACCAGCATCATCATTACCTCAGGTAGGGAACGTCCTGTCATTAACAATAATTCCACAGCCATATCCATTGAAGCTGAATCAGATTTCTTTTCAAGTATGATAGGATATAGTTTCTTAATATCTTCTCCAAAAAGATCACTCTTCATCAGTTCCTCTCTTGCCTTCATCCGGCTTACATTACCTCTCAAGGTATTGATCTCTCCGTTATGGCACATGAACCTGAATGGTTGAGCAAGATCCCAGGAAGGAGCTGTATTGGTAGAAAAACGCTGATGAACAAGCGCAAGTCGCGTAACCAGATCATGATCAGAAAGATCAGAATAATAATTTCTGATATCTTCAGGGATCAATAAGCCTTTATAAATAAGCGTCGTTGTCGAAAAACTTGGGATATAAAATTGCTTGGCATGTTTCAGTCTTGAACTATTGATCTTGTGTTCAGCAATTTTTCTGGCAGCATATACTTTGGCATTAAACGCCAAATCGGTCATTTCCTTTCCGTTTTTGCCAACAAAAATCTGTTTTATATAAGGTTCTGTTGTCTCGGCGATTCGCCCAAGATGTTCAGGGTTTACAGGTACTTCTCTCCAGCCCAATACTTCAAGGCCTTGATTTTTAATTTCTGTTTCAAGTGCATTAATACAATAGGTGTATTGGTTGATTCCTTTCGGTAAAAAGACCATTCCAACTGCATATTCCCTATGATCCGGAAGTTCAAAATCACAAGCTTTTTGAAAGAATTTATGAGGAATCTCAATCAGTATCCCTGCTCCATCACCAGTTTTTCCATCAGCACTTACTGCACCCCTGTGTTCAAGTTTTATGAGTATCTCAAGAGCATCGTGGATGATACTGTTGGTTTTTTCCCCTTTTAGACTGCAAATAAACCCAGCTCCACAATTATCATGTTCAAATTCCGGTAAATATACACCCTGTTTTTCGTACGCCATAATTAGTAAATTTTCACAAAAATAGCGAAATCCATAGATATAAATCAAAGAAAAGTGCTAAACCAAAGAAGAAATGTAAAATAACAATTTTACAGTTGTAAAAAGTGTGGATATGTTAAAAACATCTATAAATATTGATAATTTCTAAACAAATATCTAAGGTTTTGAGGGCTAAAAGATCTCTTAGGGCCGGAAGAAGTTTTGGGTATTTGAACTACAAATTCGGTATTGAGGATCTTATCGGCAGAAACCCTGCTTCCCTCTGTCAAAAGTACTGCCCGATTTCCTAAGAATAAGCCTTAAAGCCCATGTAGGAATTTTTGGTAACCAAATGTGTTTGCCCAATACATCTGCAAGTTGCAATGGAAAATTCGGCGTTGCTTACAGGATCCGGGGAGCAACAATTATAGGGTCCTTCCATTTGAGGTGATCGAATGGCTTGTAAAATAATTCGATTAAGATCTGTGATATGGATCCAGGGAATGATCTGTTTGCCATTACCAAGAGGTGCTCCTACATTCCAATAAAAAGGTTGTGCCATCTTTTCAAGTGCACCACCTTTTTTCATAAGTACTATTCCGATTCTCAAATTGACGGTCCTCATGCCTAAGTCCTGAAATTTGTTTACTGCTGCCTCCCAGGCTGTGCATACAGAAGCTACAAAATCGTTCCCGGGTTGGTCTTCTTCCTTAAAGATTGTTTCACTTGTTTTTTGACCATAGAATCCAACGGCTGAGGCTGAAATAATTCCCTTGATTTTATGCTTAGACTTTGAAAGTGCTTTATACAACAGGGCAGTAGTTTTGACCCTGCTATCCAGAATTTCTTTTTTTCGACTTTCGGTCCATCTTTTGTCGGCTATTCCGGCACCTGCCAGATGTATGATATAGTCAATATTTTCAAAGGCGTTATTGTCGATGAGGAAATTTTCATGATCCCATAGGTAGGTCTTGTATGTTGAATCTGCTCCTTTTACTGCGACTCAGAATACTTACTTCAATACCTTGCTCAGTAAGGAACTTGCAAAGCTCTCGCCCATCAGATCCGGTTCCTCCCGTAATAAGAACTTTTAAGCCTGTCTCCATGTCCTATTGAAGAATTGACTCTTGAGATCACGATCTTTTGAATTTCTGAAGTCCCTTCATAGATCTGAGTGATTTTTGCATCTCTCATCAGTCTTTCCACATGGTACTCTTTTACAAAACCATATCCTCCATGAATTTGTACAGCTTCTACAGTGTTTCTCATCGCCATTTCAGCAGCATACAATTTTGCCATGGCCCCAGATTGGGTGTAATCTTTTTTTTGATCCTTATCGCAGGCAGCTTTTAAACACAAGAGGCGAGCTAGCTTCGATTTCGGTTGCCATATCCGCCAATTTGAATGCGATGGCCTGGTGCTTGCTGATCTCTTTCCCAAAGGCTTTGCGTTCTTTGGAGTATTGCAGTGCCAATTCATAAGCGCCTGAAGCGATTCCTAAAGCCTGAGCAGCAATACCAATTCTTCCTCCTGCAAGCGTCTTCATGGCAAAAGTAAAACCAAATCCATCATCACCAATTCGATTTTCTTTTGGAACTTTTACATCATTGAACATCAAAGAGTGGGTGTCTGATCCTCGAATACCCAATTTGTTTTCTTTTGGGCCTACTGCAAAACCTTCCATATCCTTTTCCATGATCAAGGCATTGATACCTTTGTGCCCTTTTTCAACATGGGTTTGACAAATTACAAGGTAGACACTGGCATTACTGCCATTAGTGATCCAGTTTTTCGTACCGTTCACCAGATAATGATCTCCCATGTCTATGGCAGTGGTTTTTTGAGAAGTGGCATCACTTCCTGCTTCGGGTTCACTCAGGCAAAAAGCACCAATGATCTCTCCTGTTGCCAAGGGAATCAAGATACTTTTGTTTTTGTTCTTCCGTTCCATAAATGTTCAAGACCCCAGCAAACTAAGGAATTGTTTACTGACATCACTACAGAAGCAGATGCATCTATCTTGGAAATCTCTTCCATGGCGAGAACATAGGATACAGTATCCATTCCTCCTCCGCCATATTCAGGATCGGTCATCATACCAAGGAAACCTAACTCCCCCATTTTTTTGATCTGTTCATGCGGAAATTGCTGTTTTTCATCTCTTTCTATAACTCCTGGTAATAATTCATTTCTTGCAAAATCACGAGCCGCATCACGTATCATGATCTGTTCTTCGGTTAAGGTAAAATCCATGGATAAAATGACTTGATTAATTATAAATTGAATTGCTCAAATATAGTCAAATTATCAAAATGTATTTGTAATTTTACAGGATATGATGGATAAAAATTGGTACGTAATCGGATTGATGAGCGGAACCTCACTCGACGGAGTAGATTTAGCATATGTTAAAATAAGTCGAAAAAGAGGTTATCATTTTGAAATAATTAAAGCAAAATCGTTTAATTATTCCGAAATATGGAAAAAAAGACTTGAGAACGCTTTTGAATCTTCTGGAGAAGAATTAACAAAACTTCATGCGGATTACGGTGTGTTTCTTGGAGAATTGGTCGAGTGATTTTATAGCAAAAAACAAGATTGAGAAATCTCGATTTTATAGCTTCTCATGGTCATACGATTTTTCATGATCCGGTACAAAATTACACCTTGCAAATCGGTAGTGGAGCGCATTTGGCATATCGGTCAGGGAAGAAGGTAATTTGTGATTTCAGGATACAGGATGTAGCCCTGGGAGGACAAGGTGCTCCTCTGGTACCCATTGGAGACATGTTGTTGTTTTCTGATTATGATTTTTGCCTGAATATTGGTGGTTTTGCCAATGTTTCATTTGATCATTTGGATGAAAGAATTGCCTATGACATTTGCCCGGCCAACATTGTACTGAATCATTTTACGACGTCTTCAGGGTTTTGACTATGATGATAAAGGAAGAATGGCATCTGAAGTGGAAGGTCAATACAGCACTTTTGACCAAATTAAATGCCTTGGCGTTTTATAATCAACAGCAACCTAAATCATTGGGCTATGAATTTGTGGTAGATGTAATTCTGCCGATTTTTGCTCGATTTTGATTTATCATTGGAAGACACGCTCAGAACTTTTGTCGAACATTGCGCCATTCAAATTTCAGATAACATCAATGAAGCATCAGTGAATTTTGATAAAGAAGAACTGCAAGTGCTGATAACCGGCGGTGGTGCCCTTAATGATTTTATGATAGAAAGAATCAAAGACCATACGAATGCTCAGATAGTGATACCCTCCAGAGATATCATTGAATTTAAAGAGGCTTTGCTTTTTGCTTTTTTAGGTGTATTAAAAGACCAGGAAGAAGTAAATTGTTTGAAAAGTGTAACAGGAGCGATGAAAGACCACAGTAGTGGGGTTATTTATAATATGTAAACCCGTAGAAGGAAGAATCATGAAAGAACTTTTAAAAAAATATGAGAACAAAGAACCCGAAATCGTATTTCACTGGAGGGATCCAGAGACAGAGGCAGAGGGTTGGACCGTTATTAATTCTTTAAGAGGAGGAGCTGCTGGAGGGGGAACCAGGATGCGTAAAGGTTTAGATATGAATGAGGTATTGTCATTGGCAAAAACCATGGAAGTCAAATTTACCGTTTCGGGTCCTAATATTGGTGGTGCTAAATCAGGGATCAATTTTGATCCGAATGATCCGAGAAAACGAGGTGTACTCGAAAGATGGTACAAAGCTGTAACCCCTTTGTTAAAACATTATTATGGGACCGGTGGAGATCTGAATGTAGATGAGATCAACGATGTGATACCCCTTACCGAGAATTCAGGAGTATGGCATCCTCAGGAAGGTGTCTTTAACGGTCATTTCAAACCCACTGAGGCAGAAAAGATCAACAGAATTGGTCAATTACGACATGGAGTGATCAAGGTTATCGAAGATAAAAATTACTCTCCTGATCTCTCAAAAAAGTATACAGTTGCTGATATGCTAACAGGATTTGGTGTGGCTCAGGCACGTCAAACATTATTATGATATTTATGGTGGTGACATTGCAGGGAAAAGGGCAATTGTTCAAGGATTTGGTAATGTAGGATCTGCCGCAGCATATTATCTGACACAGTTGGGAGCCAAAGTGGTCGGAATTATTGACCGGGTAGGAGGTGTGATCAATGAAGATGGATATGATATGGATGAAATCCGAACAATGTTCCTGAACAAAAGAGGAAACATGCTTGTTGCTGAAAAGATGATGCCTTTTGATGAGATCAATGAGAAAATTTGGTCAGTTCCGGCTGAGATATTTATTCCTGCAGCTGCTTCTCGTTTGGTTACAAAAGAACAGGTTGAGAAAATGATTGACGCCGGACTTGAAGTCATTTCTCCGGGTGCCAATGTTCCCTTTGCGGATGTAGAGATCTTTTTTGGTTCCATTATGGAATTTACGGACCAGCAAATAAGTTTGCTGCCTGATTTTATTTCAAATTGTGGTATCGCCAGGTTGTTTGCTTATTTGATGGAATCTAAAATTGACCTGCCCATGAGTGATCATTCTATCTTTGAGGATACTTCAAATACCATCAGACTTGCTCTTGAAAAGACACACAGGCTTCATCCATATAAAACAAATATATGTAAAACAGCTTTTGAAATTGCCTTGCAACAGTTGATCTAAATTAAAAGAAGAGCATTTTTTTGTTGATTTCACATCGCATTTTAGTTTTAATATAAGAGACTTAGTTGATATACTTTGTCTAGCGGATAATATTTTTATTGAATTTTAAGTAGATTTTGAACTGTTTCATTATGATAAATTATTATATTTAGCCATTAAAATGAAATAAATGGAATCACTCGTCATAATCGTTTTCGTATTAGGATATCTCGCAATTACTTTAGAACACAATTTAAAAATCGATAAACTCATCCCTGCCTTAGGGATGATGGCAGTTATTTGGGCCTTGATTTCATTGGGTCATCTTGAATGTATTTGAAGTAAATACTGCTGAACTTCGACTGGAGCCCTCTCATTTAGATGAAATTCTATTACATCATTTAGGTAAAACTGCGGAAATACTGGTTTTCCTTATTGGAGCCATGACCATCGTTGAGATCATTGATTATTTTGACGGTTTTTCTGCAATAAAGGGGTTCGTAAAAACAAATTCCAAGGTGCGGCTGCTCTGGATTTTTTCAATATTGGCTTTTATCCTTTCTGCTATTATCGATAATCTTACTGCCACCATCGTATTGATCACTATTTTAAGAAAGATCGTTAAGGAAAGAGAAGACAGGTTGTGGTTTGCAGGGCTCATTGTTATCGCGGCAAATGCAGGGGGAGCATGGTCTCCAATAGGTGACGTGACAACAACGATGCTGTGGATAGGTAAAAAAGTAACAACAATGAATTTGATAAAATTCCTGTTTATTCCTTCACTTATATGTATGGCAATACCTGCTTTGATCGCTTCGCGACTTCCTGCTTTTAAAGGTAATATTGAAACCATTGAAGAAGAAGATGATGAAACGGTTGATGAGTACAGTAAGATCATGCTGTATCTGGGTTTAAGTGCCATTGTATTTGTGCCAATTTTTAAAACTGTTACGCACTTACCACCTTATGTAGGTATGATGCTTTCTCTTGCTGTTGTGGCCATATTTGCGGAGATCTATTCAAATGCTAGATTTTCACTGACCACTGTAGATGTAAATTCTGATGAGGCTGCAGGTCATTACAGTCCTGTTCATAAGGCCTTATCAGGTATTGAATTGCCAAGTATCTTATTTTTTCTAGGAATCTTGATGGCCGTTGCAGGGCTTGAATCATTGGGTGTGCTGTTTAATTTTGCAAATGAAATGAATGCTACTGTTCCTATGTTAGGTACAGAGCCAATTATTGCGGGTTATAATGTTTCGGATCTCGTGGTTATGCTGATGGGGGTTGCCTCTGCGGTTATAGATAATGTGCCTCTGGTTGCGGCTAGTATTGGAATGTTTTCAGACCCGGTAGATAGTCCTTTGTGGCATTTTATTGCCTATGCAGCAGGAACTGGAGGAAGCATGCTTGATCATTGGTTCTGCAGCAGGTGTTGTTGCCATGGGGATGGAAAAAATAAATTTTTTCTGGTATATGAAGAAAATTGCATGGCTGGCTTTGATAGGCTTTTTAGCGGGTTCAGCCTGTTTTATGTTCCTTAGATCGTTTATTTAAAATTTTAAGAAAATTTTCACATTTCCTGTACAATTTAAGATCGATTGTGTCGTTACGCCTGTGTTACTCATTAATTAAGAAATATGTCATTATTTTTACTTCAGGATCCCGAAACTACGCCTGAAAACCTGGAAGAAATTGTCTCAGAGGAGAAAACCTTATCCATATTTAATCTCATCATGGAAGGGGGCCTGGGAGGACAAATTATTATCGCTTTATTATTTGTATTGCTCTTAATTGGACTTTATATTTACTTTGAACGATTTTTGGCGATTAAAGCAGCAAGTAAAATTGATAAAAACTATATGAACCAGATCAGGGATAATATCCTGAGTGGGAATTTAGAAGCTGCTAAAATTTTGAGTCAGAGTAACAAGACTCCTGTGGCGAGATTGATTGAGAAAGGAATTTCCAGAATTGGGAAACCTTTGGACGATATCAATACCGCGATAGAAAATGCCGGAAACTTGAAATTTATAAACTGGAAAGAAACGTAAGTGTTCTTGCCACTATTGCAGGTGCTGCACCCATGATCGGGTTTTTAGGAACGGTAATAGGAATGATCGTTGCCATTCATGAAATTGCCAACTCAGGCGGGCAGATAGACATAAAAATGCTTAGTGACGGCCTGTACACTGCCATGACCACAACGGTGGCCGGTCTTATTGTTGGGATCATCGCCTACATTTCTTATAATCACTTGATTGTTAGAACGAACAAGGTTGTATATCAAATGGAAGCCAATTCACTGGAGTTTCTGGATCTTTTAAACGAACCGGTATAACCATATTATTTGCTGTATGAATTTAGGAGGAAGAAATAAAATAAATCCAAATTTCAATATGTCGTCGATGACGGATATTGTTTTTTTGCTTTTGATCTTTTTTATGCTGACTTCTACTCTGGTCACGGTAAATGCATTGGATATTATTTTACCGAAGGCTCAGGGTAAAACGGAGAATAATAAATCAACCGCAGTTAGTATTACCAAGAAACTCGATTTTTACATTGATAAGAAAAAAGTAAAGGAAGGAGAAGTAGAGCAGTACCTGCTCGATATACTTAAGGCAAGTGATCAGCCGACGATCGTATTGAGGGCCGAGGAAGGCGTTCCTATAGAAAAGGCGGTAAAGGTCCTGGACATTGCGAACCGAAACAAGATCAAAGTAGTTTTAGCGGTAAGACCCAAATAAATTTCAATGGCGTTTTTAGACACATCACATAAGCGTAAATCAGCAGTTATGACTTCCATCATAGCTGTGCTTATACTTATACTGATGTTTTTATTTGGTCTGACCTATTTGGACCCTCCGGAGGAATTTGGGATCGCTGTGAATTTTGGAACTACTGACTATGGCAGTGGAAACATTCAGCCAACAGAAGCACTAAAGCCTGCGAGTGAGGCTCCTGAAGAATCGGAGCCCATCGAAGAACCAGTAGAAGAAATTGTTGAAGAAATGGCAGAAGAAGTGCAGGAGGAAGTTGCAGAAGCAGCTGCTGCAGAAGAGGAGGCCGCTGAGGAGGTAATCACTCAGGCCAATGAGGAAGCCATTGCCATAAAGAAAAAGGAAGACGCAAAAAAAAGAGAAGAAGAGGTCAAAAAAAAGAAAGAAGCCGAAGCGATTGCAGAAGCTAAGAGGCAGGCTGAAGCCAAAAGAAAAGCCGAAGCTGAACGCCAGGCGGAAATAGAACGTAAAAGAGTCGCAGAAGCCAAAAGAATTGCTGAGGAAAAAGCTGCCCAAGAGGCTAAAAGAAGAAGTGCTGATGCAATTCTGGGCGGATTTAGTGACGGCAATGGCAAAGCCGAAGGAGGAGAAGGAGATGATAATAAGGCAGGAGATAAGGGGAAAGTTACAGGAGATCCAAATGCGAGTGGTTACTATGGAATAGGTGGTGACGGTAGCGGAGGAAACTACAGGTTAGGAAATAGGACAGCTTTGACCAAACCAAAGCCTGACTACCCTTGTAATGAAGAAGGAAAGGTAGTTGTTAAGATAACTGTTGATCAATCCGGTAAGGTTATCGTTGCAGAACCCGGAGCTCAAGGAACTACAAATTCAGCATCTTGTTTATTGACAGAGGCAAAAGAAGCTGCACTTAAAACCAAATTTAATGCAGACAGCAAGGCTCCGGAAAAGCAAATAGGTGCCATTATCTATAATTTTTCTTTATCTGAATAGATTTTGAATTACCAGGAAACTTTAGATTGGATGTTTTCAAGACTTCCGATGTTTCAAAGACAGGGAAGTACAGCTTTTAAAAAGGATCTTACAAATATTCTAGCCTTCTCGGCAGTATTAGAACATCCCGAAAAAAAATATCCTAGTATTCATGTGGCAGGCACCAACGGTAAAGGTTCAACCAGTCATATGCTGGCTTCTGTTTTGCAAGAGTTCGGGTTATAAAGTTGGCTTATATACCTCACCTCATTTAAAGGATTTCAGAGAAAGGATAAGGATCAACGGAGAACCCATACACGAAAAGTAGTGTCATTCAGTTTATTGAAAATCACAAAACCTTTTTAGAAAAACAAAAATTATCGTTTTTTGAACTCACCGTGGGTATGGCTTTCGATTATTTTGCTGTCAGAAAAAGTTGATATAGCCGTTATAGAAGTTGGGCTTGGCGGCAGACTGGATTCTACGAATATTATCCAACCATTGGTTTCGGTCATTACGAACATTGGCTTTGATCATATGCAGTTTTTAGGGAACACTTTAGTAGAGATTGCAGGTGAAAAGGCCGGTATCATTAAAGCAAAAACCCCTGTTGTGATCGGTGAAACACAGGAAGAAGTAGCGGAAGTATTTTGTACTGTGGCTAAACAGAAAGAAGCTCCAATTTATTTTGCAGATAAGTTAGTTACAGGCAATTTTGAATCTGACCTCAAAGGGGCGTATCAGAAAAAAAATATTAAGACAGTGGTTCAAACCTGCAAGTTATTGAAGGATATGGATTATAATATATCAGAGCAGGCCTTAAGGGAAGGTTTATTGAATGTTGGCCGGAATACCGGGTTAAAGGGCAGGTGGCAGGTACTTCAAACAAAACCAAAAGTGATCTGTGATACGGCTCATAACAAGGAAGGCTTAAGTTTGGTGATGGAGCAATTGAGAAAAGAATCTTTTCAGACTTTGCATATTGTTTTGGGGATGGTCAATGATAAGGATCTCAGTTCGATATTGTTTCTTGTTTCCAAAAACAGCCCAGTACTATTTTTGTAAACCGGATATTCCCAGGGGTTTAGATGCAGAGGAGCTTAAAGCATGAAGCCTTAAAATTTGGATTGACCGGAGCTGCATATGCTTCGGTCGATGCTGCCTATAATCAAGCTTTGAACAATGCTACACCGAGAGGATCTTATTTACGCGGGAGGTAGTACTTTTGTTGTTGCTGAGTTGCCAATATAAATATTTAAGTCATCGCTTTTCCTGCCTATTGACCGGGTTTTTACAGGCTTAAAGGATTTCCATTTTCGGATGGTATTTAATTCAGGTAAAAAGCTCTAAATTTTATTTAAAATTGTTTGCCAGTATAAAAAACTAAATTATATTTGCATCCGCTTAGGGCAATTAGCTCAGTTGGTTCAGAGCACCTCGTTTACACCGAGGGGGTCGGGGGTTCGAATCCCTCATTGCCCACATCAATCAAAATCCCGATGAATGAAAATTCATCGGGATTTTTTGTTTTTCCAGCAGGTACTTAGCGCTTGCGCTTAAAAGTCTGCTGGAAAATAAAAAATCCTTCAATGTGCTTTAGCGCATTGGGATTTTAGTCCGCCTGCGGTCCGACATGGTTTGCAGTCGTGGTCAGCAGGGATCACGAAAGTAATCCCGTTAAGTCAATGCGTGAATGCATAAATGCATGAATGTTAAATCAATGTTATAATTTGATTCTGAAACCATGGGATTTTATTCCGCCTGCGGCCGACAGGTTTGCAGTCGTGGTCTTCAGAGGGATCACGAAAGTAATCCCGTTAAGTCAATGATATAATGATACAATGCTTCAATGCTAAAATGCTACAATGATTTGAAATTAGTTTGCACCTTGGCGCATATGGGATTTTAGCTTTATCTGTGGTCTTCAACTTTGCTTTTGTTTGATATTTTTTTGACAATTCTTGATTGTTTTTTGTCATTTTACGCGTTTTTCTTCAATAATCTGTCAAACGGATTTGTAAACTGTTTAACATTCCAATGTGTTAATTCATAAGGAATATGAACAACATGATCGATAAATTTTCATGACTGACTCAATTCCATGATTGTTGATGAGTATCATAAATCCTTGAAAACAACTGTCTTAGAAGCTATGATGAAGATGTTTTAAGGGAAAAATATTGTTGAATTGGCAAAAAGACTATGATATTTTTGACGAATTAGTCATTTTATTGTATTTTTATTACATATAACATAATTAACTATTGAAAAGTAAGCAATAGTAAAAACATGTTTTTTTAATTTCAAGGAATTTAAATTTAAACCAACAGATTAGATCTTAAAAAGATCATGAAGCATGATAAATGTCAGGAATCTGTGATTTGAGTTCTTTATAGATGTATGAATACAAATTGAAATTAGGAGATACTATTAGTTTTTTTCGACTTTTAGTCATCTGTAAGCTTTTCAAAAGTGATACAATCGCTTTAAGAAGATTTTGTTGCTTCTTAATTACTGGATAGCGTCCAACTCATATTAATTATTTTTTAACTAAACATTGATAAAATGAAGAACACAATCCTAAGCTTTCTCCTTTTATTTTTATTTATCGACTGCCGGGTTTGCTCAAGCTGACAAGGTTTCAGTTGTAAAGAATTCCGATGGAATGAAACTGGTGGTGAATGGTGAAGATTTCATGATCAACGGTATGAATTGGGATTACATCCCAATTGGAACAAATACCGTGAATGCAAATTTCTGGAAAAAGTCCGGATGACGTCATCAGAGCCGGGCTTGACACGGAAATGTCATTGCTCAAAAACATGAATGTCAATGTAATACGTCAATATACAGGGGTTCCTGCCAAATGGATAAAATATATCTATGAAAAATATGGCATCTATACCATGCTGAATCATTCCTTCGGTCGTTATGGTCTCACCCTGGATGGTGATCTGGACGCCGGTTACCGATTATTCTGATCCGCGAACGCAGGAGTTTCTCATATCAGAAGTTGAACAATTGGTCAGCCGAATACAAAGATACGCCCGGTCTATTGATGTATCTGCTCGGTAATGAGAACAACTATGGTCTATTTTGGGCCGGAGCCGAAACTGAGGATTTCCCGGACGATGAACAAGAAAAACAGTTTATTGGTGAAAAACGAGGAAGACCAATGTATCGGTTGATGAATGAGGCGTCGTTGAAAATGAAATCTATGGATTCATCTCATCCCGTCGCAATTTGTAACGGTGACGTTCTCTTTATCGATATCATTGCAGAAGAGTGTAAAGATGTTGATATCTACGGAACAAATACCTATCGAGGAGTTTCATTTGGAGACATGTTTGAAGTTGTCAAGGATAAACTTGATATGCCAATTATGTTTACGGAGTTTGGAGCAGATGCTTTCAATGCTATTGAGCTGAAGGAGGATCAAAAGTCTCAGGCCTATTATATGGTTGGAAACTGGAAAGAAATCTACGAGAACGCAGCTGGAATGGGCAAAGCAGGAAATTCAATTGGAGGCTTTACCTTTCAATTTAGTGACGGATGGTGGAAATATGGTTTTAATGACAGGGAAAATGCAGACATACATGATAACGTGGCATCCTGGGCAAATGGAGGTTATTCGATCGACCTTGTTACCAGGTGAGAACAACATGAATGAAGAATGGTTTGGAATATGCGCTAAGGGGCCAACCAATGAAAGAGGTCTTTATGATCTCTATCCCAGGGCGGCATATTACGCTTTGAAGCAGGCCCACGAGATTGATCTTTATGGCAATGGTGCAACTATTGAAACAATTGAAGCACATTTTGACAATATTGATTTGATGGATGCCATGTTAAGGGCAAGAGGTGATAAAGCGGCCTTGGGAGTCGAAAATAACAGTAAGATTCGTTTTAGCAGGTTGGAAGCCAAGTTTACCACATTCAGTACTGGTGGTACACTCCTTACCACTCCCAGCGACCCGGATCCAGAAAGCTCGAGCTTTCCGACTGAATTAGGTTTTGATCATATGCAGTCTTTTTTTATTGGAGTTGAAGGCCGACCCACTTCAAATTTGCGAGCCAATGTAACGGTGAATGTCTTGGGAAATGTAGCCGACAACCCGATTGATGAGATCTTTTATGAAACACGAGGGCGAACGACATCCATAAACACAGAGGACGGAAGCATTGATATTACAAACATCAACAATGTTGATATATACGATGCCGAATTTGAATGGAATGCCAAGGATTTTGACCTTCGCGGTTTTTACCGAACGGGTCATTACCATTGGGGATATGAAGGTGATTTCTTCGGTTTGTACCCAGAGGCCAATTACGGGCCAAACTCTGGACATATACAACGGCGAGATCAGTGGTATTGAGTTTGATGGTAAAGGAACAATTGACGGTTTGAAAGCTGCTTTTGGACCTCAACTCTGGTGGGGAGCGAACCCTGCATTTCTATTAAAATATGGCAGGACCTTCGGAAAATTTGATGTAGCGGCAATTTACCATCAGGATATCGATGAAGCTTCGACTGCCCAGACTAGCTTTTTCATCCCGCTGCCTAAAACCCGCAGGGTCTCCTTGCATGTGAAAAGGGAATTCGGGAAATTTGGCTTGGAAGTAGGCGGATTATGGGCAGGGGATCCCCTGAATGGGCGTGAGTTTCAATTTACCGAGGAAAACCCGGCTTACAATCCTGACGCACCAGATGAAGCTCCCAAATACGTGATTTACACTGATGAGGTCAATTCGGGAGACAATTGGGGAGGAAAGGCAAAAATCACATATACTGGAGGTGCCTTCAATTGGTATGCCCTAGGAGGTGCCCAGGGTCTCGTCGCAAATGGCGGAGCCGATCTTACCCGAACTTTCACAGGGTGGAGGCTCAAAGGATACAGGAGCCGGGAACCAGGCTTACTTTTTAACTGGTTTTACGGTCGGTGTCGACAACTGGCAAATAGCTCCGAACTTCCTGTGGAGAAAACCGATTGTCGGACCGATTCCAAATGATGTGCAACCCCCGGGCAGACTAAGAAATATACAGGACGATCCTTTTGCCGTTCGAACAGGTAGCAGAGAGACAGTGGGTGGTGAACTATTACTGACCTTCGATCCGACACCAGCTACATGGATGTACGAATGGGACAATGACCGGGCCGAGGACGCTGGCTTTGCCATGAGTGCGGGATTCGTATTTCGACATCATCCTACTGCCATGGATGCTGCCATTGGATTCTTGAGTGATAGAACTCCGTTTGCCTTCCCGAATTCAGCACCCGCCCAGGACCTTTGGGAGACTAATGTCCGTGTCGTCTCCAAAGCAAGTCGGGATTTTGGACTTGTTGGGAATCTTTACTTTGGTAATGGACAGGCTCGAGGTGATGATCCGAGAGTTATCGATCGTGTAGGTGGCGATATAAGGCTCATTTACAAAAAAATGAAGGTTACGACCGAATTTAAGTTCAATGACTGGGGTCCATATGACTACCATCGTGATTTTAACCTCACATTTCCTGTTCAGTTGATGTTGGATATTTCCACTTCTCTTGGAAAACCAGATTGGTTCATTCTTCCGAATACCATGATTGGCATTCGGGGTACCTGGCGTACCCTTGATCAGTATTCAAATCGCTACCTTCCTAACACAGCGCTGGAATTTGCAGATCAGCCAATTATCAGCCCTGTAGGATTTGAAAACGGAACAGAATGGGAAATCAGAACGTACATTCATATAAACATTGGTAAATAAAAAAATGGCTAAAATGAAAAACAGAACATTTATTTATTTTAAGAACACGTTAGTCACTGGTGTGTTTCTCTCTGATTTACCGTTGTGAAAGAGAATATTCAGACAAGGTCGAATTTGCAACTTATCCCAATAATCCGGAGATATTTATCGATGGATTCAGCGGAGGGCTGGAATATTTTCCTTTTGACGGATCGAAACTCGATGCATTTACCGTTGACACGGACGTAAAGTATAGCGGAGATGCTTCGATGCGTTTCGATGTGCCTAATGTGGGAGATCCGTCGGGCTCTTTTGCCGGGGCTATTTTCCCCGATTACGGAGGACGGGATTTATCCGGCTATGATGCCCTCACCTTTTGGGCCAAAGCAACTAAGGCGGCGTCCATAAATGAAATCGGATTTGGAAACGACTTTGGAGAAAACAGGTATCTGGTCACTAAGACCAATCTGCGTATCGGAACCGGATGGGAGAAATATGTCATCCCGATTCCGGACCCATCGAAGCTGGTAGTTGAAAAAGGCATGTTCTGGTATGCCGAAGGTCCGGAAAACGGAGATGGTTATACCTTTTGGATCGATGAGCTGAAATTTGAAAAGCTGGGAACCATTGCCCAGCCTCAACCGGCTATCTTCAATGGTCAGGATTTGGAAGCGGATGCTTTCCTGGATATACAAGGGTTGATTCCACGCGAAGGTCTCACACAAACCTTCAATCTTTCAAATGGCTCCAACCAAACAGTAATCGCTGCCCCTTCATATTTCTCATTCCTTTCTTCTGACGTAGATGTGATCCAGGTGAGCGAGTTGGGTGTAATTACACCTGTTTCCACAGGTATAGCAACCATTACAGCTACTCTTGGAGCTGTCAAAGCACAAGGTTCTGCGACTTTGGAAGTTCGGGGAGCATTTGACTTTGCGCCGGTCCCACCGGAGCGCAACCCAGACGATGTAATCTCTATTTTCAGCGATACCTACACCAATGTGCCGGTAGATTTTTATAATGGATTCTTTGATGGGCAAACCACACTTGGTGGATCGGTAAGAATAGATGAGGATAATAGTATCATTTTTTACGAAAACCTGAATTTTGTGGCCACAAGCTTTACAAACCCGACGGTTAATGTATCTCAAAAGACATTTTTTCACGTAGATATCCGAATTGAAGAATCCATTGATCCGGGAGACACGTTGCGTTTTGAACTGATTGATTTCGGACCGGATGGCGCATTTGGAGGGGGCGATGATACGGGTGGAGCCATAACTTATGCCAGTGGGCAACTGGAAACTGGCAATTGGATAAGTTTTGACATCCCATTAACCAACTTCTCAGAAAATACGGGAGGTGGATTGAGTGGTTTTGTCAATGGTGCCAAAGCTAACCTTGCTCAGATTGTATTTGCCTCTGGCGGAATTTCAACCTTGTTTGTGGATAATATGTATTTCTATTCCGAGTAGTTCAAAAAATAAATGACAATGATTAAGATAAATCAGATAAAAATGAGAATGCAAACATGTCGACCATCACATTTGAAATTGAGTCATTGTGGTGCGGGGTTTGTCAAGTTTACCCTTCTCCTGGCGGTTATAGTTGGGACTGTAGGCTGTTCCTTCAGCGAAGAACAAACAGTTACCAATTTTAAGGAGATAACCATGCAGGACGAATTTGACTCTGATGGTGCTCCAAACAGCACCATCTGGGATTATGATATTGGAACCCGGGGTGATGGCTGGGGAAACAACGAATTACAGTATTACACGGATCGACCCGAGAACATAGTAGTTCAGAACGGCTATCTTTTAATAACGGCCAGGCAGGAGAATTTTGAAGGATCCTCGTATACCTCTGCCAGAATACTTACTAAAGATAAGTTTGAGCAACAGTATGGCCGATTTGAGGCAAGAATTAGGACGCCTTACGGTCAGGGAATGTGGCCCGCTTTCTGGATGCTCGGGGCAAATTCAGATGAAGTCATCTGGCCGGGATGCGGTGAAATTGACATCATGGAGGTTCGTGGCCAGGAACCAACGATCCTTTTTGGAAGTGTTCATGGTCCCGGATACTCGGCTGGAGAAGCGATTACGAAAAGGTACGATCTGGTCAATGAGCGCGTTGACTCTGATTTTCATATCTACGGAATTGAATGGGGCCCGAATTATGTGAATTTCTATATCGATGATGTTCTGTACAATCAAATCACACCGAGCGATCTTCCTGATCCAGGGAATTGGGTCTTTGATCAACCTTTCTACATCATCATCAATTTAGCGGTCGGCGGCAGTTTTGTCGGACCACCAAACGAAGAAACAGTATTCCCACAGACCATGCTCGTGGACTATGTGCGGGCCTATAAATATAATGGAAGCAATTAATCACAATAGACTATGAAACAATTACTCAAAATATCCAGTAAGCTATCGGTTTGGATCCTGTTCATTTTCCTTGCAGGATGCACTGACAATAATTTAGAAGACTTACCGCAGGTAGAATCCTCATTTACCTACACCATAAACGAGGACTCAGGCACCGTTACGTTTTTCAATGTGTCCAAGGAAGCAACAACTTACCTCTGGAACTTTGGAGATGGCACCACATCCAAGGAGAAAGATCCCATAAAAACATATACGGGCAGTGGTACTTATAAAGTGTCTCTGGTCGCTTCAAATCAAGCTGGTGCTTCCAATACCTATGAGGATGAAATCTCCCTGGTTATAAAACAAGTGGCTTCTCTTCCAATCACTTTTGACGAAGCGAATGTGATATATGAGGTTGAGACTTTTGGAGGGACTTCCTTTCAGATCGTTGAGAATCCTGATGTTTCAGGTTCCAATGACAAAGAAGGTAATGTAGGTGAAATCACCAATGGCGGAAATGAATTTGAAGGTGTGTTTATCGATCTGGGCAGTCCGGTTGACCTGACTGAGGAGAAAACCATCACAATGAACTTCTGGTCAGAAGTTCCGATAGATATTTTATTGAAATTAGAAGAGGGAACTGCCGCTGCTATAGAGACTGTGGCCGCTCACACTGGTGAGGGTTGGGAAGAGATCTCATTTACCTATGACTCTTCAGAGTCCTACTCCCGTCTGACTTTATTTGCCGATGGTCCAGGTACTACTGCAGGTACTTTCTATTTTGACGACATAGCACAAGCTGAAGGCGGTGGTGGCGGCGAATGCGTCGCTGAAACCATCCAGTCCCTGGATGCAGCTGACTTTAATCTGACCTTCCAAACAGATCCAGGCGCTGCCATTGGTTCTTTTGGTGGTAACTACACCTATATAGCCAATCCTGATTTTGACAATATGGTGAACACATCTTGCCAGGTAGGTCAAATTGATCGCAATGGAGAACAATTCGCCAATACCCAAATTGAGTTTGATGCTAAATTTGATTTTAACACGAATTCCGGATTTAAAATGAAGGTATGGTCACCTGTTGCGGGTACGAATGTTTTGGTCAAGTTAGAAGACAAAACAAATCCGGGAATTAACGTAGAAGTAGGTGCTGTTACAACTATGGCCAGTGCCTGGGAAGAGCTTACTTTTGACTTTGCTCCTGGTGAAAGCGGTAAACACGACAAGATCATTCTGTTCTTTGAATTGAACTCCGGCGTGGTGGAGACCTATTATATTGATGACTTTATGCTTTATGGCGATGGTGGTGGCGGTCCGGTGGCTTGTGATCCTGAAACGAGCCAATCATTGGATGCAGCAGACTTTGACCTTACGTTCCAAACAGATCCAGGCGCTGCCATTGGTTCTTTTGGTGGGAACTACACCTATATAGCCAATCCTGATTTTGATAATATGGTGAACACATCTTGCCAGGTAGGTCAAATTGATCGCAATGGGGAGCAATTCGCCAATACCCAAATTGAGTTTGATGCTAAATTTGATTTTAACACGAATTCCGGATTTAAAATGAAGGTATGGTCACCTGTTGCGGGTACGAATGTTTTGGTCAAGCTTGAAGATAAAACCAATCCGGGAATTAACGTAGAAGTAGCCGCCGTTACAACTATGGCAAGTGCCTGGGAAGAGCTTACTTTTGACTTTGCTCCTGGTGAAAGCGGTAAACACGACAAGATCATTCTGTTCTTTGAATTGAACTCTGGCGTAGTGG
This sequence comes from uncultured Flavobacteriaceae bacterium, assembly GCA_963715975.1. Classification (GTDB taxonomy): domain Bacteria; phylum Bacteroidota; class Bacteroidia; order Flavobacteriales; family Flavobacteriaceae; genus Lutimonas. The sequence goes on along the minus strand of CAVQSO010000007.1, from coordinate 207,547 downwards.
AGACCTATTATATTGATGATTTCAGGCTTTATGGCGATGGAGGAGGTGGTCCGGTGGTTTGTACACCAGAGTCGAATCAGTCATTGGATGCAAGTGACTTTGATCTGACTTTCCAAACAGATCCAGGCGCTGCCATCGGTTCTTTTGGTGGTGAACTACACCTATATTGACAATCCTGATTTTGATAATGACGTGAACCACATCTTGTCAGGTGGGTCAAATTGATCGGAATGGAGAACAATTTGCCAATACTCAAATCGAGTTTGATAGCAAATTTGACTTTAATACAAATTCCGGATTTAAATTGAAAGTTTGGTCTCCTGTTGCGGGTACGAACGTACTGGTCAAATTAGAAGACAAAACAAATCCGGGAATTAACGCAGAAGTAGGAGCTGTTACCACTGCGGCCAATGCCTGGGAAGAGCTTACCTTTAACTTTGCTGCTGGTGAGAGTGGAAAGCACGATAGGATCATTCTGTTCTTTGAATTGAACTCTGGCGTCGTGGAGACCTATTATATTGATGACTTCAGGCTTTATGGCGATGGCGGTGGTGGAGGTCCACTCGCTACCTTCCCGCTCGACTTTGAAGATGGCGTTCTTTTCTTCAATGCATTCGAAGGGGCAACGGCAGCTGTTATTGATAATCCACAAGCCTAAGGTAACCCTTCAGCAAAGGTGCTGGAATTAGGTAAAACCAGCAGGAGTACCGTTTTATCGCAGGAATGAATTCTGATCAAACTTTAAATGGTCCTTCAATAAACTTGGCTAATGGCTTAGTGTTTAAAGTTAAGATTTGGTCTCCGAAAGGAGGTATAAAGGTACGTATGCGCTTGGAACAAGAGCCTGGGATCATTGATCCTCCAGCTTTTGAGATTTTCCAAACACTCGATACAGCCAATGAATGGGTCACCGTGACGTTTGATTTTTCAACAACTCCTGCTGTTGCAGATTATGTGTATACCAGGCTTGTTTTAAATACTGACTGGGACACGGATCCGGCCGGAGGGGAAACGTACTATATTGATGATATAACTCAAGAATAAAAAAGGAAATAATTTATCAGTTATTGAAAAAGGTTAGCTTAGGCTAACCTTTTTTATGTTAGAACCTCCTTTGGGATAACACATTTGAAATTGAACTATTGTTTTCTATAAATAAGAACTTTTAAGTTGATTTAAGATTTCTGAATGCTGAACCAGAAATTTCGAAGTGATCTCCATCTTAACTTCCATTAATATACTCCAAACAGGTTTTATAAGTATTTTCAGACTTCACTTTTGAAATCAACCAGGCATAAAAGCTGATGGCGAATATATCTTCCTCTTTGCTATCAATATTTAATAGGGTTCCTAATTTTTTTTCAAATTGTTTTGAATGAATGGACTGTTGGTTGTTGTAATAGAATGCAATGAGGTTCACATAATCTAAAATTTTCTTTTCATCGTGTTCAATAAGATGCGAACTATATTTTTTTCTAAAGCTTTTTAATCTTGATTCTACGAGGTCCATATAATCGAGTTCCATGAGGACCAGAATTTCCAATAAATTCTTTTTGATGACCCAAATAAAGCCAAGCCTCTTCGTATACCAACTGTCGCTGTGATAAAAATCCCTATATACTTTTAAGGCCTCATTGAATTGTTGATTCAGAAACAAGGCGACGACAAGGGTCAATTTTAAATCATGGATATATACTTCTTCATGTCTATATTTCTTGAAATCGAAAGTTTGAAGTTTTTGGATGGCCATTTCCAGATTACCGGTATAGATGTTGAGTAAGTTTTCAATGAGCAGGTATTGACAATAAAAAACATCAAAATACTTCAGATTTTGCAGTTGCATATGATCATGCATGGCCCTTAGAGAAATTGCCGATTTTTCAAACTTTTTAATTCTGAAATACGTATTTGATAAATAATATAAGATCTGAATATGGTCATACAAGTCCTCATGATAAACTCTTTTCGAAACCTCTATTTTTTTCCGGGCTTTCTCTATAAATTTAAGAATTTCATAATAGTTTCTTGTGACATTGGCTACCTGGTTACTGATTTGTAAAATTTTAAAAAGAGATTGGTAGCTGAGGTTTTTGGTAATAGAGATCTGGTATAAATTCAGGTTTCTTTCGATAATATCCGATATGACAGGATTTTTACGTGTGAGTTCATCTTGAATGGCCGCATAGAAGAGATTTAAATTTTCCTCTTGAACGATGTTGCGTTTATTACGTTCAAACTTTTTTAGTATTTCTTGAAAATCAACTGAATTGGTTAAATGAGCATGCCCCAATTGGAGCTGGTAGACTTCGTTCAATGTATTGTATAATGAATATTTTTTAGCGATCAATTCTGCTTTAGCCAATGTTTTAAAAGCAATAGACACTTGCTGGTGTTGAAAAAAAGAGCGGCTAACCAAAATCAATTTTAAGGCATTCATCTCTTTTGAAGATTCTTCTTCAATTCTTTTGGATGCTATAAAATTGATAAGCGCATCATGCAACCTTTTGCACAGGGCATGATACGCTCCTTTGGCACTTTTGCCATAGAGAACAAGATCTGGATGCTCTAAAGGCTCATCTGTGTCTAAAAGTTTGAACAGCTCAATGTTCTTTGTATCGTTTCTCTTGTTTCTTTTCTTTAGCCCTGCTACAAAGTTCTTTTTATCCTCTTGAGATAAGGTACAAATGATCGAAGAAAGATTGTTCATAAATATCGTAAGTATATTTTGTTAAAAATACATTAAATAATAGTAAAATATTGAATAAAATCATAAATATATCGTAAGTAATTTGTAAATATTGGTTTGGATGTTCAATTCACTTCATGCAATTTTGGCCCATAAATGAATTAGTTTAACCATTAAATTTATTGTTATGGATTACAAATTTAAGACTGATAGTACTGAGGAAAAAAGTGCAACATCAAAATCTAAGTGTTCTAAGATAAAAGAACTAAAAGAATTTGATCAGAAGCCAACACCGGCTTTTATTGGAGCTTCATGGATCGCTCTATTAGCTGGTGTTGTATAGTTATTGCACTGGGTCTGTGGAATTCTGATATGATGCTCAATGAGCAAGGATATTACTTTACTATTTTACTATTCGGACTGTTTAGCGCAGTTTCAGTACAAAAAAGTGTACGGGACAGATTGGAAGGTATACAAGTGACCGATATCTACTATGGTATCAGTTGGTTTTCAGTATTGAGTGCTATTTTGTTACTGATTATTGGATTGTGGAACGCAGATTTATTGTTGAGTGAAAAAGGATTTTACGGTATGTCATATACCTTAAGTCTGTTTGCAGCCATTGCTGTTCAGAAAAACACGAGGGATAAAAGTTATATTGAAAGCATCGAAGAAACGCTGGAAGAAAAATTATAATGATTAAATACAGGTTTGGTTTATATATGCGATTTATAAGAATTCCATTCTGGAAGGTCTGTATTTCTTTCTATATTCCAAACCTGTTTTATTTTTAGGTATATTGATCCATATTTTATATTCAAACTGATTTCAAATCAATTATTATGCTGGAAAAAAATAACGCTAGACTTATCAATGCATGGGCTTCATTTGACTGGGCTAATTCCGTTTATAATCTGATCGTAACCACTGCCATATTTCCGATCTATTATTTGGGTACCACCCAGGAGGCTTTTGGGGGTGAGATGGTTGAGTTTTTTAATATGAGTATCAAAAATTCAGTGCTGTATTCTTTCGCTATCTCTTTTTCCTTTTTGGTCATCGTATTTTTGTCTCCGATTCTCTCTGGTATTGCAGATTATGGCGGCTTGAAAAAACAATTTATGCAGTTCTTTACCTATTTGGGGTCTCTCGCTTGTATCGGACTTTATTTTTTTACAGGTGAAAATGTTGAGTATGGGATTGCTTGTTCCGTGACCGCAAGTATTGGTTTTGCAGGCTCATTGGTATTTTACAACGGGTTTTTACCGGAAGTAGCTACCAAGGATAAAATGGATAGTGTAAGCGCGAGGGGTTTTGCCATGGGTTATATTGGCAGTGTGATCTTATTGATCATCAATCTGGTTTTATATCAAAAATATGAAGCCTTTGGATTTGAAAATGGAAGTTCAGCAACCAGGTTTGGCTTTATCCTGGTGGGGGTCTGGTGGTTGGGTTTTGCTCAGATTGCTTTTTTTTACTTAAAGGATAGCAACAGCCGAAAATCGATCACCTATAAAATTCTGGGAAATGGTACAAAGGAACTTAAGAAAGTATGGGAGGTTGTAAAAGATAAAAAAGTTATGAAACGTTTTCTGTACTCCTTTTTTCTATTCAGTATGGGTGTTCAAACTGTGATGTTACTGGCGCCTCTGTTTGCTGATAAGGAAATAGGTATGGGTGCTGATGAAATGATTTATATCGTACTTATTTTACAAATATTGGCCATTGGAGGAGCCTTCTTTTTTGCCTGGTTATCTAAATTAAGAGGGAACGGATTCGCGATCAGTACCACACTTCTTATCTGGATCTTTGTTTGTATCTCAGGTTATTTTATGCACGATAAGATCTCATTTTACAGTTTGGCAGCATTTCTGGGATTTGTCATGGGAGGCATCCAGTCAATATCACGGTCAACATATTCAAAGTTAATTCCAGCCCAAGCTAAGGATACGGCTTCTTACTTTAGTTTTTATGATATCACTGAAAAACTTGCGATCGTTATTGGTTCTTTATCTTATGGTTTTATTGATCAGATTACCGGTAGTATGCGCTATAGTATGGTTTTTATGTCCTTGTTTTTTATTACCGGATTTGTAATGCTTCAAAGGGCTAATCTTAAGAAGAACCTGGTGTGATCTATAAATTTTTAAAACAAATTATAAAGGCCGCTCTTTTCTTTTTCTTTCGAAAGATCGTGGTCTCAGGCAAGGAGCAGATTCCCGTTAACGGACCATTGATTATTGTGGCGAATCACCCGAATACTTTTATGGACCCGTTACTTATTGCTGCCATTACTGACCAAAGAATTGGCTTTGTAGCCAATGCGGGTATATTTTTAAATAAATTGATCTCAAGAGTATTTACTTATTTTCATGTTATTCCTATTTACAGAAAAAAAGATATCCAGCCCGGAGAAAAGCCGGATAATAGAATGGCCTTTTCGAAATGTCATGAATATTTGGGCCAGCAAGGCACCTTGCTTATTTTTCCGGAAGGCACCAGTTATTACGAACTGAAGCTTCGGGAAATAAAAACAGGAACTGCAAGAATTGCCTTGAGTTTTGAAGATTTGAAGGGTTTTGAGGGTAATTTGAAAATTGTCCCGGTTGCCCTGGATTATTCAGATTCCATTCAATTCAGAAGTGTAGTATCGGTAACGGTATGCAGGCCCATATCAGTACATGCCTATAAACTGGCCTATGACAGGAATGAATTTGAAGCAGTTGTTGAGTTGACAGAGGCAATCCGCAAAGAGCTGTCAGATATTATTCCACAAACTTCAGGGAAGGAACAAGAGAAATTTCTAGTAAGGGCGCACCAATTTTATGTTGCATTTTATGGTTCGAAAGAAGGTTTTAAAATAAAGCCTAAAGCAATATTTGGAATTGAGAAATCTGGTGTCAAAAGCCCTTCAATATATTCAGAAAGAAAATTCAGCGCTCTATCTCGATACCCAAACCAAGCTACTGCGGTTTTTTAAATTATTGAAAAATGAAGGATTAAGACCCAATGAGATTTCCAACACAGTTTTTCAAAAGGGAGGGTCGATGCAATATATCCTTGCATTGATTAAATTTATCTTTCTTTTCCCTCTTTATTTATTGGGCTTGTTGACCAATTATGTGCCCTATATGTTAACAGCAAAAATATTTACTGCTTTAAAATTGGATATAGAATATAAGGCTCCGGTACAAATGATCACAGGTTTTTTTACTTTCCCTTTTTATTATGCATTCATGATTTGGCTATTCAGGATGTATATGAGTACTGAATTTTGGCATAGCTTGTTACTTTTTGTTTTGATGCCCATTAGCGGCTATATTACCCTTTATTATTATGCCGAATTGAGAAGGTTTCTTAAGAGGTTACATTTCGATTTTTTTATCAGGAAAGACAAGAAGGAGGCCATTATTCAGTTAAAGGATGATATCCTGGAAAATATGGAAGAGGCTCGAAATTATGTAAATGTTAACTAGGAGTCCTCGTCAACAGTGTCAGTCAAATGCTTTTATGACACAGATCACTAAGAAAGCCAGATTTTCCTGATCCCGATAAAAATAAAAATGAAAGAGGAATAAAAAATAAAAAAAGGAATAATGAATTCTTTCCATCCTAATACCAGCATGACACTAATGATCAATAACTGAAAGCCTAAACCAAAAGTTGATACAGCAGTCATAAACCAATTTGGGAATGTACTCGTGTCAGAAGCTTTGGGATCCAGCATAAAAATGAACTCATCAAATTTTCCGTAAAGGATTCTATACATACGAAACAAGATATCTACATTTTTTTGTTTTTCTCCCGGCATGGCTACAGGTGTTTTGTTTTCAATAATTCTGCTGGTTTTGTCACCATCAAAGTTATTTCTCAAAATAACATAGTAATAATTGTATAGGGTTCCTTGTAACTGAAGGCCCAAAAAGGCCAAAAAAGTGAATAGGATAGTGGTATCGGTTAAAAACCATAGTCCACATAAGATCAGAAGATTTAAAATGATATCTGCTATCGAATCGAAATAACGGCCTGTATAAGACGGCGTTTGTTTAATTCTCGCCAGTTCTCCGTCGGCAGCATCTAAAATTGATTTGAATATAAAGAAAAAGGCGGCAGCCCAAAAATAACCTTGTAGCATGAATGCTATGGCTATGAGTCCGGAAACTACAAATGCCATGGTAACATGTATTGGAGTGAAATCAGTGTTTTTAAGATAATTTAGCTATGGCTTTGGCTATTGGTCTTCCATAATCTGAAAGATCGATAAACCTATGTTCTTTTGGTAGTTTTGACATTATTTAAAGGTTTTTTACATCCAAATCAATCTAAATCAGGATACAAAACCTATGGTATTAAGTTTCGTTAGTATTTCTTTTAAATATAAATATCTCCTATCAAATAGGTCACAGCCTTACCTGTAATTTTGACTCTTTCCCCTTGAAGTTCACAAGAAAGTTCACCTTTTCTTTGGGAAAGCTGTTGGGCTGTTAATTTGGTTTTCCCCAGTTTTTCGCTCCAGAATGGTGTGAGGGTTGTATGCGCTGAACCTGTTACCGGATCCTCGTCAACCCCTGAGCCAGGCGCAAAAAATCTAGAGACAAAATCTACTTCCTTACCTGGTGCCGTGATGATGATACCTCTTGCATTTGATTTTTTGAGGAGGTGAAGATTGGGGTTGCTTTGTTCAATGTCATTCTGTGTTTCATAAAGAAGCAGGTAATCGGTTTTTCCTTTATACATTTCCAAAGGGCATCTTTGTCGAAGGCCTCAAGGATTTCTTTTACCGGGTTCACTTTAGTAATTTGATCTGTCGGAAAGTCAAGCGTTAAAAGGTCTTTATTTTTGCTAACGGATAAGTTGCCGCTATGAGGAGAATAAAAGGAAATGGTATCTGTGGGATGTTCAAAATAGGTAAAAAGCACATGAGCAGAGGCGAGGGTCGCATGGCCACATAGGGCCACTTCAGTTGTGGGGGTAAACCACCTTATTTCATAATCTGAAACTCTTCGAACCACAAAAGCCGTTTCTGCAAGATTGTTCTCAGCAGCAATATTTTGCATAAGATCATCATCCAACTGAGTTTCCAAAACACAAACAGCTGCTGGGTTTCCGCCAAAAACTGTATCTGAAAAGGCATCAACTTGGTACATTTTTTGTTTTCTCACTTTCATTGGTTTAGCTCTTTATTTTCAGTTTTCCTTACAAAATTCAGCTTTCATATAAATTAAACGCCGTCAAGGATGATCATTTTTGTTGTGGCTGCCCGCTGTCTTATTTCTCTGGCTTTTGAATAATCCTCTGAATGCCACCATGAATTAGCGATCTCCACGGAAGGAAATTCAAGAAGGACCAGTCGTTTTGGTTGCCAATCTCCTTCTAAAACTATCGTATCGCCACCTCTGGCCACAAATTTCCCCTGATAGGAAGCGATGGTGGCAGGGGTTAATTGGGTATAGGTCTTATACAGTTCCTGGTCATGTACTTCAATTTCAACAATTACAAAGGCTGGCATATTTATTTTAATTTATAAGTTGGTAATCAATCGTTGAGACCACTCTGATGATCTTGATTTCCGGCGTATTTTGATCTCTGTCATTGATAGAGAACTGCCCTTGTCGAGCCACTCTGATCGGGCCAACTTTTGAATCAGAATCGCGTGCGAACTTCTCGGCTACTTGGCGGGCATTCATTGTTGCCTCCTCGATCATTGATGGTTTCAGTTCGTTTAGACCTGTAAAAATATATTCAATAGGACGCCATTCATTTTTTGACCCTAGTACGATACCTTTTGACATTAGGGTTAAGGATTCACTAAGCGCCTTCTGTAATTTTTTAATGTTTTTCGTTCTGACTGTAAATTCGGATTTCGAAAGATATCTAAAACCGGTATACTGGTTATTATTGTTGTATAAATTGCTTCTCGCATCTGTGATGTTTACCATACCTCTGGTCAGTTCGGCATCACTGAATCCCTGATCCAAGAAAGAATTGATATACCTGTTTGTTTTGATTTTCAATATTGTCTTTTAAGGTCTTTAAATCGTTTCCTGTGAGTACGGCATTGATTGGCCATACCGCAAGATCCGCTTCAACCTCCCTTTCGGATAAGCCTTTTACCTGCACATACCGGTCATATTCTTTTCCTGTTTTATGTATGTTGCCAATAAAATATCCTGCGATGACAATAGCAGCTGCCAGGAATAGGGAAGGAAGTAAAACACTATTTTTCATGAAATCAGTTTAAATATATCAATCAAGTGATTAGATTCAAATGAGTTTAAAATTAATCCTTTTCGTCCAGAATTCTTTTAACTTCTTCTAATAATAATGGAAATGCAGGATAGGTCATTCCATGACCATAGCCATCCATTTCCATAATACGGGTGTTTTGATGTCCGGCGACCTTCATCATACGCATCATATAGGCATTTTCTTCATACCTTCCCAACAACTCTTTTTCACGGTCTCCGGTAATAAGAAGTAGCGGGCGGAGCATCGCTTCTGACATGGTAAAGAGGAGCCAGATCATCAACAATGGGTTGGGTTCCCTTTATTCCTCGTTCCTCTCTTACGGTAAAATGTGTAATGGTATGTCCGCTGAACGGGATCAATCCTGCGATTTGATTTGCATCCACACCATGTTTTTCAAGGTATTTTTTATCCAGACCTACCATGCTGGCAAGATAACCTCCTGCAGAATGTCCTGAAACAAAGATCTTATTTGAGTTACCTCCATAAGATTCAATTTTTTTAAAGACCCATGCCACGGCGGCCGCTGCATCTTCAATATATAGCGGTGCTTTTACTTTAGGATATAATCTATAATTCACCCCTACAACGGCAACACCTTTTTGCTTTAAAGCCTCCGGGATCTCTTTCTGACCTCCGGTTAATCCACCACCGTGAAACCAAACGATCGTAGCAAAAGATGGCGTGTTTTTTGGATAGTACAAATCGAGAACACAACGCTCAGAAATATATGGATCAGTATTATTGACAGCATCTTGATAATACTTGATATTTGAGACTGTAGCATAGTTGATATCCTGAGCAACTGCGGGCAGGCTAAAGATCATTAGTAAAATGAAGGAGGCTATTTTTTTCATAATGATACGCTTGCGATGATTTGATTTGGATCTGCGTCAGTAAAAGATGACTTTTGCAATTTCCCATCAAATATAAGCATATAATGCTATAGGTTTTAAGTAGTATTTTAATGAAAAACAAATGGTAAGTAAAGGTAAAATTAAAACACAAAAAAAGGGCCTGATAAATCAAACCCCGATCTATAATCCTAAGATTAATCTTGAGTAAATGTTATGTCATATTTTGGTTTTAGAAACTAAAAAAAATAACTCAGGCTCCATCGATTCTTTCTGCGATCCTTTGAACCACTTATTTCATTTCTGCTTCTTAATGTATGGAAATAAATCCTTCCATTCATTTTAATTTTGGCATTGATGGGTTTCATTCTGTCATTTCCGATTCCGAATGCTGCGAAATCTCTTCTATTATCTTCATCAACCAAAATCATATTTCTTCCTTGTAACTCGTCTAATGCCTTCCTTAAAGAGGCATGATCATCTTCAATAAAAGTAATATCGACAAACTTTCCATTGTCGTTATTGCTTAAATGCTCCAATATAGAATATTCAAGTTTCATAGGTGGGGGATTTGTTAATAAGATGCCTAATCATCCAATGGGTTGCGTAAACAAGTAAAAAAAAGTGAAATTTTTTAGTAAAAACCACTTTTTATTAAAACAGACCTTCATAAAAGGTCATTGAATAGCAGAGTTTCTCTGAAAAAATAATGGAGAATATTCAATTTTTTAAAGTCATAGTTTTTGTGTAACATTACAAAATCAATTGATTTTTTTATGGACAACAAGATAATTAGGAACAAAGAACTGAATATATATGAAGCTTTAATTCCTGTACTTGCGCTTATTGGCATGCTCGCTTATAACGTTTTTATTTATGGAGATGATGCCTTAAGCGGATCCAATCAGTTCATACTTTTAATGGGTGGAGCCGTTGCTGCCATTGTCGGATTTTTTAATAAAGTCACTTACAAGCAAATGATCGAGGAGGTAGCCAACAATATTAAATCTACTACCGGAGCCTTGTTGATCCTGTTATTTGTAGGAGCTTTGGCAGGAACATGGCTGATTAGCGGAGTTATTCCTACCATGATATTTTACGGATTGAAATTATTGAATCCTACGATATTTTTACCTGCTACAGTCGTAATTTGTGCCGTAATATCTATAGCCACAGGAAGCTCTTGGACCACATCAGCAACTGTTGGTATTGCGCTGATTGGTATTGGGGGTGCTTTGGGAATTCCATTGGGAATGGTTGCCGGAGCCGTGCTTTCAGGAGCTTATTTTGGCGATAAAATGTCTCCTTTATCTGATACGACCAATTTGGCACCGGCTATGGCAGGCACTGATCTTTTTACCCATATTCGTTATATGGCTTATACAACGGTGCCGACGATTCTTATAACTTTGGTTGTCTTTATCATTTTAGGATTTACTTTTGAAACTTACGGGTACAGCTGATACTGATTTGATCCTCAGTTCTATTGAGGAGTCTTTTCATATCAATGGTTGGTTGTTTTTGGTTCCCCTGGCTGTTATTTTGCTTATCATAAGAAAAACGCAACCGCTTATTGCTCTTTTGATCGGAACTTTGTTAGGGGGTGCTTTTGCAATCATTTTCCAACCGGACATCGTGATGAAAATTGCAGGGGCGGAACAATTGGATTTCAGATCGGCCTATCAGGGTATCATGAATGCCATTACCGTTGATACGGCTATTGAAACAAATAATACTGAATTAAATGACCTCTTTTCATCTGGTGGAATGTATGGGATGCTTGGCACGATCTGGCTCATCATTTGTGCCATGGTATTTGGTGGTGTAATGGATGCAATTGGAGCCTTATCCACAATCAGTGCTGCCCTCTTGAAAATGGCGCATACAGTATTTGGTTTATTTGCCAGTACAGTTGCGACCTGTTTGGCTTTGAATGTTACCGCTTCAGATCAATATCTCGCCATAGTGGTCCCCGGAAAAATGTTTAAAAAGGCTTTTGAAGACAAAAATCTTGCACCTGAAAACCTGAGTCGTACCCTGGAAGACTCAGGAACGGTAACATCAGTTTTGGTACCTTGGAATACATGTGGGGCTTATCAATCAGGTGTGTTGGGTGTTAGTGTCGGAGAATATTTTGTATATGCCATATTCAATTGGTTGAGCCCTTTTATGACTCTTTTATTCGCTGGGTTGCATATCAAGATAAAAGAGTTGAGATCCAAGGAGTTAAGTTAAGGTTTTACTTAAGTGAAGGGTTCACTTAAGTCACCCCCTCACTTAAGCCAAAGCCTCGCGGCTGAAACCTTCAATTCCGAACCCTTCGGTTCTCACCCCTTCGCAAGTGAAGCCTTCACCTGTTCAGCACATTTTTCTCCATCGATCGCAGCTGAGATGATGCCACCGGCATAACCTGCGCCTTCACCACAAGGGTAAAGTCCTTTGATTTGGACATGTTCCAGTGTTTTAGGGTCTCGTGGTATTCTCACAGGAGAGGAAGTTCTGGATTCAGGAGCATGAACGATGGCTTCATTGGTAAGGTAACCCTTCATGGATTGGTCAAATAATTTAAACCCTTCCTGCAAGTGTCTGATAAATGAATTTTGGTAATAATGACCCGAGTTCAACACTTGTTGTTCCTGGTTGATACGAGGTTTTTGGAATATCTATTTGAAAGAATTCCCTTGGTAAAATCAACAAGTCTTTGGGCCGGAACTTTTTGGGTTTCACCAGCCATTTTCCATGCATTTTGCTCAATATTTTTTTGAAACTCAACACCGCTTAAAGGCCCAAATTTTTGGTAGGGCTCAAAATCTTTAAGGTCCAGAGAAACCACAATACCTGAATTTGATGTAGGTTGATCTCTTTTACTTGGCGACCATCCATTGGTCACCACTTCTCCCGGAGCAGTGGCACAGGGAGCAATAACCCCTCCGGGACACATACAAAATGAATATACGCCTCGGTTGTTAACTTGTTTCACAACACTATATGGAGCAGGAGGTAAGAATTCACCTCTGGTGCTACAATGGTATTGTATCTGATCGATCAATTCCTGAGCATGTTCTACCCGAACTCCCAAAGCAAATGGCTTGGCCTCGATATGAATTCCTTTTTTATATAACAATTCAAAAATATCCCTGGCGGAATGACCGGTGGCCAATATCACTTTTTTCGCATGAATAATTTGCCCGGATTTTGTTTCCACACCCTCTATTTCATTATTCTTAACAAGAATATCGACTACTCTGGTATTAAACAGGATCTCCCCACCATATTGTAAGAATAGTTTCTCTGATAGCCTGAATGATCTTCGGTAATTTATTGGTTCCTATATGCGGATGGGCATTGATGCCAATATCCTCGTTGGCTCCATGAGCGATCAGTAAATTGAGAATTCTATTGACATCTCCTCTTTTCTTTGATCGGGTATATAATTTACCGTCAGAATAGGTTCCGGCTCCCCCTTCGCCAAAACAATAGTTTGAATCTTCATTGACAAGATGATTTTTGTGATGGCCGCTAAATCTCTTCTTCTCTCCCTTACATCCTTTACCTCGCTCCAAAATAACAGGCTTCAATCCATGTTCAATAAGTTTCAAGTGCCGCAAATAAACCAGCAGGACCGGCTCCTATCAACAATAACTTCTTGAGAATCTTTTACATCTGTATAATCGGGAAAGTCAATCTTTTTCTGACCGGTGTCTTCATTCACAAACACTTTAACCTTTAGGTTGATTTTTACGGCCTTTTGACGGGCATCGATGGAACGCTTTAAGATCTCAACCTGATTGATCTCATTTTTAGCAAGGCTCAATTGCTCGGCAATATAGATTTTCAGCTGCTCCTGGTTTTGAGCAGTTTCCGGTGAAACCTGTATTTGAAGTTCTTTTTGCATAAAGCATTCTATTGACTACCTGGTTTTAGGATAATGAAGTTACTCGAACTTTTAGATAAAGAAATTCCAAACCAGACCAAATCTGATGACGAAATCTCTGTAAGGATAGGTTGGAGCAGAATAATAATTGTTTTCACTAAAACCCGAATTGAAATGCTCTAATTTAAAAATACACCTCATGGTTTTAACTTTAAAGTTGACGAAGAAATCAAAAAGGGGAAACCCTCCATATTCCCTGTCATCTTGTAGATAAAATTCTGCAATCACGGGATTGTAACTATTCATAAGATATTTGCTGAAATAACTAAAAGTAACTCCTGCTTCCAAATACATCGGTTTCCCTTTGAAGATATAATTGGCATAATAGAAAGTATTGCGCGTTATAAAATCAGGAACCCTTAATACATCTTCTCCATTGGTTACTTTTTGATAAATGAATTGATTATCAAGGACAAAATTTCCAAAGCGAATTTCCTTACTCAATTTGACTTTGAAATAATTGACACTTTCATTAGCCTGCATGGGTCTTGGTCTGACCCGTAGCATTCGTCACGGTCAAAATAGGTATAGTTATCAATATTAGTGAGATGTAGCAGAGGCATATATCCATTTTCTGAGTCAAACAAACACCAAACCATTGATCTCTTCATGTTGTTGTAATCGTTTTGCCAATTGTAATTTTTATAGTCACTCTGATTCAATAAAAAATTAAAGTTTGGAGATCGCTATTACTAAAAACCCGGGCATCAGCGGTAAAAACACTATCCGTTTTAAACTAGCCATGGCTCGAATAGGCATGGCCCGTGAGATTTCCTGAGATTATTTGAGAAGCATCAACATCAAATTGAATTTTTTAAATTGGGTGTGCCATTCTCCTCCAACCGCAAAACTATTACCTTCAAGTTTAGAATCAATTACACCATCTTCTGTGATGACGATACTTTTATAACTGTGATTGTATAAGTAATTATTTACCTTAAACCTCACTTCTCCCAATGTAATGGGGGAGTTTAAGGAAAGATAGGCTTCATTATATAATTTTGAAAACTTGGCATCGTCGCGGATCTCATTTTTAAAAGCCCGACCAAACATATCATTTGCGTTTTCTTGCCTGTATTCGTAATGCTTTCTTTCAAAGTTGAATTGATGACCTATTTTGAGGTCTGACGGAATGGTTTTAAGGCTATCTTTTTTATCCCAAAGCACGAAAAAATGGTCAAAATAATAACGATTTCCTCTTATAGAGTTTTCAGCATCGACAAAATTTGTTTCCATCCTCGCCCGATCCCTAAAATTAGGGTCTGCGTTTTCAAAATACTCGAGGGATTCATCGGTTAAACCACCATTTTGATCATTGTTCAAATCCTGGGCAACTAGATGACCTCGAATAAAATACTTCTTGTTTTTGGTGTGATAACTCATCGTGATCCTGGCTGCCCCATGATCACTTAAAGAATGTCTGTACTTACCCAATGAACGCAAACTTTTATAACTTATCGAAGCATTGAATTGCTCTGAAAGATTAAAAGAAAACATGGCATCGAGAAGGTGTCCCTGTTCCAAAACAGTTGACCACATCAATTCTGTAGAAGGGGTCGGAACACTGTAATACTTAATGTCTTCAACCTCATAAAAATTAAAATGATGAGCTCTTGCTCCCGTCTCAGGATAAGTACTGTTCTCATTAAATTCATATGCAAGAGTATTATAAGCTTGCCCTGGGTTATGAAAAGAGATGAGCTCTAAATTATCTTTTCTTTCAAGATTGAACTTATAATATTTTTTTATATTGAGTGTAGTGTCAATATAGGTAGTATCCATTTTGTAGTCAATGATCTTGTAATCGTGATAGTAACGTTTTATCGCTTAATTCTACCTCGACTTCGTTGGTATATATCTTGGCAGTGTCTCCATATTCATCAATATACCTGTTGTCTAAAGTATTGAGCTGACCGTCACTGATTTGGGCCCAGCTCATAGCCGAAAAGCACAATAAAATTAAAATGGAGAGTTTCCTTAGCATGGATAATTTTAATTGAAGACAAAGGTAAAATATTTGAGCATATTATTTCATTCATTTTGTTTGGGGTTCCTTATTTTTGAAAAGATCTTTATTATGCTGGAATTAAAGTATTCATCATATCAATTTGAAGCAGGAACTGATGAGGCCGGAAGAGGCTGTCTATCAGGTCCTGTAGTAGCTGCTGCGGTGATTCTTGCCGATCTGATTTTAAGCACAAGTACCTAAATGATTCGAAGCAGTTGTCTGAAAAAAACCGTCATTTGTTGCGACCGATTATAGAGAAGGAGGCGCTGGCCTTTGGTGTGGCCTATGTTTTTCAGGATGAAATAGATGAGATAAATATTCTTAATGCCTCCATTCTGGCCATGCATAAATCAATTCAGGCCATGAAGATCATTCCGGAGTTTATCATCGTTGATGGAAACAGGTTTAAGGATTACCGAGATATTCCGCACAAGACCATTATCAAAGGGGATGGTAAATATCAAAATATAGCTGCAGCTTCTGTGCTTGCCAAGACCTACAGAGATGAATATATGCTGAAAATCCATAAAGACTACCCGGTATATAATTGGTCCAGAAATAAAGGCTATCCCACCAAGGAACACCGGAGAGCCATCAAAGAATTTGGAGCCTGTTCTCACCACAGGAATAGTTTTAAATTGTTACCTGATCAGTTGAAACTGGATTTATAGAGGTCCTTCGCTTGGAATAGAAGCACTCAAAATACTTATATTTGAGATGATTAAACTGAATCAAGTATGAAACAATTTGTTGTATTGGCGATGATTTGTATTTGCTTCCTGTCTTTTCAAAGCAGGATTATAAAGGTCCGTCAAGGAGAAGTATTTAGGGTAATTTTAAAAGCTAATCATTCCACCGGTTTTAGCTGGCAATGGGAAAACAAAACCAACAAATCTATTGTTGATTCTGTGTACATGGATTATGTATTGTCAGACAAAGCAATAACAGGTGCAGGAGGAAATGAAATTTGGGAATTTAAAGCAAAAAGGAAAGGGGAGCAAAAGCTGATCATGGTTTACAAACGCCCCTGGGAAAAGGAAGGTTCTTTTGAAAAAGAGGAAATTTTGGTTAGGGTAGAATAATTAGTTCTTGATGCAATATATGTGAGATTTTTTATGAATTGCCGTTCTGATAATTCAGTGAAAATCGTATCATTGCAACTTCTAAAAAATGATAACATGATCAAAAGAACCAAGGCCAGCATTCCAAAACTAATCATCCATAAAATCGGGAATAAATTTAATGATACCAGGAATGTTTTTTCTGAAGCTCCTGTGGTTTTTGATGAAGACAGTTATAATTTGATGCTGCCGTATCTTTTAAAACCTTTTGGAAATCTTACCGAAAGTTTTAGGTTCAATCATCATGCGGATATTAATTTAAATGAGATCAACAGTTATTCTCAACGATTGTTCAAAGAGGAGGATTTCTTTTTAGAAGCATCTAAGAATATTGTGTTGCATCTTTTTGAGCAATCAAATTCTGCCCAGATCAAAACAGGAGATGTGATCATTGCGCTCTTTGATGATATTGAATTTAATGAGGTGCAAACGAATGCCTTGGGGATCTTTAAAATTGAAAGTAAAACCAATTTCTTCCAGACCTATATGGAAGGAAACAGTCTGGATGTAGTGGTTCAAAAAGGGATCAGTACCAAAAAGATCGATAAAGGCTGCTTAATTGTCAATTATCAGGATGATGAAGGTATGGTGGTACTGAGTGTTGACAATAACAATTATGACGCTCAATATTGGATCAAGAATTTTTTGAACATAAAATTCGCTGATGACAAGAACAACCATACCCAGTCGTATATTGAATTGTGTAAGGATTTTTCTAATGAAGTTTTAAAACCTGATTATAGTACCCAGGAACAGAGTCATTTTTTGGCCAAAACAGTCGATTATTTGAAAGAAAATGACACGGTAAATATCCACGATTTTAAGGAAGAGGTTTTTGAGGATGAAGATCAAAAGAACCTTTTTGATGAGTATAAAAAACTATTTGAATCAGATAAAGAAGTGTTGATCAGAAACCAATTTCATGTTTCCGAAGCTGTGCTTAAAAAGCAAAAGCAAAAATTAAAGACAGAGATCAAACTGGATACACATATTCAGATCAAACTGGATGTTGAAGCACCTGATGCCTCTTCAGAATACCTTGAGCTAGGTTATGATGAAGAAAAGAAGATGAAATTTTATAAGGTGTATTTTAATGAAGAAACAAGTTAATTTTCATCAGGATCATTAAATCAGTCTAGCTTGATCAAATAGCTTTCTCAAAGTTTTCCAGGATCAGTGCTTTCACTTCTTCAATAGGAACTTTTCGATTGAGTTCTGCTTCCATTGATGTTACTGCTTTTCCTCTGATCCCACATGGAATAATATGATCAAAATAGCCCAGATTCGTATTGACGTTTAAAGCAAAGCCATGCATGGTCACCCATCTTGAGGTCCTGACACCAAGGGCACAAATTTTTCTTGCAAAAGGAGTGCCCACGTCTAGCCAAACACCTGTTTCACCTTCACTTCGAACTCCGTGAAGTCCATAATGAGCGATGGTCTGAATGATAACTTCCTCCAAACTGCGCATATACCAACGAATATCAGGTTTAAATTCTTCCAGATCAATGATCGGATAACCTACAATTTGCTCAGGTCCGTGAAAAGTAATGTCACCGCCTCGATTGGATTTAAAAAAGGAAATCCCTTTCTGTTTCAATTGTTCTTCATTGAGAAGAAGGTTTGACAAATCACCACTTTTACCTAAAGTATATACTGGAGGGTGTTCCGTGAATAAAAAATAATGAGGACTTTTTTGCTTAAGCTCCCTTTTTCTATTGGCAAGCTTAATATCTATAATCCCCTGAAAGAGTTCATTTTGATAATCCCATGCTTCTTTATAATCCTTGAGTCCAAGGTCTTTAAAAACAACCTGATTCATCAGCCGTATTTAGGATTGTTCAATATGATCAAGGCACCAATCACTCCAGGGATCCAGGCGCAAAGGGTAAGGATGAAAACGATTACCACACTTCCACATCCCTTGTCAATAACTGCTAAAGGTGGAAATAAGATCGATAAAAGTACACGCCAAATGCTCATATTAAATAATTGTTTTAGGTTGCAAAATTCGTTAATTTATTTTGATTACATGACGCTAATTTTTTGTTTTCGTTACAATTTTATATGGAGAGAAAACTTTGTACCGTTGTATGAAACAGACTTGGTATCATTGAATCATGGAATCCGGATGTCATTAAATCAATATTTCATTAAATCATTAATTCAATATATCATTGATTCCACGTATCTTTGCGACCTATTTTTCAAAACTTTTAGAAGATGCAGTTATCAGAACAAGAAATAGTTCGTAGAGAGTCATTACAGAAATTACGCGATTTAGGGATTAATCCTTATCCTGCAGCACAGTTTAAAACAACTTCGACTGTTAAAGAAGTGATCAATAATTTTGAAGCTCTTGAAGGCAAGGAACTTGTATTGGCAGGTAGGATCATGAGCCGAAGAATTATGGGTAAAGCTTCATTTGCTGAACTAAAAGATGGAAGTGGTAGAATGCAGATCTATATCAATAGAGATGAAATTTGTACGGGTGAGGATAAAACCATGTACAATGAGGTGTTTAAGAAACTATTGGATATTGGCGATATTATTGGTGTTAAAGGAACAGTGTTCAAGACCCAGGTGGGAGAGACTTCGATCATGGTGAAGGAGCTTACTGTGTTGTCAAAGGCGTTAAAACCAATGCCAATTGTCAAGGTAGATGCTGAAGGGAAGGCACATGATGCCTTTAGTGATGCCGAAATGAGATACCGTCAACGTTATGTGGATTTGATGGTGAATGATCATGTCAAGGATACCTTTATCAAAAGAACAAAGATTACCAACTCCATGCGTCAGTTTTTTAATGACAGAGGTTATTTGGAAGTTGAGACACCTATTTTACAACCTATTCCGGGTGGTGCCGCGGCAAGACCGTTTATCACACATCACAATGCATTGGATATGCCATTGTATATGAGAATTGCCAATGAGTTATATCTCAAAAGACTCATTGTTGGAGGATTCGATGCAGTTTATGAGTTTGCCAAGGATTTTCGAAATGAAGGTATGGATCGTACCCATAATCCTGAATTTACTGTGATGGAGTTATACGTAGCCTATAAAGATTATCATTGGATGATGGAAATGACCGAGGAATTGCTTGAAAAAGTAGCCATGGATGCCAATGGATCTTCAGAAGCCCAGGTAGGAAACAACCTGATCAACTTTAAAGCACCCTATGCAAGAGTACCTATTTTATCAGCCATAAAAGAGCATACAGGCTATGATGTTGCCGGTATGGATGAGGTTGAGTTAAGAGAGGTTTGCAGAAAGAGCGGAATAGAAGTTGATGAGACCATGGGTAAAGGAAAATTGATCGATGAGCTTTTTGGTGAAAAGTGTGAACATCATTATGTGCAGCCTACTTTTATCATGGATTACCCAAAAGAGATGAGTCCTTTGTGTAAAGAACATCGTGACAATCCTGAATTAACGGAAAGATTTGAATTATTGGTTAACGGAAAGGAACTAGCCAATGCTTATTCGGAACTGAATGATCCTATTGATCAGTTGGAAAGGTTCCAGGATCAATTGAATTTATCTGAAAAAGGGGATGACGAGGCCATGTTTATCGATATGGATTTTGTCAGGGCTTTGGAATATGGAATGCCACCTACTTCAGGTATCGGGATTGGCATTGACAGATTGGTGATGTTTCTGACCAATAATGCTTCTATTCAGGAAGTCTTGTTTTTCCCTCAAATGAAACCAGAAACAAAAGCTGCTAAAACAGTAGAACTGAATGAAGATGAAAAAGCAGTTTTAAAAATGCTTCAAAAGGCAGAAAAAATAGATCTGAGCGAATTGAAAACCCAATCAGGATTATCCAATAAAAAATGGGATAAAACGATTAAAGGCTTGACCAAGAATAAATTGGCTCAAGTAAATAAGACCGATGAAGGTTTGTTTGTTGAGGTGGTGGTTTAAATTACTCAAGGTCTGACTTAAGTGAAGGTCTGACTTAAGTCAGACCTTCACTATATGACAAAAAGGAATCAAGGTTAACACGATTCCTTTTTTTTGATTTTTTTTTTCTACCAAATTACTTCAGTTTTCTTTTAAGAGTAGCAGCTAACATCTTTATAAAATGCTAAGTAGGGTTTTTATATTTATAAAAAATTAACATCACCTTACAATGATCAGTTGGAATGTCTAACAAAAATTAACCATATAGCATGAAAAAAATAATGATCCTTATTTTGCTTTTTCTCAGCCTTGGACTTAAGGCCCAAATGAAAGCTGATGATGTAAAAACGTTTACACTGAAAAACGGAATGAAATTCCTAGTTGTAGAAGATTTTTCCATTCCTAACGCCAATATGTATTTGTTTTATAAAGTTGGAAGCCGAAATGAATACCAAGGAATTACAGGTCTCTCCCACTTTTTTGAACATATGATGTTTAACGGAGCCAAAAAATATGGCCCAAAAGCAATTTGATCAAACCATGGAGTTTAATGGCGGCGCAAACAATGCGTATACACCAGAAAATGTTACCGTTTACACCAACTGGTTTCCTGCATCATCGGCGGAAGTTATGTTTGATTTAGAAGGCGACCGAATTTCAAGTCTAAGCATTGATCCTAAAATTGTAGAAAGCGAAAGAGGGGTTGTATTAAGTGAACGAAGCACCGGACTAGAAAATTCACCTTGGCGAACTGTTATCACAATCCGTTCAAGCCACTGCTTTTCAAGAACATCCGTATCACTGGCCGGTAATTGGTTATGAAGATGATATGAAAAACTGGAAACAACAAGATTTAGAACGATATTTTAAAACCTATTACGCCCCTAACAATTGCGTTGTGGTTGTTTCTGGAGCATTAAAATTTGCTGAAGTTAAAGCGTTGGCCGAAAAATATCTAGAGAGCAATTCCCGCGCAACCAGATCCACCAAAGATACACATCAGTAGAACCCCCACAAACAGGTGAACGAAGAATTACAGTGCAAAAAGATGTCGCTACTCCTTATCTGATGATTGGGTACCATACCCCTGAAGCTAAAACATGAAGATTATTATGCTTTAAATATTTTGAGTGCCATTCTTTCCAGTGGACAATCATCAAGATTGTATTCATCGCTGGTTGACGAAACAACAACTGGCCACCTCTGTTTTTACCGATTATGGAGAGAGTTTTGATCCATCACTTTTTTCAACTTTTATGCCGTCGCGCAATAAAGATGTAAACGAAATCGATGTAGAAAATGCCATTTATGAAGAGATTGAGAAAATATAAAGATGAAGGCATTACAGAAACAGAACTTGCAAAAAATTAAAAATCAAAAATTGATGGAGTTCTACGGTCAGGTAGAAACCATTGATGGAAAATCAAACAATATAGGAACCTATGAAGTGTTTTTTGGAGATTATAAAAAAATGTTTGATGCTCCAGACAATTATAATAAAGTAACGTTGAAGATGTTCAAAATGTCGCTAAAAAATATTTTTCAAAAAGCAATAGAACAGTAGGTGTTTTAAAAACAAATGTAGAAGAACTAATTTTATGAAAAGAATTACATAAAAAATCACTTGTATTGCAATATGTTTTGTTAGCTATTACCCAAAGTAGTGCTATCGCTCAAAGATTATAAACTTCCTGAGTATACAGAAGTTTAAATTAGCATAACGGACTTACCATTTACTTGATGGAACAACATGATGTTCCTGTTATAAGTGTTTCCGCCATTTTGCCGGCCGGCGCCATTTATGATGGTGATAAATCCGGATTGGCATCATTAACGCCACTGTCACTTAAAACATGGCACTAAAAATTACAGCAAAGTCAAAATTGATGAAGAAACTTGATTTTGTTGGCGCTAATGTCAGATACTTCTGCATCTAAAGAATCCGCAAGTCTATCAGCTAAGTTTGCCGCAAAAGATCAAGACAAAGGTGCTTACGATTATTAAATGAATTATTAACGGATCCTGTTTTTGATGAGGCATGAATTTGAAAAAGAAAAAAGCCGCGTTGTTGGTTGGACTTGAACAGCAAAAGGAAAGCCCGAGATCAGTGATAGGAAATTATTTTGACAAAGTTTTATTTGGCGATCATGTATATGGCAATGTCATTAGCAGGAACTAACCGAACGGTTGAAAAACTGACAGTCAATGATGTCAAAAATTTTTATACAGATAATTACATCCCTAATAATGCAGCCATTAGCTATTGTTGGGGATTTTTCATATCAGGAGAAATGAAGGCAATACATTAACTACACTTTTTTCTAGACTGGAAAAAAGGGAATTCAACACCAAGAAAATTTGGCATCAGAAGCCATTAAAAAACCTACTTCAGCAAAGGTCTTGCTGGTTAATAAAGACGATGCAAAAGAAACTACCTTTTATATTGGGCGCCAGGCATCAGCCAGAAACAATCCTGATATTGTAGCGATTCGAAGTCGTAAACACTTTATTTGGCGGCCGTTTTACTTCGATGCTCAATGATGAATTGCGAGTAAATTCGGGCCTTACCTATGGCGCTAGCAGTCGATTTTCGATACCTTGAAAAACGGTGGCTCTTTTGTTATCAGCACTTTTACCGCAACCAAAACAACCGAAGCGACGCTATTGATAAAGCTTTGGAAGTTTTAAACAAATTACATGAGAAAGGGCTCGATGAAAAATCGCTAACCTCAGCAAAGAACTATGTAAAAGGACAATTTCCTCCACGATATGAAACGTCGGCCAGCTAGCCGACTTGCTGACAGAAATGTTCTGGTATAATTTTGATGAATCTTTTATCAATAATTTTGAAAAAAATGTTGACGGATTAACTCTTGAAAAAAGCAAATCAAATTATCGCAACCTATTTTCCAAAAGATAATTTTCAGTTTGTATTGGTTGGTAAAGCAGCTGAAATTGAAAAAATTGCTTCTAAATATGGCCCAGTTGACCAAATTGACATTAAAGATTAATACTTGATAAAATTTAAAGGAGGAGTATAACCTACTTTAATTCAAAACAAATTCAAACTGAGTTCATTTCAAATTATTCAATAGAGAGGAAAATATGTAACAAGTGATTACTTTTTTTTGATCATATGCATATTCGACTAGGATAATACTTTTCATGCTTCCTTCAAATATTCAGAAAATAAAAATAATATAGCTGTTAAAGTGAATTTCCCTTTCGAAAATTTATCTGAGACTTTCGGACATTAAAAACATATATTGCTTCATATTTTATAGATTCCAAAATTCCAATAGAGTTTATTTGTATATTTAAGTTTTACTGAAAAATAACAAATTTTTAAATTATAAATTATGAAATCGATTACCTATGCTTTAATTGCCTTACTGTTTTTTTCAATTTCTTGTAAAACAGATCAAAAGAATGCAGAAGAAACAGTAGCCAAAGGACCAATTGCAAAAAAAATACCAGAGGCATTAACGATTCATAATGATACTCGAATAGACAATTATTTTTGGATGCGTTTAAGTGATGAGCAAAAAAATGCCGACACAGCAGATGCGCAAACACAAGATGTATTAGACTATTTAAATGCTGAAAATGACTATTTAGAAAAAACTATGGGTCATACTGAAAAATTGCAAAAAACAATTTATGACGAAATAGTAGGGAGAATAAAAAAAGATGATAAGTCAGTGCCTTTCAATGACAATGGTTATTCTTACTATTCCAGGTTTGAAGAAGGTGGCGATTATAGATTATACTGTAGAAAAAAGATAGGTAGTGACAAGGAAGAAATCATGCTCAATGGTCCAGAAATGGCGGAAGGGTATACCTATTTTGGATTTGGAAGTCGCTCGGTTAGTCCGGATAACAAGTTGTTATCTTATGGAATTGATACCATTTCCAGAAGGCGATACACTATTTATTTTAAAAATTTGGAGAGTGGTGAATTATTAGCTGATAAACTTGAAAACACCACTGGGGGAGCGACTTGGGCAAATGACAATAAGACTGTTTTTTATACCACTAAAGACCCGGTAACATTGCGTTCCAATAAAATTTACAAACATGTATTGGGGACCTCTCAATCAGAAGATGTTTTGGTTTATGAGGAAAAAGATGAAACATTCAGTTGTGGCATTTACAAATCTAAATCAAAAAAGTATTTACTTATTTGGAATTATCAAACCCTGTCTTCTGAATTTCACTATCTGGATGCCAATAACCCGAATGGATCCTGGAAAGTCATCCAGCCAAGAGAGAAAAATTTAGAATACGATGTTTCACATTATGGCGATCATTTCTATATTCGAACAAACTTAGATGCCAAGAATTTTCGCCTTGTAAAGACGCCTGTTAAGGCAACAACCAAAGAGAACTGGACAGATGTTATTCCCCACAGTGAAGAGCGCTTTTTGGAGGGTGTTGATCTTTTCGAAAATTACTTGGTGGTTTCAGAAAGAATTAATGGTTTAATGGCCTTGAGAGTAAAACCTTGGAAAGGTGAAGAGCATTATATAGAATTTAATGACCCGGCATATGTAGCCTATACAACAAGTAATATAGATTTTGATACAAATGTGTTACGATATGAATATACTTCTTTAACAACGCCAAATAGTACTTTTGATTACAACATGGAAACAAAAGAGCAGGTATTATTAAAGCAAGAGGAAGTCCTTGATCCTGAATTTTCAACTTCAAATTACATTTCAGAACGCATTTATGCAACGGCTACTGATGGCACTAAAATCCCAATTTCTTTGGTCTATAAAAAAGGAATAGAGAAAAACGCAAACACACCATTATTGTTATATTCTTATGGGTCTTACGGAAGCAGTTCCGAACCATATTTTTCATCGAGTATGTTAAGTCTTTTGGACCGCGGATTTATGTATGCGATAGCACATATTAGGGGAGGTCAGGAAATGGGAAGATACTGGTATGAAGATGGAAAACTTTTAAAGAAAAAGAACACTTTTACTGATTTTATCAATGCAGGTGAATTTTTGGTTCAAGAAGGTTATACAAGTTCTGATCACTTGTATGCCTATGGAGGGTCTGCAGGAGGTTTACTTATGGGTGCAATTGTTAATATGAAACCGGACCTTTGGAATGGTGTTGTTGCTGCAGTTCCCTTTGTTGATGTTGTTACAACCATGCTAGATGAGTCTATACCTTTGACGACTTTTGAATTTGACGAATGGGGTAATCCTAAAATTGAGGAATATTATCATTATATGAAATCCTATTCACCTTACGACAATGTTGAAGCTAAGGATTATCCAAATATTTTAATAACCACAGGTTATTGGGATAGCCAGGTGCAATATTGGGAGCCAGCCAAATGGATCGCAAAACTTCGTGAATTGAAAACAGACAATAATTTACTACTGATGGATTGTAACATGGATACAGGGCATGGAGGAGCTTCAGGAAGGTTCGAAAGATATAAAAGAACGGCTTTGATTTATTCTTTTATGTTGGATTTGGAAAATATCCAGGAATAGGATTATAGAACTGAATTGGTCACGCTATAGTTTTTGATTAACTTTGATTTAAACGGAATAATTTCCTACTCATTAAGAAAGAATTAATCTGAAGACCATGATAAAAGAGCAAAGAAAAAGACCAAGTTTCATTACTTTTTTTTTGCGCATATCCATAGTTTTATTTGTTCTTCTAATCGTTGTTGCTGGATCCTTGATGGTTTATCTTAATATCAAGAAAAATGATATAAGTGAAGACCTTTTAAATGCTGTGAACAATGAATTAAAAGGCGACTTTTCTGTAAGTTCTATCACTTTAGGATCCCTTTATAGCTATCCGAATCTCAAGATTTCGGTCAACGGATTAAAATTTCATGCTCCTTCAGGTCCAAATACCCATGGAGAGCTGATTTTGGAGGTTAAAAAAATCAGGCTTTATGCCGATCTTAGTGATGTTTTTTCTAAAAAAATTCAAATTGACAACATTTATATCAAAGAGGCTCAACTTTTTATTGAGCGTGACAGTTTGGAAAATATGGTCATCTCTGAAGGGTTCCAATCTATAGATGCAAAAGTTGAAGAATCTGATTCCACAAATTTATCAATACACATCAATAATATTCTTATTGAGGATTCTCAGGTCTTGATCCTGGACCGACCAACAAAGGTGCAATTACCTTTTAATTTAAAGCAGATCATGGGAACTTTTGAATTGGAAAATGACCTCATTCAAGGAGTGGCAGACATTGAGCTGGATTCCATACATTTCGCGGAAACGGAAGCTTTAATGATCAACGGACTACCTATTCGCCTTTCCACCTCATATATTGTTGATATTGGTAAGGACAGAGTGAAGGTTAAAGCAAGCCAGCTTCTTATTGATGATGAACCTTACCATTTTGATTTTGATTATGACTATTCTAAGAAGTCATCCATGGATTTACAAATGAGCTCAGGTGATGAGGGAGTAGACCTTGCAACACTTTTTGTTGAAGAGGCGGATACGATTATGGATGATAAAGCAATAGAGCTCATGGGTCAGGGACAGTTTAAAACGGATATGCATTGGAAGCCCGATTCAGAGAAGCCTTTTTTTGAGGCTATGGAAGCAGGTTTCACACTTGAAGGGAGAGATTTAAGGATTTATGGAATAGACCTTGATGCTGTCATTGAGAAATTTAAAAGAAGTCAGAAATTTAATTTGGCCGATGTAGGAGCTGTAATGTTCGCCGGTCCCGCTGGACTAGCTGTCACCAAAGGTTCCGATTTTGCCCGTCTTGCCTTTACAAAAGCAGGTGATTCAACCGAGGTTAAACATTTTCTCGCTGAATGGAAAATGGAGAATGGAATTTTATACGCCCAGGATGTAGCGCTTAGCACGAATAACAATCTTGTTTCCACTGATGGATGGTATAACATTCAAAACGACAGTCTGGATTTTAAGGTTTCGGTTTTAGACAAACGAGGTTGTGATTTGGTAGGGCAGCGAATCTATGGCAAGGCTTTGAATCCGGAATATGGGAAAGTTAAATTGCTCAAAACCTTTTTAGGACCTGTCAAGAATTTTTTTAGAAATATTGGAATCGCCAAATGTGACACGATTTATCAAGGTAGAGTGGAACATCCAAACAAGTGAGGGGGTGACTTAAGTGAGGGGGTGACTTAAGTCACCCCCTCACTCCAAATTAACCCTCATCATCATTCATGCTGTAAACTGCTGACATACAGCAATATTTTGTATCTTACGATAAGTTTTACCCCCACTTGTTAGGGAAGTATATACGTTAAGAGCAGATTGGGTTGACCTCTTATAATCATAGAATGGGTGTTTCAAAATTTACAAAATCATTAACTAAAACAAATCGATCATGAAAAAAGGTGCCATAAAAGTATCAGTATTGTATCCCTCAGGAGAGGGAAAACATTTTAACATGGATTATTATGCCAATCAGCATGTTGCAATGGTGGCTGGGTTGCTAGGCGATTCAGTGGTAGGAGCCACCGTGGAAAAAGGACTTGGAGGTGCTGCTCCAGGCGACAAGGCTCCTTACGAAGCTATGGGTAATTTATATTTTGAATCAATGGAGTCATTTCAGAATTCCTTTGGGCCCAATGCTGCTGAGATCATGGGTGATGTCCCAAATTTTACGAATATTGAACCTCAAGTGCAAATCAGTGAAGTAGTCATATAAAAATAATCCTCAGGTTTTAACGTGTAAAACCTGAGGATTTTAGTTTTTAAAAAAATAGAACGCTAAAAATGGGCCATATACTTTTTATGGCTTATTTATTTTAGCAAAATTTTATAGTTCATGATGATTATTCGAGAATGCCTTTTTCGTCAAAGAGAAGGTAGATTAAAGCTCTTCTTCGTCAAGTTCACCCTCGTCGAGTTCATCCTCATCAATTTCGTCATCCATATTATCGGCTGAAAGAATTTCATCATCTTTTTCTTTCTCCGTTTCAGTTTCATCATCATCATCGTTGTTGACATCAAATTTCTCCATAGTGTCGGCCAGTCTTTTACTGATCTTTACAAGATAGGTCGTGTCTTCGGTTTTAACCTCAACGGCTTCAATCAGTTCATAACTCGCATTTCTAAAAGTAATGATATCAGTATCATCATATCCATCAGGAAATTTGGCCACCAATAACTCTAAGATGTCCTGATTTAGTTTTTTGTAATCTACAATGACTCTTTTCATGTTGTTTTTCTTACATTTTCAATAAATAGGCAAAAATCAAAGGCGCAACAATTGTAGCATCTGATTCTATAATAAACTTTGGCGTATCGATTCCCAGTTTACCCCAGGTTATTTTTTCATTGGGGACAGCTCCGGAATAGGATCCGTAACTGGTAGTAGAATCTGAAATCTGACAAAAGTAACTCCAAAATGGCGTATCTGTTCTTTCCATGTCCTGATATAACATTGGTACCACACAAATAGGGAAATCTCCAGCAATTCCTCCTCCGATTTGAAAAAATCCAATACCGCTTTCAGAATTTTCCGTATACCAATCGGCTAAAAAGGTCATGTATTCAATACCCGATTTCATGGTGCTGGCTTTTAATTCGCCTTTAAGCACATAACTGGCGAAAATATTTCCCATTGTACTGTCTTCCCAACCGGGCACGACAATGGGTAAATTAGCTTCAGCTGCAGCATACATCCATGAATTTTTTATATCAATTTCATAATATTCCTCGAGTACACCAGATAGTAATAGTTGATACATGTACTCATGAGGAAAGTATCTTTCTCCATCATCTTCTGCTTTTTTCCAGATCTTAAAGATATGCTTTTGAAGTCGTCTAAAGGCTTCATCTTCAGGGATGCAGGTATCTGTTACCCTATTGAGACCTTTTAGCAGTAGCTCCCATTCATCACTTGGTGTTAAATCCCTGTAGTCAGGAAGTCGCTTATAGTGAGAATGCGCTACAAGATTCATAATATCTTCCTCCAAATTTGCTCCGGTGCATGAAATAATATGTACCTTTTCCTGACGGATTACTTCGGCGAATATTTTTCCAATTTCGGCTGTGCTCATCGCACCCGCCAAGGAAATAAGCATCTTGGACCCCTGATTTAATTGTTCCTCGTATCCTTTTGCAGCATCTACAAGAGATGCCGCATTAAAATGCAGGTAATATTTTTCTATAAACCGAGAAATGTCCCCTTTATTATTCATCGTCGTAATCTTTGAATTTTGATAAACGGTTGAAAGGATTGTCGGCATCCTTGTCAAACGTATCATCTGTTTCTTCTATTTCTGCATTGAACCTGTAAGTTAACATTTTATAATACAATTTTGCAGCTAAAAAATCAGAGGATTTTTCATTTGGATTCGGACATAATTCAACAATATCAAACCCAACGACATTTCTTTCGGTAAAAACTTTTTTGAGGAAATCCAGTGTTTCATACCACAGTAGACCACCTGGCTCAGGTGTTCCAGTGGAAGGAAAAATGGAAGGATCAAAAGCATCGAGATCAAAAGTAATAAATACATTTTCGGTCATTTGATCGATCGCATTGACCATCCAGAAATCATCACTTATCATTTTATGTGCAAAAAAGGTTTTGTCAGGATCCATGCTGGTTTTTTCAATGCCATCCATAGAACGTATTCCTACTTGGATCAAATTTGTCGTTTGACTTGCTTCGTATACTGCACAGGCATGGTTGCACGAAGAACCTTCGTATTCTTTTCTCAGATCGGCATGAGCATCTATGTGCAAAACGGTCAGGTTGTGAAAACATTCATTGAAGGCTCTGATTGTTCCAATAGAAATAGAATGTTCCCCTCCGAAAATGGTGACAAATTTATTTTTATTGATATACTTTTTAGTAATTTGATGTACTGCCTCCACCATTTCCTCAGGACTGCTGTTTTCATCAACAGATTCTGTAAGATGGATTCCTTCCTTGTATACTTCAGAGTCAGTTTCTATATCATAAAGCTCCATATTCTCAGCAGCTTCTAAAAAGGCTTGAGGACCCTTATCGGCTCCTTTCTGCCAGGTACTTGTCCCGTCATATGGTACTGTGATTAAAGCTATTTTAGCTTTTTCGCTGCTGGCATAGATTTCCGGGATCCCCGCGAAAGTTCTTTCATTAGTCATTGTCTTAAGTATTATAATTGAGTCAAATTTGTTTCCTTGATCATTGTTTTTATTTCTTCCTTATCTGAATAGCCTAAAATTGAGAGGAGTTCTTCAGAAGTCTGTTGCTCGGAAAATACAGAACATTGTAATTCTCCATTTTTATCCCTGTCTAGAATCAAGTGTTTAGGTTGTGGAATCAAACAATGTTGTAAGCCACCAAAACCACCAATATTTTCCTGATAGGCTCCTGTATTAAAGAAACCAATATACAAAGGTTTATCCTTATTATAAACAGGAAGGTAAATAGCATTCATATGTTGTTCAGAGTTGTAATAATCATCACTGTCACAGGTTAACCCTCCTAACAGTACCCTTTCATAATTATCGTTCCATCGGTTGATGGGCAGCATAATAAAACGTTTGTTTATTGCCCAGGTATCAGGAAGGGTGGTAATAAAGGACGAATTGATCATATTCCATTTCTCCCGATCATTTTGTTGTTTTTGATAGAGGATCTCGTAAATAGCACCCCCACTTTCACCCACAGTAAAACTACCGAATTCCGTAAAAATATTAGGTACATCCACTTCCGCTTCAGCGCAAGTTAAACTGATCTGGTTTATAATTTCTTCAATGATATATTGATAATCATAGTCAAATGCCAGAGAATTTTTAACAGGAAATCCACCTCCAATATTCAAACTGTCGAGCGAAGGACATTCTTTCTTCAAACTGGTGTATACTTTTAAACATTTTTGAAGTTCATTCCAGTAATAGGCATTGTCTTTGATTCCGGTGTTGATAAAGAAATGAAGCATTTTTAATTCCACCTTATCATTGTCCTTAATCTGTTTTCTGTAAAATGGAAGAATATTCTTGTATCCGATTCCCAATCGAGAAGTGTAAAAGGCAAATTTTGGTTCTTCCTCAGAAGCAATTCTTATCCCTATTTGATATGATTTATTAATCTCTTTTGACAAAATATCAATCTCTTCATAATTGTCAATAACAGGGATGCAATTTTGATGCCCGTTATTGATCAGCCTTGCGATGTTGTGTATATATTGTGCTCTTTTAAAACCGTTACAAATAACGAAAGTATAGTCATTTATTTTCCCTTCGGCTTTTAAATTTTCCACGATGTTAATATCAAAGGCAGAGGAGGTTTCCAAATGTATATCATTCTTTAAAGCCTCGTCGATAACATGCTTGAAATGGGAACTTTTTGTACAATAACAATAGTTGTAAACACCTTTGTAATTTGATTTTTGCATAGCTTCCTGAAACCAGAATTTTGCCCTTTGAATATTTTCAGAAATTTTTGGTAAATAAGTAAACTTTAAGGGTGTGCCATGCTCTTTAACCAGTTTTGAAAGGTCAATATCATGGAATTTTAGTTTTTGTCCATCAAGCTGGAATTCCTCTTGTGGAAAATAATAGGTTTGATCGATGAGATCTATATATTTAGTTTTCATAATTGCTTCTTAATTAAAGATAAATAAATTCATGCAGGTTAGAACACATGAAAGGATAAAAAAGCAATAATTCAAATGCGTAAATTTCCGTGGCCTGAAATTAAGTATGATTTTAGCCTGGGGTAATTTGAAAAGTTAAAACCAGGAGTTTTCTCTAAATATCGGTCACTTATCTTATAAGCTGCATTTTGGTCTATCTCCCTTAGAACCAAAGGCCCGAAACTAAAAACATGTTTCACGATGTTAAAATAAATACCAAATAAAAGTATTCTTTAGACCTGGCTAATGTAATCTATTTTTTGAAAAAAACAAGAACCTCTAAATTATCATTAAAATGAAAACCCTTTTTGCTAATTTGCTGAGATAGAAACTGTTTACATTGACTTTGTTCAATATTTAATCATGAACAGATGCCGGATCAGGTATTTGGTTCTTGTATTATTGCCCATATTATCATTATATTTCATCAAACTATGGAGCTTATGTCAAATGATAACAGAGGGCTTAAAAATTTATTACCCCATGATGGAGAGGCTTTTTATATACAGGATTTTTTAGACAAAACGGTATCAGAAAATTTATTCAAGACTTTATGCAAAGACATTTTATGGGAGCAAGATGAGTTTCTGATGTATGGTAAAAAGATCCTAACCAGAAGAAAAGTCGCTTGGTACGGGAGCAAACCTTATGAATATACTTATTCTAAAATTACGCGAAAGGCACATATTTGGCATAAGGACTTAAAATATCTCAGTGATATTTTACAGGAGGAAACTGGAAATTCATTTAACAGTTGTCTGCTAAACCTCTATCCTGAAGGAAGAGATGGTATGGGATGGCACAGTGATGATGAGAAAGAATTGAGACCCTTGGCTGCTATTGCATCGTTAAGTTTGGGAAGCGATCGAAAGTTCTCTTTTAAGCATCGAATTACAAAAGAATTGATTTCCCTAACACTGCAGAATGGGAGCTTGTTACTCATGAAAGGAAGCACACAAAAACACTGGCTTCATCAGTTGCCCAAAACAAAAAAGATCATTGGTCCACGCATCAATCTTACATTTAGAAGTATTATCGATAGTAATGCACCTTTATAAATTTGAAATTGCCCTTAACTGCATTATATTTGAAAGTCTTAAATCCATACACATATGAGTTCCAAGAGCCTTGATTACCCTACATTTAGTTTAAAAGATAAAGTGGCATTAATTACAGGAGCCGGCAGGGGTCTTGGCAAGTCCTGTGCCTTGGCGCTTGCAAACGCGGGTGCCGATATAGCCCTTGGTCTAAGAGATGTGAACACGGCTTTAGAATTAGAATCAGAGATCAAGGCAATGGGCAGGCGGGTGATTCAGGGTGCAAATGGATGTATCTACTGTACAGGAAATTAGAAGTGCTGTAGAGCAGGTCATCAATAGTTTTGGAAGGATAGATATATTGTTGAATAATGTTGGCGTAGCTCCGGCAAACCCGGCAGAGAAAGTAACCGAAGCAGATTATGACATGACCATGAACCTTAATGTTAAAGCCATGTTCTTTACTTCTCAAGCTGTAGCCGAATATATGATCAAGCAAGGTAGTGGCAGAATTATCAATATGAGTTCGCAGGCAGGGTCGATTGCTCTGGATGATGAATCGGTGTACTGTATGAGTAAGGCTGCAGTAAATCATATGACAAAGAATCTGGCGTCTGAATGGGCGAAATATGATATACAGGTCAATGCAGTGGCTCCAACTTTTATCGAAACACCGGGTACAGAACCCTGGTTGAAGGACCCCGAATTTAGGCAAAGTGTTTTGGATAGAATTCCGCTTAACAGAATAGGTAAACCGATGGAGGTAGCAGGGGTGGTGGTTTTTTTAGCATCTGATGCAGCCTCTCTGATTACCGGTGAGATCATCATGATCGACGGAGGCTGGACCCTAAAATAATCTTAATAATGATCAATTTTCACGAAGTTAAAGATGACAGTGACTTGAAACTGATAGAAAACATGGCAAATACCATTTGGCATGAACACTATACCCCTATTATCGGTGCAGAGCAAGTCAAATATATGCTTGATAAGTTTCAATCCGCGCAGACGATGCGTGATCAGATCAATAAGGGATATCAATATTTTCTGATCAATTCTAATGAAAATGCAGTGGGTTATTTATCGTTTGAAAAGCGTAAAAATGCCTTGTTTTTGAGTAAGATATATCTGCTGAAGAGCGAAAGAGGAAAGGGAATAGGCAGAAAGGCTATGGAATTTGTTACGAGTGTTGCGAAGGGCTTCAATTGCACAAAGGTGACCTTGACGGTCAATAGATTCAACCAGAACTCCATCAGGGCTTATGAAAGTGCCGGTTTTGAAAAGAAAGGAGCCTTGGTACAAGACATTGGGAATGGTTTTGTGATGGATGATTATTTGATGGAAAAAACCCTTTGATTTATTAGAAATGGTCCGGGTGGTCTTTTTGACATTTATAAAGAATTTATTAATGGAAGATTTTACTGGAGCCTCTCTCAAATAAAAACTGCATAATTTCTTTATTTCTTTTCTGTCAATTTGATCCTGAGATTAGTGGATTAAATATTCCGATTTTATTTTGTCAAATTAGGCTTTTATCGTAATATTGTGTCAAAATAACACATTGGTTCGATCATGAAGAAAATTGCAATAAAGGTTTTAAAGGGTTTAGGGATAGTATTACTATTATTAATACTACTTGCCGGAGGTGTCTATTATAAAAGTGTGAACTATAACATGTATGATTTGCAAGCCAACAAAGAGCTCTTACCGGAACCATCAGATGAAGAGGGATATGCTGTACTTGCAGAAGAATTGGTAAGTCAAATGACCCTTAAAGAGAAGATAGACCAGATGTATGGTGAAAAAATGTATCAGATACCAAAATTGGCTATTGGATTTTTGCTAAAGGACAGGTTCCCTCATGTGTATGTGGGTGAAAATGAAAGATTACATATTCCGCCATGGGTATTATCTGATGGGCCCAGAGGAGCAAGGGTCATGGATCATGGTATTTACAGTGTAACAACTTTTCCGGTTGGTATGGCCAGAGGGGCCAGTTGGGATGTAGATCTGGAGGAAAGGATCAATGAAGTTATCGCCATTGAAATGAGAGCCAATAAAGTAAATTATGCGGCAACCCCTTGTATTAATCTTTTACGTCATCCAGCATGGGGAAGGGCTCAGGAAACCTATGGTGAAGATCCATGGTTACTTGGAGAATTTGGCGTGGCTGCTGTCAAAGGAATTGAAAAGCACAATGTGATGGCTTGCCCGAAACATTTTGCTTTAAATAGTCTCGATAATTCAAGGTTTGTTGTTGATGTGAATCTTGATGAACGAACCTTAAGGGAAGTCTATTTGCCTCATTTTAAAAAAACGATTCAAGTTGGAAAACCAGCTTCTATCATGAGTGCATATAATAAGGTTTTAGGTGAATATATGGCCAACAACAAATATTTGCTCAACGATATTTTAAGGGATGAATGGGGTTTTGAAGGATTTGTGACTTCCGATTGGTTTAACGGAACCTATGATGCGATTGGCAGCGTAAAAGCCGGGCTTGATGTTGAAATGCCTTATCAACAGGTATATAAATATGATATTCTGGAAGAGGGTATAGAAAAGGGAGAAATCAGTGAAGCAGATATCGACAAGATCGTTACCCGAACTTTAAAAACCCGACTTAAATATGCTTTTAGTGATGATCAGGAAACCTATGGACATGATCAGATTGAGAAAGAATCTCACGTCACCCTGGCAAGGGTTGCCGCAGAAAAGAGCATGGTCCTGTTAAAGAACGATAAGGTGCTGCCATTGACCGCTGAAACAGGACAAAAGGTTTTGGTTCTGGGCAGGCTGGCCAATACGGAAAACACAGGAGACATTGCCAGCAGTAATTCTACATCTTTGACTATTACAACCCCTTATGAAGGGATCAGCGCCTTTAATCAGACCTTACAAAATGAAGTGGAATTGTATGATGGGCCCGACACTAACCTTGCGGCAGATAAAGCAAAAGAAGCAGATCAAGTCATTCTTGTGGTAGGCTATACTTTTGAGGACGAGGGAGAATATATAAATATTAATGGTGACATGGAAGGGTCGGCTAAAGCTGGAAAGTTGGTCGGTAAAAAAGGAATAGGTGGTGACAGGGAGAGCTTAAAATTGCTACCAGAGGATGAGGCCCTTATTCAGGCAGTTGCTGCGGTAAACAAGAATATAGTGGTCGTTTATGTAGGAGGAAGTGCAATCAATATGAATGCATGGGAGCCAAAGGTGGCTGGAATTGTTTTTGCATGGTATAGTGGCATGGAAGGGGGAACTGCACTGGCAAATGTACTGTATGGGAAAGTCAATCCAAGTGGTAAATTACCTTTTTCAATTGCGAGAAACGATTCGGACTACCCGTATTTCAATCCTTATACGCTTAAAATAGATTATGGCTATTATCATGGTTATACGCTTTTTGATAAGAAAAATATTGAGGTGGCTTATCCCTTTGGATTTGGCCTGAGTTATACCACCTACACCTATGATGATCTTCAGATCATGGAATCTGAATTGAACAAGAATGGTGTTTTAAGAGCGAAGGTGAATGTAACAAATACAGGAGGAGTTGCAGGAGAAGAAATTGTACAACTTTATGTAGGCTTTAAAAACTCAAGTATTGACCGACCCGTAAAATTACTTCGGGGCTTTGATAAAATAGGTCTTGAACCGGGAGAAACCAAAACGGTTGAGTTTGAAGTTAATATTCAGGATTTGGCCTGGTATGATCCGGAAGTGAAAGAATGGAAAGTTGAAGAAATGGTCTATGAATTGTATGTTGGGCCATCTTCAAGGAAAGAGGAACTCTTACAGCTTGAGTTTACCGTTTTAAATAGTGATTTGTAATAGTTTATTTTGGAAGAAATTTAGGAATTAAAACCAAATCCCTGTTCAAGAAGCTTCTCGTATTTTTCTTTGTCAAAAGAATACAAATAGGGCGCTTTATGGGCGCCTCCTTCCAATTGCTTTTCATGGCGGTTAAATATACCAAGCTTTAACATCTTTCTCTGAAAATTACCTCGATCTAACTTTTTTTGAAGAATCGATTCATACAACCCCTGTAATTCCTTCATCGTAAATTTTTCAGGTAACAAGGTGATTCCAATAGGTAAATAGTTAATTTGATTTCTGATAAAATCAATGGCAGTTCTTACAATTTCATTATGATCGAAAATAAGGTGAGGTAATTCATCCAAAGAGGCCCATTTGATTTTTTCACTTGAAAAATCAGGTTTAGGATCACATTTTTGAACATCGACAAGAGATAAGTAACCTGTGGTTATAAACCTTTGCTTAAACCAGTCTGCCACTTTTCCTGTTAAGCCTAAGAATTCCATGTTTTTGACCAAAACGTCCCCATCGCGTCTTTCTATATTTCCAAAAGTTTTAAATTGTTCCAAAAATGGCAGTTTTATTCCGGTTCTTTCTTTCAGTACCCTTATCGCTGCTTTATCCAAATTTTCTTTCTTAAAAACAAAACCACCAGGTAAAGCCCAAAGATCTCCTTTGGCCTTCCATTTAAGGATAAGGATTTTTAGTTCTTGTTCTTCAAAACCAATGATGACGCAGTCTACGGATTGCCCGGGAACCAACTGAGTCAGATCCGACATCATATTCTCAAGAATTTCTTTACCATTCATGCAACAAATATATAAAAAAAAGATTGTGTCATTTGTACACAATATATATTTTTTATACTTTTGAGCCATTAAACACTTTAAAAAATGAAGAAAATTTTCAAGATTAGCGGAATAGTGCTTGCTGTAGTTCTTTTTTTACTGATCCTTACCGGTTTTATAGGTTATGGCCGCATGTCAAGCAAGGCAAAAGGCAACTACGCCAAGCTTGGAGAAAAAGCACC
This sequence comes from uncultured Flavobacteriaceae bacterium, assembly GCA_963715975.1. GTDB lineage: Bacteria > Bacteroidota > Bacteroidia > Flavobacteriales > Flavobacteriaceae > Lutimonas. The sequence goes on along the minus strand of CAVQSO010000007.1, from coordinate 169,285 downwards.
TGAATTGACCATTGATGGTGTTAAATTCCGAGATCTGAATAAAAATGGAAAGCTCGATGTTTATGAAGATTCCAGATTACCAGTTGAAGAAAGGGTGAATGATCTTGTTGCTCAAATGTCTTTGGAAGAAAAAGCAGGAAGTATGTTTATCACTATGATAGGAATGACCCCTGAAGGTAATCCCATAGATAAGCCATTTTTCTCATCAAACCCTTTAGATTTCATGATGGCCACCATGATGCCTTCAAGTTCTGAGATGCTCATAAATAAGAAAATGAACAGTTTCAATATCTTGCATGCACACGAGGCAAATATCTTGGCCAGATACAATAATAATGTACAGCTCATTGGAGAAAGAACAAGATTAGGTATTCCCATCACGATAGCCTCTGATCCCAGACATGGTTCAGAACATAATCCAGGAGCAGCATTAAGTACTCCTACCTTTTCTCAATGGCCCACTTCTTTGGGTCTGGCAGCCACCAGAGATACGCTATTGGTGAGAGAATTTGGAAATATTGCCAGACAGGAATATTTGGCAACAGGTATCAGATTGGCATTACATCCCATGGCTGATTTGGCTACGGAACCAAGATGGGGTCGTTCGAACGGTACTTTTGGAGAAGATGCAGAATTATCAGCCATGATGACCAAGGCCTATGTTTTAGGATTTCAGGGAGATTCATTAGGCGCACATAGTGTTGCTTGCATGACCAAACATTTTTCAGGAGGTGGCCCTCAGGAAAAAGGAGAAGATGCTCACTTTCCCTATGGAAAGAATCAGGTGTATCCGGGAGATAATTTTGACTACCACCTGATTCCTTTTGAAAAAGGTGCTTTTCCTGCAAAAACTGCACAGATCATGCCTTATTATGGTATTCCCGTAGATCAAACCGATGAAAATGTAGCTTTCGCTTTTAATAAAACCATCATCACAACCATGCTAAGAGAGCAGTATGGCTTTGAAGGGGTCATATGTACCGATTGGAATATTATTAATGGTACCGCCGTTGGTGATGCGCGCGCCTGGGGTGTCGAGGACCTTAGTCCTCTGGAAAGAACAAAAAAAGTGATTGATGCCGGTTGTGATCAATTTGGAGGTGAAAGCAGCCCTGAATTGATTATTGAACTGGTAGATTCTGGTCAATTAACTGAAGCGAGAATTGATGAGTCGGTCAAACGAATTATGAGAGATAAATTCAAGTTAGGTCTTTTTGACGATCCATATATAAATGAGGATGAGGCAAATCAAATAGCAGGAAAAGAAGCCTTTAGGGAGTTGGGTAGATTGGCTCAGGCAAAATCAACAGTATTGTTAAAGAACGATAACTTACTTCCCTTGAAGAAAGGAACTAAAATTTATGCTGAAGGCGTGATTGATAGTGAGGTGTTTGGCACTCTTGGAGAAATTGTTTCAAACCCAATGGAAGCAGATGTCATCTTAAAAAGGATCGGAACTCCATATGATGAGAGGGATGCGTATTTTCTTGAAAGTTATTTCCATCAGGGAAGGCTGTATTATAGTGACGAAGAGAAAAAAGAAATTCTTGATTTGATCTCTAAAAAGCCATCTATTGTTGTTGTCAATTTAGATAGAGCCGCTATTTTAACTGATATTTCAGAAGCTAGTGGTGCTTTATTGGCTGATTTTGGACTCTCAGATGAGGTTTTGAATCAATTGCTTTTTGGGGAGCTAAGTCCTGAAGGGAAACTTCCCTTTGAATTACCTTCCTCATGGGAAGCAGTGGAGAATCAACATGAGGATGTTCCTTATGATTCTAAGGATCCCTTGTATGAATTTGGATACGGACTCACTTATCAACCAGAAGTGGTGAGCATGAATTAAAATAGAATAAGTTGATTAGGTTAAGTTAGATTAGAGTGAAAAAATACAGGGAGATCGATTCGACCTGTATTTTTTTGCCTTTAAGCCTAGTTTATTTTGCTGAATTCTAGTAATTTCCCACTTTGTTAAAAGAATAACCTTCAATACTATTATACATGAAAAAAATTACTTCTATACTGCTGTTTGTCACGCTTTTAACCTTTTCTTTTACAGAGGCACAGCATCAAATTATCCCGGCTCCAAGATCCTATGAACTGTCTGATGGTGAATTGATCATCAACCAAGGACTTGAACTTCAACAATTGTCAGAAAGCGTCGAACTAAAAAAGCAGCTTGATTTATTTACCTCAGAGTTTAAAAAAATGGGGATTGATCTTGGTTCGACCTCCAGTGATGGTTCAGGAGTTAAAACTTTAAAAATAGGTCTAAACGAAACTGCTGAAGACACTTTGGGTGCAGAGGGGTATCATTTGGTTATAGAACCTGATGGAATTCTGCTGATGGCCAATTCAACCGCTGGTACTTTTAACGGTTTACAAACATTAAAGCAATTGTTTCCGGTAAAAAGAGAAGTCGCTGCTGATGGTGAAATACTTCCTGTCAAAATTCAATCATGTATCATTCAGGATGCGCCTAGATTCGGATGGCGTGGTTTGATGCTCGATGTAAGTCGTCATTTCTTTTCGGTAGAAGAGGTCAAAGCCTACCTCGATCAGATGGCGGAATATAAATTCAATGTTTTCCATTGGCATCTTACAGATGATGAAGGATGGCGCATTGAAATAAAAACATTTCCAAGACTAACCGAAGTAGGGGCCTGGAGAGTTGAAAGACATGGGCGTTTTGGTTCTGGTAGGGCGCAGCCTAAAAAATCAGAAAAGGCTAGCTATGGTGGTTTTTATACGCAGGAACAGATCAAGGATGTGATTGCCTATGCTGCTGAAAGAAATATTACCATCGTACCGGAAATAGATGTCCCTGGACATGCCATGGCCTTATTGGCAGCGTATCCCCAGTATTCGACCAAAAAAGAATTCACCCTGGTAAACCCGGGTGCAAAATTTGCTGACTGGTTTGACGATGGGACCTTTAAAATGAATATTGAAAATACTTTAAATCCAGCCGATCCTGCAGTATATGCATTTTTGGATATGATGTTTGATGAGGTAGCCGCGCTTTTCCCCGGAAAGTATATCCATATGGGAGGCGATGAGTGTTATCATGGATATTGGGAGGAAGATCCGAAAGTAAAAGAATTTATGGCAAAGAACGGCATCAAGGACGGAAAGGAACTCCAGAGCTATTTCGTAAAACGAGTTGAAAAGATCATAAGTAGTAAAGGAAAAAAAATGATTGGCTGGGATGAGATTCTTGAAGGAGGATTGGCAGAAGGAGCAGCAGTAATGAGCTGGAGAGATATGAAGGGCGGTATTGAAGCTGTGGGATTGGGCCATGAGGTAGTTATGACGCCAAAGCAATTCGTATATCTCGATTATACTCAGGGTGACTATAGTGTAGAAAACAAAATCTATGCTGATCTTTCTCTTAAAAAAGCCTACAGTTTTGAGCCTGTTCCTGACTTTGTATTGGATCCTGACTTGATCTTGGGAGGTCAGGGTAATCTCTGGACAGAAGAGGTTCCTAATTTATCGTTTGCATATTATATGACCTATCCAAGAGCAATGGCCATATCAGAGTCTCTTTGGAGCGCTAAGGAAAATAAAAACTGGGAAGATTTTCTTCAAAGAACCGAATCTCATTTTACTAGATTTGACCAAAAAGGAATCAATATAGCCAAAACGATTTATGAACCTGAAGTCAGGGTATATATGGAAGGCAGAAAGTTGATGTGTGAATTGAAAAACCCTTTCTCAGACATTGAGATGCATTATACAATTGACAACACTTATCCTGTGACTTTTGGCAAAAAATATGAAGGACCCTTTGAGCTCCCAGCGGGTAACTATAGTTTAAGAGTACAATCTTTTAGAAACGGGAAAACCCTGGAAAGACTATTGCAGATTCCACGAAAAGATTTGGAGAGTAGGGTGAGGTAAAAATTCTCACCCCCTCGGAGGTGAGGGGGTGAGGCCCGAGGGGTTCGCATGCGAACCCCTCAGCTCCGAGCGCCTCGGAACTGAACCCCTCGCTTGCGAGGGGTTCAGGAGCCTACAATTTTTTTCATAAAGTTTTTGCCAGTCATGGCTGAAGCCGTCAATAGTCCGGCGAATAATGCCCCTCCGACTCCGGCGGTGACGATATCCTGACCGGTAAGATAAAAGTTCTTGATAGGGGTTCGGGGTACCAGAAATTTTTGCCTGAAGCGACTTGGGCTATGGTCAAGCCCGTAGATCTCTCCTTTGCTATAGTTCATAAAATGTTTTGTGGAAAGGGGACTACTCAATTCATAATGCATGATCTTTCCCTTAACCTGAGGTAATTGTTCGTATAACTTTTCCAACAACCTTTGTGAAATACCTTCTTTAAGTTTTTCATAAGACTCACCTCTCTTCATCCATTTAGAGTTTTCCCAGTCGCTAAAAATCTCATAGGGTAAAAGTGTAATGATATCAATGGTACTTTTACCCGGGTAGCGGTTGGACCAATCTGGATCCTTGGCTGCAGGAAAAGAAATATATACAACCGGAAACTCCTGTTCAATATCTTCAATATAGTTTTTGATGCATTGATCATGGTCAATTCCATCAGGGTACAACCATAAATTCGTTTTAGGAAGTCCTAATTCCTCCGGATTCCCCTCGAGTCCGATATACAAACAGGCATGGGAAACTGAAGGGTTTACCTTTTTTAACTGAGATTTTAAGGCATGTTTTTGAACAATTTCAATGGGCAATAGCTTTTCATAAGTAGTCACTAATCCAGCCCCACTGATCACATGGGTCGAAGAAATGATTTTACCATCACTCATTTTTACACCGATAGCTTTATTGTTTTCAATGATCACCTGGTCTACTTCAGCATTGATCATTATGGTGCCGCCGGACGCCTCAATAACTGGATCGATTGTTTTTACGATCTGAGAAGATCCGCCAATAGGAAAGCTGCCACCTCCAAAATAGTGTTTGACCACAGTACTGTGCATAAAGAAGCTACTTTCTTTGGGAGGAAGACCATAATCTCCATACTGACCTGTGAGCACTTTGATCAGCTCTTCATTCTTTGTTAATTTTCTGAGAACCTCATCAGTGGTCTGGTCAGCATATTTAAAAAATGGTTTGGTCATCCATCCATATAATAATTTGCTTAAAAATGGAGGTAAAGCCTTGTTGATATAAAATTTTCCAGCAGTTCTGTTGGCCGCAAAAATCAGGTCAATATATTGTAGGATGGCTTCTTTTTCTTCAGGAAAATAAGCGATCATCTGCTTTTTAAAATTTTCCAATCCTTTGACAAGATCATAAGATTTATCACCTATGATGATGCGATCGTAGACCTCTCCCATATCTGCCCATTTTAACTTGCCGTCGGTCACATAATCAAACAACTTTTTCATGGCACTTTTTGGCCGTTGCATGTCTCCAATATAATGGATACCTACATCCCATTCATATCCCTTTCGTTTAAAAACATGTGTAAAACCACCTGCCGTATAATGCTGTTCCAAAACAAGAACCCTGTGACCTTCTTTGGCTAAAATGGCCGCTGCGGAAAGGCAACCCATTCCTGAACCGATAAGAATGGTGTGATAGTGCTCATGTAATTTGGGATTTCTTTTATAGGTCTGGATCATAATATTTTAATTAATGCAACAAGATACAAAACTGACCAGTGTTTTAGTCGCCTGTTTGTGTTTTTGCATTTTGATATAAACGATTCTTTTAATCTTTCTTTTTATAGGATAAAGCCTCTTCAGGGAATGGGAATACTATGGTTGAATTTTTCTCGCTAGCTATATTTGACAAGGTTTGATATAGTCTCAATTTAATGGCTGAAGGCGATTCATCAATGATCTTTCCAGCTTCAAGCAGTTTGCCGGCGGCTTGCTGTTCGGCTTCTGCGAGTATGACTCTTGCTCGTCTTGAACGTTCAGCCTCTGCCTGATTGGCCATAGAGCGCTTCATATTTTCCGGTAATTCAATGTCTTTGATTTTGACATCCTGGATCGAGATACCCCAGATTTCGGTTTCTAATTCAACAATGTTCTTGATATTTCTTCCTATCTCTTCCCTTTCGGATAAAATAGTATCTAATTCTACTTTACCGCATACATCACGAAGCGTGGCCTGAGCCATTTGCGAAATCGCAAATTCAAAATCTTCCACCTGAAGGATGGCTTTGGTGGCATCTTCGATCTTAAAAAAAAGTACACCATTAATATGGCAGGGTACATTGTCTTTGGTCATCACCTCCTGTTTCTGGATATTGATCGTGATCACCCTGATATCAACGAGTTGAATTCTGTCTACAACAGGGATGATCCACCTGATTCCTGGTTGGAGCAGGGATATATACTTCCCAAATCTGAATTTAACGGCTCTTTTGTATTCATAAACGATTCGAATACCGGATAGAAGAAAAACAGCAAGAATAACCAAGGAAAATGTGAATGGGTTCATAATGAATGGATTTTAGTGAAAACTAATAAGTCATACAACCCTTTAAGGTACGAAAAAATTGATAATTTACAATAGATTCTTCCTTGAAAATATGAACCACTATCTTGTTTTCTAAGTACTTATGTTTGTTGATCATAAGCGGTTATCTGTAAAAAATAACCTGAAGGTCTTATTGGAATTTAGCTTATAAAGTTTGAAACAGACAGAGAATTGAATGCAGGAACCAGGATGGAGCAATACGCATAAAGATAAGCTCGGCACAAAAAAAATACCCTGACCAAATGGCCAGGATATCAAATGTGTTAAAAAGTCGGTCAAGTATGATCAGACTTTTATAAAGATCTTTTTCTTGTATAAAATATAGGCAGGAATAAAACAGATGAACATATAAACAAAAGCCCATAATGCCGAGGCAAGTTTAGGAGCCATACCTATATCAACCAGGCCGTTAAAGAATAATCCCTTTACACCCAGAACACCATTTAAAAGTACTGGAAGCATACCGGCCAGAACGTATATTGTAATGGCATTACTTCCGTAGATTACCCCAAACTTGGCAACTTTTTGATAGCCGTGAACATCCACGATCAGTATACAGGCAGCAAAAGACATAAAGGCCCAACCCGAGGTAAACATAACAAAAGAACTACTCCATAGGTTTTTGTTGAAAGGAAAGAAAAGATCCCATGTGTAACCTGCTACAACGCATAGAAAACCAATAAAAAACAAGTAATTCAATTTTTTTTCAATTGTCATATCCTGTTTAAGCAATTGACCGGCCAGCATACCGGTTATTCCTGTTGCGATAGCGGGTAGGGTACTCAACAAACCTTCGGGATCCCATGTTCCCTGGTACATGCGTAATGGTATAACCACGCTATCGATCCATGCTGCAAGGTTTTTACCTGGTTCCAGCACGCCTGCTCCAATTCCGGGAACCGGAATGAGCATCATGGCAAGCCAATAACCTACAAGGAGAAAAACAGCAATTTTAACCTGTCCTTTCCAGTCTGTGGCCAAACCGATATGTGCACAAACCAAATAAACAATAGCAATACGTTGTAATACACCCGGGATTCTCAATTCCATAAAATTAAAGTCAGGGAACAAGTTCAAAAGAATTCCCAATCCAAATATTTTTAAGGACCTGATCCAGATCTTCTTTCTCATTTTTTTCTTATCGGCCCCAGCATCCAATTGCTTTGACGAAGATAAAATGATCGAAACGCCAACGATGAAAATAAAGAAAGGATAGACAAAATCGGTTATGGTTATTCCATGCCAGGAAGCGTGAGCTAGAGGCCAATAGAGATGTTCCCATGAGCCGGGATCGTTGACTACGATCATCAGGGCAATGGTTAATCCTCTTAGCATGTCTAGCGAAATAAGTCTTTTGGTTGAGTCGAATGATTTCATTTTAATGGTTTTATCTGGATAAAAGTGTTCATGTAATAGCTTTCTATAACCAAAATGGATATGATATTTTAAGCTATGTAATATTAGCAAAATAAAGAACAGTTAGCAAAGTTATTCGGCTAATAACCTTAAACCAAGTATCATTGACAATTATATGCGCAGGAGATGCACTAACTTGATTTAAGGGGATGTTAAGGTTTTTGTTCTATCGCTTTTAAATGGGTTGTAAATTCAAATATCTTATGGTTCTTTCTCTGAGGACAGGCTTAAATTTGTTAAAAATATTTTTTACATTAGAGGTCAGCAAAGCCTCTTTGATCGGTATTGATTTGATCCTGGAGATAATAAAAACTAAACTTTTATAAAATGAAAAAACTAGTAGCAGAATTTATTGGCACACTTTGGCTTGTGCTGGGAGGTTGTGGAAGCGCGGTATTGGCCGCAGGATTTCCTGAGTTGGGAATCGGTTTTGTGGGTGTTTCGATGGCTTTTGGTCTTACAGTGTTGACCATGGCTTATGCCATAGGTCATATTTCCGGGTGTCATTTAAACCCGGCAGTATCGGTTGGATTATGGATCGGTGGCAGGTTTGATAAAAAAGACCTTGTTCCTTACATCATTGCCCAGGTTCTTGGGGGCATTGCCGGTGCCGGTATTTTGTATTTGATCGCAAGTGGGAAAGATGGTTTTGATCTTGTGGGCAGCGGATTTGCGGCCAATGGATTTGGAGAACATTCACCTGGAGGTTATAGTATGACTGCTGCCCTTGTTACAGAAATCGTGATGACTTTTATGTTCCTGATCGTGATTTTGGGGGCAACTCATTCAAAAGCTCCCGCAGGATTTGGTGGATTGGCCATAGGTCTGGCACTTACTTTAATTCATTTGATCAGCATTCCTGTGACCAATACTTCAGTGAACCCTGCAAGAAGTACCAGTCAGGCACTTTTCGTGGGCGACTGGGCCACGGGTCAATTATGGTTATTTTGGGTAGCACCTATTGTTGGTGCGGCTTTGGCAGGGATCGTATATAAATATATGTCTCCGGAAAAAGTATAAAATAAGGTGATATTTTAGTAAAAGGGTTGATTCGGTCTGATGGGCTGAACGACCCTTTTTGGTTTTGAAATTATGGGTGAAAAGATATCGCAGGAAATCCAAAAGTTCTTGTATTTTTACCTAAAAAAAGCTACAAATGCTTAGCGCACCTCTTTATCGAAAGATTCTTTTTTTATCCAGTTGCATCCTAATGGTTCTCTTGTTGTCTTGCAAAAAGGAACACAAGGATAAGCTAAGGATTGCAGTAGCAGCAAACCTTCAATTCGCAATAAAGGAGCTCGCAGATGATTTTTCTCAAAGATCAGGCGTAGAATGTGAAATTATCATCAGCTCCAGCGGAAAACTGACTGCCCAGATTATTGAAGGAGCCCCTTTTGATTTGCTGCTCTCAGCCGATATGAAATATCCACAGGAATTATATAACAGAAAGTTTACCCTCTTCCAACCTGACATCTATGCTTACGGCAATCTTATTTTATGGACCTTGCATGAGGATGTTGAGCCGGAATTGGAAACCCTGTTGTCTGAACAGATCACTCATATTGCCATAGGAAACCCCAAAACCGCACCATATGGAGTGTCGGCCATGGAGGTGCTTAGAAAATTCGGGATCGAGGAGGCAGTCCAAAAAAAGCTAGTTTATGGTGAAAGTATAGCCCAAACAAATCAGTTTATTATTTCAAGATCTGTAGATCTGGGTTTTACATCAAAATCAGTGGTGATGTCTTCACAAATGAAAGATCGGGGGCAATGGTCTGAAATTGACAAAGATTTGTATTCCCCAATGGCACAAGGCATGGTGGTTTTAAAGAGCCGTAAATCTTTTGAAAGCAAAGCGATCCAATTCAGGGATTATGTACTTTCCTCAGAAGGCAAAGAAATTTTGCATAAGTTTGGCTATGATATGAAGCACTGATATGAATATTTTAAAAGGAAATATAGATAGTATTAAAGTAAATGGAGATCTTTCGATTGTAAAAGTGAGGGTTGGATCGGTTCTATTTTCAACCATCCTTATAGATACTCCTGAAACGGCTCCTTATTTAAAAGTTGATAATGAGGTCAAGGTGATTTTTAAAGAAACCGAAGTGATCCTTGGGGTAGGTGATATGAGCGGTATTAGTCTAAGAAATAAAATGGAGGGTAAGGTAAGCCATATTGAATCGGATACTTTATTGAGCAAAGTGAGCATCGATACAGAAATGGGAACGATCACTTCGATCATTACCTCAAATGCAGTGAAGCAATTGCAGATCGTGCTTGGCATGGAATTAACGGCTATGGTAAAAACCAATGAATTGATGTTGTCAAAATGATAGACTGGAACCCACTCTTTCTTACTTTTAAACTGGCTTTGATCACCACCGTCCTGTTATTGATCATTTCAATTCCTTTGGCTTATTGGCTGGCCCATACCAGATCTAGAATAAAACCAATTGCTGAAACCCTTGTGAGTATGCCTTTGGTTTTACCACCTACAGTGATTGGTTTCTATATGCTGCTGGCGTTTAGTCCGTCAAATGCTTTTGGTGACTGGTTGGACCAATGGTTGGGTGTCAGACTTGTATTCTCTTTCGAAGGCTTGGTGCTGGGATCATTGATTTATAGTTTACCTTTTATGGTGCATCCGATTCAAGCTGGTTTTGCCAATTTATCTCCTTCGCTTCAAAATGCCTCTTACGTCATGGGAAAATCAAGATTGACCACTTTGATGAGGGTTTTATTGCCTAATATGAAACCATCTTTGTTAACCGGGATCATACTTGCATTTGCTCATACCATTGGTGAGTTTGGTGTTGTTTTGATGATAGGGGGAAATCTTTCGGGAAAAACAAGAGTAGCTTCCATTGCCATCTATGATGAAGTTGAAAGTTTAAATTATGCTGCTGCCAATAGTTATTCGCTGATCTTGTTTGGAATTACCTTTGTTATTCTACTGATGGTATACCTTGTCAATGGAGGATACTTCACTAAATTTGGTCGTGATGATTGAAATTTCTGTTCAAAAAATATTGAAGTCCTCTACAGGCGAAATGAAGCTGGATCTGAAAATGCAGTTTGAAGAAGGTCAGCTTGTTACTGTTTATGGGAAATCGGGAGCCGGTAAAAGTACATTACTTATGTTACTTGCGGGGCTTATGAATCCCGAAAATGGATATATCAGTATGGGAAAGGATGTATGGACAGATACTTCTAAGAATATATTCCTGCCTCCGCAAAAAAGAAACATTGGTTTTGTATTTCAGGAATATGCTCTTTTTCCCAATATGACGGTGAGAGAGAACCTTTGTTTCGGTTTAGCTAAAGGACAGTCTAAGGCTATCGTTGATAAATTGGCAGACATTATTGATCTGGGTCAGTTGCAAAACAGGAAACCCAACACTTTATCAGGAGGTCAAAAACAAAGAGTTGCATTGGCAAGAGCGCTGGTTAGTCAGCCACGAATGTTATTGCTGGATGAGCCGCTTTCTGCACTTGATCATGAAATGAGAGTAAAACTTCAATCCTATATTCTTGAGGTTCACAAAGAATTTGGTTTGACAACGCTATTGATAAGTCATGATGTTTCCGAGATCATTCGTTTGTCCGATTTTATGATTGAAATGGATCAGGGTCGTATTGTCCGGCAGGGAAATCCGGCAGATATGTTCACCAATGACAGAGTTAATGCAAAGTTTCAGTTTACAGGAGAAGTGATCGGTATGGTCAAACAAGATTTTATTGTGATCGTTACGGTATTGATCGGTAAGGATCTCGTAAAGGTCATCGCCAATGACCAGGAGGCCACCAGTCTGCAAATTGGAGATAAAGTTTTGATTGCTTCCAAGGCCTTCAATCCTATTATTCATAAGATAAGTTAGTTCTTCAGGGGGATTTAGAACCTCATCGACATTTAAGTTAAAATTCTTTTCTAATTGCTCATTATTATTTAATTTCATTAGTTGAAATTATTCGTTAAATAAAACATTATGATACTGAATAAGAATAAGTTAAGTCGTAACGTTGAATCGTTGTTCAGCAGTTGTTTGTATATATTGGTCTTTTTGTTAATTCAACCGTCGTTGATCGCGCAGGATGATAATTCCGCTGACTTTAAGGAGTACAAAGGAATGGTCGTTGATGGAAAAACTAAAAAAGCTTTAGAATATGCTTCCGTATCAGTAAGCAATTCAAATGTTTCCACCATTTCGAATTTGGAAGGTGTGTTTTTACTGAAAGTCCCGACTTCATTGAAAAATGAAAAAGTGATCATCACTTATCTGGGCTATCAAAATAAAACAATTCCATTGAGTTCTTTTGGGACAGATGAAATGACCATCAACATGGAAGAATCTTTTGAAAAACTGCCAGATGTTAATTTGGTTGAAGCAGACCCTATATCGGTGTTAAGAAAAGTGATAGCAGGAAAAAAGGCGAACGCTTATAGTGAACCGATCATTGAAAAGGCTTTTTACAGGGAGTCTATTAAGAAAAGAAGAACCTATGCCTCTCTTTCAGAAGCAGTAGTTGATGTGTATAAACAGCAAAGAGGTAACCAAGGTGATTATGTTGTCCTTAATAAGTCGCGAAAAAGTACTGACTATAGAAAGATAGATACTTTGGTGATCAAATTACAAGGAGGACCTTATAACAATTTAAGCATGGACATGATCAGGAATGAAAACCTTTTTTTTACACCTGACATGTTTGAGATTTATAAATTTACTTTTGACAAAATGATCAACATAGACAATAGAAATGTGTATGTGATCGATTTTGTTCAAAGGCCTTCTATCGTAGAGCCTTTTTACAAGGGAAAATTATATATAGATACAGATACGTTTGCATTGGTTAAGACCGTTTTTAGTTTGAATTTGAATAATCTGGAAAAGGCCAAAAAATTCTTTGTAAAGAAGAAACCCCAGAATGCCGATGTGACTCCTCTTGATACCAAATATATTGTTGATTATAAGCTAATCAATGGAAAATGGCACTATAGTTACAGTAGAATTGAGTTGAGTTTTAAAATTAATTGGGACAAGAAATTGTTTAATTCTATATATCATGTTGCGATCGAAATGGCAATTACTGATTGGACAGACAATGACCAAAATGTTACTGTAAAAAATAGAGAACGCATGAGAAGAAACGTTATTCTTACAGATCAGACATCAGGTTTTTCTGATCCTGAATTCTGGGGAGAGCTCAATGTGATCGAGCCCGACAAGTCAATTGAGAATGCCATCAAAAAGATCCAGCGGAACTATAAAAAAGAGTAATAATAAGTGAGAGTGACTTCGAAGTTTTAATATAGTTTTAATAAAAAGGTAGGCATTAATTTGTAATTTGGCCGCCGGAAATTTTTATTAAACGAAGTATTAACTTGTGAAAAAAATTCTTGTCACTTTTTTGTTTTTTTGCTTTTCTACAGGATTACTGTCGCAGATAGACAATAATAATGTGGAGCAAACCGATGCTTTTCAATATCAGCCTGATCTTAAAAGCGAAAAGCAATTTATACCTCAAAACGCTGATAGTCCGGAAATCAAAGCTGAGACGATCACTTTGTTTGGAAACCTCAAGGATATTGCTGATAAATTCCCTTCACTAAGTGTCATTCCTGAGAAAAGGAAAAGAAGTATGAGTGATCTTAACCAAAGGGAAAAGGACGTCCTTGTATCCCAATACTGGAACGGTAGTGATGTTAGCATCAAAAAATTTCAAACTTCTCTGGAACTTGGAAAATTGGAAACAAGTTCAAAATCAATTAGGATCATTTGCAGAGACCACAGTTATGTTGACGGGGATAGAGTGAAGTTATATGTGAACGAGGAGGTTATAAGAAGGAGTATTACGCTTCGCGGAGGTTATTATTCTATAGATGTAAACTTAAGGGAAGGTTTTAATCGAATTGATATAGAGGCTTTAAATCAAGGTTCATCGGGACCAAATACTGCTGAATTTAAAGTGTTGGATGAGAATGGCATGGTTTTGGCCGATAAAGAATGGAATATACTTACAGGCTATATTGCGACGCTTGTTGTTATGAGGAATTAATTACAACCACAAATTTTGAATCTTATTACAATTCAAAACGACCTGCCTAGTGAGTTATGAAAAGAAAACTGATTATATTTTTTGTAAAATTCTCCCTGATTGCCTTGCTCTTGTTTGGTATATTTCTGGGTTTCATCTATTTGGGCGTATTCGGACATGTATTTACGGAGAAAGAACTAAAGGAATTTAAAAATGAAACCGCCTCTTTGGTGCTGTCTGATCGAGGAAAGCTGATAGGTAAGTTTTTTGCTGATAACAGAACCAATGTGGTGTATAAGCAGCTTCCATCTGACCTCATTAATGCGTTGGTTGCCACTGAGGACGCTCGTTATTTTGAACATGAAGGGGTTGATTCTCGAAGCTTGTTAAGGGTTTTGGTCAAATCTATCGTGCTAAGGCAAAAAGGAGCAGGAGGAGGAAGTACCATAACGCAGCAACTGGCAAAAAATATGTTTGGCAGGCAGCACTATGGATTTTTATCCATGCCGGTCAATAAAACCAAAGAGATCATACTTGCCAATCGCCTTGAGAGCATCTATTCCAAAGAAGACATTCTTACACTTTATTTGAATACGGTTCCTTTTGGAGAAAATGTTTTGGGAATTGAAGCGGCTGCCCACAGATTTTTTAATAAAAGTGTTGCCAAATTAAAGATTGAAGAATCAGCAGTTTTAATAGGCATGCTGAAGGCCAATACTTATTACAATCCCAGATTATATCCAGATCACGCTTTAAGCAGGAGAAATGTGGTTCTGGAGCAAATGGAGAAATATGGGTATTTGACCGCGGAAAAAACAAATGAGCTTCAAAAATTGCCGTTGAGGTTGGATTATGCAAACCTTGAGTCGGAAGGACCTGCCAACTATTATTTGGTGCAGATCAGAAAAGAAGCTTCAAAAATATTAGAAGTTTTGAATAGGCGTTCAGATACCATTTATGACTTGAAAAAGAGCGGCCTTATCATAGAAACCACCCTTGACTTTGATTTACAACAATATGCACTTGGTGCCTTTAAATCTCATTTGGGTAAAATGCAGGAACGTTTGAGCAGGCAATACGCTAAAGGTTCGGACAAAGCTGTACTGAATGGTTTGGTAAAAAAGGAGCTAAAAAAACTGCAGTTGGAAGATCTTGCCGATGTCAAAAAAATGAGGGAGGTATTTGGATGGAACGGATTTACTTCAGATTCCATATCTATCAGAGATAGTTTGGCTCTTGATTTAACTTTGTTGCATGCCGGTCTGATTGCTATGGATCCCAAAAATGGATTTATTAAGGCTTGGGTGGGTGGCATCGATTTCAGGACACAACCCTATGACCAGATCTTTGCCCAACGTCAAACAGCATCAGCTTTTAAACCAATTCTATACGCTTCAGCCCTGGAGCAGGGAGCAATGCCTTGTCAATATCTGGATAATGATGAGCTTGTTTTAAATGATTTTGATAATTGGCAACCTCAGAATTACGATCATTCTGTTGGTGGTAAATATTCTATGGCTGCTTCTCTGGCCAGGTCAATGAATATTCCAACTGTTAATTTGTTTTTTCAACAGGATTTCGATTTGCTGGCTGATGTATGGAAAGCTTTGGGATTTTCACAAGAGTTAAGTAACAAGCCCTCCGCAGCTTTGGGAACCACAACAGCCAGTTTGTATGAGATGGCCATTGCTTATGCTGCTTTTGCCAATTCAGGAAAAAGAATCGAGCCTGTTTTTATCAAAGAAATAAGAACCGCGGATGGTCGCAGTTTATACAAGCATCCGAAAGCAGTTTTACAGGAGTCTGTTTTGAAGGAATCTACCAGTGGCTTATTAACTGCAATGCTGGAAAAGGCAGTAAGGGAAGGTACGGGTAGTTCAATGAGCAATGTGTATGGAGTAAGGTCTTCCTTTGCAGGAAAAACAGGCACATCTCAGGATTATGGTGATGCATGGTTTTTGGCTTATAATAATGATCTTGTAGTAGCAACCAGGGTGGGAGCAAGCTATCCCGTGGTGCATTTTCGTAAGGGTTCTGACGGATCCGGAAGTGCGCTCGCGCTTCCTCTAGTAGCCAAAACACTTCAGCAGGCACAAAAGAATAGTACTTTAAGAAGCAAATATTTAAGAGATTTAACGATTTCTGACAGGGACCTTGAGGCCATGGCATGCGTTGATCATATAGATGATTCTGATTTTGAGAAATTCTTTGATGATATATTCAGGGACAAAAACATGACTTTTGAAAAGGCATCGAAAAAAGCCAAGAAACAAGCCAAAAAGGGCAAAAGAAAATCCTGGTTCAAACGTGTTTTTGGAAAAAAAGATTCATAAGCTAGCAGAGTGCTCAAAACACTTATGATTCATTGGAAATAACTATGGTGCATGTGCATCTGTTGAATCATTAAAAATAGTTAAAAAAAGCCGAAGTAGGATCTGATCCTACTTCGGCTTCTTGCATTAAATCAATTAAACAATTGAGACATAATGGCGATTCCTCCGAAAAAAAATAAGAATGCGAAGGCAATAATAAAACCAATGACCCAAAGTATCAGTGTTCCTTTGGCCCAGTTCTTTTTGTGGATATTGGAGCCATCGCCAAAGGCCCAAACAAGTAGCATAATAATTCCTATGAGTGGCAGGGAGGAGATAAAAATGGTGAGCGCCCATTCCTTGGGGTCAAGAGGTCGGTTGTCGTCTAATGTTTGCATAAAGTTGGTCTTTAAATTTGAATTTCATGAGTAAAGGTAAGTGATCCGAGGCTAAGTCAAACTGTGTTAAAATTTTTGCCTCAACTTCCGAAATAAATTCTTTATTGTAAAATATGTAATCAAGTCTTACACTGGGTGAATCAGAACTAAAAGTATTTTGAGCTATAGAAGTATCAAAGGCAGCGCATCCTGTATCTGGAAGTTCCATGATCAGATCGATGGCTGCGTCTTCAAAATGAATGTCACTATTAAAATCTCCCAGCAGTATGGTTGGAAAGTCCTTATAGTATTTGATATATAGATTCTTCACCTGTTTCATCTGCTTTTTTCTTGTTGCCTGGTCATATGCCTCCAAATGTACATTGATAAGAACCAGCGTTTTATCTTTGATTGCTATTTTACAAACCTGTGCAAGCCTGTCGATATAAAAACTGTCATAATAAAATGGATTCTCTGAATTTCTTTGAAGCGCTATTCTTTCCTGATCCTTGATAGGATATTTACTCAATACGGATTGCCCCGAAACAATTTTACCAAAATGTAAGGAAAATGGATAGTAGGGGAAAGGAACATATTTTTTATCCCAATTGATATTTTGCCCATAATAGGAATAGCCCAGCTTGCCCAGCTCATTTTGCTGGTTCACATAATAGGATCTTTTTGAATCATAATCGATTTCCTGAAAGGCTACAATATCTGCATCTGTTTTTTTTAGCTCATAAATAACCTTATTCAAATTTTGATCAAACAGTGATTTTGGTCTTTCGATGGGCAGGTTATTGGTCATTCCACTCAAGTAGCCAATATTATAAGTAATAATGCTGATCAATAGAATCATTCGATATACTGCTTGAGTAGTCGTATTGACCCGTATTATTGTAATTATTTGCGCTAATGTTTGGAGAAGATGCCCAAAAATAAAAGCCTACAATAACAAAGAGCAGGCAGGCAAATCCAATAAAAAAATACTTAAATTTTTGATTCATGAGGGGAATAGAATAAAAAATAAATATAATACATTTTTTTGAAACTAATTCTTTGTATATTTGCAGCCCAAAAAATAAACTTAAAGTACATATGAAAGGAGGTGCCCAACTATGTTGATTATTCCGGTTAAGGATGGTGAAAATATAGACAGAGCGTTAAAACGTTTTAAGAGGAAATTTGATAGAACGAAGACAATGAGATCGTTGCGTGAAAGAAAGGAGTTTACTAAACCTTCAGTTGTAAGACGTAAGCAAATTCAAAAAGCCCAATATGTTCAAGCAATTCGAACTTCAGAAGAAAAAGGTTAATGCCTTTTCATAATAAATAAAAGTCCCGCAATCGCGGGACTTTTTTTTTGTTAAATATGTAAGTTAATGAGGTATTTTTTGTATTTTTGAAAGTAGCGACATAGGTTCAGTAGAGCTTAGATAACTGAATTAATTATTGATAACTGAAGATCGATTTTGAGTGTATCTCATTTTATAACCTATCTAGATTGCGAAAGAAAATATTCACCATACACAATTACGGCTTATAGAAATGACCTGATTTCATTTGAAGAGTTCTGTAAAAAAGAATTTCAAATAACAGAAATCTCCAATGTGTCGTATGCTATTATTCGGAGTTGGATCGTGGCCTTAGTGGAGAATAAGATTTCAAATAGATCGATCAACAGAAAGATCAGTTCTTTGAGATCATATTATAATTATTTGCTAAAATCAAAGCAACTGGATGAGCATCCTTTGAGAAAACATCAATCCCTGAAAGTGGAGAAGAGAGTGAATGTTCCATTTTCTGAGAAGGAAATGAACGAGGTTCTTGATTTTTTTGATCAGGCAGATGGCTTTGAATTGGTAAGGGATAAATTGATCATTGAATTGTTGTATACGACAGGAATGAGAAGGGCTGAATTGATCGGTTTAAAGGATACATCTATTGACCTTTCACAAAGTGTTGTTAAAGTACTGGGAAAACGAAATAAAGAAAGACAACTCCCGTTATTAAATTCAGTGGTGGGAACCATAAAAAAGTACAGATTGCTGAGGAGAGATATTGAAACCAGTTGCGATTCGTTTTTTGTAACGAAGAAAGGAGACAATATTTACCCTACACTAGTATATAGAATTATAAATGACTATTTTGGTATGGTGTCAGTAAAGGTTAAAAAGAGCCCGCATATTGTTAGGCATTCATTTGCGACGCACCTGTTAAGCGAAGGAGCTGATTTGAATTCTGTAAAGGAATTACTTGGACATTCCAGTTTGGCTTCGACTCAAGTGTATACACACAGTAATTTGAAGGATTTGAAAGTAATGTATAACCGTGCTCATCCAAGGAGCAATAAAAACTATTAACTTATGAAAATATCTGTTCAGTCGGTTAATTTCAATATTAGCCAGGATTTAGTCAATTACATTGAAAAGAAAGTTAATAACCTGGAGAAATTTCACGACCATATCATTGGTGCCGAAGTATATCTAAAGGTGCAAAGTACAAGCGAGAAAGAAAATAAATTGGTAGACATAAAAATTAAGCTTCCAGGCGTTGATATAGTGGCCAAAAAACAGTCCAAAACTTTTGAGGAAGCTGTAAGTCTAAGTGCTGATTCAGTGAAAAGACAATTAGTTAAACGAAAAGAGAAATTAAGGGCCTAAAATATTTTAAAAATATAGTCAAAAAGTTTTGTAGAACTGATAAAACTTTTTACATTTGCAAACCGTTAGAAAAAGCGGTTTGTTTTTTTATATGGTATTCTGAGAAAAGCAATTGAATTTTGATTCGTTTTTTTTGGAATTATTGTGATGAAAAAGCCGATGTAGCTCAGCTGGCTAGAGCAGCTGATTTGTAATCAGCAGGTCGTGGGTTCGAGTCCCTCCATCGGCTCAGGTCTTTGAAAAAAATAGTAAAATTGAGGGGAGATACTCAAGCGGCCAACGAGGACAGACTGTAACTCTGTTGGGAAACCTTCGCAGGTTCGAATCCTGCTCTCCCCACAAGTTTGTTTAAGGTGAAAAAATTTAAGCGGGAGTAGCTCAGTTGGTAGAGCTTCAGCCTTCCAAGCTGATTGTCGCCGGTTCGAGCCCGGTCTCCCGCTCTATTTTTCAACTAATTCACAAGATTAGTTTGAAATGAATAAAACCTATTCCAGGTGATTTTGTACTTGAGCACAAATACAATGAAAAGGAGTCCGGTTTTTAACAATACCTAAGCCGGTGTAGCTCAGGGGTAGAGCGTTTCCTTGGTAAGGAAGAGGTCACGGGTTCAAATCCCGTCATTGGCTCAATGAAGATGCTTCAAAAATAGAATTAAACACGAATATATATATAACTAAGATTAAAATTTAACAATCATGGCAAAAGAAACTTTTGATCGTTCAAAGCCCCATTTAAACATTGGTACTATTGGACACGTTGACCACGGTAAAACTACTTTGACTGCTGCCATTACAAAAGTGTTGGCAGATAAAGGACTTTCTGAAGTGAAGGATTTCGATCAGATCGATAACGCTCCTGAAGAAAAAGAAAGAGGTATAACTATTAATACGGCTCACGTTGAATATTCAACTGCGAACCGTCACTATGCACACGTTGACTGTCCAGGTCACGCGGATTACGTTAAGAACATGGTAACAGGTGCTGCTCAAATGGACGGTGCTATCTTGGTAGTTGCTGCTACTGATGGTCCAATGCCACAAACTAGAGAGCACATCTTATTAGGTCGCCAGGTAGGTATTCCTAGAATGGTTGTGTTTATGAACAAAGTTGACATGGTTGATGATGAGGAATTACTAGAATTGGTAGAAATGGAAGTAAGAGACTTACTTTCTTTCTATGAGTATGATGGTGATAACGGTCCTGTGATTCAAGGTTCTGCTCTTAGGTGCATTGAACGGTGAAGCAAAATGGGTTGATACAGTAATGGAATTGATGGATGCTGTTGATACTTGGATTGAAATTCCTAAAAGAGATGTTGAAAAAGATTTCTTAATGCCTGTTGAAGATGTATTCTCTATTACTGGTCGTGGTACAGTTGCTACTGGTCGTATTGAATTAGGTGTTGCTAACACTGGTGATCGTGTTGATATCATTGGTATGGGTGCTGAGAAATTGACTTCTACTGTTACTGGAGTTGAAATGTTCCGTAAGATATTAGATAGAGGTGAAGCTGGTGATAACGTTGGTCTTCTTTTAAGAGGTATTGACAAAGATCAGATCAAAAGAGGTATGGTAATCTGTAAGCCAGGTTCAATTACTCCTCATGCTAAATTCAAAGCTGAGGTATATATCTTGAAAAAAGAAGAAGGTGGACGTCACACTCCATTCCATAAAAATTACCGTCCTCAGTTCTATGTTAGAACAACAGACGTAACTGGAACAATTAATTTACCTGATGGTGTTGAAATGGTAATGCCAGGTGATAACTTGACAATTACTGTTGATTTACTTCAACCAATTGCCTTGAACTTAGGTTTACGTTTTGCGATCCGTGAAGGTGGTAGAACAGTAGGTGCCGGACAGGTAACTGAAATCCTTGATTAATTATAATCAATTTCAGTTGAGATAAAAATTTGAATATCAGGTGCTTCTTTACAGAAGCGCCTTATATTCTTTTAAAAAGTATGTTTTAATTTGAGCATGCTGATTAATTGGGAGACAAATGGTCTTGTTTAAAGGGATCCATTTTCTGACCATACGGGTGTAGCTCAGTTGGTAGAGCACTGGTCTCCAAAACCAGGTGTCGGGAGTTCGAGTCTCTCCACCCGTGCGTAAAAGTGATAATAATGGGTATAGTGAATTACATTAAGGAATCATTTGAGGAATTGCAGCATAATGTTTCTTGGATGCCAAGAATAGAAGCGCAAAAAAATACGGTATTGGTGGCGGTGTTTACGGTGATTTTTGCCATCGCTGTATTTCTAGTAGACAAGTTCTTTCAAATGGGCTTAGAAAAATATTTCAATATTTTTAATTAATACATGAATATGTCTGATTCTTCTGTAATGAAATGGTATGCCGTTAGGGCAATTGGTGGACAAGAAAATAAGGTTAAAACCTATATTGAGAACGAAATTGCTCGATTGGGTTTATCTGATTATGTTAGCCAGGTCTTGGTACCTACAGAGAAAGTGATCCAGATCAGAAATGGTAAGAAATACCATAAAGAGAAGGTTTATTTTCCTGGTTATATTATGGTAGAAGCAAATTTGAGCGGTGAGGTTCCTCACGTGATCAAATCTGTGACAGGTGTTATCGGGTTTCTTGGTGAGACCAAAGGAGGAGATCCTGTTCCTTTAAGAAAATCGGAAGTGAACAGAATGTTGGGTACAGTAGATGATTTGGCTGTTCAGAATGAAAATGTTGCAATACCATTTATACCTGGTGAAACAGTGAAAGTTATAGATGGACCGTTCAATGGTTTTGACGGTACAATTGAAAAGATTAATGAGGAAAAACGTAAGCTTGAAGTTATGGTAAAGATCTTTGGGAGAAAAACTCCTTTGGAACTGAATTATATGCAAGTTGAAAAAATTTCATAAATGTTACAGTATTATGTAAATGCATTAGCTTCCACTTAATGTGTTTTATTAATTAAAGTTAAAACAATGGCAAAAGAAGTTAGTAAGGTAGTAAAATTGCAAGTTCGAGGAGGTGCGGCTAACCCTTCACCACCAGTAGGACCAGCATTAGGTGCTGCCGGAGTTAATATTATGGAGTTCTGTAAGCAGTTTAATGCCAGAACCCAGGACAAACCAGGAAAGGTTTTACCAGTTGTAATTAATGTTTACAAGGATAAATCTTTTGATTTTGTTGTAAAAACTCCACCAGCGGCAATTCAATTGTTAGAAGCAGCTAAAGTTAAGAAAGGTTCTGGAGAACCAAATCGTAAGAGAGTAGCTTCTGTTACTTGGGATCAGATACGTACCATTGCTGAGGATAAAATGCAGGATTTGAATGCATTTCAGGTTGAGTCGGCTATGTTGATGGTTGCAGGAACAGCGAGATCTATGGGAATTCGAGTTAAGGGAACAGCTCCAGTTAAAACAGCGTAAGAAAATGGCAAAACTAACAAAGAAGCAAAAAGAAGCTAGAGGTAAAGTAGACTTTAATGTATCGCACGATATATTATCGGCTTCTTCTCTGGTTAAAGAAATCACCAGCGTAAAATTTAATGCAAGTGTTGATCTTGCAATACGTTTAGGTGTAGATCCACGTAAAGCGAACCAGATGGTAAGAGGTGTTGTAACCCTTCCAAATGGTACAGGTAAGGATGTTAAAGTATTGGCATTGGTTACTCCTGACAAAGAGGCGGAAGCCAAAGAAGCAGGTGCTGACTACGTAGGATTGGATGAATACCTCACCAAGATTAAGGGAGGATGGACAGACGTTGACGTTATTGTTACCATGCCAAGTGTAATGGGTAAACTAGGTCCTTTAGGTAGAATATTAGGCCCTAGAGGTTTAATGCCTAACCCAAAGACCGGTACTGTTACTATGGATGTAGCAAAAGCAGTCAAAGATGTAAAAGGTGGTAAAATTGACTTTAAAGTGGATAAAACTGGAATCGTTCACGCATCAATCGGAAAAGTTTCTTTTGAAGCAGATAAGATTGCTGAAAATGCGAATGAATTGATCAAAACCATTGTGAAGTTAAAACCTTCAACTGTTAAAGGGACGTATATCAAGAGTATATTCTTGTCAAGTACGATGAGCCCTGGGGTTGCAGTAGATACTAAAACAGTTTAATGCCGTAAAATTTTGAAATTATGACAAGAGAAGAAAAATCGCAAGTAATACAAGATTTGACTGGCAAGTTAACTGATAACCCAGTAATCTATTTAGCTGATATCTCAGGATTGAATGCTTCTGACACCTCAAATTTACGTAGAGCTTGTTTTAAAGCTAATGTTAAATTGGCAGTTGTGAAAAATACCTTGCTTGCAAAGGCAATGGAAAGTAGTGATAAAGATTTTGGTGAATTACCAAGTGTTCTTAAAGGAAATACTTCTTTGATGATGGCCGAAACCGGAAATGCTCCGGCTAAGGTAATCAAGGCTTTCCGCAAAGGAAAGCAGGAGAAGCCAATTCTTAAAGGAGCTTATGTTGAAGAAGCTGTTTATGTTGGAGATGATCAACTGGACAACTTAGTTAACATCAAGTCTAAAGAAGAGGTAATCGGAGATATTATTGGATTGTTACAATCACCAGCGAAGAATGTTATTTCAGCACTTCAATCAGGTGGAGGGAAAATTCATGGTATCCTTCAAACTTTATCAGAAAAATAATAAACACACTAATAAACTAAATAATAAAATTTAAACAGTAGAAAAATGGCAGAGTTGAAAGATTTCGCAGAACAATTAGTTAACTTAACTGTAAAAGAAGTTAATGAATTGGCAAATATTTTGAAAGAAGAGTATGGTATTGAGCCTGCAGCAGCTGCAGTAGCAGTAGCAGGACCTGCAGGTGGTGGTGAAGCTGCTGCTGAGGAAAAATCAGAATTTGATGTAATCCTTAAAGCCGCAGGTGCTTCAAAATTAGCCGTAGTTAAATTAGTTAAAGAATTAACTGGTTTAGGTTTAAAAGAAGCCAAAGGAATCGTTGATAGTGCACCAGCACCTATCAAAGAAGGTATCTCTAAAGATGAGGCAGAAGGTCTTAAAAAATCTTTAGAAGAAGCTGGAGCAGAAGTTGAGCTTAAGTAATTCGCTTAAGTACTAAACAGTTAAGGTTTAGGTCTTTGGGGTAACACCACTTAGACCTAAACCATTTTGCATATATATTCGTTCTTATAATTTAATTTAAATTTTTCTCCATTGGCAACGAAACAAAAAACCCAAAGAGTAAACTTTGCATCAGCTAAATTGATAACCGAATATCCAGACTTCCTTGATATTCAAATTAAATCTTTCCAGGATTTTTTTCAATTAGAAACCAAATCTGATGAAAGAAGTGACGAAGGCTTGTATAAAACCTTCATGGAAAACTTCCCAATTACCGATACAAGAAATAATTTTGTTTTAGAATTCCTGGATTACTTTGTTGATCCGCCAAGATATTCCATCCAAGAGTGTATAGAAAGAGGACTTACTTATAGTGTTCCTCTGAAGGCTCGTTTAAAATTGTATTGTACAGATCCTGAACATGAAGATTTTGAAACTATCGTTCAAGATGTTTATTTAGGAGTTATTCCATACATGACCCATAGTGGTACTTTTGTCATCAATGGAGCTGAAAGGGTTGTAGTTTCTCAATTACACCGTTCACCTGGGGTTTTCTTTGGTCAGTCATTTCACGCAAATGGTACAAAATTGTATTCAGCTAGGGTAATTCCTTTTAAAGGTTCCTGGATTGAATTTGCAACTGATATCAATCAGGTGATGTTCGCCTATATTGACAGAAAGAAAAAATTACCGGTTACAACTTTGTTCAGAGCCATTGGTTTTGAAAGGGACAAAGATATACTGGAGATCTTTGATCTTGCAGAAGAGGTTAAAGTATCAAAAAGCGGTCTTAAAAAGGTTCTCGAAAGAAAACTTGCAGCAAGAGTGCTTAAAACATGGTTTGAAGATTTTGTAGATGAAGATACCGGAGAGGTAGTTTCTATAGAACGTAATGAGATCGTTCTCGACAGGGATACGATACTGGAAAAAGAGCACATAGATGAGATCATTGAATCTGGTGCCAAAACCATTCTTTTACACAAATTAGATAATGAAGCAGGTGATTATGCAATTATTCATAACACCTTGCAAAAAGATCCAACGAACTCCGAAAAAGAGGCAGTTGAACATATATACCGTCAATTACGTAATGCTGAGCCGCCAGATTATGAAACGGCCAAAGGTATTATCAATAAATTATTCTTTTCTGAACAACGATACAATCTTGGAGAAGTTGGTCGTTACAGAATGAATAAGAAATTGGGGCTTGATGTGGATATCGAGCAAAAAGTATTGACCAAAGAAGATATCATTACCATTGTTAAGAATTTGATCAATTTGGTAAATTCGAAAGCAGAAGTTGATGATATTGACCACTTATCGAATCGTCGTGTAAGAACTGTTGGAGAGCAGCTTGCAGGTCAGTTTGGAGTTGGCTTATCCAGAATGGCACGTACGATTCGTGAAAGAATGAATGTACGTGACAATGAGGTGTTTACACCTATTGACTTGATCAATGCCAAAACTTTATCATCGGTTATCAATTCTTTCTTTGGTACCAACCAGTTATCTCAGTTTATGGATCAGACGAATCCTTTGGCCGAGATTACACACAAACGTAGATTATCAGCCTTAGGGCCTGGAGGTCTTTCTCGTGAGAGAGCAGGATTTGAGGTTCGTGACGTTCACTTCACCCATTATGGAAGATTGTGTCCTATCGAAACTCCTGAAGGTCCGAATATCGGATTGATCTCTTCACTTGCGGTATATGCCAAGGTGAATAATTTAGGATTTATTGAGACTCCTTATAGAAATGTAACTGACGGGCACGTAAATGTTTCGGAAGAGCCCATTTATTTAAGTGCTGAAGAAGAAGAAGGAAGAAAGATCGCACAGTCCAATCTTGATCTTGATGAAAAGGGTAACATAGTTTTAGAAAAAGTAGTAGCCAGGTTGGATGGTGACTTCCCGGTAGTAACTACCTCTGAGGTAAACTATATGGATGTTTCTCCAAACCAGATCTCATCTATATCTGCATCCTTAATTCCATTTTTGGAGCATGATGATGCGAACAGGGCTTTGATGGGATCGAACATGATGCGTCAGGCAGTTCCTTTAATGCGTCCTGAGTCTCCTATTGTGGGAACAGGTCTTGAAAGAAGGGTTGCTGAGGATTCAAGAATCCTGATCAATGCAGAAGGTAATGGAGAAGTGATCTATGTAGATTCTGATAAAATTGAAATTCAATACGAACGTTCTGAAAATGATAGAATTGTAAGTTTTGATACAGATAGCAGAATTTATGAATTGATCAAATTCCGTAAGACAAACCAAGGTACATCTATCAACTTGCATCCAATTGTGAGCAAAGGGGACAAGGTTGTTAAAGGCCAGGTACTTTGTGAAGGTTATGCCACTGAAAAAGGAGAACTAGCTTTAGGAAGAAACATGAAGGTTGCCTTTATGCCTTGGAAAGGATATAACTTTGAGGATGCGATCGTAATTTCAGAAAAAGTAGTTCGTGAAGATATCTTTACCTCTATTCACATTGATGAATACTCGTTAGATGTTAGAGATACCAAATTAGGAGCTGAGGAGCTTACTGCTGACATTCCAAATGTAAGTGAAGAAGCGACCAAAGATCTTGATGAGAATGGTATGATCAGAATTGGAGCAGAGATCAAGCCTGGAGATATTTTGATAGGTAAGATCACGCCAAAAGGAGAATCAGATCCTACTCCTGAAGAAAAATTATTGAGAGCTATCTTTGGAGATAATGCCGGTGACGTAAAAGATGCCTCATTAAAAGCTTCACCTTCACTTAGAGGGGTGGTTATTGATAAGAAATTATTCCAAAGGGCTATCAAAGACAAGGCAAAGAGGGTAAAAGACAAAGAAGAGGTAAACAGCCTTGAAGTTGAATTCTCTGTTGAATATGACAAATTAAGAAATGTCTTATTGGAAAAATTATTTGGTCTGATCAATGGTAAGACTTCACAAGGTGTTCAAAATGACCTGGGTGAGGAGATTTTACCTAAAGGGAAGAAATTCACTTTGAAAATGTTGAACTCAGTTGCTGATTTCGAACATTTGACCAAAGGAGTTTGGACAACCGATAAGGACCTTAATGATCTTGTAAACAGATTGATCCATAACTATAAAATCAAATTGAGTGATCTTCAGGGATCCTTGAGAAGAAAGAAATTTGCGGTAACCGTAGGGGATGAATTACCTAAGGGAATCATTAAACTGGCTAAGATTTATGTTGCTAAGAAACGTAAATTGAAGGTTGGTGATAAAATGGCAGGACGTCACGGAAACAAGGGTATTGTCGCCAGAATCGTAAGACAGGAGGATATGCCTTTCCTTGAAGACGGAACGCCGGTTGATATTGTATTGAACCCGCTAGGTGTACCTTCCAGGATGAATATTGGTCAGATCTATGAAACTGTTTTAGGATGGGCCGGTCAAAATCTTGGGGAAAAATACGCAACGCCAATCTTTGATGGTGCGAATATCGATGAGATCACGGCCTTGACCAGAAAAGCTGGAATTCCAGATTTCGGACATACCTATCTTTATGACGGAGGTACAGGAGAAAGATTTGATCAACCTGCAACAGTTGGGGTAATTTATATTATCAAACTGGGGCATATGATCGAAGATAAGATGCACGCCAGATCTATTGGACCTTATTCATTGATCACGCAGCAACCATTGGGTGGTAAAGCCCAGTTCGGTGGACAGCGTTTTGGTGAAATGGAAGTATGGGCTCTTGAAGCATATGGAGCTTCTGCTACCTTAAGAGAGATCCTGACAGTTAAATCGGATGATGTACTTGGTAGAGCCAAGACTTACGAGGCTATTGTTAAGGGTGATAAAATGCCTGAACCGGGCTTACCTGAATCGTTCAACGTGTTGATGCACGAATTGAAAGGACTAGGTTTAAACCTTAAGTTAGAAGAATAAGCAACAATCCACATCCTGGTCACGAGCTTTCGTGATCGGTGATTACAATATAATTTTTACAATTTAATTCTATCCATTACCATGGCAAGACAAAGAGAAAAATACACTGTAAAAAAATTTAACAAAATTACCATTGGTCTGGCATCTCCTGAGGTTATCCTTGAAAAATCTAAAGGAGAGGTATTAAAGCCGGAAACCATAAATTATCGTACGCACAAACCAGAAAGAGACGGATTGTTTTGTGAAAGAATCTTTGGGCCAATCAAAGATTATGAATGTGCCTGCGGAAAATACAAAAGAATTAGATATAAGGGCATCATCTGTGACCGTTGTGGAGTTGAAGTAACCGAGAAGAAAGTTCGTAGAGACAGGGTTGGTCACATCAACCTGGTTGTTCCTGTTGCACATATCTGGTATTTCAGATCTTTGCCGAACAAGATGGGTTACCTTTTAGGTTTACCATCTAAGAAACTCGATATGATCATTTACTACGAGCGTTATGTAGTGATTCAACCGGGTATTGCCAAGAATGAAGAAGGAGAGCCATTGCAAAAAATGGACTTCCTGACTGAAGAAGAATACTTAAATATTCTGGAGACACTTCCTCAGGAAAATCAATACCTTGACGATAATGATCCTGATAAATTCATCGCTAAAATGGGTGCTGAATGTTTGATCGAATTATTGGCAAGAATTGACCTTGACAGCTTATCATATGAATTAAGACATAAAGCCAATACTGAAACTTCCAAGCAACGTAAAATGGAAGCGTTGAAACGCTTGAATGTTGTAGAGGCTTTTAGGGATGCAAATACACGTAAGGAAAACAAACCTGAATGGATGATCATGAAGGTAGTTCCAGTGATTCCGCCAGAATTAAGACCATTGGTTCCATTGGATGGAGGTAGATTTGCCACATCAGATTTAAATGATCTTTACAGAAGGGTGATCATACGTAACAATCGATTGAAAAGATTGATGGAAATCAAGGCACCTGAAGTGATCTTGAGAAATGAGAAGCGAATGTTACAGGAATCTGTAGATTCATTATTTGATAACACAAGAAAATCTTCAGCTGTTAAAACAGAATCCAACAGACCTTTAAAGTCACTTTCGGATTCTCTTAAAGGGAAGCAAGGACGTTTCCGTCAAAACCTTTTGGGTAAGCGTGTTGATTATTCAGCACGTTCGGTAATCGTCGTTGGACCAGAATTAAGATTGTATGAATGTGGTTTGCCAAAAGATATGGCAGCAGAATTGTACAAGCCTTTTGTGATCAGAAAACTGATCGAAAGAGGGATTGTAAAAACAGTGAAGTCTGCTAAAAAAATTATTGATAAAAGAGAACCTGTAGTTTGGGATATTTTGGAAAATGTGCTTAAAGGACATCCGGTATTACTAAACAGGGCCCCTACTTTACACAGACTAGGTATACAGGCTTTTCAACCAAAATTGATCGAAGGTAAGGCAATTCAATTGCACCCATTGGTATGTACTGCATTTAATGCGGATTTTGATGGTGACCAGATGGCGGTTCACCTTCCATTAGGTCAGGAAGCCATTTTGGAATCACAGTTATTGATGCTGGCTTCGCACAATATTCTTGAATCCGGCAAACGGATCACCAATTACAGTACCTTCTCAGGATATGGTATTGGGTCTGTATTATATGACCAAAGAAAGAATTTCTACACCTGAACATAAGGTGAAAGGAGAAGGAACGACTTTTTATTCTCTTGAAGAAGTGAAAATCGCATTTAATGAGAAAAAAGTAGATCTTAACGCAGGAATCAAAGTAAGAGGGAAAGACTTTAATGAGAAAGGAGAACTGGTTACTCAGATCATCAAAACTACTGTTGGTAGGGTATTGTTCAATGAAGTTGTTCCTGAAAAAGCAGGATATATCAATGATGTATTGACCAAACGTTCTTTAAGAGATATTATCGGTGGATATTTTAAAGGTTACAGATGTGCCAACAACAGGTAAATTCCTTGATGACATCAAGAACATGGGTTATAAGTTTGCTTTCCAGGGTGGCTTGTCCTTTAGTTTGGGTGATATTATTATACCTGAAGAAAAGTATGATATGATCGATGCTGCCAATAAGCAGGTTGATTCTATCATGGCTAGTTATAATATGGGTATGTTGACCAATAAGGAAAGATACAACCAGGTGATTGATATTTGGGGATCTACCAACAACAGGTTAACCGAATTATCCATGAAACGTCTAAGAGAAGATCAACAAGGATTCAACTCTGTATATATGATGCTTGACTCTGGTGCAAGGGGATCTAAAGAACAGATCAGACAGCTTACCGGTATGCGTGGATTGATGGCAAAACCTAAAAAATCTACAGCAGGTGGTGGTGAGATTATTGAGAATCCTATCCTTTCTAACTTTAAAGAAGGATTATCAATTCTTGAATACTTCATCTCTACTCACGGTGCGAGAAAAGGTTTGGCGGATACGGCATTAAAAACTGCTGATGCGGGTTACCTAACAAGAAGACTGGTTGATGTTGCTCAAGATGTGATTATCAATGAAGAAGATTGTGGTACCTTAAGAGGACTAGAGGTAAGACCATTAAAAAATAACGATGAGATCGTAGAATCACTATCTGAAAGAATATTCGGAAGGGTATCTCTGCATGATGTATACGATCCTATGACCGATGAGTTGATCATTGAGGCTGGTGAATTGTTTACTGAAGAGCCAGTGAAAAAAGTTGAGGCAGCTGAGCTTGATGCCATTGAGGTACGTTCTGCACTTACTTGTGAAGCTAAAAAAGGAATATGTACTAAATGTTACGGGGTTAGTTTATCAACGAATAACATGGTTCAAAGAGGAGAAGCTGTTGGTGTAGTTGCCGCACAGTCAATTGGAGAGCCTGGAACACAGTTAACACTAAGAACCTTCCACGTAGGGGGTATTGCAGGAAACATTTCTGAAGATAGTCGTATGGTTGCTAATCACGGCGGAGACCTTGTTATTGATGATCTTAAGACAGTAGACGGATTGGACAATGAAGGTAACCCGGTTAAAATTGTAATTTCAAGAACTGAGTGAATTTAAGATTCTTGATAAAACTTCTGGTATTGTATTAAGTACGAATAACATTCCTTATGGTTCACATATTTTTGTGAGTGATCAAAGCTAAAGTTAAAAAAGGAGATCTTATCTGTCAATGGGACCCTTATAATGGTGTGATCGTTTCTGAATTTGGTGGTAAGGCAGTGTTTGAAGATGTAACTGAAGGAGTTACTTACCAGGTTGAGATGGATGAACAAACCGGATTTAAGGAGAAGGTAATTTCTGATTCTAAGAAGAAAAGAGTTATACCAACCTTGCATGTTCAAACGAAAAAAGGAGAAACACAAAGATCATATTCTTTACCGGTAGGTGCTCACTTATTGATTGAAGAAGGTCAGAAGATCGAGGCTGGTCAGATTTTGGTAAAGATTCCTCGTAAGTCTGGTAAAGCAGGTGATATCACGGGAGGTCTTCCAAGGGTGACAGAATTATTTGAAGCGAGAAACCCATCTAACCCAGCAGTAGTTTCTGAGATCGATGGTGTGATTTCATTTGGTAAGATCAAAAGAGGAAACAGAGAGATTATTGTTGAGTCTAAATTAGGTGATGTTAAAAAGTATTTGGTGAAATTATCTAACCAGATTCTTGTTCAGGAAAATGACTTTGTAAAAGCAGGAATGTCTTTATCAGACGGAGCAACAACACCAACTGATATATTGAATATCATGGGGCCTGCAAAGGTTCAGGAATATTTGGTGAATGAAATTCAGGAAGTTTACCGTTTACAAGGTGTAAAGATCAATGACAAGCATTTTGAGGTTGTTGTAAGACAAATGATGCGTAAAGTTAAAGTGATTGATTCAGGTGATACTATTTTCCTTGAAAACCAATTGGTTCATAAGAATGATTTCATGGAAGTCAACGATAATATTTATGGACTGAAGGTAATTGAAGATTCAGGTGATTCTGAAAACCTTAAAGACGGGCAGATCGTATCAGCCAGGGTATTAAGAGATGAGAATTCCATTTTGATAAGAAATGACAAGAAACTGATGATTGCACGTGATGCCATTCCAGCTACAGCGGAGCCAATTTTACAGGGTATTACACGTGCTTCACTTCAAACCAAGTCATTTATTTCGGCTGCGTCGTTCCAGGAAACAACTAAAGTTTTGAACGAAGCTGCGGTTAGTGGTAAAGAAGATTATCTTGAAGGATTAAAAGAAAATGTAATTGTTGGTAAAAGAATTCCTGCCGGAACAGGAATGCGAGAATACGATCATATCATCGTTGGTTCAAAAGATGAAATAGAAGGATAACAATAAAGGCACGATTTATCGTGCCTTTTTTTTATAAAAATGTCAACCATGTCAAAAGAAGCAAAACCAAATCAATTAAATATTGAGATAGATGAGAAAACAGCTGATGGCACCTATGCCAATCTGGCCATTATCAACCATTCTATTTCAGAATTTGTTGTAGATTTTATCAATGTCATGCCGGGTTCACCCAAATCAAAGGTGAAATCAAGAATTATTTTAACCCCTCAGCATGCTAAAAGACTAGCCAAAGCTCTAGCTGATAACATAAACCGTTTTGAAGCGAACAATGGTGAAATTAAAGATTATGAGCAACCTCCGATTCCTTTGAATTTTGGTCCTACGGGGCAAGCTTAAAATGATTTAAAAAACGAGTATTTACTCGTTTTTTTTTATTTTAGCCATATGAAATTTCCTTCAAAACTTACTAGATAAATTGGAAGGGCGTCGCCTGAGTGGCAGTTTGAGAAGCTTGTCCGCCCAAACTGATCTTATTGATTTTTCCTCTAATGATTATCTTGGATTTTCGAGAAATGAACATCTATTTGATCAGGTAATGAAGAAGCTAAAGACTGGTCAGGCCCGAAATGGAAGTACTGGTTCAAGATTGTTGTCAGGTAATTTTGATTTTCACGAAGAGTTGGAGGCTGAACTTGCTGAATTTTTCAAGGCTGAACGGAGCCTTACTTTTTAATTCAGGTTATGATGCGAATATAGGTTTACTTTCTTCGGTTCCACAGCGAGGAGACAGGATATTTTATGATGAATTTTCTCACGCTTCAATAAGGGATGGTATCAGGTTATCTCATGCGAAGGCTTTTGGATTCAGACATAATGATCTCGATGATCTGCAACAAAAAATAAAAGCCACAGATTCAGAAGGGGAGGTATATGTAGTTGTTGAGTCAGTGTACTCTATGGACGGAGATCAGGCACCATTAAGAGAATTATCCCAGCTGTCTGAGCCATTAAATTTTAAACTGATTGTTGATGAAGCTCATGCTACAGGGGTATATGGATTAAAGGGACAGGGAATAGTTGTTGAACAAGAACTCGAGGCTGATGTCTTTGCCAGAATTCACACTTTTGGTAAGGCCCTTGGATGTCATGGAGCAATTATTGCTAGGAGATCGTTTACTTATTCAATACCTTGTAAATTTTGCAAGACCTTTTATCTATACAACCGCAATGCCAATGCATGCTGTTTTGACCATACAATTTGCCGTTGGAGATGCTATCGGAAACAAAAGAAAGAGAAATTTTACACAAGAATATTGCTTACTTTAAGGAAATGATCATCCGTTATAAACTACAAGATATTTTTATCAATAGTGATTCTCCGATACAAAGTGCAGTGATTGCATCGCCTCAGCGAGTTAAAGAGGTTACCGGGAAATTGAAGGAACATCATTTCGATGCAAAACCCATATTGAGCCCCACTGTTCCTTTGGGTCAGGAGCGGATCAGGTTTTGTGTTCACAGCTATAATACTTATTCCGAGATTCAGGAAATTCTTTTTTTATTGAGTACTTTTGTCTAGATTTTTTTAAGTGCTTCATGAATACATATTTTATCACAGGAATTGGAACTGATGTAGGTAAAACAGTGGTAGCAGCCATTGTAACAGAAGCCATGCAGGCTGATTACTGGAAGCCTGTTCAAGCCGGAGAATTGCAGCATACCGATACACATAGTGTTGAAGAATTGATCTCTAATTCAAAGTCTGTCATGCATGAGCATAGTTATGCACTTGCGAACACCAATGAGTCCTCATGCAGCGGCTGCCATTGATGGAGTGCATATTGACCTTGAAACTGATTGAGGAACCTGAAACTGAGAATCATCTGGTTATTGAAGGAGCAGGAGGATTGTTGGTTCCCTTGAATGAGCAGGAAACCATCTTAGATCTGATCAAGAATAATTACAAGGTAATAGTAGTGTCAAGGCATTATTTAGGGAGCATCAATCATACTTTACTAACATTGAGTGAATTAAGAAGTAGGGGGTTGGAGGTTTCCGGAATTATTTTTAACGGTAAAGCGCATCCGACTACAGAACATATTATCAAGAAAATGGGACATGTTGAGGAAATTGGTAGAATAGATGAAGAAGCAGTGATCGATAAACGGGTCATTAAAAAGTATGCAGAAATGTTTAAACCAAGACTTGAAGCCTTATAATGAATTTTAAAGAAAGAGATCGGGAGCATTTATGGCATCCGCTGACACAACATAAATTACATCCGGAACACTTGCCAATTGTCAGCGCCAAAGGTGTTTGGTTATATGACGAGGAAGGCAAAAAGTATATTGATGGGATCGCCAGTTGGTATACATGTATGTACGGGCATAGTCATCCTCAAATCATTTCCAGAGTCAAGCAACAACTTGATATTTTGGATCAGGTTGTGTTCAGCGGCTTTACACATCCACCGGCTATAGAACTCTCTGAAAAATTGATGGCTGTTTTGCCTTCGACCATGGCGAAGATATTTTTTTCAGATAATGGATCAACTTCGGTTGATGTTGCCATTAAAATGTCTTTACAGTATTATTTTAATCAAGGGCAAAAAAAGAAAAGAATTATTGCTTTTGAAAATGCTTTTCACGGAGATACTTTTGGGGCTATGTCTGTCTCAGGGCTATCTGTTTATAATGGCCCCTTTGAAGATTTCTTATTGACAGTTGACCGTCTCGAAGTTCCTGATGAGAATAACCTAAGTGCTGTTTTGGACAATTTTAAGGCCGTATTGGACACCGGGGAGGTCGCAGCTTTTATATATGAGCCTTTGGTGCAAGGTGCAGCTGCCATGCATATGTACAGACCAGATCATCTGGAAATGCTTTTACAGATGGCTCAGGAAGCTGATGTGTTGACCATTGCAGATGAAGTCATGACAGGTTTCGGTAAAACAGGAATGAATTTCGCTTCAGAATATATGATCTCTCAACCTGATATGATGTGCTTATCCAAGTCTCTCACGGCTGGAGTGGCACCCATGGCGCTAACCTGTTGTAGTCAAAAAGTGTATGATGCTTTTTATGATGACGAGATCGGTAAGGGCTTTTTCCACGGTCATACATATTCTGCAAACCCTTTGGCCTGCACTGCTGCTATAGCCGGACTGGACCTTTTGGGATCCGAAGAAATTCAAAGCAATATAAAAAGAATCCATAACCGTCATCTGGAATTTGCACAGCGTATCAAGGACCATGATAAGGTGAAACAAACAAGGGTCACAGGAGTTATTTTTGCATTGGACCTTGACATTACAATGGATCGTTACGGTAAATTAAGGGACCAACTCTATTCCTTTTTTATGGAAAAGGGCGTGTTTTTAAGGCCTTTAGGAAATACAATTTATACGCTTCCTCCTTATGTAATTACCGATGGGGAATTGGATTTGATATACCAGGTAATGGAACAATCTTTGGAAATCATATGATATGAGGGAGAGAATATCCATAGTCTCGATGGCATCAGTATCGGCCCTTGGCGCATCAGAAGATGAAAGCTGGCAACACTATATGGAGAAGAGATCCTTCATTAAAGAAAAGGATTTTCAAAAATTCTCAGCACTGGTAAGCAGTATCAGTAAAGAACATTGGGACGAGATCAATGAGCTTAAAAAAATCAAGAATTATAAAGATCTTGACCCTTCTGTGTTAATGGCCATTTATTGTTCAAGAAAGGCTTTTGAGAAAACCAATTGGAAGGATAAAGAATTTGGTGTCAATATAGGTTCGTCCCGGGGAGCCACCTCCCTGTTTGAGAAATATTATAAGGAATTTAGTGAAAATGATAAAGGGCTGGTCAATACCCTTAGTTCTCCCACAACTACCTTAGGAAATATATCCTCATGGGTTGGGCATGATCTGCATACCCAGGGGCCCGTTATAAGCCATTCCATTGCCTGCTCTACGGCTTTACATGGTCTTTTGAACGGAATCGCCTGGATCAATAGTGGGATGAGCGAACGATTTTTGGTCGGCGGAAGTGAAGCTTCCAATACCGCTTTCACTCTTGCTCAAATGAGGGCGCTAAAAATATATGCCAGGGAACAAAGTGACTATCCTTGCAGGAGCCTTGACATGAATAAAACCCAGAATACAATGGTTTTGGGTGAAGCTGCTTCCGTATTTTGCATTGAACGAGGCGTGCAAAAATCGAGCCTGGCAATAGTCCAGGGAATTGGTTATGCCACAGAACCTTTAAAACACAATATATCAATATCAACCAATGCCGATTGCTTTCAGCATTCCATGAAAATGGCACTAAATGGTATGGATAGTGATAAAGTGGATGTAATCGTTATGCATGCACCGGGTACCATCAAAGGAGACAGTTCTGAATACAATGCCATTAAAAAAGTATTTGGAGATGCGCACCCTGCCCTTACTTCGAACAAATGGGTTATAGGACATTCTTTGGGCGCCTCAGGAGGGATGAGTCTTGAACTCGCTATTCTGATGATGAAACATCAGCGGTTCATTGAAGTTCCCTTTGGCAGTTTTAGTAAGAAGCCACATCGGGTCAATAAAGTAATGATCAATGCGGTTGGATTTGGTGGAAATGCGGTAAGTGTATTACTTTCTTTAGATTAATACATTAGGTTTCCTTATTTTTGACTTTTAAAAATCAGCACATGAAAACGTATTCAAAAGAAGAGATCATAGCGATATATAACAAACCACTAATGGAATTGGTCTTTGAGGCTGCACAGGTTCACAGGGAGTTTCATGACCCCTCTAAGATACAGGTCAGCACCCTAATTTCCATAAAAACAGGAGGTTGTCCGGAAGATTGTGGGTATTGTCCACAAGCAGCGAGATACCATACCCAGATCGAAAAGAATGATCTTTTGCCTTATGAAACAGTGATCAATCTGGCAAAAAAAGCTAAAGAAAACGGTTCTTCCAGAGTTTGTATGGGTGCTGCATGGAGAAATGTCAAAGAAGGAGAAGATTTTGAAAGTGTATTGAAAATGGTGAGTGGTATCAGTGAATTGAACATGGAAGTTTGCTGTACACTTGGTATGGTTACTGAAAGTCAGGCTACGCGTTTGGCAGAAGCAGGATTACATTATTATAATCACAATTTAGATACTTCAGAGGAGTATTATAAGGAGGTAATTTCGACCAGAGGTTATGAAGACCGCTTGGAAACATTGAATAATGTACGAAAGAGTGCCTTAAAGGTTTGTTCTGGTGGTATCATTGGGATGGGTGAAAAGATAGAGGACAGAGCAGGGATGTTGTTGAGCTTGTCTAAGTTGGACCCTCAGCCCGAATCTGTACCTATCAATGCCTTGGTTGCCGTAGAAGGAACGCCGCTTGAAGAACAGAACATAGTTCCTGTTTGGGATGTCATTAGAATGATCGCTACTACTCGAATCGTTATGCCAAAGACTACGGTTAGATTATCTGCCGGTAGAACTGAAATGAGTACTGAGGGCCAAGCTTTGTGCTTTATGGCCGGAGCTTCTTCAATTTTTGCGGGAGAAAAATTATTAACTACGCCAAATCCTGGTGAGGATAAAGATTCAGAAATGTTTTCACTGCTGGGACTGATTCCTACAGAAAAGAAAAAGGACCATACAGGAAAATTCAAGATCAGAAGATCTCTTGTAGAAGCTGAAGAGGCTAAAAAATGGAGCAGACCAGGACATACCATCGAAAGAAATGTTGAAGCCACGTTAAAGGCAAAAGAGATCAGAAAAGCATTAAAAGAGAATTAATCGGACAGGATCCATATATGCTGACATGGCTCCAATCCAGACTTTGGGTGGCTACTTTGAATTTATGTCTACACTAGTGTAATAGCTTTTTTACCTGCTATTTTATACAGTTTGCTTTTGGAATTTATTTTTTTTGTATTTTCATTCACTCTTAATTGACTGATATGAATTAGTTTACATATGAAAAGAATTGAAACCTATAGTGAATTCTATCGCTTTTACCTCACAGAACACAAAAACAAAACTTGCCGGAGCCTTCATTTTATAGGAACCCTTCTTGTTTTCATATTGATTTTTTTGGCCGTTTTTATGGGGCGCTCTGATCTATGGTATTATGTCCCGATAATGGGGTATGGATTTGCTTGGGTAGGCCATTATTATTTTGAGAAAAACAGGCCTGCCACTTTTAAATATCCCTTTTGGAGTCTCATCTCTGACTTTAGAATGTTTTTTGACCTATTGATGGGGAGAATATCTTTGGACGGAACCAAGGACCTGGTGTAATTTGAATAGTATTCTTCGTCTAAAAGTTCAAAATACGGCGATGAGAACATTTTTAACTTTTATATTTTTGTTTGTCACTACTCTTTTAGTGGCGCAAATTGATGCTGATCATTTGATGGTAGGTGAAACCGCAC
Source organism: uncultured Flavobacteriaceae bacterium (assembly GCA_963715975.1). GTDB lineage: Bacteria > Bacteroidota > Bacteroidia > Flavobacteriales > Flavobacteriaceae > Lutimonas. Next base: position 130,315 of record CAVQSO010000007.1, on the reverse strand, counting down.
CCTTGATCATGGGCAAAGACCAGAATGGAAAATCGATCAATTCCAGAGAAATTTTAAAGGACAGTAAGATTTTACTGATTTTCTATCGCGGGAACTGGTGTCCATATTGTAAGAAGCACTTGAGTTCTTTAGAAAAGCATCTAAAGGAATTTCAGGACAAGGGAGTTTTTGTAGTTGTAGTTAGTCCTGAAAAGGTTGAAAAAACTCAGGAGACAGCGAATGAATATAATAATGATTTTTCCATTATTCATGATGTTGGGAATAGAATTATGACAGCTTATAAAGTAGCCTTTACCGTGAACCAACAATCTGTTCCCAAATATTATGAAAAGATCACTGAGAGGATCAATGAGTATAATGAGGATAACAATAATGTGTTACCCGTTCCAGCTACTTATTTGATTGATCAGTCTGGTAAAATTTCATATGTACATTATGATCCTGATTATAAGAAAAGATCAAATCTCGATGAAATTTTGACACTGCTCGATTGACCTCAGCCCAGGTTGAATTGATCACAAAAAAACGCCTGCTCATTTATGAGACAGGCGTTTCTATTTTTATTGATACTAATGAATTTACATTACATCATTACATCATCCCAGGCATACCGCCACCCATTGGAGGCATACCACCTCCTGCAGGAGCATCTTCCTTGATGTCTACAAGGGCACACTCAGTGGTAAGGATCATACCGGCAACTGAAGCCGCATTTTCCAAAGCAATACGCGTCACTTTAGTAGGATCAATAATTCCCGCTTTGTGCATGTGTACGAACTCTCCAGTTTTGGCATTAAAACCATAGTCTCCTTTTCCTTCCAATATTTTAGATACAATTACGGACCCTTCGCTACCCGCATTTTCAGCGATCTGGCGTAAAGGCTCCTCTATAGCTCTGGCAATGATCTTAACTCCTGTGGCTTCATCCTGATTTTCAGTTTTTAAACCTACTAGCTTTTGTTTTGCTCTTACCAAAGCAACACCACCACCTGCGATAATTCCTTCTTCTACAGCTGCTCTTGTAGCATGTAAAGCATCGTCAACGCGGTCTTTTTTCTCTTTCATTTCAACTTCACTAGCAGCACCAACATATAGTACGGCCACACCTCCGGCTAATTTTGCCAAACGCTCCTGCAGTTTTTCTTTATCGTAATCAGACGTGGTTGTCTCGATTTGAGATTTGATCTGGTTTACCCTTCCTTTAATGGTGTCAGAATCTCCAAAACCGTTTACTACAGTAGTATTGTCTTTATCAATGCTCACTCTTTCCGCAGTACCAAGCATGTCAATAGTTGCATTTTCAAGTGTAAAACCTCTTTCTTCAGCTACAACGGTACCACCCGTTAAGATGGCTATGTCTTCAAGCATTGCTTTTCTTCTATCTCCAAATCCAGGTGCTTTTACAGCTGCAATTTTAAGAGATCCTCTTAATTTATTTACCACAAGAGTAGCAAGCGCTTCTCCATCAATATCTTCAGCAATGATCAATAATGGCTTACCAGACTGAGCAACAGGCTCAAGTACAGGAAGCAAATCTTTCATGGTAGAAATCTTTTTATCATATAATAAGAATATAAGGAGAATCAAGATCAGCGATCATTTTTTCCGAATCAGTTACGAAATAAGGAGATAAATATCCTCTGTCGAATTGCATTCCTTCAACGATGTCAACGTGTGTTTCGGTTCCTTTAGCTTCTTCAACAGTGATAACACCTTCCTTACCAACCTTATCAAATGCTTCAGCGATCAAATTTCCAATAGATTCATCATTATTTGCAGAAATAGAAGCCACTTGTTTGATCTTGTCAAGTTTATCTCCTACAAGTTGTGATTGTTTGTGTAAGATCCTCAATAATTACTGAAACAGCTTTGTCTATACCGTGTTTTAAATCCAAAGGATTCGCTCCGGCAGCAACGTTCTTTAAACCTTCTTTTACGATAGCCTGGGCTAAAACCGTAGCAGTTGTGGTACCGTCACCGGCAAGGTCATTAGTTTTAGAAGCAACTTCTTTCACCATCTGAGCACCCATGTTTTCATGCGGATCTTCTAATTCGATTTCTTTGGCTACAGTAACACCATCTTTAGTGATCTGTGGTCCGCCAAAAGCTTTGCCAATTACTACATTTCTTCCTTTAGGTCCTAATGTTACTTTAACTGCATTGGCCAAAGCATCCACACCACGCTTCAAACCGTCGCGTGATTCTATATCAAAAATTATATTTTTTGCCATTTTATTGTTTTTTTTTATAGTTTTTAATATGGATTAAAGAATTGCGAAGATATCGCTCTCTCTCATGATCAAATAGTCGTTTCCATCTAATTTTAATTCAGTACCGGCAAATTTGCCATACAACACTGTATCACCAATTTTTACAGTCATTGGCTCATCTTTGGTTCCGTTACCAACCGCAACAACTTTTCCTTGTTGTGGTTTTTCTTTGGCTGAATCTGGGATGTAAATTCCGGATGCTGTTTTGGTTTCTGCCGCTAATGGCTCAACAAGAACTCTATCTGCTAGAGGCTTAATTGTTAATTTACTCATTATATATAATTTTAGGTTATTAATGTTTTCTTCAAGTATGCAAATATATTGCCATTGTATAAAAACTGACAAATAGGAAAAAAAAATGCCAACGTGTCATTACGTCGGCATTTTTTTTAAGTTTTAGATCGTTTTAATTGATACTGTCAATCACTTTGTCAGTGTCTAAAGTTTCAGGAGTATCTAATACTTCTCTGTTATTGATGATACCTTCTGTTTCAGATCTTAAGTCAACTGCATTATTTCTAGGAATGGCAAAGTTCGACAAAAGAATTAAAGCGAATAAGGCAATGGCCAGGGCCCAGGTACTTTTATCCAGAAAATTTGTGGTATTTTGAACACCACCAAGGTTCTGAGAACCACCTCCACCAAAAGAAGAAGATAAACCTCCACCTTTAGGGTTTTGTACCATAATTACCAGTATTAGCAATACTGAAACGATAATAATCAATATTAAAAATAAAAAGTACGACATAATCTATATTATTTTTCTTGTAATTTTTTGATTGCTTCAATTTGGTGTGCAAAGAAACTACTTTTTTCCGGATATTTCAAACTTAAAATCGTAAATGCTGTAATTGCTTTTTCGTACTTTTTTTGTTCGACATATACATGGGCAAGGGTCTCTGTCATCAGGCTTTCATTCTCCTGAACACTGTCCATGGCAACGTCTGCGTAACTATCATATAGAGAAGGGTTTATCTTAGGTGTCATCGCGATAAATTTATCAATAAGGGCCATTTTTTCATTGTCTTTGGCCCGAATCTTTTTATCTTGATCAGGTTCGGATTCCTTTGGGGCTGTCGCCGATTGTGTTCTGTCAATGGGTTCGAAACTACTTAACTGCAACCATTCGCGAAATGAATAAGATTCGTCGCTTTTAAATTTCAATGGTCTCCCTATACCTAATGTTTCTTCAGGAGAAGCATCTTCTTCTATTTTTTCCTCAATGAAATTGGTATCAACTGTTTGTTCTTCTTCTTTTTGAACGTCTTGCACGTCGATCAGATCAGCTGGTGCAGGATGTATATCCAAGTCATCAGAGGTGATACTGTCAAACAGAACTGAGCGGTCAGTTGTATAGGCCGCAGTCTTTTTTAAATAATCGTTGTATTTAAAACTATGTTGTGCTTTTAAAGCCTTAAGATGAAGAAAATGGGCTACTTGAAAGAAAGGATATTCTTCAATAATAGTTTTTAACCCATCAATTTGATCTTTTTTGATCTGGCTTGGTTGAATTAAAATCTTATTGAATTCGATTAGGTTCATAGTTTACCATTTGGCAACTGCCGCGTTAAAAATATCTTGTGTAAGTCTGTCAAAAATTTCTTCATAGGCAGATTCTAACACCCCCCCGGTTAATTGTAAACTTCCGTCATAATCACTATAAAAGGAAAAGACCTGTTCAAAATTATCTTCCTCATTAAGTCGGTTGTAAAAACGCACACGTACAGCAATGGTCAACCTGTTCTGGGCAGCTGTTTGTTCTGCGGTAGCTGCAATTGGAATTATCCTGTATTGGGTGATCTCTCCTTCAAAATGAAGATCACCACCGGAATCAGTCAATTTAAGGTTGGTCTGTCTTAAGAACAGATCCTGCAGTGCAAGTGTAAAACTCTGGCTTAAGGTTGGCTCTACCAAAACTGCTGTATTCTGAAAAAAGTCTATCTGTATGGTTTTTGCATCTCCTGTGCTTCCTCCCGTAAAAGAATACACGCCACAACCCAGTGGCAGGATAAGCAGGAAAAAGATCAAACCAAATAGAATATTTTTCATCGTTCAGGATAATAGAGAAGCACTAAAGCTTTTTCTCACTGACCTTTGCAGAAGCCAATTTGATAAGCAAATAAACAATTAAAGGATTGAAATCACAAATTATATTGGTTTATTTTTCGATACAGCGTCCTTTCTGAAATGCCTAATTCTTTGGCTGCCAGTTTTCTTTTTCCTTTATTTCTTTCCAGGGCCTGTTTGATCATTTCAACCTCTTTTTCCTGCAGAGATAAGGTTTCTTCAATGGTCTCGGCATCATCAAAAGAGACAAGCTCCTCCATTGGTTCGTAACTATCTCTATTATTCTTAGAAATGATTTCTAGGGTGTGACCTTCATCATGTTCATCTTTTTTACCATAAATCTTGTCGATAAGTACCTGTGTTTTTTTCTCCGTTTGTCGAGGTCCTTCGTCACTGATGAGTTCCTTGGTCAGCTTTTTAAGATCTGTAATGTCATTCCTCATGTCAAAAAGGATTTTATACAGGATCTCTCTTTCATTGGCAAAGTCACTGTCTCTCTTTTTCTCTGCCACCAGGGCAGGTAGATTCTTATTGTGATCAGGTAGATAGGAGCGAAGTAATTCTCCTGTTATATTGCGGTTTTGTTCGATCACAGAAATTTGTTCAGTGAGATTTCTCAATTGCCTGATATTTCCTTTCCATTGATTTGAAACCAGTGCCTCAATTGCTGCGTCGTCCAATCTGATGGTAGGCATGTTGTATTTTGTTGCAAAGTCAGAAGCAAATTTTCTAAATAAAAGGTGAATGTCGTCTGGTCTGTTCCTTAGCGCAGGAAGGTGAATTTCTACTGTGCTCAGGCGGTAATAAAGATCTTCTCTGAATTTCCCTTTTTGAATGGCTTCCGCCATATTTAAATTGGTCGCAGCAACGATCCTTACATTTGTTTTTTGAACTTTTGAGGACCCTACTTTAAGAAACTCACCGTTTTCAAGAACTCTGAGTAACCTCACTTGAGTCGTCAAAGGCAGTTCACCTACTTCATCGAGAAAAATAGTTCCGCCATCGGCTACTTCAAAATAACCATTTCTGGATTGGGAAGCTCCTGTAAAGGATCCCTTCTCATGGCCAAACAATTCACTGTCTATTGTTCCTTCAGGTATAGCACCACAGTTCACGGCAATATATTTAGCGTGTTTTCTATGGGATAAATTGTGAATGATCTTTGGAATAACCTCTTTACCAACCCCGCTTTCTCCGGTAACAAGCACCGAAATATCTGTGGGTGCAACCCTCATGGCCTTTTGTATTGCCAAATTGAGTTGGTTATTGTTGCCAATGATACCGAATCGTTGTTTTATGGTTTGTAATGAATCCAAAATGATCTATTTATGCACCTACTTTGAATAGGTAATGTTATCAATTTTATTAAGCCACTCTTTTTCCTATTAAGGTAGCAGATGTGCAATCTTCAACTTGCACCATGACAAGATCTCCAATTTTTTCATCTGCTTTTGGGAACACTGCAACTGCGTTTTGAGAGTTTCTTCCCATCCAGTGTTCAGATGATTTTTTAGAATCACCTTCAATCAGAATTTCAACCGTTTTACCAACAAATTGCTGCATTCTGTAAAGACCGTGTTTTTGTTGCAGGTTGATGATCTCTGACAATCTTCTTTTTTTGGTTTCCAAGGGTACATCATCTTCCATTTTTTTGGCAGCAGGTGTTCCGGGTCGTTCGGAATAGGCAAACATAAACCCAAAGTCGTATTTCACATACTCCATTAAAGACAGTGTATCCTGATGATCTTCTTCAGTTTCTCCACAAAAACCTGCGATCATGTCCTGAGAAATGGCACACTCCGGAATGATCCTGTTGATATTGTCTATCAATTCTATATAATCTTCACGCGTGTGCTGACGGTTCATCCTTTCAAGCATCCTGGTGCTTCCTGTTTGAACAGGTAAATGGATATAATTACAAATATTTTCATATTTGGCCATGCTGTGTAACACATCAATACTCATATCCTGAGGATTGGAGGTTGCAAAACGAATTCTCATCTTGGGAACCTCAAGCGCCACCATCTCAAGTAGTTTTGCAAAATCGATGGCAGTTGCACGAACGATTTCTGAAGCATTCTTAAAATCTTTTTTTAAGCCACCTCCATACCATAAATAAGAATCCACGTTCTGACCCAACAAGGTAATCTCCTTGTAACCTTTTTCCCAAAGATCTTTTGCTTCCCTTAGTATACTTTGAGGATCACGACTTCTTTCCCTACCTCTTGTAAAAGGTACCACACAGAAGGTACACATGTTATCACAACCTCTGGTTATAGATATAAAAGCCGAAACGCCATTACTATTCAGCCTTACCGGAGTTACATCTCCATAGGTCTCTTCTTTTGACAATATAACATTGATCGCATCTTTACCACTTTCAATTTCCTTGACCAGATTTGGCAGATCTCGGTACGCATCAGGTCCAACCACCAGATCAACCATTTTTTCTTCTTCCAGAAACTTGGTTTTTAAGCGCTCAGCCATACATCCCAAAACCCCAATCTTCATTTCCGGATTGATCCTTTTCACACGATTATACTTTTGTAATCTTTTCCGGATCGTTTGTTCTGCTTTTTCACGAATGGAGCAGGTATTGACAAGAACCAGATCTGCTTCCTCAAGCAAATGCGTTGTATTAAAACCTTCTTTGGCAAGAATAGAGGCGACGATCTCACTATCATTTAAATTCATCTGACATCCGTAACTTTCTATAAAAAGTTTTTTCTTATTGCCCTCTATCTGATCAGTAATCAGGGCCTGACCCTGCTTTTTCTCTTCTATGATATTTTCACTTGCCATTATCCAATTTTTGGGTTGGCAAAGATACGATCAAATTTTGTTTTTATGACATTTTGACAGAAAAAATCTACCAAGGTATAAGTTAAAATATCCCTAAAACCCACGAATTTTAAGTTTAAAAATTTCGATTTAAAAATTTCTATATACTTTTGCAATCTCAAAAAAGAGTTTTCAACTTTCCGGTATAGCAACTGTTTTATGTTGCATCCATCATAAAAAAGATAAGAATGTCGAAGAATTTAGTTATTGTAGAATCACCAGCCAAAGCAAAAACCATTGAAAAATTTTTAGGAAAAGATTTTGTGGTTGAATCTAGTTTTGGGCATATTGCTGATCTGCCATCCAAAGAGTTAGGAGTAAATGTTGATGGAGATTTTAAACCGAATTATACCGTTTCAACTGATAAGAAAGCTGTGGTAAAGAAACTGAGATCACTTGCTAAAAAGGCTGACATGGTTTGGTTGGCCAGTGATGAGGATCGTGAGGGGGAAGCTATTGCCTGGCATTTATTTGAACAATTGAAATTAAAGGATGAGAATACAAAACGCATCGTTTTTCATGAAATAACAAAAAAAGCGATTCTTAAAGCCATAGAAAATCCAAGAAGTATTAACTACAATCTTGTGAATGCTCAACAGGCGAGAAGGGTTTTAGACAGACTGGTAGGCTATGAACTGTCACCGGTTCTTTGGAAAAAGGTCAAAGGAGGGTTGTCTGCAGGAAGGGTCCAATCAGTAGCTGTAAGACTTATCGTGGAAAGAGAACGTGAAATAGAAGATTTTCAACCTGAGGCATCTTACAGGGTAGTTGGGGAATTTATCAACCAGGATGGCAAAAAGTTCAAGGCAAAGTTGCCGAAGAATTTTAGCAGCAGGGAGGAAGCTGAATCATTTTTGGAATCATGTGTTGGTGCAGATTTCAAAATAGATGATCTATCAACCAAGCCCGCAAAGAAATCACCAACAGCCCCTTTTACGACATCAACCTTACAGCAGGAAGCTTCGAGGAAGTTATACTTTCCGGTGGCTAAAACCATGGTTGTTGCGCAACGCTTGTATGAAGCTGGACTTATTACATATATGAGAACGGATAGTGTAAACCTCTCTGATGATGCCAAAAAGGAAGCTCAGGAGGAAATCGTAAGTTCTTATGGGGCAGCATACAGTAATCCAAGAAATTTTACAAACAAATCTAAAGGGGCCCAGGAAGCTCACGAGGCGATCAGGCCGACCAATATGAGCGCCAGAACGGTTCAGGTTGAAAGTGATCAGGCCAGACTATATGATTTGATTTGGAAGAGAACGCTTGCGTCACAAATGAGCGATGCCCAACTCGAAAGAACGAATGTTCGAATTGCAAATAATAAGAATGAGGAGGTTTTTACAGCGAATGGAGAGGTAATTACTTTTGACGGTTTTTTAAAGGTATACCTTGAAGGAGATGACTATGAAGATGAGGATCAAGCAGGTATGCTTCCTAAATTAAGCATTAATGAGGTGCTTGATGCTGATTATATCAACGCAACAGAAAGATATACAAAAGCACCTTATCGTTATACGGAGGCGTCACTGGTGCGAAAACTTGAGGAGCTTGGAATAGGCAGACCTTCTACCTATGCACCAACAATTTCTACAATTCAAAGAAGAGAATATGTTGAGAAAGGCACAATCGAGGGGAAAGACAGAACTTATAATGAATTGACATTGGCGGGGGATCGAATTGCATCGAAAACACTAACTGAAAAAGTAGGGGCTGATAAAGGCAAATTAGTACCTACCGATATAGGAAAAATTGTCAATGACTTTTTGGTTGAAAATTTTGCCTCGATCATGGAATTGAGTTTTACCGCCGATGTTGAAAATCAATTCGATGATATTGCTGATGGAAAGGAAAACTGGACGGAAATGATCAAAGAATTTTACGGAACCTTTCACGATTCAGTAGAACATGTTTCTGAAAATGCAGAAAGAGCCAAGGGAGAGCGGCTTTTAGGAGTTGATCCGGATTCGGGCAAGAATGTTTATGCCCGCCTGGGAAGGTTTGGGGCCATGGTACAAATCGGGGAAGCTACTGATGAGGAAAAACCAAAGTTCGCTAGCTTACAAGGGGAGCAAACTTTAGGTAATATCACTTATGAAGAAGCCATGGATCTTTTTAAGCTGCCCAAAACACTTGGTAAATATGAAGGTGAGGAAGTAGTTGTGGCCAATGGAAGATTTGGACCTTATGTGAGATTTGGAAAAGCATTTGTCTCATTAGCTAAGGATGAAAATCCAATGTCAGTAGATCTTGACAGAGCTATAGAATTAATTGAAGAGAAGCGACAGGCCGATGCCCCAATAGCAGAATATGAGGAGCTGCCAGTTCAAAAAGGGACGGGTCGATTTGGGCCCTTTATCAAATGGAATGGAATGTTCATTAATGTGAATAGAAAATACGATTTTGATCATTTAACTTATGATGATATTGTAGAATTGATCGAGACCAAGAAACAAAAGGAAATCGATAAAGTGGTTCATAATTGGGTAGAAGAAGGGATAAGAGTTGAAAAAGCCAGATGGGGCCGTCACCACATAATAAAAGGTAAAACCAAGATAGAATTGGCTAAAACAGTCGATGCTGCGGCACTGACCCTTGACGAGGTAAAGGATCTTATTGAAAAAAATGCACCTAAGAAAGCTGTTAAAAAGAAAAGGGCACCCAAAAAGAAGTAAAGCCTGAAAACGTTTATTTTAAGGTCCTTTTAGCTGCTTTGCTGAAAGGACTTTTTATTATTTGTAAACACTAATTTCATTCAAGTGGAAATTTAATTACATTGCGTCGATTTTTATCTTTAACAATAAACTATGAGCCTAGAGCTTCTTTCACCAGTAGAAGAAATAGCAATTGCCCATACGGCCTTGCAATCAGATCTGACCTTAGGAAGAAAAATTAAGATTCATACCAAAAAGGATGGGTTACCTGATCTAAAGAATGTTCAAATAGCTATTATTGGCATTTCTGAGAGCAGAGGGGCTGTTGATAATGTAGGGACAGGAAAAGGCCTGGAGGTTATCAGAAAATATTTCTACCAAATGTTTCCGGGTAACTGGCATTTGAGTTTGGCAGATCTCGGCAATATACCTGAAGGCAATGAAACCGGAGATACCTATTTCTTGATACAGGAAATTTTGGGAGAATTATTGGAGCAAAACATTACCCCGGTGATTATCGGTGGGAGCCAGGACATTACTTATGCCAGCTACAGAGCCTATGACCGATTGCAGAAACCGGTTAATATAGTATCAGTTGACAATCGTTTCGATATCGGAGAAATGGATCCAAAACTAAATGCCCAAAATTATTTGCATTATATCGTAATGGACAAGCCGAACAATATGTTCAATTACAGCAACATTGGATTTCAAACTTTTTTTAATTCTCAGGAAGAGATTGATCTTATGGATAAATTGTTCTTTGAGGCCTATAGACTGGGAGAAGTGACCAATGATCTTACAATAGTGGAACCTATTATGAGGGATGCCGATATTGTTAGCATAGACATGGGCGCTGTAAGAATGAGCGATGCCCCTGCCAATAATAATGCTGTTCCAAATGGATTCTATGGAGATCAGATTTGCGCGATTAGCCGTTACGCCGGAATCAGCAGTAAGGTTTCTTCTTTTGGGATCTATGAATATAATTCGAAATTTGATCAAAGAGAAAATACCGCCCATTTGATCGCTCAAATGATATGGTACTTTATGGAAGGCTTTAATTTGAGAATTCAGGAGTATCCCTTTGAATCTATAAAGAATTATAAAAAGTATATCGTTTTGGTCGAAGACCAAACCATAAATTTCTACAAAAGCGATAAAAGCGAAAGATGGTGGATGGAGATTAACTTTATCCATAATAATTTGGAAAAATCTTCGTTAGTACCATGTACCTATCAGGATTATTTAACAGCGAATAATCAGATAATTCCTGAAAGATGGTTAAAAACCTTTAGAAAATTGAATTAGTACACACTAAACTGGGTTTTTTAGCGTTCTTAGGGAACAAAAGATTAAATTTTGTGTGGATTTTTATTTGTTTTTTTTGAATAAAAACCTCTCTTTAAAGTAGTAACAATAAGTTTTAATGTAACAATAACATTTTGTTAGAAAAGTAAAAATTATGAAAAAGTTATCCCTAATCCTATTATTATTTGTCTTTGCTTTCCTTAGCAGTTGTAAATCTGGTAATGACAGAGGGCAATTGGTAGGAGTTTCGGCAAATAAGAAATTTTTTCCTGAAAAACCCTTCGGAATGGTGTTGATTCCGGGTGGTGCGTTCACTATGGGAAAAGGTGATGAGGATGTGGCAGGAGCCTTTAGCGCACCTTCCAGAACCGTTACTGTACGACCTTATTATATGGACGACACAGAAATCACCAACAGTGAATATAGAGAGTTTGTATTTAGAGTGAGAGATTCAATTCTAAGAACAAAGCTGGCTATTTTGGCAGAAGAAGCTGATATAGGCGGAGGAGCAGACGTCGAACAGAATAAAGGAGACCTTAGTGGTATTTCAAAATATAAATTCAAGGAACAAGACAGTACTGATAATGCTTATTATAAGTATATGATGGACAATTATGGTAGTTTGGGAGATATCAACTCTCCAACTGAAGGTCGTTATTTGAATTGGGATGTGGAATTGGTTTGGAATACGAATGAGTTTCCTGATCAATACTACGCTGAAGCCATGGATAGTTTATACGTACCTATGGATGAGGCCATGGAGAGAAAAAGAAGAATAGATACGAAAAAGTTAAAATATGTTTACCTGAGTTTTGACGGAGCAGGAGCTGCAAAAAGAAGTGGCAATGCAAAAGATTTCGTTAAAAAAGTTGAAGTAGAAGTTTATCCTGATACTGCGGTTTGGGTAAAAGATTTTAATTACTCATATAATGATCCAATGCACCAGGATTACTTTTGGCACCAGGCTTATAATGAATATCCTGTAGTAGGTGTTAGCTGGAATCAGGCAAAAGCATTTTGTAACTTCAGAACTCAAAAGAGAAATGATTTCCTTGCTGGTAAAAAGAAAGGAACTGGCAGAGAGCCAAGTTTCAGATTACCTACAGAGGCAGAATGGGAATATGCTGCCAGAGGAGGTCTTGAATATGCCAAATACCCATGGGGTGGTCCTTATACCACTACAGACAGAGGATGTTTCCTTGCTAATTTCAAACCGGAAAGAGGTAATTATGCAGCCGATGGAGCACTTTATACTGTAGAGGCAAGATCTTATAACGCTAATGATTACGGATTATACAATATGGCCGGTAATGTTTCTGAATGGACAAATACGGCATACAATCCTTCTTCTTATTACTTAGGTTCAACGATCAACCCAAATGTTGTTGATAATGACAACCAGAGAAAAGTGATCAGAGGTGGTTCCTGGAAAGATGTAGCTTATTTCCTTGAAGTGGGAACAAGAGACTACGAATACGGAGATTCAGCCAGAAGTTATATTGGATTTAGAACCGTACAGGATTACATGGGAACAAAAATGACAGATAATAATAAATAAGAAATAGCTTAATCAATAATAATTAAAAATCAAAAATTATGGCACAATCGAAAACCAAAAAGAAAATGTTCAACATGGCCTATGGTCTGGGAGCAGCAGTAGTAATTTTAGGAGCTCTTTTTAAAATTGCTCACTTCCCCGGAGGAACAGAAATGTTGACCATTGGGATGATCGTAGAAGCAGCAGTATTTGCATTATCAGCTTTTGAACCAGTTGAAGAAGATTTGGATTGGACGAATGTATATCCTGAATTAGCAGGAGGTGCAGCGAAAGATAAAGAAGAGGCCAATGATGCACAAGGATTGTTGTCACAAAAACTTGATGATATGTTGCAGGAAGCAAACTTGGATGCTGAAAAAATGACAAGATTGTCTGAAAGTATCAGCAGTTTTGCAGGTGCAGCAGAAGGTATGAAACCGGCAACAGATTCTATAGCAGCGTCTAACAGATATGCAGAACAATTATCAGTTGCAGCTATTGAACTGGAATCATTAAACAGTATGTATATCATACAGAAAGAAAACGCTGAGCGTCAAGCTTCCTTGAATCAGGAAACTTTAGAGAATGCTGAACGTTTAAAGGAACAAATGGAGTCCTTGGCCACAAACCTATCTTCGTTGAACGGAGTATATGGAGGTATGCTATCTGCTATGTCAAATAGAAATTCATAGAGTTATAATTTTTTTAACAAAACTCAATTATTAACCCTATAAAAACTAATAATAATGGCAGGAGGTAAGCAATCACCAAGGCAAAAAATGATTAACTTGATGTATTTGATTTTCATCGCTATGTTGGCAATGAATATGTCAAAGGAAGTTTTACAGGCCTTTGGTTTAATGGACAATAAACTGGTTGCGGCGAATGACGCTGCTACATCCAGGAACAAAAGATCCTATGAGGATCTAGCGCTTAAAGCAGTAGAGCAATCTGAAAAGTATAGCGATGAGGCGGCTAAGGCAGATAAAATTCAAAAATTATCTGATGATTATTTCGCTTATATCGAAGGTATTAAGGAGGAAATGAAAGCTACTGTTGATGATCCAACCGATTACGAAACGATGGATTCCGGTAAATTTCTTGATGAGAAGTTCTTTAAAGGAAATGATGGAGTGTATCATGAGGCTGGTCAGGAATTTGTTGATAGAATGAACAAATACCGAAGTGATCTTGCTTCAGTAATGGGAGCTGGAAGTGAAGGCATCAAGAAAGATGTGGAAACCAGATTTTCTACTGATAAAGTAACTAATAGAGAAGGTAAAGAGATTTTTTGGCTGGACTACAATTACAAAGGATTTCCTTTAGTGGCGTCTATCACCAAAATGACTCAGATCCAGGCAGATATCAAAACAACTGAAACAGAAGTTTTGGGAAGTATGTTACAAGGTCAGATGGCTAGTGATGTTAGTATGAATAACTATCAGGCTATCTTGATTCCTAATGCACCTGCAACTTTACAGGGTGAAAATTTCCAGGGAAAGATCGTTTTAGGACGATATGACGGATCATTGAAACCTACTAAAGTAGTGATCAACGGTAAGGAAATCACCAATATTAAAGATGGTGGAGCCGTTCTTGATTTTCCGGCAGGAAATGTTGGAGAGAATGAGATCAAAGGGAAATTCATCTTTATGGAGAATGGAAAACCGGTTGAGATTCCAGTGGAAACTTCATATGCTGTTGTTGCTAAACCAAACAGTGCGGTAATCTCAGCAGACAAAATGAATGTGGTCTATAGAGGTGTTCAAAATCCAATTACAGTTTCTGTACCTGGTGTGGCTGATAATGCTGTAAAAGCAACCGCACCTGGATTGAAAAAAGTAAAAGGTATTGGTAAATACGAAATGGCACCTGGTAAAGGTAGAGAAGTAAAAATTACCGTAAGTGCTAAATTACCTGACGGTACACCAATTACCTCAAGTCAAATATTTAGAATTAAGGATATCCCAGCCCCTGTTGCTGCTGTAAGAGGTGAGTATGGAATGATCAAAATGCCAAAGAGTACCTTGCAAAAGGCGACCATCAGTTCATTGTTACCTGATTTTGTATTCGATCTTAAGATCAGTACTACCGGTTTTAGTGTCAAAGTGCCAGGACAACCAACCGTGATCGTAAAAGGTGATAAATTTGATGCCTCTGCTATCAGAGTATTGAATAAGGCTAGAAGAGGAGACGTTGTGATCATTTTTGATATCAAACAAAAATTAGTGGGGAATTCAGGATACTATCTGAAAAATGCTTCTCCAGTAAATGTTGAAATAACAAATTAATCCATATAGAATTATGAAATTGAGAAGTTTAATAATAGCAGTAATAGGTTTACTATCTGTTGGGTCAGTAAGTGCTCAGGCAAATTTACTGAATTCAAAGATCCCCGAGCAGGTAGGTATGAAAACGCCAGAGCAGCTTGCTGCGGATAATGATAGCCCATTACCATATGGATATATTGATGATAGAGATATCTTATGGTCAAAAGTAGTATGGGAATATGTAGATCTTAACGAAAAGATAAACATGCCTTTCTATTACCCTGTTGATACAAGCAATATAAGTTCAACAAGAAGGTCTTTATATGATACTTTATTAAGAGGAATCAAAAGCGGTGAGATCATTGATGTGTATGATGACTCTTACTTCGAAGACAAGTTGACCTTGAAGGATATCTCCGGAAGGTTGGCCAGAATTGACACTTCAGATGCCGGTATTGAAAGATTAAATGCGGGTGAGGTACTTACTGATGAATATGTTGACAGAAGAGATATTACGGCTGGAGACATCGAAGGTTTCAGAATCAAGGGTGTTTGGTATTTTGACAAACGTCAAGGAGAATTGAAATACAGATTATTGGGAGTTGCACCGGTAGCACCGGACGTAAACTTCATCGATAGTGAAGGATCACAGGATGAATTAATTGAATTGTTTTGGGTATGGTATCCGGGAGCGAGATACACCACGCATGACATGAAAGTGTTCAACCAAAAGAATTCGGCGTTTCCGCTGTCTTATGATCACTTACTGAACGCTAGACGATTCAACGCGATCATCTATAGAGAAGAGAATATTTATGGCAACCGTGATGTTGCAGAATATATCAAGGGAAATTCACTTTTTCAAGTTTTGGAATCAGATAAACTTAAAGAAGACATTCGAGATAGGGAGCTCGATATGTGGAATTACTAATTACTGAGTTAATAAGAAAAAAACCCCTGCCCCGTAAGGCAGGGGTTTTTTTATGTCTTGCCGCGAGGTGATCGGGAGTGAGGGATCGGAGGTGAGGTGATCGGGAGTGAAGGGGTGAGAAGTGAAGGGGTGAGAAGTGAGGGGGTGAGAAGTGAAGGTTTCAGCTCCGAACCGCTCAGAAATTATACCACATAGTTACGCGCTAAATAGTATCTTTGAATCCTTATATATATTTTTAGAGTTTGTAGGTTTTGGACACAAGTGTTGATTACATTATAGTAGGACTGGGATTGGCGGGAATTGCTTTCGCAGAAGAGCTTAAAAGGCAAGGTAAGACCTTTGTAGTGTATGAAGATAGCTCTCAAACTTCTTCTCTGGTGGCCGGAGGCATGTATAATCCTGTAATTCTGAAAAGGTTCACAGCTGTGTGGAATGCAAAAGAACAGTTGGATATAGCGATACCTTTTTACCTGTCCCTTGAAAAGAAACTGAAAGCTTCTTTTGATCAGCCTTTGGATATCTATAGGACATTCAAGAGTATTGAAGAACAGAACAACTGGTTTATCTCTAGTGATCAGCCGGCTCTTCAGGAATATATGCATCCCGAATTGGTCAAATTGGAAGCAAAACATGTTGTTGCGCCTTATCAAGCCGGCAGAGTGATGCATACAGGGCGAATCAGAGTCAAAGAATTGGTCTCGGCTTATCGTGAATACTTGAAAAATGAAGACCGATTGAATGAAGAAACTTTCAGGCATGACCGGATCATCACTTGGGAGACACATATTGAATATAAAAATTGTACTGCTGCTAGAATCGTTTTTTGTGAGGGCAATGGATTGAAGCGCAATCCATTTTTCAATAAATTGCCGCTAAATGGAACCAAAGGAGAATTATTGACCATCCATGCGCCTGATTTAAAGCTGAATGATGTTATTAAATCGGCCGTTTTTGTATTGCCTTTAGGAGACGATCTCTATAAAGTAGGTGCAACTTTTAACTGGTCTGATAAAACAAATATACCAACACCCGAAGGCAGACAGGAACTTGAAGATAAATTGAAAACAGTTATTACCTGCGATTATGATATTGTGGCGCATGAAGCAGGGGTAAGACCTACAACAGGAGACAGACGGCCATTGTTAGGCGTTCATAAAGACAATCACAGGCTGGCCTTACTGAATGGTTTGGGAACCAGGGGGGTAATGATAGCTCCATTGATGGCTAAAAAACTATATCAGTTTCTCGAAAATGACCAGGCTTTAGACAAGGAGATTGACATTATGAGGTTCAAACAAAAGAATTAAGCTTCCTTCTTTTTATAATGCACGAACATATTGATATATAGTAATCTTGAAATCCGCATGGTTAAAGGAATCAATGCAATTAATATAACAAAAATTGCGATAAAAGAACCGATAAGACCTAAGCCTAGTGCATAGGCAATTATAAAAATGCCAACAGCCAGGCCAACGGTCAGCGCATAGGAAACATACATGGCTCCATAGAAAAAGGAAGGTTCGATCATGTATTTCAATCCGCAACTTTCACAGTTCGTATCAACCGCTAAATTTTTCTTAAGATTTAGCGTTATCCCATTTTGAAAGAATCTACCTTCCTGACATTGAGGACATTTGTTGTTAAAAACACTGTATAATTTAGAGCCTTTTTTCAGCATTGCGGATTGACAAGTTTCAGTTACTTTTGCAAAGATAAATTTTTAAGACTGAATAATGCTGAACGCCCATGATATTACTGTTTCATTTTCTGGAGAAGAACTGTTTTCGGGAATTACTTTTAAGTTAAACGCCGGAGATCGTATAGGGCTCGTTGGAAAAAATGGAGCTGGTAAATCCACCTTATTGAAAATCGTTTCCGGTGAACAGGAATATGATCGGGGATCTATGGCCTTTGATAAGGATATCAGCCTCGGGTTTCTGAAGCAGGACATTGATTTTGAGGAAGGAAGAACTGTTATTGAAGAAGCATATCAGGCCTTTAAGGAAATTAAAGGCATTGAGGAAAAACTTGAAGTAGTCAATACCCAGTTGGCTGAGAGAACAGATTATGAAAGCGATTACTATCATGATTTAATGCACGATCTTGATGAATTGTCCCATAGATATGAATTGATAGGAGGATATAATTATCAAGGTGAAACGGAAAAAATTCTTGCCGGACTTGGTTTTAAACAGGAAAATCTTCATCAAATGACCAATACTTTTTCGGGAGGATGGAGAATGAGGATAGAATTGGCAAAACTGTTATTACAGAAGCACGACATCTTATTGCTCGATGAGCCTACCAATCATTTGGATATTGAATCCATTATTTGGTTTGAAAATTTTTTGAAAGGATTTAGCGGAGCCATCATGATGGTGTCTCACGATAAAATGTTTCTTGACAATGTGACCAACAGGACCATTGAGATATCCCTTGGGCCAGATCTATGACTATAAGAAGCCTTATTCTCAATATTTGTTGCTGAGAAACGAAATCAAGGAAAAACAACTTCAGGCCCAAAAGAATCAAGACCGAGAGATCAAACATACGGAGCAGCTTATCGAGAAATTCAGGGCAAAAGCCAACAAGGCTTCTATGGCTCAATCGTTGATCAAGAAACTCAATAAGGTAGAACGTATTGAAGTTGATGTCGAAGACAATGCGGTAATGAATGTTAGGTTCCCGATGTCTGTAACCCCAGGAAAGGTTGTGGTAGAAGCACATGAAGTAGCTAAAAATTATGGGGATAATCAGGTGCTCGAGCATGTGAATATGTTGATAGAGCGCGGTAGTAAAATTGCTTTTGTCGGACAGAATGGTCAAGGAAAATCTACGCTTGCAAAGATCATGGTAGGAGAGATCAGTTTTGACGGGGAACTGAAATTGGGTCATAATGTACAAATTGGTTATTTCGCACAAAATCAGTCAGAATATTTGGAAGGGGAACTAACGATTCTTGAAACCATGGAAAATGAGGCGACTGATGGAAATCGGGTTAGGGTTCGCGATATGTTAGGTTCTTTTCTTTTTAGAGGAGATGAAGTAGAGAAAAAAGTGAAAGTGTTGTCTGGAGGAGAAAGAAATCGTCTGGCCTTGTGTAAAATGCTGCTGCATCCATTTAATGTTCTCATCATGGATGAGCCTACCAACCACCTTGATATTGCCTCAAAAAATGTGCTTAAAAGAGCCTTAAAACAATTTGAAGGTACGCTGATCCTTGTATCTCATGACAGGGATTTTTTACAAGACCTGGCTTCAACCGTCTATTCTTTTAGAGAAGGAGGAATTAAGGAGTACCTTGGAGATATCAATTATTTCCTGGAGCAACACGAACTGGAAGATATGAGGGCGGTCGAAATGAGAACCAAAAAGGATTCAAACGAAAATGCCTCCAAAGGAGGAAAGCAAAACCATACCGATCAAAAGCAGCGTAAAAAACTCCAAAATCGACTAAGCAAAATTGAAGCCGAAATTTCCGATTTAGAGAAGAAGATTATAAACGATGACGCTCAGATTGCGGAAAACTTTAAATTACTTCAGGAGGATGAACGCTTTTTCAAGTTGTATAATGAAAAGAAGTCAAGGGTCGAAGAACTGATGGGCCAGTGGGAAGTAGTGCAGGAACAGATCGATTCAATCTGAATTGTTTATTTCTAATTTTTTTAAGTTTTATTCGACCATTACTCTTTTAGTACCGGAGGATACTGTGTCATGATATGGTTAACAAACTCATTGATACGAGCTTCTTTTTTTTCTATATTCTTGTGATAAGAGAGTAAACCCACTCCGATGCCTTGCCAAGAAAGCTCTTTCTTTCTGGCATCGATCAAATCGATAAATAAGGTGCCTTCCGTAGAACTGGTTACATTTGTGTACCCAAAGCCATAACCAGGGCCTCCAAAGCCATATCCATAGCCATAATACCAAGGATACCAACCATAGTAATTATTGTTATAGACGTCAATTTTTTCTCGGGACTTTGTGAAGATATTTACCAGAAGATCAGGATTTTCAGAAGGAACCAATCCCTTTAATTGCAGTTCCTTTTCAATGGCTCTAAGAATTCTTTTTTTATCAAGATCAGAAATTTCTACTTTATCGATTCCTTTTTTATAAAATGCATAGGTTTTAAATTCGGTAAAATCAGTTTCCTTATCATAATCTGAATACACATTAACAGAAGTGCAGGAACTAACGAAAAGCATTAAAATCACTGATGCTAAAAAGTAAATATTCTTCATAAAATTCTATTTTATAAAAACTTTGCATTTTCCTAATAATTATCAAGAATCATACCAAAGAAATGACGGTAAACTGCAATTCTCGATCAATGACTTTTAGGGTCAAAGCCATAGGGACAATGTCTGCAATTGTTTTTACAGCAATATCCCCTTTTTAAATGATAGGTTTCTGTAAACACCTTAAAGCCTTCCTTACTGTAATAGAAATCCTCAGGGTCTAATTTATTATTGTTAAATTGCATGGTCAATTTTTCTTTTTCTTTATTTTATGCAAATTAGCAGCAAGCGTAATTTTATGGTAGCTCGGACGGCAAAAATAGTGAATTATTACACAGTTTCAGATATTTCAACTTTTAGTCACGGGGGCTTGTTGATCGATACATCCATTAGTGTCTCGCAACATCTGCCTGAATCACATTTTTATTCATGATTTTTATACGGGCATGATCAGAAGCAGAAATCAACGCATCAATTTAGATATACTCGATGAGAAGGGTATTCGTCTTTTTATGAAGCGAGAGGATGAACTCCATCCTTTTATTTCGGGCAATAAATACCGGAAATTGAAGTTTAATCTTTTAGAGGCAAAAGGGAAAGGGTTCAGTACTCTACTTTCCTTTGGGGGAGCTTATTCAAACCATATAAGCGCTTTGTCATATGCCGGTAAAATAAAAGGTTTTAAAACGATTGGAATTATTCGGGGTGAGGAACTAGGCCTTGATGTTGACCATGTACTTCAAACCAACCCAACCTTGAAATTTGCTCATGATAATGGTATGCGTTTTAAATTTGTATCCAGAGAGGAATACCGAAGAAAGGAAAATCCTGATTTTATTCAGGATTTAAAGTCGGAGTTTGGCGACTTTTACCTGATACCTGAAGGGGGAACGAATACATTGGCCATAAAAGGCTGTGAAGAGATTTTGACATCTGAGGATGGAGGCTTTGATTATATATGTGTTTCAGTGGGCACGGGTGGGACCATTTCAGGACTTATTAACGCTGCCACAAACACACAAACAATACTCGGATTTCCCAGTTTGAAAGGGGAGTTTTTACAGGAGATTATTCATGAAAAAACCATGGTTACAAAGAACTGGAAGTTGATTCATGAATATCATTTTGGAGGATATGCTAAAATCAATGAAATTTTGATTAGTTTTATCAACGATTTTAATCAACAAACTACCATACCTTTGGATCCAATTTATACCGGAAAAATGATGTTCGGTATTATTGATCTTGTCAAAAAGAATTTTTTTAAGAAAAATAGTTCAATTCTCGCTATTCATAGCGGAGGGCTGCAGGGAATAGAAGGAATGAACAAGCGTTTAAATAAAAAGAAATTACCATTAATAAATGTATGAAATATTTTAGCAGATTTTTAATATTGGTGCTTGGCCTGCTGGTTTTGGGGTCTTGTGGTACAAATCGTTCCGTAAGTAATAAGGCGAAAAAGAAGGAAATAGATACCAGGGAACAATATTTGAACGCCAAAAGTGACGCTATTTTTGAATCTTATAAAAAGGAAAATACAGGTCAAGTCAATGATTTTACTGTGGCCTATATCGGAACTTATAAAGATATCGCCATTGACAAAATGGAAAAATATAAAATTCCTGCAAGTATTACGCTTGCCCAGGGTATCCTGGAATCTGGGAATGGACTAAGTACCTTGGCAAAAAAGTCGAATAATCATTTTGGGATCAAATGTCACTCAGGATGGAAAGGAAAACGCGTTTATCATGATGATGATAAGAAGGGAGAATGTTTTAGAAAGTATCCATCACCTGAAGGCTCCTTCAATGATCACTCCATATTTTTGACAGGCAGGGGGAGATATGAGTTTTTATTTGATTTAAAACCTGATGACTATAAAGCATGGGCAAAGGGGCTTAAAAAGGCGGGATATGCGACAGATCGTAAATATCCGAAGAAACTGATTTCTTTTATTGAAACTTTTGAATTATACAAGTATGACGATCTTGTGCTGGACGAGAAAGGATATAAAAGGGCAGTTAAAATTGACAAAGACAAGTTTATGGATGAAGAAGATAACATTGCTGATAACGCCATAGCAGATAACACAAGAGCAAATAACGCCTTAACTGATAATTCAATAGATGATCAGGATATTTTTATAACCGTTGAAAAAGGTGATACTTTATATTCTATCGCCAAGAACAATAATCTATCTGTAGATGATTTAAAAAGAATCAATGGTCTGGATTCGAATGAGCTAAGTATCGGAATGAAATTGCTGGTCACTAAATAAAAAAACCACCCTATTGGGTGGTTTTCTTGTCTAAACTCAAAATTAATCTACTAATCCAAACTCATTATTTTTGACCGCTTCCGTGTTTCCTGTGTTGATGTTCGGTTCTTCCTCTTGACCCTTTTTTCATTTTATTTGAAGATTTTTTCCAAGTGTTATACTGATCTTCATTTAGTATTTTTTTAAGTTCATTCTGGTGGGCCAATTTCTCATCAAGCATTGTGTTCATATGGTTGAACCTGTCTGTAGAACTCATTTCTTCTTTGTTTAATGATTTCATCTCGGCCCTTTTCTTGGCTTTTACTTCTGCCCATTTTTTATTCAAATCAAGCATTTGTTTTTGCTGGTTGTCATTCAAATCCAATTCAAGTGCCATTTTTTTCGTTTGCAATATGGCTTGTTGTTCAGTGCTAAAATCTTCATACGCTTTTTTCTGTTTCGCCTCCTTTTGGCCAAAGCTTAATAGCGAAGATCCTAAAAGAAGTATGATCATTAATTTTTTCATGATTTTTTAATTTATGTTTAATAGTAGGACCGAAATTTACCTGTGAGGTTTAAACGACACCCTTTAAAATTTTGTTAAAACTAATTTTAACTGTCCTTTAGGAGACCCAAAGATTTCTATATCTTTGAGTCAATAAGACTTTAAACATTGATTTAAAGCACAACCCTTTTTTGTTTTTTAAAACATCTCTGTATGAATGGCCTCAGTAGAACCCTGATCATATTTTTTATATTGCTAAACTTCAGCTCCTGTAAAAAGGAAGAGGCAGAAACGCCCAAAAGACCCAACATCTTATTTATCATGTCTGATGATCACGCCTATCAAGCGATAAGTGCCTATGGAAGTCAACTGATCGAAACGCCCAATATTGATAGGATAGCAGAGGAAGGTTTATTATTTACAAATGCCTGTGTGACCAATTCCATTTGTGCGCCCTCCAGAGCTACTATCCTTACGGGGAAACACACGCATATCAACGGGAAAATTGACAATAAAATGCCCTTTGACACCACTCAGGTTACCTTCCCACAATTATTTCAAAATGCAGGCTATCAAACAGCCATGTTTGGTAAATTACATTTTGGCAATAATCCCAAGGGCGTGGATGATTTTATGATTTTGCCGGGTCAGGGACATTACATCAATCCTGATTTTATTACACCAAGAGGTGATACAACAATTACAGGATATGTTACCGATATCATCACAGACCTTACCATAGGTTGGCTGGATAAGAAAAGAGACAAGGAGAAGCCATTTATGATGATGTACCTTCATAAAGCTCCTCATAGACCTTGGTGGCCGAGTCCGGAGAAATTCAAAGCATTTTCAAAAAAAACATTTCCAGAACCGGAGTCTTTATTTGATGATTATAAAAATCGGGGAACAGCAGCAAAGACAGCCGAAATGAATTTGTATGAGCATATGATGTATAATCATGACAGTAAAATTAGACCGGAAACAATTGCAGAAATGGGGCTTGTAAAGCCACAGGTTGAAGAATATGTAAATGGATTTTATGGACCCTATGGAAGGGCCAATGCCACTCAAAAGGAGCAGTATGATATTGTGTTGGATAGTATCAATGAAGATTTTAGAAATCATTGGCCTTCGATGAACAAGACAGAAAAAATGCGATGGAAATATCAAAGGTATATGCAGGATTATCTGGGAACCATATCGTCTGTGGATGATAATATTGGACGTGTTTTGGACTATTTGGATGAAAGTGGGCTGGCCGAGAATACTATCGTTGTGTATACTTCGGATCAAGGCTTTTATTTAGGGGAGCACGGTTGGTTTGACAAACGATTTGTATACGACGAATCTTTTAAGACACCTCTCTTGATCAGATGGCCCAACGAGATCAAACCAGGCACCACCAATGATGAAATGGTTCAAAATCTGGATTTTGCCCAAACTTTTTTAGACCTGGCCGGAATAACCGCCCCCAGTGATATGCAAGGTGAAAGCCTGGTGCCTTTGTTGAAAGGTGATGTTGAGTCCTGGTCAAGAGAAGCCGTTTATTATCATTACTATGAATATCCTTCGGTTCATATGGTAAAACGTCATTATGCCATTGTGACCAAGGAATTTAAATTGGTACATTTTTATTACGATGTTGATGAATGGGAATTATATGACCGACTCAGAGATCCGCAGGAAATGAATAATGTCTATGCCGATCCTGCTTATGCAGAAATAGTGCAAAAGCTTCACAAAGAACTCGAGGAGCTTAGAATTCAATATAAGGATTCCCCTGAATTGGATCAAAAATACATTGACATGTATCAGGATTAAATCTTGATTATTTTGAAATTAATGCAATAAAAAGTGTAATGTTTTAAGATTTAGCTCGTCATATTATATATAATCCGTAATTATTGATAATAGGACAGGATATGATCTTAGAACACAAATCTCTTCAGTTATTTGGCAAGCAGTTTTTTCAAAAAAGAGTTGCAAAGTCACTTTTGATAGCAGTGCTGTTCATAGGTCAGCTATCAGGTCAACAATTGATAGATGGTGAAAAAATGGAAGTTTTGGAGTATCAAGTTGTGGTTCAAAATTCTCATGAAGCTGTTTGGCAGGCCCTTTCTGCATTTGGAAGTGTGAGTAAATTTCATACTGCTATTGATGATTCCATGGCACTTAATGGAACAGATGAACAGGCCAATCTTGGAGCTGAAAGAGAGGTACAGATACCTGACGGGATCAATAATATTATTCATAAGGAGCGTATCGTTACATTTATTGATGGTGTTTATTATACTTATGAAGTTTATGAATCTGAGAATTTTCCAACCAGAAAGATGCAGATAACTTATGGAGTAAGGTTAGATGAAAAAGGCAGGACGATTTTGTTTGGTAAAACATTTTACAAATTAAATAACGCAATCAATACCAGGTTCTTAAAAAGGAAATTGAAAAGGTTTGGTATGGATAGTCTATTGGCGTATAAATATTATATTGAAACTGGTGAAAAGAATACCGATATAAAAATTCTTCGGAAAAGGTATCAAAAAGAGGATCATGAAAATAATCCTGATTACATAGCGGTGAGCCATTGACGGGTTTTAAACCAATCTAATGTTATGGAAAAGCTTCAAATTTATTTGGAGCTTTTTTTATGCTGTATCTATTGTTGACTCTTTTTAACTACTTCAATAAAACCTAACCAAAATCATATTCAACCTGATTTCCTATTGTTACATTTGTATTGAATTTTAAGAACAACAAGATTAAAAGTGGAAAATAGAATTTGGTTTTTATGTTTTATGCTTGCTCCCATTTTGATACTACAGGGACAAAATAAGGATTTTTATGAAACTCCTGGGGCTAATCAACAGGTTGTAATATGGCATGTGAAAGCCATGCATCCAGAGGGTTATACGCTGGATGTAAAAGCCTTTGATGATGATGGGAATAAATATGATGTGAAAGCTTTGGAAGACGGGAACCAAAAATACATCATGGATGTTAAGGCTTTTGTTGGTGGGGAAAAATTACCTGTAAAAGTTTTGGTGAGCGAAGAACAATATAAACCAATAGTCGCCATAGACGAGAAAGGAAAATTATTTAAGATCATGGCAATTTCAAAAGATGGAACTTTGTTGGAAGTACTCGGCGTACGGAAATCAGGTTATATAGTTCATATCAAGGCTATAGCTCAAGATGGATCTTTTTATGGAGTTAAAGCAATTTCTCAAAAAGGAAAACTGAATGATGTCAAAGGCATAAAAATGTATGATAAGAGATTGGAAGTTACCATGAATGGCGTCCAGGTACATGCCCATGTTGTGGCTCTGCCGCAGCTTCAATAAATAGAAATAAAGCTATGATCAAATCTAAAATTGACGATTCAGTAACTAAAAAAGACTTTTGGGAAAGGATTTACCAAAATAGATCTTTGAGCGAATCTGGCTGGTATCAGCCAATTCCGGAAAGTTCTCTTCATTTGATTACGGCTTCAAAGATCTCCAAAAAAGATCGCATCATTGATGTTGGAGGAGGAGATAGTTTGCTTGTGGATCATTTGTTAAGTAGAGGATATGATGATATCACAGTGCTTGATATATCTGAAAAGGCCATAGAAAAAGCAAAAAAAAGGCTTGGAGCTTTGGCAGAAAAGGTCACTTGGATCTGTTCTGACGTCACTGATTATCAGGCTAATACTACTTTTGATTTATGGCATGATAGAGCCTGCCTGCATTTTTTAACCCAGGAAAGTGATTTGAAGTTATATAAAGAAAGGGTAGTAAGTAGTATATCACCAAAGGGAACACTCATCTTAGGCGCTTTTTCTAAAACAGGACCTGAAAAGTGCAGTGGTCTGCCTATTCATCAGTACGATAGTGCTGAAATGACTGAACTTTTTTCAGATGAATTCGAATCTATTGAAAATTTTGAAACAGTTCATATCACACCATCAAAAGCGACTCAGAATTATGTATTTTGTCGTCTTAAAAAGAAATAATCAATTAAATATAAGAGAATGAGAATCACGTTATTAATAGTAAGTATCACATTGCTCATGTCATGTGAAAGTAAGAAAAAGGATTACGCACCCTTGTCAAAAGAAATGGCCCAAAATGAAGTTGTAGTAAATGAGGTACTACAAACAGGTGGTTACACCTATGTCCTGGTGCAGCAATCCAATCAGGAGTTTTGGTTGGCGGTATCAAAGACAGACGTTGAAGTTGGTGAAAAGCTTTATTTTAGCGAGGCTATGGAAATGAAAGACTTTGAAAGCAAAGAATTAAATCGGGTTTTTGAAAGTATCTTTTTTGTTGACCAGATTAGCAGAGAACCCATTAGTGCTGAAACAAAAAAGGCAGAAGTTAGCGCTAAACGGCAAGAAGGAATCCAGAAACTACTTGATAGTATAAAGATTAGTCCTGTTGAAGGTGGCTATAGCATTGGGGAACTTTATAAAAATGCTGAAAAGTATAACCAACAAACCGTGAAAGTTCGAGGTCAGGTAGTGAAAGTCAATCTGGACATTATGGACCGTAATTGGGTGCATCTTATGGATGGGACCAAAGGGGAAAATAGATCTGATCTTACCTTTACCACAAATGATGTCGTAAAAGTAGGCGATACCATTACTTTTGAGGGTGTTCTTGCCATGGACAGAGAATTTGGAGCCGGCTATGTATACCCGTTAATCGTTGAGAATGCTGTAGTAAAGTAATGCTATAAATAGAACCAGTTTTGGTGTTTTTTTTCTATTTTTAAAGGGTATTACGTAAATCGGGCTATATGCCTATTTTTAAACAGTTACAAATTATGAACAACACAATCTCAGTGGTGTCAACCCTTCTATTTATGATGTTTTTTCATTACAACGTATTGGCCCAATCCAACACAACCGGAATATTTAATAATCACGCTGATATAGGAGCGGTAAATCATGCCGGTAAAGTTTCTTATCACGCTACAGATCAGGAATATTTAATTGAAGGTTCCGGTGCCAATATGTGGTTTGCAGACGACCAGTTCCATTTTCTTTGGAATAGCATTCAAGGTGATTTTATCCTAAGGGCCAAAGTTAAATTTGTAGGAGATGGGGTGGATCCTCATCGAAAACTGGGATGGATGGCAAGGAATAGTTTTCAACCTGATGCTGAGCATGTCAGTGCAGCGGTTCATGGAGACGGGCTGGTCTCTCTTCAATACAGAAAGAAAAAAGGAGAAGATACTGAGGAGAAAACTTCAGTTGATTCTGCACCGGATATTGTACAACTGGAAAGAAAGGGAGATACCTTTATCATGGGGACTGCAAAAATGGGTCAGCCCTTGGTGAAAGTTTCACAGGAAATTAAGGGTTTACATAATGAAGTTTTCGTAGGCCTTTTTGTATGCTCCCATAATCCGGAAGTAATAGAGAAAGCGATTTTTAGTGATGTAAGGATCATCAAGCCTTTTGATGAGTCTGGAGAGCGCTATCAGGACTATTTAGGAAGTCATATGGAGGTGTTGGACGTAGAGAGTTTGGAAAGAAAGGTTTTGTTTTCTTCCAGTCATTCTTTACAGGCACCGAATTGGACGGTTGATGGAAAGGCCTTGATCTATAACTCAAATGGTTACTTGTACAGATACGATCTGGAAAGTCAGGCTATAACAACAATCAACACAGGTTTTGCAGTTAAAAATAATAATGACCACGTCTTGTCCTTTGATGGAACGCAAATAGCGATTAGCCATCACGATGATGAGGATAATGGAGATTCAGCCATTTATACCTTGCCAGTTGAAGGAAGTTCTGAGCCATTCAGGGTTACAAAAAAAGGATTGGGCGCTTCGTATTTGCACGGTTGGTCTACCGATAGCAATGAATTGGTTTTTACCGGAAATCGAAATGGCCAATATGACATCTATAGTGTGGATATAAAAACAGGAGAGGAGACTCAATTGACCGACACACCCGGATTGGATGACGGCCCGGAGTATGATCCGCAGGGAAAGTATATTTATTTTAACTCCAATCGTAGCGGAACGATGCAGCTCTATAGAATGAAACCTGATGGTAGTGATGTAAAACAACTCACGTTTGACGAATTAAATGATTGGTTTCCACATATTTCTCCTGATGGGAAAAAAATAGTGTTTTTATCTTTTGGGACAGATGTTGAGTCAGGAGATCACCCATTTTACAAGCATGTATATCTGAGGATGATGTCTGTTGAGGGCGGTGAGCCCAAAATTATTAGTTATGTTTACGGGGGGCAAGGTACTATTAACGTGCCCAGTTGGTCACCTGATAGTAAGAAAGTAGCCTTTGTAAGCAATTCGAACTAGGCCTTGTTTATTTATTGCACATGCATCAAATATATTTATGATGAAATAGAAAAATTATTCTTGTCTTTTTGACATTCGCGATACTTAGCTGTACAATTGCACGCTCAGCAAGGCAAAGTTTTTGATCAACTCAGTATGAAGAGTTCTATCCTGAATGCAGAAAGGCATTTTGCGATTTACCTGCCTCCGGATTATGAAAGCTCTTCCAGGAGTTATCCTGTGCTCTATCTTTTACATGGATCCGGAGATGACCAAACCGGATGGATACAGTTTGGCGAGGTTTTACGCATTACCGATGAGGCAATCAGAAAGGGTAAAGCCACGCCTATGATCATTGTTATGCCCGACGCAAATACCGGTCAAAGAGGTTATTATAATGATATCAACGGAAAATGGAATTATGAGGATTTCTTTTTTGAGGAATTAATGCCCCATGTTGAGAAAACCTACAGGATCAAAAAAGAAAAACGATACAGGGCCATATCAGGCCTTTCCATGGGAGGCGGAGGCTCTTTTATGTATGCGCTGCATCATCCTGAACTCTTTTCTTCATCTGCTCCTTTAAGTGCTTATGTGGGTCCATTGACCATTGATGATTTAAAGAGAAATTTAAATAGGAATGGAAACGCGAATTATTCAGAAGAGGAGCTTGACGATTATTTTAAAAGCCATAATGCCGTGGAACTGGTAAAGAACATGCCAGCCGATCAATTGTCTTCGGTTCGATGGTATATTGATTGCGGTGACGATGATTTTCTATTTGAAGGCAATAGCCTGATACACATAGAAATGAAAAAGAAACAAATAGCCCATGAATACAGGGTAAGAGACGGAGCTCACAACTGGACCTATTGGCGTGAATCTCTCCCTGCAGTTCTCGAGTTTGTTTCTCAAGCTTTTCATCAATATTAACCCTGAAGGCCTCGCACGTGAAGGCCTCACTTCCGAGGGGGTGAGCGTTGAGGGGTTCACTTGCGAACGGCTCGCAGATATTCCGATGAGCCCGTTAGCCCACTTATATCCTGCTATTTCCTAGGTATTATTGACTTAAAACCTTATTTTTATATTTCATTCTATCAAGGGAAATGTTATGAAGTTTAAAACACTTTCTTTTACACTGATCTTCTCTATTTTTTTCAGTTATCAATCTGTTATTGCTCAGGAACAACTTACAGCCATGCAAATTGTGCAGAAGGCTGATGAAAAAGTGAGGGGTAAAACCAATCATACCGTTATGGAGATGGAAATTATCAGACCTACCTGGAAACGCAATATTTCCATGAAGGGATGGGGAAGAGGACTTGACTTTTCGATGACCTTTATCACAGCACCAGCCAAAGAGAAAGGACAGGTGTTTATGAAAAGGAAAACTGAAATGTGGAATTGGATGCCTTCTATTAGCAGGATGATCAAAATACCAGCCTCAATGATGTCTCAGGGCTGGATGGGTTCAGATTATACCAATGACGATATTTTAAAAGAAAGTTCGATGGTAGTAGACTATGATCATAGATTGGATAAGGAAGAATCAGTAGAGGGGTTTGACTGCTATAAAATCGAGATGCTGCCCAAGGCGGAGGCAGCAGTAATTTGGGCAAAAGTTTATAAATGGATTACCAAAGACGAGTTTATTCAGATCAAATCAGAATATTACGATGAAGACAATGAATTGGTAAAAAGTGATTTCGGATATGATTTTAAAATAATGGACGGTAGACTTATACCATCACGAATTGAAATCGTTCCGGCAGATGAGGAAGGGAAAAAGACGGTTTTATACATCAAAGAAGTTCAATTTGATATTGATCTTCCGGAATCATATTTTTCACAGCAAAATATGAAACGCATAAGATAGGCTCTAAAAGTTTTGTAATGAAGAACATATTAAAGATAGCCTGGCGAAATATCTGGCGGAATAAACGCCGGACCCTGATCACCATAGCTTCAATCATGTTTGCCTTGTTTTTTGCCATTATCATGCGAGGTTTCGGCCGAGGTTCGTATGAGAAAATGAAAGAGAATGCTGTAAAATCCTATTCCGGTTATATACAAATACATAAAAATGGCTATTGGGATGATAAGAACATCAACAATATTTTTTCCCTGGACGAAAGTGTCATTCGAGAACTGGAATCAGACAATAGGTTGAATGTCGTTATTCCCAGACTTGAATCATTTGCTCTGGCCTCATCAGGAGAATCTACAAAAGGGGTTGCAGTTATGGGCATAGCTCCCGAAAAGGAGGATCGGATGACAAAGATCAAATCCTATCTTAAAGAAGGTGAATTTATCACGTCAGATGATCAATCGGTTTTGATAGCATCCGGACTGGCTAAGTTTTTAAAGGTAAAAGTAAATGACACCCTGGTTCTATTTTCTTCAGGATACCATGGAGCTACTGCTGCTGCCCTATATCACGTAAAGGGAATTTTAAAGCTTCCAACCCCGGAAATGGATAGAAGTACGATATACATGCCACTTAAAGAGGCTCAAAATTTTTTTTCGACTGGAAATCAGTTAACCGCTTTGGTTTTTGATTTAAATGACATCAAAGATGTTGGAAGTGTTGAGAATATGATCACTTCAAGTATTGACCTAAATGAATATGAAGTGATGGACTGGACAGTGATGAACAAAGAACTTTTGCAAATGATCGAAACAGATAATGCAGGAGGAGTGATCATGATTTCAATATTGTATCTGGTGATTGCCTTTGGAATTTTTGGAACCGTTCTGATGATGACAAATGAAAGAATGAGAGAATTTTCAGTAATGATCTCGGTGGGTATGCGAAAGAGCAAATTGGCTCTGGTCATTATTATTGAACTCATTTTTCTTACTTCGATTGCAGTTCTTGCAGGTATAGCGATCAGTTTGCCTGTGATGTTCTATTTCTATTATAATCCGATCGAATTTACGGGTGATGCGGTTCAGGCAATGAAAGATTTTAATTTTGAGCCTGTGATGCCGATGAGCATGGATATTCAAATTTTTGTTTTTCAAGGAATCGCTATTTCGATTTTGATGCTGATCGCCATGTCATACCCAACCATAAAAATAATGAACTTACAAGTTGCCAAAGGATTAAGATCTTAAAATTATGATGTTAATAAAAATAGCCTGGAGGAATATTTGGAGAAGCCGAATGAGAAGTGCGGTTGTAATTTTCGCAATTGCTTCAGGGTTGGTTGGTGGCCTGTTCTCTTCAGCATGGATGAACGGAATGGCAGTTCAAAGAGTGCAAAGTACTTTTGCCTTGGAGACAGCTCACATACAGTTCCATCATCCTGAATTTTCTGACAATTTTGACATCAAGAAAACCATTAAATCAACTAAAACCAAGCTAAAGGAAATTGCTGAAACGGAAGGTGTAAAGGCTGTGACCAGCAGGTACAAAACCTCTGCTATGGCGGCAACAGCCAATAAGAATATGGGTGTAACGCTATTAGGCGTAAGAACGGAAGGTGAGAAAGAAGTTTTTGAATTATATAAAAAAATTGATTCATCTTCCGGTAATTTTTTTGAGACAAAAAGGAAAAACAGTATCGTGATCTCGAAAGCTTTGGCCAAAGAATTGAAGGTGAAACTGAAATCAAAAATAGTCTTGACCTTTCAAGACTATAACGGTGAAATTACCGGTGCCGCTTTTAAGGTAGCAGGTATTTTTAAAACGGATAACAGTACCTGGGATAAGATGCATGTTTTTGTACAGGCAGATGATCTTGCCAGAGTACTTGAAATACCAGCTGATGAATCTCATGAAATAGATATTCTTTTAGAGGATTATACACAGGCTTCAATGATATCGGAACAAATGCAAGCAAAATATGACGATATAGTGAGTGAAGACTGGTCCGAAATACAGCCATACATTAGCTTTCTTACTGAATATATGAATATCATGATGGGTGTATTTATGTTGATTATACTCGGCGCCCTGGGATTTGGAATTGTAAATACCATGCTGATGGTAATTTTAGAAAGAACCAGAGAATTGGGTATGTTAATGGCCATTGGTATGACAAAACGAAGGGTGTTTATGATGATCATGTTAGAGACTCTTTTTCTGGCTCTTGTTGGTGCCTTGATCGGAGAAGTATTGAGTATGTTGCTGATTCATTATTATGGAAGTACCGGAATTGATATCTCTTCCATGGCTGAAGGAATGGAATCTGTTGGTTATAGTGCCATCACCTTTCCTGTGCTTGAAGGCTACAGGTACATGCAAATTACCATTATGGTTATTTTCATAGGATTACTGGCATCTATTTATCCGGCTATTAAAGGTTTGAAGTTAGATCCGGCAGAAGCCATCCGAACCATTTAAAGACAAATGATCATTTTAGAAATAGTGTATTAATGACATATTATGAGCGTAATCAAAGTAAAGAATCTCACCAAAACCTACCACGAAACAGAAGTTCCTGTTCATGCAGTCAACGGTATTGATTTAGAGTTTAAGAAAGGAGAGTTTGTGGCCATTGTTGGGCCTTCAGGATGCGGAAAAACAACTTTAATGAATATGATTGGAGGCTTGGAAAAACCAACATCGGGCAGTGTCATTGTTGATGGCAGGGATATGTCTGAGCTCTCTTCCAATGCCTTGATCGATTTTAGATTAAAAAACATAGGATTTGTATTTCAGGCATATAATTTAATACCTGTGCTAAAAGCAAGGGAA
Source organism: uncultured Flavobacteriaceae bacterium (assembly GCA_963715975.1). Classification (GTDB taxonomy): domain Bacteria; phylum Bacteroidota; class Bacteroidia; order Flavobacteriales; family Flavobacteriaceae; genus Lutimonas. Next base: position 96,429 of record CAVQSO010000007.1, on the reverse strand, counting down.
AATGTTGAATTTATCATGCAATTGCAAAATTGGAATAAGAAAGAAATGGAAGAACGCTCAACATCTCTTTTAAAATCTGTTGGATTGGGTGATAAGGTCAATAGCCGTCCAAACCAAATGTCTGGAGGCGAACAGCAGAGAGTAGCGGTCGCCCGAGCTCTGGCATCTAAGCCACAGTTTATTTTAGCTGATGAACCTACTGCGAATCTTGATTCCCATGCCACCACTCAATTGCTGGATATCATGAAAAAATTGAACGAAGAAGAAAACATGACCTTTATTTTCGCTACTCATGATAAGCGAGTGATGGATAAAGCACTACGAGTGATTACTATTGAAGACGGAAAAGTGATTTCAGATATATCAAAAAATAATTGATCATGATCATGTCTGAAAAATTGACAAATTAAACAAATGCTCAAAAGCTCATTCACTATATTTATTTTCATCTTATTGTCATCAATGACCTATGGGCAAGAAAACTGGATGCTTAGAGGGTATATAAAGGGTCTGGTATCGGCGCAAACAGTTGATGATGGTGAATGGTTAATGGAAGGTACAGTTCACAATCGCTTGGATTTTAACTGGTATATTAGCGATCATTTTACATTGACTACCGGATTAAGAAATAGAGTAATTGTAGGTAACACAGTGTCTCAGATACCTGATTATGGTCAATTCATTGGTCGGGATAATGGTTACTTTGATCTATCATGGGTATGGGCCGAACAAAATGATTGGATCGGGATTTCCCAGTTTGACCGATTGATGCTCGATTATACTACAGGAAACCTTCAAATAATTGTTGGGCGCCAAAGAATTAACTGGGGGCAGACTTTTGTATGGAACCCTAATGATCTTTTTAATACCTATTCCTATTTCGATTTTGATTATGAAGAAAGACCTGGGACTGATGCTTTAAGGGTTCAATACTACATTGGAGAATCGAGTAAAATAGAAGTATCAACATCTCTTGATGCAGATAGTAAAATTACCTCATCCTTTTTATACCGGTTTAATACAAAAGGATACGACATACAATTTTTAGGGGGTGTATATACAGAAACTGATTATATAGTTGGAGGGGGATTTTCAGGGAGTATAGCCGGAGGAGGCTTTAGTGGTGAATTCACCTATTTTCACCCGATGGAAGATACGGATGATTCAGGAAGTGCTACAGCTACGATACATTATGATTATACGTTTAGTAACTCCTTGAACCTTCAGTTCGAGACTCTTTATAATGGATTTGGAGCAGATGATATGTCAGGCGGTCTTGAAGATGTGATTTTTCAGGATCTGAATCCAAAGAATTTGTTTCCCACCAAGTTAGCTTTTTTCGCCAGTGGTGGATATGATCTTAGTCCGCTTTGGAGGGTCATGTTGGCTGGTATGTACGGCCCTGCTGGGAATTTTATGTATGTGGGTCCAACAATCAATTATGCCATGTCCAACAATATGGAATTGGCTGGCTTCGGCCAGTATTATTATATGGATGAAATTCAGGATGGGATGGGAAATCTTTTGGTGAACAGTGGATTTGCCGCTTTTATAAGATATAAATGGTCTTTTTAAATAATTGTTTCTAATTCTTTGTTTAAAAATCAAATTGACGACTGTTTGTAAGTCGCTGAAATTGAGGTATAAATTAAGTGTATTGTTTTTTTTTCTAAATTTGAGTTATTCGAAATATATCGAATATGATCATTTACGGTGATGGTTTGCATTTGCATAGTTTTAATAATTAAAGCAAATAATTCGATCACAAGGCATTGTTGTAAATTGATAAAATTCAAGGAGATGATTAAAAAAGTAACTTTTATCCATGATGATTCGGATAAACTACATTTTAATATTCTTAAAGACAGGATCAATAAAGAATTAATAAAACTGCCGGAGAATAGGAAGATCTATGCCAAAATAAGGGCGATTTTTTTTCCTGTCCTGTACATAGTTCTATACCTCCTTTCAACAAAATTTTACACCAATTATATTGTATTCTTTACGATTTACGGATTCATGGGTATGACTACTGTATTGATCTTTCTCAATATGGTCCATGAAGCCGTTCACGATAATATTTTTGAGACAAGAAAATATAATCAAATCCTATTGTATTTTTTTGACCTGATTGGTTCTAATAGTTATATATGGAAAAAGAGGCATTTACGTTTGCATCATGGATATCAAAATATAGCCGGGTGGGATTCTGATATTGAGCAAGCAAATTTATTCAGGATATATCCACATGATGAGAAAAAGAAAATTCATTCAGTTCAACACTTTTTGATCTTTTTGTTTTATCCACTCTATTTGGTAAACTGGGTTTTTGTAAGAGATTTTAAGGATTTTTTTAATAAACGGCAATTAATTCGAAAAGCAGTTAAGATTCCAATGGTTGAGTATATTAAACTTTTTGGCTTTAAACTATTCTTTATTTTTTATACAGCAGTTATACCTATATTAAACGGAGTGTCTGTTATTAGCGCTATAGGAGCAATGCTCATCATGATCGTCGTAGCAGGAATTTTTGCTTTGTTGATTCTATTAACACCTCACGCCAATAGTACCAATGAATTCCCCCTGCCGGATGCTCAGGGAAGGTTGTCTGAAAGTTGGCTCAGACATCAATTCAATACAACAAATGATGTAAGAATAAATAAATGGTTAAGTAATCATGTCTTGGGTAATTTTAATTTTCATTTGATTCATCATCTTTTTCCTCGGATCAGTGCTGTATTTGCTCCGGACCTAACAGAGATCCTGGAAAATTATGCAAAAGAGAACAATCTGGGGTACAGATCTTATTCCTTAAAAGAAGCTTTGAGGTATCATTATCAACTTATAAAAAATAACGCTTCCGATATAGAAGTAGCGCCAAATAAGAATGTCTCCACACAATCATCATAAAGAAACGAAGTCATTACAATTCGAATTTGCGGATCTTCATTGTCACCCAAATCTAAAAACATTTGGTCATTCATTTTCGCGTCAGCGTGAAAAGACACCTATTAAATCTGACCTGTGGTATGCCAATCCTCCGACATGGATTTCAAAAGCCTTCAATGCACTAACCGGAATGACCAAGTTTAGCCAGGCAGATTTTGCAACCATGTCAAAAGCAAAAATAAGGGTTGCATTTGTTTCCCTATATCCTTTTGAAAAGGGTTTTTTTATCAATGGATTTTTGAACGGGCCTGTATCGGCAAGATTTGCAAACATGATCACAAGTGTTGGCTATAAAAGAATTCGTTACCTGCAGCAACACTGCAATTATTTTCAGGATCTGGAGAATGAATATACTTTTTTATTAAACAGTCGCAAAGAACAGGAGATAGATGGCAGGGTTCAAAAATGGGATTTTGCCGCAACTTGGTTGGAGACAGAGCGGATTTTAGCTTCAGAAAATACCATTGCTGTAATTAGCACTATTGAAGGAGCACATGTTTTTAATGCTGGTTTGAAGCCATATGGACATGTTACAGATGATGATGAAGTGTTAAATAATATCAAGCGGATCAAAAAATGGGAATACCCGCCGCTTTTTATTACGCTCGCACACAATTTTAACAATGACCTATGTGGTCATGCCAGAAGCCTGGATCGATTAGGGCCATTGGTAAATCAATTTGAAAATTTGAACAGCGGATTTTCTGAATTGGGATATAAAGTGGTTCGAGCCCTGCTAAATAAAGATGATAAGGCCATATTTATAGATATTAAGCATATGAGCCTGACATCAAGGTTGGCTTATTTTTCGCTTGTTGAGAAGGAATATGACAATAAGATACCCATTATTGTAAGTCATGGGGCGGTTACAGGAACCAGTCTTTCGGGTGAGCAAAATGGAACACTCGATTCATCCTTATTTAGTGGGGATGATATTAATTTTTTTGATGAGGAAATCGTTGGAATTACAAGGACAGAAGGCCTTTTCGCTTTACAAATGGACGCCAATAGGTTGGCCAATAGAAGCATCATAAAAAAATCCATATTTGATTTGGACAGTAGAGAGGCCTTAAGTCATTCAGCTTTGATCATCTGGCGGCAAATTCAGCACATAGCAGAAGTATTGGATAAAGAAAAGCTTTATGCCTGGAATACGGTCTGTATTGGCAGCGATTTTGACGGTACCATCAATCCGCTTAACGGAGTATGGACAGCTGAATACCTGCCTTTATTGGCTCAAGCCTTATTATCGGAAGCACAGTTGTTTTGCGGGAAAAACAATAGTTTAAAATTAGAACAAAATAAAAGAATTAAGCCGGAAGAGATCGTTGAGAAATTTATTTATGGCAATACGATCGACTTTTTAAAAAAATATTACTGATCAACAGGCCAAAAAATAGTTTATGGAATCACAATAAGTGAAGTTGAATGTGCCACTCGAATTTATGTGAATTTGATTTAAAACACAGCTCTTGAACAATCTTGATAGTATCTTTTCTTGGGCCTTTTGGTACATATTTCAGTTAAAGTTTTGCAATTTTTACGAAGTGCAGAAGGTGTAATAATTAGCCTTATCTTTGCAAAATGCAAAAAAAGCCTCAATTATCAGATTGGTTACCTACAACTCGGAGAGAGATGAAGATCAGGGGTTGGGAAGACCTTGACGTGATCATTTTTAGCGGTGACGCCTATGTGGATCATGCGGCATTCGGACCTGCAGCTTTAGGACGCATTTTAGAAAGCTATGGCCTTCGTGTAGCCATTGTGCCGCAGCCTAATGTCAATGATAACTTACAGGATTTTGAAAAGCTTGGAACCCCAAATTTGTTTTTTGCCGTCACATCTGGGGCCATGGATTCCATGGTAAGCAATTATACCGCCAATAAAAGAAGAAGAGATAAAGATGCCTATACACCGAACGGGGATAAGGGGTTCAGACCAGATTATGCAACAACGGTATACAGTAAGATACTTAAGGAAAAGTTTCCGGATGTACCTGTGGTCATAGGAGGAATTGAAGCTTCTCTGCGTCGTGTAACACATTATGATTATTGGAGCGATTCATTAAAACCAAATATACTGGTTGATTCCAAGGCAGATTTGTTGGTTTATGGAATGGGAGAGCAGCCATTAAGAGAGTTAATCGGTCTTTTGAAAAAAGGTGTTCCATTCTCGGCTATAAAAACGATCAAGCAGACGGCTTTTTTATTGGATGAAGATGAAAGTTTACCTAAAAATAAACAGTGGGAGGATAAGGAAATTAGCTCTCATGAGGCATGTTTAAAGGATAAAAAGACCTTTGCCGCTAATTTTAAAACCATAGAACAAGAGTCTAATAAGATTCATGGAAGGAGAATTCTTCAAAAGGTTGGTCGCAAGACCTTAGTGATCAATCCTGTTTTTCCAACAATGACTGAAAAGGAGATCGATGCTTCTTATGACCTGCCTTTCACCAGATTGCCGCACCCAAAGTATGATAAAAGAGGCCCTATTCCGGCATATGAGATGATCAAGTTCTCGATCAATACACATCGAGGATGTTTTGGGGGATGTAGTTTTTGCACCATTTCGGCACATCAGGGGAAGTTTATTGCCAGTAGGAGCAAGGAGTCGGTTTTAAAAGAGGTTCAGGCCGTAACCGAAATGCCGGATTTCAAAGGTTATTTATCTGATGTGGGAGGACCTTCAGCGAATATGTACCAGATGAAAGGTAAAGTACAAAGTATTTGCGATAGTTGTGTTGCTCCATCTTGTATTTCGCCGGTAATATGTCATAATCTGGATACGTCACATAAACCCATGACCGAGCTATATCAAGCGATTGATAAAAATCCGAAAATCAAAAAATCTTTCATTGGCAGTGGTATTCGTTATGATATGCTTGTTCCTGAGTTTAATAAGAATGCGGATCCAAAAGAGTTGGATGACTATACTGAAGAGGTGCTTACCAATCATGTTTCCGGAAGACTTAAAGTCGCTCCGGAACACACATCCGATCCGGTATTAAAATTGATGAGGAAGCCTTCTTTTTCTTACTTTCATGAGTTTAAGAAAACTTTTGATAAGATCAATCTAAGAAAAAAACTGAACCTTCAACTCATACCCTATTTTATTTCCAACCATCCGGAAAGCAGGCTGGAGGATATGGCTAATCTTGCGGCTGAGACTAAAGATATGGGATTTCAATTGGAACAGGTGCAGGGATTTACACCTACACCAATGACAGTTGCTACCGTAATATATTATAGTGGCTACCATCCTTATACCTTAAAAAAGGCCTATGTTCCTAAATCAAAAAAAGAGAAAGACGAGCAACATCGATTCTTTTTTTGGTATAAAAGGGAGAATCAGAATTGGATCAGAAATACGCTGCAGAAAGTGGGAAGGACCGACCTTATGGAACGATTGTTGCCGACAGAAAACAAAAGGACAAAAAAACCTGCCAAGAACAGGAAGCCTCAAGTTTCAAAAAATGATGGTTATACCAGTATTTTAAAGCAAAAACGCAAGCCTACCCGATAGTATTTTTTCCAAAAATCAGATATATTTATCCATATTTAATTCAAAATAGAGCGCTGAATTTTTGGTTTAATATTGGTAAATTAGCATTAGGTAAAATAGAATTTTATGAAAAAAGTTGTCTTTATTTTTCTGTTTATAAGTCTTTACTCATTTGCACAAAATAAGCAAAAAGTTGACTTGAGTACTCCCAATGCCACCTTATATACCCACATCTATTATTTGATGCCGGAAAACTATGATGTCGCTAAATCTGCTACAACGATAAAAGATCTTCCTAGAGGAGAAGCACAAGTCGCTGCTAAAAAGATCAAGGAAATCTTTGACGGAAATGGATTGATCATAGATTTTTCTAAAGTTCCTGTGAATGCGAATTATATTGATACCGTTAATTTTGGTGTCAGAACCATGGAACATAATGCCAATCGTTATGCTCCCTTTCCAATCAGACTGCCACAAGTATATCTTGAGAAGACAGGTAATAATTGGTATTACTCTCAGGAAACAGTTGACAATATTGATAAAATATATAAAAAGACATTTCCTATTGAGTTTTCATGGTTCAATGCAAAATTCCCTGAGTTTTTTCAGAGAGACATCAATGGTATGCTTGTTTGGAAACCCATAGCTCTTATCGTTACTTTGATCATATGTATCATTCTGTATTTTGTGCTTGAACCCATAATGTTCTTTGTATTAAGGATGTTCCAGCGTGTATTTTTTAGGAAAATTTCCGATGGAAAAACAATGTCAGTGTTGCATGAATTGGCAAAGCCAATTGTTTTTATTGTGATCATTCGATTTATTAAAAAGATACTGCCTTCATTGCAAATGGTAAAAATAAATGCACTTTTCTTGACAGGATTAAAGATTGCAGAGACCGTTTTTTGGATTTTTGTGGTTCTTAAATTACTGAAAGTTGTACTGAATTTTTATCACGAACACAATCCTGAAGAAAAGACAAAGCTCGACAAGCAATTGGCTCCTATTTTAAACAAAGTCCTGCAGTCTATAGTTGTTCTTATAGGGTTTTTACATATCGTTACTATTTTTGGTGTTGATCCTACAACAGTCTTGGCAGGGGCATCCATTGGAGGAATAGCGGTGGCTTTTGCGGCACAAGATTCTGTAAAAAATTTGATAGGGACCATGGTCATCTTTTTAGACAAACCCTTTCAGTTAGATGACTGGATTCAGTTTGGTAGTGTTGAAGGATCTGTTGAAAGAGTAGGATTCAGGTCGACTCGGATAAGGGCTGCTGATACAACCCTTTATCAGATTCCTAACAGTAAGATCTCAGAAGCAGATATCAACAACAAAGGACTTAGGGTTTTTAGGCGTTATACAACTGAATTGGGAGTAAGGTACGATACACCACCCGAACTGATAGAGGCTTTTGTTGAAGGTATCAAACGATTAATTGCCTTACACCCATCGACCAAGAGTCAATCCTATAATGTGGATTTTATTTCTTTTGGTGCCTCTTCCCTCAACATCATGGTAAATGTTTATTTTAAAGAACTGGATTGGGGGCAGGAACAGGAATCAAAGCATATTCTGCATTTAGGAATTGTTAGGCTTGCTGCTGCACTTGATGTTCAATTTGCTTTTCCATCAACAACCATGATGATCGAAGAATTTCCAGGGAAAGAATCATTGGCTCCAAAATACATAAAGGATAAGGCTGAAATTGAGAAACGGATAAAAATGATTACCGACGATTTTGAGGAGAGAGAGCATAAAATGGACCCGAATGCCTCTACCCTTCGGGGCGGATAATTCTATTTCATATATTTATCTATATAGGTGGTGATTTCTTTTTCAATGTCAATATCGCGATATTGATCTAAAAGCTGGAAATAATCAATGTCCAATTTGGCATCCCTTTTATCAAGTGTCCCATTATTAAAAGATCTTTGAAGGATATCTTCTACGATAAAATCCAAGGCTTCGTTACTCGGATCATATTCTTTTTTTAAGGACAATCTGAACATATTTGCTGATGAATTATACCAGAATGCCTTCCATCCGCTTCGATATTCCTTGATCAACTCATACATTGTTTCACCTGTCTGCCTATGAACCAGTTTGATCAGTATCCGACCTTCGGTACGTGTCAGTTTTTTCAATTGGTCCGAAAACTCACCTTCCATATATTCCTGGATGTTTTTGATCTTCTTCCGCCTTTTCCTATTTGATTTGATGCCCTCCAGCTGCTTGTTGATCTCTACAAGGGTGTCTGAAGCAATTCTTGCAAAAGGATACGCTTTATGTACTTTTTTATAATACCAGTAGTAGTACCGTTTTTCTTTTTTTGAATTGAAATGTCTTTTGTCAAAGACAACTACTTCATCCAGGGGGATGGTCAGGGAGTCGTTTTTAATGATATAAAATTCATCCAATGATTGCTTGTTCTTCGGGTTCTGAGAGACGAGCAATAATGGAAAAATCAGTAGGAATATGGCAAAACACTTTTTCATAGGACCTGTCTCAAATCATTGTGCTGATACTTTTAAATATGGCTGGTTAATTTGATCGTGTAAATTTAGGAATATGTAAGATGTTTTCCTTTAATATTATTCGATATTTCTTAATTTCGTAGAAAAATTAGATAATGGCAAGCAAGAAGATACTCAATAAAAAATCAATAACGTTTCTGGAAAAATATTTGAACAATCCTTCCCCTACCGGATATGAATCTGAAGGGCAAAAGATTTGGATGGATTATTTGAAACCTTATGTGGATGAATTTATCACTGATAATTACGGAACCGCTGTAGGAGTTATCAATCCTAAAGCGGCGTTTAAAGTAGTGATTGAAGGACATGCCGATGAAATTTCCTGGTACGTGAATTATATTACGGATGACGGATTGATCTATGTAATACGAAATGGGGGTAGTGACCATCAAATAGCTCCTTCCAAACGTGTCAATATTCATACAAAAAAAGGAATTGTCAAAGGTATTTTTGGATGGCCGGCGATACATACAAGAGATAGAGGTAAGGAAGAGCCACCAAAATTGGATAATATCTTTATTGACGTTGGTTGTAAAACAAAGAAAGAAGTAGGAGCATTAGGGGTGCATGTGGGCTGTGTGATCACTTATCCGGATGAATTTATGATTCTCAACGAGAATAATTTTGTTTGCAGGGCCTTGGATAACCGTATGGGAGGTTTTATGATCGCCGAAGTAGCGAGATTGCTAAAAGAAAATAAGAAGAAATTGCCCTTTGGATTATATATCACCAACTCTGTTCAGGAGGAGATAGGCTTAAGAGGAGCGCAAATGATCACGCATACCATTCAACCAAGCATGGCTATTATAACAGATGTTTGTCATGATACGACAACTCCTATGATCGATAAAAAGAAAGAAGGAGAGACGAAATCTGGATCGGGACCGGTTATATCATATGCTCCGGCTGTTCAGAACAATGTACGTGAATTGATCATCCATACTGCAGAAAAGCATAAAATACCGTTCCAACGTTTGGCTTCTTCAAGAGCAACAGGAACTGATACGGATGCCTTTGCCTATTCCAATGGAGGAGTTCCTTCTGCACTAATTTCTTTGGCGCTTAGATACATGCATACCACTGTGGAAATGGTACATAAAGATGATGTGGAAAACGTGATCAGACTGATCTATGAAACGCTGTTGGAGATCGACCCGAATAAAGGTTTTGGTTATTTTGATTGATAGATTTCGTTAAAGTAGTTTTGATTTTAAAAATATGAATCCGGCTTAGGAGGCCAGATATAGTTCTAGTTTCTCACTTAACTCTTTGGCATTATTTGCCTCTGAGACCACATCTCCAATGATAATGATGGCAGGATTGGATAGTTTTTTCTGAGCAACGATGTCTTCAATGTCATCTATCGTTCCAACGCCGCTATTCTGACTTTCCAGAGTGCCGTTTTGTATTACAGCTGCAGGAGTTTCACCTTTTCCAAGTTCCTTAAAAACTGTCGTGATCTGGGTAAGTTTGTGCATGCCCATTAAGATCACCACGGTTGCAGAAGACTGGGCTGCCAAAGAAACATCCAAACTCAATTGTCTGTCTGAATTACAGCCCGTGATCACCCAAAAACTTTCCGACACACCTCTTTTGGTAAGTGGAATACCGATACTCGAGGGAACAGCAATACTGGAAGAAATTCCAGGGACTATTTTGGTGTGTAAGCCAAAATTTTCGGCATGATCTATTTCTTCTGAACCTCTTCCAAATACAAAAGGATCACCTCCTTTTAATCTTATAACATGACCGTGTAAATAGGCTTGTTCAACGATCATACTGTTGATCTCATCCTGAGAATAACGATGAAACCCTTTTCTCTTGCCAACAAATATTTTTTTTGCCTCTGGCGCATGGTCCAAAAGCACCGGGTTCACCAATGCATCATACAGAATTACATCAGCCGTTTTTAAGGCATTCAATCCCTTTAAGGTGATCAGTTCCGGGTCACCTGGTCCTGCACCTATTAAGGTGAGTTTTGCATTAGGATTCATTATTCAGGGCGTTGGTTCTTAAATGATCTACCAGCTTGTAGAAGTTTTGAGCATCTGAAAAATATTGTTTTGAAAAGGCCTTATCAGCTTTGTTGGATCTGATCTGATAGATCAATTCGCTCAAAGTACTGCCTATTTTAATCAGGCCGCTTTCAACAAAATACTGATCAAAGTCCTTCACAATACCGGCCTGGGTATTGGTTTTAATATTTTCTCCAATCAATACTGCTTTGGCTGTATTTATCATTGAGGAATAGCTGTGATACACACTGTCTGACCATTTTCCCTCCTCAAGATTAAGTCTGGCATTTTCAAGTTTTTCCTCGGATTCGAACAAAAGCGTACTAACGAGATCTATGACGACCCCGGCACATTCTCCCACACCAATAGCTTTGATATAAGATTCACTGTGTCCCCAATCAATAAAGATATCCTTATCCACATCAGTGATATCAGCAAGGGGTTTTAACAATTGGTAAAAATGGGTTTTTCCCATGTTGAGGTAATAGTCATTAAAAGTGTTTTCAATGTCTTTGTTGTCTTCATAGTCATTGATGAGTAACCTTAAGGCTTCGGGCCCTTTTTTACTTGGGATCTTAATGATCTTATCGGCGAATCTTCCTTTTCCATCTCCCAAAGGTCCGCCTCCCAACAATACCTGAAAAGCCGGAATAACAAGCGTTCCCTTTTTTATGGACATACCATAAAAACCAATTTGGGCAATACTATGCTGTCCACAGGCATTCATGCAACCGCTTATTTTAATTGAAATATCCTTGTTATGCACATACATAGGAAATTCATCTCTCAATGTATTTTCAAGCTCTCTTGCCAGTCCTGTACTACTGGCTATACCCAGGTTGCAGGTGTCAGTTCCGGGGCAGGAAGTAACATCCAGAGCACTGTTATACCCTATATCTGCAAAGCCCAATTCATCTAACTTAGCATAGAAAAAAGGTAAATATTCTTGCTCAACTCCCCTGATCAAAATACCCTGACTTATGGTGAGTCTTAATTCATCCTGAGCATAATCTCTGATCAGATCTGCTAATTTTCTTGCTTTATCTGTATAAAAATCTCCCAGTCTTACTTTGATGCCTATAGCGAATAAGCCTTTTTGCTTTTGATCGAAAACGTTGCTTTGTTTCCAGTTTCTAAAGGCATATTCATCCTTGATCTTAACTTGAGGAACCTGCAGTGATCGAATATGATTTTTAATGGGGTTTTCAGGCAGTTTGATTTCAATACGCTGAGCAGATAATGCTTTATTTTCCAGGGCAACATATTCAAGGAATTTATCAAGACCAATGGATAGGATCAAGTGTTTTAAGCGGGCTTTGGCCCTTCTGTTTCTTTCCCCGTATCTGTCAAATACTCTCAAGGTGCTTTCAATAAAAGGGATGATTTTGTCTGTTTCAAGAAAATCGAATAAGGCATCTGCTTGTCTGGGTTGGGCACCAAGACCGCCGGCGACCATGACTTTAAAACCCCGGACTTCTATTCCGTCGATGACTTTTTTCTTGGCAATGAATCCAAGATCATGGATAAAACTTAAAGCGCTGTCCTGATCACTGGAAGAAAATGATATTTTAAATTTTCTCCCCAATTCCTGACAAATGGGATTTCTTAAAAAGAATTTGAATACCGCATCAGCATAAGGTGAAACATCAAAAGGTTCTTCAGGGTCGATGCCAGCCGTTTCCGATGCAGTAATATTACGAACGGCATTTCCACAGGCTTCTCTTAAGGTGATATCGCTTTTTTCAAGCTCGGCCCAAAGCTCAGGAGTACGATCGAGGCTTACATAGTGAATCTGTATATCCTGTCTTGTGGTAATGTGTAGCCTTCCGGTAGAATACTCATCAGAAACATCAGCAATTCTATGGAGCTGCTCGGAGTTCAACTTCCCAAAAGGCAGTTTGATCCGGATCATCTGAACCCCTTCTTGCCTCTGGCCATAGATACCGCGGGCAAGACGAAGGGATCTAAAACCGTCTTCATCGATCTTACCATTTTGGTACAATTGGATCTTTTTGTCCAATTCAATTATATCTTTTTGAACCAGGGGGTTCTCAATTTCAGTTCTGAAGCTTAACATTTGATTTATTTTGATGATTTAGTTTATAGGTGTAATCCACATTCTCTTCTGGCCATTACTTTTGTGGGATCGTAGTATTTTTTTTCGTTTGGAAGCGCATATTCTTCAAGGTATAGTTCCATTTCCAATTCTGAGTAATAGAAAAATGGACTAACCTTAAGAATTCCCTTTTTATCTAAATGAAGGATATCGAGACGGCTTCTGAATTCGCTCTGATCAGCACGCAGGTTTGTAAACCAGACATCCGGGGTATGATCGTCCAAAGCTCTTCTAAAAGGTTCCAGTTTGACCTCATCCGTAAAGATTTTATGCTCCAATGTGTCTATCTGAGGAATCCCTGTTGTGACGTCTCTAAAACCAGCGGTGGATTTTGGCGTATAGATGTGCATATTCAAAGCGAACCTTTGTATTAATTGATGCGCGTACCTGTAGGTATGTGGGGTGTTATAACCAGTATCACACCAAATCACTTTAATGTCTTTTTTTATACAGGTAACAGCATGAACCAGACTTGCTGAAAAGGGTCCAAAATTAGTAGTTAACACTGGGCTATGAGACAGCGTAAGAGCCCATTGAATAATTTCCAATGGATTTTTGTCTCTCAATAGGGCATTGGCTTGGTCTATATCTATTTGTATACTATTGTTTTTCATATTACTTCCATTTTATGAAGTTCCAAATCCGCTCATGACCGTAGTAGAGAAAAAATTTTGAAAACACTTCGATTGATCCGATCGATAGGGCAAGGCTCAGCGTTCCCGTCAAGAGCCAGGAGATTAGAATCGTATCCATTGTCCCTATGATTCTCCAGCTGATGGCCTTGACCATACTTTTACCAGGTGAATCACTGTTTTCGGACTTTGACGGATAGATTTTATCAACTAACATACTTTAATATTTTAAAAAGACTAATCCTATCGGATAAGTAGGATAAAGATGCAAATGTATAAAAAATATTGAATTAGCAAAGTTTTGATATGTTAAAATTGGATTATTTTAGATCCTCAAGGGTGGTGTTTCGGAAAACATGGAGATTGGCATCTCTTACCTGGATCATTAATTTATTGAGGCTACATGTGCTTTCATCGTCACAATCATCACATTTTTCGTAATAATTTAAACTCACACAAGCCACCGGTGCAATTGGACCTTCGAGGATACGCATCACATCTGTCATATAGATGTCTGAAGCTTGTTTGAGCAAGTAATAGCCACCACCTTTACCTTTTTTAGATCCAAGAAATCCGGATTTTCTCAAAAGCAATAAAATACTTTCCAAAAATTTGTGAGGAATGTTTTCACGTTCAGCAATCTGGGCTATAGGAACCATTTGATCGGCATTGCGAGCAATATAGGTTAAGGCCTTCAAACCGTATTTAGTTTTTTTGGAAATCATGAAATTATTTTGATCCGAATATTTCGGTATTGTAAATATAATTGAAATTGCTGATTAACTAAATGATTCTATACGGATTTAATGCAAGAAACATTTTGTCAGGTAAAAAACCTTTCGAATCCAGTAGCATTCAATTCCAACAAACCCAATGTTATATATTCAATAAATGAATTTTACATTACATCATTACATCATTACATCAATAGATCAATACATCATTATCAAAGCGCTCCCGCCTTAATTTCTTCAACAACATCCGGGTTTAAAAGTGTCGAAATATCACCCAAATTATCAGCTTCATTCGAAGCAATTTTTCTTAGGATCCTGCGCATGATTTTTCCAGACCTTGTTTTTGGAAGTCCTGAAACGAATTGTACCTTATCCAGTTTGGCAATGGCACCAATAGTACTGGCAATTAAGGTGTTAATTTCAATTCTAAGATCTTCATCTGAAGTTTTGCAACCATCGTATTTTGTAACAAAGGCATACAGCGCATTTCCTTTGACATCATGAGGAAATCCAACCACCGCACATTCAACAATATCGGCATGTTCATCGATAGCATTTTCAATAGGGGCAGTGCCTAAATTATGACCCGAAACGATCACAACATCGTCAACTCTACCTGTAATTCTATAGTTGCCGCTTGCATCCCGATAAGCTCCATCTCCGGTAAAATACATGTTTTTATAAGTAGAAAAATAAGTGTCTTTATATCTTTGATGATCTCCATATATGGTCCTGGCTATCGAGGGCCATGGCGCTTTCATGGCTAACCTTCCTTCTGATGGTTCCATGCTTTTTTGAACCACCTCATTACCATGCTCATCCATCAGTACAGGTTGAACGCCTGGTAAAGGGAGTGTGGCAAAGGTAGGTCTCGTAGGGGTGATCCCTGCAATAGGTGAGATCATCATAGCGCCCGTTTCAGTTTGCCACCAGGTATCAACGATCGGGCAGTTGGTTTTTCCAATATTGTCATTATAC
This sequence comes from uncultured Flavobacteriaceae bacterium, assembly GCA_963715975.1. Taxonomy (GTDB): domain Bacteria; phylum Bacteroidota; class Bacteroidia; order Flavobacteriales; family Flavobacteriaceae; genus Lutimonas. Next base: position 80,967 of record CAVQSO010000007.1, on the reverse strand, counting down.
CAGTGCCATGCCTCTTCGTTAATCGGTTCCCCAACCGAGCCCAAAACTTTCAAACTGGAAAGATCATGTTTTTCAACAAGACTCAATGGATGTTTTGCAAGTGCTCTAATGGCCGTAGGAGCCGTATAGAAATGAGTCACATTGAGCTTGTCAACAATCTCCCAGAACCTTCCGTAATCCGGATAGGAAGGAACGCCCTCAAACATCACCGTAGTGGCGCCGGCACATAATGGGCCGTAAATGATGTAGGAATGACCTGTAATCCAGCCAATATCTGCAGTACACCAGTATATATCATCTTTTTTGCATTGAAAGACATTCTCAAATGTATAGGTCGAACCTACCATATAGCCGCCTGTTGTATGCACCATACCTTTTGGTTTTCCGGTTGAACCGGATGTATATAATATAAATAGCAAATCTTCGGCATCCATAGCTTCGGCCTCACAATATTTGTCAACTTTTTGAAGTTCATCAAACCAGAATTTATCTCTTCCAGCCATCATCTCAGTAGGTTCAACAGTTCTTCGATAAACAATGACCGTTTCCACCGAAGGTGAGTTTTCCAGTGCCTGATCACATACTTTTTTCAAGTTGATGGGCTTGGTTCCTCGGTATACTTCATTTGCAGTGATCAACATTTTACACTTAGAATCATTGATCCTGCTTGACAGGGCAGAGGAGGAGAAGCCCGCAAAGACGATGGAATGGACTGCTCCAATTCTGGCACAGGCCAACATGGCAATAGCGAGTTCAGGTATCATCGGCATGTATAAACAAACCCGATCCCCTTTTTTGATGCCATTGTTTTTCAGCACATTTGCAAAACGAGAAACCTTTACATAAAGCTGTCTGTAGGATATATACCTTGATTCTTCATCCGGATCGTTGGGCTCCCAAATGATAGCCGTCTTATTACCTATTGTTTCTAAATGACGATCGAGACAGTTTTCAGTAATATTCAATTTTGCACCCTGAAACCATTTGATCTCAGGTTTACCAAAGTCCCATTCCAGTACCTTATCCCATTTTTGTTTCCACTGAAAATGCGCTGCCACTTCGGCCCAGAAACCTTCAGGATCGGCAACGCTTTGTTCATACTTCTCTTTATATTCTTTAAAGGTGTTGATTTGTAAGGATTTCATAAAATATCAAATTAATTTACCCAACTCCCATTTGGGGATAGATGAGTGTTATCAAAACTAGGTTATTCAACAAACATGACGAATATAAAATTAATGATAAATAATTAGAAAAAAATTCGACGAACGACCAAAAAATCTTCTTAATGATCATGAGCTTTTCCAGAACCGGAGGGAATTCGAATATTTTCAACCAATTCCTGAATCTCTAAAGGAGGTTTAGGAAACATCAAAGCTATCATAAGAGATACTATAAAATTGATCATCATGGCGACAGTTCCAAACCCTTCAGGGGATATTCCAAACCACCAATCCTTCTGAGTTCCTCCTCCAAACCAGCCAAATTTGAATCTAACCATATAGTAGAGCATACAAATCATGCCAATGACCATACCGGCTACTGCACCTTCTTTGTTCATTCGCTTCACAAAAATCCCTAGAATAATAGCCGGAAAAAACGAAGCAGCTGCGAGGCCAAAGGCCAGTGCCACGGTAGCAGCGACAAAATCGGGAGGATTAATACCAAAATAACCTGCAATGGATACGGCGATAACTGCTGAAATTCTGGCAGCGATCAATTCGCCTTTTTCAGATATTTTTGGGTTGATCATTTTTTTAATCAGGTCATGTGATACTGAGGCTGAAATAACAAGTAAGAGTCCTGCGGCGGTTGATAAGGCTGCTGCCAGCCCTCCGGCGGCTACCAGGGCAATCACCCAATTGGGTAAATCTGCAATTTCAGGATTGGCCAGTACCATGATGTCCTTATCAACAGTTAGTTCATTTAGCTCGGGATCAGCCAAATACTGCACTAAACCATCCTTGTTTTTATCATCAAATTTCATCAAGCCGGTTTTTTCCCAGTTTTCAACCCAGGGTGGCATCTGTTTATAAGGCTTATTGGATACTGTTTCGATGAGATTGGTTCTTGCAAACACAGCAATTGCAGGTGCGGTTGTATATAGAATGGCGATAAAAAGCAGCGCCCAACCGGCAGATTTACGTGCATCGCTCACTTTTTTCACAGTAAAGAACCTAACGATCACATGAGGTAAACCTGCAGTTCCCACCATTAAGGCAGCTGTTATAAAAAAAACATCCAGCTTACTTTTGGAACCTGAGGTGTATTCATGAAACCCTAAGTCTCTGTGCAATCCATCCAATTTGTCAAGCAAATAGATCCCATCTGCCCCCGTACTTCCAAAACCGAGCTGTGGAACCGGGATTCCTGTCATTTGTATGGAAATAAAAATGGCAGGTACCATAAAAGCAAAAATGAGCACACAATATTGGGCTACTTGCGTATAAGTAATGCCTTTCATACCCCCTAATACAGCGTAAAACAGAACAATGATCATTCCAATGATCACTCCGGTTGTAATATCCACTTCAAGGAATCTTGAAAAAACCAGTCCTACGCCTCTCATCTGTCCAGCGACATAAGTAAAGGAAACTATTAGGGCACAAAACACAGCAACTGATCTGGCAACATTTGAATAATAACGGTCACCAATAAAATCCGGGACGGTAAATTTCCCGAATTTTCGCAAATAAGGAGCCAGTAGTAATGCTAGTAAAACATAACCGCCGGTCCAACCCATAAGGTATACAGATCCGTCATAGCCACTAAATGATATTAATCCGGCCATTGAAATAAAGGAGGCGGCCGACATCCAGTCAGCAGCTGTCGCCAGACCGTTTGCAAGGGGGGAGACTCCTCCACCAGCCACATAAAATTCTTTGGTAGAGGAGGCTCTTGACCAAATAGCGATTCCGATATAAAGTGAAAATGTAATGCCTATTAATAGCCAGGTCCAGATTTGTAGGGTCATATTTTATTCGTTTACGCCGTATTTTTTATCCAATTTATTCATCAGTTTTATGTAAACCAGGATGATCACTACAAAGAAATATATGGAACCTTGTTGTGCAAACCAGAATCCAAGTTTGAAGCCTCCAAATCTGATCGCATTTAATTCGTCTACAAAAATAATTCCCATGACATACGATACAAGGAACCATATCGATAATAGGATTCCTAAATATGTTAAGTTCGTTTTCCAGTATTTTTTAAGATCTCTTTTTGGCATGTTCATTACATTTTTCTTGCTGTCATCTAATATAGAAATTTTTTAGGTGGCTAAAAATTTCTTCTGGTGTATTGATAAACACTATAGTATTTCAGCAAAAAATTCTACAATGTAATCGGTAATGATGCCGTTTTCAGAATAATTGGATATTTTTGTTTTTCAATCAACTTAACCATCATGAAAACCCATTTTTATTTAGTCCTGTTCTTAATTCTTGTTTCTAATGCTACACTTTCTGCCCAGGAACCTACCATAGAAGCACTGATGGAAAGTAAAGTGCTTCCGGAAGATCCCCAAGAAGCTGTCATTGTCGATGGAATTGAATTATTCTCTCAAACAGAGTTACCTAAATTCTATACGAACAGAGATTTTGAACTTGCCTGGAACAGTACTAAAAATAAAAAAGATCTTATTGAAAGTCTTGAATCCTCTTTTGATGAAGGTCTTGATCCGCAGGATTATCATCTTGAAAAGATCAAGAATTTATTAGAAAAATCCAAGAAAGGCAAATTGACAAATGCTACAGTTGGCCGATATGGATTTGCTTATGACTGATGCCTTGATCTTGTATGCTTCACATCTTCTAGAAGGAAAATTGGAACAATCGGACCTTCGTAAAAACTGGGATGTTGAGAGGAATGAAGGGCCTTCAAACCCGGATAGTCTTTTGACTGCTACTTTGCACAATCAGAATATTAAGGTCATACTTGAAGAATTGAAGCCTGACAATCACATGTATAAGCTTTTGAAATTTCACCTGAAGAAATTAAGGGCCGAAGCAGAGAATGGTGGTTGGCCCGAGGTTAGTGATGGTGAGACGCTAAAACCAGGAGACTCAGATCAAAGAATCATCGAGATTAGAAAGTTTCTGATAGCGGTTGGTGATCTGGAAGAGAAAGTCATTTGATAAAGAGGAGGTGTTTGATAAGGAATTAGAGGAGGCCGTTAAAAAATTTCAAAAGAGGCATAAACTTACAAGTGACGGGGTTATTGGTAAAGGAACCATTGAGCAAATGCAAGTACCCATTGAGGATAGAATTGATATGATTATTTTAAACCTTGAGAGAATACGATGGGTATTTCAACAACCGGATGATGATTTTTTATTGGTGAACATTGCTGGTTTTCATGTAAAACGATTTACAAATAGAAATGAAGTTTTTGATTCAAGGGTAATTGTAGGGAAATACCATAAGGAAACCCCTGTTTTTAAAGGCGTTATGAAATATATCGTCATGAACCCTACATGGACATTACCCTATTCTATTGCAACTCATGAAACTTTACCAAAATTGAAAAAGGATCCGGGTTATCTCGCAGCAAAGCATATGGAGGTTACAGATAAAAACGGTAAGATCCTTGATCCGGCTAACATTGACTGGAACAAATATTCAGCAGGGAATTTTCCTTTTATTATAAGGCAGAAGGCAGGTCCCTGGAATGCATTGGGAGAAGTAAAATTCATATTTCCGAATAAGTATTCGGTTTATCTGCATGACACCCCTTCCAGAGGCTTGTTCAACCAGCAGGATAGGGCATTTAGTCATGGTTGTATCAGGACGGAAGACAAATGGGGTCTGCTGATGAGTCTTATGGATGAACCGGACGTTTGGAATATGGATAAGATCAATGAAATATTGAGATCAGGAGAAACGACTACAATCGACTTACCTAAACCAATTAATATTTATCTGGTATACCTTACAGCAGCGGTTGATCAGGAGAATAATTTGATGTTTATGAAAGATATTTATAAAAGGGATAAGGCTGTGCTCAATGCAATGAATGAACCTTTTGAGTTTAAGAGGGTGGATTAAATCCCGAGCCGCTCGGAGGTGAGGTGATGAGTTGCGAGGTGATGAGTCGTGAACCCTTCGGAAGTGAGGGGGTGAGAAGTGAGGCCCTCAGCTGCGAAACCTTCGCAAGTTCTATTTATAATAACTTGGAAATTCTGTGAAGAGGGTTTTCCCGTCTTTGATATTCTTCCAGTGTTTTGTATTGAATTCAATGGCGACGACACCACAGGTTGGAACATGTTCTATTACCGTACTTCCGAATTTATTGACAAAATCGTTGATGCCATGGTCATGGCTGAATATAATGGCTGAATCAAACCCGTTATCAAGGGCCTTTACAGTTTTAATCAAGTAACCGTCACTAAAGCTGTACAGCGATTTGCTGATCTTTAAATTTGCTAATGGATAATTGAAAGAATAACTAAAGATCATAGCCGTATGTAAGGCTCGATTAGCACAACTGGATACAAATACAGAAGGAGTTTCAATCTTTTTTTGCAATACTTTGGAGATCAAATAGGCATCATTGATGCCCCTTTTTTTCAACGGACGGTCTATGTCTTTTATGCCTTCGTATTCCCAGGAGGATTTGGCATGACGAACAATGAAGAGTGTTTTCATTTTTTACAGGTCGCAATAATGATCAAATATAACGAAATTAGAGAAGGATTTTTTTTGATTTAGAATTTTTTTGAATTTCTCATTCCAAATAGACTGGGTTTAGGGCTGAAGCCTTGTGATTTTCCAATTATAATCTTTCTGCAAAGCATAGAGAATCCTGTCGTGCATTCTATTTGGCCTTCCCTGCCAGAATTCCATTGATATGGGTTTAACCATATAACCTCCCCAATGTTCAGGACGCGGAATTTCTTTATTAGCGTATTTTTTTTCCAGTTGTTTTAGTCGAGAATCCATGGCTTCTCTAGACTCGATCTCCTGGCTTTGATCTGATGCCAAGGCGCCAAGTTTACTGCCGTCAGGTCTTGATTCAAAGTAACCATCAGAAAGGTTAGGTGCAATTTTTTCGGCTACTCCTTTAATGATGATCTGCCTTTCCAGTCCATGCCAGAAAAGATTGAGGCAAACATTTGGATTTGCCTCTATGGCTTTGCCTTTTTCACTGTTATAATTGGTATAAAAGATAAAACCCTCCCAGGTGATTTTTTTCAATAAAACCACACGGGTTTTAGGGAACCCATCCAGTCCTATGGTCGAAACACTCATGGCGTTTGCTTCGTCCAGGCCATCTGATTCATCCGCTTCAAGGAACCACTTTTTAAATAACTCCATTGGATTCTCTGGGATATCTTCCTTGATCAACGGATTTCGTTCGTAACTTTTTCTGTAATGGCTAAGGTCTTTTTCCATGTTTCAAAAATACGCTAATTTTTAATTTGATGCTTTCTATGACGAATAAGGAATAATCCAACATAGGTAAATAATCCATTTAGGATCAAAATTTCATAACCGAAATTATAGCCGCTAAACAATATTACTGAATAAGAATTGATCAGATAACTCATCAATACTGATATGACAGCTACCAGCCATACCCATTTTTCTTTGATTTCATATTTTGTAAGAAGACCAAAGGAGAAAAGACCCAATAGTGGACCATAGGTGTAGGATGATACCAGTAACAGACTGCTGATGATATTGTCTTGAAGCAGGTATCTATAAGTAATAATGATGAGTACCAACAATGCTGAAAATAAAAGATGGATCCTTTTTCGCAATTTCTTATTTTCACCTTTTTCTTTTGCATCGATATGCATAAAATCAATACTAAAAGACGTGGTAAGGGAGGTCAAGGCACTATCAGCACTCGAATAAGCTGCAGCAATCAATCCAAGAATGAATACGATACCAAATCCGCTGCCAAGCCCTTCAGCAAGCGCTATTTTGGGAAATAACAAATCCGTTTTCATTTTGCCTTCAATTACCGGAATATCGACTTGATACTTTTGAGCATAGGTAAAAAGCAAGGCCCCGAGAAAGAGAAAGATCAAATTGACCGGGATCAATATCAAACCCAATGAGATGACATTTTTTTGAGCGTCTTTAAGATTTTTACAAGTTAGGTTTTTTTGCATGTTATCCTGATCCAGTCCGGTCATTGCTATGGCAATAAACATCCCGCCCAGCATACCTTTAAGCCAATGTTTACGATCATTGATGTCTTCGTAAAATATAGTTTTACTATATGTTGAAAAGTTCTCAGAGCTTAAGAATTCTTTGAGATCATAGGGTAGTTGTTGCAGAAGAATCACCACAGCAAAAAGTACTGAGGCCAACATAAAAAATGTTTGCAAGGTATCTGTCCAGACAATTGTTTTGATCCCGCCTCTATAGGTATATAACCAAATAAATAAAACCGATATAACCACTGTGAATTCAAAAGGAATTTGCCAGGCATCCAGAATAAAATATTGCAATACTGAAACCACCAGAAACAACCTGAAAGAAGCGATTAAAATGCGGGACAATAAAAAGAAAAAAGCACCGGTTTTATGGCTTTTTGGGCCAAATCTTTGCAGGAGATATTCGTAAATCGAAGTGAGGTTCATTTTATAGTATAGGGGGAGCAACACAAGAGCAATGACCACATATCCGATAAAATAACCAATAACGATCTGTAAATAACTGAATTGTGTGCTGCCCACCCAGCCGGGTACTGAAATAAAAGTAACACCTGAAAGAGAGGCTCCTATCATACCAAAAGCCACAACATACCATGGAGAATTTCTATTGGCTTTGAAAAAAATCTGGTTACTGTCGTCTTTCGACGTCACATATGTGATGGTCATAAGTAAGGCAAAATAGATCAGTACAATGCCTAAAAGTAAAAAGGGTGACATGGTTCAAATTTGTCATGTAAAAGTAACAGATTTTTACCTGAGATCAGCTTTAATTATTTTTTTAGATTGTTGACTTTTTGAATTTATACGCGGCCGGTGAAAAATTAAAAACATTACATTTGCATCATGGATTTTTCTTCAAAATTATTGGAAAGTGCGGTAAATGAAATGTCGCAATTACCTGGAATAGGTAAACGAACAGCGCTTAGGTTAGTGCTGCACTTATTAAAACAGCCGAAGGAGCAAACTCACTACCTAACCGAGGCTTTGAACAATTTTAGAGATGAGATCAAGTTGTGCAAAAACTGTCATAATATTTCTGATGTTGAATTGTGTGATATCTGTAAGAATAGTAGAAGAGATCCGGAACTGATCTGTGTGGTCGAGGATATCAGAGATGTAATGGCGATTGAAAACACGGCTCAATTCAAAGGTTTGTATCATGTTTTAGGGGGCAAAATATCACCAATTGAAGGAATTGGACCACATAATCTTACCATAGATGATCTGGTTCAAAAAGTTGAAAAAGGAGGTATAAAAGAGATCATTTTAGCTTTGAGTTCAACCATGGAAGGCGATACGACTAATTTTTATATTTACAGGCAGCTGCAAAAATTTGAAGTGAGTTTGACTACTATAGCCAGGGGTATTTCCGTGGGAGATGAAATTGAATACGCAGATGAGGTCACACTGGGACGAAGTATCATCAATCGCGTGCCATTCGAACAAGGACTCAAAGGTTAAAATCCGGATACCAAAGGTGATCAAGGATATTTGAGCTACTTCAGGTTTTCCAAGCCTTGCAATTCTCTGAAATAATCATATTGCAGATCCTCGTGAAGTAAGTGCGTTTTCTTTTTACATTCTTCAATAAGACGGAAATACAGCGTTTCAACTTTTCTGTTTCTGCGAATAGACGGCTGAAAGGATTTCAGTTTTTGGCAAAAATAGATCAGTAGTTCCAATTCGGTTTCCTTGTTTTGTGAATACCGTATATATTTTTTAGTGTGGTTGAGTATGGATCGGATACTTTTTTTTACAAAATAAGGGCTTTTTCGGTTGACAAGTTCAAATTTTTCATCGATCTCTTCTTTGACACTCTCAATATACGCTTGTTCATCCACCGCTTCAAAAAGCAAGTAAGTAAGCAACTCTTTGTTTTCTTTTTTAAATCGGGATAGCCTTAAACAAAGTTCCAGAATCTCTTTCGGAGATCTTTCCTGAAGTTCTGCTTTGAGTTCCCTGACTGTAGCTGATTTCATAAGTTTCAATTATGCATCACAAATATAGAGCTATGTCTTGACTAAATAATAAATTGTCCTATTTTTACCGAAAATCTACTTCGATTGATCAGCATCTCAGTCATCATTGTCAATTATAACGCTAAGTATTTCTTAAAAAACTGCCTGGACAGTGTTTTGAGCTCTGATATGATTGAACAAGTTGAAATTATCGTTGTGGACAATAATTCTTCTGATGGCAGTAGCGAAATGCTACATAAGGAATTCCCTCAGGTAATATGTCTGCAAAATTCAGAAAACGCAGGTTTTTCCAGGGCCAATAACAGGGGAGTTGCCATCGCCAAGGGAGACTACATCCTGATTTTAAACCCGGATACTGTGATCAGCGAAACCACCTTGTCTGAAATGCTTCATTTTAGCAAGAGCCAAAGTGATTTTGGTGCTGCTGGGGTTCAATTTATGGATGGATCGGGTAAGTTTCTTCCTGAAAGCAAGCGGAACTTTCCAAACCTAAAGGTGGCAGGAGCGAAGTTATTAGGGTATTCCAAGTACTATTATGCCAATCATATTCAAAAAGAAACTACTGCAAAGATCGATATACTGACAGGCGCTTTTATGTTTATTAAAAGAAGTGTATATCAGGAAGTAGGAGGATTTGATGAAGACTTCTTTATGTATGGAGAAGATATTGATTTGAGTTATCGCATCACCAAAGCAGGTTATCACAATCACTATGTTGGAAGTTGCAAAGTCCTGCATTTTAAAGGAGAAAGTACCATTAAGGATAAATTCTACTTGACTAATTTCTATGGGGCTCTCAGTATTTTTTACAAGAAACATTTTCCGAATAACAAGGCGCTTTATATGTTGATCGATGCCTTGATCAACGCCATTATCTCCATAAAATCGATTTCAGCTCCCGGTGCTTCAAAGGCTAAAGAAAAATTTGACAGTTGGGTGTATTTAGGTGATGATGATCAGTTTTTTGAGAAATTAAAACTTCGGTTTGATGCTTCCAAAGGATTTAAAAGAAGGGCTATTGAGGATGAGATCAAAGAGGTTGAAATCATTTTTTTTGACAGTAGTTTTATTTCCTATCAAGACATTATTAAGTCGATTTCCAATCCATTGATTCAAAAGGTCAAGAAAAGAATTATCTGTCGTGACCACTCTTTTTATTTAGGTAGTGATGCCTCCGATGAAAGGGGAGAAGTGGTTGATCTTTGATGTTTTATTTTTCTAATTTTATTCGGGCATCCACAGCAAAAATACCCTGTTCGGTCAGGATTAGAGGGTTGAGGTCCAATTCAGTGATTTCCGGAGCAAGCAGGAGTAGGTTTGATACTTTTTCTATAGCAGTATAAAAAGCTTCTAAATTACAGGATGACTCACCTCTCATTCCTTGAAGAATGGGTTTTATTCTAAGCTTGTTAACCATGATCATGGCTTCTGTTCTGCTAATTGGCGCCAAGGCACTTTGAAAGTCTTTAAGGGCTTCTATATATACCCCTCCGGCACCACAAATGACCAAAGGTGGAAATGCAGTTTCTCTTTTGGCACCTATAAAAACTTCTTTTCCTTTGATCATCTCCTGAATCAAAACCCCTTTTGCTCCATCAATTCGCATCAACTTTCTATAATTTTGCTCAATAATTCAACATCGCTTAAAACGTTTACAATGACGCCTTCTTTGTCTGTTTTGTGCAACGGCCCTACAATTTTTTGCACCAAGGGGTAATGTAAAATTTTGACCGCTTTCAATAGTTCGCTTTCTGTTTTAACAAGTACTTGCCTGGCCATTTTGATTCCGGCTGCTTCCATTAATGCATATGCCTGTTTTGGCCCTAAAAACCCGGATGAAAATTCTTTGATCAAAGATCTTATATGGATATCATTGGTATTTGGATCCGGATATGGTTCAATTTCAGGCACACTATGCTCCATGATTTTAGCCAGGTTTTTTGCAAAACTGTATTCATCTGAAAATGCCATGTTACCCTTTTTGATAAACTGATTGATCTCATCTTTTACATTTTCTACAGATGGAAAAATGGGAAATATCGGTTTGCTGCAAGTTTGGATCATTTGATGGATGACTTCATAGGCCTCCTTTACGCTTCCTAAACCTGGACTCCCAAAAATAACGATCATGGCGTCGACCTCTTTAAGGTCATGTTCACAATAGGCCATAACCTGTTCCAATTGGTTCGCTGTTCCGGTGGCGAGGATATCGATCGGATTTGCGATGGCGGCACCCGGATACAATATCTGCTTCAGTGAATTTTGATGTTTTTTGCTAAGATCAGGTACAAGTAAACCATTTTGAGTAAGTGTATCCGTAACGATAACTCCCGGGCCTCCGGCATGTGTGATCACAGCAAAATTCTTTAGTTTTAATTTGGTTATCTGTAAAATAGCGGCAAGGGTAATCAGTTCATACCGGCTTCTGCATCTTATGATTCCGGCCTTGTTAAATAAGGCCTGAACGAATAGGTCTGAGCTGGCCATGGCACCCGTATGCGATGCGGCAGCGGCATTTCCTTTTTCTGTGATACCTGATTTCAGCGCGACCAGAGCACAACCTTTTTGTCTCAACGAAAGTCCGTGTTTTAGGAGTTTTTCAGGGTTTTTAATACCTTCCAGATATAGCATTTTTACCTTACTGCTTTTTCCGGGTATAAATGTTTCATCTAAATGTTCCAATACATCTTCCACTCCGATCTGAGCACTGTTCCCCACTGTAAAAAGGTTTGAAAAACGTAAACCTATCTGCTGGGCTGCTTCTAAAGTAAACACAGCTGTTGCACCAGAAGCTGATATGAAATCGACCCCATTTTTATCGATCATGGGAAGGGGTCTGGTAAAGATCCCTGCATAATGCTGGTTGATCAAGCCAATATTATTAGGCCCCAAAAGGCTTCCGCCTACAGCATTTATTTGTTCAGTGATCTCTTTTTCTAATGCGGCCCCATGAGCGTCAAGTTCTGAAAAACCAGCAGCATAAATAATAAAGCCCTTGGTATTCTTTTTTGCAGCTAATTCTTGAACAACTTCAAGGGTGTCTTGTGCCGGGATGGCTATAATCGCCAGATCGGTCTGCGGCAAAAGTGAGACATCATTGTAAGATGTGATACCCTGAACCTTATCTCTTTTTGGATTGACTACAAATAACTCCCCTTTAAACCCTTGATCTATAAGGTTTTTGAGAACGCTACCTCCAATATGGTCAATATGATCAGAACCTCCAATTACTACAATGCTTGAGGGCTTGAGTAGTTTTTTGTGCAGCATAAAGTTATCGTATTGGTACCTGTAAAATACGTCAAAAAAAATGACGCATTAGCTGATATTTATCAAGTCTTTTTCGCCTAAAATATGCTTACTTTGAATAGCGAAATCCAAGTTTAGTTGTATGTATGCATTCTCGCGAGCGGTTAATTCAATGCACTCGGAAGACATTAAATTATTAATGAAACAGTCTTCAGGGGAGGGTATGATTTCTTTTGCCGGAGGGATGCCAAATAACGACCTGTTTCCTGTTAAAGAAATAGATGAGATTTATAACAATTTAAGCGATGACCTAAAGAAACTTTGTTTTCAATACGGCCCAACCACAGGGTACCCGCCTTTGGTAAATTCTCTTCAAAAAATAATGTTAAGAAAAGGGTTACCGGTAAAAACCGATAAAATTTTGATCACTACAGGTTCCTTGCAGGCCATAAGTATCATCACTCAGGAATTCGTGAATGAAGGAGATATCATCTTAACAGAGAATCCCTGTTTTGTTGGCGCTATCTCGGTGTTTGAAACCTATGGAGCAAAGATCATTGGGATACCCATTGATGAAGATGGGATCGATGTTGAGGCCTTAAAAAATACCATTGACACCTTAGAAAAGAATCCTAAATTTCTATACGTAACGCCTAACTTTCATAATCCGGCCGGGATCGTTTATTCTGAGAAACGAAGAAGGGCTCTTTTGAAGTGTTTTATCGGGTACTGATATCATTTTAATAGAAGATGATGCTTATGGTGACCTCTATTTTGATTCAAAAGACCAACCGCTAACAAGACCACTCAAATCATATAGGGGTTATGATGTTGACATTATCTATACCGGGTCTTTCTCAAAAATACTTGGACCCGGGTTTCGTTTAGGTTATATGTTGTCTTCACCGGAAATATTCGAAAAGGCAGAGTCTATTAAACAGGCGCTCGATGCCTGTACCTCCAATTTTATGCAAATTCTAGCCAATGAATTCCTTACCGGGGGCTATCTGGAACCTTACCTGAATTTTTTAAGAAAGGAGTATAAGGAAAGAAAAAATATGCTTCAGGAAAGTCTGAAAAGACATATGCCAAAAGGCATTCAATGGGTTGAGCCAAAAGGAGGTTTTTATATGTGGCTGTCATTACCAGATCAAGTCAAAGCAACTACTGTGTTCTCTGATTGCTTAAAAATTGGAGTTGTCTTTGTGACAGGCCGAACCTTTGATCCCGATAATGTAAAGGATGATCATTTAAGATTATCCTTTTCCAATATGCCAAAAGACAGCATTGAAAAAGGCGTGATACTTCTTTCTCAGGTAATTAAGAAATATATGCAGGAGGCTGAAACCCGAGTATTTAGTAGACAAATTCGATAAAATCTTTGGCTTTTTTTTGTCCCTCTTTAAAGGCTTCAATATTTTTTAATATCACTTTTTCACTTTTATCTCTGAAAAAATACCTGATGGCCTGCAGAAATTTATCTTCTGGTATGGGCAGTTGGTCGGCAGCTGCACCAAGCAGGATCATGTTACAGATCTTGGTATTTCCCATATCTTTTGCACAACTTTTGGCATTGATAATGATATGGTTCCAGTGCGTTTTTATCTGTTTGTACAATTCGTGTTTATCAGGATAATCCACTATATTTTCAAAGGTGCTGGAATCTGTTATGATCCAGCCATTTTTTTTAAGAAAGGGAATATGCCTGAAAAGCTCCATGGGTTCTGCTGACAGGATCAAGTCAGTTTCACCTTCAGGGATCAAGTCGGAATAGATCTGTTTGTCTGAGATTCTCACATGGCACTGAACGGCTCCTCCTCGCTGGCTCATTCCATGAACTTCAGATTGTTTTACAAATAGATTTTGATAAAGCGCTGCAGTATCAATAATGGAAGCCAGGGTAAGAATCCCTTGTCCACCAACTCCGGATAAGATGATATTAGACTTCATAATGTAGATTTAGTTGAAAGAGGCTATTTTTTTTTTGATTTGTTCTTTACTATCCCTGCTTAGCCTTACGCAGGGTCTTTCCGATATGATAACGGATACTCCTTTATGATGGATTTCTTTTCTCAGAATCTCGAGATTTTTGTCAAAATTCTTTTTTAAGAGGCACCATGATCTTTAAATGATCAGGAGCTACCCCAAGTCCAAGACAAATCTCTTTCAAACGACCTGTTGCAACTGATTCCTGTGCACCGGTCATGGCAACCGTTGAATTATCTGAAATGATCACTGTAATGGGAGACTTTTCATTAATGGCCTCTAATAAACCTGTCATACCGGAATGGGTAAAGGTAGAATCGCCAATGATGGCAATGGCATTTTCAATTCCGGCATCTGCAGCTCCTTTAGCCATAGTAATAGAGGCTCCCATATCGATTAGTGTATTGATCGTGTTAAGCGGGGTCAATGCACCAAGGGCATAACAGCCAATATCACCAAATACTCTTTTTTGTCCAATGTCAGGGAGTATCTGCTGGATGACCTTAAAAAGATCAAGGTGTCCGCACCCTTCGCAAAGTTGCGGAGGTCTTGCGACAACAAGATCTGAAACAGGGGCGGGTTCATTTCTGTATAAACCAATAGCCTTGGCAACAATATTGGGGGTTAGCTCTCCGGTTAGGGGGAGATGACCACTAAGTTTACCAGTAACTTTTTGATTTTTATCAAAATAGTCATGGATAAGTTCTTCTACTAAAGGATACCCTTCTTCTACAACAAGGACTTCGTCACATTCCTTATATAATTTTTTAAGTTTTCGTTTTGGTACCGGATATTGAGATATTTTCAATAGTGAAAAGAATTCCAGGTCCTCGGCCAGGTTTTCCATGACATAATTATACCCAATACCGCAGGCAACAATTCCAAGAGAGCGATCTTTGTGCTGACCTAATTTGTTAAAAGGAGATTTTTCTGAAGCCGCTAATAAGTCCTGTTTTTTATCGACCAATTTATCATATTGTTTCCGGGCATTTGAAGGAACAAGTGCAAAACGATCGGTATTTACAGGTAACTGAATGCCGTTTTGTGCTCTTCTTTCCTTAAAAGTAACGCCTGAACGCGAATGAGACAAACGGGTCACCATTCTCAATAAAACGGGAAGCTGGGTGTTTTCAGAAAGGTCAAATGCATAATGCATCATATTGTAGGCCTCCTGTTGATTTGAAGGTTCCAGAATCGGGACCTTGGCAAATTTTCCATAAAAACGAGAGTCCTGTTCATTTTGTGAAGAGTGCATAGAAGGATCATCTGCTACCACAACAACCAGTCCACCATTGATTCCGGAAACAGACATATTCATAAAGACATCCGAAGCTACATTGAGCCCGACATGTTTCATGACTGTAAGAGCCCTTTTGCCACAATATGACATGCCTAGAGCCGCTTCCATGGCAGTTTTTTCATTGACGGACCAGGAAGAATGTATTCCCAATTCTTTGGCGATTTTGGATTTTTGTATATATTCAGTTATTTCTGTAGAAGGCGTTCCCGGGTAGGCATAAACTCCCGAAATACCAGAATCAATAGCACCTTGTGCCAATGCTTCATTTCCAAGAACTAAATTTTTCATTCTCCCTTTTTCAAGTTATAGAAAGGTAAATGTAAAAGTTAAGTCCAGTATTTTTTATGATTTTCATCATACTCTGATTTATTTATAAGATAAAATTTAAAAAGTTGGCTGCAGCTTTTGATAAAATTCAAGTATTTTTGAAGTAAGCTCTGTTTTATTGAATAGAATGAAAACAAAATAAATCTGGTTTGGAAAAAAATGAACTTTATCCGATCTTCCTGAAAGTCGCCTCATTGAATGTATTGATCGTAGGAGGAGGAAATGTTGGCTTAGAAAAATTAACCTTTTTATTGAAATCAAGCCCAGGGGCAAGGGTTACCATGGTATCCAAAACTTTTATTGATCAGGTAAAAGATCTTGCAAAGGGACATGAAGTAAATTTGGTCGAAGCTCCATATGATCCATGTTATCTTAAAGATAAGCATATCGTTATTGCAACAACCGATGACCTGCATGTCAATATTCAGATCTATAACGATTGTAAAAAAGAAAATATTCTGGTCAATCTGGCCGACAACCCGAACTATTGTGATTTTTATATGGGTGGAATTGTCACCAAGGGTAATGTGAAAATCGCGATTTCAACCAATGGTAAATCACCAACTGCAGCTAAAAGGCTCAGACAATTTTTTGAAGAAATACTGCCAGACAACCTCAATGAATTGGTGGAAAATTTAAATAGTTACAGGAAAACCATCAAAGGTGATTTTGAGGATAAAGTGACTAAGCTTAATGAACTTACCAAAGAAATGATGAATATCAAGAAAGAGCTGATACAACAGATTATTAAGCGATTTGTATGACAATTCAATAAAACTTATCAAACATGCTAATTATTGAATTCCTAAAAAAAGAGCTTTGTTGTTGAATATATTTTAGTAATTAAAAGGATAGTTAAAAACTCCTAAATATTATCTTTTTTATTTCTTAAATTTGCCGCATAAAACTACAGTAAAATGTCAAAGTTTGAATTGAAATTGCCAAAAATGGGTGAAAGTGTTGCGGAGGCAACCATTACTTCCTGGTTAAAGGAGGTGGGTGATACCATTGAAATGGATGAAGCTATAGTTGAAATAGCTACTGACAAAGTTGATTCGGAGGTTCCAAGTGAAGTGGAAGGCGTTTTGGTGGAAAGATTTTTTGAAGTTGATGAGGTTGTTGGTGTGGGACAGGTAATCGCAGTGATAGAAACGAATGGAGAAGCCAATGTAGCTTTAGAAGAAGCTGAATTGAAAGAGGAAGAATTGCCCGAAGAGCTGCCTACTGTAGCATCGGTAAAATCTAAATTTGAAGAAGTAAATGAACCAAATACGGACCTTAGCTCGCCAAGTGGACGATTTTTCTCACCCTTGGTAAAAAACATTGCCAGGACAGAAGGTATTAGTCTGTCAGAGTTAGAGACAATTCCGGGTACTGGTAAAGACCAACGTATTACGAAAAATGATATACTCGCTTATATCAAGGAAGGTAGAAAGGCTTCTGAAACAGGGTCAGTTGCGGAAAAACCTGAAACTAAAGTTAAAGAGACAACCAAAGTTCCACCGGTTGTTACTTCTCAACCGGCTTTAAATGACGAGATCATTGAAATGAGCCGAATGGGTAAGCTTATCTCCAAACACATGGTTGATTCTTTAAGAACCTCGGCACATGTTCAAAGTTTTGTTGAAGTAGATGTGACCAGCATAGTGAAATGGAGAGAGAGAGATCAAGGATGAATTTCAGAAAAGAGAAGGAGAAAAAATCACTTATACCCCAATTTTTATGGAAGCCGTTGCCAAGGCAATACGTGATTTTCCAATGATGAACATTTCTGTTGACGGAGATAAGGTGATCAAACATAAAGATATAAATTTAGGCATGGCAGCAGCTTTGGCAGACGGAAACTTAATCGTTCCGGTAATCAAAAAAGCTGATCAATTGAATCTGGTAGGGATGACCAAGGTCGTGAATGACCTGGCCTTTAGATCGAGATCCGGAAAACTGAACCCTGATGATGTTCAGGGAGGAACTTTTACAGTGACAAATGTTGGATCTTTCGGAAGTATCATGGGTACCCCTATTATCAATCAGCCTCAAGTAGGTATTTTGGCCTTGGGCTCCATTCGGAAAGTTCCTGCTGTTATTGAGACTCCGGAGGGAGACCTCATTGGTATTCGACATAAAATGATATTGTCACATTCCTATGATCACCGCGTGGTTAATGGCGCTTTGGGAAGTATGTTTGCAAAACGGGTAGGTGATTATCTCGAAGCCTGGGACATCAATGCCGGCTTTTAGGATAATCAAAAATATAATATGAACTTCATTTTATTAGGATGAATATGAAACTGGAAAGACCCATTGTTTTCTTTGATCTGGAGACAACCGGGATTCAAATAGCGACAGACAGGATTGTAGAAATCTCTGTACTTAAGGTCTACCCCAATGGAAATAAGGAAAGCTGGACGAGGTTGGTGAATCCCGAAATTGAAATTCCTAAAGAAGCATCTGATATTCACGGCATAACAAATGAACAAGTAGTTACTGAACCCAAATTTTCGGAATTGGCACCTAAGGTCAGTACAATGATAGAAGGCTGTGATCTTGCAGGATTTAATTCAAACAGGTTTGATATCCCGCTTTTGGCAGAAGAAATGCTTCGTGCCAATGTCAATTTTGACATGGAGAACAGAAGAGCCATAGATGTTCAGGTCATCTTTCATAAAAAAGAGCAGCGAAACCTAGCTGCCGGATACGAATTTTACTGTGGTAAAACACTTGATAATGCCCACTCAGCTGAAGCTGATACAATCGCTACCTATGAAATTCTTGAGGCACAGATAGAAAAATATGATGATCTTGAAAATGATGTGGATTTTTTAAGCGATTATTCCTCACATCAGAAACGAGCTGATTTTGCAGGTTTTATTTTAATGGACCCTGAAGAAGAAGAAATCTTTTCTTTTGGGAAATATAAAGGGAGAAAGGTTAGAGATGTGTTTAGAGAGAATCCCGGGTATTATAACTGGATGCAAAATGCAGATTTTCCGCTGTACACAAAAAAAATATTGACAAAAGTGAAAGAGAAGATGACAGCCAAAAAAGAGGTCAGCACTTTGGAAGACCTTCAAAATAAATTCAATAAAAAGATTTAAGGATGTATGTAGATTTTGATACTTTAAATGATAATTCAAGAGTTTGGGTTTATCAGTCGAGCCGCGAATTTAACGCTGAGGAAGTGAAAGCCATAGAAGCAAAATTAAAAGATTTTGTCAATGACTGGACCAGGCACGGTGATGACCTTAGGGCTTCTTTCGAGATCAAGTATAACCATTTTATTATTCTTGCCGTAGATGAGTCTTTTAATCAGGTTTCAGGATGTTCAATAGATGCTTCTACCCATGTTTTCAAACAGTTTGAAGATGAATTTAAAATAGAGCTCTTGAACAAGTTGAATACTGCTTTTAAGCATGGCGAACATGTCAATGTGGTTACACTTGCTGATTTTCAGAAGTATGTCAAAGAAGATAGAATTCATCCAGACACCTTAGTTTTCAATAATATGGTACAAAGAAAGGCTGATTTGGAGACCTTATGGGAAGTCCCTGCAAATAGGAGCTGGCATAGTCGATATTTTAACTAAGTTTTTTTATTTTGCAGTGCCCATTTCCTGCCTGTCAACTGGTAGGCATTAAAACGGGATTGAGCCGAACCATTTATCACCTTAAAATCATTTTTATGAAAAAGATTACAGTGCTTTTTGCCCTGCTTCTGAGCCTACAGGCTTTAGCTCAAAAAGATCCCTTGACTACCAAAGACAGTATTGCTCAGACCAGATGGGTTGACAGTATCATGAAAACCATGGATGTGGATGAGAAAATTGGCCAGCTTTTTATGGTTGCTGCCTATACCAATAAAGATGCTGAGCATGAAAAGTTCATCAAGGACCTGATCACAAAACATCATATTGGAGCCTTGATCTTTTTTCAGGACCAGGCGATCAAACAGGTGGAACTGACCAATGAATATCAAAGCCTTTCCCGAATTCCTCTATTGATAGGTATTGACGGAGAATGGGGTCTGCGTATGCGATTACAGAATACCGTTGCTTTTCCTTATAATATGGCTTTGGGAGCCATTCGCAATGATCAGCTATTGTATGACATGGGTAAACAAATGGGTAAGCATATGAAGCGCGAAGGAGTTCATATTAATTTTGCTCCGGTAGTAGATGTGAATACCAATCCGTTAAATCCGGTGATCGGAAACCGTTCTTACGGAGAGGATAAAAATAATGTAACCAGAAAGGCCATTGCTTTTACCAGGGGAATCCAGAGTGAAAACATTATGGCTTGTGCCAAACACTTTCCTGGCCATGGAGATACAGCACAGGATTCTCATAAAACCTTACCTTCTGTTGGCCATGATAGATCAAGGTTAGATTCGATAGAATTATATCCTTACAGGAAAATAATAGATCAGGGAATTGGATCTGTCATGATAGGGCACTTAAGCGTTCCTGCTTTGGAACCTAATGTCAATCTACCTTCTTCATTGTCACATAATATTGTTACGGGATTGTTAAAGGAAGAAATGGGATTCAAAGGCTTGATCGTTACCGATGCCTTGAATATGAAAGGATCGGCTGATTTTGCATCTTCTGAGGAAATCAATTTACAAGCCATTTTGGCCGGAAATGACCTGTTGGATGTGCCACTGAATGTTGCTAAATCAATTCAGCTGTTCAAAAAGGCCTATTCGAAAGGCACGCTTACTGAGGAAAGATTGAATGAATCGGTCAGAAAGATCCTTAAGACCAAATATTGGGCCGGTTTACATCAGTATGAGCCCTTGAAGGTGGAGAACCTTATGAGTGATCTCAATACTGTTGAAGATGACCTGTTGAACCGTCGCTTGGTTGAGAATTCTGTAACGCTTGTTCAAAATAAAAATGGGGTATTACCTATTGAAAACCTTGGTAAAAACAAAGTAGCCTACGTGAAACTGGGAAAGCACAATAACAGCATTTTTGTCAAAAGACTGAATGATTATACCAAGGTAGATGTCATCTCAGGAAGCAGTATAGCAGAATATTCAAATAAGCTAAAAGATTATGAAACGGTGATCATAAGTTTTCACACCAGTTTGGGAGCCTATGCCAACTATAAGATAGATGATGATGAATTGTTGATCCTACAGGATATTGCGAAAAACCATAAAGTGATTTTGGACGTATTTGCCAGTCCTTATAGCCTGCTAAAGATCAAATCTTTTGAGCATATAGATGGTATCATTGTGTCTTATCAGAATACCGCTTTGTCTCAGGACTTATCTGCGCAGATGATTTTTGGTGCACTTGATATAAAGGGTGTTTTACCTGTCAATATAAAGGATGATTTTAAAGCAGGTTATGGATTACAGCTGGCTGGTACAGGAAGATTAGGCTATTCAATTCCGGAAGATGTGGGTCTGGATTTGAAAAAACTTCAAAGGATCGATTCTGTGGCAGACCTGGTCATCGATTCGGCCATGGCACCGGGAATGCAGGTCCTTGTGGCAAGACATGGAAAGGTCGTTTACAGAAAAAGTTATGGGTATTACACCTATGATCAAAAAAAAAAGTAGACAACAATAGTATTTATGACCTGGCTTCTGTGACAAAAATCCTGGGTGGACTTCCCATGATCATCAAAGCAGAAGAAGAAGGTAAGTTTGATTTGGATTCACCCCTGGGTCTTTTAATGCCGGTATTGAAAGACAGTAATAAAGATACTGTTACGGTAAGAGAAGCACTTTCCCATTATGCCAAGCTTAAGCCTTATATTCCTTATTATGAAACGATGGTTGAAGGTGACGAAAATGAGCCTATGAAGGAGTACTTCAGCAGTTCAGCATCGAGTAAATTCAGTATTAAAGTGGCTGATAACCTTTACCTAAGGACTGATTATCAGGATACGATCTTTAAATTGATCGCAGAAGCGCCGCAGAGAGAAGTTTTGGAATATAAATACAGCGGATTGCCTTTTTACCTGTTTAAAGATTATATTGAAAAGACCTATCGGCAACCCATGGACCAACTGAACTACGACAATTTTTATGGACCTTTAGGAGCGACGACACTGGTGTACAACCCTTTGAATAAATTCCCCAAATCTGATATTGTACCTACCGAAAAAGACGAGTTTTTCAGACATCAGCTTTTACATGGAACTGTACACGATGAAGGAGCTGCAATGATGGGTGGGGTTAGCGGAAATGCAGGATTATTCGGGAATTCAAATGATGTAGCAAAAATGATGCAGATGTACCTTCAAAAAGGATATTATGGAGGAAGAAGTTACTTTAAACCTGAATCATTTGATAAATTCAACAGAAGGTATTTTGAGGAGAACGGCGTGAGAAGAGGTTTGGGTTTTGATAAGCCGCAACTTGATGAGTCTATGGCTACCTGTGGATGTATTTCCTTTAAAAGTTTTGGTCATAGCGGCTATACGGGTACATATACCTTTGCTGATCCTGAAACTGAAATCGTATACGTATTTCTTTCAAATCGTGTGTATCCTACCCGTGAGAACAATAAACTCGGAGATGCGGATATTAGAACTGTGGTGCAGGGTCTTATTCAAGAAGCCATTGTTAAACAGTAGATCCCTATTTTGACTTCACAAAGAGGTACATGATCAAGATGCTCATTGCCAGGTAGATATATCCGGTTATATCGTCAAAAAAATAAGCCACTATTGCCGCTTGAATTGCATAACAAATTGGGAACAAAGTGATGCCAATTGTAAAACGCCAGGTCGCAATAAATTCTTCTTCTACTATTTTCGGAGCCAGGTACTTCCAAACCATTATCGGAACAAAGCTGTTGACCAAAACCAAAGGGCGAAGAAAATGGAACTGATTGTCCTCAGAAGATACTTCTTCAAGGGTATGGTCCAGGCCTTGTAATTTCTCATTTACTTTTGCGGGATCAAGGAATTCTTCTTCCTTAAAGGTGGCTGCTATTTTGTCGTGGTGTTCCACGTTATCTATATGAGTGATCAGTTTTTTCAGTGCTTCACTGACCTCATTTTTCAATTCAGATGAAGAACCGTTCAATGCAGAATTCTTATGATGCTCATGTACAATTATAGGTTCTCCAAAAACGAGGTGAACACTACTGGCGAATTTTTTGGCATTGGTATAGTTGATACCTATTGGAAGCACAACGATTTCCTGATCGGGATTGTTTTCCAAGGTACCAAGAATGATCCTTGTAAACCCTTTGCTCAGTATTCTTAATCGGCGCTGGATATTGTGATTTCCTTCAGGAAATATCAATATGGTTCCGTTTTTATTCAGGATCTTATAGCATTTCTGAAATACTTCTTCATTTCTGGAAAGACCGGTTCGCCCATCTTTGATCCTGTATATTGGCATCATATTGACACTTGATAACAAAGCTTTGATCAGCGGCTTGTTAAAAACATCCGCTCTGGTTAAAAAATTCAATTCTCTCGGTGTTATGGCTCCAATTAATAAGGGGTCTATAAGTGCATTCTGATGGTTGGCCACAAATAGGATTGCTTTGTTTTTTGGAATATTATCTATACCTGAAATCAATATCTTTTTGAAATAAAAAGCGAATCCCACGCGCATGTAAACTTTTACAAAAAGGTACCAGATCTTCTTCATGCCAGCATCCGTTTTGATTTAGCAGACCAAAAATATGCGATCAACAAGCCAGATAAAATATCCCAAATAGCCCAGAAAGCTACTAGTAAAGCCATTCCGCCAAGACCGTCAAAGAAACTGAAAACCAATAATAATCCAAGTCCGGAATTTTGAATTCCTGTTTCGATACTTAGTGTTTTTTGATTTAGATAATTCAGTTTGGTCAGTTTCGCAAAATAGAAACCAACAAAATACAGTATGCCATTATGGGCGATTACCAAGATCAAAACATAGTGGATATGCTCCATGAATATATCCAGATTATTATAGAATGCTCCTGCTACAAATGCCAAAAAAATCAATATCGAAACCGGCTTTAAAAACCGAGATGCTTTAGAGGCAAGTACAGGACGATAGTGATTGATCACCATCCCAATGATCAGGGGGATACCCAGGATCAACAAAACAAATCTGGCTACTTCTGAAGGTGCCACTTTTACTCTGGTAAGAATATCGGCGGTAGGTTCATAAAAGCTTCCCCAGATAGCGAAGTTGAGAGGTGTCATAATCAGTGCAGCAACAGAGGCAAAAGCTGTAAGACTAACAGACAATGCCGCATTTCCACCTGCCAGTTTGGTCATAAAATTGGAAATATTCCCTCCCGGACAGGCTGCAACCATGATCATGCCAAGTGCAATACTCGGGTAAGGTTTAATAATAATAATCATTAAAAAGGTAACAAAAGGGATCAGTACGAATTGAGAAATGATGCCCACAATAACCGGTCTGGGCGACTTTAACAAATTAGTGAAATCTGACATCTTTATATCAAGAGCTACTCCAAACATAATCAGCGATAGGGTGAGGTTCACTACCCAAAGGTTGTCTGAATTAAAATTGATCTGAATATCGTCTACGGAATTGATCATGGAGCGGTTGCTTTTGTTGGTTAGTTTTTAAATGCGTAGGCAATAATATTTGCTCCCATTTGCAATGCTTTTAATCTTACTTCAGGAGGATTGTTATGTACGACTTCGTCTTCCCAACCATCACTCAGGTCACTTTCAAAATCATAGAAGCAAATGAGTCGCCCTTCATAGAATAACCCAAAACCTTGTGCAGGTTTGGCATCATGCTCATGAATTTTTGGTAAGGTAGTAAAATTATAGTTCTGGTGGTAAATATCATGATCAAAGGGTATTTCTTCAAATTCCAGTTCAGGGAAAACCTTTTTCATTTCTTTTCGAATGAATTCATTTAATCCATAATTATCTGAAATATGCAAAAAACCTCCTGAAATTAAATAATTTCTTAAATTTTTACTGGCTTGTTCAGAGAAGAAAACATTCCCATGACCCGTTAAAAATACAATTGGAAAATTATACAATTCGGTACTTTGGGGTTCAATATTTCTTGGTTTTTCCTTTAAACCAGTATTGATATGCTCATTACAGTAACGGATCAGATTAGGAACTGCTGTTGGATTGGCATACCAGTCACCCCCTCCTTCATATTTTAATATGGCGACCTCCTGTGCCTTACCAGATTGTGTCAACAACAGGCATAAAAAAAGTATCGCTAATTTGATGGCAAACGAAAACGAACAGATATTCTTAATCTTCATAAGATGCTTAAGTTATAAAATTTCATTGAGAACCGAGACGTAATTACAAGCAACGATTCCGGCTGTTTCAGTTCGCAATCGACTCTTCCCTAAGGTAATTGGTTGAATGCCATTTTTTAGGGCTGCATTTATTTCGGAAAGCGAAAAATCACCTTCAGGTCCTATCAGAATCATAATTTTTTGGTGAAAAGGAAAGTGTGCTCTCAGGTGATTTTTTAAATCATCTTCACAATGGGCGATCAAGCCAAGATCCCAATCCTTTTTCTGTATAAAATCGGTAAATTTCATCGGATCGTTTAACACAGGTTTGTTAAACTTTAAGGATTGTTTCATCGCCGAGGTAATAACTTTTTCCATTCGTTCAGCTTTAAGCTGGCGTCTCTCAGAGTGATCACAAAATACAGGTGTAATTTCATCTATACCAATTTCAGTGGCTTTTTCAAGGAACCATTCAAAACGATCATTCAATTTTGTAGGTGCAATGGCAATATGTAAGTGATAATTCCAGGTTTTTGGTTTTGCTTCCCAACTTTTGATGTTTGCAATACATTTTTTATCATGGGCCTGTATAATTTCAGCAGAAAACAATATTCCCTTGCCATCAGTGATACTGAGTATATCACCATTGATTTTTCTTAAAACCTTTACAATATGTCTGCTTTCTTCCTTATTAAAGGAAATTTGTTTTGACCCTGTATTGATATCCTGTTGGTAAAAAAGTTGCATGATTGTTTAAAGTGCGAGGTTAAATGTAATTAATTCTGAGCACTATTTAAAAAGAGATCAATCTTGACTGAGATCCTTTCTCATGGTGCATCTTCTTTTGTGCACTTGGGGTTTAAAATTTTTCCAGATCAATTGAATATCTTTATTTTCTTCCAATTCTGGAGTAATGATCATCTTTTCCACGCCTTTTTCAACATATGTCTTAAAAAATTCGTCAAAGATTATCGCCGTCACTCCTTTTTTCTGATATTCCGGAAGAATACCAATAAGAAAAAATACGGAAGACTTGGAATGTTTTTTAGCCCGAAGCAAATGTATAAAGCCAGTGGGAAATAATTTACCATTTGCCTTTTGAAGTGCTTCAGCATAAGAAGGCATGGTGATGGAAAATGTGACCAGTTTATCTTCTTTGTCGACAATAAACTTGATGTATTCAGGATTGATAAAATTGATAAATTTCTTTTTTAAATAAGCCATTTGTCTTTCACTGACCGGAACAAAAGAAGATAGTTTGGCATAAGAAGTATTAAATAAACCAAACATTTCCTCTACGTAAGGTAAGACCTCCTCTGTTGTTTTAAAGTTAATGGGTCTTAATTGATAACGTTGCTTTATCACGTTGGCATAGCGTTGATATTTTTCAATATCTACATTTTGTATGCTAAAATTGGATTCGAGAAATTTTTGGGCTGGTTGAAGACCCAATTGCTCAAAATGGGCTGCGTAGTAAGGGTAATTATACCAGGTAACCATGGTGCTTATTGAATCAAAGCCCTCGGTCAACACCCCGACTTTATCCAAATTGGAAAAGCCAAGCGGGCCTTCCATAAAATCAAGTTTTTCCTGTATTCCGATTTCCCGCACCTTATCCAACAATGCTTTACTAACTTCAAGATCATCAATAAAATCGATCCAGCCAAATCGCATTCTGGGTACTTTTTGAACTTCTATCTCTAGTTTATTAACGATAGCTGCCACCCTTCCAACAACTTTACCTTCTTTTAGGGCTAGAAAAAATCTCGCATCGGCATGCTCGAAGACCGGATTTTTAAGTTTGTCAAAACTTTCAACTTCTTCACTGATAATGGGAGGGACCCAATACTTATTTCCCTTGTACAGGGAAAAAGGGAATTTAACAAATTGCTTCAATTCCTTTTTTGTCGAAATCTCCTGGATTTTTATCATCCGACAAAATTAATTGTTTTCTGATTTTTTATTGTGTTTTTTTTGAGCTTTTTCTTTTTGCTTTTGTTCTTTGACCAATCTTTGGTTTTGTTTCTTTCTGGCTTTCTGTGCTTTTTTGTTCACAGGAGCCTGCAGGTCACGGGTTTTTACTTTGGAGGTTTTGACTTGCCTCATTTTCCCGCTATTTGATGATTTTTTACCAGCGAAAAGCCCGAAAGTTATGGTATTAAAGAAACTTTTCTTTTCCTGGGGCATAATATTTTCATCATTATCAACCTTCCCAACGATGATTTTATCCTTATGCTTATCGAGCCTCCAGGAAAGACCACCACCGATCAAATAGGTGTTGTCACCTCTTTCATCAAAAATCATTCTGGCTGAAAAGTCGGCCTGCATATTTGGATTGATCAAATAGGCCCCACCTGCACCAAATTGGAAATCATTGGGAACATTCTTTCTGAAAAACCCCTGATTCTCTGCAAAAACTGACCAGTTTTCATGTAAAGTATAGGTTACAGTCATGATATAGGTGTTTTCGGCTTCTTCCGTAAAAACTTTATCAGCAATAAAATTGAAGAGAACGATCAATCTGTTTGATAAATCGTTTTGTGTATATATTCCAAACCTGGGACTAATTCCTTCGGGATTTTTATGGAGCTCTGTAAGTAAATTGGTATTCAAACCGGCATAAACACCTACCGCCGGAATCAATCTTCTTTTGTCAAAACTATGTCTGGCCTTCCAGCTTCTGATCTCCTTTGATTTATCTGCATATTCGGGTTTGTACACAAGGTATTTTGCACCTAGGGTAAGTTTGCTAAAGCCGAATGCTGATTCGCTGTAAACATCTGGTCAAGTATAGTCTCTGTTTTCACTCACAACAGCCATGTCAAGGTTGAATTCCAAGCGTTCAAAAAACTGCCCGGTTCTAAGCATGATATCAGATCCAATACTTGATCCACTATACGAAAAGGATTGCTCAAGAATTGGATCATAATAAAGATAATTACCAACATTTTTGTAAAAGAGCCCGGCTTCTACCTGATATACTTTGGTTCCCACACTATAAGGACTATCTGAGAATCCCGGACGACGGGAATTGATCACCTCGGTATACTGCCCATAGCTAAATTCAGCCAAAAGCAGGAGGAGAAGGGTTGTAAAGAAGGATTTCATGTTCAACTTATAATTATGATCAAAAGTAAGTTTTTCATTATATAAACGCTTAAGTTGCTCTCAAATTGTTATTTTTGAAAATTAAATTTAAAAATTATGCAGGAGGCTTCAATTCAGGGTTTATGGTTCATTGTGATCCTTATTCTTGGGTATTATGCTTTCAAGTGGCTGGCAAGGATTTTTCTTCCTATAATGATGCAAAAAGCGGTTAGAAATTTTGAAAAAAAAGCCAGAGAGCAACAAGGATATCAAAACCCTGCAGATCATGTCAAGAGAAGGTGAAACAGTTATTGATAAACAACCAAGACCAGCCAAAGGAAAGCAATAATAATGTGGGTGAATATGTTGATTTTGAAGAGGTTGATGACTAATGAGCTTCCGGGTCATGATTAAAATTGAATTTAGCTTATAACCTATGAAAATTAAAAAATTCCTGCCGCTTCTAATTGTATTACTCAGTTTTGTTATTGTTTCATTGGCTTATTTTTCACCTGTTTTGGAAGGAAAAGAACTTTTTCAATCTGACATTGCCCAGTTTAGAGGAATGTCAAAGGAAGTCAAGGAATTTAGGGATGAATATCATGAGGAACCCTATTGGACCAACAGGGCCTTTGGAGGTATGCCGACTTACCAATTCAGTACGTATTATCCAAATGATTATATTAAAAAATTAGATGGCCTATTAAGGTTCTTCCAAGACCAGCCGATTATCTTTTTTTATATTTTTTAGGTTTTTTCCTACTTATTAAGTGTCCTTAAGGTCGATTGGAAACTGGCGTGATTGGAGCCCTGGGTTTTGGGTTTTCAACCTATCTGATCATTATATTGGGCGTGGGACATAATGCCAAGGCACATGCCATAGCCTATATGCCTTTTGTCTTGGCCGGATTGTTATTGGTTTTTCAAAAAAAATACCTTCAGGGATTTGTGCTCACAGCTCTTGGCCATGGCTCTTGAAATCAATGCGAGTCATCCTCAAATGACCTATTATTTACTTGTTTGCGGTGCTGATTTTTGGGATCGTACATTTGATAGAAGCCATTAAACAGAAGGAAATTCCCGTTTTGCTAAAGCAATGTCGGAATCTTGATTGGTGGCCGTAGTTCTGGCTGTTGGAGTAAATGCCACAAGTTTACTGGCTACAAAGGAGTACGCCGATCACAGTACAAGAAGTAAAAGCGAACTTACCATCAATCCTGATGGTAGCTCCTAAGGAAATGAGCTCAGGATTGTCAAAAGAATATATTACAGAATACAGTTTTGGATTGCTTGAGACTTTTGATTTGTTCATTCCTCGTTTTATGGGTGGTTCCAACAGCGAAAAACTGGATAAAGAAAGTTATACCTATAGATTTTTAAAAGATAAAGCCGGTAGAAAGCAGGCCTTGGGCTTTGCTGAAAATGCACCAATGTATTGGGGAAATCAACCCATTGTTGCTGCGCCTCCATATATAGGAGCTGTATTTATCTTTCTTTTTGTCATTGGTTTGCTTCTGGTAAAAGGGCCTTTAAAGAAATGGCTTTTGGCTGCTACTATTTTTTCAATTGTACTAAGCTGGGGTAAGAATTTTGACTTGTTGACTAATTTTTTCATTGACTATGTTCCCTTGTACAATAAATTCAGGGCAGTTTCATCGATTCAGGTGATCGCTGAAATCGCGGTACCTCTTATTGGCAATTTTAGGACTGAACCATTGTTTAAATTCTAAGGTAGACAAAAGCGAAAAGTTAAAAGCTTTTAAGTGGGCGGGTATTTCGGTTGTAGGTTTGGCCTTGTTTTTTACGGCTGCAGGTGCTAATTTATTTGCTTTTGAAAGTTTTCGTGATGGAAATTACGAGAATATGCTTGCCGGATTATCTGATGTTTTGATTGAAGATAGACGAACTATATTTTTTCAGGATAGTTTGCGTTCCTTGGTTTATGTGGTCATTACAGCCTGTTTACTTTGGCTCTTTTTAACAGAAAAGATCAAAAAGAATATTGTAGTGATTGGAATTTTGATACTGGTGCTGTTAGATTTGGTAATTGTTGACAAAAGGTATGTAAACAATGATGATTTTATCAGTAAATCAAGATTGGAGAAACCTTTTGAATTGAGCCCTATGCAGGCTGAAATCTTAAAGGATAAGGGCCATTACAGGGTGCTTAATTTTATGGTTGATCCGTTAAATGATGGAAGTACTTCATTTTATCACAATTCTATAGGAGGTTATCATGCTGCAAAACCAAGAAGGTTCCAGGAGTTATATGAGTTTCAAATAGCAAGAAACAATATGGAAGTATTGAATATGCTCAATACCAAGTATTTTATTTTTCCGGGAGAGAACAATGTGGAAAATGTTCAATTGAACGAAGATGCCAATGGAAACGCCTGGTTTGTTCATGAAATTGAATTTGTAGACACGGCCAATGAGGAGATTAAGGCCTTGGATAGCTTGAATACAAAAGAAAAAGTAGTTTTAACTCGAAATTATGAGCCTGATGTAAAGGATTTGAACATTAAAAAGGATAGTACGGCGAGTATTGTTTTGAGTAGCTATAAGGCGAATGAAATGGTTTACAAAACAGCTTCTCAATCGGATCAGTTAGCCGTTTTTTCAGAAATGTATTACAAAGACGGTTGGAATGCTTATATAGATGGGAAAATGATCCCATATATGAGGGCTAATTATGTATTAAGAGCAGCGGTAATTCCAGCAGGCAACCATGAATTAGTATTCAAATTTGAACCACAAGTAATCCAAACAGGTAGGAATATTTCTCTCATTTCTTATGGATTATTGCTATTGATTCCTTTGGGATGGTACTTTAAAGAAAGGAAAACCAAAGCCGACCAATAGCATCATGGAAGAATTCAAATCATATAAAACGATTCCAAAAAAAAGATATGCACATACTGTGGCATTTTTACAGTCTGTACTTCCTGCACCTGCCACCCTCTTGGATCTTGGCGTGCGCAATGAACTAAGTGAGATACTTGAATCTTATGGTTATACTGTTTACAATACCCAAGGTGAGGATTTGGATCTTGATTTTGAACATGTCAATAAGCATGAAGTAGATGCTGTTACTGCCTTTGAAATTTTTGAACATTTGATCGCACCCTTTAATGTGCTCAAAACCATAAAAGCATCAAAACTTATAACAACGGTTCCTTTGAACCTTTGGTTTGCCAGTGCATACAAAAGTAAAACGGATCAATGGGACAGGCACTATCATGAATTTGAAGACTGGCAATTTGATTGGTTGCTGGAAAAGTCAGGTTGGCAAATTAAAAAATTTGAAAAATGGTCGAGCCCGGTCAATAAAATCGGTTTTAGACCTATTCTAAGAAAATTTACGCCTAGATACTATGCTGTCTATGCGGAACGATAGATTCCTTGCATCATGAGAATTGGAATGATACTGGACAAGACCTTTCCACCTGATCCCCGGGTTGAAAATGAAGCCCTGGCATTGATCGGTAGTGGTCATCAGGTTTTTCTGTTTTGCCTGACCTATGAAAAGCAGATGCATGACGAGGTTTTTAAGGGTATTGAAGTAAAAAGATACCCAAGTAATAAGTTAGAATACAAGTTATCTGCCTTGTCTTACACCCTTCCTTTCTATAGAAAAATGATGTCAGGGAAAATTGCTCATTTCCTGGCAGCGAATGAAATTGAGATCGTACATGTTCATGATATGGTCATTGCAGAAGCCGTCATTGAAGCTAATAAAGTGATCAAAATGCCCCATGGTTTTGGACCTTCACGAGAACAGGCCCGAGATCATGAAAACCTATCCGCATTTGAAAAAATTCCCGGGTAACCTGCTTATTTCAACAAAGACATGGAAACGGAAAGAGGGGATTCTTGTACAAAAGGCGGATCGAACCATAGTAGTAACAAAGGAAGCCAAGGCAGAATTACTAGACAGACTGGGAATAGCTGATCATAAAGTTGTTGTTGTCCCCAATACAGTAAAGTCCTCATTTTATAATGACTTTTCTTTGGATCAGACTATATTGGAAAGGTATAAAGATAAGTTTGTCATACTTTATTTAGGCGATACCGGATTGAGAAGAGGTTTGTTATCAGCGATCGAGGCCTTGGGGATCATTGCCAAAGAGGAATCCATAAAGACCAAAATAAAGCTGGTCATTGTGGGGAAAAATTCCTCTGATAAAGTACTGCAGCGCAGGGTGGAAGAACTTGGTCTTCAAGAAATGGTTGATTTTGAAGGGTGGCAGGACATGGCCTTATTCCCTTCCTATCTTAAGATTGCAGATATGGGTATTTCTCCTTTGCACCGAAACCTTCATCACGATACTACTTATGCGAATAAATTGTTCCAATATATGAGTTTTGCCATACCTGTTCTGGTCAGTGATGCCTTGGCCCAAAAGAATCTTGTGGAAGAGGTTAAAAGTGGTTTAGTACATAAAGAAAAAGATGCGGCTGAGATCGCTGAAAAGATATTGATCTTGTTTAGAGATCCTGACTTGTCAAAAATGCTGGGGATGAATGGGAAAAAATTTATTGAGGAGAAATTTTGCTGGGAAAAGGTCTCGGGTAATTTGAAGGAGCTATATTTGGAATTTGAGAAACCTTGAAAGTATTATTGATCACATATTACTGGCCTCCTGCGGGAGGCAGCGGCGTACAAAGATGGCTCAAATTTGTTAAGTATCTGCCATCTTTTGACGTGACTCCGGTTGTTTACACGGTGAAAGACCCGGACTATGCAATTGAAGATGAGAGCCTGCTTTCAGAGGTTTCAAGTGATATTCAAGTGATCAGAGAAAGTATTTGGGAACCGAATTCGATCCTGTCCAAATTTAACCCAAAAGAACAGCAAAAAAGTGCAGGCTTCATTGATCCTAATCCTTCCTTCCTTGGTCGTCAGATACAATATGTGAGGGCTAATTTTTTTATCCCTGATGCCAGAAAGTTCTGGATCAAACCATCTGTTAAGAAATTGACCCCTTTTGTTTTGGAAAATGACATAGACGTTGTGATCACGACAGGACCTCCTCATAGTTTGCATATCATCGGCGCCGAATTAAAGAAAAGAACAGGGGTGAAGTGGCTTGCAGATTTTAGGGATCCATGGACAAATATTGATTATTTTCACAGTTTACCCCTCACCCAAAAAGCGAAAGAAAGGCACTATCAAATGGAAACAATGGTCCTGGAACAAGCCGATGCGGTAACAGTTGTAGGGAAGAGCATGAAAGAGGAATTTAGTGATCGAAATGATCATGTTCATGTATTGACCAATGGATTTGATGAAACATCACAAACTGAAGAGGTAGTTTTAGATAAAAAATTCAGTATCTGTCATATTGGAATGATGAATGCCGATCGAAATCCGCTAATATTGTGGCAGGCATTACAAGGAACTCTCAGAGGAGTCAGCCGATTTTAAAAAGGATCTGGTGGTAAAGTTGATCGGAAAATGCGATCAGGAAGTGTATCAAAGTGTGAGTGATTTCGGATTGACGAACCATGTATCTTTTGTAGCTTATGTGCCTCATAAAGATGTATTGAGATTTCAACGATCTGCTCAGGTCTTGTTGCTTGCTGTAAATAATGTTCCATCGTCTAAATCGCTGATCACAGGTAAAATATTTGAGTATTTACAAAGCCAAAGACCCGTCATCGGCATTGGTCCCGTAGATGGTGATCTTGCAGCTATTTTGAATGAAACGGGAGCAGGGCAAGTAGTTGATTTTGAAGATCTTGTTTCTTTAAAGCAATTGATAAGTAAGTATTATAGATTGATATAGGTCAGGTAAACTCAAAGGGGAGGCCAGAAATATAGATCGTTATCACAGAAAACATTTAACCAAGGATTTGGCTGGGATTTTAAAAAGTTTAAGATGAAATTGAATTTAAGAGCAGAAATGAGTTCTATCGCGGGAATTAAATATATATTCTTTAGAATTGAACTAAAGGCGTAAATGTTTGACAAGTGTCATTGTTTATTAGGGTAAAAACAGATGAAAAAAGTAGTAAGTATTTTAGGAGCGCGACCACAGTTTATTAAAGCGGCGGTATTGAGCAGGATCATAAGAGAAAAAAAGGAATTCTCGGAAATCATTGTACATACGGGACAGCATTTTGATAGCAATATGAGCGAGGTATTCTTTGAGGAAATGGATATCCCAAAACCAAAGTACAATTTGAATATAAATGGCATTGGTCATGGGGCCATGACAGGAAGAATGCTGGAGCAGATAGAAGAGGTGCTCTTGCATGAAAAACCCGACTTGGTTGTGGTATATGGTGATACGAACTCTACCCTGGCAGGAGCTCTGGCGGCCAAAAAGCTTGGGATCAAAGTCGCTCATGTAGAGGCAGGACTGCGCTCGTTCAATATGGCTATGCCAGAGGAAGTCAATAGAATTTTAACTGATAGGATATCGGATTTGTTGTTTTGCCCCACCCTGTCTGCTGTGTCAAATTTGAAATCCGAGGGCTTTGAAAACTTCGATGCTAAGATGATTTTGTCAGGGCGATATTATGGGAGACTCGGTAGCCTATTACAGCCGGCTGTCAGCTGAGAGATCGGTGATCATGAAAAAGCTTAAACTCGACGGCAAGAAATTTATTTTAGCAACCATTCATCGTCAGGAAAATACAGCTGATGAAGCAAGTATCTGGAATCCATTTTAAAAGCTCTCAATGATATTTCTGAGGATACCTTGGTTGTTATGCCCTTACATCCGAGAACTAGAATCATGATGGATAAATTTGACCTTTCTTTTAAAGGGTTGACGATAGATCCGGTGGGCTATTTTGATATGTTACAACTATTAAAATATTGCAGTTTGGTGATCACAGACAGTGGAGGATTACAAAAGGAAGCTTATTTTAATCATAAGCCATGCGTTATAGCCAGAGAGGAAACGGAATGGGTGGAACTTGTAGAAGCCGGATTCGCCCGTATTGGAGGGAGTGATACTGCTCAATTAAAGGAAGCCTCTCGTGATTATTTGAATAAGCTACCCGATTATGGCATTGAGTTGTATGGTCATGAAGCAGGACTTTGTATATATCAGGAGATAGCCAATTACTTAAGTCAGGAAAAATAACTTGAGTTCATATTGATTGAGCAATTAAGATGTCTTTGACGACTTGAAATATTCATGGGTTTTATCAAGACATGTATGGATCATCTTTATGGCCAAATCCACTTCC
The DNA here is from genome assembly GCA_963715975.1 of uncultured Flavobacteriaceae bacterium. Taxonomy (GTDB): domain Bacteria; phylum Bacteroidota; class Bacteroidia; order Flavobacteriales; family Flavobacteriaceae; genus Lutimonas. Next base: position 45,468 of record CAVQSO010000007.1, on the reverse strand, counting down.
CGAAGTTTCGTTCTAAACGAAAGTATGGCCGCTCTAATGACAAAGCGATCTTTTATTTGAGTAGAGCTGAAAAAGTAACGCCCGTCTTCATGCATAAATGATAATAATTTCTTGTTAAACAGATTGACATCCGTTTTTTTAGGTTCATACCAGAAATAGGTTACCGAAAGATCAGGCTCAGGGCCGAGTTGAAATCCGGCTTGAAGTAAATGTTTTCTAATATAGGAAGTAAGAAGTATCTTTTCTTCAAGACAGGCAGCAAAAGGTTTTATACCATGAAGTTGTAAGGGTAACCACATACGCATTCCTCTAAAATGTTTGGTTAATTCGGGTGATACATCTGCCGGATTGATCGGGCCCTTATCCTCTAAAGCGTCTTGCATATAGTGCGCCGTTGCGTGATGAGAATGGTATACGGCCTTTTTATTTTTGATCAGCACGGCACCTATGCCATAAGGCAGGAACAGTCCTTTATGTGGATCAACAACAAGGGAGTCTGAGCGTTCAATACCTTTGAATCGGTCTTTTTTAAGATCAGTAAGCATAAAGAATCCGCCGTAGGCTGCATCTACGTGAAGCCAAAGGTGATTGGCTTGGGAAATGTCGGCTATTGAATTCAAAGGATCAATGGCTCCGGTATCTGTGGTCCCGGCTGAGGCCACAATCATAAAAGGAAACAGCCCTTTTATTTTATCCTCCTGTATATGTTGGTTTAGATCTTCTGGACTCATTCTTGAACGATCATCGACTTGAACATGCCTTATGATCAGATCCTCTAAGCCTATTATTTTTAAAGCTTTATGTATACAATGATGGGTTTGTTCACTAAGGTATATGACACTTTTTTCAATTTTAGCTCCTTTGATCTGATGGTGATCCCTTGCAGAGGTCAAAGCGATGAGGTTGGCAATGGACCCACCAGAAGTTAAATTTCCGACTGTTGTTTCAGGATATCCAAAAATGGACGACATCCATTTGATCAATTCATTTTCCATGGTGACCCCGCCGGGTGAAGCAAAATAAATTCCGGCATATTCATTGCTGATATCCACCATCATATCGGCCAGGGAAGAACTGAATATTCCTCCTCCCGGAATATAACCTAGATGTCCACCGGAAGCTGCATTGATTCCTTTCCCGGAAACTTCATTGTCAAAAATGTCAATAATCTCAGGAAGCTTCTTGGTGCTGACCATCTATTTTGAATAATTTTTCATTTACTGTTGACTGGTTAAAAGCCTTTTTGCTGCCAAGAGAATTGATAAACTGATTCGCAAAGTTTCTGACGAGCTCCAGATAGTTGTCCCTGTTAGTTTCTGTAGGTTCAAGTTCTTCTGATTTGAGCTGAAGTTGTTTGATTTCGTCAATAAGATCCTGCATTGTATATCAATTTTATACTGATATGTAAACTTAGTCGATTTATAGTTGTATTCCAAGATGTACGCTGATTTCTCAGTGCTTTAAGGCATATTTCAATGTGTAAACCAATGAAATATAAAATTTACAATATGATTACATATGTAAATCAATATGTACAAATAAGTTATAAATTATAATCATATAAGTCAATTATGTTTACGTATTGAAATAAATAATTCATATTTGCAACCTCATAAAAATTAAAACAAAATAAACATGTGTGGAATAGTATGTGCATTTGATTTGAAAGAGAAAGCAGAAGTCCTAAGACCTCAGTTGTTAGAGATGTCAAAAAAGATCCGTCACCGCGGACCAGACTGGAGTGGAATATATAGTAATGATAAGGCGATCCTTGCGCATGAAAGATTGGCTATCGTCGATCCTGCTTCGGGAAAGCAACCCTTGTTTAGTGAAGATAAGAAACTGGTTTTGGCAGCCAATGGTGAGATCTATAACCATCAGGAATTGCGTAAACAGTTCGAGGGAAAGTATCATTTTCAAACTGAATCTGATTGTGAAGTGATCCTGGCATTATACCGGAAAAAGGGTGCAGATTTTATTGATGAAATGAACGGCATCTTTGGTTTTGCTCTTTATGATGCTGAAAATGATGAATATTTTATTGCGAGAGATCATATGGGTATCATTCCTTTATATATTGGATGGGATGCTAACGGCACCTTTTATGTAGCCTCTGAATTGAAAGCACTTGAGGGTGTATGTACCAAAATAGAATTGTTTCCTCCGGGTCATTATTTATCAAGTAAAGATGGAGAATTGACCAGATGGTATAACAGAGACTGGACAGAATTTGATGCCGTAAAGGAGAACCAAACAAGTATTGATGAATTGCACGATGCATTGGAAGCCGCGGTTCACAGACAATTGATGAGTGATGTGCCTTATGGTGTTTTGCTGTCTGGAGGACTTGATTCCTCAGTGACGTCAGCTTTAGCGAAAAAATATAGTGAAAAAAGAATAGAATCCGGAGATACGCAAGAAGCCTGGTGGCCTCGTTTACATTCATTTTCTGTTGGACTTGAAGGGTCTCCTGATCTCGCCGCAGCGCAAAAGGTAGCTGATCATATAGGTACGGTACATCATGAGATCAAGTTTACCATTCAGGAAGGCTTGGATGCGATTAAAGATGTTATTTACAATCTGGAAACCTATGATATTACTACGATCAGGGCCTCTACACCTATGTATTTAATGGCAAGGGTCATCAAATCAATGGGGGTAAAAATGGTACTTTCAGGAGAAGGAGCAGATGAATTTTTGGTGGTTATTTATATTTTCACAAAGCGCCGAGTGCCGAAGAATTTCATAAGGAAACCGTCAGAAAATTAGAGAAACTTCATATGTATGATTGTTTGAGAGCGAACAAATCACTGGCAGCCTGGGGAATTGAAGGCAGGGTTCCATTTTTGGATAAGGAATTTATGGATGTGGCCATGCGAATTAACCCTCAAGATAAAATGATCAACGGAGAGCGAATGGAAAAATGGGTAGTAAGAAAGGCTTTTGAAAAATACCTGCCGGAAAGTGTCGCCTGGAGGCAAAAAGAACAGTTTTCTGACGGAGTTGGTTATAGTTGGATAGATACCTTAAAAGAAGTGGTTGCACAAGAGGTTTCTGATGAGCAACTGGCCAATGCCAAGTATAAGTTTCCGATTCAAACGCCTACTTCTAAAGAGGAGTTCTATTACAGAAGTATTTTTGCCGAACATTTTCCGTCGGATACAGCCGCACTTTGTGTACCACAGGAAGCCTCAGTTGCCTGCAGCACAAAAATTGCGCTTGAATGGGATGAAAGTTTTAAGAACATGAATGACCCTTCAGGCAGGGCAGTAGCCAATGTACATGAAGAGTCCTATGATAAAAGTAATGTTTAAAAGCCGAATAGTTTTAGAATTCTATCATAAGTCCTATTGAAGGAAGAATGGTTCCGGCAGTATTTTCTATCTCTTGGGTTAGGTAACTGTCTGGCTGATTCGGATCTTCAATAGGATTTCCATTGTCATCCCTTACGACATCCAGGAAGGGTTGGGTTTCAGTTTCAAACCCATAGAGGTTTTGAATATCAAGATAGGCATTGAGGGCCCATTTTTCAAAAAACCAACGTTTGTCAACACGAAAATCAAGACCATGGGAGTTGCCGTTTCGTTGCGTATTCAACTGATCCCAGTCATTGATTCCTCTTTGTGTGACGTCCCAATTTTCTTTTTTAGAAGACTAGTTCAATGTCATAAGGGGTATAGGGTGATCCACCAAGGAATCTGAATTTAGCTCCGATCTCCCAGTTTTTCTTTAATTTTTTACCTGCCGTAATGTTTAAGTATATGTCTGTTGTCCCATGAGGAAGCCACATAATCTCCATTTTTATCTTGAAATTCACTTCTTACAAAGGTATAGGAAATCAGACCATAGACTGAGGAGCTCAACTTTTGCTGTAGAAAAAATTCAACACCATAACTTCTGCCTTTTGAATTAGAAACCGCTGGTTCGTTCCCAATCACTCCAAAGTCTCCACCTAAATTCGCTAAAGAGATACTGTCATTGGTTAAAAAGGGATAGTTATCATATTTTTTATAGAAACCTTCAACCGAAATCTTAGAATATCTTGTTGGGTTGTATTGCACACCTCCCACAATATGGTCACTTTGAATATAAGTGATACCATTTTCTTTGTTTACAAGATTTCCTGTCATTGTCTCTATAGCCCATCACTGTATAGGCAGGAAGCTGGTAGTAACGGCCCTAAGTTAAAACTTGCTGAAAATTTTTCAGTAAACTGATAAGAAGCTGAGAATCGTGGTGACAACTGGTCAAGAAAATTTGACATTTCATCAGAATAATTATTCGCATCAGTTCTAATACCCAAAGAAAGGGACAAGCGCTCATTAAAAACAGACTTGCTCACTTGGGTGAAAAAGTGAATACTTTTGCATGGTGAATTCAGAGTCAAAATCAATGGTGGTTACCTCATCATTAACAACCCTTTTATTAAAAGTTGAATTTGTATATTTTACATGTTCAAAACCTGCTCCAATATTCCAATTCCAGCCATTCATTCTTTTCGTGCTTTCAATTCTTAACTTGTTTTCAATTTCTTCCGAATTATAATCATAAAGTAATTCATCCGGATCTTCAACGTTGTCTTTGTATTTTATAGCACTATTATTCAGGTGATTTCGACTTAATAACTACATTTTGAAAACTATTTTTTGAGAAATGTTTCCAATTTGCGCCAATCGTATAATTCCACTGTTCGTTAACAGGAAGATTTCCTAAAATATAGTTGTTTCTGTCAATTGTTTCCTGGTCGGTCTCACCATCATTTACATCTTTATTGAGCTCAAAATTATCAATGGCACCAAGACCTACAATAGTCAGTTGGTCCTTTTCGCCAAACTCAAAAAAATGTTTGTATTGAAAATCATTATAAGTAGGTAAAAATGGAAGTTTTAAGGCCTGGAAAAGAAATTGTAAATAAGATCGTCTTGCAGAAAGAATAAATGAAGAATTTTTACCCGGTTGGCCCGTTTAAGGTTAAGCCAATATCACTTGAACCCATCATAAAAGCTACCTCCTAATTTTTCTCTGTTTCCGGTAATTTGTTTAAAATCCATGACAGAACTCATGGTGTTGCCCCGATTGGCAGGAAAAGCACCCGAATAAAAATCAACATCACGGATAAAATTCACATTGATCATATCCTACAGGTCCTCCGGAAGAACCTTGGGTAGCAAAGTGATTGATGTTTGGAATTTCAATACCATCTAAATAAAACCTGTTCTCGTTTGGTGCACCACCTCTTACGATGATGTCATTTCTAAAGGAAACAGTTGTTGCAACACCAGGAAGTATCTGTACCACTCTTGATATATCCCGATTGGCCCCGGGATTTCTGTAAATTTCAGTTGCTCCAATGGTTTGTTTACTCAAAGGGCTTTCTTCTGATTTTTCAATTCGGTTGGTTTGGATGACTGACCTGATCAAGAAGCGCACTTTCTTCGGTTAAGGCAATGTTGATGTCGGTAACAGCTGCAGAACCTATGGTAATCTCATAGAGATAAGTTGTTTTAAAGCCTACAAAGCTGCAAGTCAGGTTGTAGATACCTGGTTTTATGTTGTTGATTTCATAGCGGCCGTCTTCATCTGAAGTTGTACCGATTTGTGTACTGTCCAATACAATATTTGCGAAGGGTATACTTTCATTATTGATTTCATTGTATACGCGTCCTTTAATTGAGCCTGTTTGTGCCAGTAGATTAGCTAACAGTTAATTAAGGCTATAACAAGTAGTAAGTTTATTTTGGAAAACACTGTAGCAAATTTTTATTAAAGGTAAAAAAGAATTAGTCATTAAGAGGATTTATTTTAAGAAGAATGGACCGATGATTAAAATAACCATCGATCCACGCATCCAAAATAAATCAAACTATCAAGAAATGATTTTTTTATAAATTCTGAGGAATTAATACTTTGTCTATAACATGAATAACTCCATTGCTTCCATGTACATTAACCTCAAGTACATTGGCGTTATCATCAGTAGAATCTTTTAAGGCGATGGCTTCACCAGAAATGCTTTGAACAGTTAAATTTTGTTGGTTTAGCATTCCAATTGTTTGTCCCTGCATTCAAGCTAGAACTAAAGACTCTTCCAAGTGCAGCATGGTAGGTTAATACCTCGCTGATCTGTGCTACAGTTAATCCAGCACCATTGTCGATTTCAGCAAAAGCAGCATCTGTTGGAGCGAATACAGTAACATTGGCTTGCATCATTTAGCGCCTGCAGTGATAGCAGCATAATCAGGAGATGCTAATAAACTTACCAATACTGTAAATTCAGCGTTTTCACTCATTTCAGACATAGCAACTGCGATGTCAACTACATTTGGAGCTGGTGGAACTAAAGTTCTGTTGATCACGTGGATCACACCATTACTTTTTTCAATATCTACAGCTTTGATTTCGGTCAAACCATTGATCAATACCCTACTTTGATTTAAGTATCCTAAATAAATCATTTCATCATTTAAGTGTTTCAGCAATTCCGTCAGCAGGAAGATCAGCAGCCTTAACTACACCACCTAATCACGTGGTAAGTTAAAACATTGGCTGTCAATTCTTCTGCAGTCTAATCATCTAAATTAGTAATTCCAGCAGCAACAAATCCAGCGTTATCAGGAGCAAAAACAGTTAATGCAGTCAGCTGTAGCAACAGTTTCAAGAAGTTCAGCTTTTCTTAATGCAGCATTTAAGAATTGTAAAGTCTTTTTCAAATAGAACAACTTCAGCAACTGTTCCTACTGAGTAAGCAACATAACTTGGTAATAACACAGCATCAACAACATGGGCAACACCATTTACAGCTTTTAAATCTGCAGCGGTAACATTAGCAGATTGTTAATTTTTACACCATCAGTTAATATCAACTGTTACAGTTTCAAAATCTGGTCCTCCAGGTATTCCAGGAAGTAGAGTTGTCTACATCACCATTAGCCAACTGGTCAGAAATAACTGCTGTTCCAAGATATGGTAAGTAACAATTTCATTCAATAAGTTCTACTGGAATATCATCGATACTTTCTTTACCCAATGCCGCTAAACAGCTTCAAATGCCGCATCTGTTGGAGCAAAAACTGTAAGATCCTGAGTTGGGTCATTAGCAGCAGCCAATAAACCAGATAATTCAGGTTTCGCCAAAGCACTTAATAAGATGGTATGATCTGGACTATTACGCAACAATCATAGCAAGTGTCTGAGCATTAAAATCTTCAGGGATCAATACTTCATCGATCACATGGATGACTCCGTTGGATGCAATAACATCTGCAGTAGTAACATTCGAAGTACCATTAATAGTAACTCCTCCTGACATTTACAGCTTCAACAGTTTGACCTGATAATAATGTCTGAACAGTTGCCGTTCAGACGATCTGATGTTAATTCAGCACCAGCTACATGATACTGTAACAACGAAGTCAATAAAGAAGGTGTTGAAATAATAGTGTTTAAAACCTCAGGATCTAATTTTTCAAAGGCGGCATTAGAAGGAGCAAATACAGTAAATGGTCCGTCACCGGATAGTGCATCTGTTAAATTGGCAGCGACCAAAGCATCAACTAAGATACTTAAAGATGGAGTTCCTTGGGCAATTTCGACAATGTTTTTGTCAGATGTCCCATTGTCGTCATCGTCATCACTACAACTTACAATAAATAATGGAATGGCTAAAATAATAACTGCCAACGCTAATTTTTTTAGATAATTCATTTGGATAAATTTTTAAATGTTTAATAATTTAGTTTAAAAGTTCGACAAATATAAATAAAAAAAAACATACTGTCCAAGAAAAAAATAAAAAAAGTGAACAAAAATTTCATTTTAGCTATTTTCTCTTGTTTTATAAGGAAAATTATTCTTATATTTGTCCAACAATTAATACTTAAAGATTATACATGGTAACATATTCAGTAGCCCAAGTAGAGGCATTAACAGGGATCAAGGCACATACTTTAAGGATATGGGAGCGCAGGTACGATTTTCTTCAGCCCGAACGTACTCCGACAAATATTAGGTACTATTCTGATGAGCAATTAAAGAAGTTGCTGAACTTTGGTATTTTGGTGCGTAACGGGTATCGGGTATCAAAACTTAATAAAATGTCAAATGAGCAGGTTTATGAGGAGGTTTCAAAAGTTTTGGCCGATCCAGGTTCTGAAAGGAGTGATGAGATGAAAGGGCTTGACATTAAGTATGCTGGAAATGAATGAAGAAGATTTCGACGACATTTTCGAAAGACAAGTGATAAGGAAAGGTTTTTTCAGAACCATAACCGAAACCATATATCCGTTTTTGCAATATGTCGGTGTACTTTGGACAACCAACAAAGCCATGATAGCCCAGGAGCATTTTATCTCAAATTTGATCAGACAAAAATTAATTGCTGCAATTGAGCGATTGTCTATTCCATCAAAGGATGCACCTTCTATCGTATTCTTTCTTTTGGAAGGAGAAGAGCATGAGATCGGTTTGCTGCTGGCTAGTTTTGTTGCTAAAGGAAATGGGTTGGAACGTTTATTATCTGGGACAAGGCGTTCCTATTCCCAATATTAAAGAAGATCATTGATATTGTAGAGCCGAAGCTATTGATGACCATGTTTGTAACCCCAAAAATACATAAAGTGAATGCCTTTATTGATGAAATTATTAGCTGGGAATGATGTTCCTTTTGCTATTTCGGGAAGTACCGAAAATTTGGATGCGGTATCAGAATCTGAACGGCTTATTAAAGTAACTTCACCTTTTGATTTTCAAACTCATTTGGCTAGAATTCAAGAATGGGGTTACTGCTCAGGATTAAGTCATTTTTAAACTTTGTTTTTGATTTGAAAGTTTTTTGGAATTTATAATATTATTTTTATAAATTTAAAAATCTCGACTACATGATGTATTTCTCATTTTAGGTGATGGCAAAAATTTAACAATTTTACTGATGTTTTGTAGAGTGGAATTAACTTTATTGTTGGTATTCATTGAACATTTTTTTCTTTAAACAAAAAAGTTTAATAAAAATATTAAAAAAGTTAGACAAAAAAATTGATTTTATCTAAAAATCAATTAATTTTGCAACATTATGAATAGAAAAGTAAGTGTTATCGGTTCAGGATTTGCCTCAATATCTGCAGCCTGCTATTTGGCTAACAATGGGTATGAGGTAAACGTTTATGAAAAGAATGATCAATTGGGGGGAAGAGCCAGGCAATTTGTTCACAAAGGCTTTAAGTTTGATATGGGACCTACCTGGTATTGGATGCCTGATGTTTTTGAACGTTTTTTTGCTGATTTTGGTAAAAAACCTTCCGATTATTATCAATTGGAACGATTAGGACCGGCCTACAGAGTCTATTTCGGTCAAGATGATTTTATGGATATTTCCGATGATTTAGATGAGATCAAAGAGACCTTTGAGCAATTGGAGCCAAATGCGTGCAAAGTCATTGACCGAATTTTTGAAAAAAGCTGAAAAAAATTATGAGGTAGCGATCAAAGACCTGGTTTATAAACCGGGTTTGAGTCCCCTTGAATTGGTGTCGAAAGACACTATACTTGAGATTCCTCAATTTATAACTACGATTCACGATGTAGCAAAAAAGAAGTTCAAGAGCCCAAGATTAAGACAAATCATTGAGTTTCCTGTTTTGTTTTTAGGTGCTAAACCTTCCATGACTCCTGCATTTTACAGTTTTATGAATTACGCAGATCTGGGTTTAGGAACATGGTATCCTGCAGGTGGTATGAAGTCTGTTGTTGATGGAATGATCAAATTAGCCGAAGAATTGGGAGTTGTCTTTCATACAAATGCAACGGTTTCAAAAATATCAACAGGAAAAGATAAAAGAGTCACGAGTATTACCATTAATAAGGTGGATCAACCAGTTGATGTGCTTGTTTCAGGTGCAGACTATGCCCATACTGAAAGTTTGTTGGTCAAACAGGATCGTGTATATAGCGAAGCTTATTGGAATAAGAAAGTGATGGCTCCCTCCTCACTCTTGTTTTATGTTGGCCTGGATAAAAAAGTGGAACGTTTATTGCACCATACTTTATTTTTTGATGTCTCTTTTGATGATCATGCAAAAGCGATCTATGATGACCCAAGATGGCCGAAAAACCATTGTTCTATGCAAGTTTTCCCAGTATCACAGATAGCATCTGTTGCACCTAAGGGAAAGGAAGCTGCAATTTTTTTAATACCTTTAGCTCCGGATCTTGAAGATACTGAGGCATTGAGGGAGCAATACTTTGATATTATCATCACTAGACTGGAGAAATTAACCAGGCAGGAAATCAAGATCATCCATAATATTTAAAGAATCCTATTGTGTTCAGGATTTTAAGGATGATTATAATTCCTTTAAGGGGAATGCCTATGGAATGGCAAATACCTTGATGCAAACGGCATTTTTAAGACCAAAATTAAGAAGTAAAAAAATTAAAAACTTATATTTCACAGGACAGTTAACGGTTCCGGGACCCGGCGTTCCACCGTCATCTGATCTCAGGGAAACTTGGTGTCAGATCTACTAACTAAAGACAATTAACATGAAAGAATTATTTGACAAGCTATCGTATCAATGCTCACACAAGGTGACCAGCATGTACAGTACTTCCTTTTCGCTTGCGGTAAAAATGTTGTCACCTAAAATCCAAAAGGATATTTACGCCATATATGGTTTTGTAAGATTTGCCGATGAGATTGTGGATACATTTCATGATTATGACAAGGAAGTCCTACTCGATGAGTTTGAAAATGATCTTTATACAAGGCTATTGACAGAGGAATCAGTCTGAATCCTATCTTAAATGCATTTCAAGAGGTCGTGAATAAGCACCATATAGAGTCGGATTTGATCGATCATTTTATGAAGAGCATGCGGGCTGATCTTATATAAAACATGAGTATCAAAGTGTCAAGGAATATGAAGATTATATATATGGTTCTGCAGATGTAGTTGGCTTGATGTGTCTTAAGGTTTTTGTTCAGGGTGATCAAAACCGCTATGATGAGCTCAAAGAGCCGGCTATGAAGTTGGGTAGTGCATTTCAAAAAGTGAATTTTCTTCGAGATCTAAAGGACGATACTGAACACTTACAGAGATCTTATTTTCCTCATATTCAAGGAGGAATAATAGATGGTGTGGTAAAAGATCAAATCATTGAAGAAATTGATCAGGATTTTGAAGATGCTTATGCGGGTATTCTTCAATTACCCATTGAGGCCAAATTTGGCGTATATACTGCTTATATCTATTACAGGAAGTTATTAAGAAAATTAACGGTTACAAAGGCAAGTGAAATAAAGGAAAAAAGAATTCGGATCAGTAATCCTATGAAAATGTTTCTGCTTACAAAATCCTTTGTGAATTATAAACTAAATTTGCTATGATAAAACAAATAATCATAGTAGCTTTATTACTCGTAAATTTGATGAGCAATGCACAGGAAAATACAGCTCTTGAAATGATCAGGTCAGAATTTCAGGAGATAAAAAATGAAGCTGATATCGAAAATTTATTGGCTTTTGAAAATAAAAATGTAAAGGAAGATGAGCTGCAGTATGATCAAAGCATATCAGGCAGCCGGAACTTGTATGATGGCAAATTATGTGTCCTCAGCCATTTCGAAATTAAAATACTTCAAAGCGGGAAAAAAGATCTTGAGGAATTGATCAGTAAAGGTAAGGAAGTGGAAAATGTATATTTGAGGCTATTATTGCAATTGAACGTGCCCCGAATGCTTAATTATCATAAAAATATTGAAGAGGATATGGCCTTTCTGGAATCATTCTTTAGCTAAGGCACCAATAGATTTGTCTTATAAGAAAATAATGATTGAGAATCTGGTTAGTGTGGCCAAGAAACAGGAAGTAAAAGAAGTTTTACTACAGATTAAGTGTAGTGGAAGAAGGTTGATAAAAAATTAAGGAAATGATACTGTTTATTACAATTTTGATTACAACGGTTTTAATGGAAGGAGTTGCCTGGGGAATGCATAAATATGTTATGCATGGGCTTTTTTGGAACCTGCATGAAGACCATCATGTCAGGGATAACCACGATTCATTTTTGGAGCGTAATGATTCTTTTTTCGTCTTTTTTGCTATTATTTCGATCACAGCTTTTTCGTTGTGGTCCATCTTTGGTTGGCAGATCAGTTTAGGTGTAGGAATCGGGGTCTTTATCTATGGCGTGATATACTTTGTAATCCATGATCTTTTTATTCATCAACGCATTAAGATCTGGAGAAAAACAAAAAATCCCTACTTATTGGCTTTAAGAAGAGCTCATAAAATTCACCATAAACATTTGGGAAAACACGATGGAGAATGTTTTGGTATGTTGTGGGTACCCATGAAGTATTACAAAGGACAATACTAAATGATGTCTCTTTACCTTTGGTTAGATCTTCTTTCAATTTCAGTGCCTTTTCTGGTTTCATTTCATCCAAGGATCAGGTTGTACAGAGAATGGAAGGCATTATTTATAGCCTTGATGATCACCTTGATCCCTTTTATTGTTTGGGATGTTTATTTTACCGTACAAGGCTATTGGGGATTTAATGAGGCATACCTTTCAGGTCTTTATCTATTGCATTTGCCCCTCGAAGAATGGTTGTTTTTTATTTGTATTCCCTATGCCTGTGTGTTTACCCACGTTTCAATTTTAGAGATCAATCCTAATTTGTCATTGTCTGAAAAAGTAAGCAAACTAATTACCTTTGTATTATTTGTCATCTTTGTTTTGGTTTTGGTTTTTAATATTGAGAAAGCCTATACAGCAGTCGATATGATCTTTGCCATCATTATACTGGCGTTGGTAACAAAATTCAATCCTAAATTGCTCCAGAGCTTTTACCTCACTTTTTTGTTTATGCTCATTCCGTTTTTTATAGTAAACGGGATACTTACCGGGACCGGAATAGAAGGGAATATAGTTTGGTATAATGATGCGGAGAATTTAGGGATAAGATTGGGTACGATTCCTGTAGAGGATACTGCTTATGCCTTTTCTTTGATTCTATTGAATTTATGGTTGTTTTTTAAATTTACTTCAGGAAATAAATTAAAGGGAGAAGAAAAATAAAATGAACTGATTGCAAGGATCACATCTTGCGGTTCAACAAACGGTGTTTTATGCCCACTTCTTCAAATTCATCACCATATATCTGAAACCCTAATTGTTCATAAAAAGTTGTTACTTCAGCTCTGGAATGGATCTCTATCTCATTTATTCCTTGATTTGTCGCAAAGTTGAGTAATGCTTTAACAAGAAGTTTTCCTATTCCTTTGCCTTGCCAGGAATTATCAACGGCCATCTGCATTAATTGTGCCTTTGATTTTTCTTCATTAAGAGGATATAGAATTACACATCCAATAACTTTAGCACCTTCCACAGCAACAAAATGCCAAGAGTTCTTGTCATTCATTTCCCATCCATAATCAGGTACGCCAATGGGCCTTAACAAGATCTTATTTCTTAGCTCCCGCTCCTTTTGATAGCGGGGATCGTCCATTTCTATTCTTATGATTTCTGGCATAGGATAATTTTAAGGCAATGAAACCAGACCCTGAAGCACTTTTATATTTTCTAACTGAGCCTTATCCTGAGCCTTAGCACCATACATCAGGTCTAGCCTGTTTTGATAGGTTTCAGTTATTTTATGACGCACCATTTTTAGTGTTGAATTGATCATTTGATTATCTTCGGAAAACGCTTCTGCTATAATCTGGAAATTAGATGGGATCCATTTACCAGGAAATTTACCTTGGAATTCTTTTTGTTTTGAAAACAACAGCATTTCATTTTTAAGCTGTTTGTTTAGCGCTTCATAAGTCTTAATACCTTCTTTATTGATCATTTCCTCAACAGCTTTTTTATTTAAGGTGATCAGGGCCGTAGTGTATTTCTGATGGTCATTGTAGATCATGATCTGATCGATACATGAAGAAGAATTGACTATGGCTTCCTCTATTTCTTCAGGAGAGTATTTTTCTCCGTCTTCAGAGATGAGTAAGGCTTTCTCTCTTCCCACAACTACCAAAAAGTCATCTTTATCCATATAGCCCAGATCTCCCGTAAATAACCAGCCATCCTTTATGGTTTCTGAAGTTGCAGCCTCGTTTTTATAATATCCCTTCATCACATTATCTCCCTTGATCACTATTTCACCCTTTTCTCCTTGGGCTAATTCTTTACCGTTTTCATCACAAATCTTACAAGTGATCCCTTTAAGGACCTTTCCCGAGGTACCCATTTTATAGTTGTAAGGTGTATTGGTGGAAATAATAGGAGTAGCTTCGGTCAAACCGTATCCCTGGTATACAGGGATTCCAATTGCTTTATAGAATTGCTGCTGTTTGATGTCAAGCAGGGCACCACCTCCTACAAAAAATTCAATTTTGGGTCCAAAGATCAATCTAAGCTTGCTAAAGATCAGTTTTTCGGCCAAGAGCGTACTGAAATAAGTGCTCGCCTGTATTTCCCATCCTGGTTTAGAAAATCCGTCCCCATTTCTTTTAATGGCTGCCTCGACTCCGCGGTTAAAAATACCTTCAATAAGCCCTCCTTTTGCTTTTATGCCATCTTTGAACTTCTGGATAAAATTACTGGTTAAAGCAGGCACTGTAAGAAGGAAGTTGGATTCGGCTTCAACCAGGTTCTTGGGAATATTTTTTAAGGCATTTACACTTCCGCCCCGGGCATCAACAAAATGAAGCGATAGTCCTTTAACCAAGGCCGTATAAATACCTACCGTATGCGCAAAAGAATGATCCGTTGGCAAAATAAGCAGGGTTGAAATTTTTTCTTTGATCTGAAAGGTTGAAACTGCGGCATGGCTGTTCGAATAATAATTTAGATGCGTCAGCATAATACCTTTGGGATTACCTGTGGTACCTGATGTATAGGATATGGTCACCACCTGATCTTCACGCGTGTTATTTTCGATCTGTGCCAGTTTATCCTTATGTTCTAGTATCTTTTCCTTTCCCAGTGTGTATAAATCATCCACAAAGAGCAGGTCTTTCTCATTAAAACCATACTGAATACATTGTTTGCTGATCTTTTCAGAAGGTTTGTCCAGTACAATAAGGCGCAGAGAACTATTTTGATATTTATCCCACTGACTGATCACTTTTTCCAAGGTATTTTCTGAGATGACAAACAGGCTGGCATCTGAATGATTGACCCTAAAAGGGACTTCTTCAGGGAGTAATTTGATCGAAAGGGGAACTGAAATTCCACCTGCGTACAAGGCTGAGAATTCAGCGATGATCCAATCAGTTTTCGCTTCTGATAAGATGGCGACTTTATGATCTTTACTGAGACCCAGTTCCAAAAAAGCGGTAGCAAGCAAAGTTGTTTTCATCTTGGCTTCACTGAAAGAAGTTCTTACCCAACCCTGATCTCCTTTTGAACTCAGATAAGGATCCTTTGCATACTTGCTCACTGCCTTGTTAAGCATTGAAAAAACGGTTCTTTGACTCATTGTTAGTATAGATTAAGTTGCTAAAATACCTTTTTTTGTCAAATTGTTTATCCTTGCAAAATGATTAACTTTGCCTGATTCGATTATTAAAATAAAAAGATGCATTTTCAACCTTCAGATGCACTGGAATGCCTGAAAGATTCTTCAAAGGAGTTTGTTGAATTATTCAATCACGGTAGTTTATCCGTGGAGGTATATAAGCCAGAATTGACTGATTTGCAAACACCTCATAACAGAGATGAGATCTATGTGGTAATTTCAGGTTCCGGTAAGTTTATGAATGGAAACAGCACCGTCGAGTTCAAGGCCGGTGATTTTTTATTCGTTCCTGCAGGAATTGAACATCGTTTTATTAATTTTACCAACGACTTTTCTACCTGGGTCTTTTTTTACGGACCTGATGGAGGAGAGGCAATAGAAAAATAGCGCAATGACAATACCAAAGTTTTTATTAGGAGACAATACCGATCATCCGGAAGATATCTTTATTGTTCATACAGAGTATCCACAATTCATCATCAATTTGCTCAATGATGACATTGAATGGTTTGATGAATTAAGGGGAGATGAATCGGAAATCGCAGTGGAGATCGCAGGCCTTATAGAAGAAGCCAGTATTTTCTATGATCGTGAAATGGAAAGATACAGTGAAGAATAGCACTATTTATTTTTTTGCTTTTCGAACCAATTCTAACTGAGCTACATCAGTTTTGGCGGTAAACAGACCATAATTAATGGTCGCTATATTTTTTTCTAATTTTTCTACGGTACCTTTGGCATTGCCTTCCTTTAACCTCACCGTATCATTGATCTGAAATTGATAGTCCTTGATAAAAATGGCTTTTTCTCTTTCAACCTTTTCTTTTTTGACCCTTATTTTTTTAACTTCAGGTAGAATTTCCTGCTCTATTTTTTTTAGTTCTGCGTCTTTGATTTGCTGCCTTTGCTTGAGTTCCTTATTGATCTTGGTCCTTTCTCTTTTAGACAGTGGTTTTTCCTTGTGATCATTTTTTTTCTTCAGTTCCTCTTTGATTTTCTCTTTTTTACTGAGCTCGCTTTTGGTTTGTTCTATTAATGACCATTTCATAAATTCGTCTCTAAGCTCTTTCTTATTTTTGGTTTGGAAGAATTTGTTTAACAGCTCATTTGTTTTACGACCATAGGAAAGCATTTTCTGATTGTTGTCATACAATTCCTGAAAACTTTCAATTTTATCCTGAATCTTTTGTTGCTGGTGTAAGAGTTTATCTGCATTTGCTTTAGCAGATCGCTGTTCTTTTATCAGGCCGTCAGCTCTTTTTTGAAGCTCATTTCTTTCTTTCTGCAATTTTGCGATAGTTTTGTCTAATCGGATCTTTTCTTTTTCAACCTTTTTCTTGGCCCTGTTGATCAAACTAAAGGGGATACCATTTTTTTGGGCTACTTCAAAGGTAAAGGAACTGCCCGCCTGACCGGTATGCAATTTAAAAAGAGGCTCGAGAGATCTTTGATCAAACTGCATATTGGCATTTGTCACATGTTCTAGTTCACTTGCAAGAACCTTTAAGTTCGAGTAATGCGTTGTAATAATTCCAAAGGCTCCTTTTTCATAAAATTCCTCAAGAAAGACTTCAGCCAGTGCGCCACCCAGTTCCGGATCACTTCCTGTACCAAACTCATCGATCAAAAACAAGGTATTGTCATTACATCTTTTGAGGAAATTTCTCATGTTTTTCAGACGGTAACTATAGGTGCTCAACTGATTTTCAATTGATTGATTATCCCCGATGTCGGTAAGTATTTTGTCGAAAATACTTACTTCACTTTTTTCATGCACCGGGATCAGAATACCACTCTGTAACATGACCTGAAGCAAACCTATTGTTTTTAGTGTGATACTTTTTCCTCCGGCATTTGGTCCTGAAATAACAATAATCTGTTGTGTTTTATGAAGCTCCAAAGTTTGAGGGATGGTCGTTAACCCTTTTTGGGTGTTTTCCAACCAGAGAATAGGGTGGTAAGCATCTTTTAGGTATATTTTTTTATCCCGTACAAGTTTTGGCAAACAGGCATGTATGTTTTGAGCGTATTTGGCTCTGGCACCTATACTGTCCAAATGGGAAAGATGGAGCTGGTATTTCTGTAGAAGCGGTGCATAGGGCCTAAGCAGATTCGAAAGATTTTTCAGGATCTTTACAATCTCCTCTTGTTCTTCATATTTGATATTCTGAAGCTCCCTTGAGAGTTGAAGGGTGGCTTCTGGTGCAATATAGACGATACTCCCGGTCTTGGAATTTCCCATGATGGCCCCATTGACTTTTTTTCTGTACATCGCCTGCACAGCCAGAACTCTTTGGTTGTCTATAACTGATTCCCTAATGTCATCGAGGTAACCCTGAGCAGCATAATGCGCCAAGGCTTTGTTAAAACTACCACCTAATTGTCCTCTTATTTTATTGATTTCTTTCCGGATATTTTCCAAAGTAGCCGAGGCAGTATCCACAACCTCACCAAAAGGCGAAATCAACGATCTAATTTGAGAGCTCAACACCTTGTTCAATTCAATGTCTTCTGACTGGGCGAATAGGGTAGGGTAATAATCTTTAAATTTTTTAAAGAACAACAACAGGTCATTCACATTTTCAGACATTGAAGCAATCTTGATAAAAGAGGCTCCTTCAAGAAAACTGTCTTCAATACCTAAAAGTGAAATTTCTTTAGTAATTTCTTCAAAATAATGGCTGGGAATGCGGTTTTCATTTTCAAAAGAAGACAGGTATTCATTGACCTGATTCAATTCTGATTTTAACTCAAGAGTTCTGGTGATTGGTCTGATATGCTGCACTCTTTTTCTTCCAAGGTCAGAAATGCAAAATTCCTCTATGGTTTCCAGTACGGTAGAAAATTCTAGATCAATTAAAGTTTTATCTGTTATGTTCTGTGCCAAAGTCTTAAATTTGTCAAGGCAAAAATAACCAAATTTATACTATGAATGTAGTAATCTCTGAGAGTTGGAAATCTATATTGTCGCAGGAGTTTGAAAAAAGCTATTTTTCACAGCTGACCAGTTTTGTTCGGTCCGAATATAAGCGTTATACATGTTATCCCGGAGGCAATGAAATTTTTTCGGCCTTTGATCGCTGTAGTTTTGAAGATGTTAAAGTAGTTATACTGGGACAGGATCCCTATCATGGTGCAGGGCAGGCCAATGGTTTGTGTTTTTCAGTCCATGAATCGGTGCCACATCCACCCTCTTTGATGAATATTTATAAAGAACTGGAGCAGGATATTGGGAAGCCTTATCCGGTGAGCGGGGATTTAAGCAACTGGGCAGATCAGGGAGTTTTGCTATTGAACGCAACCCTCACGGTCCGTGCTTCAGAGGCAGGTTCGCACCAACGTCAAGGTTGGGAGGCCTTTACAGATGCAGTGATCCAACATTTATCTAAGGAGAAGGAAAATCTTGTTTTCTTACTCTGGGGAGGATATGCCAAGAAAAAAGGGAGCAAAATAGATCAAAATAAACATCTGGTATTGACAAGTGGCCATCCTTCACCATTAAGCGCTAACAGGGGTTATTGGTTCGGAAATAAGCATTTTAGTCAAACAAATGCTTATTTGGAAAAAATAGGAAAACCACAAATCAGATGGTGATCACCACAGATGCGAATGCAAGATATTTTTCAGTATGAGACCTTAGTCATCCTTTAAGGGGATATTTTTTAAAATTTCCTGCAAAAATTTCCAAAACCTCGCAGATGAGGAAATACTTGCCCGTTCATCAGGAGAATGTGCACCTTTGATCGTCGGTCCGAAGGAGATCATATCCATATTTGGGTAATGCGTTCCCAATATACCACATTCCAATCCTGCATGACAGGCTACCACAGAAGGTTGAGTTTTAAATACATCCTCATAAATACTAGTAAGCACCTTTAAAATGGCAGAATCCCTATTCGGGCTCCAGCCAGGATAGGCACCTGAAAACGCTACATCAAAACCCTGATCCTCAAACGCAGTTTTTAAAGAATTTGCTACTTCATCCTTGCTTTCCTCCACCGATGATCTGGTAAGGCACGAAATTTTGATTTCTCCATTTTTGACCATCACACGGGCAATATTGTTCGAGGCTTCCACAAGATCTGGCATTTCTTCACTCATTTTATACACTCCGTTAATCGCATTGTCCAAAGCCAGAATCAATTCTTTCTGGCTCTTTTCAGACATAGATGAAAACTTTCCATCAATTTTTTCTAAAGTGCACAGTAAATCTGGTTCTATGGTTGCATAATTCGATTTTAATTCAGCGAAATAGTGCTGATGTGCTTTTGTCAATGCTTCAATGTTTTCCGGAGCACATAAGAACAGAACTGTACTTTCCCTTGGAATGGCATTTCGAAGTCCCCCTCCGTCTATACTGATAATATGAACAATATTTTCGACTCTTTTTAAAAAGGAATTCACAAGTTTGTTTGCATTTCCCAGCCCTTTATGGATATCCATACCCGAGTGACCGCCCTGTAATCCTTTGATGACGAATTTAAAAGCGGAACTACCTTCATTGTTCTTGATCTCTTCGTAGGTTTTTAAAGCGGTAACGTCAATCCCGCCTGCACAGCCTATATCAATTTCGTCATCTTCTTCAGTATCTAGATTCAGTAGAATTTCTCCGTTTAGATAGCCGGCCTGTAGCCCTTGAGCACCGGTCATTCCAGTTTCTTCATCAATTGTGAACAAAGCTTCCAAAGGAGGGTGAATGATATTGTCAGAAGACAGTACACTCATAATTGCTGCAACACCAAGGCCATTGTCAGCTCCTAAAGTAGTTCCCTTGGCTCTTACCCAATCTCCGTCTACATACATGTTAATACCTTCGGTTGTCAAAGTCAAAATCAGTATCTGAATTTTTCTGATGTACCATATCAAGATGCGATTGCAATACCACAGTCTTTCTATTCTCCATACCTGGCGAAGCTTGCTTTGCGGATGATTACGTTTCCAACTGGATCAACAATGGTTTCCAAACCCAGATTTTTTCCAAAGGCAACCATGAACTCAACGATTCGATCTTCTTTTTTAGAGGCACGAGGTATGGCATTGATGTCGGCGAAATGATTCCATAATATTTGTGGTTCCTGATTTCTTACAACTGTATTTTCCATGGTTTTTATGTTTTGATTGAATGTGTATTAAAGGTATTAATCTATTTCGATGATGACTTGATCCAAAGGTTTTCTGACTTTTTTCATAGTACTCATGATATCGTCTTCAGCTCTATAGCCTACCGGAAGCAGTAATACCGATCTGAGGTTCTTTTTTTCAAGCTCCAGGATCTCATCAAACTTTACCGGGTTGAATCCTTCCATTGGGCAAGAATCAATTCGTTGTTCAGCACAAACTGTCATAAGGGTACCTATAGAGATATAAGCCTGATAAATGGCCGAAGTATCAATTTGCTGTCGGTCTTTGTTTTTATAAATTGTTTTTAGCTGATTTCTGAATTTACCTACGATCTCTTCAGAGGTACCTCGAATATCCTTTTCCAGATCGAAATAGGCATCGATAGAATCTTCATTAAAAGCGGTATCAATGCAAATAACAAGCAAATGAGAACAAGTGGTGATTTGTGGCTGAAAATAAGCATGAGGCCGTAATTTAGCTTTGAGGGCATCACTTTTTACGATCAGCATTTTTAAAGGTTGAAGTCCGAAGGAGGTGGCGGTAAGGTTAAATGCCTTGGACAAAACATCTATTTGATCCTTATTTAATTTTCTATTTTCATCAAATTTCTTGCAGGCATAGCGCCATGTAAGGCTTTGGATAATGTTTTTTTCTGAGTTCATTTATATAAGTTTACTTAGGTGAAGATTTAATCCTATGAGCTCAATGACTGCATCTTGACCAGATTGTAATAGACCCCTTTCTTTTTTAACAGATCCTCATTTTTTCCCTGTTCAACGATCTTTCCTTTTTGCATGACAACGATCAGATCAGCATTTTGAATGGTCGATAACCTATGGGCAATAACAATGGAAGTTCTGTTTTTCATCATTTTTTCTATGGCATCCTGTACCAGTCGTTCAGATTCGGTATCAAGGGCAGAAGTTGCTTCATCCAATATCATAATAGGAGGATTTTTAAGAACAGCACGTGCGATACTCAAACGTTGTTTCTGACCGCCGGATAGTTTATTACCGCTATCACCTATATTTGTATCGTATCCTTTCGGCAGGTCTTTGATAAATTCATGTGCGTTCGCAATTGTGGCAGCTGAGACTATTTCTTCATCTGATTTGTCCGTTACCCCTAATAGTATATTGTTCTTTATGGTATCATTAAACAAAATTGAATCTTGTGAGACAAGTCCCTGAAGGCCTCTCAAAGACTTTTTAGTAATGTCTCGAATGTCTGTACCATCAATTTTAATACTCCCTTTATTTACGTCATAAAACCGCGTAATTAAGTTCGCTATAGTTGATTTTCCGCTACCGGACTGACCAACAAATGCCACTGTCTTACCTTTTGGAATCTCTAATGAAAAATCTTTTAACACGTAATCATCTTCATATTTAAACGAGATGTTTTCAATTGAAATACTCGAATTGAAACCATCTTTTACAATTGCATTGGGTTTATCTTTTAAAGGAGATACGGTATTTAAAATTTCCAAGACACGTTCTGCAGCGGCATCACCTTTTTTAACGCCATAAACGGCTTTGGATATCGCTTTTGCAGGTGTAAGAATATTATAAGCCAATCCCATAAAAACTATAAAGGCATCAGGAGCCAGTGTTTTGTCAACCAGAACCAGTGATCCACCGTACCAAAGTAAAATGGCGATAACCCCAATACCTAAAAACTCACTCATGGGAGAAGCAAGATTTTGCCTGTTTAAAAGAGCGTTTGAGTAATGATAGAATCTTGATGTGGAAGCGTGAAATTTTGAGTTAAAATAACCTTCGGCATTGAAGCCTTTTATGACCCTTAAGCCGCCAAGTGTTTCTTCTAAAATCGATAAAAAATAACCTTGTTCTTTCTGAACACTGTCCGATTTTTTTTTCAATGATTTTCCAACCAGTGAAATGATATATCCCGATACAGGAATAAAAATAAATACAAATAATGTTAGTTGCGGACTTAAGGCCAACATGGCGATGATGGTAAAAATGATCGTGAGCGGTTCTCTAACGATCAATTCTAATATGGATAAAAACGAATGCTGAATTTCCAATACATCGGTAGAAATTCGCGCAATCAGATCACCTTTTCTTTTTTCTGAAAAATAGGATAGGGGCAGGTCTACTGTCTTTTCATACAAATCATTCCTCAAGTCTTTTAGAACACCGTTACGTAAAAATGTTATAAAAAACATGGCCAAATAACCGAAGATGTTTTTTAGCAAAAACGTTGCAATGATGATGATGATCATAAATAGTAAAGCTTGTGACTCTCCTTCGCTATTTACTTTTTGTGTGATAAAAAAGTTGATGTAATTTTCTATATAATCGCCAAGTTGTGAAATTCCAGAATAAACCGGTTGCGTATTAACAGGCTCAGAACTTTTAAACAAAACCTTGAGCATGGGCATCAATGACACAAAAGCCAATGTTCCGAATAAGGCATAGAAAATATTGCTGATGATATTTAAAACACCATACCCTTTATAGGGTTTGGCATACATCAGAATTTGCTTAAAATATTTCATCAATTATTTTTGGTAATCCGGCTCTCTAATTCAGCTGAATTCTTTAATGATACTCTGGATCTTTTGATCTAGTTCAGCTTCTACTTTTTGAGCATCTTTTGTGTCTTTCAGCTTCGTGTTTACGCTAAAATAAAATTTGATCTTAGGTTCTGTACCACTGGGTCTAGCTGCCATTCGCGTGCCTTCTGCCGTTTGGTAGATCAGTACATTCGATTTCGGAAGATCAATGGCCGTTTCTTCACCGGTAATGAGGTTTTTGCAAACCGAGGTCTGGTAATCAAACAGGAAATTCACTTTTTCTCCATAAATCTCAGTAATCGGAGAGTTTCTCATATCGACCATCATTTGCTCTATTTCCTCGAGCACCTTCCACACCTTTTTTTACTACTGAAATAAGGTGCTCCTTGTAAAATCCATGAGCGACGTACAGTTCCAGTAATTCTGCATAAACAGAACTGCCGTTATTTTTAGCCTGAGCTGCAATCTCACAAGCAAGAAGCGTACTGGAAACAGCGTCTTTATCTCTTACAAAATCACCTACCATAAAACCAAAGCTTTCTTCGCCACCTCCGATAAACTCTTCTTTACCTTCAGCTTCTCTGATCATTTTTGCGATCCATTTGAAACCCGTGAGACCAACTTTTGTTTTTACGCCATAGCTGTCTGCCAATTCGTTGATCATAGGGGTAGAAACGATGGTGGAACCCACAAATTGTTTTCCATCAATCCTTCCTTCTTCCTTGCCATTTTTTGAGCAGTGCATTCACCAAAATAACAAAGGTCTGATTTCCGTTAAGCAAAACAAGTTTATTGTCAAGATCTCTTACAGCTATACCCAAACGGTCACAATCAGGATCTGTTCCAATAACGATATCAGCTCCAATTTGATCGGCCAGATCGGTGGCCATTTTTAAGGCGGCCGGCTCCTCAGGATTAGGTGAGGCTACAGTTGGAAAATCTCCGTTTGGCTCCCTTTGTTCTTCGACAATGTGAACATCGGTAAATCCTGCAAGTTCCAAGTGCTCTTGGAACCATAGTGATCGAGGTGCCATGCAGAGAGGTAAATACAATTTTTAATTGATCGCGATTTTTGGTGTCCTTAGAGGTTGAATTGGCTACTGCTTCTTCAGCAAATTTTTTGATCTATCTCCTCGCCAATGATATGGATCAGTGAAGTATTTGCCTCGAATTTGATATCCTCAAATTTCACTTTATTGATTTCATCAACAATTTCTCCATCCTGAGGAGGAATGATCTGCCCTCCATCATTAAAATACACCTTATATCCATTGTATTCAGGAGGATTGTGCGAAGCAGTCAAAACGATTCCCGCATCACAATCAAGTGCCCTAACCGCATAGGAAAGTTCAGGAGTTGCTCTTAGATCCTCGAATAAATATACGATGATATTGTTCGCAGAAAATACATCAGCCACTGATTGGGCAAAAAGCTTACTATTGTGACGACAGTCATAGGCAATGGCCACTTTGGGTTGTTTATCCTTAAAGCTTTTCAACAAGTAATTGGACAGACCCTGGGTGTTTTTCCCTAAAGTATATTTGTTAATTCTATTGGTTCCCGCTCCCATGACACCTCTCATACCTCCAGTTCCGAATTCAAGGTCCTTATAGAACCTGTCAGTAAGGTCTTTTGAATCAGTTTTTAGAAGTTCCTGAATTTCATTTTGTGTAGCTGTATCAAAGGGTGCTTTGATCCATTGTTTGGCTTTGCTAATGATTTCGCTAGTATTCATTTTGTATTGGGGTTTAAAAGGACAAAGATAAACTTTTTGGCATGATTTTAATTCCTGTAAAAGCCATCTTTGTTAAGGTTTTATTTTACTTTTTTTTAATGCTTTTTGAATGATAATAACCTAAGGATCAACTGGCCTTTTGCTTATCAAGATTAATTTTATCGCTAATCGAATATCGCTTTGGTTTTCTTTTTGATCTTAAAATCAATTCTCCGAGGAAGCCTGCTAAAAAAAGCTGAGATCCCAATATCATGCAAGTGAGCGCAATATAGAACCATGGGTTATTTGTAACTAATATAGTTGGTTCATGATGGTAGAGTTTTACAAGTTTTGAAACACCTATGATTATAGCTGAAATAAAACCTACAATAAAAACAATGGTTCCCAAGCAGGCCAAAAAGATGCATGGGTCTTTTCCCAAATTTTGTCAAAAAATTGATGGTGATCAAATCAAGAAATCCATTGATGAATCGATCCATTCCGAATTTGGTAGATCCGTATTTTCTAGCCTGATGAATGACAACTTTTTCTCCAATATGCTGGAATCCGGCATTTTTTGCCAACACAGGGATGTATCTATGCATTTCTCCATAAACATCAACATTTTTTACAACCTTATTTTTGTAGGCCTTTAAGCCACAATTAAAGTCGTGAAGTTCGAGACCGGAAGTTTTGCGGGCTGCGGCATTAAATAATTTTGAAGGAAGATTTTTTCGAATTTTAGAATCGTATCGCTTTTTTTTCCAGCCTGAAACCAGATCATAATCCTTCTTTCTGGATCATTTGAAACAATTCCGGTATTTCATCAGGACTATCTTGTAGATCTGCATCCATGGTGATCACTACATCTCCAATGGCTTCTTTAAAGGCAGCATTTAAAGCCTGTGATTTTCCGTAATTATGTTGAAACCGAATGCCCTTTACTGAAGGATTGACTTTTGACAAGTGCTTCAATCATTGGCCCAGGATCCGTCATCACTCCCGTCATCTATAAAAAGTAATTCATATGAAAAACGATTGGACTGCATAACTTTTGCAATCCAATCGTGTAATTCTTGTAATGATTCTTCCTCGTTTAATAAAGGAACAACTATGGATATATCCATTTAAAATGGTTTAAGCGTCTTCTTCTGATTTTTTCATTACCAATCCGGCGATCAAAGAAATAATTAAACCAAAGAAAAGACTCACGATTATTGTGATGGTCAGGTTAACACCAGTATTGGCAAACATGGCTGCATTTTTCTTGGCTGCTTCTAATTGTTCATCGTTCAAATTAGGATAATTTTCAAGTATCATTTGCTCTTGAACCTGCGTCATATTTGTAAAATAGTCGGGTTCTATAAAATTGTAAAAAATCATTAAATACACAACGTAGATCAAGGCAGAAATCAGAGAAATTCCCAAACCGGTTTTAATGGCTTCTCCAACACTTAAAAATCCGGAATTCATTTCTTTTACTTTTTTAAGCCCAAGAACGATGATGATCGTAGTGATTGCTAATGACGCCACCATCAACGACCAGTGAGGTTGGTAAATGTCACCGAAAACATAATTGACTAAAGCGGTGATAATTGATACGAATCCTAGTAATAATCCGTAATTCAACATGATCGATTTTCTTGAGATTTGGGGTTGGTCTTCCATGGTATTTGATTTTAAGGTTTAACAAATATAAATAATAAAATGTATTCGTAACATGAGTATAGACTCAAAATAAAAAGTTACAAAAAAAAGCTTGTTTAATTCCAAAAGGGTAGTATTTTTGCAGCGGCAAGTCCTGCACAACCAGCTCCCTTTGAATCCTCCAGGGCGGGAACGCAGCAAAGGTATTAGGTCGTAGCGGTGTGATGCAGGTAGCTTGCCATTTTTCTTTTCTTTTTCTGGATTAGTAGCTCTGTATGGAATCCTTATTTTACTTCTCATTTATCAATTTTTTATAGCATCTTTGTACCTATGAGTAAAGTTATATTGATTACCGGAGCTTCATCAGGTATCGGAGCCATAACTGCTAATTTTCTGGCAGACAAAGGTTTTAAAGTTTATGGAACCAGTCGTCACCCTAAAGAAGATCACAAAGGGTTTAACTTGATTCAACTCGATGTACTGGATAAAAACAGTATTGAAAAGGCGGTGAATGGCATTATCCAAAAAGAGGGTAGGCTGGATGTGTTGATCAATAATGCCGGGATGGGGATAACTGGTCCTGTCGAAGAAACCCCAACTGAAGAGGTTCGAAGAGCCTTTGAGACTAATTTTTTTGGTGCCTTGGAGGTGATCAAAGCGGTTTTACCTCAAATGAGAAAGCAGCAACAAGGGCTTATCATTAATGTAACCTCGATCGCAGGTTATATGGGACTGCCTTACAGAGGCATTTATTCCACCACTAAAGGAGCTCTTGAGATCGTCACAGAATCCTTGAGTATGGAAGTAAAACAATTCAATGTCAAGGTAACCAATATTGCCCCTGGTGATTTTGCTACGAATATTGCATCAGGAAGGTATCATACACCAGTGTATAAGGATTCTCCTTATGCAGAGATCTACAGAAAAAATCTTGACTTGATGGACCAGCATGTTGATTCAGGTAAAGATCCGATCCTTATCGCACGACAGATTTATAAGATCATCAATGATCCCAATCCAAAACTTCATTATAAAGTGGGCGAATTCATGCAGAAATTCTCCATTGTTTTAAAACGCATTCTACCTGATCGGATCTATGAGAAACTGATCATGAAGCATTACGGCATGTAAGCTAAACTATTCGTAAAAAACAGCTACCTGGTCCAGCGATTTTCTCTTTAAATCAGGAACATAAACAGGCTCCTTTGGGTATCCAACCGGAAGTAATAAAAAAGCTCTTTCATTGTCAGGTCTTTTCAAAAGTCTGGTAAGAAATTTCATAGGGCTGGGGGTATGCGTCAGGGTGACAAGACCCGCATTGTGAATCGCTGTGATCAACATGCCGCAGGCAAGACCTACAGATTCATTTACATAATAATTATTGTGCTTTGACCCATCTTCTTCATATTCAAAGGCTCGTTTGAAGGCAACAATGATCCAGGGGGCAATCTCCAAAAAAGGCTTGTGCATATCTGTAGCCATGGCAGCAAGATCATTTTTCCATCGCTCGCCCATTCTATTTTCATAGGTTTCTTTTTCTTCAGCTTCAGCCGCAATTCGAATCTGATGCTTAAGATCTTTGTTAGATATGGCGCAAAATGTCCAAGGTTGTTTATGAGCTCCCGAAGGAGCTGTTGAAGCCGTTTTGATGATGTTTTCTATCACTATTTTTGGAACATCCTTATCATTGAACTCTCGAATTGATCTGCGCTTATTTAACCGTTGGTAAAAGGCATCACTTTTTTCGATCATATGATCAGGGGAAACAGTTTCATGTTCATGTAAAATATGACGGAAGCCATGGATATTGATTTCTTTTTGATACATAATTGTGTATTTTGAATTTTCATGTTTTTCGATTCACATCAATTATAAAACATGGATAGCATTCAAAAGCAAGATATAAATTTTGAACATTATATATTGAGCAAGTTTGTTTAAAACTTTTTCAGCATAAAAAAAGGGCCCTTCCCAGGGCCCTTTGATCTAGTTTAAATTTGGTTGAGGTGTCATTCGGAGATAAGGCTTTATTTCGGTATACCCTTTGGGGAATAAGCCTGGAATTTCCTCCTTGGTAACAGAGGGAACGATCACACAATCATCCCCGTTTTGCCAGTTTGCAGGTGTTGCTACTTTTTTATAAGCAGTTAACTGAAGTGAATCGATCACGCGAAGCAATTCATCAAAATTTCTTCCGGTAGAAGCGGGATAGGTAATGATAAGTTTTACGGTCTTGTCGGCACCTATGACAAAAACGGATCGTACCGTAAAATTAGCACTCGCATTTGGGTGAATCATGTCATATAATTCAGATACCTTCCTGTCTTCATCCGCAATGATAGGGAAATTAACAGTCGTATGCTGGGTTTCATTGATGTCTTTGATCCAGTCATGGTGTGATTGAACACCATCAACGCTTAGGGCTACCACCTTAACATTTCGTTTGTCAAATTCCGATTTGTATTTGGCTACGGTCCCTAATTCTGTGGTGCAAACAGGTGTATAATCGGCAGGATGAGAGAATAGAATACCCCAACTGTCTCCGAGCCATTCGTGAAAATTAATGTCGCCTTCTGTGGATTTTGCTGTAAAATTAGGAGCCACATCTCCAAGTCTAATCGTTCCCATATGCTATACTTTTAAAATTAAGACCTAAGTTACGAATTTTTCAAAGGCTGCTGAGCGGAAAAGGGTTTAAGTTTTGAAGGAAATTATTGATGTGTCCAGTTGTCCGGATCCTCGCTGCTATTGGGAGATAGTCCAAGTATATCTCCTTCAGTATGAACGCCAAGACCAAGAACGGTTCGGTTGGCATAATTGAAATAACTTACCACCTGATTGATTTCCAAGATCTCCCCGTCAGAAAAATTGATCCTGCGAAGATGTGCTATATCATGTTGGCTGAGTTTTTTCGGATTTAGGGTCAGCATATGGGCATAGGCCAAACCTTTGAACCATTTTGGATCAAAAAAATCTTGGAGCCTGTTTTCTTTCATGGCCATCAGGAAGTTATCTGATTTTTTTTGATCGTCCCAAAGCCTTTTTAAACCCGCAAAATGATGGTCCACACAATAATCGCATTTGTTTAAAAAACTAACATAAACCCCAATTGCTTCGAGATACCATTTAGGTAAGGTATTGTTTGTATGATGCATGATATTTTTATACAAAGCCATATGTCCGGTAAGGGTGTGCGGCCTTAAACTATGAGCCATTAATATATTGTCAATTTGTTGATGAGGCCCACTTACCCGATCATAAATCTTTTTTAGGATTGGGCTTGCGTCTTTATAGTTGAGATGTTTGATCCAGAACATTGCAGTGTTTTTATAAAAAAGTTTCTATGATGTTGAAATTCTTTTTAGGGATTTAAGATGTAAGAAGATCAAGAAGTTATGATCTCCTTGACAAATATACTGTAACCAAGGTATAAAAAATCAAAATGCGTTACAGATTGAAATGTCGGCTTGATAAAAGGCCTTGTTTTTGACCATCATAAACGACAAAATTTGATGCCTCATAAAATAATCTCGGCAGAATACGGTTTAATAAATTATATTTGCAAAAAATTAAAAAGTACAGAATGAAATTTTTTATTGATACAGCGAATTTAGAACAGATCAAAGAAGCTCAGGCACTTGGCATTCTTGATGGCGTTACAACGAACCCATCTCTTATGGCTAAGGAAGGTATTACCGGAGCGGACAATATTATCAACCATTATAAAGCCATATGTAATTTAGTAGATGGAGATGTTAGCGCAGAGGTAATCGCGACTGATTTCGAAGGTATGGTGAGAGAAGGAGAGGCGCTTGCCGCTCTGAATCCGCAAATAGTGGTTAAATTACCAATGATTGCAGACGGTATCAAAGCCTGTAAATATTTTTCGGACAAAGGGATCAAAACAAACGTGACACTGGTGTTCTCTGCAGGTCAGGCTCTATTGGCAGCCAAAGCAGGAGCTACTTATGTATCGCCTTTTATCGGGAGACTTGACGATGTTTCCACTGATGGATTGGGTTTGATCTCAGAGATCAGATTGATTTTTGACAACTACGGATATACGACCGGTATTCTTGCTGCATCTGTTCGTCATACGATGCATATTATTGATTGTGCCAAAATCGGTGCAGATGTAATGACAGGTCCGCTTAGTGCCATAAAGGGTTTGCTGAAACACCCATTAACAGATATAGGTCTGGCCAAATTTTTGGAAGATTTTAAGAAAGGAAACTAATAACTCCATCAAAGGTTAAGGATCTTGATAGATAACCAATTATTCCTAACCGATCATAAATAAGAAAAAGAGCCGTATACACGGCTCTTTTTTTTTGGAAATATGGTAAAATATCCAGCCTGTTCAAGGCAGCTGTTGATTGGTGCGGGCTGCAGCCTAATTGATTAAAATCGATCTTAAATGCTAATGTAAATGCTTCTGTAATTCCTTGATTTCATCCCTCAATTGCGCAGCTATCAAGAAGTCAAGTGCTTTGGCTGCAGCTTCCATACTTTTTCGTTTTTCTCTTATTCGTTTTTCTATTTCGGTTTTGCTCAGGTATTGCAGATCATGTTCGTTTGCTTTGGTATTTGCCCCGTCATACTGGTAGGTTGCCAATTGATTTTTGGTCAGCGAGTCATCAATATTCTTTTTGATCTGTGTTGGCGACAAATTATGTTTTGTATTGTAAGCCGTCTGTTTTATCCTTCTTCGTTTGGTCTCATCAATGGTGAGTTGCATGCTCTTTGTAATTCTGTCAGCGTACATAATGGCTTTTCCATTGACATTTCGGGCAGCCCTACCCACCGTTTGGGTCAGGGAACGATGACTTCTTAAAAAACCTTCCTTATCCGCATCAAGAATAGCGACTAAGGATACTTCAGGTAAATCCAGTCCTTCCCGAAGTAAATTAACACCAATAAGCACATCAAAAAGTCCTTTTCTCAGATCGGTCATGATCTCTATTCTTTCCAGCGTATCCACATCAGAATGGATATACCTGCATCGAATCTGTATTCGGGATAAATACTTGGTGAGCTCTTCAGCCATCCTTTTGGTAAGGGTGGTGACAAGTATTCTTTCATCAACTTCAATACGCTGCTGAATTTCCTCAATAAGATCATCAATCTGATTCGAACTTGGCCTGACTTCTATTTCAGGGTCCAGTAATCCTGTAGGCCTGATCACTTGTTCTACAAAGACCCCTTCGCTATGCTGTAATTCGTAATCTGCAGGAGTTGCACTAATATAGATCACCTGATTCTGTATGGCCTCAAATTCTTCGAATTTTAAAGGTCGGTTGTCCATGGCCGCAGGAAGTCGGAATCCATATTCAACCAGATTCTCTTTTCTTGACCTGTCTCCGCCATACATGGCGTGCACCTGTGGAATGGTCACATGACTTTCATCGACAAGCATCAAGTAATCATTAGGAAAATAATCAAGTAGACAAAACGGTCTGGTTCCGGCGCTTCTGCCATCCAAATACCTGGAATAGTTCTCGATGCCGCTGCAGTAACCTAATTCACGGATCATTTCCAAATCGAATTCAGTTCGTTCCTTCAATCTTTTGGCCTCAAGAGGTCTTCCCGATTCCATAAAAAAATCTATTTGCTTCATCAGGTCATCCTGAATTTCGTGAATGGCATTTTGGAGGACATCCGGAGAAGTCACAAAGAGATTGGCCGGATATATAGTTAAGTTTTCAAAAGAATCAATGATTTCGTTACTGATCAGATCGAAGCTTTCAATCTCTTCAATCTCATCCCCAAAGAAATGAATTCTAAAGCCGTATTCCCCATAGGAGGGATAAATGGTAATGGTATCGCCCTTTACCCTAAAAGTCCCACTTTTAGCTTCTTCTTCTGTTCTTGAATATAAACTTGTAACCAGTTGATGCAAAAATCTCGTTCTGGCAATACTTTGTCCAACTTCGATGTCAATAACATTTTTCTTGAATTCCACCGGGTTTCCGATTCCATATAAGCAGGAAACAGAAGCCACGACCAATACGTCCCTTCTTCCCGAAAGTAAGGATGAGGTGGTACTGAGTCGCATTCTTTCGATCTCATCGTTGATGGAAAGGTCTTTTTCAATATAAAGGCCCGTCGTGGGTATAAAGGCTTCTGGCTGGTAATAGTCATAGTAGGACACAAAATATTCCACCGCATTATTGGGAAAGAATTGCTTAAATTCTGAATATAACTGACCCGCCAAAGTCTTGTTATGGGCCAATACGAGGGTGGGTTTTTGTACTCTTTCAACCACATTCGCAACTGTAAATGTCTTACCCGAACCGGTAACTCCCAAAAGTACCTGGTACTTTTCCTGATCAAGGATTCCTTTGACCAATTCTTCTATGGCCGTAGGTTGATCTCCGGTAGGTTTAAATTCAGATTCTAATTGAAATTGCATGGTGCAAAAATAGCATATTCAATCAACTAATTTACAAATCTCTTACCTTTAATAAATAGTAGGAACCGTAAATAAAAATAAAGGTCCAACCCAGAACTATCAATATTTCATAAAGTTCAACACCGTGTTCGGCACTGATGTCTTCTCCAATTTGATTGGCTAAGGTCCTTACCGCATTCAATCTTGAAAAAGGCTCATCTATAAGATTCCACATGGCTTTTAGTGGTGCGAATTGAAAGATGTTATCGGCAATATCAGTTCCTTTGAACACATTCCATTTTAAAATATTATATCCGATGGTCTCCGCAAAGAACCAGATCAGCATCGCGCCTACGGCAAAAGCAGATCGTTTGATCAGCATACCGAGAAAAAGTCCAAAAGAAAAGAATCCCATGAGTTTGACAAAAAATGCAACAAGGTATTCCAGATCCGAAAATATGATAGAGATTTCATTATAATCGGAATAGATCATTCCCAAAACAATGGAAACAATAAATACGAAAACTGTTGAAATCAAAGCGAATAAAACTACAGTATAAAATTTACTCAGGATAAATTCCTTTTTACTCAATCCGTCTATCAGATTTTGCTTTAAGGTTTTATTACTGTATTCATTGGCCATCATGGATACGATCACAAGCAATAAGAAAAGTTTGAAAAAGGCGGCTATAAAGGTGTTGAAATGCCAGATATAAGGAAAATTAAAGATCCCCTGTTCTGCCAGATGAAACTGGATAGGTCCGATATCAAATTTAATAGCAGCAATTAAGGCAATTGAGGTAAGTAACGCAAAATAGGTGATAATCAGAACGATACTCGCCCTGCTGTTCTTTAGTTTATGAATTTCTATATTGAGTAATCTTAACATGGTTCAAGATCTTGGTTTAGTGATCAGTTATTATTGGTTATGGTCAGAAATTGTTGCTCCAGTGTGGGTAATCGTTTGACCAAATGTGAGAGCACAATATTATTTTGCATCAAGTACTTGTTCATATCTGCGCTGGAAATATTCTTACTAAGTTTTAAAAAGATCTTTCCATTCTCCTCACTGGTACTTTCAATTCCATCATAATTTTTCAGGACCTCAAAGAGCTCTGTGGTCGAACTTGTGGTTTCAATTTCTATAACTCCGAAAGAAGAGGTCATTTCATCTACCCTTCCTGAATATAGTTTTATGCCATTTCTGATGACAACAACATGTGAGCAAACTTTTTCTACTTCATCCAGTAAATGGGAAGCCAATAAGATCGTTGTGCCATTGGCCGCTATGTTTTTGATGATACTTCTGATCTCATGTATACCTTGAGGATCAAGACCATTCGTAGGCTCATCAAGTATTAAGATTTCCGGATCATTTAAAAGGGCAGAGGCGATGGCAAGGCGTTGTTTCATTCCCAGAGAATAGGTCTTGAATTTGCTATTCCTTCTTTCAAAGAGATTCACCTCTTTTAATTTCTTATCGATTTTGTCAAAGGAAATTCCTTTGATCTTGCAAACCAATTGAAGATTTTGAGTTGCTGTCATATAAGGATAGAAATTGGGTCTTTCAATAATGGCTCCTACTTTTTTGAGTGCTTCATGAGTCGATAATTTTCCATCGAACCAGCTAAAACTACCCGAGGTTTTATTTACAACATTGAGGATAATACCCAAAGTCGTAGATTTTCCGCTGCCATTAGGACCAAGTATTCCGTAGACATTTCCTTTTTGAATGTCAAATGACAAGTCATTCACAGCGTGAATTCTTCCAAATTTTTTATGGAGTTTGTTTAGAGATAGAATCGTTTCCAAGTTGAATCTTTTGAGGTGACAATAGTTAGACGAACATATTAAATAAATGTTACTAAATTATGAAAGCTCGGATGCTAAAGTTAGGTTCTGGACTCAAAGTTTATTAAATTCGTCCAAGATGTCAAGATCCAAAAAAAGGAACAATGGATAAAAAATTAATTTCCAGAAAGAAACCCACTTTTCCCATAAATGAAGAGTTATATAATTATTTGAGCACTTATAACAGAAGTATCAAAATTCCAATTTTTTATGATGACCTGTTGCGGTTTTCCGGTTCTGTTACTGTGTATGATAAATATGACAAGGATACGCTTTGGATCAGGGTATACTATCCGGAGTTCGAGCAAAAGGAGATTGATATGAGCTTAAAAAGGATGTACAATATCCTTCATGGTGATGGCAGCGATGAGATTCTTGAAAACATTATTGTTGATCAAATTGAT
This sequence comes from uncultured Flavobacteriaceae bacterium, assembly GCA_963715975.1. Lineage (GTDB taxonomy): Bacteria > Bacteroidota > Bacteroidia > Flavobacteriales > Flavobacteriaceae > Lutimonas. The sequence continues at coordinate 10,279 of CAVQSO010000007.1, read as the reverse complement.
TATTGCACTTTTGGTAATTCTAAACCTTTCAGGGTAAGGGTTAGAAACATCCTCAATGACAACTATACCTATATTTATGTAAAAAAGGCTGATGCCTCCAGGGTCTATGGACTGGAGTTTGAACATTTGTTGTCGCCTAATAGTATTAATTTTTTGATTTATAAGGATACCTTGATCGAAGAACATGTTTTGGGAATCCCAGGTGATATGTTTTTGGAAGAAAATCTAATGAAAATATCAAAAACTGAAAAGCAAAGGCTGTCAAAGGAATTTGTCAAATTTAATGAGCGGTCTACCCTTAGATTATTAGGTGATATGCGTGCCTATAATTATGTGATCGTTCCTACTTATGATTTTGATCAGGTTCAGTATCGCATCAGGGCCATGGATTTTGATCAGCAAAGTTTTGAAGGAAACTTAAAAGTATACAGGCCTCAATTTTTTAAGGATAATTTTGAATTCGTAAAGATGGTTGAAGAAAGCTTGGGTAAAGAATCTGTTGAGCAATATAAAAAAGAGGAGCGTTCAGCTTTGGCTAAAAGACTTAAAGCCACAGGTAACAGAATTCGCAGGTTGATGGAATGTATGAAAAACGATCAAATTTCCACTCCGGAAAATGTGGAGCGATTGAAAAAAGATCTTATCGATTATACCCACGACAAAGATTTTAAGCAGTGTAAGAATATGGGAGAGATCATTCAGGTCGTATTTAATTTTGTAGTTCGAAATTATGAAAGTGCCAATACCTATATCATCAGGTAATTGACAATAAGAGAAAATGATCATTGATCCATCAGAAAAACACAAATTTAATGAAAGTGATTTGAGAAATCAGTTGCTAATTATAACTGAAATCCCCAAAATCATCCTTGAATTCGTCAAAATCATCGTTGAATTCGTCAAAATCATCTTCTTCCAGATCATCTGCAGAAAGATCTTCACTTTCGAATAGAATATCGGGAGCGATGCTAGGAACCAGACCCAAGGAAAAGAGCAAGTTTGGAAGTTCCACATTATTATGCTCAAAATTAGCTTCGATCAATTCTACATAAAATGACCACATATTAAAGAAATCATACACATAAAGCATTTTATCATTGTCTTTTTCCAATACTTGATCCAGCAAAACTTCGCTCATTTGCACCTTTCTGTCAGCACCTTCACTCATGTCAAACAAGGGATGTTCTTCTCCCTGTACCCAGGTTTCATCCGATCTGTAAAAAGAAGCCATTTGATCTCCTGTGAAACCAAAAGCATTTGTAATGGCATTGTGGAGATCCTCCAGATTTGAAACAGAGTCTATCGCAATGTCTCTAATCACATCTTCTTTCGTATCTAATATGACCCTGATTTTATACACCATAACTTCGTGTTCAAATTTTTTGCAAAAATAATACTTTAATTCAAAAGTGTTACTTTTACCTTGTTAAAAATGTAATATTTATCCTTCGATAATGAAGTCCAAATCAGCTTTAGAAAAATTGAATGCCATTAATAAGGGCACCTTAATGGAAACCCTTGATATAACTTACACAGAGATCGGGGATGACTTCCTTGTGGCGACCATGCCTGTGAACTCAAGAGTACACCAGCCCATGGGTCTTCTTCATGGAGGTGCTACAGTAGCCTTGGCAGAAAGCGTGGGAAGTGCCGCATCTTATTACTTTCTTGATCATGAGAAGCAAGAGGTCCGCGGTTTGGAAATTAATGCCAATCATGTTCGAAGTGTTAGGGAAGGCCTGGTAAAGGCAACGGCAAGAATTCTGCATAAAGGCAGAACAACTGTTTTATGGGAGATCAAAATTGAAGATGAAAAACATCGATTGGTATCTATATGTAAGCTCACCTGTATCATTCTGACAAAGCAGTAAACTTTTCAGCATGAACCGAAGATTGATCAGAAAAACCTTTAAAATAATCGGATGGACTCTTTTGGTTCTGATCGTCCTACTGGCTTATTTGATTTATGCTTTTACAAGTCCCGCATCTGATGCTGAAATTATTGAGAAATTTTCAGGAGATTCTATACAACCGGTAATAAGTTATCAGGTTTTTAATGATCAGCAGGTTCGTGTTATAAACATGCAAAAAGAAATAGATTCGCTTTTACCTATACTCTTCTTTGTGCATGGATCTCCCGGGTCCTCAATGGATTTTCGGCGCTATTTAAGTGACCCTACCTTAAATTCCTTGTCTAATATAATGAGTTATGACAGAATAGGTTATGGGCCTGAACGAACCGGAGAGGTTTTGGGCACACTTCAAGAAGAAGTAGAATTACTTCATCAATTATTAGAAGGGATAGATGTGTCAAAGGTTGTGCTGGTTGGCTATTCTTATGGAGGAACGGTAGTCATGGCCTCAGATTTGGATTATAAGAAAAAAATTGCCCTTGCTGCGGCTGTCAAGGGGGATCTTGAGCCGATGTTTTGGGCCATGAATTTGTATAGTTGGGAACTTACGCGCCCCTTGGTTCCAAAAGTATTTAGGGCAGCAAGTATAGAAAAATTCAGACATATTAAGGAGTTGGGTCTTTATGAAAAAAGATGGAATGTAAGTCCTTCAAAGGTCTTGTCTATTCACGGAAAGGAAGACTTCATAGTTCCCTATGAAAATTCGATATACCTACAACGGTTGTTGGGAAAAAATAAGTTTTCTTTAATTCCCCTGGAGGAGGGAGGTCATTCACTTATTTGGACTAATTTTGATCTGATCAAAACGGAACTGATAAAAAGTTTAAGCTATAATGAATTTTAAAGAGTTGCTATATAAGATTCATCAGGCAAAAGATTTGAATTTACCTTTTGTTATTTATCGAATGCCAGAGGAGAAGGTGGTTCAGGCTATTGTTCAAAAAGATGGTCGTTTAGATTATTGCGATGATTTTAGCTCCTCAGGTTTTATCATGGCTCCTTTTGATTCAAATCGAAAAGCAGTGCTGTTTGCTGAAAAAAACACAAATAGATTCAGGTGTGACCTTGATGCGAGTGACTTCTCTTTTGTGGATATCTCGAAAAATCAAGTTCAACCGATCGACTTGACAAAATCAAAAGACAAACACCTGAAACTTGTAAAAAAAGGAATTAAAGAAATTAAGAACGGACATTTTTCAAAGGCTGTTCTGTCCAGATCAGAAACAGTGATACTCAAGGATCTTAAGGTCACAAATATATTTCAAAGCTTGATGTCCAAATATCAATCAGCTTTTGTTTATGTATGGTTTCATCCTGAAATTGGTCTTTGGGCTGGTGCAAGTCCTGAAACCTTGCTAAAAACGAAGGGGAATTATTTTCAAACCATGTCCTTGGCCGGAACCCAAAAATATATAGATACTGTTAAAGTTTCATGGGGTGAAAAAGAAATTAGGGAACAACAACTGGTTACCGACCATATTGTTGATTCACTTGATACCGTGAAACTGGAAGTTAGCGAAACCTATACCAGAAAGGCGGGAGATCTGCTCCATTTATGCAATGACATCAATGGCTATCTGTCAGATGCAAATAACTTAAAGGGCCTCCTTCACAAGTTGCATCCAACTGCAGCAGTTTGCGGATTGCCCAGAAAGGAAGTACGCGATTTTATTTTAAAAGAAGAAGGGTATGATCGATCTTTTTACACTGGCTTTTTAGGGGAATTAAATCACAGGAATGACAATAATGGTTCTGTTAAAGAGATTGATGCTAAGGAATCTGAATCCAATCTTTATGTGAATCTAAGATGTATGCAGTTGCTCGAAGAACCAAATCCTAAGGCGATTATTTATGTAGGAGGAGGTATTACCTTGGAAAGTGATCCATTGGCAGAATGGAAGGAAACCGTTCATAAGAGTTTAATTATGAAGTCAGTAATAGAAGGTTAAAATTACCTTCTGATATTCCCTTAATAGTCCCAAAAAAATCCCGTATTTTTGCTGGGTATTTTTAAGTCTTTACATGCCTAAATATCCCAAAAAGAAACTCGCTCAATTGCTTATGCAGGCATGTATAGATCATGGTATCGAGCAGGTTGTCATTTCGCCGGGTTCAAGAAATGCCCCATTGACACTTGGTTTTGTAAACCATCCTGGTATAAAGGCCTATAGTATAGTCGATGAGCGATGTGCTGCTTTTTTCGCCTTGGGCATGGCTCAACAATCTAGAAAACCTGTTGCCCTTTTATGCACTTCCGGATCGGCCTTATTGAATTATTACCCGGCCATCGCTGAGGCATATTACAGTAAAATTCCATTAGTAGTCATTTCTGCAGACAGACCAAGGCATCTTATAGATATTGGTGATGGACAAACCATCAGACAAGCCGGTGCATTTTCCAATCATATAAGTTATGAAACAAATTTAGAGTCGGAGGATGGTATCAACGATGAAGTTCACATAACACAAATACTGTCGAACAATGCGATTGAGATTGACAAAGCACTTCAAATAGCTACAGGAAGTATGGGTCCTGTACATATCAATATACCCTTCGATGAACCGCTTTATGAGACTGTAGATCATTTGTATGATTTTGATTCTATACGTGTTAGAGAGGAATCAGGTCCTGTTGATAGCCTATTAAAAGAAATACCACTTCCGCTGAGTGAGTTGGAAAAATTTGCTGCCATCTGGAATGGCTCTGAAAGAAAAATGGTACTCATTGGAAGTAATTTTCCAGATGAATTACTTCAGACGCAGATGGAACACCTCAGCAAAGATCCTTCGGTGATCATACTGACGGAAACAACTTCTAACGTTACGCATAAAAATTTTATTCATAAAATTGATCAGCTGATCTTTCCTTTGGACAATGAAGGTTTTGAAGAACTTAAGCCTGAGATCCTGCTTACTTTTGGAGGCATGATCGTTTCAAAAAAAATAAAACAGTTCTTAAGAAAGTTTCGACCAAAAGAGCATTGGCATGTAGATGCCCATGGAGCGATGGATACTTATCTAAGTTTGACCCATCATTTTGGGATTTCTGCCCAGTTGTTTTTTAGCCAGTTTTTCTTTTTAACTGAAAATCGAAAAAGTTCTTATCAAAAACAATGGCTGTTATTAAAGGAGGATCGACATATTAAACATGAAAAGTTCGTTGAGAATGCTGTTTACTCTGATCTAAAGGTATTGGATAAAGTTTTGTCAAGTGTGCCACAGAATACTAGATTACAGTTGTCCAACAGTTCCATTATTCGGTACGCACAACTTTTTGATATAGATCCCAGTATAAAAGTATTTTGCAATAGAGGCGCAAGTGGTATAGATGGCAGCACTTCAACTGCCTTGGGAGCAGCTCTTTTACAAAAAGGACAGACCGTATTGATTACTGGAGATATCAGTTTTTTATACGATAGTAATGCACTTTGGAACAGTTATATTCCTGATGATTTCAGAATTATCATCATCAATAACAGTGGAGGAGGTATATTTAGATTCATACCGGGCCCAAAGTCGTCTGATGCCCTCGACTTTTTTGAGACACCCCACAATCTTGATGCCTCAGCCCTTTGTACCATGTATGATTTTGAATACCACACAGCTGAAAACGAAAAGGAGCTTGAATTTCAATTGAAAGATTTTTATGCAGCATCGGGTAAACCGGCATTACTTGAGATCTTTACACCCCGGGAGTCTAATGATCAAATTCTTGCTTCTTATTTTAAAGAATTGAAATAAAACTTATTCAATTAAAGCCCTTGGCCCTCATTTTCTGGTTCTTCCTCTTCGGGAATTTCCTGACCTTCAGAGTAACCAAGTCTTTCTGCCCTTTGTTTTTCCAGGACTCTTTCAATATTGGCGTAGTAACCATCTGAGTTAGGATTATCAGAACCTATTTTAGCATAGCCATTCTTATAGTGTTTGAGCGCCTTTTTATATTCAAACCCGGTTTCATAGTACAGACCTATATAATAATCACCAAGAGGTGATTCAGGATATAATCTCATGATCATTTTCCCAAATTCTTCCAGGTAATCACCATTCATTTTGTCTATAATAATAGGTTCGATCTTGTAAATATCACTTTCTCTGATCTTAACATTCGAGCCGTATAAATATTCGATTTCAACATATTTTCTTTCCAGGTATTCAATGGCATCACCTGGCTCCATATCAGCGATCTCCTCATCAAATTCCTCTTGTGAAATTGCGGCAAACTGTCGAAATGTAAATCCTATACCACTGGCAATAGATTGTCCTATAGCAGCAGTTTTACTGGAGTTTGAGAAATCATCGAATCGGTATTTAAAATTCGGATTCTCCGATAATTTCAATAAGTTATGTGCGTTATTGATCGCTGTGGTTCTTGCCTCTGTATTGAAATCACCACCACTTAGGTAGTAGTAATAAGGAGTGATCAAACTTTGACTTTTTGATTCCAGTTTTTGATGCATTTCAGGAGCAAAACTGGGGCTGATACTGATATAAGCATTAAATACCGGCGTTTCTTCAAGAAAGAAATAGTTGGCAAAATTTCCGGTTAATGTATTTCCCATGATCGTCTTAAACAGGGAGGTAGGATAGTTATCATCCAGATAAGGTAAAAGCTCATCCCTTACAAAGCCATAAAATTTTGCACTTTCTTCATTGGGAAGACCTGTGTCTTCACTAAAATCGCAATCTGAATAACGCTCTTCTTTTTGGTTTTGAAAAATACCTACGATGATCTGCTCAGGTGCCTTATCTCTTGATGCAAATAACTTTGAATTTGCCAGATAGACATCAAAAAGGAATTCACCGTCTAAAATTACTGCTACCGGATATGTGTTTTTGTCATTTTCTTTAAATGAATCAGGAACATAGATCTTTAAAATTCTCTCCGAATTCAAATTAAAAGAGTTGAATTTTTTAAAGATTATATTCTCCTGAGCCTGGGATAGAAAGGAAAATAAGAACAGGAATACAACTATTTTTTTCATGTGAAAGACTTTAAATTGTTATTTGTTAGCATGACAAAAACGATTAACAAGAAGTTTTATCTCTAAACTTTTGTTAATTTCGCTCCGATTAATTACTTAACCAACGTTGAATAAGGATAAATATTTTGTGCAATCTGTAAAACTTATCAAATGAATCCACCTAATTGGCAAATAGTTAAAGAATTTGAGGATATTACCTATAAAAAGTGTGATGGCGTGGCGCGAATTGCCTTTAACAGACCCGATGTCAGAAATGCATTCAGACCGCAAACGACCAAAGAATTATACGAGGCTTTTTATGATGCTCAAGAAGATGTAACGATTGGAGTTGTGTTGCTTTCTGCCGAAGGTCCTTCCAGTAAAGATGGGGTATATTCCTTTTGTAGTGGTGGTGATCAAAAGGCAAGGGGACATCAGGGATATGTTGGTAAAGATGGTTACCACCGTCTCAACATCCTGGAAGTTCAAAGATTGATCACGATTTATGCCCAAAGCAGTGATTGCTGTTGTACCCGGATGGGCAGTAGGAGGAGGGCATAGCCTTCATGTGGTTTGTGATCTTACTTTGGCGAGTAAAGAACACGCCATATTTAAACAAACCGATGCCGATGTGACCAGTTTTGACGGGGGTTATGGATCAGCCTATTTGGCCAAGATGGTGGGGCAGAAAAAGGCAAGAGAAATCTTTTTCCTTGGAAGAAATTATTCTGCTCAGGAAGCCTATGAAATGGGTATGGTTAATGCAGTGATCCCCCATGATGAGCTTGAATCAACGGCTTTTGATTGGGCCCAGGAAATTCTTGCCAAATCACCAACTTCCATAAAAATGTTAAAATTCGCGATGAACCTTACAGATGATGGAATGGTAGGGCAACAGGTGTTTGCAGGAGAGGCGACAAGATTGGCCTATATGACAGATGAAGCCAAAGAAGGAAGAGATGCTTTCCTTGAAAAAAGAAAACCGAATTTTGAAAAGAAATGGATTCCTTAGGGGGTTTAAGTGATAAGTGCTAAGGCTTAAGTGAGAAGTAAGAAGTGAGAAGTGAGAAGTGAGAAGTGAGAAGTGCAGAAGTGAGAAGTGACACGTTTGTGTACGAGGCAGGGAATGAAGAATTAAGAAAAATTATTCGCACAGTAGCTTCGCTGAATATTCAATTTCGCGCATTCACGCATTCACGCATTCACGCATTCATGCATTTAGAACTGGGTGAAAATGACTTTTAATCGTTTCAAAAATTATTAAAATTGAATTATGAAAATAATCTGCATAGGTAGAAATTACACCAAACACATCGAGGAGCTTGACAATGAAAAACCAAAAGAGCCGGTGATATTTATGAAGCCTGATTCGGCGGTATTATTAAAAAATAATCCCTTTATCATTCCACCTTTTTCACAGGATATTCATTATGAAGTGGAGATCCTGGTAAAGATCAATAGGATTGGAAAGTTTATTGAACAAAAATATGCACATAAATACTATGATGAAATTGGCTTAGGTATAGACTTTACTGCCAGGGATCTTCAAAGCAGGTTAAAAGAAAAGGGACTTCCTTGGGAAAAAGCCAAAGCTTTTGACGGCAGTGCTGTTATCGGTAAATTTTATGAAAAGATCACCTTTAGATCTGGAAAACATAAAATTTCAATTGTATCAGAATGATGAGCTGGTTCAAGACGGAGAATCTTCCCATATGCTTTGGAAGATCGATGAATTGATCGCTTATGTGTCTCAGTATTTTACCCTTAAGATAGGCGATGTGATCTTTACCGGAACCCCGGCTGGGGTGGGTCAGGTGCAACCCAATGATGAGTTAAGAGGGATATTGGAAGGAAAAGAAATGTTCCAGATAAAAGTTAAATAGCCTTTGAAGAATACAGAAATAGAGAGGAAATTTTTAGTCTTGAATGATGGCTTTAAAAAAGAAGCGTTTAAAAAAGAACGTATTGTACAAGGATTTCTTTCTTCTGTACCTGAAAGAACTGTAAGGGTAAGACTTATTGCTGAAACTGGTTTTATAACTGTGAAAGGGATTGGAAATGAATCCGGCACCACCCGGTTTGAATGGGAAAGAGAAATAACCAGAGAAGAGGCTGAAAGGTTATTGGAGATATGTGAACCGGGTACCATTGATAAAGTTCGGTTTTTTGTAAAGTCCGGGGATCACACATTCGAGATCGATGAGTTTGCACTTCAGAACAAAGGTTTGCTCCTGGCCGAGTTGGAATTAAAAAACGAGGAGGATTCTTTCGAAAAGCCATATTGGTTGGGCGAAGAGGTTACCGGTCAAAAAAAATACTACAATTCCAATTTGGTTAAGCATCCTTTTCAAAATTGGTAATTAAAAAAGGTGAATGTCAAACATTCACCTTTTTATTTTAGTTTTTCAGAACGATCCTAAACCTTGCTTTCCCTTCTTCAAGATGGGCCATGGCCTCATTTACTTTTTCCATTGGAAATTCTTCAACAGTTGGATAAATATTGTGTCTCACGCAAAAATCGAGCATGGTTTTGGTAAGTTCCGGGCTTCCTATTGGGCTTCCTCCAACTGTTTTTTCACCCATGATAAGTGAAAAAGCCGGGATGGCCATAGGTTCTAATACCGCTCCAACGGTATGAAACCTTCCTTTTGGTTTTAGGCAAGTCAAATAAGAATTCCAATCAAGGGTCACATTAGTCGTATTTAATATAAAACTTAGTTTTCCGGCCATGGCTTCAAGTTCTTCCGGAGACCTTGAATTGACAACTTTGGATGCCCCCATTTGCAGAATTTCCTCTTTTTTAGCAGGATTTGAACTAAAAGCAATGACTTCACATCCCCAGTGTTTCAAAAATTTAAGGGCCATATGTCCTAATCCGCCGATGCCGATTACGCCAACAGAATCTGTGGGTTTTACGCCAGCCAGGATGATAGGATTAAAAACGGTAATACCTCCGCAAAGCAAAGGTCCGGCTTTTGCCAAATCAATCGCATCCGGCAAAGGAATAGCCCATGACCAATGGCCTCGAACGTAATCCGCAAAGCCACCATGACGCCCAACAATAGTTGCTTCATTAGTTGAACAAAGATGCTGATCGCCATCCATACATTGAGAGCAACTCATACAGGAAGCTGATAGCCATCCTAATCCAACTTTGTCACCTACTTTAAGGTTTTTTACGGCGCCACCTGCGGCAACAACTTCACCAATAATCTCATGGCCAGGTACCAAAGGATAGGACGTCATGCCCCATTCATTATTGATCATGCTTAAGTCAGAATGACAAATACCACAATGTGAAACTTTAATATCTACTTGTTCGGAACCTAAATCACCTAATTCATAGGAAAAAGGCTGTAATTTTCCATTTGGTTCGTGAGCTGCATATGCGTTTACTTTCATATT
>CAVQSO010000006.1:0-109684 GCA_963715975.1 uncultured Flavobacteriaceae bacterium | reverse complement strand
CGTAGCTGGTGTTGGTAACATCTCATCTAATACTAAAGCTTGAGGAAGAGACCGTCGTACATGTTGCATTCTCAGAAGTAACTGTATAGGAAGTACCATAGGTCATGTTACTGATAACACCGCCTGCTCCTACTGTTGGTCCTGCTGGTGCAAAAGTATAAGTCAAAGATCCGTCATAATTGCTAACAGTAGCTGTTCCATCTGCCAAACAGGTAGCTGCAACCTCACTGATCACAGGCGTAGCTGGCGTTGGTAACATCTCATCTATACTAAAGCTTGAGGATGATACCGTTGTACATGTCGCATTCTCAGAGGTAACTGTATAGGAAGTACCATAGGTCATGTTACTGATAACGCCTCCTGCTCCTACTGTTGGTCCTGCTGGTGTAAAGGTATAGGTTAAAGTTCCGTCATAATTGCTAACAGTAGCTGTTCCATCTGCCAAACAGGTAGCTGCAACCTCACTGATCACAGGCGTAGCTGGTGTTGGTAAGATCTCATCTATACTAAAGCTTGAGGAAGCAACCGTTGTACATGTCGCATTCTCAGAGGTAACTGTATAAGAAGTACCATAGGTCATGTTACTGATAACACCACCTGCTCCTACTGTTGGTCCTGCTGGTGCAAAAGTATAAGTCAATGATCCGTCATAATTGCTAACAGTAGCTGTTCCATCTGCCAAACAGGTAGCTGCAACCTCACTGATCACAGGCGTAGCTGGTGTTGGTAACATCTCATCTATACTAAAGCTTGAGGATGATACTGTCGTACATGTCGCATTCTCAGAGGTAACTGTATAGGAAGTACCATAAGTCATGTTACTGATAACACCTCCTGCCCCTACAGTTGGTCCTGCTGGTGTAAAGGTATAGGTTAAAGTTCCGTCATAATTGCTAACAGTAGCTGTTCCATCTGCCAAACAGGTAGCTGCAACCTCAGTGATCACTGGCGTAGCTGGTGTTGGTAACATCTCATCAATACTAAAGCTTGAGGAAGATACCGTTGTACAGGTAGCATTCTCAGAAGTAACTGTATAAGAAGTACCATAAGTCATGTTACTGATAACACCTCCTGCTCCTACTGTTGGTCCTGCTGGTGCAAAGGTATAGGTCAATGATCCGTCATAATTGCTAACAGTAGCTGTTCCATCTGCCAAACAGGTAGCTGCAACCTCACTGATCGCAGGCGTAGCTGGCGTTGGTAACATCTCATCAATACTAAAGCTTGAGGAAGAAACCGTTGTACATGTTGCATTCTCAGAAGTAACTGTATAGGAAGTACCATAAGTCATGTTACTGATAACACCTCCTGCCCCTACTGTTGGTCCTGCTGGTGCAAAAGTATAAGTCAATGATCCGTCATAATTGCTAACAGTAGCTGTTCCATCTGCCAAACAGGTAGCTGCAACCTCACTGATCACAGGCGTAGCTGGCGTTGGTAACATCTCATCTATACTAAAGCTTGAGGATGATACCGTTGTACATGTCGCATTCTCAGAGGTAACTGTATAGGAAGTACCATAGGTCATGTTACTGATAACGCCTCCTGCTCCTACTGTTGGTCCTGCTGGTGTAAAGGTATAGGTTAAAGTTCCGTCATAATTGCTAACAGTAGCTGTTCCATCTGCCAAACAGGTAGCTGCAACCTCACTGATCGCTGGCGTAGCTGGCGTTGGTAACATCTCATCAATACTAAAGCTTGAGGAAGCAACCGTTGTACATGTTGCATTCTCAGAAGTAACTGTATAGGAAGTACCATAGGTCATGTTACTGATAACTCCTCCTGCTCCTACTGTTGGTCCTGCTGGTGCAAAGGTATAAGTCAATGATCCGTCATAATTGCTAACAGTAGCTGTTCCATCTGCCAAACAGGTAGCTGCAACCTCACTGATCGCTGGCGTAGCTGGTGTTGGTAACATCTCATCAATACTAAAACTTGAGGAAGATACCGTCGTACATGTAGCATTCTCAGAAGTAACTGTATAGGAAGTACCATAAGTCATGTTACTGATAACACCTCCTGCTCCTACTGTTGGTCCTGCTGGTGTAAAGGTATAGGTTAAAGTTCCGTCATAATTGCTAACAGTAGCTGTTCCATCTGCCAAACAGGTAGCTGCAACCTCACTGATCGCTGGCGTAGCTGGTGTTGGTAACATCTCATCAATACTAAAACTTGATGAAGATACCGTCGTACAGGTAGCATTCTCTGAAGTAACAGTATATGAAGTACCATAAGTCATGTTACTGATAACACCTCCTGCCCCTACAGTTGGTCCTGCTGGTGCAAAGGTATAAGTCAATGATCCGTCATAATTGCTAACAGTAGCTGTTCCATCTGCCAAACAGGTAGCTGCAACCTCTGTGATTGTTGGCGTAGCTGGTGTTGGTAACATCTCATCAATACTAAAACTTGATGAAGATACCGTCGTACATGTCGCATTCTCAGAAGTAACAGTATATGAAGTACCATAAGTCATGTTACTGATAACACCTCCTGCTCCTACTGTTGGTCCTGCTGGTGCAAAGGTATAAGTCAATGATCCGTCATAATTGCTAACAGTAGCTGTTCCATCTGCCAAACAGGTAGCTGCAACCTCACTGATCGCTGGCGTAGCTGGTGTTGGTAACATCTCATCAATACTAAAGCTTGAGGAAGATACCGTTGTACATGTCGCATTCTCAGAAGTAACAGTATAGGAAGTACCATAAGTCATGTTACTGATAACACCTCCTGCCCCTACAGTTGGTCCTGCTGGTGCAAAGGTATAAGTCAATGATCCGTCATAATTGCTAACAGTAGCTGTTCCATCTGCCAAACAGGTAGCTGCAACCTCAGCTGATCGCGGCGTAGCTGGTGTTGGTAACATCTCATCTATACTAAAGCTTGAGGAAGATACCGTTGTACATGTCGCATTCTCAGAAGTAACTGTATAGGAAGTACCATAGGTCATGTTACTGATAACACCTCCTGCTCCTACAGTTGGTCCTGCTGGTGCAAAGGTATAAGTCAATGATCCGTCATAATTGCTAACAGTAGCTGTTCCATCTGCCAAACAGGTAGCTGCAACCTCTGCTGATTGTCTGGTGTAGCTGGTGTTGGTAACATCTCATCAATACTAAAACTTGAGGAAGATACCGTTGTACATGTCGCATTCTCAGAGGTAACAGTATATGAAGTACCATAAGTCATGTTACTGATAACACCTCCTGCCCCTACAGTTGGTCCTGCTGGTGCAAAGGTATAAGTCAATGATCCGTCATAATTGCTAACAGTAGCTGTTCCATCTGCCAAACAGGTAGCTGCAACCTCACTGATCGCTGGCGTAGCTGGAATAGCAATTGCCGTTACAGATGCACTTGCTGTATTGTTAGCTAAATTCGTATCATTATAATCAAATGCTGTTATCTCCGCGCTGTTGGTATAGTTACCGGTTGCATTTACGGTTGCCGCAATGGTCAAAGTCTCTGAAGCCGCAGCTCCAAATGGCAGGCCTTCCGTTGATTCCTCCAACGGTCCAGACTCCGGTTCCGGGAACATAGGTTCCTTGGGAAACTGTATGACTATCATATGTATATCCAGTTGGAAGAAGATCGGTTACAACTACATTGGAAGCTGGTATAAAAAAGGTGTCATTAGTTACAACAACAGTAAAAATGATTTGTTCTCCAACACATTGCTCGGTTGCATTGGTAGCTTTGGAAATTGATAAATTAATTGGAATAAAGGAAGCTTCATCATAATCATCCTCAAGATTTTTTCCATTCCCCGGAGTTGAATCTAGATCTGCTATATCAGAAGTTCTAACTTCCGCGGCATTTACATAATTATTCAGATTTAAACCTCCACCAATTATATCAAGCTCTACAGTTACGACCAGGGAAGCAGAATTTCCACTAGCAATGGTACCTATTGTCCAAATTCCGGTTCCAGAGTTATAAGCTCCACCGCCATTATCACTATCATAGTTAAAACCAGAAGGTAAATTGTCAAGAACAGTTACTCCAGTCGCATCATCAGGACCATTATTAGTAACTGTTATTGTAAACTCAACCTGAGCCGGAATACCACCAATAAATTGTACAGTTTTAGTTAATTCTAAATCAGCCCTAAATTCAGGATCTCGAAAATCAACATCTCCTAATCCGTCCGTATTAGGTAAAATTACGACACCAGTCAATGGATCGTCAATGGTTCCACCCGGATCTGAATAACCTGTTATATCTGCGTCATAGTTGTCATCTAAACCATCTCCATCAACATCAGCTCCTGAAAGAGTAAAACCCGCTTCAGCCGTATCATTTCCACCCTCGTTATCAGAGTCAGTATCTAAATAATCAAAATTATCTGTACCGTCGGAATTGACCAATGCAATAGGAGTTCCGTTAGAGTCGTATGCATCATCGATACCATTGCTATCTGTATCCAGACCTGAAGGAGCTACATAGCCTAAGGTGCTTTGTGCCTCAACATTATCAGGAATTCCATCTCCATCACTATCCAAATCAGTAAAGTTTGGTAAAATATCTGAATCATCTAGGCTTTCAGAAATGGTATAAGTAATATTTGCGGTTATGGTATCATCACTTTCAACACTATTAAACAATCCATTTGATCCGAATGAACTTCCATCGATTCTTCCATCCCTATTTGAATCTGTTGCTCCATTATTGAGAACACCACTTTCATCGATATCAAAAATGCCATCATTATCACTATCTAAATCTAAATAATTTGGTACGCCATCATTATCTGTATCAATTGAAGGACATGATAAAATAAAGCTATCCAAAAAGTTTCCTGAACTACCGCCTCCTACTGCATCAAATTGAAATCGAGTAGTAGTTTGACCCGCCGGTACTAAATATGTACCTGAATATACAACCCAAGCTGTACCAGTAGACATTGCTTGCACAACTGCAACACTTCCTGGAGCACCAATACTTACCGTAGCGTTATTAGTTCCACTTCTGGCTCTATGTGCAATAGTCCAACTTACAGTCGAATTAGGTATAGTTAAAATATCCTGATAACTTGAAGCAACTTGATTCGCATTCAATTCCATGAACTGATTCCCTGAATAAGCATCGGCATGCGGAGAAGAAATTGTATTTGAATTTGACCAAATCTCAATCATGCTGTCAGAGGCAGTTGTTGTCCAAAATGGAACATTAGTATCAAGAGTTGTTCTAATACTTCCGCCATCGTATGTTGCACTCCAAGTAATGGTGTTATCAGAAAGTAATGGTAATTCAACATCTCCATTATTAACTGCACATACTCCTTCATCTTCATCAGGAATACCATCATTATCGTCATCTAGATCTGAACCGTTCAATATCCCATCACCATCGGTATCGATAAAGCTCACATTACCCCCAGAATTCATTAGCTCTGTAAATGAATAAGGGCTACTACCACCTATACAAGAAGCAAAAGAAGTACTACCTATTGTCATCGTTTTAGTAGCATTACATGGAACAGTGGTGTCCATGGTCCCTCCAGCTTCAATAATAAATATAGAGCCTGTGGGTATATCTAAATTAATATTATTTCCTGTCCAGGACATAAACCCTCCATTGAACAAATAAATAGAGGTTAGAATCAAACTGGAATTACCACCAACAAAAAGATTATCCGTGCCTCCAATACCATCTCCTATATTCAAGGAGTTAAAATAATTAGGTATATTTGAATTTATGGTTACCGTGTAGCCCCCTTCGATGAAGACATCGTAAGAACCTCCAACCTGCCCTGGGTAAGTTGTGGCATTGACCCACTCGTTTCCAGGAAGTTGTGATGAGTCATATATACTCCATGTGCTAGCAGTATTCCAGACTCCAGTTGCCCTGGATTTAAAGTCTCCATCACTATATTGCCCAAACATGCTAATGGAAAATAATAGCAGCCCTAATATCATTAATATTCGAAGTCCTTTTGCAGAATAATAGGATTTCTTAGAGGATCTTTTCCTCATAAAACCTAATTTTTCTTGGGGGGAAATTGTTAAATTGTTCATACAATTTGTATTGTTTTTGTTAAAGTTTGGGGTATGCGTAAATCCTGTTAACACAAACTCATCTTGTGATAACAGGGGTAAATTGTTATTTATTGATTGTCGACCGGTTCGCGAATTCTCGGTTTCCATATCCTATGTATTTATATTATTGTCTGTATATCAACAATTTATCTCTAGGATATTAGCATTGGTCTTAAGAGAAGAGTTCATCCTTGTTAAGAAGATGTTAATAACTCGAGAAAATTGTTAATATCCGAAACGCAACTACATATTGTTTATTGCGCGTTTTTTGTGTTGCAAAAAAATTTTTATTATTGTGTTAAAGGGCAACTTTTTTTTTTTAGAATATTTCGCAAGTGTATATTTTAGTCTATATTTGCACTTATTTAGAATGAATCTAATTTGTTATGATACAAGTATCTGAAAAAGCCAAATTGAAGGCAATTGAATTAATGAAAGAGGATGGTTATGACGCTTCCAAAGATTTTATTCGAGTTGGAGTAAAGAGTGGTGGCTGTTCCGGTTTGTCTTATGATCTAAGTTTTGATAATCAAGAAAAAGAAAATGACAAGATCTTTGAAAACAACGATATCAAGATTATCGTTGACAAGAAAAGCTTCCTATATCTTGTAGGAACTGAACTTGATTATTCAGGTGGACTTAACGGAGCCGGTTTTATCTTTAAAAACCCCAATGCAAACAGAACCTGTGGATGCGGTGAAAGCTTTTCACTTTAGCGTAACTTTTAACCTGACACTATGAGCAAGTATACCGAGGATGATTTAAAAAAAGAACTCGAAACCAAAGAATACGAATATGGTTTCTACACAGATATTGAGTCTGATACCTTTCCAAAAGGGCTGAATGCTGATATCATTATTGGCATTTCCAAGAAAAAAAATGAGCCACAATGGATGACCGAATGGCGTTTGGAGGCCTTTGAAATTTGGAAACAAATGAAGGAGCCGGAATGGGCCAATGTAACCTATGAAAAACCTGATTTTCAGGCTATAAGCTATTACTCTGCTCCAAAACCAAAAAAAGAACTCGATAGTTTAGATGAAGTAGATCCTGAATTGTTAAAGACTTTTAGCAAATTAGGAATTTCTATTGACGAGCAAAAGCGCTTGACTGGTGTTGCTATGGACATCGTGATTGATTCAGTATCTGTAGCTACTACTTTTAAGGAAACACTGGCTGAAAAAGGAATCATATTTTGTCCTATTTCAGAAGCCATTCAGGAACATCCTGAATTGGTAAAAAAATATATAGGAAGTATTGTACCCAAAACTGATAATTTCTATGCAGCACTGAATTCGGCTGTTTTCACGGATGGATCCTTCTGTTATATCCCAAAAGGCGTTACTTGCCCTATGGAACTTTCTACTTATTTCAGAATCAATGAAGGGGGTACAGGTCAATTCGAAAGAACACTTGTGATTGCCGATAAAGGAAGTTATGTAAGTTACTTAGAAGGATGTACGGCACCTGCAAGAGATGAAAACCAATTACACGCTGCTGTTGTTGAATTAATTGCTCTTGATGATGCAGAAATCAAGTATTCAACCGTGCAAAACTGGTTTCCTGGTGATGCAGAAGGAAAAGGTGGCGTTTATAATTTTGTGACGAAAAGAGGTATTTGCCATAACAATTCAAAAATCTCCTGGACACAAGTAGAAACAGGAAGTGCTGTTACCTGGAAATATCCAAGTTGTGTACTAAAAGGAAATAATTCAGTCGGAGAGTTTTACTCCATAGCCGTAACGAATCATTTTCAACAGGCCGATACAGGAACAAAAATGATTCACCTTGGTAAGAATACCAAAAGTACCATCATCTCTAAAGGAATATCCGCAGGACATTCACAAAATTCATACAGAGGACTTGTTCAAGTTGGAGCTCGTGCTGAAAATGCAAGAAATTTTTCACAATGTGATTCTCTGTTAATGGGTAATGAGTGTGGTGCACACACCTTTCCTTATATAGAAGCAAAAAATAAAACGGCTCAAATAGAACACGAGGCCACTACAAGTAAAATTGGAGAAGA
This sequence comes from uncultured Flavobacteriaceae bacterium, assembly GCA_963715975.1. Lineage (GTDB taxonomy): Bacteria > Bacteroidota > Bacteroidia > Flavobacteriales > Flavobacteriaceae > Lutimonas. The sequence goes on along the minus strand of CAVQSO010000006.1, from coordinate 101,621 downwards.
TCAACTGTTCTATTGCAACCAAAGGGGTATTGATACCGAAAAAGCCATCGCCTTGATCGTCAATGGTTTTAGCAAGGAAGTATTGAATAAACTTCCTATGGAATTTGCAGTTGAAGCCCAAAAATTATTAGAGATCTCTCTTGAAGGATCTGTTGGATAACATAATATAAAGAATTAAAGTTTTTAAGACATTCATAAAATGCTACATATAAAAAACCTACATGCCGGAATTGAAGATAAGGAGATCCTTAGAGGAATTGATCTGGATGTCAAACCAGGAGAAGTACACGCCATCATGGGGCCAAACGGTTCAGGGAAAAGTACACTGTCTTCTGTTATTGCCGGAAATGAAACCTATGAAGTGACCGACGGTGATATTGACTTTCAGAATGAAAGTATTCTTGAGCTGTCACCTGATGAAAGGGCCCATAAAGGAATTTTTATGTCCTTTCAATATCCTGTGGAAATTCCCGGAGTTACTACTACGAATTTCATTAAAACGGCCATCAACGCAAAGAGAAAGGCGCATGGATTGGAAGACCTTCCTGCAAGGGACATGCTAAAATTGATCAGAGAAAAGTCAGAGTTACTTGAAATGGACAGAAAGTTTCTGTCCAGGTCATTAAATGAAGGATTTTCAGGTGGAGAGAAAAAACGTAATGAGATCTTTCAAATGGCTATGTTGGAACCAACTTTGGCCATTCTTGACGAAACAGATTCAGGTTTAGATATTGATGCTTTAAAAATTGTGGCCAACGGGGTCAATAAATTAAAAAATGAGAATAATGCTGTAATCGTCATTACGCACTATCAGCGTTTACTAGACTATATCGTGCCTGATTTTGTTCATGTTTTACACGATGGTAAAATTGTGAAGTCTGGAGGAAAAGAGCTGGCTCATGAGCTGGAAGAAAAAGGGTATGATTGGTTGAAATAGTTGGATATAATATGGATTTAAAAGAAAAACTAGTCGCCTCCTTTATGGCATTTGAAAATAAAGGTAATTTAGATCTTGATTCTAAAATTCACGGAATCAGATCAGCGGCTATTGAACAGTTTGAAAAGTCTGGTTTCCCGAACAGGAAAGATGAAGAGTGGAAATATACTTCCTTAAACTCGTTGTTAAAAAACGATTATAGCGTATTCCCCAAGAGCGATGCTGCTATCGAATTAAAGGAGGTGAAGCAATATTTTCTTCATGAAATAGAATCGTATAAACTCGTTTTTATAGATGGTGTATATAGTTCCTTCTTGTCGGATACAACTCACGAAGGGGCAGATATTTGCATACTATCATCGGCTTTGAAACAGCCTAAATACAAAATGGTAGTTGACCACTATTTTGGAACCGTTGCCTCAAAAAGTGAAAGTCTAACTTCTCTGAATACTGCTTTTTCCAAAGAAGGTGTCTTTATCAATATTCCTAAAAATGTAGTGCTTCCAAAACCTATTCAGGTCCTTCATTTTTCAACCGGTAATGAAAAAGAGATCATGTTGCAACCTCGTAATTTGATCGTGGTAGGTGAAAATTCACATGTTCAGATCTATGAGCGTCATCAGAGCCTTAGTGATAATAAGGTATTGACCAATGCGGTGACAGAGATCTTTGCACATAAAAGAGCCATTGCAGATATTTACAAGATCCAAAATGACAGATTAACCTCTTCCTTAATTGACAATACTTACGTTCAGCAAAAAGACAGTAGTATAGTTTCCGTCAATACTTTTTCTTTTGGAGGAAACATTACAAGAAATAACCTTGAATTCCATCAGGAAGGAGAACATATTACTTCCAACTTAAATGGAATTACCTTGATTGGAAATAAGCAACATGTTGACAACCATACATTAGTGCATCACAAAAAGGAAAACTGTGAAAGTCATGAAATGTATAAAGGTATTTATGATGATCAATCTACGGGCGTCTTCAATGGAAAAGTAATTGTTGACAAACTGGCGCAAAAAACAAATGCTTATCAGCAAAATGACAACATACTGATCGGAGACAAAGCAACTATCAATGCAAAACCTCAATTGGAAATATTCGCAGATGATGTGAAATGCTCTCATGGTTGCACCATAGGTCAGATTGACAGTAGTGCTTTATTTTATTTGCAATCGCGTGGTATCCCACAAAAAGAAGCTAAGGCTTTGATGTTGTTTGCCTTTTGTAATGATGTGGTGGAAAAAATAAAGATTCCTGTTCTCAAGTCAAGGATCAATAAGTTGTTGGCCGAAAAACTTGATGTGGAATTAGGAATGGATATGTAGAAAGCAGCTATAAGCCTGAATGGGTATTTTTAATTGCTTTTTCATTTTTCTCATCGATCCATTGCTGACCTTTGACCCTGCGCATCAAATTATCAATGTTTCTCATGATAAAAATGTTATAGATGGCCTGAGATAAGTTTTTAGGATTCCTGGCAATGGCTCTCATACTCATTGAAAATCCCGGCGTAATATAACGCATATAGTGCCAGTATCCTTCCGGCATATATAAAACGTTCCCGTGCTCAAGTTCTGTCTTGTATCCATTGGCATGCTGCAAAGCAGGCCACCTTTCAAAATCAGGATTCGAAAAATCAATAGACTCATGGGTAATTAACGAATGAGGAACTTTATACAAATGTTTCTTTTCTCCATTTGGGTATAAAATGCACTCTTTTTTTCCCTGGAAATGAAAATGCAGGATATTGGCAAGGTCAATATCATAATGCATAAACGTATGAGAATCTTCACCTCCAAAAAACAACATGGGTAATGATTTCATCAGTTTCAAACCTATATCAGGAAAATCAAAATCATCTTGTAGTTCAGGAACTTCCTTTAAAACATTGTATAAAAATATGCGGTACTTGGTTGGTTCTTTTTGTAACAGATCTATATACTCGCTCATTTTCATGGTGGCATGAGGTTCGTTAAAGCCGTCCTTATAATCCACCGGGCGATCATCATATAGAGGAACAACCTTATCTCCTACTTTTTGCTTTATATAATCGAAATTCCATTTCGACACAGCCGGCCAATTGTCAACCAGGTTTTCAATGACCACAGGAACCTGTGGTTTCAAATAGTTTTGAACAAATTCCGATTTGGAAATACTTTTAACCCTGTCAATATTTTTAAGATTCAATGCCATATCTCAATAATTAATTCAGACTCTCAATAATGCCTCGCAAAAACACGTTAACGTCAAATTTTGGATCAGATACCAATCCTGTTCTCACTACTACCAGATTGCGACTGGGTATGATAAAAACATATTGTCCTTTGAATCCGTTACAGGAATACATATCTGTTGGAACATCCGGGTGATACGAACCGGCATTTAACCAAAACTGAGCTCCATACCTTCCTTCTGATGTATTCGTGGGAGTCGCCGTATAATGCACCCAGGAACTGTCAATGATCTGTTCTCCATTCCAATTTCCTTCATGTAAATACAACAAACCGAACTTAGCCCAATCTCTTGTTGTTGCCCATGCATAGGACGACCCAATGTAGTTACCCGCCAGATCTGTTTCTACCACAGCCGAATGCATTCCGATCTTATCGATCAATTCCCTGTACCAGAAATCAAGGTACTCCTGATGGCTGTCAAACTCCCTTCTTAAAAGAGGCCCTGATAAAATATTTGTAGTACCTGAGGAATAATTCCACAATTGATCAGGTAGCCCAACCAATTCATTCTTTATTTGAGCCTGACCCATATCGCTCTCCAGATATAACATCTTTGTGACATCCGATATGTTGAAATACTCTTCCTCCCAGGCCAGTCCGCTGTTCATATGCAACAAATCATTATAGGTGATCTGTTTTCTTTCATCTTCGGCCCAGGCTTCCAAACCGGTTTTTTCATCAATATCAATGCTGCCTTGTTTTTTCAAAATCCCATACATCGCACTGGTCAAACTCTTTGTCATTGACCACCCATGCATAAGCGTAGAATGATCGAATCCATCTGCATATTTTTCAGCAATAATTTGGTCCTTATAAACGACCAGAACCGATCGTGTCTGAAGTTTTGTTTCTCCTGCCGGGTCAAACGCGTTGTCGACAGCCATTTGAAGTTGCTCATAATTCACCTCATTGAAAATAGTATCCCTTTGAGGCAGGTCTCCATATGGGTAAGCCAAACTGTTTTCAGATATAAAACGATTTGGAACATTAAATTTTCTTGTCGGATCATACGTTTCATTGACCAGAATAGCACCCAAACCTTCTACGTAAATCGCCTTTCTTTTCATCAGGCCGAAGATTGAGGAACTAACAGATTTTTCTTTTTCATCGATAACATAACTCGCGAAATTGATGGGTAAAAATCCGTTATCCTGTTTTTCCATTGACAACTGGTCCCTTTTAGCAAGGAAAAGGCCTGACGCCATATTCTTACTTGCATAACCGGTAACAATATTCAGTGCAGGATAATAGGTGTAGCCTAAGTATAAAAAAATGAGCAATACAATTACTAAAAGGTACTTAAGCAGTTTTTTCATTCCAAAACGATTCTTTTGATTCGCGTAAAAATAACAAATTTTTCAATTCATTTTTTAAGGCCTTGCCACCTTACTGTCGTATATTTGTATTTTGAATGATTCTAAATTAAATATGTTCGACGTAGAAAAAATAAGAGAGGATTTTCCTATTCTCAATCGCAAGGTCAATGGGAAACCATTGGTATATTTTGACAATGCGGCTACATCGCAAAAGCCACAGGTGATGATTGATGCCATTGTTGACTATTACAGTAACTATAATGCCAATATACATCGTGGAGTACATACCTTAAGCCAGGAAGCTACAAATGCCTATGAGGAGGCACGTATTAAGATCAGAGATCATTTTAATGCAGCAAAATCACACGAAATTATATTGACCTCCGGTACAACCCATGGGATCAATATGGTGGCTACAGGCTTTACTTCTTTATTAAAAGCAGGAGATGAGATCATTGTCTCGGCTTTGGAACACCATTCCAATATTGTTCCCTGGCAAATGCTTTGTGAAAGAACCGGCGCAGATCTTAAGGTTATTCCGATGACCCTTAAAGGTGAATTGGACATGGAAGCTTATGAAAATCTCCTTTCCAAAAAAACCAAACTGGTTTTTGTCAATCATGTTTCCAATGCCCTGGGAACCATCAATCCGATCAAAAGGATCATTGACAGGGCCCATGACTTTGGTGCAGCTGTTTTGATAGATGGCGCACAGGCTACACCACATATTAAACCTGATGTACAGGCACTTGATTGTGAATTCTATACCTGTTCAGCACACAAACTTTGCGGACCTACCGGGGTTGGCATGATCTATGGAAAAGAAAGTTGGTTGAACAAACTACCTCCCTATCAAGGAGGAGGAGAAATGATCAGTGAAGTGACCTTTGAAAAAACCACCTATGCTGAGTTACCCCATAAATTTGAAGCAGGAACCCCAAATATTGCCGGAGTGATCGCTTTTGGAGTTGCCCTTGATTATATGAACGCTATAGGCTTTGATCAGATTGCCGCTTACGAAAATGAGTTGCTGCAATACGCCACAAAGAAGCTTTTGGAAATTGACAAGGTGGTTCTTTATGGTACTTCAGAAGAAAAGGCTGCTGTGATTTCCTTTAATATTGAAGGAATTCATCCGTATGATATCGGATCAATTATAGACAAATTAGGAATTGCTGTGAGAACCGGACATCATTGTGCCCAACCCATTATGGACTATTATAAAATTCCTGGCACAGTTCGTGCTTCCTTTTCATTCTATAATACAAAGGAGGAAATTGATGTCTTTATCGAAGCCCTTCTCAGAGCCAAAACAATGCTATCTTAAACCATTATTCTTATGAAATATTTATTCTTATTGATGATCCTGGCTTGTAATTCGAATACCGAGGTGCAATCAAAAATGTTAATTGTAGCCGATCATTTGGAAAATTGTGTTGGGGTCGGACCTCAAACCTGTATGCTTGTAAAAGAAAATCCTGATGACGAATGGACCTATTTCTATGATCAGATAGAAGGTTTCGAATACGAAGAAGGCTATATTTATGAGTTATTGGTCAATGAAATTCCTGTACCCAATCCTGCCGCTGACGCTTCATCGCTAAGGTATGAATTGAAAAATATCATCTCCAAAACACCAACTCTTATAAATGATGATCTAATAAAAGAATGGACAGTTATCAAAATTAAAGGATTGGAACAATTAAGTAGCTCCCCCACAATGATCTTTGAAAAAGAAGATACCAAAGTGGCTGGTTTTGCAGGTTGTAACAATTATTTTTCCACGTATAAAGTTTCCGGAAACGAACTGAGTTTCGGGCCTGCCGGTGCTACAAGAAAGCTTTGTCCGGATATGAGTGTTGAAGATACCTTTTTTAAAAATTTACCCAACATCGCCCGTTTTGAGATCGTCAAAAAGGAACTATATCTCTATGATCAAAATGACGAATTGCTTATCTTAGCTATATCTCAATAAACTAAAAGAATAGATCAGCATTATAAATCCAGCTTTCCTGCTGCATTATTTTGAGAAAGTTCAAACCCTTCATCTACCTGAAGGGTTTCTTTTTTTGCTGCCTTGACAGCCAGTTGATCACAACGTTCATTTTGTGGATGATCATTATGACCCTTGATCCATTTGAATTTTACCTGATGCTTTTGATAGACCTTTAAGAATCTGCGCCAAAGATCAGGGTTTTTTTTATCCTTAAACCCTTTTTTAACCCAGCTGAATACCCAACCTTTCTCAACTGAATCAACGACGTATTTTGAATCAGAAAAAACAAGACACTTCATACCTTCTTTTTTCAGTTGCTCAAGCGCAACGATAACGGCAAGCAACTCCATCCGGTTATTGGTAGTTAATCTGAAACCTTCCGAAAACTCTTTTTTATAGGGTTTCCCAACCCATTCCATAATAATGCCATATCCTCCTTTTCCAGGGATTTCCGCTGCAGGCACCATCGGTGTATACGTTAACCCTCATCGATTTCTTTTAATACTTTTTCTATCACCTTCGGGAAATTTTCCTGCTCCAAAACATGGATTTTTGCTGCCACATCTTCCGGTGTATCATTGCTTTTCAAAGCTACCGACTTTTGAAAAATGATAGCTCCTTCATCATAATTTTCATTCACATAATGAATGGTAATACCTGTTTCTGTTTCCCTGTTCGCAACTACTGCTCTATGGACATGCATTCCATACATCCCCTTTCCTCCGTATTTAGGAAGTAATGCCGGGTGTATATTTACTATGGAATTTGGGAAAAGCCCGATCATCTGATCAGGAATCTTTAATAAGAAATCCGGCAAGAACGATAAAATCAGCATGCTTCCTTAAAAAATTTAAAAAAGAATCAGACCCCATCTCCTTCTTAGCTAAAGACCTTGTAAGGAATCTCTAATCTTTTCGCCCTCTCCAAAACTCCTGCATTTGCATTATTGCTTAAGACATAAGTTACCGTGGCTAAAGTGACTGTTTTTAAAGTACTCAATGATATTCTCGGCATTGGTTCCGGAGCCTGAAGCAAAAATGATAATCCTTAGCATAATTGTTCTATTTAGGAGTGTTAAGCAAAAAAAAGAATAATAATCAGATTGGAAAAACAAATAGGAAAGTATTTGTCTTTTTCACTCTTGTTCAACTTTTTTTTACTTTTTATCAATTTGAACTTAAAATATATTATTTTTGCAGCAATATTTAAATTTAAAATTAAAAAATTATGTCAGACATTGCATCAAGAGTTAAAGCCATTATCGTTGATAAATTAGGAGTGGACGAAAATGAAGTTACTAATGAAGCTAACTTTACCAACGATTTAGGAGCAGATTCATTGGATACAGTTGAGTTAATTATGGAGTTTGAAAAAGAATTTGATATCCAAATTCCAGATGACCAAGCCGAAAATATCGGTACTGTTGGTCAGGCTATTAGCTATATTGAAGAAGCTAAATAAAATTTTACTTTACTTATAAAATTACGAGCTTTTCCAATTTGGAAATGGCTCGTAATTTCTTGTTTTTATAATAACAATCTTTAAAGATGGAATTAAAACGAGTCGTTGTTACAGGATTAGGGGCTTTGACCCCTATCGGAAATTCTGTTGAAGAATATTGGGAAGGATTGGTTAACGGTGTTAGCGGTGCTGCTCCTATTACCTATTTTGATGCTTCTAATTTTAAAACTCATTTTGCCTGCGAACTTAAAAACTTTGATGTCACCGATTTTTTCGACAGAAAAGAAGCGCGTAAAATGGATAGGTTTACCCAGTATGCTATGGTGGTCGCAGATGAGGCAATTGCCGATTCTGGTCTTGATCTTGAAAAAGAGGATACTACTACGAATTGGAGTAATTTGGGGTGCCGGAATTGGTGGTCTTGAAACCTTTCAAAATGAAGTGCTTAATTATGCAAGTGGAGATGGTATCTCCGCGATTTAATCCGTTTTTTATTCCAAAAATGATCGCCGATATTGCTCCTGGGCAAATCTCGATCAAACACAATTTACAAGGACCCAACTTTACAACAGTTTCTGCCTGTGCATCATCAGCGAATTCTATCATTGACTCATTAAATTATATTCGTTTGGGTCTGGCAGATGTTTTCGTAACGGGTGGTTCTGAAGCTGCCGTTGCTATTGCGGGAATGGGTGGTTTTAATGCCATGCATGCTTTATCGACCAGAAATGATGATCCTAAAACAGCTTCACGTCCGTTTGATAAAGATCGAGATGGATTTGTTCTTGGTGAAGGAGCAGGAGCTTTGATTCTTGAAGAACTTGGAACACGCAAAAGCCAGAGGTGCCAAAGATTTATGCTGAAGTCATTGGCGGTGGACTTTCTGCAGATGCTCATCACATTACGGCTCCACATCCTGAAGGGCGAGGAGCGAAAAATGTCATGCTCAACTGTTTAAAGAATGCTGAAATTAGTCCTGAAGAAGTTGATGCTGTTAATATGCATGGAACTTCAACTCCCTTGGGAGATGTGGCTGAATTGAAAGCAATTCAGGCGGTTTTTGGTGAAAGTGCCTATAAACTGAATATAAATTCTACAAAATCGATGACCGGTCACTTATTAGGAGCTGCCGGAGCCATCGAAGCCATCGCTTCTATCTTATCGATAAAACATGGTATTGTTCCTCCGACCATCAATCATTTTACTGATGATGATCAAATTGATCCAAAATTAAACCTTACTTTTAATAAGGCTCAAAAAAGAGATGTTAAGGTAGCCATGAGTAATACATTTGGTTTTGGCGGCCATAATGCCTGTATCTTATTTAGAAAATACGAAGATTAATACCGAATGAATCTAATTCGCAAAATAACAAATTCTCATACTGCTAAGGATGAAGAGTTTATTATGGCGATGAAGAAAATTTTAGGATACCGGCCCAGAAAGGTTGATTTTTACAAAGAAGCCTTTACCCATAGCTCACTTAAAAAAGTAAAAAAGAGTGGGAGTCCTATGAATTATGAGCGTCTTGAATTTCTTGGGAGATGCCATATTGGGAGCTGTTATAGCTAACTATCTTTTTAAAAAGATCCCTTCCGGTGACGAAGGTTATTTGACACAAATGCGGTCAAAAATAGTGAGTCGCGAACATCTTAATGAATTGGGTAAAGATCTTGAATCTTATCAAATTTGTAGAAAGTTCAATTCCAAATGGAAATTTTGGAGACAATATCCACGGAAACTTGTTCGAGGCGCTTAATCGGAGCAATTCATTCCGATCGGGGATATTCCTTTACCGAAAAATTTATTTACAGATTTGTGATAGAACCCTATGTGGATATTGAAAGACTTGAAGGTAAAATAACCAGCTATAAAAGTGTATTGATCGAATGGAGTCAGAAAGAATAAAAAGAGAATTAAGTACAATGTCTATGAAGATACCGGCAATGATACTTTAAAGCATTTTAGTGTAAAATTATTGGTTGATCAGGATCTTATCTCAAAAGGTCGCGCTACTTCAAAAAAGAAGGCTGAAGAAATTGCTTCGAAAAGAGCTTATTATAAATTAAAAGATCAAATAGAGCATTGATGCATACGATGATGAATCCTTAATACGGTCATCTCAATCAATTTCGTAAAAATTTGAGTTGTTTTACCAAAACTATCTTTATTTTTGCAAAAATGTTTGTTTCAAACTAACTATAGTGTCAAAAATTCATAACATTGATTTTGAATTTGATCATGATTATGATCTGATCGGGATACATTCTATTCTCGCTGACTATAGAATGGCTTATTTCTTGAATCGAACATTTAAATATTCAACTAAGGCGTTTTAAGGACGATCTTGATTTTCAATTCAAGAATTGTAGTTTCCCTTTGTATAAGTTTGAGGATGAAACAGCATTTACATCGTGGTCCTTGATTGCCAATAAGCATGTTTTCACTGAAAACGTCACTGAGGGAGGTAGCAATTTGTTTCTTGAAGAAACCAAAATTTCATACTTGATTCCCGAAAAGAAAAAAGTGGACTATTTTATAAAGATCACTGGTTTAAAAGATGATGCTGAATTAAGTACAACCTTTTCAGGCATCAATAAGATAAATAATATAATGGCATCATATGCCATTGACCCTATGGATTTAAAATCAAGGGATAATTTAATTTTTTAAGAATGAAAAAAAGAAAAAAAACGAAAATTGTTGCCACCCTGGGCCCAGCTGTAGCTACAAAGGCGAAGATTAAAGAATTGATGGTTGCCGGTGTTAATGTGTTCAGAGTCAATTTTTCGCATGCGGATTATGAAGATGTAAAAGTCAAAATCAGATATATCCGTGAATTGAATAAAGAAAACAACTATAATGTTGCCGTTCTGGCCGATCTTCAAGGACCTAAGCTCAGGGTTGGAGTTATGGAAGATGGGGTTATTTTAAAAAAAGGTGACGAATTTGAATTTACTACGATCAAATGTACGGGTACGAAGGAAAAGGCCTATATGACCTATCAAAATTTTCCAAAAGATGTAGAGAAGGATGAAAGTATTCTTGTTGATGATGGTAAATTGCTTTTTAAAGTAATCGATACAGACAGAGATACTAAAGTCAGAGTTAAGGTATTGAGAGGTGGACCTCTAAAATCAAAAAAGGGGTCAATCTTCCAAATACCAAAATTTCATTACCTGCTTTGACCGAAAAAGACATCAAGGATGCCATATTTGCCATAGAACAGGAAGTTGACTGGATTGCCTTATCTTTTGTAAGGACTCCTGAAGATTTGGTGAAATTAAGTGATCTCATTAAAGAAAAATCGAGTTATAAAATTCCAATAATCGCTAAAATCGAAAAGCCTGAGGCTGTAGAAAACATCAATCATTTGACTTCATATTGCGACGGATATAATGGTTGCCAGAGGTGATTTGGGTGTTGAAGTGCCAATGCAAAAGGTTCCAATCATTCAAAAAATGCTGGTTAGAAAAGCTAAAGAAGCACGTATTCCGGTAATCATTGCTACCCAAATGATGGAATCTATGATCAACAGTCAAATTCCTACAAGAGCAGAAGTGAATGACGTGGCCAACTCGATCATGGATGGTGCTGATGCAGTGATGCTTTCAGGTGAAACATCAGTTGGAGACATATCCTGTAGAAGTGATCAAAGCAATGAGAAGTATCATCGTTAGTGTTGAGGATTCAGAATTGATTGAAGGATATGTACAAGGGGTGAATTGTATTAATGAACGTTATATTTCCAAAGCTGTTTGCAGCAACGCTGCAAAATTAGCGGATGAGATCGAAGCTGCAGCCATCACTACTTTGACAAATAGTGGGTACACAGCTTTTCAGATTTCAGCAAGAAGACCTAAATCAAATATTCTTGCCTTTTCAGATAATCCGAGAATACTGGCGCAGTTGAATCTTTTATGGGGAGTAAAAGCTCAGTTTTATGACAGAATGGTGAGTACTGATGAAACGGTAGAAGATCTTAACAGGATGACTCTGGAACGGAATTATGCGAAAAAAGGTGATTTTGTGATCAATCTGACCTCAATGCCTGTGCATGATAAAGGTATGGTAAATACCTTAAGAGTATCTCAGTTATAATGAATCAATTCAACGATTCGTCAATCAATCGAATTCCGTCTTGAACAAGATTTTTTACCGAATTATCATGATAGAATTGCTCAAGATATGATTTTACCTCGGTTCTAAAATCCGTCTTTTGACCAGGTTTAATTAATTCATATATTTCAAGAGCCAACAACCAATCATTCGGGTAGTTTTCCTTAAGCTGCCCGAATATTTTTTGCAATGTGTTGCCATCAATATACTTTGATTTCCGCATTTGCCTTACTTGCTGGTATAATTCAAATAAGGCCTTTTCCTCCAATGAATAACTTATTTTATGTGTCTTTTCCTTTGGGACTTCGAACTGCTGGCCAAAAGCATTAGGATCGGCAATTCCTGAAAAGGCTGAAATGATATTTTCTCCGACTACCATATCATAAACTCCCCATTCAGGATTGAACAAAACCTCCTCTTTATAAGAAACCGTACAATTTCTAAAAGAGATCAAAATGATCTTCCCCTGAAGGTTTCGCTTACCGGTTATGATTTCGCCTTCAACCAACACACCTCCTTCAAACAATAAACGGGTCTTTCTCCCTTCATAAATACCATAAGCTTCCAGATCAGTAGGCGACATGTTTTCAATAGCCAGATTGATTCCTTTTAATTTTCCTACAGGAGATCCAAATCCGTCAATATGATGCTTTTTATCATGCCCTATCAACTCTTTGTTCTTATAGGCAAGTGCAGTTGGTCCAGTTGTTTGGATATAAATAGGTCTGGACCTGTCATCTTCAATGACTCTTGTGAAATTACCTGAAATCTGAATACCTGTACTCAGCTCAATAGTTCCTACATTTTTGGATTCTATCAACTTCTGAACTCCTTTGAGACCACCATTTCTTAGGGCCATTGAATTGGCATATTCCTCAAGTACAAAACTCAATTGTGCAAAATCCGGAGTAACAAATAATTGTGGTTGCGGCTTGGTGATATCAAATTCAACCTTGGCTGCATCTATTGAATAGGGAATCTTCTTTACCTTATCGCCCATGCACCATTTGCTTTCACCAATAGAAGAAAGAAGGCCAGCTCCATAAATTTTAGGGTTCTGAAGTGTTCCTATCAACCCGTACTCTACTGTCCACCAGTGCATATTTCTGATTCCGGCCATTTCGCTGGCTGGTCCCATATTAGAGGAAATTATCTTGATTTGTTCTTCGGCTTCACGTATTTCTTTTGGTTCAGTTGCGGGATCTTCCTTAATGATCGATAAATGTCTTATTGCTTCATAAAGTTCAAAATCCTTGGCAGATGAAATGGCTTTTGAACCTATTTCACCAAAGCGGCGAAGGTATTCTGCATATTCAGGGTTGGCTATGATGGGAGCATGACCGGCAGCCTCATGGATGATATCAGGGGCCGGGGTATATTCTATATGATCGATCGTTCTGATGTCTGCTGCAATTACCAAAGTATTATAGGCCTGAAATTCCATAAAAGCATTGGGTGGAATAAAACCATCAACCGAAACAGCCGCCCAACCTATTTCTTTTAAGATCCTGTTCATTCCTTCCATCCTGGGAATCTCCTCTACTGAAATCCCAGCCTTGGCCAGACCGGGAATATAAGATTCGTGAGCTACGTTTCTTAAATAATCCATATTCTTTCTCATCACATAGCGCCATACAGCTTGGTTCTGAGCCGTATATTCGTCATATGGCTGCTTTAAGATAAAATCTCTCAAGTGATATGGAAGTTTTTCCAATACTGAATTCGAAAGGTATGCTCTTTTCATTTTTAGCCTTTTTGTAAAGTTATACAATTTTAAAATTTTAATGAATTTCACAGATTGTCATTTTTTACAAAGTCATGTTATTATTTTAACACCATTATATGTCAATCATTGACATTATATGCCTTATTCTTTAAGAAATGGCTCAAATAACAAAATCACGATATGTTTTTAGTGAAATCATTATTTTTTTGCCCTGATTCAATACTTCTCAAACAATTAAATTTGACTAAATTAGCCTCCAATCAATATATTTTACCTGTATACAATGCTAAAACACGGGCTTTTAACTTGCTTAATCATCCTTCTTCTTTCTTCTTGTAACACCTTGAAAATCATAGACAAACCCGTTACCTATGACGAAGAAAGAAAACAGCTAAGCTTGGATTATCTGGAAAAAAGATATGGGATCATCAAAAATGAACCTACCATTGAACCGCGGATGATCGTTGTTCACTGGACGGCAATTCCTGGTTTTGAAAAATCCTTTGATGCCTTTAAGCAAAGTAAACTTCCTAGTTCGCGCCCGGATATAACCGACGCAAGCGCTCTTAATGTTTCTGCCCAATTTCTTATAGACCAAAATGGAAAAATATACCGGCTGCTACCTGAAACTACTATGGCCAGACATGTCATTGGTTTGAATCACTGTGCCATAGGAATTGAAAATGTCGGAGGGACAACTGATATGCCATTGACCAAAAAACAATTAAAATCAAATATCAAGCTAGTTAAATATCTAAAAAACCAATTTCCAAAGATTGACTACCTCATTGGCCATTTTGAATATACCCATTTTGAAGATCATCCTTTATGGTTGGAAATTGATCAAGGCTACCGGACAGAAAAAACTGATCCTGGCAAAGATTTTATAGAAAATATTAGACTATCAACCTCTTTTTTGAACTGGGAACCCGTTCCTGACAAATCATAAATCATGACCAAATATTTCTTGCTTTTTTTACTACCCTTGATAGGGCTTGCTCAAAAACAATCTCTGGACAAACAATTGTTCGAAGCATATGACAATTTCAAAGAAGTTTCACTTGATACCCGACGATTTAAGCACGAGGATATTCAACCATTGATAGATAGTCTTAAAGGAGAAAAAGGTTTTGAAATAACCGTTCTGGGGAGATCCATTCAAGGCCGCAATATATCAATGATCAGTATTGGAGAAGGAGAAACGCAAATATTATTATGGTCCCAAATGCATGGCGATGAACCAACAGCAACAGCCTCAATATTTGATATGATCAATTATTTGAAAACGGATAAAACCATTTTAAACAATGTCAAAGTCCATTTTGTTCCCATGCTGAATCCGGATGGTGCAGAATTGTTTACAAGACGCAATGCTATTGGAATAGATATCAACAGAGATGCGCTTAGACTTCAGTCACCGGAGTCACAATTGCTTAAAAAGATCAGAGATAGTCTCGATGCAGATTTCGGCTTTAATCTTCACGATCAGAGCAAATACTATAATGCGAAACAAACTTCCAAACCGGCTACTATTTCATTTTTGGCACCGGCTTTTAATGTTGAAAAGGATATCAACCAAACCAGAGGAAATGCCATGAGGGTCATCGGAAAAATGAATGGGATACTTCAAAGATATGCCCGAGGTCAGGTAGGAAGGTATTCAGATGAATTCGAACCGAGAGCCTTTGGTGACAATATGCAAAAATGGGGCACCAGTACAATACTTATTGAATCCGGAGGATATTTTGATGATCCGGAAAAACAGTTCATCCGTAAACTAAACTATGTTGGTATACTGTCTGCCATTGAGATGATTGGAACGGAAAGTTACCAGACTATGGGTTTGGACAAGTATCTTTCCATTCCAAAAAATGATCGTAAACTATTCGATCTAAAAATTGAAAACCTTTCTTTTTCCTATTTGGGATTAGATTTCATCGTAGATCTGGGTATCAATCAACAAGAGATTGAAAATAAGACCCACAGTGACTTTTACTATCTGGGCAAAATCAGTGATATAGGTGACCTTTCAACCCACTATGGTTATGAGACTTTAGATGCTGCTGGTTTTACATTCAAGGTTGGAGAAACCTATCCTAAAATACTAGATGATTTTGAAGAATTTATGAACCTTGATTTTCTATCCCTTCTAAAGCAGGGTTATACTTCTGTAAGTATCAACGACATGCCAAAAGAAATCAAATTCACGCCAATGCCGATGAACATCATTGACATCAAAAAGATTAAGATCCCTAAAAATAATACTTTACCTGCCTCTCCGATCAATTTGGGAATGGACGCGACTTTTTTACTTAGAAAAAATGATGAAGTTGTTTATGCTGTAATCAATGGTTTTGTTTATGCTGTAAAAGAAAACAAAAACGATATTAAAAATGCAGTTGTTAAATAACAAGCGATTCAAAAGATAAAAATTGAAATGAGACACTGTCTTCTAATTATTTTGCTTTCTTTTTTAATTTCATCATCCCTGAACGGCCAATCTATTCAGGGAAAAGTTATCAGTATGGAAAATAAACTAGCCATTGGGGAAGTTGAGATAACTGACGATAATGGTAAAAAAGTTGACATTTCAGATTACAATGGTCTTTTCTTACTGAAATCTCCAGGCAATTATACATTTGACAAGAAAGGTTATATATCCAAAACAATTTCTATTCAGGGATCTAAATTCATTCTTGTTGAAATGAATGAAAAACCTTTGGATCTGGCAGAAGTAATTATAAAATCAAGTCATTTCCAAAGTGAATTAAAAGAGGTTTCTGCTGCTGTCTCAGTAATTTCAGAAAACCTGATCAAGAGTAATGACGGTATCAATATTGCTCCAATTATAAATAGCGTTCCCGGTGTCTATATGCATAACGGTACCCTGAATACAAACAGGATCACCATAAGAGGTATTGGATCCAGAAACCTTTTTGGCACCAGTAAGATCAGAGCCTATTATGAAGATATTCCGCTGACCAATGGTTCAGGAGAAACAACCATTGAGGATATTGAGTTACAGGGAATTGCCAGAATGGAAATCCTTAAAGGACCTTCATCCAGTCTTTACGGAGCAGGATTGGGAGGTAGCATTCAACTCATTGCCGACAAAGGTCTTTTCAGTAAACAATCTTTACAATCAGCCTATACCTTCGGATCTTACGGACTGCAAAAATTCTGGATCAACACCAATTTGGGAAACAAAACCAATGCGGCCAAACTAACCTATTCCAACACCCAAATTGACGGTTACAGAGAGAATAATAAATTAAACAGGCAAACGATCACTTTGGCTTCAAATCACTACCTGAATGACAAGAACAACCTTAATATACTTGCTAATTTTATCGACCTTAAAGCTTTTATCCCAAGCTCTCTTAATGAAGATGATTATATCAATGATCCCACAAAAGCAGCCTTTACCTGGGCCCAATCAAAGGGTTTTGAAGATTATTCAAAATTTTTATTGGGCTTGTCATGGCAGCACGAATACAATCAGAAATCAAAACAAGTCAGTAGTATTTTCGCAAGCTTATTGGACTCTTACGAAGCCAGACCCTTTAATATCCTTGAACAAGGTACAAATGCCATAGGATTGAGAACAAGGTTTATACAAAATACGCGTTTATGGCAAAAAGATTTTCAATGGACAGCGGGTCTGGAATTTTTTAATGACCTGAATCTTTTAAAAACCTACGAAAACCTCTATCAGGATTACCCTCCGGGAACAGGAAGCGTGCAAGGTGTATTGTTAAGTGATTTCAAGGAAAACAGATCTTATTTCAATCTGTTTATGGAAGCCAAATATCACTTATCACCTAAGTTTCTTATTGATTTTGGATTGAATTTGAATCAAACTGCCTACACCCTATATGATTATTTCAATCAGGGAAATGATGATTTTTCCGGAGATTATCGTTTTGACGCTATTCTTTCCCCTAAAATTGGCCTTAACTACCAGTTAGGTGAAAACAGCATGGTCTTTGCTACCGTCAGCCATGGGTTCTCTCCACCCAAACTTGAAGAAACACTCTTACCCGACGGATTGATCAATAATAACATCCAACCCGAAACAGGTTGGAATTATGAAATTGGAAGTCGTGGAAAAGTGGTCAAAAATATCTTTAACTACGAAATTTCCTTGTATTTGATGGATATTAAAAACCTTTTGGTAGCCAGAAGAATTGGAGATGATCAGTTCATTGGTGTCAATGCCGGTAACACCATCCATAAGGGTATTGAAATTGTCTTGAATTATTTTTTGATCAACAAAGAGAATCTGCAGCTAAGCCATTCCAATTCATTTAGCTTGAATGACTATACTTTTAAGGATTTTCAGGATCTCGATGAAGACTATTCGGGAAATGACTTAACAGGTGTTCCGGATAAAACTTTTTATTCTCAACTCAATTTAAATACTTCTTTTGGGTTATATGCATTTCTCAATTACCAATATATTGGTGATATCCCCTTGAGGGATGACAACAGTATCTATGCAGATAGTTACCAACTGGTTAATTTAAAAACCGGTTATAGAAAAGAGTTAGGTAAGCATATGCTGCTTGATGCCCAGATCGGAATAAATAATGTTTTCGATGAAAAATATGCTTCCATGTTGCAAATTAATGCCGGTAGTTTTGGAAATAATGCCCCCAGATACTATTACCCAGGTAATCCTTTGAATTATTATGCAAGTATCAATCTTAAATATTCATTCTGAAAAATTGTACCTTTGAAATTAAATTCCTGAAACATGAAAAAAATTAGTTTCGTTATTATTTGTTTGTCATTTTTTGTAAGCCAATGTCAAAAGAAAACTGAATTCAAAAGCGATGACAATTTCAGTTATAAAGCCGAAACAGTTGTTGACGGGTTAGATATAGCCTGGGGTATGGAATTTCTGCCAGATGGATCTATTCTTATTGCCGAACAAGAAGGTAAAATGATGCTCTTTAAGGATGGCAAAACGACCCAAATAAAAGGCGTACCTGAGGTTGTGTATAAAAATCAAGGAGGCTTATTGGATCTCAAATTACACCCGGATTATTCAAATAACGGATGGATCTATTTTTCATTTTCGGGTAACATTGAAAATGATGAGGAAGGAGCCAATACAGTGATCATGAGAGCTCGTCTGAAAGAAAATGAACTTATTGACAAAGAAGTAATTTATAAAGCTACTCCTAATACAAAAAAGGGTCAGCATTTCGGTTCAAGAATTGAATTTGACAAGGATGGTTATCTTTTCTTTTCTGTTGGTGACAGGGGTAACAGAGATGTCAATCCGCAAAATATCAACCGTGACGGTGGAAAAATCTACAGGCTCAATGACGATGGAAGCATTCCTTCCGATAATCCATTTGTTTCAACACCAGGAGCAAAAGCAGCTGTATTCTCTTATGGTCATCGCAATCCACAGGGGATGGCAATGAATCCAGATACGGGAGAAATTTGGGTACATGAACATGGGCCTCAGGGAGGAGATGAAATCAATATTATCAAATCCGGAAAAAATTATGGATGGCCATTGATTACCTATGGCATCAATTACGATGACTCTATCATCACGGATGATACAGATCTTACCGGGAATGGAACAGCCTTTGCACTACTGGGTGCCCTCTATCGCTCCAAGTGGTATGGCCTTTATCAACAGTGATCGTTATCCTGCATGGAAGGGCAATCTTTTAGTTGGCTCATTAAAATTTCAATACCTAAATCTGGTTTTTCTGAATGAAGGAAAAGTAGTAAAAGAAGAGAAGTTAATGGAAGGAATGGGTCGGGTAAGAACGGTAAAAATAGGACCTGATGGTTATATCTATGTTTCAGTCGAACAATTAGGTATTGTCAGACTGATGCCTAACTAGAAACTTATATCTCAGCCTAAATACGGCCTTTCAATAGTAATTATACTTTTGGGTCAAAATCTCCATTTTTCAGCTGAAATTATGCTAATTTTCAAAGAAAATAGGGTTCAAAATTGAATTGTTCCGTATCTTTGCATTTCAATTTTTGAATACAAAAACAGCCATGGAAAAAAAAGTCATTTTGATCATTTTAGACGGGTGGGGTGAAACACAAAATCCTGACGTATCAGCTATCTATAAAGCAAAAACGCCGTTTTTTGATTCTTTGATCAACAATTATCCGAATGCAAGTTTAAGGACAGACGGTTTAAACGTTGGTCTACCTGAAGGACAAATGGGTAATTCTGAGGTAGGTCATATGAATTTAGGAGCTGGCCGAATTGTATACCAAGATTTTGTTAAGATCAATAATGCCGTTGCCGATGGCTCGATCGCTCGTGAAAAAGTAATCACTGATGCATTTAGTTATGCAAAAAAAGAACATAAAAAAGTGCACTTTTTAGGACTGCTATCTGACGGAGGTGTACATTCACATATTGATCACCTCAAAGGACTGCTAGATGCCGCTGATAATTATGGATTAGAAGATGTTTATGTACATGCCTTCACCGATGGCAGAGATGTTGATCCAAAATCTGGCCTTGGTTTCGTAAATGAAATTGAAGCGCATATGGATCAATCAACCGGAAAATTAGCGAGTATCTGCGGAAGGTACTATGCCATGGACAGGGACCAGCGATGGGAAAGAGTCAAACTTTCGTATGATGTCATGGTCAATGGAATTGGGGAAAAATCTCATAATGCGGCAGAAAGTATTCAAAAAAGTTATGACAATGGTGTAACTGATGAGTTTATCAAACCAATTGTAATGGTTGATGAGCAACAACAACCTATTGCCAAAATCGAAGATGATGATGTGATCATTTTCTTTAATTTCAGAACGGATAGAGGAAGACAATTGACCAGAGTGTTGAGCCAGGAGAATTTTCAGGAATTCGGCATGCATAAAATGCCATTGTACTATGTAACCATGACAAATTATGATGATTCTTATGAAAAGGTATCAGTAGTCTATCCAAAGGATAATCTGTCGGAAACATTAGGTGAAATTTTGGAAAAAAACAATAAAAAACAGATCAGAATAGCTGAAACCGAAAAATATCCTCATGTTACTTTTTTCTTTTCAGGAGGACAGGAAAAAGAATTTAAAGGAGAAAAAAGATTGCTTTGCCCTTCCCCGAAAGTTGCCACTTATGACTTGAAACCTGAAATGAGTGCTCATGATATTAGAGATGCCATAGTTCCTGAACTTAAGTCGCAGGAAGCTGATTTTATTTGCTTGAATTTTGCCAATACTGATATGGTTGGACATACAGGAGTCATGGAGGCTGCCATGAAAGCTGCTGAGGCTGTTGATGGATGTCTGGAAACAGTAGTAACCACTGCTTTGGAAAACAATTATTCAAGTATCATTATTGCTGATCATGGAAATAGCGAAAAAATGATCAATGAAGATGGTACACCAAATACGGCACATACCACTTATCCGGTTCCTTTTATTCTTGTTGAAAAGAATAAGGAAAACGGTATCAAAGATGGTGTATTAGGAGATATTGCGCCAACTATTCTTGATCTTTTAAAAATTCCTCAACCGGCTGCCATGACAAGAGATTCATTGTTGACATAAAACTGCTTATATAGCAGTTTAACAGACAAGAAAAGCTGATAATCATCGTTATTAATAGTGTCAGGTGTTTTTAAAGAAAAGGCTTTTATTTGATTTACGAGCTTATAATGATTAGATTTGATAAAAATTTCAGAAATGAAAATTTTACCTAAAAATTCTTTACTCATTGCCGTTGATTTTGACGGTACGATTGTGGAAGATGACTATCCAAAAGTTGGTCCTGCTAAGATTTTCGCTTTTGATACTTTGTTGGAATTACAACAAAAAGGACACCGCCTGATTCTATGGACCTATAGATATGGTGAAAGATTACAGGAAGCTGTAGATTTTTGCAAAAAGAATGGTCTTGAGTTTTATGCGGTTAACAAAAGTTATCCTGAAGAAAAATTTGACGGCAGTATTAGTCGAAAAGTAAATGCAGATGTATTCATTGACGATAGAAATGTTGGTGGTCTGCTGGGATGGGGTGAAATCTATCAGCAACTTTTAAAAACAGAAAAACCTAAAGACAAAACCAAAAAAGGTCTTTTTGGATTTTTCAAAAGCTAAAATTATTTTTTCTCTAACTGGGTTGAAAAATCTATTTTCAGCCGCTGTTTTATGCTTGTTTTTTTAGCTATTTTAGTTTTTTAACTTACCTTTACAGGCCTTATTAAAAGGTCTATCATATCATCTTTATTCCTTTCAATCAGGAAAGACACTCTGTTTATGGTCAGGAAAACCTCAGGAGATTCTATTAGCTGTAATATCCATTTTTATTATGAAATCAAAGGAAGCATTTACCATTTTTGAAAAAAGTATCAATGATTATCACATAAATGATCATATAGATACGGCTATCAAAAACCCATTCGAAAAGAAAGACATCAGACATCTTTTTTATCATAAGAACTGGGTTGATACCGTACAGTGGCATTTGGAAGATATCATCAGAGATCCGGAAATTGACGCAGTGGAGGCTTTGGAGATCAAAAGACGAATTGACAAGTCAAATCAAGTCAGAACCGACATGGTTGAATTCATTGATAGCTATTTTCTTGATCTTTTCAAAAATGTTTCTGTTAAATCAGATGCCAAGATCAATACGGAAAGTCCTGCCTGGGCCTATGATCGTTTATCGATCCTAGCCCTTAAAATTTATCATATGAAAGAAGAAGCGGAAAGAACAGATGCTTCTGATTCACACAGAGATGCATGCGCTAACAAACTATTGGTTTTATTAGAGCAACAAACTGACCTATGTACAGCTATTGATGAATTGTTGGAGGATTTTAATAAGGGCGATAAATACATGAAGGTCTATAAGCAGATGAAAATGTATAATGATGATAATCTAAATCCTGTGCTTCGTGCTCGAAAATGAATTAAAGCATCCTAAACATTTATTGATCATGCGCTTATCTGCCATCGGTGATGTGGCCATGACTGTTCCCGTTGTATTGGCGCTGCGACAACAGTATCCCAAATTAAAGATCACCATTGTATCAAGGCCCCTTTTTAAGTCCTTTTTCGCTTTTATACCTGATATTCATTTTTATGCGGCCGATGTTGAGAATTCCCAAACAGGTATACGGGGATTATATAAGCTGTATAAAGACCTGTCGGTTTTAGGAATTGACGCCTTTGCTGATTTGCATAACGTATTGAGATCAAAAGTGATCGCTACTTTTTTTAAATGGAATAGGACTCCTGTAATTTCTTTGAATAAGGACAGAACTCAAAGAAAAAAGCTTACCGGCCCTAAAGCCTAAAATTCTTTCACCCATGAAATCCATGATCGATCGTCATGCCGAGGTCTGCAAAAAATTACATCTCCCCATAGATCTTTCGGAAATAAAGTTGATCGACAGTCAACCTATGTCCACTGAAATTGAAAGAATTACGGGTAAGAAAAATTCAAAATGGATAGGGATAGCACCTTTTGCCACCTATGAGACCAAAATGTATCCCTTGAGTTTAATGAAAGAGGTGATACAATTATTACTGCAAGACGAAGTGAAAGTATTCTTATTTGGAGGAGGTAAAAACGAAGTGGAACAATTAAAATCTATGGCTTCGGTTTCAAATAATTGTGTCAACATTGCAGGTACGTTAACTTTTCAACAGGAATTGGATCTGATCAGTAACCTTGATCTCATGCTAAGTATGGATTCCGGTAATGGTCATATGGCTGCTATGTTTGGAGTTTCTGTGATCACGATGTGGGGTAATACACATCCTTATGCCGGATTCGTTCCTTTTAGACAACCTATAGAAAACAGTCTACTTCCAGACCTGGAGAAATATCCTTTTTTGCCAACTTCCGTTTACGGCAATAAAATTGTTCCAGGCTATACAGATTGTATGAAAACCATTCAACCTGAGGTGGTTGTAAAAAAAATTAATCAGCTTCTTGCTCAATCAATAACTGAAAAACAGAAGAAATGATTCCCTTTGGATCAATATCTTTTTACAGTATCTTTGCCTCATTAAAGACAAGTCATGATACAAATTAAATCCCGTGAGGAGATCGAATTGATGAGAGAGAGTGCTCTTATCGTTTCAAAGACACTAGGTGAAATTGCGAAAGCAATCAAACCGGGTATTAGTACTTTGGAACTGGATAAAATCGCTGAAGAGTTTATTAGAGATCATGGCGCAGTACCAGGGTTTTTAGGCTTATATGACTTCCCTAATACGCTGTGTATGAGTCCGAATGAACAGGTTGTTCATGGCATCCCAAATAGTGAACCCCTAAAGGAAGGAGATATCATTTCTGTTGATTGCGGGGCCTTGAAAAATGGCTTCTACGGAGATCATGCCTATACCTTTGCCGTAGGAGACATTGATCCAGAAACAAAAAAACTTCTGGATATTACCAAAGAGAGCCTTTATGTAGGAATTCGAGAATTCAAAGCTGGTAACAGAGTTGGTGATGTCGGGTATGCCATTCAGCAATATACTGAAGGTCATGGTTATGGTGTTGTAAGAGAACTTGTTGGGCATGGCATTGGAAGAGAAATGCATGAGGATCCCGAAATGCCAAACTACGGTAGACGTGGGAAAGGAAAGAAATTTGTGGAAGGTATGGTCGTTGCCATTGAGCCTATGATCAATTTGGGTACCCATAAGATCAAACAATTTAGTGATGGATGGACTATTAAAACTGCTGATGAAAAGCCAAGTGCTCATTTTGAACATGATGTTGCCATAGTGAACGGAAAACCGGAATTACTTTCTACTTTCAAATATGTGAATGAGGCTTTGGGTATTGTGACCAACGAAGAAGATGAATTCAGAGCTAAATAATTAAGTATTACATGAAGGTCTTCAAATTTGTGCTGAATACGATCCCCCGCCCCTATTTGATAAAAATGAGTTATCTCGCCAGGCCGTTTCTTGCATTCTGGTTAAAAGGTGATACATATACCGATCCTATTGATGGCAAAAGTTTTAGACGATTTTTGCCTTATGGTTACGGGCAGCAAAGGCCCAATGTATTGTCACCAAGTACACTGTCATTAGAAAGACATCGCCTCCTTTGGTTATATCTTAAAAATGAAACAGCCTTTTTTCAAAAGCCTCTAAAAGTCTTACACATGGCTCCTGAACAGTGTTTCTTGTCTATCTTTAAAAAAATGAAGCACCTTGACTACACCACAGCGGATCTATATTCTCCTATTGTGGACGTTAAGGCAGATATACTCAACCTTCCTTTCTCTGATAATGAATTCGACATGGTGTTTTGTAACCATGTTTTGGAACATATTGAAGATGACAGCAAAGCCATGAAGGAATTATTCAGAGTAATGAAGCCAGGAGGTATGGGTATTTTTCAGGTACCTCAGGAATTGGCTAGAGAAAAAACCTATGAAGATCCTAATATCATAACTGCTGATGATAGAGCCAAACATTTCGGGCAATATGATCATGTCAGAATTTATGGTAAAGATTATTTCAATCGACTGCGCCATGCAGGATTCAAAGTAGAAGAAGTCGATTATTCCAAAACCCTAAGCCCAGAACTTGTAGAAAAATATTGTTTAGCCAAGGGCGAGATCTTACCAGTTTGTTTTAAACCGTTATAGTTGAATCAAGGTTTGATTTAAGTGAGGGGATCACTTAAATAAGCCCCTGACTTAAGTCAGGGGCTGACTAATGTCTTTCATTCCTAAAAGTAAACATTCTAAAAAATATTTAAATTTCTTTAAGAGCAGTTGTATTGATCCAGCCCAATTTGCCATCGGCGATTTTGATCTTTTTCCAATTGTCCAGGGTTTCCAGTATTACGACCTTAGTTCCTTCGTGAAGTTCAAAATAAACATCACTTGAACTTGTGGGAGCCGTTTTAACTTGAGCTGAAGGAGAAAAAATGATCGCTTCCACATTATTGTCTACATAATGCTTGTTTCTGTAGGCAAAAAATAAGCATGTGGTCACAAATATAACAGATAAAATACTGGTAATAAAATAGATGCGTTTTTTACTTGTACTATATGAAAAATGATACATCAAGAACAAAATCGCAAATAAGAATGCCAAACTAACCGCAATTTTAGCCCAGGTCTCATAAGTGAATCTTAAAATGACCCCATCCATAAACTTTTGCCAAAGACTTTTCGGAAGTGGCTCGATATTATCGAGAATCATTCTGTTCGCAAAATTCAGATTAAACTGAATGTCTTTGTCATTTGGGGCAAGTTTGAGGGCTTTTTCATAATAATAAATTGCCGGTGCTACTTGATTTGTTTTATAATAGATATTCCCCATATTAAAATATAAGTCAGCTGATTGCAGGTCCAATTTCTCTATTTTCTGATAGAGCCCTAAGGCCTCCGTATAGTTTTCCTGTTGGTATGACCTATTTGCCTCCACAAATAAACTATCAGGAACCTGAGCATGCATATTCCCGCCTGTTAGTGATAAGAGGGTAATAAAAACAATATGTATTAAAAATTTCAACATGTATAGTTTTTAACTTTCTTCTATTATAGTTGTTTATCAATTTTTGAAATAGCCATTTTCGCATTCTCGTATTCCTGTTTCATCATAACATCAGTTGATGGTGTATAGCGGGCATAATCACAATTCTCCAACACTTTACTAAATTCCTGAATTGTCAATTCATCTACTTTCTTATTCTCGAGAATCTCAGCAATTTTTTCGATAGAAATCTCAGAGGTTTCCACATGTAATTTTGCCTTTAGGTAGTTATGAAGGGCCTTTTCCAAAGCGATATAAAATGCCTCCTTTTTACCCAGTTCCTTTCTAGCCTGAGATAAGAACTTTCTAGCAAGCCTGTCTGCTTTCCTTCTTTTATTCCCAACAATATCGCTATCTCTTTCCAGTTTTTTCCTGCCTATAAAAATCCCCAAAGGAATAGATAGTAAAGGAAGGATCATTAATAAATAAAAAAGATCAGAACCGAAGAATTCCTCATCTTCTAAGGTAGATACAAAATCTGTTTTTAAATGAATATAACGAATATCGCCTTCATTTGTGATCACTGTTTGTTTATTGCTTACTATTGTCTGATCCGATAGTTCAACTCCCGTTAAAGCGTTTAACACTATGGGTGCCGTATCAACAGAATGGTACTTTCCTTCCTTAGGATTGAAGTATGAGAATGATACTCCAGGGATCTTAAACTTACCTCGTGATTGCGGAACCACGGCATATTGATCATATACACTACCCGACAAGCCATTTAAAGTTGTACTAATATTCTCCTTATGCTCAGGATCATATACTTCCAAACCATTGGAAGATTCAATACCAGGAAGCTTAATCAATTTCAAATTTCCTTCACCTTTCAGTTCTACCTTGATCTGGGCAGATTCATTTGATTTTAATTCTGTTTTACTGGAAGTTACGGAAAACTCAAAATCACCAACAGCCCCATTAAAATTAAATGGTTTATCCTCTGATGGCAATTCTTTGACCCTTAATTGTCCTTTTACCCGAAGTGAGTGTAAAGTTCACGTCGTTCATCAACATGTTCCCGAAAAAGTCCCTTCTACCAATGGGAACACCTGCCGTGATTTCCATTTCCAAAGGTTCAATCTCAAGGTTTCCAGCCTTGGTAGGAATCAATACCGTTTTTCTGACGATCACAAATCGATGAGGTTTTCCGCCATAAGTGCCGTTTTTTGCCACCCATTTTTTAACCTCAATATTTTGGCTCCAAAAACCGTTAAATGATGGGGGAGGAAGCTTCCCTAGTATTTTGAACGTTTACCTGATTGATATCTACATATAGTTTATAAACCACCGAAATACTTTCCCCAACATAAGGTGTCATATTTGATACTTCCGCCACCAGATGAATATTTTGCTGCGCTATATATCTTGGATCTTCGGGATCTTCAGGAATTTCAATAGCATCAGTTACAGTGATCCTAACAGTATTTGATTTGATCTGCTCTCCCTCATAAGTTACCGTCGCTGACGGAATGGTAAAGGTGCCTTTAGCTGTTGGCTGGATCACATAGGTATAGGTCAATTTATAAGAGGTCTTTCCATTAATGGAAGAGAAACTACTCGACTGACTTGGACCGGCAAGCACTTTAAAATTCTTGAAATCAGGAGGTGTAAAGTCATCACCACCCTGACGATCAATGGAAAATTCTATTCTCAGTCGCTCATTAAGGCCAAGCTCAGTTTTGCTCACAACAGTTTTAAAGGTTACCTGAGCGACAACGCTTTGCACCGTTATTAGTAATATCAATATGGTTAAATACTTCCTTTTCATTTTACAAGCTTGCACTACAAATCATCTTAACGATAAGTTGCGGCTTTTATTTACCAATCTTTTTCCTGATTTACTTTTTTCCCTTTAGCCTTATTGGCATTTACTTTTTGTTGGGTCTTATTTTCCTCATTGTTCATCGCCTCCAAAAGTTGTTCAATCTGCTGCTGGCTCAATTGATTAGGCTGAGGTTGTTTATTCTGCTCCTTTTTGTCACCTTCGTTCTTCTGATCTTGCTGATCATTTTCATCGTTCTTATTATCACCCTCATTCTTATCCTGATCTTTTTTGTCATCTCCTCCCTCATCTTCATTTTGATCCTTGTTCTCGCTATTCTGGTCCTTATTCTCGTCCTGATCCTGATCTTTATTCTGATCCTTGTCTTTATCCTTGTTCTGATCTTTATTTTGATCGTTTTGCTGCTGGTCTTTTAACAACTTCTGCGCCAGAGCTAAATTATACCTGGTTGTTTCATCATTCGGGTTTAACAAAAGAGAATTTTTATAGGCTTCAATCGCCTTGTCATATTGCTTTTGTTTCATCATCACATTTCCGATATTATGAAATGATTTTTCTCTTGTTTCAGTCTCTCCCGCACTTTTGGCTACGAGCTCATACAGGGGTAAGGCTTCTTCTAATCTATTCTGTTCATAAACGGCATTTCCCAAATTGTAACCGGCTGTGGAATAATTAGGGTTTTCCTTTAAGGCCTTTTTATATTTTACTTCAGCATCAACAAATCGTTTTTGTTTGAACAAATCATTTCCGCTTCTAAGAATCTGTTTTTCAGCCAGTTTGATTTTAACAGGCTCCTGTTTCTCTTTTTCCTTTTCCTGAGCCAACAAACTCAAGGGTAAAAAGATCCACATAAAGATTATATTTTTCATTTTACCTTTCATTAAATAAATTCAATTTTTGCACCCATTTGGTTTTCTTATTCAACAAGAAAACATCTAAGACCAAAAACAATAACCCCAATCCTACAAACCATTGAAACTGATCCTTAAAATCAGAAAATTGCTTTGATTCAAATTCTTTTTTATCTGCCTTGAGCAACAGTTCTTCCACGTATTCAACCGTCTTTGAAGTTTTATTTCCGTAAATATACTTTCCCTCTCCGTTTTCAGCAATGTCTTTAAGCGTCTCTACATTTAGTTTGGTGATGACCACTTCATCCTTATTGTCCTTCTTATAACCCAAAAACTTTCCATTGCTTTTGACAGGAATTGGCCCTCCTTTATTCGAGCCAACGCCTATGGTGTAGGTCCTTATTCCGATGTCAATGATTTCCTTGGCAATTTTACTTGAATTTTCTTCATGATCTTCTCCATCAGAAATAACAAAAAGAAACCTGTTGGTTTGGGTGTCATCATCAAAGAAAGTTTTAGATAGTTCTAAAGCTTCATTAATGGCCGTTCCTTGAGAGGAAACCATATCCGGACCCGCATTTTGTAAAAACATCTTTGCAGCACCATGATCAGTGGTTATAGGAAGCAAAGGATAGGCATTACCGGCATAAATGATAATTCCAACCCTGTCACTACCCAATTTATCAATGATCTTCGAGATGATCTGCTTTGATTTTTCCAGTCTGTTCGGTGCAATGTCCTCAGCCAACATACTTTTTGAAACATCCAGTGCAAAAACAATATCAACCCCTTGTCTTTTAACTGTTTTTAGTTGGGTACCCATTTTTGGGTTTACCATAGCAATAACCAAGAATGACAAAGCCAACAGCACAAAAATCATTTTTAAAACTGGTTTAAAAACGGATTTCTGAGGACTTAACTCGTTCAACAAAGAAAGGTCCGAAAATTCCTTTTGCTTTCTTATTTTCCAAAACCAGGTTAGCAAATAAAATAGCAACAAGATCGCAACTGCGATAAACAAGTAAAAATATTTTGGTTCTTCTATTTGATACATATGCTATTAACCTATATAAAACTTCTATAAACCGTAAATCTCATCAACATTTCGAGTAAGATTAAAAACCCGGCAAACATCAGTAACGGCCTGTATTTTTCCTGATAATTATAATATTTGAATTCTTCGATCTCAGTTTTTTCAAGCTTATTTATTTCATCATAAATGGCCTCTAACTTTTTATTTCCAGTTGCTCTGAAATATTTTCCTTCGGTTTCAGAAGCAATATATTTTAACAATTCCTCATCAATTTCTACGGGTGCATTTCTAAAAATGAGTTTCCCGTTAAGATCCTTAGCCACCGGAAACAATGCTGTTCCATTCGTTCCAAGACCGATGGTATATACTTTTATATTTAACTCCTTGGCCAATTCTGTTGCCGTCTTTGGATCCACAAATCCGGTATTGTTCACCCCGTCAGTTAACAAAATAATCACTTTGCTTTTTGCCTTGCTGTCCTTTAATCTGTTCACTGCTGAACCAAGTCCCATTCCTATAGCAGTACCGTCTTCAATCTGACCCCATCTAATCTTTCTAATGGTGTTTTGAATAATCGTCTTGTCACTGGTAATCGG
Organism: uncultured Flavobacteriaceae bacterium; assembly: GCA_963715975.1. GTDB lineage: Bacteria > Bacteroidota > Bacteroidia > Flavobacteriales > Flavobacteriaceae > Lutimonas. Next base: position 71,041 of record CAVQSO010000006.1, on the reverse strand, counting down.
TGTTTGTGTAAAACTTTCGCCAGCATATACAACAATCCCAATTCTGTCATTGGGCCTTTTCTGAACAAACTTACTTGCCACATCTTTCAATGCCTCTAGTCTGTTTGGCTTTAAATCCTTCGCCAGCATACTGGCAGAAACATCTATTGCCATTACAATATCAATTCCCCGTGTCGTTTTCGTTCTTTTGCTTACCTCAACGTTCCTCGGACGTGCCAAGGCAATAATCAATAATGAAATAGCCAACAATCTGAACAACATACAAGCAAAGGTTTCAATTTTGCCCATATATTCTTATGTTCGAAACTCGCAATACTGGGCATATGCAAATCTGCACTGTCCTTCTTTCGTACAAAAAAATACCAGATCGCCATGACCGGAATCAGCAATAAAAACCACAAAAATTCCGGATTTGTAAATTCCATATTACTGCCCATCTTCGTCTTCTTTTGATTCTAACTTTATTGGATGCAGGACATCAATAATTCCCTCTGCATCTTCCCTGTGAAGGGCTATTTCATTTTGAAGCGGTTTCGATTTGGCAAACTTGACCAAATCGGCTTCCTGCAGCAACTTCTGCAATTTGTATAAGGTCTCCTTTGGAATATTAAGATTACTGCTGCTATTGAAATCGGTAATTGTTTCCACCAATTCATCCGTGGTAGACTCCAAGGCTGGAATATTCAATTCTTTTTCGATAAACGTTCTAACAATATCTGTTAATTCCACATAGTATAATTTGATCTTATTCTGAGAAATAAGCTCTTTCCCATCCAGCTCCTTCAATCTCATTTTTGCTGCCTCGAATGGCGGAATTCTCGAAATAATCTCTTCTTCTGTAGGTTTGTCCCTTAAAACAAAATATAAAATCAACCCTATTACCACCAGTAAGGCAATCAAGCCCCAGAAATAATTCAAATAATCACTAAACAGATAGGGTTCATTCTGAATTTCCTTGATATGGTACATGGGTTGTTTGATGGTATCAACCTCAACTGTTGCCACATCGATGATCACCTGATCAGTTAAAAATCGTTTATCCTTAATAAAGATTTCTTGCCCAGGCAACACGTAACGCCCGCTATCAAAACTAGTTAGTGTGTATTTTTTAATCAATTGATTCTTTAAGGAATCAATTTTATGAGCCGTTACCACTCCGATTCTGTTCAAACTGTCCGATTCGAATTTTGGAAACCTAACATCTTCTGTTTGATCAACAATGATCTCATAATTGAACTGTTCGCCTATTCTGATGCTGGTGGTATCTATTTTTGTCGAAACCTGTCCGTATCCTGCAAAGCCCAAGAGAAATAAAGACTAGTACGATGAACTTTTGAAAAGACCCAAAACGGCCTAAGCCTTTTGAATTTCTTAAAAGATCCATGATTTTATATGCATAAAATATATATCTCATTCTGTAATTTTCGATTTTCAACTGCAGTGTTTTCAAATAACCGGTTAAGCCCTTCTTTTAAAATACCCCAGAAGCTTTTTAACATAACTTTCATCGACTCTTGTATTGATGACTCCTGATCCACTTTTGGTAAAGGAATCTTCAAAATATTCAACCGTCTTAAGATAGTGAGCCCTATAATTCCTTCTTACTGTTTTTGAGTTGGTATTCACCAATACAATTTCCCCGTTTTCTGCATCTCTCATGGGAACCATTCCTAATTTTGGCAACTCAGTCTCTAGTTTATCATATACCCTTATTCCCGTTACATCATGCTTCTTTCCAACAATTTTTAAGGCATTGTCATATCCAGTATCGATAAAATCCGATAAGAATAAATACAATGGCCTTCTTCTTCATCACATTAGAGAAGTATCTTAAGGCGTGGGTTAGGTCAGTTTTTTTACTTTTAGGCTTGAATTCTATCAATTCCCTGATAATTCTTAAGACATGAGTCTTTCCCTTCTTAGGAGGAATAAACAATTCTATCTCATTAGAAAACAATAAGCAATCCTACTTTATCATTATTTTGAATAGCTGAAAATGCAAGTGTCGCACTAATTTCAGTCAGGATATCTTTTTTAAACTGCTGCTGTAGTACCAAAGGATTCTGATCCGCTGATATCAACCACGAGCATCATGGTCAATTCGCGTTCCTCTTCAAAAACCTTGACATAAGGCTCATTATATCTTGCCGTCACATTCCAGTCAATTGATCTGATATCATCACCAAACTGATATTGTCTTACTTCAGAAAAGGTCATACCACGCCCTTTGAAGGAACTGTGATATTCTCCAGAAAAAATATGATCAGACAATCTTCTTGTCTTGATCTCTATCTTTCTTACCTTTTTAAGTAATTCTTTAGTATCCACTAACCAATGTTCTAATTAAACTTCTCAACTTTTTATTTTCCTGAATTTCATTAAATCACGAAATGCTAATTGTGTTGTTAATTCAATGAACTGATTAAGGCACTTCAACTTCGTTAACAATCTTGTTGATAATGTCAACAGAAGTGATGTTTTCAGCTTCGGCTTCATAGGTGATTCCAATTCTGTGACGAAGCACATCGTGCACTACGGCGCGAACGTCCTCAGGAATTACATATCCTCTTCTCTTTATAAAGGCATAACATTTAGAGGCCATTGCCAAATTGATACTACCCCTTGGAGAAGCTCCAAAGCTGATCAGCGGTTTTAGCTCGGCTAATCGATATTCATCCGGATATCGTGGATCGCAAAAATAATGTTGAGGATATATTTTTCAATTTTTTCATCCATATATACTTCCTTTGACCGATGCTCTGGCCCTTGTAATTTGCTCTATGGAAACCACCGGATTTACTGTATCAAATCCGCCTGACTAAGGTTTTGTCTCATGATCATTTGTTCATCATTCATTTTCGGATAATCAATGACTGTTTTAAGCATAAATCTATCCACCTGTGCTTCCGGTAAAGGATAAGTTCCTTCCTGCTCGATCGGGTTCTGAGTGGCCAAGTACCAAAAACGGTTCAGGTAATTTAAAAGTCGAATCACCAATGGTTACCTGATGTTCCTGCATCGCCTCAAGCAAGCGCTGACTGTACTTTGGCAGGAGCCCTGTTAATCTCATCGGCCAATACAAAATTTGCAAATATAGGACCCTTTTTAATCGAGAAATCATTCTCCTTCATATTAAAGATCATGGTACCGATAACATCCGCAGGTAATAAATCCGGTGTAAACTGTATCCTGCTAAAACGATACCTTTAACAGCTTTAGATAAAGTGTTAATTGCCAGTGTTTTTGCCAATCCAGGAACACCTTCCAACAAAATATGACCGTCTCCAAGTAATCCGATAAGCAACCTTTCAAGCATGTGTTTTTGCCCTACAATAACCTTATTCATTTCCATTTGAAGAAGGTCGACAAATGCACTTTCTCTTTCTATTTTTTCGTTGATCAATCTAATATCAACATTTGCGTTTTGTGTATCCATTTATCTTTTTAAATTTCTATTCGATTTTTAGACAACAAGGGCAACAAATCTAAGGGTTAGCTCAGTTTTTTCTTGTTAAAATTTGGTTAAAAGTATAAAATAAAAAAACTCGCCAAAGTGGCGAGAATTGTGTATCAATATTGTTCTTCCTTATTCGGAAAATCCTCGCGATTTCACATCCGAAATATAACTTTTGAAGGCATTGCCCATTTCCGTGTAAAGATCAAGATATCTTCTCAGAAATCTCGGACTAAATTCATGGGTCATTCCCAGCATATCATGTGTCACTAAAACCTGACCATCCACTCCATCTCCGGCTCCAATTCCAATAACAGGAATGGATATGCTTTCGGCAACTTCCCTGGCCAATTTGGCCGGGACTTTTTCCAGTACAATGGCAAAACAACCCAATTCTTCCAGTAAGTTTAGCATCCGCTTTTAATTTATTGGCTTCTTCTTCCTTTCTTGCTCTAACCGAATAGGTGCCAAATTTATAAATTGATTGAGGCGTTAATCCCAAGTGCCCCATTACCGGAATTCCTGCCGAAAGAATTCTGAGTGATAGATTCTGATATTTCAGCTCCACCTTCCAACTTTACGGAATGCCCTCCGGATTCTTTCATGATCCTGATTGCTGAATCCAACGCCTGTCTTGAATTTCCCTGATAGGTTCCAAAAGGAAGGTCTACAACCACCAAGGCCCTCTCAATGGCCCGAACAACCGAAGATGCATGATAGATCATTTGATCCAAGGGTGATAGGTAATGTAGTTTCATGACCAGCCATAACATTAGAAGCTGAATCTCCAACCAAAATAATATCAATACCGGCATGATCAACAATTTTTGCCATGGTATAATCATAGGCGGTAAGCATGGCTATTTTCCTCGCCATGCTTTTTCATCTCAACCAACGTCTTGGTTGTAATTCTTTTGTATTCCTTTTTAGCTGTTGACATAATGTAAGATTTAGCAAGCAAAAATAACGATAATTTTTATTCAAACTACCTGAACAGATTATTTATTTTGATACAGTACAACTTCGCTCCAATCATGTTCCTTTTAATTAATGAACCACTTTAATCAAATTTGGAAAAATTGCAGGAGCAAAATTCTTGACGGGCTCATATAAAACCGATTCTTTTGACTTTCTCTTTTTCCACAAATCGTAATCGAACGATTAATCTCGTCATAAACAATCAATACAATACTTAAGATCAAGGCATACTTTAAGAATCCAAAAATGGCTCCCACCATTTTATTGAAAAATCCAAGTGCAATCGTTTCTGCAATTTTTGTCATTGCTTTTCCTAACAAAACCAGAGCGATCAATATGATCAAGAAATGTACCTGCAAAGGAAACCACCTGGATCATAGATTCATCCCAACTCACACTATCTTTAAGAAAATCCCCTAAAAAATAAGAAAAATGAATGGCCCCGTAAACTCCTAGAACAAGTCCAACCAGAGTCGTAACTTCTACGAATAAGCCTTTCATAAAACCATTAACTGTACCAAAAATCAAGATAATTCCAATAACAATATCTATTGTATTCATAACTGTATTTAACTTTTAATTACTTTAATTTCTTCATCGATATAAACCAATATTTTATCGAGAACTTCAAAATTCATTTTCTGTAAAACTAAGGCATAATTATCAATTTGAAGCTGGTGATTCTTACTTGGTTTTCCTGTTTTATAATCGATTATGGTAACTTTTTGCTGTTCAATAACCAATCTGTCAGGAATTACTACTTCTCTTGATTCGGTCAGAATTTCCCTTTCATTTATGATCAAAAGTCCTGGTTGAAAATAGGTCTTTAACAAGGGATGAGAAACAATATTCGAAATCATCTTTCGAACATGATCCAGCTCAGTAATTTGCTATAAGTCCCTTATTCATAAGTGTTCAAGGGTCTTTTCTACATCAGCCTCTGGTATTGATTTCAGCCATCATTTCATGGATCATGATTTCCATAGCCAATAGCCTGGTTCTCTTTCTGAATCCCACAATAATTCTGAATTGGCTACGATATAAATTTGATGATCTTTCCAGGAACTACTAATAAATTCCTGATTGGGTTTCCGGAATTGTGTCGGAAATGTTCTTACTGCCTTTTCTGTTTTTATCCCCAAACTCATAAACTTAAAAGATTCTCTTCCCACCTCTCCTTTGGCACTCAGAAAATCAATAAATAAATCGCCACTTGTACCCATATTGCCTGTAGCGTTTTTCTTTTCCGAAATCACATAAAGTTGTTCCACTGCCCTCGTTAAACAAACATATAGCAAGTTGAAACTGTCCAATTCCTTTTCCCTGCGTTGCTTTGTAAAAATATCGTTACCGTGATGACCTGTCTTTTTGATTCCGGAAGAAGAATCTACCAAAATACTGTCAAAGCCATTAAAGTCCTCCGCATCCAGGTCTTTATACCAGGCTTTAGGTTCTCTTTCATAGTAAATATCAAGGTTGTATGGAAAAATCACTACAGGAAATTCAAGGCCCTTGGATTTGTGAATTGTCATGATCCGTACTGCTTGAACATCTTCTGAATTCACAATGTTCAACTTTTCCTTTTTCTCTTCCCAATACGCTAGAAATGAAATGTTTTTCTGTGATTTTCTTTGCGTATAGTCAAAAACAAAATCCATAAAAAACTGGAGAAATGCATCCGAATCAGTTGTCAAATTAAAACTTCTGATCATATCTTCAACTCCTTCAAAAATCGAATAATCATTAAATCTTTGGGAATTGTAGTTAATCCCATGCACTTTCAAGTTCATTAAAAATGGCTCCTGTTTCAAGGTGAATCAATCCATCAAGGAATTCGTGCTTTTCTGCCAGTAATTCCCAAGTGATCATATAAAAAATTCAATACGTCAAATTTCGCCTCCTCGTTTTTGTCATCTGCGAGCATAGTTAACAAACTAATGATAAAGTGAACCTTGGTATTATTCTTAATCAATAAGGTTTCAGAACTTACGATATCTATCCCTTGTTCGGTAAGATATTTTGCAATTACGGCGCCTTCTTTCTTTTTTCTTACCAGAATGCATATTTCATTTGGATCAAATTGTTCTAAAAGCTCCACAATGGTTTTATGTACCAACTGAGGAAAGATCTCATTTCGTAGTTCAATATTCTTTAAGGCTTCTGTAAACTCCAGCCTGACATAACCTCCTTCTTTGCTATTTGTGTTTTGATCATTTCCTGATTTATAAAGATCCGCATAAGATGGATCGGAAAAATGTTGCGCAATATGACTGAAAAAATCATTGTTGAAATTCACGATCTCTTGGTGACTCCGATAGTTCGTCTCTAAATGCTGCAAGTTTTTTGAGATCTGAAAAGGATTTGCCAGATAATCGTTAAGATCAGAAGACAAACTGATAAATTGCTCTGCCCGTCCTCCCCGCCATCTGTAAATAGCCTGTTTGGCATCTCCTACCAACATTAAACCCGCTTCCTCTGCACTCAATGCATTATCAATCAATGGAATCAGATTCTGCCATTGCAACCCTGAAGTGTCCTGCATTTCATCAATAAAAAAATATTTAAATCGCTCTCCTAGTTTTTCATAAATAAAAGCGGCTGGCTCATTGATCAGATGTTCGCTGATCATCTGATTGAACTCAGCATTTAACCTAATATTATTATTGGTTTTGATCTCTCCTAATGCTTGATTAATCGTATTGATGACGGCAAGAGGCACCAGATTTTTTAGGATCAGCTCATTTAATTTGAATCTTTCATAAACGTCAAATACTTCCTCATACATTTTTACGAGTTCTTCTCCAATGCTATCGATGGCTGAAGTTACACCGCTCAGGCTTGTTTTTACCATAAAAATTCCTTTGCTCAATATTTCTAGAAGTACTACTTTCCCGGTTAAAATCCTGATCATCTATCTTTTGTGTTATCTTGATAAAGAATTTAGGAAGCTGAGATCGCTGAAAATCTTTGTGATCCAAACCCTGCTCACTGATCAAATCAAGGGCCTTCTCACCAATTTTCTTAATGTTGTCCTGATAGATTTTCTGTTCCTTTCTCAACTTGATCGATAGATCAGAAAAAGACGTCAAGCTTTTTCCAATGAGTTTGTCAACTCATGGGAATGATTTTCACTTAAAATAAGTTTGGAAATATTGAATAAATCTTTGCTGATATCCCAAGACTTGTCTTCAAGTGTTTTTTCTTTTGAAAAAGAGACCAACAAGCTTGGTCAATTCCCTATCCACCCCGATTTTTGACAAAACCACATCAACCGCCTCTTTCAGAATAGAATCGGTATCGAGTTCCACTTCAAAGTCTGCGGTGAGACCAAGTTCAAATGCAAAAGATTTAATGAGTTTATTGGTAAAACTATCGATGGTTTTAATGTGAAAAGAAGCATAATTCTTCAGAATATCCTGCAATCTTTCTTTTGCCCTGATTTTTATAGTGCCCTTACTTAATCCCGTTTCTGACATCAAGATAGGTAGCATGCCACTTTGCTTATCCTCCTCATTCATCATGGCAAAATCCTGCAAGGTCTCCAGAATCCTGTCCTTCATTTCGGCTGCTGCCTTATTGGTAAAAGTGATGGCAAGTATATGTTGATATAATCTCGGATCAGGACTCTTTAAAATGATCTTTAGATATTCCTTAACCAACGTAAAGGTTTTTCCACTCCCGGCAGAAGCATTATAAACCTGAAATGTAGAAGGATCGGACAACTGTTCAATTTTAATAAAAGTAATGAAATCCTTCTATATGCTGTTTGAAAATAACAAAAAATGATGCGGTTTGTAATTTTTTCCCATCACAGTGAAAATACGCCAGATCTGAGCCACGATAAAAGTTACTATAAAGCCCAAAATTACAGGTAATACAGAAGCCACAGCTGTCCATTTTACACTTTTGGTTTCTTTGTAAATCGTATAGATAGTGGTGCTACAAGGGTTGTGTAACAAGCTGAATAACATTAGATTAATTGCAGTTAACAAGGTCCAGCCCCCTGCCCTTAATATACTTCCGGTATCAGATACTGAATCCAGTTCAAACATTACTCCGGCACCTTCTCCTCCTGTAATCCCTGTGACCAAAACAGTAAGCATCAGAATAGTTGGAATCACGATCTCATTTGCTGGAATTGCTACGATATAAGCAAGTAGAATTACTCCGTTAAGCCCTAATAGAAAACCAAACCCATCAAGGCTATCAATGATCCAACCTGCCAGACTATCATCACCTATATGAATATTGGAGATAAGCCAGATTACGGCACCGGCCGGTGCAGCAAAAACAATTGCTCTCCAAAGAACGATCAATGTTCTGTCAATCAATGAAGTATATATAGTTTTCCAGAATCTTGGCGGTCGGTATGGTGGTAATTCCAAATTAAATGTTGATACTTCTCCTTTTAATACGGTTCTTGATAAGCCCCAGGAAACCAAAAACATAAAGGCAATTCCAAGCACAGCAATTCCTATAACTGCCAGTAATGAAGCCAAGACCAGAAAAAGCTTTTGGAACAACTGCCCCGACAAAAATTGTTGCAATAAGAATCTGAGTGGGCCAGCGACCATTACAGAGAGAAAAATTATTGGTAATAATAGCGATCAATCGTTCACGTGGACTATCAATAATTCGTGTAGCGACTACTCCGGCTGCATTACATCCGAATCCCATACTCATGGTAAGCGCCTGTTTGCCATGCGCACCTGATTCTTCGGAACATATTATCCATATTAAATGCCACCCTTGGTAAATACCCAAAGTCTTCCAATAGAGTGAACATCGGAAAGAAAATAGCCATGGGAGGCAGCATCACGGCAATCACCCAGGCCACAGCCAAATAGACACCATCAAACAAAAATCCGTCCAACCACCAGGGCATCCCAATGATAGCAGCTAAATTTTTAAGAAGCGGATGAACTGTATCCAAGCAAAATATTTGCCAACATAGCTGAAGGATAATTCGCTCCTTCAATGGTCAACCACAAAACTAATCCCAGCAATAAAAACATAATGGGAAATCCCCAGGTCTTACTGGTAACGATCTCATCAATTTTGCGATCCATTCGGAACCTGATCTTTCCGGAGTCCTTCAATACTGCACTTTCCGCAATTTCTGAGGCGTCTGCATAAATTCCTTCGGCCAGATGATCGTGAAAATCTTCACCAATTTTCCATCGAAGCTCATTGGTCATGCTTAATATTTTATCTATAGAATTTTTTTCCATACTAAACGAATTCTCCTGTTTTTAAAGCTTCAATGATCCTGCTATCACCTTCCAGTAATCGGAAGGCTATCCATCTGCTATTTGGAATGTTCGGAAACTCTGTTTCAATTTCTGCACTTAATTTATTTACTGCTTTTAGTATTTTATTCGGAACATTTTTTATTCTGCGAGGTTTACAAATCAGCTTTCCGGATGCAATTTCATCAACGGTCTGAATCAAGTTCAGGAATACCCCTTTGGTATCTTGCACTGGTTGCCACCACCGGAATACCCAATTCTCTTGCACAGCATTCTTGTATCGATTTCGATCTCATTTCTTTCTGCTTCATCCATCAGATTAAGGCATAAAACAGCCTTATCCGTAATTTCAAGAATCTGCAATACCAGATTCAGATTACGTTCAAGACGGCAGGCATCTGCAACAATAATGGTCACATCGGGTTTTCCAAAAAGTATAAAATTTCGAGCCACCTCCTCATCTTGTGAAGTTGATAAAAGCGAATAGGTGCCTGGAAGATCTACGAGTTTGTATTTTTTATCGCCATATGAAAAGGCTCCTTCGGCCCTGGCTACTGTTTTACCGGGCCAATTACCAGTATGCTGACGCAATCCGGTCAAAGCGTTAAACACTGTACTTTTTCCGGTATTTGGATTACCTGCAATGGCGATCACATGGTCAAAATCAGTAGTATCCACTCCCAGTTTTTTAAGGCTTTCAGAATTATAATGGGCACATGATTCGCATGCAGATGCTTCTTTTTTCGTCATGATCTAAATTTTATTAATAAGAATTTTTGAAGCCTGATCATTCCTCAGAGCAATGCTGGTTCCTTTAACCCCATAGGCCACAGGATTCTTCATGGGGCTGTTAAGATCGATTCTGATCTCTGTTCCGTTAACAAATCCAAGATCCAACAATCGTCCTTCTGTTTTCACCTCTGCATTCCTTCGAAATCCCAACGATCTTTGCCAATTCACCTTTACGCAAACTGGATAATCTTACCGTATTTTCTTCATCCTCCACATCTTTCTTTAATTCAGCTACTGTGATATTAGCAGCAACAATTGGAGCCAACACAAATTCTTCTCCCTCAGCATAAAAAACAATACGTTCATTATTTTTTTCCTCGACCCTGATGACCGAACCAATATGAATATTCTCTGCCAGTATCTGCCTGTAAATCACATCCGGTTCATCTTCAATATGGACTATTCTTCCGATACTATTGACGGATAATGATGACAACGGCTCACCATTTATTTCTTGTAAGTCACCAAAGGTATTTGGAATAGGATCTCCATGCGGATCGTACATTGGGTTTCCCAACTCGATCAGCCAAAACATTTGTTTCTTCATGGCTCAAATGATGTTCCATTTCTTCTGCTCTGTCATGCCATTCAGTTTTATCAAAACCTGTTTTTTCTGCCAGATATTTTTCCCATAACCTATGAACCCTGATAATTTTTAGGGCATATTGTCTTCCCTCCTTGGTCAGCTTTAACAGATCTCCTTCAACTTTAACAAACTCATTCACAGACATTTTATGCACCGCTTCTATGATCAAACTATCTTTGATTTTAAGGAATTAGTCAGGGCGTTAATATCAGTCTCGGATCCATAGCTCTCTAATCGATACAATTGTTTAAGAATATCTTCCATCACCGTTTTTTCATTTGACTGCCAGTTGTTCCTTAAGCAACCAATACCATCCTTTAACCGGTCTGAAAATGACAAAGAGCAACATGGCAACGACAACGAAAATCAATAAAGCTATTAATGGGTTATACTGCATCATTTTACATTTTTTAAACAAAGATTCTCAGCTACATTACTGGTAATCACCAACCTGTGTGTTTTGGTTTCGATATGGTAGGAGCTATCGAAAGGTTCTATATCGATAACTTTGATTTTATCTCCTAAAGCCAGATTCTTTTTGTTCAGATACTTCAAAAAACTTGCGGAAGAATCTCTTACACCCACAAAAACACCCGCCGAACCAATCTTCATATCCGTAATACTCACCGTTTTGTTCAAAATAGTTCTGCCATGAGCATCAGGAATAGGATCCCCATGTGGGTCCAACTTGGGAAACTTTAGAAACGCATCTAACTTATTGATCAAAGCTTCTGATTTTACATGTTCCAAGTTGCTCGGCAATATCATGAACCTCATCCCAGTTAAATTGAAGCTTCTGAACCAAAAAACACTCCCACAATCTGTGCTTCCTAATCACTTTTAAGGCGCTCAACCGTCCGAGTTCAGTGAGGTAAACCCCTTGATATTTCTTGTATACCACCAGGTCCTTATTGGCTAATTTCTTTAGCATATCTGTTACCGAAGAAGCCTTTGTCTTGATCTTTCCTGCGATTAGATTCGTGCTTACTTCATTACCAAATTCCTTTTCTAATGTATAGATGGTCTTTAAATAGTTCTCTTCAGCCTGTGAATACATGACAATTTTTTTGCAAATATAAATATTATTTTAGATTTGTCTAAATATTTACCTGTTTTTAAGATACAATATGTGTTTCATCAAGTCCAGAACTGTTTTGAATATAACATTGAGGAAGAAGCTTAGATCAGAAGTGCATTTTTCAAAAAACAAAGCAGTAAAACAAGGTATTTAAAAAAATTGGTTTGGACCTCACAAATCCTACTAAAAAAATATGTTTTAAGTTGCTCCCATCGCCAAAGTCATAGATATCTATGCCCTATCCCATTAACGAAAATCAACAACTTATCTCATTTTCAAGAGTTTGAGTATTCTATCCGTAAATGATCTACATCCACCTCATTGACATCCATCTCGATGGAATGGTCCACAATCATGTCTACCCTGTTCAATGGAAATGCCAAACCAGTGACGATACGTCTCAGCATTAAAACCTCTTGTTGCTCCACATGATTGATCTGCCTTCAACCATGACCAATAGATCATACAATCTTTCAATTCTTTCAATACAATCAAGATGCGCAATGGTTGGAATGCTTTCAGGAAACTCTTAAAATCTCTCTAAATTTTTCATTCGAAATATTATACTTTTTCGAAACTTTTGCCAGAAATTCAATTTCTTCCGTTGAGATTTGATTGTCGGATTTTGCGATGCGAACAATATTGGCAAAATGGCTAATATTTCTCTTTTGCCCAATGCTTAAATATAAATCAGAAATACCCATAAAATCATGTTTAATAGTTCTATCAAAGATACGAATTATTGATGTGGATTTTTGCAGTTTCACTTGAAATTTGATTGAATAATCTGACCTATTACACTTATCTTTGCCGAAAACCAATTATCTTGAGTAAGCAGTTCATTGCTGAACTTTATAAAAATTTTGACAAGGTTAAAGGTATTATAGCCGGTGTTGAAAATGACAGTAATCAAATTGAAATAAACAATTTGGCGGGCTCGTCATTGTCTATGGTGATCTCTTCTGTTTACAGCGCTCTAGAAAAGCCTTTATTATTTATTTGTAATGACAAAGAAGAGGCTGCATATTATCTGAATGACCTTGAACAATTATTGGATCGCAGATAAAGAGAGCAAAAGAGATGATGTTCTTTTCTATCCTGGTTCCTACAGGAGGCCCTATCAAATTGAAGACACTGACAATGCCAATATACTTTTAAGGGCTGAGGTACTGAACAGGATCAATTCACAAAAAAAACCTGCTCTTATTGTTACTTATGCAGATGCACTTTTTGAACAAGTGATCACCAAAAATGAACTCAAAAGAAATACCATAAAACTTACCGTCGGAGAATCTCTTTCAATAGATTTTATACACGATTTACTCCATGAATATAAATTCAACCGAGTAGATTTTGTCATCGAACCTGGTGATTTTGCGATCAGAGGAGGGATTATTGATGTATTTTCTTTCTCGAATGATCGCCCCTTTCGAATTGAATTTTATGGTGATGAAATTGACAGTATAAGAACCTTTGACATCGAATCACAACTTTCGATCGACAGAATGAATAAAATCGACATCATGCCCAATGTCGAAAATAAATTTCTTGAAGAGAAAAGACAAAGCTTCCTTAAATATATCTCATCGAAAACGGTAGTTTTTATTAAAAACCCTCAACTTAATAAGAACAGGCTCGATAAATTATTTGATAAGGCAAAGGAAGCCTTTATCAATTTAAAGGGCGAGATAAAACACAGTGATCCTGAAGAATTGTTTTGTACCGGTAAAATGATTGATGATCAATTGCTCGATTTCACGAGTGTAATTGTTGAAAACAGTCCTGGACGTAATCCTGAAAAGAGTATAAATTTCGATACACTTCCCCAACCTGCGTTTAACAAACAGTTCGATCTGCTTATTGAAACCTTGAATGAAAATTCTGAACAGGGAATCACAAATTATCTCTTTTGTGACAATGAAAATCAGGCCAAAAGGTTTCATGATATCTTTGATGATCTCGATAAAAATGTCACTTATGAAACGATCACAACTCCTTTATACCAAGGTTTTACAGATCGGGACTTAAAAATAGCCTGCTACACGGATCATCAGATCTTTGAACGCTACCATAAATTTAGGTTAAAGAGTGGCTTCACCAAAAAACAATCTATTCAATTAAAGGAACTTACCAATCTTGAAATTGGCGATTATGTCACCCATATAGACCATGGTATTGGCCGTTTTGGAGGCTTACATAAAATTGATGTTGAAGGTAAAAAACAGGAAGCCATTAAACTCGTTTATGGCGAGAGAGATGTGCTTTATATTAGTATTCATGCCCTTCATAAAATCACCAAATATAACGGGAAAGAAGGTAAGGCCCCTAAAGTTCATAAGCTGGGGTCCAATGTATGGAAGAACTTAAAACAAAAGACCAAAGCCAGGGTCAAGCATATTGCCTATAATCTCATAGAATTATACGCAAAAAGACGCTTGCAAAAAGGATTTGCATATAACCATGACAGCTATTTGCAACACGAGTTGGAAGCGAGTTTTATTTATGAAGATACACCCGATCAACTAAGTGCCACAGAAGCCGTAAAGGCAGATATGGAAAAAGACCAGCCTATGGACAGGTTGATCTGCGGAGATGTTGGTTTCGGAAAAACTGAGATCGCCATCAGGGCCGCATTTAAAGCAGTAGACAATGGTAAGCAGGTAGCCATACTTGTTCCTACAACCATCCTTGCATTTCAGCATGCGAAGACTTTTCGGGAAAGATTGAAGGATTTCCCGCTTAGAGTAGACTATTTAAACAGGTTTAGAACGGCCAAACAAAGAAAGGATGTGCTGGAAGGTCTTGAAAACGGAGCCGTAGATATCGTCATAGGAACCCATCAATTGGTTAGTAAAAGCGTTAAATTCAAGGATCTTGGATTACTCATTATAGATGAAGAACAAAAATTTGGCGTAGCAGTAAAAGACAAGTTAAAGACAATTAAGGAAAATATCGACACCTTGACCCTTACGGCAACCCCAATTCCCCGAACTCTTCAATTTTCGTTGATGGCCGCTCGGGATCTCTCAGTGATCAAAACACCTCCACCCAACAGACATCCTATTGAAACCCATATCATCCGTTTTGGTGAAGATACCATCAGGGATGCCATCAGGTATGAAATCCTTCGCGGTGGGCAGGTTTTCTTTATTCATAACAGAATTGAAAACATCAAAGAGGTAGCAGGTCTTATACAAAGGTTGGTTCCTGATGCAAAAGTTGGCATCGGTCACGGCCAAATGGAAGGCAGGCAATTGGAGCAACTTATGCTGCAATTTATCAATGGTGAATTTGATGTCCTTGTAAGTACCACTATCGTTGAAAGCGGACTGGATGTTCCGAATGCCAACACTATTTTTATCAATAACGCCAACAATTTTGGTTTAAGTGACCTACATCAAATGCGAGGTCGCGTGGGAAGGTCCAATAAAAAGGCTTTTTGTTATTTGATCACTCCCCCGTACCATATGATGACCGATGATGCCCGAAAACGTATTCAGGCCCTGGAAATACATTCAGAACTGGGTAGTGGTTTTTATATCGCCATGAAAGATCTTGAAATAAGAGGTGCAGGTGATCTGTTAGGCGGCGAACAAAGCGGTTTTATTAATGATATCGGATTTGAAACCTACCAAAAGATCCTCAATGAAGCCATTCAGGAACTTAAAGAAAATGAATTCAAGGATCTCTACCATCAGGATGAGGATCAGATCAAGGAATATGTAAAAGAAGTGCAAATCGATACCGATTTTGAAATTCTTTTTCCTGATGACTATATCAGCAGCATTGCTGAAAGATTAAGTCTGTATAAAGAACTTAGTGAACTTGAATCTGAAGAAGAGATCAAATCTTTTGAATTGAAATTGATCGATCGTTTTGGAGATCTTCCTGTGGAAGCTGTCGATCTTTTGAACTCAGTACGACTTAAATGGGTGGCTCGAACGCTGGGTTTGGAAAGAGTTATTTTAAAACAAAAGAGGATGGTGGGTTACTTTCTTGCCGATCAGCACAGCGATTTTTTCCAAAGTCCGTTTTTCACCAGAATACTTACCTATGTGCAACAAAACGGGAAGACCTCTGTGATGAAGGAGAAACAAACCAAAAAAGGATTAAGGCTGCTGATAACATTTATTAGAATTGACAGTATTGAAAAGGCTTTACAGACACTTCATGATATTTAGTTAATTTCCTGTTAATAAGTCGACTCATATTTTAGACTTTCCCTCTTTGTTCATTACTAATTTTTCGTACTTTTTTAAAAAAATTAATCGTAGCAATAAGAAATGCTGCCTATGAAAAATTAACCCATCAACTAAAATTGGTGTGGTCTCGCCTAAAAAAGATTATATGAAAAAAAGCACTTCAAAGAAAATTTACGTTCTGGACACTTCTGTTTTACTATTTGATCATAATTCAATCACCAATTTCGAAGAGAATGATGTGGCTATACCCATTACTGTTCTGGAAGAACTCGATCAGTTTAAAATCGGTAATGAAACTAAAAATTTTGAGGCCCGTGAAGTTATTCGCTTTTTAGATAAGCTTTCAGGAAATAATGGACTGAACAAATGGATATCGCTTGCTAAAGAGAAAGGCAGGATCAAAGTCATAATGGACGAACTCACCTTAGCGAATAAAGATGCCGAAGAAATTTTTGGTAGTCCTAAAAATGACCATAAGATCATCAATGCTGCTATTTCCCTTCAGAATGAAGAAAAGAAACACGCGATCATTTTGGTAACCAAGGATATCAATTTAAGGCTAAAAGCAAAGGCAATTGGTCTGCTTTCGGAAGATTATGAGACAGGAAAAGTGAAAAATATTAAGAAATTTTCAGAAGGCCTTCCAGTCATAGACAACATAGATGCTGATATCATACAAAGCATTTATCAAAAAAATCGTGTAAAGGAAAAAGGCATCTTAGGCAAGGAGAAAATAACCAACGGTTACTATATTCTTAACAATTGTACAAATTCTGTTCTTGCCAGATATAACGGTGTGTCAGATGTGATCGAAAAGGTTGATAAAAAATATGTATTTGGTATAAAGCCACGTAACGCTGAACAAACCTTCGGATTAAATGCTTTGCTCAACGAAGACATTAAACTTGTTGCCTTGGAAGGAGTAGCCGGGACAGGAAAAACTTTACTTGCACTGGCCTCTGCGCTCGAGCAAAAAAATAAATATGATCAGATTATCCTTGCCAGACCAATCGTTCCTTTGAGCAACAGGGAAATCGGGTTTCTTCCAGGTGATGCTGAAGATAAGATCTCCCCATATATGCAACCTCTTTGGGACAACCTTACTTTTATCAAAAATCAGTTTAAAGCCAATGAAAAAAAGAGTCGTGTACTGGAACAATTACAGGAGTCAGGACTACTAACCATTACGGCTTTGGCCTTTATAAGGGGCCGCAGTTTAACCAATGCCATTTTTATTATTGACGAGGCCCAAAACCTAACCCCGCATGAGGTAAAAACAATAATCACAAGAGCAGGTGAAGGCACGAAAGTGATCTTTACAGGAGACATCAATCAAATAGATACACCCTATATGGATGAGCACAGTAACGGGCTCACTTATTTGATCGACAGGCTAAAAGGAAATGCACTCTTTGCCCATATCAAACTGGAAAAAGGGGAGCGTTCTGAACTAGCCAATTTAGCAAATGAAATGCTTTAACAATTTTCCTGACTCAGGGTTTGACTCAGGGCTTCACTTCAAGTGAAACTCTGAGTCAAACCCTGGGTCTTTTTAAAATCTCATTTTTTTTGTTACAAAATTAAAAACCATTCGTCGTAAGGAAAACCCTTACTCATGAAAAAAATTATCTTGTTATTTACTTTAGTATTTGCTACGTCCTGCGCAACGAATACCTCTTTTAATACTTTTTATAAAAATCACCAGGAGGATTCCGACTTTTCGTTTGGTTTAAGCAGCTCACTGATCGCAAATTTTTTACCCGAGGAGGATTTTGAAGACATCAAGCCTATACTTAAAAAAGCCAAGCATATTCGTATCCTTATATTTTCTGAGAATGCAGAAGATAAAACTCAGAAATTTAACAAATTCATCAATCGTTCAAAATTTGAAAAGGTTGTAAAGGTAAAAAGCGACAATGATAACATCGCCTTTTTCACACTTGAAAAAAAGGACAAGATCAAGGAAATCGTTCTGGAGATCTCCACCGGAGATGAACTTGTACTATTGGGATTAAAGACCAATCTCACTCAGGAAGATTTGAACAACATCATCGAGTCTAACAATTAGCATTTTAAGTTACTTTGACTTTTCTGACCATCCTGGAAAGTAGCACAGGAAAGAACCTTTTTACATAAACAGCCAGTATCTCTAAAAAACCCCCTATCACTACTTCCTGTTTTTCTCTGTAAATTGCCTTGATGGCTTTTTTTGCAAAAAAATCAGGGTCTAAACCATTTGCAGTGGCTTTATCTTTGGTTCCTTGTTGTTTTCCTTGACCTGTCAGTGCATTTATCGAAACATTTGTGTTGACAAATCCAGGGCAGATAAGACTAACCTTAACATGATCTTCATGCAGTTCAGCCCTTAAACTGTCAAAAAAGCCGTGTAAAGCATGTTTGGAAGCCGAATATGAAGAGCGCAAGGGTGTTCCAATTTTTCCTACAACACTTGTGATCACCACAAAATGACCCTGCCCCTTTTCTTTAAAATAGGGTATGAGCTCTTTGGTCAGGGCAATGGTTCCGAAATAGTTGACATCAAAGATCTTTCGATCAACTTCCAAACTAGTGTCGGCGGCCAATGCTCTTTGACTAATTCCTGCATTATTAATGAGTATATCAATATGGCCATAAAAATTGGCTGCTTCTTTCACAATTCTCTTAAAATCCGAAGGGTTTGCCAAATCCAATTTAAGCACTTTTATTTTTTCAGGTGCCTCACAAACTGATCTCACATGATTCAGTTCATCAGTGTTTCTTGAGGAGAGGATCAATCTGGCGCCCAGTTTTGAATATTCAACCGCCATGGCGGCACCAATGCCTGAGGAGGCTCCTGTAATCCAAATGATCTGATCCTTTAGGTTCATAAAAAAGGCTTTTTCAAATATACTCATTTGAAGATCTCAATACTTCTCATTTCCAACTCTTTTCATTTAATTCACTTTTTAAGATAAATTGTACATTTGCCAAAAAAATTATATGCGGAAGATCCTTTTCATTTTTGCTCTTATAACTTGTTCTTTTTTACAAGCCCAATTTACCATTCAGGGGACCATTGATCCCGACCATGATTATTCATGGATCCTTCTATATCAAATGCAAAATGGCGACCAGACTTATGTTGCCAATGCAGATGTTATTGATGGTCAGTTTACATTTGAGATCGATGAAGATCAACCCGCTGGAATTTACAGGGCCTATTATAAAATAGAGAATAGTTTATATGTAGAGTTCATATACAACAAAGAAGATGTGGAATTTTCGTTTGACCCCAATAGTCCTTTGGCATCAATTTCTTTTTCACGATCGGAAGAAAACATTGTTTACCATGACTATTATAATACAATTAAGCAGCAGCAACACAAAATTGATTCTGTACAGGTTTTGTACTTTAAGGCTACTGAAAAAGGTGAAGAAGCAGGTCTTAAAAAAGAATACAATACCTTTCTCGCTCAATTGAAAGAGCAGCAAGCTTTATATGAAAAGAACTCTTCAACATTAATGGCCAACCATTTTATAAGAGCAAGTGCACAGTATAATGCAGATCAACCTCACAAAGACCCTAAAGATTACCTCGGTGCGATTAAAGCCCATTTTTTTGATGCTATGTCCCTTTCTGACAGCGTGCTCAGTCATTCTACTTTTATAAACGACCGGCTCCATGATTATGTTTTTTATTTAAACCAGGGAGATGATCATCTTTCACAGAATGAATTACAAAAGGACGCCATAGAAAAAGCGGTAACATGGATAGGTACTTCAACAGAAGTCTTAAGCAATTTTGAAGAGGAGTTGTTGGAAACCTATCTTTTACAAGAGAATGTAGACATGATCAACTTTGTCCTTGACAATTATTACATGAGCCTACCTGCAGCATATCAAAATGAAGAGTTGTTACGAAGACTTACAGCCTCTTTAAAAACAGCTATAGGAGTAACCGCTCCCGATTTTAGCTGGAAACAGAACGGAACAGACTTTAGCCTTCATTCCTTAACCGGAACAGATTATTATATCGTTTTGTTCTTTAGCTCCAATTGCCCTCACTGCCAAATGGAGATTCCTGAGTTTTATACTTTTATAAGTGGCATAGAAAACATCAAAGTAGTGGCTGTTGGATTGGAAGATGAGAAGGAAAGCTGGGAGGCAATGACAAATGAATATGCTGAGTTTATCAATATCCTGGACCTCGACAAATGGTCCAGTCAAAAAGTTAAGGATTACGGAATTACCGCTATACCAACCTATCTTGTCCTTGATGTTGATAAAAAGATACTTGCAAAACCAGAAGATTTTGAGGAGCTGAAATCTATGTTTGAAACCAAATAATAGTATCCTTAAATTAAAGCTACAATTGCCCATTTAAAAATGGTAAAAAGCATCTTCCAGATGAATGATGGAGGTCTCAAAATGGTTTTTCACAATTCCGATAACATCAAAACGAACCTCTACATCCAGATCCTGATCTACTACATAATGATCAACAGCCTTGGTAAGTAGTTTTATCTTTTGCTCTTTAATGAATTCCTGAGGGTCTCCAAAAAAGCGCGTGGATCTGGTTTTGACCTCGACAATGGCCAGAAGCGATCCCCTTTGCGCTATAATATCGACCTCCGCCTTTTGAAAACGCCAATTCCTTTCCCGAATTTCGAATCCTTTCTTTAATCAAAAAATCAATGGCCAGTTGTTCCCCAAGAATCCCAAGTTCGTTGTGAGCTGCCATTTGTTTATCTGAATTTGATTTTTGATTTGTTCTTGGCAGCGTTTATATCTACATAACTTCCTAATAACAATGATCTGTTGTCATCTACATGTCCGGCAGGAAAGTCAAATACAATGGGGAAGTCGGTTCCTTCGGCTGCTTCCAGCACGATCTCTTCCAAAGATTTTCCCAAATGGATTTCCCTCATTGGATTTTAGTTTAAAGTTACCCACAATAATCCCCTTACAATCCATAAAATAACCAGCTCTTTTTAAACTGATCATCATTCGATCAATATGGTATAAGGCCTCTCCAACGTCTTCTATAAACAAAACTTTTCCGTGCATGTTCAAATTAGTGTCAGAAGCAAGCATACTGTAAACAATAGATAGGTTTCCTCCAACCAATTGTCCAGAGCTTTCACCAAGTCGATTGAATGCAGAAGAGTCAAATTTATACTGCAATTTTTTTCCGAAAAGTGTTTTGTAAAGGGTTTCAATGGATTCCTTTTGAACCGGATCTTCAAGATTAAGGGTCAAGCGGCATCTGCCCGTGAACAGATTGGTAGCCCAATTCATGCAACTTATTGTGCAACACTGTAATATCAGAATAACCGATGACCCATTTTGGTTGTTTCATAAATTTCGAAAAATCGAGATCATCAATAATCCTTACCGATCCATAGCCTCCTCTTGCAGCCCAAATCGCCTTGATACTTGGATCGTCCAAGGCATTTTGAAGATCCTCCAAACGTTCTTCATCAGTACCAGCAAAACTATTGTCCTGAGAAAGCAAATGATTTCCAAAAAAAACAACCAATCCCCAGTGATTGGCAAGTTCTATTCCCGCATCCAGGCCTTTTTTGTCATTTATCTTACCCGCCGGAGCCAAAATCATGATCGTATCTCCTTTTTTCAAATAAGCCGGTCTGACCAGGTCTCTTGTAATTACTCTGTCTACATCGTTTTGAGCCCTTAATCCGTTACAATAAACAGACAGAAAGCATAAAGTAAAAAATAAGGGTAATTTATTCAAAGACATCATATATATTTTTTGATAAAAATAGAATTTAATATTTATTTTCAAACTACTGGTTCATAAGTATCTCTATGCAGCCTGATTAATCAAAATAAAGAATGACATGTTTACCCTTTTTCTTACTTTTGTGGTCTTAAATTTGATACATGCAAGATCCTAAAAGATATACGATTACCGCAGCTTTACCTTATACCAACGGACCTGTTCACATTGGACATTTGGCGGGTGTTTATGTTCCGGCTGATATATATGCCCGATATCTCCGTCTTAATGACAAGGAGGTTGCATTTGTTTGCGGTTCTGATGAACATGGTGTTCCCATCACCTTAAAGGCCAAGGCAGAAGGAATCTACGCCACAGGCTGTGGTTGATAAATACCATCAGATCATCAAATCTTCTTTTGAGGAATTTGGTATTACATTTGATAATTACTCAAGAACATCGGCCCCGATTCATCACGAAACAGCCTCTGAATTTTTTAAGGATCTTTATGATCATGGTAAATTTATCGAAGAGACTTCGGCCCAATTGTATGACGAAGATGCCAAACAGTTTCTGGCTGACAGATTTATAGTCGGGACCTGCCCTAAATGTGGATTTGAAGAAAGCTATGGAGACCAATGTGAAAATTGCGGAACGAGTCACAATGCACAGGACCTGATCAATCCTAAGTCTGCAATTACAGGTAATGTCCCTTCCTTAAAGGAAACAAAACACTGGTATCTTCCTTTGAATGAATATGAAAAATGGTTGAGTGAATGGATTTTGAAAGGACATAAAAATGACTGGAAGACCAACGTACTGGGCCAGGTAAAATCCTGGGTGGACGATGGCTTAAAACCAAGAGCCGTAACAAGAGACCTTGATTGGGGAATCCCTGTTCCTGTTAAAGGGAGCTGAAGGAAAAGTTTTATATGTTTGGTTTGATGCACCTATCGGCTATATTTCTTCAACCAAAGAATGGGCCGAAAGAACCGGAAAGGACTGGGAGCCTTTTTGGAAAGATAAAGACACCAGCTTGATCCATTTTATTGGAAAAGATAATATTGTTTTTCACTGTATTATTTTTCCTGCTATGTTAAAGGCGCAAGGCAGTTATATTCTTCCAGAGAATGTTCCGGCCAATGAATTTTTGAATCTGGAAGGTAATAAAATATCGACCTCGAAAAACTGGGCAGTATGGCTCCATGAATATCTTGAAGATTTTCCGGAGAAACAGGATGTCTTGAGATATGTGCTCACTGCAAATGCCCCTGAAACCAAAGACAACGACTTTACCTGGAAAGATTTTCAGGCAAGAAACAATAACGAACTGGTTGCCATTTTTGGTAATTTTATCAATCGAGTGGTTGTGCTGACCAACAAATATTATGAGGGAGTGATTCCAGCAGCCAATGATTTTACTGATATAGACCTGCAAACCCTGGAACAGACTGTCTCAATATCCTGAGATCATTTCAAAGTCGATCAAGAGATACCGGTTCAGAGAAGCCTTGTCTGAGCTCATGAATCTGGCCAG
The DNA here is from genome assembly GCA_963715975.1 of uncultured Flavobacteriaceae bacterium. Classification (GTDB taxonomy): domain Bacteria; phylum Bacteroidota; class Bacteroidia; order Flavobacteriales; family Flavobacteriaceae; genus Lutimonas. The sequence continues at coordinate 47,446 of CAVQSO010000006.1, read as the reverse complement.
ACTTGGAAACAAATATCTTGCTGATGAAGAGCCCTGGAAGCAGATCAAAGACCGATCCGGAGAGAGTAAAGACCATCATGTTTGTTGCCCTTGCAAATCGCTGCTGCCCTGGCGGTTCTTTGCGAGCCATTCTTACCTTTTACCAGTACTAAACTAAAGGGAATTCTGAATATGGATAATATTAGATGCTTTGAAGTGGAATGACTGTTAGTACAGAAAAAATCCTGCTTCCATCTCAACATCAGATCAAAAAGGCCGAATTGCTTTTTGCAAAAATTGAAGATGCTGAGATTCAGTTACAGATCGACAAATTGGAAGCTTCCAAAGCAAGTAAATGAAGAAGAAAAAATTGAACCTCAAAAAGAAACCATCAATTTTGAAGATTTTACAAAACTGGATATTCAGAATAGGAACCATTCTTGAAGCCGAAAAAATTCCTAAGACCAAAAAACTTTTAAAACTGAAGGTTGATGTTGGTATTGACATCAAGAACCATCGTTAGTGGTATTGCCGAAAGTTTTGACCCTGAGGATATCATTGGTCAAAGAGTGGCTGTTCTGGTAAATCTGGCTCCCCGCAAACTAAGAGGTGTTGAAAGTCAGGGAATGATCCTGATGAGCGATACTGCCTGATGGCAAACTTAGTTTTATAGAACCTGACGGAGATACTGTAGTCAACGGAGAAAAAGTGAGTTAGATTTTACTTAAAAAAACATATAAACATGAAATAAGGAATTTGTTTCATGTTTTTTTATGCCCTAAATTGACTATTTAAAATAATAACATCTTGTCAACCTTTTTAATATTTTTTGCGTCTTTATATATGTAAGGCCTTTAAGAAGCATGTTCAAAAGTCATTAAAATAAGTAACGATTCCCAATTAATTAAACAGTCGCTTCAAAACAACAGGCAGGCTCAGAAACTGTTGTTTGAGAAATTTTCTCCTAAAATGTTGAGTTTATGTGCCTATTATATTAAAGACTTGCAACAAGCTGAAGAAGTCATGTTGAATGGTTTTCTAAAAGTCTTTACCAAATTGAAACAGTATTCAAATAAGGGAAGTTTTGAAGGCTGGATAAGAAAGATAATGGTGTTTGAGTGTATTTCTTATTTGCGCAAAAAGAATAAGCTCATTTTCACTGATCAGATTGAAATATTTGAAAAGATCGTTGAAAATGAAGTTGAATTAACCATAGCTGTTGAAGACCTTCACAACTATATCGATGCGTTACCTGAAGGCTGTAAAGTTATTTTCAATATGTATGTCATTGAAGGATATAAACATGCCGAAATAGCCGAGATCTTAAACGTGAGCATTGGAACAACCAAGACCCAATTGTATAGAGCGCGGAAGGCTTTGCAAGAAATGATTTCCTCAAAACAGAAAAAAATATTATGAAACCACATAAATACAGAGAAGAACTCCAAAACAGGACCATCAGCCCATCCCCAGATTCTTGGGAAAGGTTAAATGAAAAATTATCTTCCCATGAAAATAATAGACAAGGGTCGCAACTGGCTGTTTTTGAAAGTAGCCTCTGCAATATTGGTTTTTATTTCGGTTGGTTTTTATTTCTTAAAACAGCGATGAAGAAATAATTAATACTCCAACAATTGCTGCTCCTGCATCAAAAGAAAAATTCAATAAAATTCCCGTAGCTGATGATGTCATTGAAACTGAAATTGCCGTTACACCAAACAATGTAACCAGTAAAAAGAAGACAGGAATTGAATCAAATAGGAATGAAGAACCTGTAAAAGAAGTTGCTTTTACACAACCTTCAGAGGATAGAGAAATTTCAGTTATCAAGAATACTGAAGCCGCAATTGATCGATACCGGGACAGAGGAAACTCCAGGCACTGAAATAGTTCATGCTGAAGAACAATTCATCGATGATGAAATTGAACAATTGTTGTACAAGTCAAAAATAAAACTCATCGTAAATGGTCAAATTTCATCAAAAAAGTTAGTGAATGCCAATGCGCTTTTGAATTCAGTTGAAGAGGATCTGGATAAAGATCTAAAACAAATATTGCTTGAGAAGATTGTCAACACTATTAAAAAAGATAAAGAAGTAGTTATCATCAAAAGAAAACTGATTAAAGATTAGATCCCATTATGAAAAAAATACTCCTTATTGCATTTATGATTAGCCAAGTAGTTTGGTGTCCGCAAATTTTATGCCCAGGAAAATAAAAATAGTACTGAAAAAGAAGCTTCTTTACAGCAAAAGAAAGATCAAATTATTACAGAAGAAAAAGAAGCGCTTAAAAAAGAAGTTCTTGCTATAAATAAACGATTTAACAATGGGGAAATAACCTCTGAAGAATCGGCTAGATTAAAGGATAAAGCAGCAGAAATACATGCCCTGAATATTGAAAACAAAATAGCCATCCTGGAGAATTCGATTGCTTTGTCAGAGCGGGGAGGAATATATAAGGATACGGTGGATATTTATAATGAGGAGGGCAAAGATATTTCTCGAATCGAGGTACAGTTTTTTGATGATGAAGGTTCATTAATTGAAATATCCTCCGGACAACAAAAAAAATACGATAAAAGAACTCGTTCGAATTTGCTGGTGGCATTTGGATTTAACAATGCCATTATTGAAGGACAGTCAATTGACAAGTCTCCCTATAAAATGGGGAAAAGCAAATTTTTCGAAATGGGTTGGACATGGTCCACACGGGTACTTACAAAATTCTAATGCCATTCGATTCAGGTATGGGTTTGCATTCCAGTTTAATGGATTGAATCCTACGGATAATATGTACTTTGTTCAAGATGGAGACTTAACTTATTTGGAAGAATTTCCCGGAAGTTTAGACAAATCAAAACTGAGAATGGATAATTTGGTTGTACCGATTCATTTTGAATTCGGACCTTCGAAAAAAATTGATAAAGGAAGTTATATCCGTTATTCTACCCGTAAAAAGATTTAAATATGGTATTGGAGGTTATTTCGGTTTTAATATGACGAACACGTCAAAAATTAAAATATTCTGAAAATGGATCAAAGCAAAAAGACAAGATCACGCAAAGTTATAACACGAGTAATTTGATATACGGTTTAAGCAGTTATATTGGTGTTGATGATTTTAGCTTCTATGTGAAATACGATTTGAACAGAATTTTCAATGAACCCAATCGCAAAGAAAATAATATTTCTTTAGGCTTGCGATTCGATTTGTAAGAAATCAAAGAAAAAGACCCAATGTTTAATTTTATCATTGGGTTTTTATATTTCAGGCGTCGTTTATCTCCTTGAAATAATACCTTTGTGTTTTTCAAATCTGATCCATGCAATTAGTAAGTTTTATAAGTACTCAAAAACCAACCTTCCGCTAAAAGGAATTGAAAATACGATTGAACTTTTTAATGAAGACTGCACGATTCCTTTTATATCAAGGTACCGAAAGGAACAGACCGGAAATCTTGATGAAGTAGAGATCGGTAAAATTCTGGAATTCAAAAAGATCTTTGAGGAGCTTGGAAAAAGAAAGCTTAGTATTTTAAAATCACTGGAAGAACAAGAGGTTTTAACCGATGAACTAAAGATCTCAAATTCAATTCAGCAACCGATTTAACCACTTTGGAAGACCTGTATCTTCCCTTTAAGAAAAAAAGAAAGACAAAAGCAGAAAAAGCCCGTTTGCTTGGATTGGAGCCTTTGGCAAAGATCATCATGAGCCAAAAGCCGGATCAACTTGACCAGATTGTTCAGCAGATATACGACAAATGAAATCAGCAGCTCCGAAGCCCTTGAAGGTGCCAGACATATCATCGCAGAATGGATCAATGAAAGGAGCAGTGTAAGGAACCGGATCAGATGGCATTTAGACAAATTTGCCAGGATCCAAAGCAAAGTGATCAAATCGAATGCTGAAAGTGAAAAGGCATTAAAATTTAAAGATTACTTTGACTGGGAAGAAGCCCTAAAATCTTGTCCTTCTCATCGATTACTCGCTATCCTGAGAGCAGAGAGAGAAGGTTTTATAAGACTATCCATTGACCTTGATAAAAACAAAGTCATTGATGAAATCAAGGAAAGGATCATCAAATCACGTCATGATTGTGCCACTCAAATTTCTTTGGCCATAGAAGATTCGTTCAAAAGACTACTTGTTTCCTTCTCTTTCAAATGAAATTCTCCAAGCCGCAAAAGAAAAAGCAGATGAGAATGCCATTGCTGTTTTTTCCAAAAATTTAAGGCAACTCTTGTTGGGGGCACCTTTAGGTGAAAAAAGAATTCTGGCCATCGATCCTGGGTTTAGATCTGGGTGTAAGATCGTTTGTTTAAGTGCTCAGGGAGGCTTGGAGTACAACGAAAATATTTATCCTCATGCACCTACAAATGACAGTAAGGGTGCCATCAAAAAACTGAGCTCTTTGGTGGATGCCTATAAGATCGATGCCATCGCCATTGGAAACGGAACGGCTTCGCGAGAAACGGAAAGTTTGGTCAAAAGGATTCGCTTTAACAAAGATATTCAGGTTTTTGTAGTGAACGAGGCCGGAGCTTCGATTTATTCGGCATCGAAAATTGCCCGTGATGAATTCCCAAATTATGATGTTACCGTGAGGGGTGCTGTGTCTATTGGGCGAAGACTGGCTGATCCCTTGGCCGAATTGGTGAAGATAGATCCTAAATCAATTGGAGTTGGACAGTACCAGCATGATGTTGATCAGAACAAATTAAAAAGCAGTCTGGATGCATGTTGTGGAAAGTTGTGTAAATACGATTGGCGTCAATATCAATACGGCAAGTGTATCCCTGCTTGAGTTATGTGTCCGGTATCGGTGAAAAACTGGCCGAGAACATCGTGTCCTATAGAAAAGAGAAGGGCGCTTTTATGTCGAGATCGGACATTAAAAAAGTGCCCAGACTTGGGCGATAAGGCTTTTGAACAAAGTGCAGGTTTCCTGAGAATTAAAAATGCAAAGAACCCACTTGACGACTCTGCTGTTCATCCCGAAAGCTATGGCCTGGTAACCAAAATGGCCATGGATTTAAAGAAGACCGTAGCAGAAATAATAGGCAATAAAGATCTTCTTTCTCAAATAGATCTAAACAAGTATTGCACCGAACAAATTGGCCTGCCCACATTAAAGGACATTATTCACGAGTTGGAAAAACCGGGGCTCGATCCCAGGGAAAAGGCGAAGGTATTTACCTTTGATCAAAATTTGAAAAATATTGATGATCTGAGAGAAGGGCAATTGCTTCCGGGAATCATCAATAATATTACAAACTTTGGTTGTTTTGTGGATATCGGCATCAAAGAAAATGGACTGATCCATGTGTCTAATTTGTCTGATACTTTTGTAAAAGATGTCAATGCCATTGTCAACCTGCACCAACAAGTGATTGTCAAAGTTCTGGAAGTTGATAAAATCCGTAAACGAATTCAGCTTTCGTTACATAAAAAATTATAGGAAGTTACTTACTTGGCCAGCGCGAGTTCAACTGTTTTTTCAGCATGAATTTTAGTGGTATTAAAAAGTGGCATATCTGTATCTTCAGGCCCGATCAATAGCGGGATTTCGGTACATCCTAAAATGATTCCTTGGGCACCCTTCTCTTTTAAATCATCGATGATTTCCAAATAGATTTTTTTAGAAGCTAATGTTATCTCTCCCCTAACCAGCTCCTTATAGATGATCTCATGAACCAAATCCCTGTCTTTTTGATCAGGAACAATTACATCTATTCCTTTGTCCATCAAGATATTTTTAAAAAAATCCCTTTCCATCGTAAATTTGGTGCCCAGTAATGCCACCTTGTCAAGTTGGGCTTCTTTGATCTGATCGGCTGTCACCTCTGCAATATGAACAATAGGAATAGTTGTTGCCTGCCCAATAGCTTCTACACATAAATGCATGGTGTTGGCACAGATCATTAACAGTTCAGCCCCTGCACCTTCAAGTGACCTTGCCCTATTGATCATTAATTCATCCAGTGCCTTCCAGTCATCTTTTGCCTGAAGCTCGGCAATTTCGGAAAAATCAACTGACTCAATGACGCAATTTGCCGAATGCAAACCTCCAAGTATAGCTTTCACTTTTTTATTGATCAACTCATAATATAACAGGGTAGATTCCCAACTCATTCCTCCGATCAATCCAATTTTTTTCATAAGGTTTGTTATTTGTCATTTGATCCATCGCTAAAATTAACCACAGATTGCCTTTCTCTGTTTACTTCTAATCTTGTTACATCGGGTCTGGAATAATGGCCCACCGGAGTCAAAATTCTGTCGTTCCTCCAATACCCTATTATAGTCAACATCATATATAATCAGGCCTTCTTCGCCAATCACAGGCTCAACAAGCCATTCTCCATCAGGTCCTGCAATACAGGATCCGCCATTTGCAAGGATATCAGGACAATTTTCGAGTATTTCTCCCAGGTAGGGAGTATCTTCCGGAAAATCTTCCCTTTTCATCAAAGAAGATACTGAAACAACAAAAGACCTTGATTCACGAGCTATAAATCTTGTAATGTCTTTTGTATTATAATCAGATCCTGGCCATACGGCAATATGCAGATTCTCTCCCAAGCCATATAAAGCTGTTCGGGCCAAAGGCATCCAGTTTTCCCAACAATTTAAACCCCCAACTGTAAACTTCTTAAGGGCGTGTACCCTTAAACCATGTCCATCTCCGGGAGACCAGGTCAATCTTTCATCGTAGGTAGGCTGTAATTTCCTATGCACTGAGCAAATTTTCCCCAGGGCATCAATATAGACCAGGGAACAATAAATGCTATGCCCTCCCCTGTCAAGAGGTCTTTCAATAATTCCTAAATAAACTGCCATTTTATGTTTTTTGCAAGCCTTGCATATGTCATCCAATCCACCTGACTCGATTTGAATGGCGTTTTGAACATAGTGAGCATGGATTTCTTTTTGCATTTTTGAATCAAATTCAGTAGCCTGAGTCAATCCTAACCAAAAAGGATACCCTGGCAATAAACCCTCCCCGAAAACTAGTAATTCGCAACCCTGTTTTTTTGCTTTCTCAATCTGATCAAGAATCTTCTTAATCGTATTTGCTTTATCTAACCAAACGGGTGAAATCTGAGCCATTCCAACCTTTAAAATTAAATCTGAATTTGGCATTGTTTACATTTTTATTTTAAGTATGTATACGATTCATAAATATAAGTTCTTTTTTTAGAATCCATGCCACCCTTCAGAATGACAAGCCACATGAGTTAAATAAAAAAAATAAGTATCTTGTTCCTTTCAAAGAACTATTTATGAAGTTTAAATCTCTTAAATTCTATTGTCTTTTTCTGTTTGTGTTATTAGGCATTGGACTTAAAGCTCAGGAAGTAAAAATTGATAGTACTTCGGTTTCTAATGAATCCATAGCCATTGGGGATATATCAGAAGAATCAGAAAAACTTGGACAACGAATTCTAAAACTAAAAAGCACATTAGACGCGAGTAGAAGGATTGCTGAAATAGATTCAATTGTGGAAGTTGCTACACCACAAATATTGGAGTTGGTTGACTCTGTGCTCTTAAAAAAAGAAGATGTTACCCTTAGAGATCTAAAAGTTCGGAAAGTTGAATGGACCAATTATGATTCTTCATTAAAACAATACCAAAGAGTCGTTAAGGATCGTGCTGAAGAAGTAAGTAAAATAATCAATGATCTATACTATGATTTAAATCGTTGGGAATTGACTAAAAAAGAGCTTGAGGAAAGAACTGAATCCAAAGATGTAAGCGAAAGTATTGATGGTATTGTTAAGATCCTGGAGGGCACAATGAAATCAGCTCACACCAGACTTGATACAATATTTCTGACGCAAAGAAAAATAACCGATCTGGTTTTGATCATTGATGAGGAAATCGCAAATATTGAATATGCCGAGAATCAAAGAAGAAAGGACTATTTTATACTTGATAGTGCTCCTATTTGGGAGGGAAATAAAAAAATAATGGTTAATGACAGTATAGCTCCTGAGTCATTATCTACACATACCCTGATTTACAATGGAATAAAGCAAAATAAGAAACAGTTTATGAACTTTTTTAATTTAAATATTAAAATTGTAGTTCTACAAATTGTCTTCTTAATTTTATTATTGTCTTTCCTTATCATTGCGAATAGAAAATGGAAACGGGATATTTTATCATTAAAAAATCCTATTGAAATTCAGGCAAATACAATACTGGAAAACCCATTGTTGACAACACTTTCTGTTGGTGTGCTTGTATCAGCTTTTTTTTACAATTCAATGGTCCCGGCTTATGCTGAATTTCATATTATTATTGTTTTATTTGCTACAGTTTTATTGCTTCCTAAAGTAACCGATAAAAAAATCAGCCCCTTTCTCTGGCTTCTTTTTCTCGTATATCTGATCAATACTTTTGAAGCGTTTATTGGAGTCAAAGCAAATCTGGTTAGATGGTTGCTCATAATTGATGCAATTATACTTTTAGTAGCTCTTTTTATCGGACGAAAAATAGTCAAGGCAAGTCCCGAAAAATTTTCACAAATCATCAAGCTTTTTGGTTTTGTTGCCAAATTGTTCATGGTATTGCTTGTTGTTTCAATTGTCGCCAATATGATCGGAATGGTGGCATTGTCAAATTATATTACAAAAGCTGTTATTACCTCACTATCCTTTGGTGTAGTTACTTATTTAGCTGTAAAAGTGTTCACCAGTGTTTTGATATTGATTTTTAAATTCAGAAAATCAACGAATATTCAAACTCTGACAGCCATGGTGGAGGCTACGCATCAAAGAATAAGGCCCTTATTTAATATTATTGGTTTATTATTTTGGTTATTCTTTACCCTGTCCGCTTTTGAATTATATGACTTTATTATTAATTGGTATACTGATCTGATCGCGATGGAGTGGCGGGTTGGTGAAATGACCATTTCTCTTGGTGGAATTTTGGCTTTTCTTGGCATCTTTATTTTCACTTTGATCATCGCTAAAATTGCTGCCACTTTATTTCAAGACGAATGGATGGTCAATGTATTGCCCAGGGGAATTGCGCCGGCAATTTCACTGGTCTTGCGTATTGTGGTCATTGGTATAGGGCTTTATGTAGGGCTTACAGCTGCAGGTGTTGATCTTAGTAAACTCGGATTTATTCTTGGGGCTCTTGGGGTTGGTATAGGTTTTGGTCTGCAAAACGTAGTATTGAACTTTGTTTCCGGATTGATACTGGCCTTTGAAAGACCCATTAATTTGGGAGATACCATTGAAGTTGATATGGAAATGGGCGTTGTAACCAACATTGGCGTCAGATCAAGCAATATTAGAGCCTATTCTGGAGCCGAAGTCATTATTCCTAATGGAGATCTGATCTCCAAAAAAGTGGTCAACTGGACGCTCTCAAACAGGAATCGAAGAAGCAAGATTCCAATGAAAACCTCACCTGGTGCGGATCCTGAAAAGGTGATTGAAATATTCAACAAGATCGCTAATGACCACCCCAATATAAGCAAGGAACCAGCGCCTAAAACCTATTTCTATGGTTATGGAGATGATGGAAACTTAAATTTTTCACTATTGTATTGGACCACCTTTTCAGATACGCTGAAAACCGATAGTGCCATTGCCTTACAGATTTTTAAAACACTCAAAGAGGAAGGAATTCAGGCTCCGGCTCCAGTGCGAAGAATCATTCAGGAAAATCGACGAAATGAAGATTAAGGATTCAAATCAACGGCATATATGAACCCGTCTGCACTACCAAAATAGATAGTGTTTTGATCTATAATTGGTGTCCCTAATACTGCTCCTAAATTAAGAATCATTTTCTCGGTATCGATCATATCGTTTCCATAAAGTGCGAATCCTTTTTTAAACTGTCCATTGGCATCAAAAACACTTGCATAATTTTTAACACTCCCCTTGGTTTGGTAGGCCCACTTCTGCTCCCCTGTTTTTGAATCTACGCCTAAAACCTTTCCATCAAATGCGCCAAAATAAACAAGATCATTGTATAAAGCTGCTGATCCATAAACTCTCATTCCAACATTTATATCCCAAACTTTTGCACCAGAGTTTTTCTCATAACAATAAAACTTATGTGCGTCAGACGTACCAAAAAATATATGGTCCTTATTCGCCACAGGTGTTGCAATGATCCAACCCTGAGGCTCTCTCATGTTCCACTTTACAGTTCCAGTTTGTTCGTCTAAAGCATAGAGATTATAATCCCTGCTGCCAAAAAATACCGTCCCATTATCTACTAAGACCGCCTTTTGAATTTCTCCCTTTGGAAAATACTGAGCTCCAAGAGTTTTGAACTTCCATATCAGTTCTCCGCTATTTTTATCCAAGGCATACAAATTTCCATCATAGCTCCCAATAAAAATTTTGTCCTTGTGAATAACAGGGTCTGCATGAACAATGCCCTTTGTTTCAAACTGCCATTTCATGATTCCTGTGGCTATTTCAATGGCATAAACATTCCCATCTCCGCTTCCCCAATACACTAATGCTCCATCAACTTTAGGTGAAGACAAATAATAATCCCATAAATCATATGTTTTTTCACCGTTTGATTTAAATTGCCACACATCTTTACCACTATTCTTGTCAACAGCATATAAATTGCCATCACCACTTGCAAAAAAAATTAAATCTCCCTTTAAACAGGCTGACGAATGTATCTCCCCTTTTGTCTGGAATTCCCATAGTTTTTCACCTGTTTCTTTATCCAAAGCGTAGAAGTTATGGTCAGCACTTCCGATATATAGATAATTCTCGTCAAGCAACGGTGTTGAATAGACGGCACCTTTTGTCTCAAACTCCCAATTTAAAGAGTCCTGTGCTTTCAGTAAGACTGGCAGGGTCAGACAACAACAAATAATTAACAACCTTATTTGTTCATTTGGCTTAAAACTTCTTACATGTGCTATCATGATATTGCATTAATTTGATAGATAACTCACTAGAATTCATTTGACCCCAATACGCTTAGCTATTTTAATTTTTTTAGCTCATTTGAGCACTTCTGGAATATTAGTCAATGATAAGCGCAGGGATGTTCAGTGAACTAAACAAGTCATTATAAGCACTCATTTCGGTTGTGATGATATCATCTCTTTCTTTTTCATAAACGCTCCAATCTTTTTTCAAATCATTTAACCGTTCTCTCGCTCCTTCGGTAATGATCGGGTCTGCCGTATCTGCAAAATCCTTCAAATAAGTAAGTTCGGCGTTTAACTGATTGTTATAATTGATCACATCCTGAAATGTCTTCTGCTTGGGTTGGATCAAATTTGTTTCCCAGCTATCGATCCTCTTTAAAAGAGTTTCTCCCCTGGCCACCAATGTATCTGCCTTTTCATTGTTCTCTAATAATTCAGCATAAGCCTTTAATTGCTTTTTAGCCGACCTCATTTGATTGACAGACTCGTGGATCTCGGTGATCATTCCTTCAATTTCTTCTAAAAACAATTGTTGGTCCTGATAGTCTGCAGTTGAGGCCTCTATATTTGGATTGGGTAGAATATTGACATTAGTTTCAACCTGCTTCATTTTCCAGGCTCAATCTCAATGTATAGTCACCAGGGGCTACTCGTGATCCATCATGACTCCCAAAAAGAAATACTTTATCTACTGCAGGTAAAGAGGCTCTTCTAAAATCCCAGGTAAATCTGTTATAACCTTTTTTTGCAGGCAGTACCTGAGGTTTAGATGGCCCTCCCGGCCAGGATTTAAATTCTTTTGGCTTTTTACTGGTAATGGTTCTGATCACCTTATTATTTTCCAGCACTTCAAGCTTCAATTCAAGCGAATCAGCATCTTTCCCCAAATAATAATCAAAGGTCACTCCTGACTTTGGATTATCACCCAATCCCGGAATTGGCTTTTCACTGCTTCCTCCAAAGATCAAGTAGGTGTCCTTTGGTTTGAACAGGCTAAGGTCATGATCGTTCTTGGACCATTGTTGTAAAGCCCCTAGATCATCTAAAATCCAAAATGACCTTCCTGCTGTTGCGGCTACAAGATCATTGTCCTGGATCACCAGATCATTGATAGGAACTACAGGTAAGTTCAATTGAAATGGCTGCCAGTTTTGCCCATCGTTCAAGGATATATATAAACCTGTTTCGGTTCCTGCATATAACAAGCCTTTTCTTATTGGATCTTCTCTGACCACCCTTGCAAAAGTATGTTCATCTGTAAAACCATTCACCAATTTTGTCCATGATTGACCATAATCAGTGGTTTTAAAAATATAGGGTTGAAGGTCCATAGATTTGTAACGCATCAAGGTAACATAAACCGTTGCCGGGTCATGAGGAGAAACCTCAATAGAATTAACAATACCTTCCTTCATATCTGACGGCGTCACATTTTTCCAATTAGCGCCACCATCTCTGGTCACATGAAGCAAACCGTCATCAGAACCTGCCCAAAGCACCCCTTGTTCATGAGGAGATTCAGCCAATGACATCAAGGTGTTATAATTCTCTCCGCCAGCTGCCTCATTGGTAAAAGGCTTACCTCCGGGACCATGTTTATCAGCCTCATTTCTGGTGAGATCAGGGCTGATCACGGTCCATGAATTACCTTGATCAGTAGTTTTAAACACTACATTTCCGGCATGATAAATCGTATTTCTATCGTGAGGTGAACTAATGATCGGAGCGTTCCAATTATATCTGAATTTAAAGTTTTCCGGTGCATTCCCTAAAGACAGTTCCGGATATTCTTTAATTTCCTTACCGGTACGAGAACTTTTATACCATCGCTCAATGATTCCCTGATAACAACCTCCAAAAACAACTTCCGGATTATCCGGATCAAATGCCAGAAAAGCACTTTCGCATCCTGCTACAGAATACCAGTCTTTCCATCCAATTCCACCACCATTGGTTCTGCTTGCTATGGCAATTGCTGAATTATCCTGCTGGCCCCCATAGACATTATATGGAACCAGGTTATCTGTAATGACTCTGTAAAACTGTGAAGTTGCCTGGTATTGTTGGCTACTCCAACTCTTTCCGCCGTTATTTGAAACATTGGCACCCCCATCATTAGAGTTGATCATTTTTGAATTATCATTAGGGTTGATCCATAGATGGTGGTTATCACCATGCGGAGTCGCTACCCTGAAAAAACTATTTCCACCATCAATTGATTTCATCGCAGGCGCATTCATCACCCAAACAATATTTTCATCTATCGGGTCGGCAAATATTTCCATATAGTACCAGGATCGTGTAATATTGATACGGTCCTTATTGACTTGTTTCCATTTTTTACCAGCGTCATCAGACCGGTAAACACCCGATTTATCGCCTTCAGCTTCAATCACAGCAAATACTCTTTCAGGATTGGCTCTTGACACTGAAATTCCTGATTTTCCAATTACTTCTGGCAGGCCTTCTTTCATTTTGGTCCATGTAGTACCTCCGTCTATAGATTTATGTAACCCTGATTTTTCTCCTCCTGATTCCATGGTCCAGGGATATCTTCTGTGTTCCCACATGGCAGCATAGAGGATCAGTGGATTTTTCATGTCCATCGACAAGGATGATGCACCAGTATTCTCATCAATATATAGCACCTTTTCCCAGTTGGTTCCTCCATCAATACTTCTGTACACTCCTCTATCTGCTGAAGGACCGTATTGTGCTCCCTGAACCGATATAAAAACGATATCGGGATTTGTAGGATGAATAATTACATCCGAAATATGTCTTGATTTATCCAAACCTATATGCTTCCAGGTTTTGCCGGCATCAACAGATTTATAGACTCCATCTCCCATAGAAGTCATGACACCTCTGGCAGCATGCTCTCCCATACCAGCGATGACAATATTTTGATTTGATTCGGATACTGCTATGGCTCCAACGGTACCTGTTTTTAAAAACCCATCTGACACATTTTTCCATGTGATGCCATCATCAACGGTTTTAAATATTCCTCCTCCAGTAGATCCAAAGTAATAGGTCATCGGTTGTCCTACCACTCCAGTGGATGCAACACTTCTCCCTCCGCGAAAAGGGCCAATATTTCTCCATTTCAGCCCGTGAAAAGTAGAATCTATGATCTCGACCGTTGGTGCAGCCTTGCTTTTTTTATTTTTCTTTTTTTGTGCATATCCATTGACAGAACTTAAAAGAAGGGCAATAAAGAGTACGTAAATATTTTTCATGAGTTTGGTTTAGCTTGATAGTTTTAAATTTGATCCAGTTTTTTGTTCATCACTGAAAACCACAAAGGTGGGATAAGTGCGAGCATCATCATTCCAGGGTAACCTGTCGGCATCTGAGGGCTTTCGGGTAATGATTCTAAAACCTGGTATTTTTTACTGGCTTTATAATGATGATCAGAATGTCTTGAAAGATTGAAGAGCATCAACCTTCCGATCTGGTGATCCGAATTCCATGAATGCCAATGTTTGACCCGTTCGTATCTTCCCGATTCATTTTTTTGTCGCAATAATCCGTAATGTTCAATATAGTTAACCGTTTCCAGCAATAAAATACCGATCACGGCAGCAAGAATAAATGCCAAAAGTACCTTAAAATCAAAATAATAGTAAATGCCAAAAAGCAGCACCAAGTTCGCTATCGAATAAATGATCATTCTGTTTGAAAATGAAAATATCGATTTCCCCGAGCGCTTCATCCTGTTATTCTCAATTTTCCAGGCTTTTACATAACTGCCAAAATGAGAAGTGAACCAAAAAGAAAATAGCGACTGACCTTTTTTTGCTGTGGCTGCATCATCAGGTGTTGCTACCTCTCTGTGATGACCTTCATTGTGATAGGGAAGAAAGTGCGTATTGAGGGAAGTTAACAGTAATACTTCTCCTAAGAATTGCTCCCATCTTGAGGAACGATGTCCTAATTCATGACCAATATTGATTCCTAAAACACCGCAAAGCAATCCCATGGCAAATACTTTTCCAAAATAACTAATTGAATTTATTGGGGTCAGTTCGATCACAAATAGAAATGAGATCAACATGAGTAATTGAATCGGAACCGAGAGATACAAAATCCAGTCATAGATGCTACTATTCTTCTCCTTCAGCATGGTTTCCTGGTCGAAATTCTTCTTATCGGGCTTTAAGAAAAGTTCTAAAAAAGGAATCAATACAAAGGTGAAAATAATAGGCGAAAAGGTACTCCATCCCTGCCTGTTAAAGGCAAAATACACCCCTAAGGGAAGTATAAAAACAAATAAGTATTTTAACCTTTTCATGGCTCACGTTTAAGAATCGTTTGATATTATTCCAGAATCAAATAATCCAACTTAAGGGAGTTAAATGAATCATTAAAGCTCTTTATTTCCTTTGTAATCAAAGTATCGAATGTATCTAATTCAGCATTGATCTGAGCAGACAATTCGTTTTTAACTGCAATGTCCTGAGCCGTTGGTGGGAAATCATCCATGGTCACCAAACTATTGAGATGTGCCAGTTTATTGGTTAGTTTTATAGGAAAATTTAGTGGGTCCTGATTACTCTTATTCTTGGTTTGGTACAAAGCTTTCTCAATTTCTGAAAAAGATTTCTTGAGTTCCTTGGCTTTGGCTACCAAATCACTCACCGCTTCCTCGTTTTCGTATTGTTTTATAAATGAACTCAATTGAGCATTGATCTTTCTGATCTTTTTTATTGACTTGTGTGCCTTGTCAATGGTCTGGTTGACATCAAAAACAAAGTCATATTGCTGTTGCATTTGCTCCAGGCTTACTTCTGCTCTTGGATCAGCCAGGATTTCAAAAGGCCGGGTCTGTTCTTTACCATTGACCATCAAGTTAACTTTATATGTACCCGGAACTACTTTAGCTCCGTTTAAGCTGGCCCACCAAAGTATCATCCCGTCGAACTCTTCTGCTCCTTCTGTCCTGGTATTCCAAACAAACTTATTGGCGCCCTTTTCAACTTTCAATTTCTTCTCTTTTTTCTTATCAAAATTTGAAAAAGAGGCTAATGTATCTCCTTGAAGATCCAAATAAGTCAAATGGATGCTGTCTTTCTTTTCATCATATTGAGCTATGTTGAAATAGGTGATCACACCATTTTCCAGATTCGTCCCTGCTGTGTTTGAGGCGTTACCTCCACGTCCTTTGGTTCTGTAGGTGCTTTTTGGGGCAAACAAATAATTTTTATCTCCTTTTTTTGCTGTTTCTAACTGATGGATCACAGTAAGATCATCAAGCATCCAAAGACTTCTGCCCTGAGTAGCCACGATCAGACTATTGTCTTTAACGGCAAGATCCGTGATAGGAACGATCGGTAAATTCAACTGGAATTTTTGCCAGCTGGAACCGTCATTAAATGAAGCATACATCCCTGTTTCTGTACCTGCATATAATAATCCTTTTTGAGAAGGATCCTCTCTCACAACTCTTGTAAAATGCTCCGGATCTATTCCACTTGTTATTTTTACCCAGGTTTTACCATAATCTTTCGTTCTATATAAGTAAGGTGTAAAATCCCCTAATTTATATCTTGTTCCGGCAATATAACAGGTTCCTTCATCAAAATTTGAGGGCTCAACACTATTGATCATCATCCATTCCGGCATCCCTTGGGGAGTAACATTTTCCCAGCTTTTACCTCCATCTTTTGTCACATGTACCAACCCATCATCTGTTCCAACCCATAGCAAGCCTTCCTTTAAAGGGCTTTCATTAGCCGCAAAAATGGTGCAATAATATTCTACACTGGTGTTGTCTTGAGTGATGGGGCCACCGCTTGATACCAGTTTTTCAGGATCATTTCTGGTAAGGTCTTCGCTTAATAATTCCCAACTCTGCCCCTCATTTTCCGACATATGTACATGATTGGAAAAAGTATAGAGCTTTTTTGGATTGTGCTTACTGAAAATAATAGGGAAATTCCATTGAAATCTGTATTTCATACCCTCGGCCCCATGACCCATAGGGTTATCCGGCCATACATTGATGGCCCTGACGGTTCCGGTCTTATGGTTAACCCTGGTGAGAAATCCATCATAGCTTCCTCCGTAAACAATATCATCATTGTTGGGGTCTACTGCAATATGAGCCGATTCTCCACCTGCTGTTTCTTCCCAGTCATCTTCATTTATACTTCTGCCGTCACTGCGATGTTTTATTCTTATGGTTGAATTATCCTGCTGTGCCGCATAAATTCGAAACGGAAAGCTATTATCAGTAGTTACTCTATAAAACTGAGATGTGGGCTGGTTGTGGTAAGTTGTCCAGGTTTCTCCTCCATCATAGGTAATTTGTGCACCACCATCGTCACCAATGATCATTCTTTTTGAATCTTGTGGATCTATCCAAAGATCATGATGATCTCCATGTGGCGCATTATGAGTGGTAAATGATTTTCCTCCGTCAGTTGATTTATGATAGCTAACATTCAACACATAGACCGTGTTCTCATCCTTGGTATCTGCATATACACGCGTATAATACCAGGCTCTTTGCCTTAATTTTCTTTCGTCATTTACCTTTGACCATGTTTCTCCTCCGTCATCACTTCTGTACAAACCACCTTTTTCCTTGTTTTCAACCATGGCCCAAACCCTTTCGGAGTTTTTAGGTGAAACCGTTACGCCAATAATTCCAAGTGTGTCAGTTGGAAATCCTTTGTTCTTGGAAATTTCGGTCCAGGATGCCCCACTGTCTGAGCTTTTCCACAAAGCAGATCCTTCACCACCACTACTCAAACTATAAGGAGTTCTCTGAACTCTCCAAGTTGATGCATAGAGAATTCTTGGGTTATTGGGATCCATCTTTAGATCAACCACACCTGAATGTTCATTGGCAAATAAAACATTATTCCAGGTTTTCCCACCGTCTGTAGTTTTATATAAACCTCTTTCCTTTGTCGGTTTATAGATATTACCCATAACACCGGCGTAAACCGTATTATGGTCCCTGGGGTGAATGGCAAGCCTTGAAATATGTCTGGAGCTTTTTAAACCTGAAGCCACCCATGTTTTTCCCGCGTCTTCACTTTTCCAAATACCATAGCCTGAGGAAACATTACCCCTTACCGTTTTTTCACCACCACCTACATAGATCACGTTTTTATCCGTTTCAGAAACAGCAATGGAACCAATACTTCCTCCGAAGAAACCATCTGAAATATTATCCCAGGTACGACCTCCGTCTTTGGTATTCCATATTCCTCCCCCTGTTGAGCCAAAATAAAATAGATTCGGCTCTCCGGGAACACCTGTCACTGCAGCTGACCTTCCTCCTCTAAATGGTCCAACCAGTCTGTATTCAAGTCCTTCGTATAAGGATTCTTCGTATTGAACACCTGGAACTTCATTTTTACTTTTCTTCTTTTTCTGCGCATTAGATTCAGCAACAAACAAGAGAATGAATACCATCAAAAGTGCCGGTCTAAAAAATTTGATTCTGTACATGGTTTGGAATTAGAATTATTGATGCTAATTTAATAATATATATGTGATAAACAATTGGGATTTATTTGACTCATTTGAGATGATCTATGAAAAAAATTTTAATCCAGAGCCGCATAAATTATTTGGTATACTTTCTCAATTTATAAATTCAAGAATTTCTGAGTTTTAGCATTATTAAAATTCATTCATCCTCTTGCAATCCAAGCAATTACTTCGTATCTTAGAAAAGTGAAATCATATAAAAACATCAACGACCCTCAGCGAAGTTTTGTCGCTCCTTTTGTGGACAAGCACAGTGGGAAAAATGAATTTTTTGCTCAAATTGACCAACTTATCAATTGGGATCCTATTGCCGCAAAAATTAAATTGGTCTATACCAAGGGGCTAACCGATAGAGGAGCCAAAGCCTATTCACCTCTGTTGTTATTTAAAATGCACATGATTTCGAAATGGTACAAACTTTCTGATACACAAACAGAGGCCATGGTCTATGACAGCATCTCTGCTCTCAGATTCTGCGGTCTTACCATTGAAGACAGTGTTCCCGGACATAGCACACTAAGCAGGTTTAAAAAAGAACTCGTAGATCATGGAGCGCTCAAAAGTCTGGAAAAAGACCTTGACAACCAGTTAAAATCAAAAGATTTTAAAATTAAACCAGGTAAAGGGCGTATTGATGCTAAATTAATGATGCGCTGATTGAATGATTCAGTGATCGCATGAGTTATTGTTTAATTTCCTAAAATCGTCACAACTAACCTTCTCGAGCCGCCATGATTTCTGTGCTCACATAAATAAATACCTTGCCATATGCCCATATTCAAACGGCCATTGCTGATGGGAACTTGCACAGAAGCTCCCATCAACGAGGCCTTGATATGTGCCGGCATGTCATCCGACCCTTCATAAGTATGAATATAATATGGTGCATCTTCAGGAACCAGTTTATTCATATGACTTTCAAAATCGGTCCTTACACTCGGATCAGCATTTTCATTAATGGTCAAACTCGCCGAAGTATGTTTGATAAATAGTTGCATCCAGCCTATATTGATATCCTTGATCTCAGGTACTTGTTCCAGAATTTGTTTCGTGATCAGGTGATACCCTCTTGGGTGAGGTTTTAATACGAGCTCTTTTTGAAAGGATTTCATGTGTGGTTCCTTGTGTGTGCACTTTAAAATATAGAATGCTGAAATGCTACAATGCTACAATGCTTGCTTAAATAATTACAATTTTAATTTTTGTTTTCATAAACTGAATTTCTGGCTGAAGACATAATTTTGGTGATCTCTTCTGCTTCATTGTACAACTGATTTAAAAATTCTGACCTATTGGACAAACTAGCTTCTAAAATGACTTCTAACCAATATTTTGTTTCGTCTATCTCCTCAACTACAATGCACAATTTACTGAAAAATTCTTTCTTTGAACGCGCTTTGCAAGCAGCTCTATAATTGGCTCCAGTTGAAGTTGCTGACTTAATTATTTGATATGATACAACGCTCGATGCTCTGTCAGACTTTAGTGAATTACAAAAGGAGATCACCTCAACCGCAAAGGCCTTTGTTTTCTTCTTCATCCTTTCAATAAACTCCTGTTTTTCAGTCATTTTAACCTATCTTTATCGTTACCTTTTTTTATTGCAGCATTGCAGCATTGTAGCATTGTAGCATTGCAGCATTGCAGCATTGCAGCATTCACGCATTCACTAATTATCCCTTTCCCAAAAACAAAATCTCACTACATACTACTTCCGTGATATACTTTTTATTGCCATTCTCATCGTCCCATGACCTGGTCGTAAGCTTTCCTTCCAACGCTACTTCCTTTCCTTTTTCGAGATAAGATTCTACTATATCGGCTGTTTTGTTCCAGGCGATCACATTGTGCCATTCTGTTTCTTCCACCTTTTCTCCCTTGGTATTTACATAACTATCGTTGGTTGCCAGTGAAAACTTCGCAAGTTTAGTTCCTGATTCTAGGGTTTTAACTTCTGGGTCCATTCCTAAATGTCCGATCAATTGTACTCTGTTTCTTAATTTATTCATTGTTTTAGATTTTGTGCTCATTTCGTTTGAGCTGTTAAACTTTTGGCAAACCTGAACTGATTCGCTTCTGCAAATTTGTGACGAGAAAATCAAAAGGTTGTCTTGATAAACATTTACTTTCGTATGTAAATGAATGTAGTCGTTTGTACATGCTTAACATTTTGTAACTTTAATCAATTGTATTTTTTTGGAAGATTACTTTTTAGATTATTTTTACTAATTAATTGTATGCTACATTTAAAAATATCACTTTTAACAATTAAGGTTTTAACTCTTAAACATGGAAAATAAAGTTTGTTTGGAATGCGGAGAACGCATTCAGGGAAGAAGTGATAAGAAATTTTGCAGTGATTATTGTCGGAATGCCCACAATAACAAGGTGAATAAGGACAGTAAAAACCTGATCAGAAATACGAATAATCGATTGAGAAAAAACTATAAGATCCTTTCTGAATTAAACAGTAAAGGGAAAACCAAAGTGGTTCGAAATACCCTGAACGGTCATAATTTTGATTTTTCTTTGTTCACCTCTATGTATACCACCAAAACCGGAAATGTATATTATTATGTTTACGACCAGGGCTACCTGGAACTTGACAATGATTATTTCCTGCTGATCAAAAGAGAATAGTATCCCTATAAAATTCCTTAAGTCACAATCCTTACTTTTGTAACAATCCCATTCTTCATTCGTCGAATGATAAAATTATTTTATGCGGTTTAAAATTTTATGTGTGTTCTTTCTTTTGTTGCAGACCATTGATTCTGGCATCTACGCCCAGGACAATAGTGTCATTACTGGGAAAATCATAAATGGCGAAGACAAAGAACCTTTGCCCTTTGCTTCTATCCGGCTAAAAAATCATCCCATAGGAACCATCAGCAATGAAGAAGGTGAGTTTGATTTTTATGTTCCAAAATCAAAAAGAAATGACACGCTAAACATCAGCTTTATTGGCTTTAACAGTTATGAGGTGCCCCTGACAAGTATCAGTCGAGAGCTTGAAATCATTCTTACACCGAGTTCCAATGTGCTTGATGAAGTGATCCTTACGGAAAAAAATCCACTCGATTATATCAAAAAAGCCTTGGAAAGACTTCCTGAAAATTATCCACAGGACCCTTACCAAAGTATCGCTTACTACAGGGAAAAATTTATCGAAAACGGGGCTGTGATCAACAAAGAAGAAGGGGTGTTTAAGACCTATTACCCAAAGGCAGGAGATTCAGCTAAAAACCAACATCAATTAATGCTTTACGAACCTGAAGAAAACCCTCAGCAATTTCAATTCATGAGAGAATGGTTTGAAGCCAAACAGGAAAAAAGAAAAAAGAAAGCCATTAAAAAAGGGGAAGAATTTGACGAAGAAGAGTATGATAGCGATATGGATATGGATTTTGGAGGACCTGAAACGGTCATCGATCTGGATATCAATAATGAAAGGGACAATTATTTAAATCCCAAACATTTTAAAAAATACGAATATAGCTTTGGAGATGAGACTTCACTCAATGGAGAAAGGCTTGTTACCATTAATTTTAAGGCTAAAAAAACGATTGACCACAAAAAGGATGCTGGAAAGATCCTGATCAATACAGAAGATTATGCCATTGTATCCATAGAACAAACAGGGAAATTTAGCATTCCTTTTATAGTCAAACCCATATTGTTTGTCATTGGGCTGAAGATCCAGAATCCAACCTTTAATACCGTGATCAGCTATCAGAAATATAAAGACAAATGGTACCCTCAATTGTTCCGTTGGGATGCTAAAATTAAACTGACCAAACGACACACCTTTGACCCCAACGAAAATTCTGATATCAACATTGGTCAGGTATTCTTTATCAATGAGCTGGATTCGATAGCGAGTCCGATTTCAGAAGCGCAGCGATTTGACGAAAATGAGGATATGGAAGGACAGGTCTATAATGACCTGAATTTACAATGGGGCGAGCTGAATGTGATCAAAGATTAAATGATCTGATCGATAAGCCTTCAAAAAAATATATTCATTTTCATATACCTAAAAATTTAGCCCAATTATTGCTTATAATAGGGCCAGAAAAGCACATCTTTTTAGTATATTTGTCATCCTTTTAAAAAGGATATGAAATATTTATAATGATCATTGAACCCAATGTAAAATGATCATATGAATGTTCCATCTGATTTATTAAAAACAACTGAAACAAACAGATGAAAACAATAAACGATTTTAATTTCGAAAACAAAAAAGCGCTGATCAGAGTAGATTTTAACGTCCCTCTTGATGAGGCATTACAAGTAACCGACGCTACAAGAATAGAAGCAGCTAAGCCTACCATTCTTAAAGTATTAGAAGATGGAGGAAGTGCCGTTTTGATGTCGCATTTAGGTAGGCCAAAGGGCGTTGAACAAAAATTCTCTTTAAAAAACATTGTTGATACAGTTAGTAACATCATAGGAGTACAGGTGAAATTTGTTACCGATTGTGTTGGTAGCAAAGTAGAAGACGCTGTAGCCGAATTACAAAATGGTGAAGTATTGTTATTGGAAAATTTAAGATTCTATGCGGAAGAAAAAGCAGGAGATAAAGAATTCGCCGAAAAATTGTCCAAGAATGGTGACATCTATGTAAATGATGCCTTTGGAACGGCCCACAGAGCGCACGCCTCTACAGCTATCATCGCTGAATTTTTTCCAGAAAGCAAATGCTTCGGATTATTACTTGCCAAAGAAATTGAAAGTCTTGAAAAGGTCTTGGGATCAAGTGAAAAACCGGTTACTGCCATTTTGGGAGGATCAAAAGTGTCTTCAAAAATTACAGTAATTGAAAACATTCTTGACAAGATAGACCACTTGATTATTGGGGGAGGAATGAGTTTTACCTTTATCAAAGCCTTAGGCGGGAACATTGGAAATTCCATTTGCGAAGATGACAAACAAGATCTTGCCCTAAGTATCTTAAAACAAGCTGAAGAAAAAGGTGTAAAAGTTCATTTACCTGTTGATGTAGTAGCAGCTGATGCTTTCAGTAACGATGCAAATACCCAGGTGGTAGATATTTATCATATTCCCGATGGCTGGGAAGGTCTTGATGCGGGCCCTAAGACAAACGTTGGTTTTTCATTTGTGATCGCACAATCTAAGACCATCCTTTGGAATGGTCCTGTGGGTGTTTTTGAAATGAAAGCTTTTTCAAAAGGCACCATTGAATTAGGTAATGCTGTTGCAGATGCTACAGCAGATGGAGCTTTCTCACTTGTGGGTGGTGGTGACTCAGTTGCTGCCGTGAAACAGTTTGGTTTTGCCGATAAAGTGAGCTATGTTTCAACCGGTGGAGGAGCCATGCTTGAGATGCTTGAGGGTAAATCACTGCCCGGTATTGATGCCATCTTAAACTAAGCTATTTAAAATTAAATTTATAAATTTAAGGGTCTGAAATCTCAGTGCGATTTCAGACCCTTTTCGTTATACAAAATATAAACTAATACGAGATTCAATCATCATATGAAATATACCAAGATTCCTCAAACCGATATAAAAGTAAGCAAGATCTGTTTGGGTACCATGACCTATGGACAGCAAAATACTGAGTCAGAAGCTCATGAACAATTGAACTATGCCATTGATCAAGGTATCAATTTTATTGATACCGCCGAGATGTATTCCATCCCTGGTAAAAAGGAAACTCAGGGAAGCACGGAACGCTATATAGGAAGTTGGTTGAAGGATCAAAAAAGAGAAGACCTGGTGGTAGCTACAAAAATAACGGGGCCAATGCCTTACTTCAATTATATCACGACCCAATTTAGGTTTTTCCAAAGAGGTGCTTTATGATGCCTTGAATAAAAGTTTAGAGCGACTGCAAACAGATTATGTTGATGTTTATCAGTTACATTGGCCCGAACGAAGCGTTAATTTCTTTGGACAAAGAAACTACAAGCACAATCCGGAGGAAAAATGGCAGGATAACTTTAAAGAAATTATCCATGCGCTTGATAACTTGGTAAAAGAAGGTAAGATCAGACATTACGGCGTATCGAATGAAAGTTCCTGGGGAGTCATGAGACAGGTTAGTGAAAGTAAAATTCATGGATTGACGACCTGCAAGACCATACAAAATCCTTATTCCCTTTTGAACAGAACCT
Source organism: uncultured Flavobacteriaceae bacterium (assembly GCA_963715975.1). Classification (GTDB taxonomy): domain Bacteria; phylum Bacteroidota; class Bacteroidia; order Flavobacteriales; family Flavobacteriaceae; genus Lutimonas. The sequence goes on along the minus strand of CAVQSO010000006.1, from coordinate 22,879 downwards.
TCGAAATCAATCTGGCAGAGGTATCTCTGCGGGAACAGATAGGATTACTCGCATATTCACCTTTGGCTTTTGGTGTATTATCGGGCAAATACCTTGATGGTCAAATGCCCGAGAATTCAAGGTTAAAGTTGTTTCCCGCTTATTCGAGGTACAGCAATCCACAGGCCTTAAAACTAACAGCGTTATATGCTGAATTAGCGAAGCAACATAATTTAAGCCTTACCCAATTGAGCCTTGCCTTTGTTAACCAACGTCCATTTGTAACCGGAAATATTATTGGAGCCACTACGATGGAGCAACTCAAAGAGAATATTGCTAGTATTGATGTGACCTTGTCAGATGAGATCTTACAAGAAATTGACAGGATACAGGAATTACAACCCAATCCGGCGCCTTGACAGTGAGTCAATGAGACAATGAGACAATGAATTAATGAGACAATGAGACAATGAGACAATGAATTAATGAGATAATGAGATAATGAGATAATGAGATAATGAGATAATGAAAAAAGCCTTTTTTACACTGATAATTTTGTTGAGTTCATTCAATTTAATGGCTCAAGACGAGTATGTGCCGAGCAAAGAAAATCTTGAAGCTCGTAAGTGGTTTGAAGATGCCAAATTCGGCTTGTTTATCCATTGGGGTGTTTATAGTGTATTAGGTGACGGTGAATGGGTGATGAACAATCAAAATATTTCGGTGGATACCTATGAAAAGCTTCCTTTGTTTTTTAACCCTGTTGATTATAAGCCTGAACAATGGGTGAAAATGGCCAAAGATGCCGGAATGAAATATATTACCATCACCAGCAGGCATCATGATGGTTTTTCCATGTTCGATACCAAGGCCTCTGATTACAATATTGTTGAAAGGACCCATTATAAAAAAGATGTATTAAAAGCACTTGCAGAAGCCTGTAAAAAAGAAGACATCAAATTGTTTTTCTACTACTCCCTTCTTGATTGGCGCAGTGACGATTATTTTCCAAGAGGTAGAACAGGCAACGGTATTGAAGGCCGGGCCGAAACCGGAGACTGGAATAAATATATTGATTTTATGAAGGCCCAGCTGACCGAATTACTCACTAATTACGGAGAGATCGCCGGAATCTGGTTTGACGGACATTGGGATCAAAAAGAATGGGATGGCAAGAAATTTGGTGCGGCCAAAGTTGACTGGCACTATGATGAGATCTATGACCTGATCCATCAACTCCAACCTCAATGCCTCATCGGAAATAACCATCACCTGGCCCCGATCAAAGGAGAGGATTTCCAAATGTTTGAAAAAGATCTACCGGGCAAAAATACGACAGGTTGGGGTACCACACCTGATGCTATTGGGGCCTTACCCAAAGAAGTATGTGAAACGATCAACGGCTCCTGGGGTTTTAATTTACAAGACAAAAAACACAAATCCGATAAAGAACTCATCCAATATTTGATCAATGCAGCAGGATACGGCAGCAATTTATTACTTAATGTTGGGCCCATGCCAAATGGACAAATTCAACCCGAGCACATAGCCTCGCTAAAAAATATGGGTACATGGCTCCGTAAAAATGGAGAAACTATCTATGGCACCCGTCAAGGTCCCGTTGCCCCAAGTGATTCAATGGTATCCACTCAAAAAGAAGATGTGGTTTATCTTCATCTTCTCGACAATAAAAAAGATACCTACCTAATTCCTCATTTTAAAGGGAAGATCAAAAAAATGACGTTTTTTGAAAATGGTAAAAAAGTGGCACATACGGTGAATGAATTCGGCCTTACTTTTGCGGTGCCTAAGGAAGTCAGAGATGAGGTTGATACCATTATAAAAATGGAACTCTAATCATCTTACTCTAAAAATACAGAAGAATGCTCGTTTCTATGAGCTGAATTGACTCGACGATGACTAATATCCTAGCTTTTTCCTGACTCTTTTAAGAACCTCATCAGCTACCAGATGGGCCTTTTCGGCTCCTTGGTTCAAGATCTGGTCAACCTCTTCAAGATGGTTCATATAGTAATGATACTTTTCACGTTCAGTCTTAAAGGTTTCGACGAGCAATTCATAAAAAGCTTGTTTGGCATGACCGTATCCATAGTTACCTCCTAAATAATTCGCTCTCATTTCTTCAATTTGTGCTGGACCAGCCACCAATTTATACAAAGCAAAGAGGTTACAAGTATCCGGATTCTTTGGGTCCTCCATGGGGGTTGAATCCGTTTTGATCTTCATGATCTGTTTTCTCAACTGTTTGTCAGCCAAAAATATATCGATGATGTTTCCTTTTGACTTGCTCATTTTTTCACCATCAGTTCCTGGAACATACATGGTACTTTCCTGAATTTGCGCCTTAGGGGGCACAAGCGTATCTCCCATCTGGTGGTTAAATCTGTTGGCCACATCTCTGGACATTTCAAGATGCTGTAGCTGATCTTTTCCTACCGGAACCACATCAGCATCATACAAAAGAATATCAGCTGCCATCAGCATAGGATAAGAAAAAAGACCCGAATTCACGTCTTCCAATCTATCGGCCTTGTCCTTGAAACTATGTGCCAGGGTCAAACGCTGGTATGGGTAAAAACAACTTAAATACCAGGAAAGTTCAGTCACTTGAGGAACATCACTTTGTCTGTAAAAAACCGTTTTATTCGACATCCACTCCGAAAGCAAGCCAAGTAGCTGCAGTACTATAGGTATTCTGTCTCAATTCATCAGCATTCTTGATCTGGGTCAAAGAGTGAAGATCTGCAATAAATAAAAAGGATTCTTCCTTTGATTCCTTCGACATCCTAATTGCGGGAATGATAGCTCCCAGTAAATTTCCCAAATGTGGAGTACCGGTACTCTGCACTCCGGTTAATATTCTTGACATGTAACTTTCTTAAAAATTTCAATGGCAAAAATAAGGAAATATAGATCTGAACTACGTCAATGATATAGGCAGAATCTATCTGAAAGTCTGTTTCGTATGAGATCTGAATACGCAAATTCGAAACTATTTTTTGATCAGTCCGACCAACAAAAAGCATAACGACGGCTCCCGCTACAGAGGTTACAAGAGATCCAATAAGTCCCCCATCCGTACTCATCCCAAAAAGGCTAAACAACCCAGCCTCCTACAACTCCACCGATAACACCTAGAATGATGTTCATTACCAGACCAAAACCACCACCTTTCATGATATTTCCAGCTAGCCAGCCAGCAATTGCACCAATAATAATAAAATAGATAAAGCTCATAATCAAAAGTTTAATAAGTTAATATGAATAAATTTAAAGAAAAAAAATACACGTTTCTTCATTTAAAAAATATAAAATCCTTCATCTGCCGAATTTTAGTAATTTTGAATACTATGAAAAATAAAACCACTTTTTACGATTCCAAAGAAGAAACCATCAATATCATCACGCATGGGATTGGTTTTATTCTAAGCATTGTTGCCTTGGTCATTCTTATGATCAGTGCAGCTAAATACGGCAACGCCACACATATTACGAGTTTTGCCATTTTTGGAGCCAGTTTAATTGTTTTGTATGCTGCCTCAACGCTATATCACTATGCTAAAAACCCTGAAATAAGGCACAAACTGAATATCCTTGATCACTCCGCTATTTACGTTTTGATCGCCGGTACTTATACCCCATTTACATTGGTAGTTTTAAAAGGTTGGGTGGGTTGGACCATTTTTGGTGTTTCATGGGGTTTAGCCCTTGTGGGGATTATTTTTAAGGTATTTTACTTTGGAAAATACAGTAAAGTGTCGACTATGGCCTATGTCTTGATGGGATGGGTTATCATTTTCGCCATTAAACCTTTGATCGAAAGTTTTCCCACGCCCGGTTTGTTATGGCTCCTTGCCGGTGGTTTGGCCTATACCATTGGCGCCATATTATACAGTATAAAAAGTATCCGATTCAACCATGCTATATTTCATGTCTTTGTGCTCCTGGGGAGTTTTTGTCATTTTATGGCAATATTCCTGTATGTGCTGCCGGAAGGATAGCTTACTTCTCTTCCTTTTGGTGAAGAAATCTTGTGAGTTGCATGGAAAGGTCCAGAAGAATGATCTTTGCGTTTCCGTTTCTTTCAATATGGTATATGGCATCCTCAATGGCCTGATTAATATCCTCAATATTGGCGCCATGTACGAAAGGAGCAAATTTTTCCAAATCAAAATTACTCTCGTTCGACTCGAAAAAGACCAGTGAACGTGCATTATAATTTGTCAGCAAGGCCTGTCTGAAAAAATGAGAGCAGTAGTTTAAAAACCTTTTTTGAGTCTCTCTGCCGGTTTTCGCGATTTCTTCACTCCATTTGATCAGGTCCTGCACCACACTGGCGTCTCCTTTTGCCCTGAACGCCGCTCTCACCCATGTGACGAACCATCTTTCAAAGGCAAGTTCATTATCATCATAGTGGTACAGATGCAGTGCTTTGTTCCAGTTTCCATTTGATTGCTGTGCGATTTTTATGGCCTGATTTTCATCCACTTTATACTTGTTCATCAAAGCATCGATGATATTTTGTTCAGTGAGCGGTTGAAAATGAAGTACCTGGCATCTTGACAGAATGGTTTTGATGATCAACTCCTCATTCTCTGCAATTAACAAAAATAAGGTGCGTTCGGGCGGTTCTTCGATCAATTTCAACAGTTTGTTCGCTGCCGAAGTGTTCATCTTATCCGCCATCCAGATGATCATCACTTTATACCCTCCTTCATAAGGCTTTAAAATCAGTTTCTTAACGATCTCCTCTGCCTCATCCACTCCGATCTGACCTTGTTTGTTCTCAATTCCCAGTAATTGGTACCAATTAAACAAACTTCCATAAGGTGTCTCTTTGACAAATTGCCTCCATTCTTCCATAAAGGAATTACTGGTAGGATGTTTCTTCACCTTGTCATTTGTTGTTACCGGAAAGGCAAAATGCAGATCAGGATGCATCAATTTTTCAAACTTCAGATTACAGGACGGGTTTCCATTGATATTCTCTCCTTCACTGTTGTGACAAAGAATATATTGAGCATAAGCAATGGCCATGGGAAGAACACCACTTCCTGTGGGTGCTATAAATAACTGTGCATGAGGAATTCTTGCATTCTCGACCGTTTTGGTCAAGTGATGCTTGATGTGCTGCTGCCCGATGATGTCTGAAAATAGCATCCGATTGAATCTTACTATACAAAGAAAACAAAAAGTTAGGATTTACACTGATAAAGAAGGACTAATTTCAAAGTCAATGATTGTTTAAAAAAACCTATTTTTGCCAAAAATGAAAACGGATGATTCTGGTTTTTAAATGTTTTAACAGAAACCAATTCATCAATCGCAAATTCCATTCATGGTCATTATAACATTACAGAGAAAAAAATGTATTGGATGCAACTATTGTGTTGAACTGGCGCCAAAACAATTTCAAATGTCAAAAAAAGATGGTAAATCCGTTTTGTTGCATTCAAGCAATAAAAAAGGATTTTTTACCATTAAATCACCAGACATGTCTATTTTGGAAGATGCCACTAAAGCTAAAGAGGCCTGCCCCGTGAACATTATCAGTGTCAAGGAAAAATAAGCTCTTATTTGAATAATCCTAACCGATGTTTTTAGTTTATCATTATTGATTATATTTACCTAAAATTTTTCGAACTTATATTGAGAATTTACCTGTTGTGACATTGCAAGGTGCAAAAGAAAGAACGGTGAATGAATTAATTAAAAATCAGGTAAATACCAATTCTCAATTCAAAATATAAACATACTATGAGCTGTACTTCGTGCTCATCCTCTATAGACGGATTGCCTTTGGGCTGCAAAAATAATGGTGCTTGCGCTTCTGGAAGCTGCGATAAAATGAATGTTTTTGACTGGCTTGCGAACATGTCTTTGCCCAACGGTCAAAAGCCTTTTGATATTGCTGAAATCAGGTTCAAAAACGGACGAAAGGGATTTTACAGAAACACAAAAGAACTTCAAATTTGCATTGGTGATGTTGTAGCCGTAGAAAGCTCTCCAGGGCATGATATTGGTGTTGTATCGCTAACCGGGGAACTTGTTAAGGTTCAAATGCGTAAAAAGAAAGTTGCTTCAACCAGCGAAGATATCCTTCAGATCTATAGAAAAGCTTCAGAAAAGGATATTGAGATCTGGACGGCAGCCAGAAACAAAGAAAAAGAGGTACAAAGAAAATCAAGGCTTATTATCAGTAGGTTAGGCCTTAAAATGAAATTGTCGGATGTTGAATTTCAAGGTGATGGCAACAAAGCCACATTTTACTATACGGCAGACGATCGGGTAGATTTCAGACAATTGATCAGAGAACTTGCCGGCACTTTTAGTCTCCGGGTAGAAATGAAGCAAGTGGGTCTAAGGCAGGAAGCCGCTCGTTTAGGAGGTATTGGTTCATGCGGAAGAGAGCTGTGCTGTTCAACATGGTTGACCGATTTCAGATCGGTAAGTACTTCGGCTGCAAGGTATCAGCAATTATCACTTAATCCGCAAAAACTTGCCGGGCAATGTGGTAAATTGAAATGTTGTTTGAACTATGAGTTGGATTCTTATATGGATGCGCTCAAATCATTCCCAAAAACCAATGTTTGGCTACAAACAGAGAAGGGTCCGGCTATTTTTCAAAAAATGGATATTTTTCAAGGATGGGTATGGTATGCTTATAAGGAAAACCCTGTCCACTGGCATAAACTTACAGTAGAACAGACCAATCAGATCATAGAACTGAACAAAAAAAACAGCAAGGCTGGAAGTTTGGAAGAATATGCTTTGGAGCTTGAATTTGAAGTTACAGAAACATCTAATTTTACTGATGTTGTTGGCCAGGACAGCCTTACTCGATTTGATAAACCTAAATTCAAGAAGAAAAAAAGAAGCAACAACAACCGAAACAGAAATTTTAAAGGAAACAAAAAAAATCTTCAAAAAAAGAATAATTAAGAATGAAAGGGCAAATGACGAAGATAGGTATTGGCTTTGGTAAACTATTATTAGCACTGACCGTTTTGACCTTTACACTGTCTTGTACAAATAATACCATTTACAATCAATACCAACACATTGAAAATAGTGAGTGGCATAAGGATTCCATTATCAACTTCAAAATCAATTCCACAGATACAATTTCAAAAAATAATCTGTATGTTACCCTGCGTAATAATAAAGATTATGAATTCAGTAATTTGTTTCTGATCGTTGGTATCAAATTTCCCAACAATTATCAAATAGTAGACACGCTTGAGTATGAAATGACAAGTCCTGAAGGCCGGTTTCTTGGAACCGGTATGACGGATATCAAAGAAAATAAATTGGAGTATAAAACCAACGTGACCTTTTCATTGATCGGAGACTATGATGTCTCAGTACAACAGGCCATGAGAAGAACTAGGGATATTGATGGGCTCAGTAGCCTGAATGGTATCACCGATGTTGGATTACAAATTGAAAAACTAAATTAATGGCTCAAAAAAGTCAAAAGACAGGTGTAAGTAAATTCACTCAATGGATCTGGAGGTTATTTCTTGGAGGAATGGTATTTTTATTTTTACTCTTTTTCCTGGCGGCTCTCGATGTTTTTGGAAAGCTTCCAACTTTCGAAGAACTGGAAAATCCTGAAAATAACCTTGCCACAGAGGTTATTTCTATCGACGGAAAAACATTGGGGAAATATTACAGAGAAAACAGAACACCGGTAAAATTCGGGGAGTTGCCTGAAAACCTTATTCAGGCTTTGATCTCCACGGAAGATGAACGCTACTATGAACATTCAGGGATTGATTTTCAAGGTACCGCAAGAGCAGCAGCAAAATTTGGGAAAGACGGTGGTGCAAGTACCATTACCCAGCAACTTGCCAAAATGCTTTTTACCAAAAAGGCTTCCGGTAATATTGCCAAAAGGTTGATCCAAAAAGTTAAGGAATGGGTGATAGCCATCAGACTGGAAAAACAATATACCAAGAATGAGATTATCACGATGTATTTTAACAAGTATGACTTTGGACATGCTGCCGTTGGTATTCGATCAGCAAGTAGGATTTATTTTGGAAAGGAGCCCAACGAACTAAATATTGAAGAATCTGCTATGCTTGTGGGGATGCTTAAAAACTCCTCGCTTTACAATCCTATGAGACGACCTGAGATGGTCACTCAAAGAAGAAATGTCGTTTTCGGGCAAATGCTGAGAAATGAATTCATCACCGAACAAGAAAAGGATTCGCTTCAAAACCTGCCACTTGAGCTTGATATTCACCTTGAAGGTCATAGTGATGGAACTGCAACCTACTTCAGAGAATATGTTCGTGAGTTCATGAGAAAATGGATGAAAGAACACCCAAAGCCCAACGGAGAGAGTTATAATATTTACCGTGATGGCCTTAAAATTTATGTTACCCTTGATTCCAGGTTACAGAAAAATGCCGAGGAAGCCATGGCAGAGCATTTGACGAATTTACAAAGTATCTTTTTTAAACAACAGAAAAAAAATAAAACGGCACCATTTTATGATCTTGAAAAAGAGCAGATTGAAAGCACCATGCTTTCATCCATGAAAAGGAGTGAGCGGTGGAGAAAAATGAAAGAAAATGGGGCTTCAGAAAAAGATATCCAGGCATCATTTTATGTTGAAACCCCGATGAAATTATTCTCATGGAAGGGAGAAATCGATACTGTATTAACACCTTATGACTCTATTCGGTACAATAAATTCATTTTACAATCCGGTTTATTGTCAACTGATCCAACCACCGGGCACGTCAAGGCCTGGGTAGGAGGTATCGATTACAAATACTTTCAATACGATCACGTAAAGCAGGGAAAAAGGCAAGTTGGTTCAACATTTAAGCCTTTTGTTTATGCTACGGCCATCAACCAGTTAGGGTTGTCACCTTGTGATGAATTTCCAAATACACCTTATACCATTCCTGCTGGTAAATACCATCTGGATGAAGATTGGACACCTAGAAATTCAGGAGATGAATACGGAGGTTTAAGATCCTTAAAAAATGCATTGGCAAATTCCATTAATGTAATATCGGCCAACCTCATCGACCAGACAACCCCTCAAAATGTCGTAAGAATGGCGAAAAATCTAGGGGTAGAAACTGAAATTCCAGCGGTTCCTTCAGTAGCTTTGGGAACGGTTGATCTCAGCCTTTATGAAATGGTTGGTGCCTTAAATACCTTTGCCAACAAAGGAATGTATGTAAAACCGATGATGATCCTCAGAATAGAAGATAAAAACGGTACCATTCTGGAAGAATTCACTCCTGAAACCAAGGAGGTTTTAAGCGAAAGTATCGCCTATACCACCATCAACCTAATGGAGGGAGTAACCAGATATGGTTCCGGGATAAGATTAAGAACCACTGGCGGAAAATATCCAGATAATGTGGCAACCGGTTATCCTTATAAATTTGATAACCCTATTGCAGGTAAAACAGGTACCACACAAAATCAGTCGGATGGGTGGTTCATAGGACTGGTTCCTAATTTATCAACAGGTATATGGGTAGGCGCCGAAGACAGATCTGTTCATTTTGTCGATATTACAAGAGGTCAAGGGGCTTCAATGGCCTTACCGATCTGGGCCCTTTATATGAAAAGGAATTATGCCGATGAGGATCTGGAGATCAGTAAGGAAGATTTTGAAAAGCCTGAAAACCTAACCATTAATGTTGATTGTGATCAAGAACGAGATGAGGATGACAAGGAAAAAGATCCTAAAAAGCCTGATCCAAATGATGAAATAGATTTCTGATAATTATGGAAGCTTCCTGGTATCCAAAAGATGATGTATTGAAAAGCAGCAACATCTATCAGATGATGCTAAGCAACAATTTTGATACCTACAAGGAATTCTGGAGATGGTCCGCAACAGAAAAAGAATCTTTTTGGGAGCAAACCGTAGCAAATCTCCATATCCAGTTTTATAAAAGATATACTTCCTTTTTGGATGTTTCAAAAGGAGTTGAACAAGCTTCCTGGCTTAAGGGTGCAAAGCTCAACATCGTTGATTCCTGCTTTCAAAATGATGATGAATCGATTGCGTTGATTTTTCAGACCGAAGAAGGACCCGTAAAAAAAGTCAGCCAGTTAACCCTTGAAAAATATGTCAATAGAATTGCCAATAGCTTTGTTGACTTTGGCTTAGTTCCAGGAGATCGCATAGCCATTGACATGCCAATGACCCTCGAGGCAGTGGCCATTTATCTTGCAGGAATAAAAGCCGGACATCCTGTTGTGACCATAGCCGATAGCTTTAGTTCTAATGAGATCGAGGTGAGGTTAAAGATCACAAAACCCAAACTGGTTTTTACACAGGATTTTTTAAAAAGAGCAGGTAAAATATTGCCCCTTTATGAAAAGGTTGTAAAGGCCGATGCTCCCAGAACTGTGGTCATACAAGAAAACAAAAAGAACCTTAGTTCTCTTAGAAATTCTGATCTTTATTTTGATGAATTTCTTCCTGCCAATGACCAATTCAAATCCGTCATACAAGATCCAGATACAACGATTACCGTATTGTTCTCTTCGGGAACAACAGGAGAGCCCAAGGCAATTCCCTGGACCCATAGCACACCTATAAAATGTGCTTCAGACGGGTATTATCATCATAATATTCAGAAGGACGATGTAGTGTGCTGGCCCACAAATCTGGGCTGGATGATGGGGCCCTGGCTTATCTTTGCCAGTTTAATTAATAAAGCAACTGTTGCCTTATACTATGGAGCTCCCATGGGGGATGGATTTCGGGGCATTTGTTCAGGATGCTCAAGGTCAATATGCTGGGTGTTGTTCCAAGTATTGTTCGGCAATGGAAAAATACAGGTTCAATGGAAGCTTTTGATTGGTCAAAGATCAATTGCTTTAGTTCAACCGGTGAGGCCTCCAATCCAGAGGAAATGAAATATTTGATGCAGCTTGCCAATAATAAACCCATCATTGAATATTGTGGGGGAACCGAAATTGGCGGTGGTTATGTAACAAGTACGCTTGTTCAGCCCAATATTGCCAGCACTTTTTCTACACAGGCACTGGGAGGAGAATTTATTTTACTTGATGAAAATCATCAAATCTCAAAAAAAGGCGAAATGTTCCTGATTCCACCCATCATGGGCCTGTCGAAATCTTTGCTTAACAGAGACCATTATAAGGTCTATTATGAAGGAAATCCAACATATAAGGGGAAGGTTCTTAGAAAGCACGGAGATGAATTGATGGAATTGGAAAATGGATACTACAAGGCTCAGGGAAGAGCAGATGACGCCATGAATCTTGGAGGTATCAAGGTAAGTTCCATACAGATCGAAGAAGTGATCAACCAACTTGAATTTGTTAAGGAAAGTGCTGCTATTGCAGTTTCTCCTTCAGACGGAGGACCGAGTCAGTTGGTATTGTATATAGTTCCTTTAGCCTCAGGTTTAAGTGTGGATGAAAAACTTAAAAGAGCCAAAACGATCATCAGAGAAAGATTGAACCCCCTGTTTAAAGTTGAAAAACTGATCGAAATTGAAAGTCTCCCACGCACGGCATCGGGTAAAGTGATGCGCAGAACATTAAGAGACCTGATCGGCAATTATTAAATCCTGCTGCTTCAATTATTCGCTGGGAATTCTTGACCTTTTTTATTGAAATTTCATCCTGAATCGGACCGAAAAATGATGAAGCCTTCTTTTTTTTTTGCGATATTTGCCCCGAATCAAAAACAACATGTATGAAAGTACTTTCTTATAATGTAAATGGCATTCGTGCCGCAATTAAAAAAGGTTTTTTAGACTGGCTTCAGGCAGCAAATCCAGATGTTATCTGTATTCAGGAGACCAAAGCGCAAAAAGAGCAATTGGAACTGGTCCATTTTGAAGACCTGGGCTATCCTTATCACTATTGGTTCTCTGCCGAGAAAAAAGGATATAGCGGTGTGGCAGTGCTGTCAAAGCTCAAACCCAATAATGTGGTTTATGGTACAGGTATCGAAAGTATGGATTTTGAAGGTCGTAATCTTCGGTTGGATTTTGATAAGGTATCTGTAATGAGTTTATACCTTCCTTCAGGAACTAACGATGCAAGACTCGATTTTAAGCTAAATTATATGGCCGAATTTCAAAATTATATAAATGATCTAAAAAAAGAGATTCCTAATTTATTGATCTGTGGCGATTACAATATCTGTCATGAAGAGATCGATATACACAACCCAAAACAAAATAAAAATACTTCCGGATTTCTGCCTGTTGAAAGAAAATGGATCGATGATTTTATCAATAGTGGTTTTATTGATTCTTTCAGGCACCTGAACAAGGAACCTCACAACTATAGCTGGTGGAGTTACCGGGCGAATGCAAGAAACAACAACAAGGGATGGAGAATTGACTATTGTATGGCCAGTGAACCTTTAAAAGAGCATATAGAAAGGGCTTTTATTCTTCCGGAAGCAAAACACAGTGATCACTGCCCAATTGGAGTTCAGCTTAAATTTTAAACAGTGGTTTTGTTGGCCAATTGACCGCAGGCGGCGTCAATATCTTTACCTCTGCTGTGCCTGATATTAACGGTAATGTTATTTCTTTCCAGTTCCCGCTGATAATAAGCGATTGCCGCTTCATCAGCTTGTACAAAACCGTCTTCTTCAATGGCATTGTATTCGATCAGATTGACCTTTGAGGGAACTTTTTTACAATAAGCCACCAAGGCATCTATGTCTCTTTTCTTATCATTGATTCCTTTCCAAACCACATATTCAAAGGTGATCACCTTATTGGTCTTCATATACCAGTATTGGAGTGACTTCAACAGGTCAGCAAGTGTTGACTTATCATTGATGGGCATCATTTTGGACCTCACCTCATCTATCGCCGAATGAAGCGATACGGCCAAATTGAATTTTACCTCATCATCGGCCAATTTCATGATCATTTTGTGTAATCCAACGGTAGAAAGGGTAATTCTCCTCGGTGACATCCCTAAGCCTTCATCCGAAGTGATCATTTCGATTGATTTGAGCACATTTTTATAATTGAGCAAGGGTTCTCCCATGCCCATAAAGACAATATTATTCAACTTATGCCCCTTGTAAGCTCTGCTTTGTCTGTCAATGGCCACTACCTGATCATAGATCTCATCCGGATTCAGATTTCTCATTTTCTTTAAACGGGCAGTAGCACAAAATGTGCAGTTCAGACTGCAGCCCACCTGACTGGAAACACAAGCGGTAGTTCTCGTGGGTGTGGGAATAAATACAGATTCCACAACAAGACCATCGTGCAAACGGATCGCATTTTTAATGGTTCCGTCTGAAGATTGTTGCATATCATCCACTTCGATGTGATTGATCACAAAATGATCCAGTAAAAACTGTCTGGTTTCCTTGGATATATTGGTCATACTATCAAAGTCATGAGCCCCTTTATGCCAAAGCCATTCATAGACCTGATTGCCTCTAAAGGCCTTCATGTTATGATCGGTAAAAAAGTTTCTTAATTCTTCTTTACTAAAGGATCTTATGTCTTTTTTTGTCGCCATATGCTATAAAAAAACGTCCGACAACCAATCTGTTGACGGCTGAACGGACGCTTTGATTCAATTTTTATCTGCTTAAATGATCAGCATCGCATCACCATAGGAATAAAATTTATATCCCTTTTCTATTGCTTCCTTATAGGCTTTTTTCAACAAATCGTGACCCGCAAATGCCGAAGTCATCATCATCAATGTCGATTTTGGCGTATGGAAATTGGTGATCATACAATTCGCAATACTAAAATCATAAGGAGGAAATATAAATTTATTGGTCCATCCTTCATAAGGTTTTAAATGAGCATCAGCTGAAACAGAACTTTCCATAGAACGCATTACGGTTGTACCTACGGCACAAACCCTTTTCTTATTATCAATAGCCTTGTTTACTGCATCTGCTGTGCTTTCAGGAATAAAAACTTCTTCAGAATCCATTCTGTGTTTAGAAAGATCCTCGACCTCCACCGGATTAAATGTTCCCAAACCAACATGAAGTGTCAACTCCTTCAGTTCAACACCTTTGATCTCTAGTCTTTTCAATAGGTGCTTCGAAAAATGCAGCCCTGCTGTTGGAGCAGCCACAGCACCTTCATGTTTTGCATAGATGGTTTGATATCTTTCTTCATCAGATGCTTCCACCTCTCTTTTGATATATTTTGGCAGAGGTGTTTCACCCATTTCGTTGAGTTTTTTTCTGAACTCTTCATAAGACCCGTCATAAAGAAAACGAAGTGTTCTACCTCTTGAAGTTGTATTATCGATTACTTCTGCAACCAACCCACTATCTTCTCCAAAAAATAATTTATTTCCAATTCTGATCTTTCTGGCAGGATCTACCAATACATCCCATAACCGGCTTTCAGCATTCAATTCTCTTAACAAAAACACTTCAATTCTTGCACCGGTCTTTTCCTTGTTTCCGTATAATCTTGCCGGAAATACTTTGGTATTGTTAAAAACCAAAATGTCTCCTTCATCAAAATAATCAACAAGATCTTTAAAGGATTTGTGTTCAATGCTACCATCTTTTCTGTTTAGTACCATTAATTTAGCTTCGTCTCTGTGCTCAGAAGGGTATTCGGCCAATAATCCTTCAGGTAGGTTATATTGGAAATGGGATAACTTCATATATACTTATTTATTAAAATGCTTGCAAATATACAATCTCAAACTACCCTTTGTCAAGTCTTTTCCCAATTAAATTGCTTTTTTATTCCGATGGTGTGAAATGTATTTTGAATCCCTATCTTTACGCAAAATTTTGGCATGTCAAAAAAAGTGATTCCATATAAGGATTCTGAGCTGGGGAAAAAAGAGCAGGTGACCGAAATGTTTGATAAGGTTTCCTCCAATTATGACGTACTGAACAGGGTACTGACCTTTGGTATCGATATCAGCTGGAGAAAGCATGTTGTCGCTTTGGTCAAAGAAGGCAACGCTCAAAAAGTTCTTGATATAGCCACCGGAACAGGTGATTTGGCAATTATGATGGCTAAGGCCGATATTAGTGATGTTACAGGTCTTGATATATCACCGGGTATGTTGAATATTGGCATACAAAAAGTGAAAGACGAAGGTTTGAATGGAAAAGTCGATATGGTGATTGGTGATTCTGAAAAATTACCTTTTGAAGAAGGTACTTTTGACGCCATTACGGTCGCCTTTGGAGTTAGAAATTTCGAAAACCTTGAATTGGGCCTTCGAGGAAATTCTCAGGGTCTTAAAACCCAAAGGAACCCTGACTGTGCTCGAAACCTCTCAACCAACCGGATTTCCTGTAAAACAAGGCTTTCAGTTTTATTCAAAATACGTTATTCCAACCATAGGAAAACTCTTTTCAAAAGATAAGAACGCCTATGATTATTTACCTGAATCTGCTGCTGCTTTTCCGTATGGAGAAGAGTTTAACAATATTTTATTGAAAACAGGGTTTAATAGTTCTAAAGTGTACCCTCAAACCCTTGGTGTCGCAACAATTTATCATGCAATTAAATAGAACCATGAACAGGCAATTCGTTTTATTCGGTCTCATCTTATGTTTCACTATCCCTGCTGTTTTCGGGCAAAAGGAAAGGATAGAGTATTTGCCTAATTTTGACAAAAGAACCATTCATTTTGGCTATTATTTAGGGATCAATAACAACAGCTTTGAAGTCAATTATTTTGATCAGAGCGGACTTGATCCTAATTCTCCGGTAAACCCTACTCCAGAACAGGATATGTTTGTTTCTGTTGATGCTTCTCTGGGCTTTAATATTGGGTTTGTGATTGATTATCGTATTCATAACAATATCAATTTACGATTTGAACCAGGGCTGATGTCAAATGCAAAAACAATAACCTTTGTAGATCCAAATCTGGACGCAGCACCCAATGGAGTTCCTATTTATGGAAACTCCACATCCATTTTAGAAAGAGAAGTTTCAGGAACTTATTTGCACTTGCCTCTTATTGCTTAAATTGAGTACCAACCGACTGAATAATATCAGACCCTATATCATTGGAGGTGTTTCCTATGATTATAATTTTTCAAGTAATGAAAAAAACGGGAAAGATAATTTCGAACAAGAATTTAGAATGACTGCTCATAACTTTATGTACGAAGTAGGATTTGGCGTAGATTTTTATATGTATTTCTTTAAATTCACACCTTCTATCAGAGGTATCTTTGCCATGAACAATGAATTGATCAATGATACCAATCCTAATGCTTATCCAGAGTATTCAAGCCCGTGGACAGGCCCAATAGATTTTCTTGGAACCCGCGGCATTTTTCTGAATCTGACTTTTGAGTAAGCTGTTTATGGTACTAATCGGATCTAAGGTGAACCCTTCACTTCTGAGGGCCTCACGCGCGATGGGATGAGAAATGGTTAAGGTGAAAATAGTTCAACGTTTTCACATCAAACTATTTTCATGATTCCCTACCCATTAATTTTTAGGCCTTAAGTTACCCACATTTAGAATGACCGCAACTCACGCATTTTAAACAGCCTTCTGAATAGATAACTCCTTCCGGATCACCACATTCTGCACATTTTTTATCAACAGCTGCTGTGCCATCCTGAACATAGCGTTTCAGAGCCCTGGCAACACCATTTTTCCAGGTATTGATATGATCATCATACATGTTGAGGTTCTGAATCAGGTCGACCACATAAGGCATTGGCATTTTATGACGCAAGATACCTGAAATCAGTTTTGCATAATTCCAGAACTCCTTATCAAATGATCTGGAAAGTCCTTCAATAGTGATCTTATAACCTTCCCTATCCATATATTGAAAATCATATCTTGCATCTCCATTCTCATCTCTGTTTTTGATGACCCAACCTTTTTCAAGCCACTGTGGCAAATTAAAAGCATCGTTCATCTTACCTGTAAAGATTTCATAGGGTCTGTCATCGATAAGACCAACTACAGCGAGCCATTTTTCTGATTCGTTGTGAAATCTAACGATATCAGCCACGATCTTTTTAGGTCTTTTTGGGAAATGTGCTTTCTTTTTATAACCCTCATCCTTTTTTTCCTTTTTATCATCGGCAATCAGGATTCCGCTTCTTGATCCGTCTCGGTATACAGTGATTCCTTTCAAGACCTTGCTTCCATGATTCCATATAAATATCTCCAACCAGGTCTTCAGTCACATCAGTCGCCAAATTTATGGTAGAGCTGATCGAGTGAGTTGTATATTTTTGTACCAAGGCCTGTAATTCAACACGTTTCTCCCAGTCAATTTCAGAAGCCGTGGCCCCTGCATAAGGACTCTTGTTCATATCCGTTTCGCCGGTTACGGCCATCCATTCTTCCACTTTCTTGTGATACACGGTAAATTCTTCAAAGGCATCGCCAAGATCATCAACAAAATCGACCCTTGCATTCTTATCATCCTGATTGATCTTCCTTCTTCTTTTATAGGAAGTCATAAATACCGGTTCTATACCTGAAGAAACCTGGGCCAGCATGCTCAGCGATCCTGTTGGAGCCACTGTGCTGATAGAAATATTCCTACGTCCATGATCCATCATACGTGTATACAGATCAGGGAACTCATCTCGTAACATTTGCACAAATTCAGAAGTATCTTCTATGTTTCTGTTAAAGACCTCAAACTGGCCTCTTTCAATAGCCATATCAATACTACTATCGAATTCTGCAGTCATTTTACTTTTCATGATACCATCAACGGCCTCTATCGCTTCAGAAGAATCGAACTTTAAGCCAAGAGCGGCCATGGCATCAGCCAAAGCGGTAAAACCAAGCCCTGTTCTACGACCTTTTTTACCTGTTTCTTTTAAGCAATTTCCAGGTTTCGATCTCATTTTGCTTGATCGTATCCGGTTCCGGATCTCCTTCTATTTTATCGAGAATTTTATCTACTGCTTCCAACTCAAGATCAACCAGATCATCCATAAGTCGCTGGCTTTCATATACCACCTGATAAAATTTCTTATGATCGAATTTGGCCTTGTCAGTAAATGGATGTTGAACAAAACTGAACAGGTTAACCGCGATCAATCTGCAACTGTCTCCTCCCTGCATGGCAATTTCAGAGCATGGATTCGTTGAAGAGTTTTTAAAACCCGGGTATAGGGATGAAGTTGAATAATGATGTTGTCTGTCCCAGAAAATAAGTCCTGGTTCGGCCGTATTATGCGCACTTTTTATGATGGTTCTCCACAATTGTTGCGCATCAACTTCCTTGGTGTACTTTGGGTCTTTTGATTCTATGGGCCATCTAAGGGTAAAGGTATCTTTATTTTCAACTGCCCTCATAAATTCATCAGAGAGTCTTACTGAAATATTGGCCCCTGTTACCTTTGTGAGGTCTTGTTTGATGGTGATAAATTCTTCAATATCGGGATGAGCGATATCCATGGTCAGCATCAAAGCTCCTCGTCGCCCGTTTTGTGCCACTTCTCTGGTAGTTGCAGAAAATCGATTCATAAACGAAACTGCTCCTGTGGTTGTTCCGGCAGCGTTAGATACCTTGGCGTCTTTGGGCCTTAACTCTGACAGGTCCACTCCAACCCCACACCTTCTTTTAAAAAGTTGTGCCATTTGCTGATCCGTATAGAAAATTCCTCCATATGAATCATATACAGGTGGAATCACAACACAATTTGACAAAGAAGCAATGATCTCATGATTTCCTAAACCAAACATCACGCTCCCTTGTGGGATCACATATTTAAAATCCTTAAATAATTCGTAAATAAACTTTTCAGTTGATTTTTTTCTTTTTCGGCCATAAACGGAAAGGCCTTCAACCGGAGTTTCGATCTTATTGTACTTTGCTTCTATACGCCCAAACTCTTTTGCCATTCGGCGGTGCATATCATCAGGTGTAAGTTCATTATAAGTTCCGTCACTTTTTTTTAAGGCATACTTGTTTATCCAGGTTGTAGCCGCAAGCTCGTCACCGTTAAAGTATGATAATGAGCTATTTAGAACTTCTTCATAGGTATAATTCTTTGTTGTAACTTTTTCTTCCACCATGATTTTATTAAGTGTTTTGAGTTTGAGAGGGGACATAAAATTAGTACAAAAGCTCAAGTTATAAGAACTGCATTTTTAATAATTATTAACAAATCACGGTTAACATTTTTTATTTTTTTGAAAAGCCATGTCAGACGGTCGATCTTCGTAATTTTGATAAAAACAAGATATTTTTTCATAGAATAATTGGAATTAATTTCTTACATTTTTAGCAGGAAAAATCCATTATGAACTATCGTTCGAAAATCTTTATACTTACAGGTCTTTATGCCCTAGTTGCGATCTTTTTAACAAAAAAGTTATTCTTCAATTATTACTTTGGTGCAGGAGGAAGCAATCGTATTACCCATTAACCTTTTTGAAATAGTCATTTTTTCAATTGCACTTTTCACCTTTATCCTAACCCTGATCACCATTGCTATTGTTGTTAAACGCAAAACCAATCCTATAAGTTTTAAAAAAAGATTTCATTTTTTGATTCCAAGCTTACTGGGCTGGATCATCATCTTTCTATTGCTTCAACAAAACTTGAGCACTCTTGTTGTTCCGGTATCAATTATCATCTATGGATTGATCCTGCTCAACCTCAACAGGTTTGTGACAAGCAGGCTGGTCTATTTTGGGGCTTCTCTTATTTTACTCGGGATCATTTCCTTTTTCCTTCCCTCAAATAATTGGATATTCCTAAGCCTTGGTTTTGGTATTTTTCCAATTGTTTTTGGGCTCATCCTGTTGAGAAAATCGAAAGCATCAAGTAAAAGCTTAGAGCTACCATTCATGCATTCACGCACTTATGCATTCTACAGCATTAGCTCCGCTGAATCCTGCCTGCCGGACAGCATTTACGCTTTCATGCATTGTAGCATTGTAGCATTCACGCATTCAGCATTGTAGCATTGTAGCATTGTAGCATTTGAAATCTACTCCAATCCCTTCACATACCCTTCTAAATACTCATATCGAGGCGTTAGTTTCCCATTCTGGGTCATCCTTGCACGCTCTAAAATACCGTCCTTATCTCCATTAAAAAAAGCTGGTATCACATAGGTCACAAAGTTTTCACTAAAGCCCTGAGAGGCATCTCTGGGCAGCTCATTGGGAAGATTATCAACAGCCATAACGGCAATGGCCTCAGGATCCATAAAATCAGTCTCTATTTCACCTAGTCTGTCATAACCATAAATAGGATCACCTATGGTAGAGGCACGAATCGTGGAGGCAACAGGCCCGTCAATATCACAACTGATATCAGCCACAACCCTTATTTTAAAATCTTTTGATTTCGCATCCTGCCTGGTAAATATATAAGGTGCACCTGTCGCATAAAAATGCCCGGCAATATATAAATCACTGACCTTTGCAAATCTCATAAAATCACTTTCATAAGCTTCAGGATGATCAAAAAAGTCATACATATCGATAACTTTTCCATCAGTTCTTTTGTTATAATCCAAGACATCGATCTGGCAATAAACAGCTTCCTCAAAGGTTTTGTTCAAATAGTCTTCTACATTCACTTCCTTAAGTCCCATACCATCAAGCATTTCCTTTGAGCCGTTACTGACCCTTCCCTTTCCTGTAAGCACTATTTTTATATTGGGTAAGGTGATTTTCTTCAATTCACCAATCAGCTCTTGCTGATCATGAAAGCTGCTGCGCTTTTGGCAAAATAAAGCTGTTATTTTTGATACCGAATGTTCTGATCGCATTGTACGCTCCCACAATTCCGGCATAACGGCCAAAGGCTACCAATCGAATTTCCTTTTGATTTGTGATCACCTCATGATCATAGAGTTCAATATTTTTTTCTAAAATCGCCCGGAGCAAGTCGCGGTTATAGGGTTGCTTTTTGATGGTATGTGAAAAAAAGAAATACTTTTTATTCGGAACCAATGCTTTAATGGGCACTTCTTTAACACCGAGTAAGACATCAGCGGAAGAGACATCATTGGTCACTTCAATGCCATTACTGACATATTCCTGATCCGTAAAAATTCTGTTCTCGCTTTTCTCCACAATGATCTCCAACTCTTTAAAAGTCTCTTTTAGTGCCTTACAGGCGTGTGGTGTAAGGACTACCCTTTTATCAGGTGGGTTCTTGCCTTCCTTGATGATACCGAATTTCATAGTGTTTGTTTTTAATAATAGCTGACAAAATTTCCTCTATTGCAGATTTGGAACAGTCTTTGCGCTAAGGTATTTTGAATTGCACAAATGGACAAGTATTCATCTTGAATTTTATACATTTGCGCTATTAAAGTTCTTTACAATATGGGGATGACTGGTTTTGACAGCAAGATCAGTTAAAATATAAGCATGTCGAGCCATGAAATAGCACTCGTAAAAATCGATTTCAACTTTTTTAAACGGCGAAGATAATTACGCTTTAGCTGCTTAATCCGAATTACAGTAGGATCGAGCCTTGTCCCGTTAGACGGGAAAGCTAAATGTCTCTTGAAAGCCTTGGTTAACGGCGTTCAGTTTTGAGGCATCGTAAAAGTAAACCTAGAAGGATCATTGTTTCGCTGGTCCTTTGAAACTAAAGAAACTAAGCTTGAAGTAGGTCGTTTTTAGTCGGCTTCAGGCCTACAACCAAATAAAAACTAAGCATGTAGAAAGTATTTTAGTTGCTTGTTTGGACGAGGGTTCGAGTCCCTCCATCTCCACAGATAAGTTGAATGGAGAAAATTGAATAGGAAATTTCCGAATGGAGACATGTAGAAAGTTCACTTTCTTAAATATCGACTAAGGAAATATCGGATGATAATCCGATCATTCAATTTTCAACATGGGAGGTATTAGGGACCAACGAAGTTAATCCCTCCATCTCCACGATCAAATAGAAAATTGAAATCTGTATAAGCAGATTCGAAACAAAAAATACCGCCAAGTTCACTTGAGCGGTTTTTTTGTGGGAATATGCTATTAATGGCGACCAAGCCATTTTCAGATTACTATTTGCAGAACGGGAGTCACTGGGGCCCGGCGAAGCCAATCCCGACGTAAGAGCTAAGGCCTAAGTGAGCTTAAGTCCTCATATCTTTATCGAAAATGAATTAATTGCTGCCAAGCAATTTGCAGTTTATTTCCCACAGTTTGCAGAACGGGAGTCACTAGGGCCCGGCGAAGCCAATCCCGACGTAAGGCCTAAGGCCTAAGGCCTAAGGCTTAAGTCCTAATATCTTGATCGAAAATGTATTAATTGCTGCCAAGCAATTTGCAGATTCATCCGCCTTCGGCCGACAGGTTTGCAGAACGGGAGTCACCAGGGCCCGGCGAAGTCAATCCCTTCACATATAACCAGAACAGCCTTTTGTAAGAAGATGTTGGCAGAGAAATTGTGTTTTCGAAAATATTTAAGAAAACCTGTGCTTACTTTAAAGCAGAGAAAGTTACTAAATTGATGAGCATCAACCAAAGAGTAATACCAACTTATTAATGAACATAGAGAAGCTAATTTAAAAGTTGAAAGGAAATCTTTTGCTTGGTAGTAAGTCAAACAAAACTTAAAAAACGTTGCCGAATGATGACATATTTTTTAAAAATCAAAAATGAGCAAAGAAATTACCATTCCAGACGAAATAATAACAAATAAAATCTTTTTGATCAGAGACCAAAAAGTAATGGTAGATAGAGATTTAGCAGAACTTTACGGAGTTGAAACGAAGTATTTAAAAAGACAAGTAAAAAGGAATACAGATCGCTTTCCAGAAGATTTTATGTTTGAACTCACTAAAGAGGAATTTGCAAATTGGAGGAGCCAATTTGTCACCTCCAATTCTTCAAACAAAATGGGATTACGATATGCTCCATATGTTTTTACGGAACAAGGAGTTGCCATGTTATCAAGTGTTTTAAATAGCCCAAA
>CAVQSO010000005.1:0-123191 GCA_963715975.1 uncultured Flavobacteriaceae bacterium | reverse complement strand
AAGGGCTCCCTCGAGTCCGGCATGAGCTACTCCAAGGAGCGCATAGCTTTCGGAAAACCGATCTCCAAATTCCAGGGCCTGCAATTCCAGATCGCCCAGTGCGCCACGGAGCTCGAAGCCGCCAAGCTGCTCGTTTACAACGCCTGTCGCCTGAGGGACGCCGGGAAACCCTTCGTCGTCGAAGCCGCCATGGCTAAGCTGTTCAGCTCTGACGTGGCGGAGCGAGTCACTTCCCAAGTCATAGAGTTCTACGGTGGCTATGGTTACGTCAAAGACTATCCTGCAGAGAAGTTCTGGCGTGATTCCAAGATCGGCAAAATCTACGAAGGTACTTCCAACATGCAATTGGAGACCATCGCCAAATTTCTACTCAGCAAATGACAATGGATTTGAAGCCGACACTCACCGATTTCGAAGAAGCGAGAAAAGCCCTTGCCGGACTGATCCATCGGACCCCCATGTTCACGTCACGTTCATTGAGTGAGAAGACGGGACTCAAGGTCTGGCTCAAGGGAGAGAACTTCCAAAAGACCGGTTCGTTCAAACCCAGAGGTGTTTTCAACAAAGTGCTTCACTTGTCCGATTCGGAGCGCCGCAGCGGCATCATCACGACCTCGGCCGGGAATTGCGGTCAGGCGGTTGCCTACGTCGCCGCCCACCAGAAGATTCCCGGCTACGTTGTCATGCCGGCAGGAGCAAATCGGAGCAAAGTCTCGGCGGTAAAGGAATACGGGGCAGAAGCCATCCTCCCATGGTCCAGAAATACAAGATCCCATCCGTTCTCTGTCTGGGTATTCCTGATCTTTTCCTTAGCGGAATCAGAATCTCCTGCCGTTTCAATTTTTATCTGAATATCCCTTCTTTGTTCCATGACCTCTTTTAAGGCCGTTTTATACGAATCGCAAATCAAGGGGTGATCATCAATGATCAGTACTCTATGTTGTTGGTTCATGGTATAAGATTTTGGTTGGTATACTTATTTTAATTTCAGTTCCTTCCCGGATCACTGATTTGATGCTAATTTCCGCACCAATGCTTTTGGCTCTTGACTTCATATTTTTTAAGCCAATTCCTTTATGTCTTTTATTAGTATCGAAACCAATGCCATTGTCAACAATATATATTTGCACTAAATTGTTTCTTCGTACCAATCGCAATTTGATCTCGCTGCACTGTGCATATTTTAAGATATTGCAAATAGCTTCCTGAATTGTTCTGAACAAATTGATTTTTATCTTCTCATCAACCAGATTCCAGGCAATGGATCCTTCCTGTTCCATCGTATAGGTGAAATTGCCGATCCTGCTTTGGTCTTCAAGTAGTTTAAGAAGCAGTTTAGGAAAATCCTTTTTTGAAGATAAGTCATCATTCTTTAAAGCATGTGACAAGTCTCTGATGTCTTTTTCAACCGATTGTAATTCTTTTAAAAATACTTTAAAACGATTTTCCTCCTTCATACTCTTTGTAAATTTCAAAAACCCCATGGATATGCGCACCGAAAATAACCTGGCCAGCACCCCGTCATGCAGTTCCTCTGAGATCCTTATTCTTTCCTGGATCCTTCCCTCTTCTTCTCGATTTTGTTGTTTTAACATCAAATCATAGATCTCTTCATTGGCCTTTTGCTGCTGCTGCTGTAATAGTAAAGTTCTGTTCTTTGCCTTTTGGTAATACCCAAAAAATAAAAAACCAAGACTGGTTACTCCAAGCACACTGGTTAGAGAAATCCAAATATTCTTTTTCTTAAGATCTTCGTTGGCAGCGATATAATCTTCTGTTTCAAACTGTATTCTGGTGAATTTATTTCTCACCTTTCTTTCTTCAAGTAATAAACTGTCATTCAATTTGATATGCCTATCCATATAAGCTGTTGCATGAGATGGATCTGCCTGTGACAAAAGCACCAGGCTTGACAAAATATCTCGGTTTAGCCCCAATTTATTTGCCAGGTCATAAGCCTCCTGAGCGGATTCAAATGCGCTTAAACTATCACCTGCTTTGAGATAGAATTCAGACAAATGCATTTTACTAATCCCAACTCCGGCTTCGTTTCCCAAGGAATCTCTTATGTGCAGCGCCCTTTTAAAATCATCTTCAACCCTTATCTGATCTCCCATTAAAAATCTACAATACGCTCTGTTATCAATCAATTTGGCATAAAGATCTATGTGTTCTGATGCTAATGATTTATTTAACAAGGCTTTATCTAAGGCTTCAATGGCTTCCTTATATTTATGTTGTTTTTGATAGACGAGGGATAGGTTGTTGAGACTTCTTTCGAAAATAAATCCCATTATTTGGTAGTTTTGGTATTAACTCCATAGCTTTCAAATGGTATTCAATCGAAAATGAAAACTCTTCTAAATCGTTGTATAATAATCCTAAATGATTATAGCATCTATAAAGAAGAAGATGCTTATTTAAGCCTTTCAAATTCGAAATTGACCGAAATGCAAATGCTTCACTTTCAATGTAATTTTTTGATCTTCGAAGAACATAAGCAATATTATACTCCATTTTAGCAGTATAATAATTGTGTCCCACTTCTTTAAAGATTAGCCTGGCTTTTCCATAGTTGTAATAAGCACTATCCAAAACTTCTAAATCCAAATAATACGATCCCATATTCCAATAGAAATCAGCAATTTTCATCGAATCTTTAAATTGTATTGAATATTTTAAAAATTCTGAAATGACTTCATTTCGAATTCAGGATTCTTCTTCAAAGAATAAAACTGATTTGAAATCTTAAACAAAGAATCAATCTTTGAAGAATCTTGATCAAGTTCTTTAACAAGATTATAGGCCTTATCCAGGTTGTTAAACTTTGTTTCCGACGTAGCTTGACTAGATTTGCACATTCTGTTAATAGGCTATCAATCTGCTTAGATTTCTTCGATCTATTTAAACCATTCAATTTGAGAATCTCTTGTACATCCTATCGAAATGCATAGCAAAATTGAAATGAGATAAAGATGTAATTTAATATTCGAAATCAAAGTCAAGCTAATCTAAACGTGTGATGATATAAAAACAATTGTTCATTTTTAATCTTTAGTCTCGAGTCATTATCATCTGCACCCTCTTCCCCACTTTCCAAACTATGCATCTGCGAATGAGCAACAGAGGCCTCTACGGCTTCATCTTCAGTACATTGAACGCTTGCCATACAAATTAGTATTAGGACAAGCAATAAGCTTTTTTTATTCATAATTGTCTTATTTAATGTCCAAAAGATAATAAAATATCATAAAATTATGAATTATTGATTGGTATTCATACTACAACTGAACATCAAATGATAGTGATCAAGCAAATAAAAACCCTACTTTTAGTAAGGTAAATCAAACCAAATGCAAGGTATTTTTTATCCTCTAAAAACTTCCTGAATTAATCCTTATACATAGTAAGGTTTTTCCTTACTCCAGTGATTTAGAATATCAGTAATTTCACAAATTCATTGATAAAAAGGTCTGTTGATGGAGATAAAAAGATTCAGAAACAAATACAATTTAGAGTTGATCCCTGCCTCTCATGAGGATATCATTTTGGGAAGTCTTGTTTGGGACCCAATCATTGGGAAACCAAAATTTGATCATCCGGGAATGTCAGAGCATATTTACAATGCCTTTCTGGATGCTGATATCATATCACGCGACAACTGGATGAAAGGGATCTCAGAACTTCATAAAGAAAAGATCAAATATGCCCATTTGGCCGACAGGGTGATCAATATGGAAGCCAATGTGATCACAACCATGGAGCATCCGGTGATCGGTGAACTGGAACAGCACTTTGAACTTCAAAAGGTAAGTAAATTCCATTTTGGGAATTTGCAGGTAAAAACCAT
The DNA here is from genome assembly GCA_963715975.1 of uncultured Flavobacteriaceae bacterium. Taxonomy (GTDB): domain Bacteria; phylum Bacteroidota; class Bacteroidia; order Flavobacteriales; family Flavobacteriaceae; genus Lutimonas. The sequence goes on along the minus strand of CAVQSO010000005.1, from coordinate 119,341 downwards.
GTCAAATCTCAATAGAATTAGAATTGACAACTATCTTGAAATCCTTAAAGAAGACAACTGGAAAGCTTATGATGGAAAAATCAGAAGGGTGTATATGATCACAGAACTGTATTATGGAAGCCTGCAACTGATTATGAGCAGTGATTTTAAAAATGAACTTGACGCCACTCTTGAACAGACACCATTAAAATTAATGGAAACCGTTGAATTTGATAAATCAATTGAATACACCTTTGACCATAACAAAGTTCCGTTTGCCATGAGATTGGAAAAAGTGAGGGCGTTTAATGGATAAGGGGAAGGGAGATAAGGAGAAGTGAGAAGTTTTCTTGAGTGAGGGTTTCGGAACTTGATGAAATATTTAAATGATCTTATAATATATAGTTCCGAAGCCCTCACTGATCCACACGCATTAGCTTTGCTGAAACTACGATTTCTCCCATTCATGCATTCACGCATTCATGCATTCAATGACACGCATTAGCTTCCCTGAATCCCGACTTCCCCCACAGGTTCGATTTCATGCATTACAGCATTGAAGCATTGTAGCATTGTAGCATTGTAGCATTTACAACGCCAACGAACTAAACGACAACATGATATACAACACAATAACCACCACCGTAAGCGAGGTAAGGATATCCCAAATATTATAACTTGATTTATTGGTTGACTTTTGCTCTTCAGTGATGGTTCCAAATGTCAAACCAGCCAACTGGGCTTCAGACGGTGCGGGATAGAACATACTGACCACCACAGCGATTCCGATACATAAGGCAAAGAAATAGGCACCAAACACCAGCCAATTGATATCGGCTATATTGAACAAAAAGCTGCCTTCGGTAAAGCTGGATTTCATGATCTCAAGGGTCAGCTTTGAAAAACCTATGATAAAACCTCCTACCAAAGTAGCGATCGCCCCATTGGAATTGATCCGCTTATAAAAAATACCTAATAAAAAGACGGCGGCAATGGGTGGTGAAATATAGGCCTGTACATTTTGCAAGTATTCATATAAACCATCTGATAGCCTGGAGATGATCGGAATCCATAACAAACCTAAACCAACCACAAAAAAGGTAGCGATCCGTCCGGTTTTGACCAAATCCTTTTCAGGTTTATTCGGACGCATTTTTTTATAAATATCAAGGGTAAATAAAGTAGAACATGAATTAAATACTGAAGCCAGGGAGCTCATCAGTGCCGCCAGAAGACCTGCAGCCACAAGACCCCGTAAACCGGAGGGTAATAAGTTGCTCATTAAAACAGGAAAGGCCTCGTCAGGACTATCCCAGTCTAACTTCCCCTGCATTTTTAAGCCCAGTGCCACAACGCCAGGAATCAAGAACAAAAACACGGGCATTAATTTTAATAGCGCCCCAAAAATACTTCCCCTTCTTCCCTCTTTGATATTCTTGGCCGTCAACACACGTTGTACAATGACCTGATCGGTACACCAATACCAGATCCCCACAACCGTACTGGTTATAAAAAGTGGTAACCAGGGATAATCAGGATCCGAATTCGGGCGCCACATATTAAAATAGTCGGGACCTACGGTTGCTTTAAGTTCTGACCATCCCCCAACTGCATTGAGCCCCATAAAAGTCAGTACCCCGGCACCTAAAACCAGAATGATCGCTTGAATGGTTTCGGTATACACCACTGCTCTCATTCCACCTAAGACCGTGTAAATCCCTGTTAACACAACGGTTGCTACCGCACCTATCCAAAAAGGGATACCTAGCAAAGCTGAAACCACGATTCCGCCGGCATAAATGGTCACTGAAACCTTGGTTAAAATATAGGCTACCAAAGAAACAATCGACAAGACCCATCTCGATCTTTCATCAAATCTTTTTTCCAAAAATTCGGGCATGGTAAACACCCCGCTTCGCGCATAAAAGGGCAAAAACACCCAGCCTAGCATTAAGACGATCCAGGCATGCATTTCATAGATCAATAATGGCATCTTGTCTCCTGCCCCGTTTCCGGCCAAACCTACGACATGTTCAGACCCTATATTTGAAGCAAAAATAGAAGCACCCACCATAAACCAACCTATATTTCGGCCCGCCAAAAAGTAGTCCTCCGTATTTTTTTGTTTTTGTAAAATGACCCACCAGGCAACACCAAGAAGTATTACAAAATAGATAATAATGACCACCCAATCTAAAGTGTCTAATGCTTTCATATTGATTTTTCCATTTTAAAATATACCCCATGTATGATGGAGAAAGTGACGGTCACTTCATTGAACCTTCAAAACTTATATATACTGGTTGATCATATTCTCGAACAATTCCTGCTTACCGCTTTTTAAGGATAATTCTCCATTTTCCAGAGCGATTTTATACAAATCCTCCATGGATAATTTCCCCGCTTCAAATGCTTTGCCCTGACCACTGTCAAATGAACTATAGCGCTGACTTCTCAAAGCTTTATAAGGAGATGAACTCATGATTCGATCTGCGATCAACAAGGCCCTGGCAAAGGTATCGGCTCCTCCGATATGGGCAAAAAACACGTCTTCCAAATCAGTTGAATTCCTTCTGATTTTGGCATCAAAATTAATTCCTCCACCTTGAAGACCTCCAGCCTGAAGAAAAACCAGCATGGCCTCAGTTGTTTCCTGGATATTGTTGGGAAACTGATCGGTATCCCATCCATTTTGGTAATCACCACGGTTGGCATCCAAACTTCCCAGCATACCTGCGTTTGCCGCAGTTTCCATTTCATGCTGAAAAGTATGTTGTGCCAGGGTTGCATGGTTTACTTCAATATTCAATTTAAAATCTTTGTCCAAACCTTGTTCTCTTAAAAAACCGATGGCAGTTGCCGCATCAAAATCGTATTGATGTTTCATGGGCTCCATGGGTTTTGGTTCAATAAAGAAATTCCCTTTAAAACCCTGGGCGCGGGCATAATCACGAGCCATTCTTAAAAACTGTCCCATATGGTCCAATTCACGACCCATATCGGTATTTAACAATGACATATAGCCTTCCCGGCCACCCCAGAAAACATAATTCTCACCCCCTAATTTGATCGTTGCATCCAAAGCCAGTTTTATCTGACCGCCAGCTCTTGCCACCACGTCAAAATCAGGGTTGGTTGCGGCCCCATTCATATACCGTGGATGAGAAAAACAATTCGCTGTTCCCCATAATAACTTGATACCTGAGTTGCTTTGTTTGTCTTTTATATAATCAGTGATCGTAGCCAACCTCTTTTCAGATTCTGAAAATGTGGCTCCTTCCTGAATCAGGTCAAAATCGTGAAAACAGAAATAGTCAAATCCCATTTTACTGATAAATTCAAAGGCAGCATCCGCCTTATCTTTTGCTGCCTGAATGGGATCAGACGACCTGTCCCAGGCAAAATTTTGAGTACCAGGACCAAAAGGATCACCTCCCTGACCGCAGAATGTATGCCAATAAGCTATGGCAAACTTAAAATGCTCGCTCATGGTTTTTCCGGCAACCACTTGATCCGGGTTATAATACTTAAACGCGAAAGGATTGTCTGATTCCTTTCCTTCAAATTTGATGTCTCCGATACCTTTAAAGTATTCTTTGTCTCCTAAAATGGCCATTGTTAATTTATTTATTGATGATATTGATGTTCCAGTTCCTGTTTCCAAACTTCATAGGCCTCCCTGTAATTTTTTCTATCCCTTACCGGATGATACGTCTTGGAGTGCCCACTATCCGAAAAAGCTTCCTCCATTGTTTTAAATGCTCCCGAGCTCACACCGGCTGCTCGTGCAGCACCAATTGCCCCGGTTGTTTCAATGATTTTTATATCAGCATCTACCAAGGTTGCGATGGTATTCGAAAATATGTCAGATCTGAACAAATTATCATTTCCAGCTCGGATCACCTTCAGATCTACCCCGTCATTTTTTAAAATATCAATGCCATAAACAAAGGAAAATGCAATCCCCTCCAAAGCAGCTCTAAACAAATGTGCTGCCTGGTGTACATTAAAATTGAGATTTGATATACGGGCGCCTTTGCTTTTATTGTTCAGCATCCGCTCCGCTCCGTTGCCAAAGGGTAAAATTACAAGTCCATTTGACCCAACTGGAACTGTAGCAGCCAGCTTATTCATATCCTGATATGAATCGCCTGTACCCGCTATATGTTGTTGCATCCAACTATACAGAATGCCCGCTCCGTTTATATTTAAAAGCTTTCCTATTCTAGGGGTTTCTTTGGTATAATTGACATGGGCAAAATTGTTAATTCGTAAACTTTCCTTGGTGATGCTGCTGTCGGTTATGGCATAAACAACTCCGGAAGTACCACCTGTAGCGGCTATTTCACCGGGTTTGAATACGTTTAAAGACAAGGCATTATTGGGTTGATCCCCGGCCCTGTACAAAACAGGAATGCCTTCCGGCAAGCCAATTTCTTCGGCTGCCTTTTTGGTTACCTGCCCTTGGTTTGAAAAAGTAGGGACTATTTCAGGAATTACATCGGTGCCAATTCCCATATGATCAAATAACCAATCCGCCGGACGGTTTTCTTTGAAATCCCACATGATACCTTCAGATAACCCGGAAATAGTTGTGGTTGCCTCTCCTGTTAACCGCAGGGCGATATAATCTCCAGGCAATAACAGTTTATCAACTTTTTTAAAAATCTTAGGCTCATTGTCCTTCACCCATTTTAATTTGGATAAGGTGAAATTTCCAGGTGAGTTTAAAAGATTAGAAATGCATTTATCTTCTCCCGCCCCCTTAAAAGCCTTATTTCCTATGTCAACTGCCCTGCTATCGCACCAAATAATGGAGGGTCTTAACACTTCCTGGTTTTTATCGATGATTACCATTCCATGCATTTGATAGGCTATGCCAATTCCTTCTATCTTATTGGATGATATACCTGTTTGAGCCAATAATTTCTCTGTGACTTTACAACAATTTTTCCACCATACCTCTGGCTCTTGTTCGGCCCAACCTGTTTGCTGGGCAATGATTTTCATTTCCTGGTCAGGATAATTGGTCACTCCAACAGTTTTACCTGTACCCGACTCAATCAAAGCCGCCTTGACTGATGAACTTCCCAGATCGAATCCTATATAATACATCCTCTATCTAATGAATTAATCATCCCTGAGCTGATTTATAGAAATAATCTTCGCATCTAACCATATTTTGAAATCAACTGTTTGAAAATGAAATGTTACCGATAAATTTAATTTAAATATTTCATTACCGGAAAATTTTTATTAAATATTCCTCTGAATCAGTAAAACACTGCATCATTTAAGGTCATAAGCCCAAAGTAAAATTTTTGCAAGAGAATTGAAGCATTGTAGCATTGAAGCATTATAGCATTGTAGCATTGTAGCATTGTAGCATTGTAGCATTGTAGCAATAAACAAATATAAAACCTGGAAACTTGAGCATTTATTGCGTAAATTAGTGTTCTACCTTACAAGCTAGCTGATTATGAAGACAGGAAAAACTAACATCCATTTTTTAGGCGCAGCAGGCACAGTTACGGGTTCCAAATACCTTCTGGAAACGGGCAATACCAATATCTTGATTGACTGCGGACTATTTCAGGGGCTCAAGGAATTACGATTAAAAAACTGGGAATATCCACCGGTAAATGCTTCTACTATAGACGCCGTATTACTGACTCACGGCCATCTCGATCATACAGGTTATCTGCCAAGGTTGGTAAAACAAGGGTTTAAGGGGCCTATTTATGGGACCAACCCTACACTTGGATATTGCTGCCATTATTTTAAAAGATAGCGCGAGAATTCAGGAACAAGAGGCATCCCGAGCCAATAAGGAGGGCTATTCAAAGCACAGCCCTGCCAAACCCCTGTACAATATGGATGATGTTGATGCCACCCTCACCCATTTTAAAAGGATTCCTCCCGCCCAATGGCTACCGCTTTTAGAAGGTATACACATGCGTTTTTCCTATAATGGACATATCCTGGGAGCTACCTTTATAGAGTTAGATCTGTTTGGAAGACATTTTGTTTTTTCAGGAGATATTGGCAGAACAAACGATTTACTTTTATACCCGCCTTTAAAACCAAAAAAAGCAGATTTTTTGTTTATAGAATCAACCTATGGCGGGCGGTTCCATCCGGAAGAGGCAGAGGCGATTCCTGTCATCGAAAAACTGGTCAACGAGACCATCGGCAGAGGTGGTAGTTTGTTTATCCCCAGCTTTTCTGTGGAAAGGGCCCAATTGCTTATGATGATTTTAGGTACCCTGATCAAGAAAAATAAGATTCCTAAAGTTCCCATGATCATGGATAGCCCAATGGGTTCAGATGTACTGGAGTTGTTTCAGCGGACCAGAGACTGGCATAGGTTAGATGATGATGACTGTTATGAAATGTGTTCACACTTTACCGTTGTCAGTAGTTTTCGCGAAACAATGCTGATTCGTGAGAACAATGACCCTAAAATTGTCATTGCAGGTAGTGGCATGCTTACCGGAGGCAGGATATTAAATTATCTGGAAGTGCAGGCCCAGAACCCTAAAAACACCCTTCTTTTTGTAGGCTATCAGGCGGAAGGAACGCGCGGAAGAAGCTTGCTTGATGGTGAAAAGGGCTTTAAGGCCTATGGAAAATGGGTTCCCTTTGATATGCAGATAGCTGTCATAGAAGGACTTTCTGCTCATGCGGATCATGCTGAACTCCTGGATTGGATGAGCAAGTTACAGACAAAACCGGAGCGTATATTTGTTGTTCATGGAGAAAAGGAAGCCGGAGAAGCCTTACAACAAGGCATCAAAGAAACCTATGACTGGGATGCGGAACTCCCTGATCTATACAGCATTGTAAGTGTCTGAATTTCGGTGTAACAAAAATATATCTGCATCCTGATTTTTATATAAGAAAATGAATGATCAATGACCAGACATCAAAGTTTCGATCACACCGAGTGCAGCTCGTTCTCCGGAGATCATTGCGGCATTTAGCGAGCCATTGAGTTGGGTATCTCCCGAAAGAAAAATACTCGATGTTAAACGTGTTTCCGAGGGCAACATGTTATATTGTAAGTTATCCAGTTTTGGTAAAGCCATAGGAATTGTATACTGCTTTAGAAATGTACAAGAAACGATGCCGCAATGTCGCTCCAATTCACTCATGACCTGAGCAACAAGCTCCTCCTGTGACAAACCATGTTTTTTCACCACTGTTACCGATAACAATTCGTTTGTACCTGCCTGACCTGTAGTCAAACTCATAGGGTAGAAAATATTATTGATCAATGCATCCTTATCAGGAATAAGGCCAATTATGGGTTTGGCAATAACGCTCTCCTTTGTTTCAAAATATAGGGTATCACAGGATTTCCATTCGGTTGCCTGATTATTTAAATTTGGAACAAGACCACTGGCCTCAGTGGCAACGATGGTAAAATCTGTTTTAAGTTTTTCACCGTTAACGAGAGTTAGTTCTCCATCTTTGACGGTTCCAACTGGTGTGTTGAATTTAAAAATTGTGCTATGTAAACTTTCTGCAAGTTGTTTTGGAATAGCTTCAATTCCTGCTTTCGGCAAGGCGGCGTAGCCTTCTCCAAACATTTTATAGACAAACTCGAACATTCTGCTCGATGTTTCAAGCTGAGGCTCCAAGAAAATACCACTAAAAAATGGTTTAAAAAATTCACTGATCATTCCCGTAGAAAATCCAAAATCTTGTAAATATGCCAATGTGGTTTGCTCCTTTTCAGAGAATATGTCAACTAAGGTTTTCTTTTTTAACCTGTTATTTAGTTTGAGCATTTTCAGTTGATCACCAAAAGTGCCGATTCCTGAGAAAAGTGTTGAAAATAAGAAGGAGATATCTCTTAAGGGATCACCTAAAATGATTTGCTTCCCAGACTTAAAAATGACCGCTCCGGGCACAAATTTCTGTAAATCCAAACTTTTAAAATCCAGATACTTTTGCGCTGCAGGATAGGCCGTTAAAAGCACTTGAAAACCATGATCTAACTGATAACCATTGACCACATCCGTTTTTACCCTACCACCAACACGGTCAGAAGCTTCTAAAACTATAGGGAAATATCCATGATCTTCAAGAACTTTGGCAGCAATTAAACCACTGATACCCGCTCCTATGATGTGTATTTTATAATCCTGTTTATTCATAAGTATCATGTTAAGAAAAAAAAAGCCATATCTGCTTTAAGGCAAATTTAAGATTTTTAAATTTTGTTTAACAATATAATTTTAAAATTAAACAATATTTAGATATCTTTACATAAAGTTAAGAAACAGAAACATGAAAACAATCGATAAAGCCAAATTAGCACCCAATAAATCGAATGATACTAAAAAACAATCAATCTATGATATTGCAATCAATTCATTACATGGACAACCCGTCGATTTACACGAATTTGAGGGAAAGAAAATACTTTTTGTCAATGTTGCTTCGGAATGCGGATTTACAAATCAATATAAAGACCTTCAAGCTTTAAGTGATCAATATCAAAACGAATTAGTGGTTATTGGATCTCCTTGCAATCAATTTGGCAAACAAGAGCCTGGTGATGCTGCGCAGATTCAAAACTTTTGTGAGTTGAATTTTGGTGTTCAATTTTTACTCACTGAAAAGATCGATGTCAAAGGAAGCAAGCAGCACCCCTTATACAAATGGCTTACAAACAGAAGTTTAAATAACGTAAAGAACTCTAGTGTTAAATGGAATTTTCAAAAATATTTAGTTGATGAGAAAGGACGTTTAATTGATTATTATTTTTCAATGACGAATCCTTTGAGTTCTAAAATCACGAAGCATTTATAATGTCCCTAGAGATTTTTCGACTTTTGACCGATTTTGGATTGGTCGTATTGGTATGGATCGTCCAACGCATTGTATATCCGAGCTTTCTTCATTACAATTCTAAAGAATTGATCAAATGGCACAGGATATATACGTCTCGCTTTACTTTTATCGTGTTCCCATTGATGCTCGGTCAATTGGGCATTTCTATGTATCAACTGTTCCTGGAAATTAATCTTTATACAGTGTTGAGCTTTGTCATTATAGGTCTTATCTGGCTGTCTACTATGTTGCAATTTATTCCTATCCATACTCAAATTTCCAAGGGAAAAGTCAATCAAAACATGTTGAATTCACTAGTGAAGAAGAATTGGATCAGAACTTTTCTTTGGACTGCGTTATTTCTGTACAGTATGCTCGTTACTGCGATAGAATAGTTGAATGCCTTCGTTCTATTTTACAACTCACTTAGCGTTGACAAATATAATTCTCCATTTTCAAGATGCTTTTGACGTTTCTCATCAGGCATTTTATCAAACGTGTGCACCAGCATACCTAAGCGTGGATTTGACAAAAAGAAATCGCGATGCACATCCATAAAGCGCCAAAACAATCCGTCCCAGACAGCCTGCCATTCACCTTTCTTAAAATTACTCATTTTCATTAAATAATTGCTGCCACTGATATAGGGCTTTGAAGCCATTAATCCGCCATCAGCGAATTGGCTCATCCCATATACATTGGGAACCATCACCCAATCATAGGCATCAATAAACATCTCCATAAACCAGCGGTATACTTCATCTGGATCAAACTCACACAGTACCATAAAGTTTCCTAATACCATCAACCGTTCAATATGATGGCAATACCCTGTCTGTAAGACCTTCTTGATCGTTATGTCTACCGGATCTATACCGGTTGTTCCGGTATAAAATGAATCAGGAATTTTCTTAGTAAAACCCCAAAAATTGCCATTGCGCTGGTCAGTTCCTCTGGCCATATACATGCCTCGGATAAATTCCCTCCATCCGATGATTTGCCTGATAAAACCTTCGGTTGAATTAATCGGAATATGGTGCTTTTCAGCATAGACTAAAGACCGATCAATAATTTCCTGAGGGGTGATAAGTCCTGCATTTAACATGGGGGTTAAAACACTATGATGTAACCATGAATTTTCTCCAAGTATGGCATCTTCATAAGGGCCAAACTCCATAAACCTGTGCTCAAGAAACTGATCTAACCATTGAGATGTTGCCAGATGATTCGTTGGGTAAAAGGGATGAGCCGTAAGATTGCCCAGGTGATGGGAAAAGTGCTTTTGAACATAGGCTGTTGCTTCTTGGTATTGTGCGTCAACATCGGGAAACTGCAGGTGAGGTGGATATTTTTTTGCCGGATACTTTTTACGATTCTCAGTGTCAAAGGTCCATTTGCCTCCTTCAGGATTTCCTTCTGGCGACATCAAAATATGGTGTTTTTTTCTTTGCTCTATATAAAAACTGGTCTGATGGTATTTTTTTTTATCGCTGCGGAAAAAAGGTCATCAAATCCTCTTTTGAATTGAGAAACATTGGAGAACTCAATTTTTCAGTAGCGATGTTGATGTTGCAAACAAGACTTTTCTATTCGATTCTCGAGCCAGCAATCTGTTGGATCCATATAGCTGATTTCGGTAATTCCTTCCTGCTTCAACTCGGCAATAAGCATTCTGATATCTGATCTGTCTTCTATTGCTTCAACATAGCATACATCAAAACCCATAGACTGTAAATATCGCTCATAAGATTTCATCGAAGCTCTGTGAAATGCTATTTTTTGCTGTGAAACGGGTACTGTTTAAAAAATAAATACTCCTCGATCAAATAGATTGCTGCCGTCTGGTCTATCCAGGATGGATCCTGAAATAGCTGATGCGGAAAGATAAGTTGAGCAGCTTTCATAGGTTATTTATTTCTTCGGCATCGCTCACTGCAATATTTTACTTCCTCCCAGTTTAACGCCCATTTTTTTCTCCAGGAAAACGGACGCTGACAAACGAGGCAAGTTTTTTCCGGAAGATCTTGTTTTTTCATTTGCTGCTCGTTACATGTTAAGAAGACATTCCAACCGGTAACAATTCTATTTTACATTGCTTCCAAAAGCTAAAGAAGGACGGAAAATATCCTCGTACAGAAAACATCCAATCTCTCTCTTCTTCTTCCCCCTGGTAATGACTGCTTAAGGGATGCTCCTTAAAGTAAATACTTTTTAGATTATAAGCTTCTGCAAGTTCATTGAATTCACCTACGTAAATTTGAATACCATCTATATTTGACGCAAGTTTAAGTGTGAAATCAATACTGTTTTTTGAAACCGGGTATTGCTTGAAATGGGAAGGCTCTAAGAGTAATATTCGATTTACTGCTTTATCTTTTTTCCAGCCAGGATCTACATTATAAAAGTTATACAGACAAGTCGGTAAATTTTCATCGATCATAATAGGCTCTCTCTGCGGTAAAGGAGTCTCTAAAGCCAAGTCGACTGTCTCCGAAAGTTCATCTGGTATGTCCATAGCAGCGAATCCACCGTAAGGAATGTCCAGATAAGTATCTTTTTGGTTTGAAAAACAATATTTGTTAATGTTTTCTTGATTGGCGTAATACTTCTTTTGACTATTGGCTCCTGCAACCCACTGCCAACTCAGCGCATTACTTGCCCAGTCTGCATCAAGCAGATGATAATACATCCATTGACCAGGAACTTTCCAGTGACTTTGTGCAACGTTACAAGCTAATGAAGCGACATACATTCTCATATGGTTGTGCATATAGCCGTTCTTATAAAAATCTAAAATCGCTTTATCTATAGCATCCACTCCGGTATTCGCCTCAATGATCCCTTTTGGAATAGAAAAGTTGGTAACCGGGTTTTGAATATTTTTTAAATCTGAATTTATGGCGTCCCCTTTACTCATCCAAACTTGTTGCCAATAATCGCGCCAAGCCAATTCCTGAATAAATTTTTCCATACGTTCCGCATGAAATCCTCTTTCGATCAAATGATTAAAAACAAGTTTTGTGCTAATGACTCCTCTTGAAATATAAGGTGACAGATAAGAGACGGCTCCGTTCAAATAGTTCCTGGTGTTACCATATTTGACAGGATCGATTCGATCTACGCGTTGAAGAATTTCCTTATATGATGTAGGAAACATGTCTATTTCATTTTCAAAAAGCATAGCTACTATCTTTTACTTATTTTATTCCCTGAAATTCCTTTTTGTCTTGAGCATTTAAAACGTGTTATTTCCGGATTTCGCTTCTTTAGGTGCTTTTGGCTAACCCCACTGTTCACGCGTTTTCTCCAGCGTTTAAAGCTACTCTCTTTGAGATTGGCCCTCATGAACCTAATCACTTCCTTTTCCGGTAACCCAAATTGAAATTGCAAAGCCTCAAAAGGTGTGCGATCTTCCCAGGCCATTTCTATGATACGGTCCAATTCTCTTTCTGTAAATTCTTTCGTACCTAACATACCTTTTCCCAAATTTGATCGGCATTCAAATAGAAGCTCCCCATTGCATTAAAATTGCATTCATTTGGGGCTATAAGTGAAAGAAAGGTTTCACCGTTTTCTCTTTTATACAAATGATAAACATCGCCAATAATGGGTTCGAAAGTGAATTTTGCATTGAAAATAAGGTTGTTGTATTCAAACTCTTCCATCATTTTCTCGTATTCAGCCTTCAATTCCAAATACTTGGCCTGAACTTTCTGATTCACCTTATGAATGCTCCTGTTCTTCCAGGCGACCGTGTCTGTTGTTGTAATGACAGGTGCTCCCACAGAAGTTGCGTACGGCTTGATCGCTGCATCATATTGTTGCGTTTCAGTATTGAAAACTACATTGTCAGGCTTCTTGTCTTTGGGCATTTCTTCAATAATCAGTTTAAGCTAACTTTTCAAGTTGATCCATAATTTGATTCGCTTCGAAAGTCTTTTGATCACTCATTTTTCTGTTTGTACCAGACAGCAGGTAGGCCTCTTTCGACAGCTTTTCATACTGCTCCTGTAATTTTTCTTTCTCTGTTTTCTTTTTGAATAATCCGAACATAATGCTATATTTTTTACTTTCTAAAAGTTTCTTTTAACTTCTCTTCTATGAGTCATCCGGATACAAATATACAATTTTGTTTAACTTAAATTAAAATAAGTTAAACAAAATTGTAAATTCTTAGTATCTCATACATCCTACCCAGATTCATGTTTAACCTTTTTATAAAATTCACTAGCGAGAATTGATCGATACCATATGACTAAAATCATAGATATTGCATGTCTAGGGTTTTAGCTTTGTTACCCTTAACACAACTGATATGACAATACCAAAAAAAGCATGGGAACTAAAAGACAGCATAGTTTTATTGCGAATTCTCATAGGCTGGCACTTTTTATATGAAGGAATTATAAAACTGTATAACCCCGATTGGACTTCTTATGGTTACCTGGCTTCGGCACAAGGGCCTTTTAAACCTATTTTCACGGCCTTAACCAGTCAAACAATGATCGGCTGGGTAGATGGCTTGAATATGGCTGCTCTCATCATTGTAGGTTTAACACTTACACTCGGTTTTTTCGAAAAAACAGGTGCTTTTATCGGAATGGGCCTGCTCGCTTTGTATTATCTGGCACATCCATCATTTCCATGGCTGGCAGAAGTTAACGTAGAAGGGAGCTACTGGTTTGTAAACAAAAACTTGATTGAATTAGTGGCTTGTTTGGTACTCTTTCAGTTTCCGACAGCCCAGTACTTCGGCCTGGAACGACTCTTTAGTAATAAGAAAAAAACGCTTAAAACAACGACACTATGAAATGGACAAGAAGAGATATCATAAAGGGTTTAGGTGGTTTACCCATTGCCGGAGCAATCTGGTGGGCAGGTGCCGCTAGCAGTGTGCAAAGTAATAAAGAGCGTACTAAATTATTAGAACAGCTAAACATAGAACCTTCATTGCCCAAGATTTTACCAACTGTAGAGGGTCAGCCTGTGCGGGTGGGTATCATCGGGTTTGGGATTCGCGGTGAGCAATTGTGTCGATCTCTTGGTTTTGCCACTAAGGCCTGGTTAAACAATATGCAAAAAGCCGCAGACGATAACCCTAATCATTCGGCTTTAGCCGATTTTAAATCTCAAGAAAAATTAAACGTAAACCTGGTTGCTGTCTGTGATGTGTTCGATGTTCGGGCACAAGAAGTGATCGATTCTTTTTCTTCCGCAGAACAGCCTGTAAAACGCTTTAGAACCTACCAGGAAATGATACGTAGCGGTGAGGTAGAAGCTATCATTATAGCCACCCCGGACCACTGGCACGCACCAATGGCCATTGAAGCCTTAGAAAACAATGTACATGTATATATAGAAAAACCTATGACCCATACCATTGAAGAGACCTATCGTTTACGTGAAGCAGCTCAAAAATCAAAAGCGCGCCTGATGGTCGGGCATCAGCACCGGCAAACATTGAGTTTTCAAACGGCAAAAGATGTGGTCAGGAAGAATACTTTGGGGCATATTTCTATGATTCAGACAAATACAAATCGAAACGATGACAATGGAGCATGGAATTATGCTATTGATAAGGCTGCCAATGAACAAACGATTGATTGGGAACAGTTTTTAGGATCAGCTCCCAAAATACCCTTTAATAAAAATCATTTTTTCAGATGGCGCAAATGGTGGGCCTATGGTTCTGGTTTATCAGGTGACTTATTAACCCATGATTACGACCGCTTGAATTGTGTCTTAAATATGGGGATTCCCCAATCAGTATCAGCTTCAGGTGGTATTTATACGCATATCGACGGGCGAAACGTACCTGACGTACTCCAGGCGAATATGGAGTTTCCTGACTTTAGTATCGGCAATAGCCAGGGAAAAGGAAAGGAGAAAGGAATGACCTTTATTTATAGCGCCACCCTAGGTAATAGCTTTAGCAGGCCCACGATTTTAATGGGTCATGACGCAACCATGGAACTGGGCAATCGTTTAACCATTTGGCCTGACGGACGTTCAACCAAATATGCCAAGATGCTTGAGGCAAATACTATGAAGCCATCTGTACCGATATATCAATACAATCCTGGTGCCAATGTACCCGATGCAATTTCATCCGCCACTTCGCAATATTTTGCTGACAAGGGCCTGATGTGGACCTATATTGATGGTGTTCGGGTAGATTCTACCTTTTTGCACTTACGAGAGTGGCTTAGCGGAATTCGAAATGGTACCGAATTAAGTTGTGGTATCAAAGAAGGCTTTGAAGAAGCGATTACGGCGCATATGACAGGGCTCTCTTGGAAACTAGGTCGACGTATCGATTGGGATCGTGAAACAGAAACGATCAAGCCTATTGATGATATTGATTTTGATGCTGTTTTGCTGGGGAGTACTGCTATCTAAAATATTGTATTCTGGTTAAAGGGAGATTAGGAGCCTTGATCCCGGAGGGGAACCTGAGCGAAACTATGAAAAGCGTTTTAACAAAAGAAGCACAACTTCGACATTCCTCATTCGAAATTCGATATTCGATATTCTAAAGGTGGATTAACTGCGTTGATCCCAAAGGGGGTTCGGAGCGAAAGATGAAAACGTTTTAACAAAAGAGCACAACTTCGACATTCTTCATTCGAAATTCGATATTCGATATTCCTAAAGGGGGATTACCTGCAGTGATCCCAAAAGGGGATCCTGAGCAAAGAAAAGCAAACCCGCTTGCAGCGGATACTTTTTTTATTCCCCATCAACCTTTGAAAAGTAAACTTTTCACGGTTTAGGGAAATAAAAAAAGCTGAAACTCTCGTTTCAGCTTTTCTTTGCGGAGAAAGAGGGATTCGAACCCCCGGAGGTGTGACCCTCGCTGGTTTTCAAGACCAGTGCATTCGACCACTCTGCCATTTCTCCATGAGTGTATTCGATTGCTCAAATGCGAGCGCAAATATAATACCTTTTTTGTTTTACTAAAACATTTTAGGTTTTTTTCTTGAATTTTATTATCCGCAATTTATAGTACATTTATCACCAAATTTTTTTCATGGAATGGGAATTGATTCTTTTGGCAATTGTAGGTCTGGTAACGGGCGTGATTAACACCTTGGCGGGTGGGGGATCACTTCTTACCTTGCCGATGCTCATTTTTCTAGGCCTTCCTCCTAGTGTCGCCAATGGCACAAATCGAATTGCCATTTTAATTCAGAGTATCGTTACCAATGCGGGTTTTCGCAGTAAGGGTATCAACACCTACCCCTTTAGTATCTACTTTGGAATTTCAGCAACTGTTGGAGCCATTTTAGGCGCCCAGCTGGCCATTGAGATCGATGGTGAATTATTCAATAAAATACTCGCCATTATTATGGTAATTGTAGTTGCCTATCTAGTATTGAATAGAAAATCAACGATGGAGGATCTCGTTGAAAGAGTTAGTGGTAAACATCTATGGATCAGTATTATTCTTTTTTTCTTCGTCGGTATTTATGGTGGGTTTATTCAAGCGGGGGTTGGTTTTTTAATGTTACTCGTATTATCGGGGGTCAATCGGTTTTCCTTGGTAAAAAGTAATGCCTTAAAAATTGTTATTACTGGAATCTATACCGTTTTTGCCGTGATCATATTTATCATCAATGACAAAATGAATTGGGAATATGGTTTGATTTTAGCTTTTGGAAATGCTGTGGGCGGTTGGTTTGCGAGTAGGTGGTCAGTATCAAAAGGAGATGGGCTTGTGAAAATATTTTTAGTCATTATGGTAATCATAATGGCCATTAAACTCTGGTTCTTTACCGACTAATATCAAATCCGGTAAAATGCTGTAGACTGCCTTCCTCCCACTTTACTTCTTTTACTTTTGACAAAGGCGATCCTTTATAAAGCCACTGAATAAATGACTTCAGATCTTCTTCCTCACCTTCCGCTTCAATATAAACACTGCCATCAATTTCATTTTTGACCATTCCTCTTACATGATAGCTCAAGGCAGCTTCTTTGGTATACTTTCTAAACCAAACCCCCTGAACAGTTCCTATGATATGAATTCGATAATGCTTCATCCAAGTAAAAATCAGTTAAAAATGTAAAATTAAAACTTAAGCCTTAATACTTAGTCCTTAATTCCTAAAACTTCTCACTTCTCACTTCTCCCTTCTCACTTCTCACTTCTCACTTCTCACTTCTCAGCCTTCTTCACTTCCAACTCAAAACTTCTCACTTCTCACTTCTCACTTCTCACTTAAAATATTACCTTTGCTTTTCGAATTTTTGAATCCATCTTTATGAGTAATTCTTTTGGAAAACTTTTTACACTTACCACCTTTGGTGAATCTCACGGCCCTGCTATTGGTGGTGTTATAGACGGATGTCCGGCAGGAATCACGTTAGATCTTGAAGTTGTGCAGCATCAATTGGATCGAAGAAAGCCAGGTCAATCAAAAATTACTACGCAGAGAAAGGAGCCTGATCAGGTCGAATTTTTATCAGGGATCTTCGAAGGGAAAACCACAGGTACTTCCATTGGGTTTCAGATTCAGAATACGAATCAGAAAAGTAAAGATTATTCTCATAATGTAGATGTATACAGACCATCACATGCTGATTATACATATGATCAAAAATACGGGATAAGGGACCATCGTGGCGGAGGAAGAAGTTCTGCCCGTGAAACAGCCAATTGGATCGTCGGCGGTGCCGTAGCAAAAGAAGTCATCAAAGACATCAAAATCACAGCCTTTACTTCTTCGGTTGGTGAGATCTTTATTGATAAACCTTATCAGGAATTGGATTTTTCTGAAATTGAAAATAATATAGTACGATGTGCCGATCCTGTAGCGGCAAAAAAGATGATCGAACACATCGGAGAAATCAAAAAGCAAGGCGACACTGTTGGAGGTACCATTACTTGTGTCATTCAAAATGTTCCAGCAGGGCTTGGAGAACCGATTTTTGACAAACTTCATGCAGCTCTTGGAGGGGCCATGCTATCTATCAACGCGGTCAAAGGATTTGAGTATGGTAGTGGATTTTGCGGGGCTAAAATGAAAGGCAGCGACCACAATGACCTGTTCAATCAGGATGGAACAACCAAAAGCAATCTATCAGGAGGTATACAAGGAGGGATTTCAAATGGGATGGATATCTACTTTAGAGTAGCATTCAAACCAGTAGCTACTTTGATTCAAAAGCAACAAACCATAGATTCCAAGGGGAACCAAGTAGAGATGCAAGGTCGTGGACGACATGATCCCTGTGTAGTTCCCAGAGCGGTTCCTATCGTTGAAGCTTTGAGTGCCATGGTCATGGCCGATTTCTATTTGATGGCCAGGGCGCGAAGTTGATCAAAGCCCAATACGTTTTTTCCATCGACCCTTACGACGCGCAAATTCTTTGAATTTTTCACAGGATTTTTTGATGTCATCAATGACCTTGGCTTCGTCCTGACCTATCAAAGATGCGTATTTTTTACCCACAATTTCGATCATATCGGCTGTTAATGAAAGTCTGTTGAAATTGTCTATCCTTTTTTCATAGGTCATTTCCTCAAATTTCATTCTATTGAGATCTATCAGATAAAAATCATATTGCCCGGAACTTTTCTTGTTCATAAGCGTATTCCCTTTTGAATGATCGAAATGATGAATATCATTTTCGTGAAGTTGATAAGTAAATTCGGTAAATTGATTGAGGATATTCTCCCTGTCGGGAAATTCCTTGTCAATCACATCCCCAAAATCAAAATCATAACTCAAGTTTTGGGAGATATAAAAACTGTTTGTTAACCCGATTGGTTGAGAATATTCAACATAACCAATTGGCTTTGGTGTTAAGATACCTTTACCTAACAATATTTCAGCATGCTCAAAAGACCTTCTTGCTTTTGACTTACGAACATATTTATAGGCGAACCGATTGATCAGATGCGGAACCTGAAATGATTTTACGTTCCATTTATCGTTCCCCACTTCAAATACTTTGATGGTATTTCTTTTTTTCCAATACGTTTTTCCGGAATGACCAAAGGCGTCAATAATTTCAAGTACTTTGTCCTCAGCATAAGGAGCGGCAACCTTTATGTTCATCATGATAACTATCCTAATATTATTTTTCCCAGGCGCAGGGCTAATGTAAAAGCGTTTTTTCGCAAGGGTAAAAGTAATAATTCTATACCATTTAAAATAAAAATTTAATTCATGCGTTTAAGCTTAAGTTAGAACTTAAAAGGATCTGACTAACCCTCTACAATTAACAATTTTCTCCAAAATAAATACAATGTATCATTGTAAGTATGATAGATCATGCTGATTGCTGTATATACAGAAGCAACATGATTTTAGATCAAAAATTGTCTATGAATAAATTGAATCAGATTATATTTTTTGTTAGGAATCCATTTTTCCTTTCTCCCCCTAAATTATATTGTAAAAAAGATAAAATTAACTCCACAGCGTAACCGCGCGGGAGTTTAATCTGTCTGGGTTGCATATGGCTTGTGAATCTTCGCAAAGCCCCTAAAGATCCCTTTTTTTTGGACCGCTACTGGAAGATAAAAATTTCATAGCGGTCTTTTGTTTTCAATGTCGAAATGCTACAATGCGGAAATGCTGCAATGCTACAATGCTGCAATGCTGCAATGCTGCAATGCTACAATGCTACAATGCTGCAATGCTACAATGCTGCAATGTGCAATGCTACAATAGTA
The DNA here is from genome assembly GCA_963715975.1 of uncultured Flavobacteriaceae bacterium. Classification (GTDB taxonomy): domain Bacteria; phylum Bacteroidota; class Bacteroidia; order Flavobacteriales; family Flavobacteriaceae; genus Lutimonas. The sequence goes on along the minus strand of CAVQSO010000005.1, from coordinate 99,837 downwards.
AAATGTGTGAAATCGAACCTGCCTGCCGGCAGGCCAGCGGGCAGGGATTCAGCGAAGCTAATGCATGAATGAGTGAATCGTGATATGACCGCTCAGCGGTTGACTTCAGCTCACCCGCTGAGTTTCGTGTTTTGGACTAAGAAATGCTACAATGCTACAATGCTTCAATGCTGAAATGCATCAATAAATCATTAGATCATTAGATCAATAATACAATCGATGTCACAAAAAAAAGGCTGCTTGTCTAAACAAGCAGCCTTTGCACTAAATAAATCTAAAATGTTCTTTTACCTATTTTTTTAAGGCTTTATAAGAGCCCACATTTGTTTCTTCCTTTACCCTAAACATATCGCTTCCTCCTGGAAATTGAATAAGGTTATACATAATTGAATCTGTAGTAAGTTCAGTGCTTTTTAAATGCTCGGAAAGATCCTGAAGCATATTTTCGCGATCAAGTTGCTCATTGCTGTCCAAAACAAGTACATTGTCTGGTAAATTCAATACGTTGATGGCTCCAATTGCATCTTCATTAACAAGCCTGTTGCCTGACATATCTATCAATTCATAATGGTCAATTCCAAGCCCCTGAGTCATCTCCTGACCTTCATCGTCGTAAATGAATCTTACCTGAAACTCATCATTAAGAAAATCACTTACTTCGAGCAATACAACTTCATTCATACCTGTATTCTTAGGAGATGAAGTATCTTGAAAGTAAACTTCTTTCCATCTCTTTCCGTTAAACACCTCTATAGAGAATTCTCCCTTATCATCGGCCACTTGTAAATTATAAGTAACTGCAATCTGAGCTTCTTTTACATCAGATACATCCACAGCAGGAGTTGTTAAACTCGTTTTGTCGTTTGACTTGTTGCCATGATTGTGATCATTAAATAAAGCTGCACCTGTAGCAAACTCAGATTCTATGGTAGGTCCACTATGCGGCATAACACCTGTATATCCAAATTGCCAGTATGTAGCATCAGAATTGATTTCATAGATCCATCCATCAGGAATTTCCGAGGCATCAAAGCTTTCTTGTTGTATTTGAGCAGAAACCGCCTGTCCAAAAAACAAAGCAACGATCATAAATCCAATTTTTTTCATTGCAATTAATTTAATATTACTCTTTCATAACGTTATAAACCGGATAATATTTTATCTCCGACTCATCAAAAAATGCTAAAATTTCCTTAAAAAAAAAGAATAAAACCTTTAAGGTCACCTTATTTCCTTATGAATAATTTATCTTTGCTGGAATTTTAAAAAATAAAACATGAACGACGGTTTATACACTAAAATAAAAAGTTCTAAAGGTGATATCCTTTTAAAGTTGGAATATGAAAAAACGCCGGGCACTGTAGGTAATTTTGTGGCCCTTGCTGAAGGGAATATGGAAAATTCTGCGAAGCCGCAAGGTCAAAAATACTATGATGGATTAAAATTTCACAGGGTGATCCCTGATTTCATGGTACAGGGAGGATGTCCTCAAGGCACAGGTACAGGGAATCCTGGATATAGTTTTGAAGATGAGTTTCATACAGACCTGAAACATGACAAGCCGGGAATATTGTCTATGGCAAATGCCGGACCGGGTACCAATGGTAGTCAGTTTTTTATTACGCATGTACCTACACCCTGGTTAGACAACAAACACACTGTATTTGGCGAGGTACTTGAAGGCCAGGACGTAGTTGATGCCATTGCTCAGGATGATATCCTGGAATCAGTAGAGATCATCAGGGTTGGTGCAGCTGCAGAAGCATTCAACGCGATTGAAGCTTTTAGAACATTTGAAGGTGCAAGAGAACAGCGAATTGCAGAGGCCAAAGCCAAAATGGAAGCGGAACTTGATAAAATAGCTGCCGGGTTTGAAAAAACAGATAGTGGCTTACGATACCAGATCATTCAAAAAGGTAGTGGTACCAAGGCAAGCCAGGGAAAGAATATTTCAGTTCACTATAAAGGACAACTGGCTGATGGAAGAGTTTTCGATTCATCTTATGATAGAAAACAGCCCATTGACTTTACAGTAGGTGTTGGCCAAGTGATCAAAGGATGGGATGAAGGACTCCAATTATTGCAAGTTGGTGATAAGGCAAGATTAGTGATTCCTTCGCATTTGGCTTATGGCTCACAAGGTGCCGGAGGCGTTATACCACCAAATGCAACGCTTATTTTTGACGTTGAATTAATGGACGTGAAATAAAATTGAAAATATTTATTAAAAAAGCACCTGGATTACAGATTCAGGTGCTTTTTTATTAAAACTTTTTGTCGTAACTTTAATAGACAATTAAACACCCCTCATGAAATACTTTATTTTATTAATTTTTGTTTTAGGAATCAGCTTTACTGGCTTTTCTCAAGAGGAAGAAAAACATCCTTTACTTACTGATAAATTTTATTTTGAAGCAGGGGTCTTTTTTCCGGCAAAAAACATCAAACTTGGTGCTGATGCCTCTGCACCCGAAGAGGAAATTGATTTTGGAGAGACTTTTAATTTCAATGACAATCAGGCGACCTACTTTTTTAATTTCGAATGGCGCTGGAATAAAAAATGGAGATTAACAGCTGAAACTTTTGCCGTAAACAATGCGGCGAGAGCAACATTGGATTCAACTTATGTTTTTGACGATGTGACCTTTGAAAAAGGTAGCTTCGTAAGAGCAGGAATTGATTTTTCACTATATAGGTTATTTGTAGGAAGGTTAATTTCTTCAGGACCCAAACATTCGTTAGGTGCTGGTTTAGGCGTCCATGCCTTAAATGTTGGCGCCTTTATTGAAGGTGAAGTCAAGTCAAATGATGATCGTATCAACGGTACATTTCAAAGAAGGCGCGTAAGCGCATTGATTCCTTTGCCTAACATTGGTGCCTGGTACCATTGGGCCCCAAACAAAAAATGGGCCTTTATTGCTCGTGCTGATTGGTTTGGAATTACAATAGATGAATACTCTGGTGGTCTTTGGAACTTGGCTCCGGGAGTCAGGTATCAGATCATTGATAACTTCGGTATTGGTATAGATTATCGCATTTTATTGCTCTCGGCCAGGGTCAATCAAAACAATTGGAATGGTAATTTCGACATGAACTTTTCCGGTCCTTCTATAACACTTCATGGTAACTTTTGATCAATGGAAAATGATCCTATTGAGCAGCTAAGGTATCCCATCGGTAAGGCGATAATACCTGAAACTATTTCAGGTAATGATATCAACACATGGATTGGTGTTTTAGCTTCTTTTCCTGGAAAAATCCGATTCATTACCCAAAACTTAACTGAAGAACAACTTGATACGCCTTATAGACCCGGTGGCTGGACCATCAGACAAGTGGTTCACCATGTAGTCGATAGTCATTTTAACAGTTATATAAGATTCAAATGGGCACTTACTGAAGAAAAACCGATCATTAAGGCATACCGCGAAGAACTATGGGCCGAATTGCACGATTACAATGCTCCGATTGAACTGTCTTTAAAAGCCTTGGAAAGTCTGCATGCTAAATTGGTATATCTGTTAAAAGGACTTTCAAATAACGATCTTAAAAGAACTTTTATTCATCCTGAAACCCAAAAAGAGGTAGCTCTGGATAAAAATATAGGTATTTATGCCTGGCATAGTCAGCATCACTATGCCCATATTGAAAATCTGATGAAAAGAAAAGGCTGGTTGTAAATGATTTTTTTAAAGGTTATTTCCATTTGATATTGCAACCCATACTGGGTTTCTGGTTCCTGACTATACCTCTATTGGTTAACAAGTGATCAAGTGCATTTCTGAGATCTGCTCCCGAAACTGGTAAACCGTTACCAGGTCTTGAATCATCTATCTGCCCTCTATAGACTAAATTCAGATGTTCATCAAACAAATAAGTATCTGGTGTGCAGGCCGCATCATATGCTTTAGCCACTTCCTGGGTCTCGTCATACAAATAAGGAAAAGGGTAATTAAAAATTTTTGCATTCTCTTTCATCAACTCAGGACCATCCTGTGGGTAATTTTCAACATCATTTGATGAAATGGCTATAAACGAAATTCCTTTTGTTTTATATTCATTGGCAATCTTCACCAATTCTTTATTCACATGAATCACAAAAGGGCAATGATTACAAATAAAAAGCACTACGGTTCCTTTGTTTCCTTTTAATGCTGTCAATGATATTTTTTTGTCAGAAACCGTATCGATCAATTCAAAATCAGCAGCCCTGGAACCCAAAGGAAGCATATTGGAAGGTGTATTTGCCATAAATCACAATTTATTTCTATATTTACTTCTAAGCAGTTCAAAAATACAATATTTGGTATAATTTGAGCTACAAATTGTTAACTTCAAGAGGTTTTCGGTGATTCATATATAAGAGGAAATTAATATTTCAATTATGAAAACAATTCAACAATGGTATGATGATTATGCGGTAAGTCATCAAAATAAAACCAATCAAAAAATTCATTATATCTGTGTGCCTGCCATTTTTTTTAGCATCGTTGGGATGATCATGAGTATACCTTCAGGCTTTATCCAAAAAACGCTGGGTATTGCGAATCCTATGCTTGGCAACTGGGCATCAGTTTTACTGGTTCTCTTGCTTCTATTTTATTTACGTTTGTCTTTTTCCTTGTTTTTGAGGATGCTGGGTTTCTCCATACTATGTGTCATGGGCAACTATTATCTTGGAAAATACCTCCCGCTTTTTACAACTTCATTGATCATTTTTATCGTGGCCTGGATCGGACAATTTTATGGTCATAAAATCGAAGGTAAAAAGCCCTCATTTTTTAAGGATTTGCAATTTCTTTTGATCGGGCCTGCCTGGGTTTTTGAAAAACTTTCCAGATCATGACAAGTACAAATATATCATTTGAAGATTTTCAGAAGGTTGACATCCGTGTCGGCACCATCATTGAAGTACTCGATTTTCCTAAGGCCAGAACCCCGGCCTTCCAACTGAAAATTGATTTCGGAGATCTGGGAATTAAAAAATCGAGCGCGCAAATTACTTCTCTGTATTCGAAGGAATCACTGCTAAACAAAAAAGTGTTAGCAGTGGTAAATTTTGAAGCCAAACAAATAGCAAATTTTAAGAGTGAATGCCTTGTTTTAGGTATACAAAATGGCAAAGATGTAGTACTTTTACATACTGCTGATACAGTAAATAATGGTACTCAGGTCTTATAAATTCGAATTCAAATTGTGATCAAATCAGGCATGACTATAAACAAAGAACTGCAACAATTATCGCAAGTACTTCATGGAGAACTTCATTATGATGATTTACATAAAAATATCTACGCTACCGATGCCTCGGTTTACAGAAAAATCCCACTGGCAGTAGCTTACCCCAAAGATAAAAATGATCTTAAAAAAATCATTTCTTTTGCCTCACAACACAAGGTCTCACTTGTTCCAAGAACAGCGGGAACCTCCTTAGCCGGGCAATGCGTTGGAGAGGGAATTATTGTAGATACGTCAAAATATTTTACCCGCATTCTGGCCTTTGATGAACGCAACAAAACAGTACGTGTTGAACCGGGTGTGGTGCGAGATGAGTTGAATGAATTTTTAAAACCTTTTGGCCTTTTTTTCGGACCTAATACTTCTACTTCAAATCGATGTATGATGGGTGGTATGGTCGGTAATAACTCCTCGGGTACCACTTCCATACAGTATGGGGTAACCAGGGATAAGGTGCTGGAAATGAATACGATATTATCTGATGGCTCGGAATCTTTATTTGGATCACTATCCGCTAAGGATTTTAAAGAAAAACTAAAAGGGAACAGTCTTGAAAGTAAGATTTACAATCTGTTATTTAGCGAGCTGTCCAAAGCGGAAACCCGGGAAGAAATTGAAAAAGAATTTCCCAAACCCGGAATTCACAGGCGAAATAACGGTTATGCGATTGATGCCATCCTAAACAATGAGGTTTTTTCTGATAGTTCAACTCCCATTAATCTATCGAAATTACTTTGTGGTAGTGAAGGCACGTTGGCATTTACCACAGACGTCACTTTATCACTGGATGAGCTTCCTCCAAAATACAATATGCTCGTCGCAGCACACTTTACGACTATCCAGGAAAGCCTCGAAGCCGTTGTGGTAGCCATGGAACACAATCTCTACACTTGCGAATTAATGGATAAAACAATTCTCGATTGTACCAAAAACAATCGTGAACAACTCTTGAATCGATTCTTTGTTCAAGATGATCCGGAAGCTATTTTAATGCTGGAAGTCGCTAGTGAGGATAAGGATAAAACGGCAAAACTTGCTCAAAAACTGGTTGATGATCTTAAGAACCACAATTTTGGTTATGCCTACCCTATCCTTGAAGGAAACGATATTGAAAAAGCCAGTTCATTAAGAAAGGCCGGATTGGGTCTGCTAGGGAATATCGTAGGCGATAGAAAAGCTGTGGCCTGTATCGAAGATACTGCAGTTGAATTAAGTGATTTACCACAATACATTGCTGAGTTCACCGCAATGATGAAAGCCTACAATCAGGAAGCCGTCTACTATGCCCATGCCGGAGCTGGCGAACTGCACCTAAGGCCTATCTTAAATCTCAAAAAAGAGGAAGACCTTTATTTGTTCCGCGAAATTACGACCAAAGTCGCCGAACTCGTCAAAAAATATAAAGGCTCCATGAGTGGTGAACATGGAGATGGTATTGTCAGGTCAGAATTTCTGACACTGATGCTGGGTAAAAAGAACGTTGAACTCATGAGAAAGATCAAAACTGTTTTTGATCCTCAACAAATATTCAACCCGGGAAAGATCATTGATCCCTGGCCTATGGATGCCTCTCTGAGGTATGTTCCAAATCGGGAAGAGCCTGTCATTGAAACCATACAGGATTTTTCTGATTCACAAGGCATTTTAAGAGCCGCAGAAAAATGTAATGGTTCTGGGGATTGCAGAAAACCCGTTTTTGCAGGAGGAACCATGTGTCCGAGTTACAGAGCCACAAAAAATGAAAAAGATACAACCCGCGCTCGGGCAAATGTGCTAAGAGAGTTTCTGACAAATAGCGATAAAGCAAACCGCTTTGATCATGAAGAATTAAAAGAGGTGTTTGATCTATGCCTTAGCTGTAAGGCATGCGCAAGTGAGTGTCCCAGCAATGTTGACGTAGCGGCATTAAAAGCTGAATTCCTGTACCAATACCAAAAGGAGCATGGCGTATCTTTTAGAACTCGTTTATTCGCAGACAATGTGAAATACAATAAACTTGGATCTCTTATGCCTTCTGTGACCAATTTGGTGCTCAACACAAATGCGGCGAAAAGGTTGATCGGGGTAGCGGTAGAAAGAAGTATCCCAAAATTAGCCCAGACAACAACAAGAAAATGGTATCAAAAAAATAAAGCGCGATTTGCCCCACATGAATCTGCCAAGCGACAGGTCTATCTGTTTCTTGATGAGTTTACAAACTTTTACGACGATACCATAGGGAAAGACTGCTATTGAAGTTTTGTCCAAACTCGGTTATCAAGTGATCATTACCGATCATGAGGAGAGCGGGAGAAGTTTTATTTCAAAAGGATTGCTTGATGAGGCCAAACAACTGGCGAATCAAAATATTGACTTTTTTAAAGACAAAATACATAGAGACGCTCCATTGGTTGGTATAGAGCCTTCTGCCCTCCTGACATTCAGAGATGAGTATCTAAGGCTTGCCGATGACAAGAACGCTGCCAAAGAAATTGCAGCATGTGCCTATACCATTGAAGAATTTATAGAAAAAGAAATAAAGAAAGGGCATATCAGGGAAAATCAGTTTACTTTAAAAACAAGAAATATAAAAGTACACGGGCATTGCCAGCAAAAATCCCTTTCAAATATGAAAGCGACGTTTAGCATGTTGAGCCTTCCTAAAAATTATCAGGTGAGCATCATGAATACCGGCTGTTGTGGTATGGCAGGTTCTTTTGGGTACGAAAAAGAACACTATGAATTAAGTATGCAAGTGGGAGAAGATACACTGTTTCCTAAGATTCGAAATTATGGTCGTGATATTGAGATTATTGCCTCCGGAACAAGTTGCAGACATCAGATTATGGACGGAACAAAAAGAAAAGCAAAACATCCGATAAGCTTATTTAAAGAAGCCTTAAAATAATTTTTGCAGACATGCTAAATTTATTTAATTTTAGAGCCCTCTTACGATTAGTAAGAGAACGGTTATAACACCCTCATTCAACCTGATATCTTTGATTTTCTATGACTTGAAAATAAAGATATATAGCTGTTTAATAGTGTATTATAATTTTATTAATCAAATAACCTTGAAATGAAAAAATTCATTACTGTTTTAACTTTCACCTTTCTATTATGCTTTGGGACTACTGCTTTTGGGCAGGCTGAAGCAGAAACCGGCCCAAAACCATCTTTAGATAATGGCACAATCGAAAGTCAGTTTGATTATTTATACAGAAAATCAAGTTCCTATCAGGAATATAAAGTTGTTAAAAAAACCTTTTACCAAAAGATCAAAGGCAATGTACTGGATTCTATGCAAGCCTTAAAAAAAGACCTTGGTGACACCAAAAAACTGGTTGAAGTCCAAGGGAATGAAATTACGAGTTTAAAGGCCGATCTTCAAACCACCAATGATAACCTTATTTCGGTAACCAAAGAAAAAGACAATATTAAATTCTTGGGTTTCCCAATGACTAAAACAGGCTTATAATAGTTTGCTATGGACCATAATTTTTAGTTTGGTTGCCCTACTGTTGTTCTTTATTTTCAGATTCAGATCAAGTAATGCCATTACCGTTCAGGCCAGAGATCTCTTGAGTGATACTGAAAAGGAATTTGAGGCGTATAAGGCCAAAGCACTCGAAAGAGAACAAAAAGTAAGGAGAGAACTTCAGGATGAGCTAAACAAGCAAAAATACGCTGACAAGAAAGGTAAAAAATAAACTTGTATCACAAGTTTCAAAAAAGCCGAATAACATATGTTATTCGGCTTTTTTTATGAACCGCTCTTAAATGCAAGTTTTTTTCATTGATAACAAGATCGTTTTAATGTTTTTACAGAATCACTAAAGGATTCATTCATAAATTGTTATTTTTAGTGCTAAATATCAGAACTTTGAAACAACTAACGATCCTTTTCTTCGCCTTGACAAGTAGCTTGATACTTGCCCAACAAAAATTGCCAAAAAACAAAGCAATAATTGAAGCTTCAATTGAAAACCATAAAACTGAGCTCATTGCGATTAGTGATGAAATATGGGCCAAAGCTGAAACAGCATTCGAAGAATATGGATCATCTGAGATTTTATCGGATCATGCTGAGAAAAATGGATTTAAGGTACAAAAAGGAGTTGCAGGTATGCCAACGGCATTTGTCGCCACTTACGGCTCGGGCAAACCGGTAATAGGCATATTAGGTGAGTTTGATGCCTTACCAGGAATTTCTCAAAAAGCAGTTCCCACAAAAAATCCATTGGAAGAAGGCTGCCCCTGGGCATGGTTGTGGGCACAACTTATTTGGTACAGCAAGTTTAGGGGCAGCAATAGCGATCAAAGAAATGATCGAGAGCGGAAAAATCAAAGGTACCGTTAAGTTTTTCGGAACCCCAAGTGAGGAGAAATTCTTCGGAAAGATCTGGATGGTAAGAGAAGGCCTTTGGGATGATGTTGATGTAAATATTAGCTGGCATCCAAGCGCCAAGACAGAAGCCGATGTTCAAAGTACTTTGGCCTTGGTTGATTTTAAAGTGGAGTTTTTTGGTCAGGCGGCACATGCTGCCATGGACCCATGGAATGGAAAAAGTGCGTCAGATGCACTGGAGTTATATACAACAGGGATCAATTATTACCGCGAACATGTTAAGCCAAGTGTGAGAATGCATTATCATATTCAGGATGCGGGACAAGTCGTTAATGTTGTCCCTGACTACGCAAGGGTTTGGGTGCGTATCAGAGATACCAAACGTTCCGGTATGCTTCCCGTATATGAAAGAGTTAAAGAAATGGCAGAAGGCGCCGCGATCATGGCTGATGTTGATTATAAAATATCTTTAATTTCTGGTATATACGAGGTACTGGTCAATAGATCAGGAGGTGAGATCATGCAAAATAATTTAGAGCTTCTAGGTCCAATAACTTATACTCAAGAAGAAATAGATTTTGGAAAAAAGATACAGGAATCTACCAACAAACCACAGATTGGGTTCAATAGTAATATCAATCCATTAAAAGCAACGATATGAAAACCTGGAAGGAGCAGGTTCTACTGATGTGGGTGATGTGAGCTGGAACGTTCCTAATATAAACCTTTGGGTAACTACTGCTCCCAATGGAACGCCATGGCATTCCTGGGCCGTTGTTGCCTGCGGAGGTATGTCTATCGGCCATAAAGGGATGATCTATGCAGCCAAGGCTATGGCCATGACCATGCTTGATCTGTATGAAAATCCAAAAATGGTTGAAAAGGTCAAGCAGGAATACAAGGAAAGAAAAGGAGCAGAAATTTATAAGGCCATGATTCCGGACGGTCCCCCACCTATTCCTTCTCGTTAGAAAATTGACAAGAATTCATTAATGAATTATCCATTTTATTTGGTTAGAAGTCGTGCATGAGCTTCTAAATAAGTCAAGGCATTTGTGCCCTCATGAAACAAAAGGTCGAGAATACTTAAATTGCCTATAAATCCATACTTATTATCAAAAACCTGAGTATACGACTTGAAGTCATAAACAGGTTGCTTTTTGGCCTCTACCAAAAAACGATAATCCTCAATATCGGTGTATATTTCTTTGTAAGTATCTGTATACAAGATGTTATTATCCAGTTGAAGACATGAACTCATGATTTCGTGTCCTTTTATATTCAAATCGAGTAAATAGGTAAACGGCTTTTCAAATACTTCCATGATGTCATCTTCATAAAACTCGAAATAAGGAGAAGATCGATATGATGACTCCAAAGATTTGATAAAGATCTTCTGCCATGCATAACTATTGTCAATTCTGACCTCTTTGGTTTTTTGCCTGCCCATCGATTTGGAATGTAAGAATGGGAACCGTGAGCAACTGTTTTCCATTAGCTCCGTAAATATAACACCTGTTCCTATAGGTTTGTTTTTGAAAGTTATCCTGTTTTTCAAAAAGGATATCAGTTTGGCTTGCCATAGCCACATACTGAATTACAGGGCCAAAAAAAGTAGGTTGTATCAACAAGCCCATGACATCAAAACATATAATTAAGCAGCTTTTTTCCTTTTTCGGTACCAATTAAAACCATAGAGCACCACCATTAAGCCAACAAACGGGTAAAAATAGGAAACGGGCTTCCCACTTCCGCCAACTGTTGTGAATAAGCGATTCCACCTGACCTTACTGAGTCCCTGACCATCTGAGTCCCAGCTAAACCATATAAATACAGGTTTTCCTACGACATGATCAAAAGGAACAAAACCCCAATATCGTGAATCTTCCGAATTGTGTCTGTTGTCCCCCATCATCCAGTAATAGTTTTGCTTAAAGGTATATGAGCTTACCGGGTCGGAACTTCCATTCAAAAAGATCTGCCCATTACTAACCCTTAAACTATTCTTTTCATATTCTACAATGACCTGCTTATAAAAAGGCAAGGTTTCCATATTTAAATCGACAGTTTTACCTTTTTCAGGGATATAAACAGGGCCAAAATTATCTTTGTTCCAATTCAGTGAAGTCACATTTGGAAAAACTTCTTCTCTTTCTCCCTTTGGACTTATTCTTTTTCTTAAGTCCCTTCACTGTTGGGTTTTTACTGATCAGTTCTGCGTCTTCGTCTGACAGGTTCAATATATAATTCCCATCCTGTAGTCTTCCACCTTCCCTGACGTGATAACGGCTTTTTAAACTTTTTACACTCAGCGCTTTACCATCCGTGTCCGCTTCATAAAAGAATTGTAACCTCGCTCTATCCGGCAATTCATTCCTTACTCCATTGATGTATACATATCCATCTTTGATCTCCAAAGAATCTCCGGCAATACCCACGCACCTCTTTACATAATTTGATTTTTTATCTATCGGTTTTCTGATCCTTCTGTTGGTTTTCTTAAAGAATTGTTCCACTGTATCTACCGGCCAGCTAAAAACCACTATATCGTTTCTCTTGATCTTTTGCAGGGCTGGCAATCTTAAATAAGGCAATTTTGGAAAATCCAAATAACTTTTGGTCTTAATAATCGGAAGTGTATCATGTACCATGGGAGCTGCCACTGTTGTCATAGGTACTCTGGCCCCATAATGGAATTTGCTCACAAAAAGAAAATCACCTATCAACAAAGACTTTTCTAAAGAGGAAGTAGGTATCGTATAGGGTTGCATAAAATAGGTATGGACCAAAGTAGCTGCAATGACGGCAAAAGCTATGGAACTCACCCATTCTCCGGCAGCTGTCCTTGGCTTTAAACTTCGGTTCTCGATATAACTTACATCTTCCATATAGCTTACATAGAAAATATAAAATCCAAGACTTAAGATCACCAGCACACTATCTTTGGTTGTGTTTTTACCAAAACTTCTTATGGTTTCAACCCAAATAATAGGGAACATCAGCAAATTGATAATAGGAATAAACAACAAAATCACCCACCATTTTGGTCTGTTGATAATTTGCATCAAAACGATCGCATTATAGATCGGGATGATCGCTTCCCACGCCTTTCTGCCAGCTTTAACGTATAACTTCCAGGTGCCCAGAAAATGCACTACCTGCAGGATCAATATAAAAAGTAACCATTGAATTAAGGTCATAATCGTATTTCTATTTAATTGTTATTCTTCATTATTAGTAGAATTACTTTTGGAATTGTTACCCTTTTCCAAAAGTTATCTTACAATTTTACAAACTCAGTACATCTTTCATGTTAAAAACACCCTTTTTATCCTGCAGCCATTCTGCTGCTACAACTGCCCCAAGCGCAAATCCTTCTCTGTTAAAAGCGGTGTGTTTGATCTCGATGGCATCTATGGCAGATGCATAGGTTATCGAATGGGTGCCAGGGACCTCCCCTTCTCTCTTTACATTGATATAAAGTTCATCTTTCTCATGAGATGATATGCTCCAATCATTTTTATCCGAATGCTTGAGGATTTCATTCGCCAAAGAAATCGCGGTACCACTGGGTGCATCCAATTTATGCACATGATGAATTTCTTCCATGCCAACCTCATAACCCTTGATATGATGCATCATTTGGGCAAGGTAAGCATTTAAGTTAAAGAACAAATTGACGCCAATACTAAAGTTGGAAGCGTAAATAAAGGATCCACCTTTTTCTCCACAATATTGCTTAATCTCTTCAAATTTATCCAACCATCCTGTTGTACCTGAAACTACAGCAACTCCCTTATCGATACAAGACTTGATATTGTCAAAAGCAGCGTTGGGATGACTAAAATCTATGGCTGCATCTGCTATGCTTAGATCGACCTTCAGAGGTTCAATATCTTTTCTTATCACGATTTCATGACCACGTTCCAAGGCCACTTTCTCTATGGCCTTCCCCATTCTACCGTAACCTAATAGTGCAATTTTCATTGTGTATTTATCTTTCTAAATTAAAAGTCAAATTTTAAATTCAAACTCGCAACCGCCTGATTATTTACAGGATTAAATTGTAAAGAAGGTCTCCACGATAAATTTCTGTTAAAAGCCCGATCATCCAAATGCGCATCAACATTGGCCTCTATGATATTCAAAGCATACAGACCTAGTGTGATAAAAACGGAAAGATCCCTGTTCTGTTTATAAATTTCCTGGGCCCTGATCAAACCGTCTTCACTGATGTTGGGATTACCCCCGGTACCATCAAAGTCATCCGGACGACCCGATATTCTCAGTTTATAAGCTTCCTGGTATCTGTCATATTTCTCCTGATTGTCTACTATGAAATATACTCCTGTACCAAGGGCGGCATAGACAATCGGAATCTTCCAGTATTTTTTATTATAAGCCTGACCCAAACCAGGAAATACAGCAGAGTAAAATGCAGCCCTGGCAGGCGAAAGTGGATCAATCATTTGCGATTCCAGTGTTAGAATTCCTTCCTCAGTTTGGTCTTTCTTCTTTTTTTTATCCTTCTTCTCCTCTTGAGAATGACAAAGGTTCCAACAAAAAATGCAAATAATTAAACTAAAAGTAATTTTTTGCAACATTTACTCAAGTAATTTTTTAATACGCGTAAAATCTTCCTCTGAATGAAAAGGGATTATAATTTTACCCTTTTCCTTACCTGAAAGTTTTACATCGACTTTATGACCCAGGAAGGCACTTATTTCTTTGATACCTTCTTTAAAATGATCTGGAATTTCTTTTTTGGCAACAGGTAAAGTTTCAACCGGTTTCCCTGCTTTGACACTTTTTACCAACTGTTCGGTTTGACGAACGGATAGTTTATCCTTTAATGATCTTCTGATATACCTCCAACTGCAATTCAGGCTCATAGATATTGATGAGCGCTCGCCCATGACCCATACTTAAAAAACCATCTCGTATGCCGGTTTGAATGATAGGATCCAGTTTTAACAATCTTAAAAAATTGGTCACTGTTGAGCGATTCTTACCCACTCGAATACTCAATTGCTCCTGCGTAAGCTTCACTTCCTCAATGAGTTGCCTGTATGACAAGGCTACTTCGATGGGATCCAGATCCTTTCTTTGTATATTCTCAACCAATGCCATTTCCAGCATTTCCTGATCATTTGCAATTCTCACATAGGCAGGTATGGATGTAGCACCGATCAATCTGGAGGCTCTAAATCTTCTTTCACCAGAAACCAACTGAAATTTGTTGCCTTCCAGTTTTCTTACAGTAATAGGTTGTATCACGCCCAATTCCCTTATAGAACCCGCAAGCTCCTTTAAGGCTTCTTCATTAAAATTCGTTCTTGGCTGAAATGGATTGACCGTTATGGCATCTAATTCGATTTCAAGGATATTGCCAACAAGTTTTTCTGCGTTCTTGTCCTGGATAGAGGTTATGTCTTCCTTTGTATCACTCAATAAGGCTGATAAACCTCTTCCTAAAACCTGCTTCTTAGTCGCTTTGGCCATTATTACTGTTGTTTTTTATAATTTCGTGAGCCAAATTAATATAATTTACGGCTCCTCTGCTCGTGGCATCATAAGAAATAATACTTTCTCCGAAACTTGGTGCCTCTCCCAACCTTATATTTCGCTGAATAATTGTCTTAAAAACCATATTGTGAAAATGTTTTTTCACTTCAGCAACCACCTGATTTGACAGTCTTAATCGAGAATCATACATGGTCAACAACAAGCCTTCTATTTCAAGGTCAGGGTTGTGGATTTTTTGGATACTTTTAATGGTATTCAGCAGTTTGCCCAGTCCTTCCAGCGCATAGTATTCGCATTGTATAGGAATAATGACAGAATCGGCACTGGTAAGCGCATTCACCGTAATCAAACCCAAAGAGGGCGCGCAATCAATAATGATATAATCATAATCATCCTTTATCGGAGCAAGGGCCTGCTTTAACATGGACTCTCTTTTTTCCTTGTCAACCAGTTCAATTTCGATGGCAACCAGGTCAATATGGGCAGGGATGATATCCACATTTGGTGAATTGGTCTTTACTATAGCCTCTCTTGCCAATATCGTATGTTCCAGCACCTGATAGGTACCTTTTTCAACACTTTCAACTTCAATTCCTAATCCTGAAGTGGCATTGGCTTGAGGATCTGCATCAAGGAGCAAAACTTTTTGCTCAAGCACTCCCAATGCCGCTGCCAGATTAACCGTAGTTGTGGTTTTGCCAACTCCGCCTTTTTGATTAGCAATCGCTATAATTTTTCCCATTCAAATATTGAAATTAAATCGCTGTAAAAATACAATTATTTATGAGCTTATGAAACGAAGTTTTTAACATAAAACCCTTGCTTATCCACAAGTTTATACGGACTTCCAGGATTCTTTGCCAACCAAGAGGTTGAGTTTAAATTGAATAGTGAAAAAATAAATGAAGTTAAACCTGAATAAAAAGACTGGTTATTTATTTTTTTTGCTTCTTATCATCATTTCAAGCATGTCCCACATTTCTTCAGGAATCTTTTCAAGCATATTGAATTCCCCTGCCCCTTTTAACCATTCTCCACCATCAATTGTGACAACTTCACCGTTAACAAAGGCAGAAAAATCAGAAATCAGATAGGCTGCAAGATTGGCCAATTCCTGATGAACCCCCAATCTTCCCACCGGGATCTTCTTTTTCATGTCGAATTCGTCTTTTAACTCACCGGGTAGTAATCTGTCCCAGGCTCCCTTGGTTGGAAATGGCCCCGGTGCTATTGCGTTGGTCCTGATGCCGTATTTTGCCCATTCTACAGCCAAAGACCTGGTCATAGCCAAAACACCAGCCTTGGCAGTTGCCGAAGGCACAACATAAGCAGAACCGGTCCAGGCATAGGTAGTTACGATATTCAAAACGGTTGCTTTCTTTTGTTTCTTATCTATCCAATGCTTACCCAGTGCCAAAGTACAATTCTTTGAGCCTTTGAGCACTATATCAATGATCGTATCAAAGGCATTGGCCGATAATCTTTCTGTAGGGCTGATAAAATTTCCAGCTGCGTTATTCACCAAGGCATCAACTTTACCAAATTTCTCAAGAGTCGCAGCCAACATGGCTTCTACTTGATCATAATGTCTTACATCACAACTTACTGGTAACACTTCTCCCCCGGTTTTCTCTTCAAGTTCCTTGGCAGTTGTTAACAACTTATCCAAATTTCTTGAACTAATCACCACTTTGGCTCCTAACTCAAGAAAATAGGTCGTCATTGCTTTCCCCAAACCACTGCCTCCTCCCGTAACAATAATCACTTCATCTTTTAAGGCGTTATCGCGCAACATTGGTTTACTATAATCCATTGGTTGTAATTTTTTCGTAAAAATACACTTTTAAATTGTTAAAAACTCATGGAAATTCTTGGATTTTTTTTACCTAACTACTTGTCAGAACTAAAAACCTTTGTATATTTGCCGGACTTTTAGAGAAAAATAGCACAACACCCAATTATTAAGATATTTAGAAATGAAAAGAACGTTCCAGCCATCGAATAGAAAGAAAAAAAACAAACACGGATTTCGTGAAAGAATGTCTAGTGTAAATGGAAGAAAGATCCTGGCGAGAAGAAGAGCTAAAGGGAGAGCAAAACTTTCAGTTTCATCTGTACCAGATCACAAAAAATAATATGTCAAAACATATATATATTAAAGGTGTTACTTTTACGAGTAACACCTTTTTTTATACCCAAATATCAAGTTTTTCAAACTTTTTCGATAATTAATTACTTTTCAATAAATTAGCTTAAAAAAAACAAAAAATGCCAAAAAATAATTCTTTAAAATCCGTTTTAATTATAGGTTCTGGTCCCATCGTCATAGGTCAAGCATGTGAATTTGATTACGCAGGTACGCAGGCGATAAGATCATTACGAGATGAAGGTATTGAAGTTATTCTGATCAATTCAAATCCTGCAACGATCATGACCGATCCTCAGATGGCGGATCATGTTTATCTTAAACCTTTGACCACCAAATCAATCATTGAGATTTTAAAGAAACACAAATTGATGCTGTTTTACCAACCATGGGAGGTCAAACTGCATTAAATTTATGTATTGAAGCCGATGAAAAAGGTATTTGGGAAGATTTTGGAGTTGAACTTATCGGAGTAGACATTGACGCCATTAACATTACAGAAGACCGTGAACAATTTCGTGAACTCATGCTGAAAATTGGAATTGGGATGGCCCCTCAGGCAACTGCAACTTCATTTTTAAAAGGAAAGGAAATCGCACAGGAATTTGGATTTCCTTTAGTGATTAGAGCCTCATATACCTTGGGTGGTGCAGGTGCTTCTATCGTTTATAAAAAGGAAGATTTTGACGAACTTTTAAGTCGCGGTCTTGGAAATTTCTCCGATTCACGAAGTGATGATCGACAAGGCGTTATTTGGCTGGAAAGAATATGAATTAGAATTACTTAGAGACAAAAACGATAACGTTGTTATTATTTGTACCATTGAAAATATGGATCCCATGGGGATCCACACAGGTGATTCTATCACCGTTGCTCCTGCAATGACCTTGTCCGATACCACTTATCAACGTATGCGTGACATGGCTATAAAAATGATGCGAAGTATTGGCGATTTTGCAGGTGGCTGTAACGTTCAATTTGCAGTGAGTCCTGATGAAAAAGAAGACATCATAGCCATTGAAATAAACCCACGTGTATCAAGATCATCGGCCCTAGCATCAAAAGCTACAGGTTATCCGATTGCTAAAATCGCTTCCAAATTAGCCATTGGCTATCATTTGGATGAATTGGATAATCAAATTACAAAAACGACTTCTGCGCTTTTTGAACCGACACTTGATTATGTGATCGTAAAAATCCCGCGTTGGAATTTTGATAAATTTGAAGGAGCTGACAGAACGCTTGGTTTGCAAATGAAATCAGTTGGTGAGGTCATGGGTATTGGACGGTCCTTTCAGGAAGCCCTTCACAAGGCCTGTCAATCACTTGAAGTGAGCCGAAACGGTATTGGAGCTGACGGAAAAGGCATTGAAGGATTATGCTACCATCATTTCAAAAATTAGACCAACGCAAGTTGGGACCGTGTTTTTGTGATCTATGATGCGATACAAATGGGAATTCCTTTGACAAGAATTCATGAAATCACTAAAATAGACATGTGGTTCTTAAAACAATATGAAGAATTATATTTCCTTGAAAAAGAAATCAGCATCTTATAATAATCTTAACTCCGTCCCTAAAGAATTGTTGCTGGAAGCCAAAGCAAAAAGGCTTTGCTGACCGCCAAATTGCCCACATGATCGGGTGCTGGGAAAGTGAAGTGCATAAAAAACGACGAGATCTAAATATCAACAGAGTTTATAAACTCGTTGATACATGTGCTGCCGAATTTCAAGCGCTGAAACACCTTATTATTACTCCACGTTTGAAAGTGATATGATCGTGAATGGCGAAGCATATCCTGAGAATGAAAGTGTGGTCAGTGACGAAAAGAAAGTAGTGGTTCTTGGTTCCGGTCCGAATAGAATCGGTCAGGGGATCGAATTTGATTATTGCTGTGTTCATGGGGTTTTAGCCGCTAAAGAATGTGGTTATGAAACGATCATGATCAATTGTAATCCGGAAACTGTTTCTACAGATTTTGACATCGCAGACAAACTGTATTTTGAACCCGTATTCTGGGAGCATATCTGGGATATTATTCAACTGGAAAAACCTGAAGGGGTGATCGTTCAACTTAGGGGGACAAACGGCACTGAAATTGGCCGAAAAGATTAAGCAAATATGGCATTAAAATCATCGGTACAAGTTTTGAAGCACTTGATCTTGCTGAAGATCGTGGTCATTTTTCAGAATTACTGACCAAATTAGACATTCCTTTCCTGAGATTTGGAACTGCTACTTCAGCTGATGAGGCAAATGCGATTGCAGATGAACTTGATTTCCCTATACTGGTAAGACCAAGTTATGTATTAGGTGGACAGGGTATGAAGATCGTGATCAACAAGGAAGAACTGGAGAGTCATGTGATTGACATCCTTAGAAAGATCCCTAACAATGTTTTATTACTTGACCATTACCTGGATGGAGCCATTGAGGCTGAAGCAGACGCCATTTGTGATGGAGAAAACGTCTATATTATTGGTATCATGGAACATATTGAACCTTGTGGGGTTCACTCGGGAGATTCTAACGCCACCCTCCCTCCTTTCAACTTAGGTGAATTCGTAATGAACCAGATCAAGGATCATACGAAAAAAATTGCCTTAGCGCTTGAAACCAAAGGACTTATCAACATACAGTTCGCTATTAAAGATGATATTGTTTATATCATTGAAGCCAACCCAAGAGCGTCCAGAACCGTACCTTTTATTTCTAAAGCCTATAATGAACCCTACGTAAATTATGCTACCAAGGTGATGTTAGGTGTAAACAAAGTGACTGATTTTGATTTTAATCCACAGTTGGAAGGTTATGCGATTAAACAACCGGTTTTCTCTTTTAACAAGTTTCCTAATGTCAATAAAAATCTTGGGCCGGAAATGAAATCAACGGGAGAGAGCATTTTATTTATTGACAGCCTAAAAGACGATGAATTCTATGAGTTGTACTCAAGAAGAAAAATGTATTTGAGTAAGTAATATTCAATAATAACACCGAAAAAAGCCCAAAATTTAAAATTTTGGGCTTTTTTAATTTTATCCAGGCCTAACTCTGAGAGGCCGGTACCACTTGTCCCTTACTTAAGTGACCCCTTCACGACTCCCAATTTTTATACTAAAACGAAAACAAGCATAAAGAAAAACTTATATTTGTTAAAAAAAAATTGGCTCATGAATTATATTTTATTTGATGGGGAATACCGTGATAATTTACTTCCCCTCACCTATACAAAACCGGTAGCCGATCTTAGAATCGGCATATTGACCATCAGAGAAAAATGGGAGAAATGGCTGGAATGCACCACTACCACGGTGACAGAAGACTATTTGTCAAAAAAATTCCCCATGGTGGAAATGGAGGTGAATATCATGATCAATGCTTCTGTGCTGCCCTCTGAGAAACTGGTTAAATCGATCAAAAGACTCTCGACTTCTCAAGCCCTGTATAAAAATGGAGAACTCTTGGCGTTTTATGTGAAAGAAAATGAAGAAGTCGATTTTGATACCTATGAAATAATAGAATACAAGGAAGACATTATTCAAATAAAACATAACTGGGATCTGTTTTCCTATAATGGAAAGGCACTTGAATCGGATTTTGAATTACTTACGAAAGGCAGGGAATCAGCCCCTATACCAAAAACTGTCCAGTGTATCAATAAAGAACGTATTTTTTTAGAAAAAGACGTTGCCATAGATTTTGCCATATTAAATGCTTCGAAAGGACCCATATACTTTGGTGAACATGCCGAAATTCAGGAAGGAAGTATGATCAGAGGACCCTTCGCCATGGGAGCGCATTCCGTTGTTAAGATGGGAGCAAAAGTTTATGGCCCCACCACACTTGGTCCTAAAAGTAAGGTCGGAGGAGAAGTGAATAATGTTATTCTTTCAGGCTATTGCAGTAAAGGTCATGATGGCTATTTGGGAATGCAGTGATCGGTGAATGGTGTAACTTGGGAGCCGATACGAATAATTCCAACCTGAAAAACAACTATGCAAATGTAAAAATCTGGGAATACAGCCAGGAAAGATTTGTTAATTCCGGCCTTCAATTTTGTGGATTGATCATGGGCGATCACTCTAAATGCGGAATTAATACGATGTTCAATACCGGGACAATTATTGGCGTAAGCGCTAACATTTTTGGAAGCAATTTTCCCAGAAATTTCATCCCTTCCTTCTCGTGGGGAGGGGCGGCAGGATTCCATACTTACACTTTAGATAAGGTTAATGAAACGACTGAACTTGTGATGAATAGGAAAAACGAAAATTATACTGAAGAAGATCGTGAAATCATGAAACACATCTTTGATATCAGCTCAAAATACAGGGCTAAATAGTAATTATTTTGATCAAAAATAAATCATGAAAAAAATTGTGGCACTTACGGGAGCAGGTATGAGCGCTGAGAGTGGACTCAAAACTTTCAGGGATGCCGATGGTTTGTGGGAAGGGCATGACGTAATGGAAGTTGCCTCTCCCCAGGGATGGTATACCGACCCCCTGCTCGTGTTGGATTTTTATAATCAAAGAAGGAAACAACTGTTGAATGTTGAACCCAATGCGGGTCATAACTTACTCGCTGAGCTTGAATCAAGGTTTGAAGTTGAAATAGTCACTCAGAATGTGGATGACCTCCACGAAAGATCCGGAAGTTCAAAAGTATTGCATTTACATGGTGAATTGTTAAAAGTCAGGAGTACGCTTAAGGATAACCTTGTTTACGACTGGAGGAAAGATTTAAACCAAGGAGACCTTTGTGAACTCGGTAGTCAGCTCCGGCCGCATATCGTTTGGTTTGGTGAGGCTGTGCCCTTGCTGGAACAGGCTATTGATATTACGGCAACCGCCGATATTTTGATCATCATAGGAACTTCCATGCAAGTTTACCCTGCCGCGAGTCTTATCAATTATGCAAAACCTGGCGTACCCATCTACTTTATTGATCCAAATCCGGCTATTAGCGAATCCTATTAGCCAATCTTTCAATTATTCCTGAGAAGGCTGGTGATGGTCTGAAGAAATTTCTTGAAATGATTTGATAAATGTCAGGCCTGCATCATTTTAAATATGGCTTCGAACAACTTACCATCTGAGACAACACTTCCTTTTTGTATCAGGTCGAATATTTCCAGGTTTCTTTCTTCTATGTAAGGCTTCTGCCCTTTTAAATACTCAATCCGGGAATCTTTGGAGTTATCCAGAAACCAGTTAAAATCATTATCATCTAACAAATTTACCCCCTCCTTATTTACCTTGACCACTATTCTTTCAATGTCCTCTGCGTTACACCTGAACAGATTCATTGCATCCGAAGAAAAATGCTCCAGGTATTTGGCCTTTCCCAACACCCTTTCCCAAACAAAATCACTAAAGACTTCGAGCTCTTTGTCGGCTAGTTCAGGTTTATCTTTCTTGATCGAAGACCATTCTTTCACATCAATACTCTGGGCCGAGAGAAAAACAGCGAACTCTTCATTTAATTCTTCAAATTGTTCTTTGGTAAGTTTGGCGTATTTCATCTTGTTTTCAATAGAAACCAGATCGGTTTTGAGCACTGGTTCATTAATAATTTTTAAAAACGCAAAAGTAATTAAAAACAAAAATAATATCGTATATTTGCACGCTTAAAAATTAACAATTTAATATTTTATTTATGAATCATTACGAAACTGTTTTCATTTTGAATCCCGTTTTATCTGATACTCAGGTAAAGGAAACAGTAAAGAAGTTTGAAGACTACTTGGTTTCTAAAGGTGCCGAAATGATTTGGAAAGAAGATTGGGGCTTGAAAAAATTAGCCTACCCAATCCAAAAGAAAAAAACCGGATTTTATCATTTGTTCGAATTCAAATGTCCTGGAGAAGAAATTTGCCCTTTTGAACTTGAATTTAGAAGAGATGACAGCATCATGAGGTATTTGACCGTAAAGTTGGATAAACATGCTGCGGCCTGGGCTGAGAAAAGAAAAGAAAGAGTTAAATCTAGTAATCCTAAGAAATAATGGCAACATTAGAACAACAAGCAAAAGGCGGAAGTAAAGGAGATATTAGATATCTTACTCCTTTAGAGATAGATACGAAAGTAAAAGTTAAATACTGTCGTTTTAAAAAGAACGGTATCAAATATATTGATTATAAAGATGCTGACTTTTTGATGTACTTAGTAAATGAACAAGGTAAAATTTTACCTCGTAGGTTAACCGGAACTTCGTTGAAATACCAGCGTAAAGTTTCTCAGGCAATTAAAAGAGCGCGTCATTTGGCTTTAATGCCATATGTGGGTGATATGTTAAAATAATAAAACCGAAAAGGATTATGGAACTTATATTAAAACAAGACGTAGCTAATTTAGGGTTTAAAGATGACATAGTAACTGTAAAAAACGGTTACGGCCGTAACTTTTTGATCCCTCAGGGGATTTGCAGTATTAGCAACTTCATCTGCTAAAAAAGTATTAGCAGAAACTCTTAAACAAAGAGCTTACAAAGAACAAAACATCGTAAAAGAAGCAAATAAAGTAGCAGAGGCTTTAAAAGCTCTTGAAGTTAAAATCACTGCCAAAACTGGTGAAGGTGATAAATTATTTGGTTCAATCAGTAATGCAAATTTAGCTGAAGCTCTTGGCTGCTGAAGGACATGAAATTGAAAAGAAATTCATTACAATTGCCGGTGGACTAGTAAAAGATTAGGAAAATACAATGCTACTGTAAGATTACACAGAGATGTTATTGTGGAGCTTCCTTTTGAAGTAATTGCAGAAAACAAGTAATTAAAGGAATATTACAACCATTTAATTAGCCCGATTAAGCCTATGTCTTAATTGAATGGGCTTTTTTTTGAAGAACTCGGTGCTCACGCTCACTTTCAAGGGTCTCACTTCCGAGGGTCTCACCTCCCAAGGGTTCGCAAGTGATCACCTCACCTCCGAGCACCCGGAAATCCAAAAATTCAAAGTCCTTTTTTTGCTATTCAATTTAATTATTGTAAAATTGAAGCACCTATCAAATGATGCACAAAGTCTGACATTCCCGATTTACCGAATCTTATTCATTATGCCATTCCGTTTTTTGTTCTGACCCTGATCATAGAAATTCTGATCAACCAGTAAAAAACACATGGCTTCCTATACTTTTAAAGACGCTGCCGCGTCCATAACTATGGGCTTGGGAAATGTTTTTATCGGCATTGTCGCAAAAGTCCTGGTACTGGCGCCTTCACTTGTATCTACATGAACTGGCGATTTTTTACGATTCCATTTACCTGGTGGGCATGGATCCTTGTGTTTTTTGCCGATGATTTCTGTTATTACTGGTTTCATAGGATCAGTCATGAAAACAGGTTCTTTTGGGCGTCACATGTGGTACATCATTCTTCTAAAAAATATAATCTAAGCACGGCCTTAAGACAAACCTGGTCGGGAAGTTTTATGTCCTTTATCTTCTGGTTACCCATGGCGTTGTTCGGGTTTCATCCGGTGATGATCCTGGCACAAATGTCAATCAGTCTTTTGTACCAATACTGGATCCATACTGAACTGATCGACAAGACTGCCAAACTGGTTTGAAGCCATCTTTAATACGCCATCTCATCACAGAGTACATCATGCAACCAACCCGCAGTACCTTGACAGAAATCATGCTGGAATCCTCATCATATGGGATAAAATGTTCGGCACCTTTGAACCGGAAGTCGAAAAACCGGTATATGGTCTTGTGAAAAATATTGACACCTATAATCCCGTTGAAAATCGCATTTCTTGAATGGTACTTGATGTGCAAAGATGTCTTTGATCAGAAGACCTCTTTAGCCAACAAATTGAAGTACTTTATAAAACCCCCGGGCTGGAAACACGACGGTACAGGATTTGTTTCCTCAGACCTGCGGCAAGAATGGGAAAATAAAATGGAATAATCACTCAAACATTCAGATCAATGCAGATTGATTGAAGATTTGAGATTTGAGATTGGAGATTGGAGATTTGAGATTTCAGATTTCAGATTGGAGATTTGAATTTTCAATAATTCTAGCATTCATGCATTGTAGCATTGCAGCATTGTAGCATTGCAGCATTTAATAACAATCCACATCCACAATGACCTGAACGGCCCTAAAGTCAGGAATAGCCATAAAGGAATCCTTGATCTTTTGAATCTGGTCCTTCGATTGTTTTAAAGAACTATTCGTTGGAAGTTTTATCAGAATCGACTTGATATATTTATTTCTGATTCTGCCAATCGATGGACTGGTTGGCCCGAGTACGTGATCCCCAAAACTATTCACCAATGATTTTCCCATCCAATTGACAGCCGTATCTACTTTGAAGAAGTCCTTGTGTTTTAATACGATACGTACCAATCTAACCAAAGGGGGATAACTGAACTGATGGCGTTCATTCATTTGATCCCTGATACATGGCCTCATAGTCATGAATGGTAACCTGCTGCAAGATCTGATGATAGGGATTAAAGCTCTGAATAGCAACCTTACCTCTTTTCTGATCGCGTCCGGCCCTGCCCGACACCTGGACCATCAATTGATAAGTGCGCTCATGAGCCCTAAAATCAGGAAAATTCAACAAATTATCAGCATTGAGAACCCCTACAAGGCTCACATTTTTAAAATCCAGCCCCTTGGTCAGCATTTGTGTGCCCACTAAAATATCGATCTCATGGTCATGAAATGATCGTAAGAGCTTTTGATAACCGTACTTACCTCTGGTAGTATCAAGATCCATTCTTGCGACTTTGGCCGCAGGAAAGAGTTCTTTGAGCTCCAGTTCGATCTGTTCCGTGCCAAAACCTTTGGTATCCAAAGTAGGGTTTTCACAGGCTGGACAAGTTTTTGGCAAGGCTTGTTGATGACCGCAATAATGACATCTGAGTTCATTATTGAATTTATGAAAAGTAAGACTTACATCACAATTAGGACATTGGGGAGCAACGCCACATGTACTGCATTCCACAACAGGAGCAAACCCTCTGCGATTTTGAAACAGGAT
Source organism: uncultured Flavobacteriaceae bacterium (assembly GCA_963715975.1). Classification (GTDB taxonomy): domain Bacteria; phylum Bacteroidota; class Bacteroidia; order Flavobacteriales; family Flavobacteriaceae; genus Lutimonas. Next base: position 73,595 of record CAVQSO010000005.1, on the reverse strand, counting down.
GATTTGTTCCTTCTCAGATAAAGCTTCTTCCATCAAGCCCAGTAAACGATCTGAAAAATGACCGGTCATTCTTTTTTTTCGATGTTTTTCCTTAATATCAACCAATTCGATCTGAGGTAATTGAACATTCCCATAGCGCGTCTCGAGTTTTACATAGCCATATTTTGACTGCTTCGCATTATAAAAGGTCTCAACAGATGGGGTCGCACTTCCTAACAACACATTAGCCTTGTGCAAATAGCCCAACATAATGGCGGTATCACGGGCATGGTATCTCGGGGAGGGTTCGAATTGTTTAAACGAAGTTTCGTGCTCCTCATCAACAATGACCAAGCCCAAATTGCTAAAGGGCAACAAAACTGATGACCTGGCTCCCAAAACAATCTGTGCCTTATCAGATTGAGAGACCAAATTATTCCATACCTCTACCCTTTCATCAACCGAATATCTGGAATGAAACACAGATATTTTGTCTCCGTAAAACTGCTGTAACCTGTTAATGATATGTGTAGTCAAGGCAATTTCCGGCAAGAGATAAAGCACCTGCTTTCCTTGTTCGAGTGTTTGCGAGATCAAGTGGGAATAGATCTCAGTCTTACCACTTGAAGTGACTCCATGAAGCAAGCAAACTTCCTTCTCTTCAAATATAGCCTTGATTTTTGCCAAAGCTTTTGACTGTGGCCCATTAAGTTCATGAATGGGTTGAATATCGGTATCAAATGAAACCCTGTCTTCTCGTACCTGAAGCAATTTAAAAACGCCCTTTTTAACCAATGCCTGAACAATTCCGGATGTTGCATTGCTTTTTTTGATCAGGTCCTGCAGAGGCACAGGTTCCTCGGAACCGTGTTTGAGCTGAAAAAAACAAAGTATGATCTCTCTTTGCTTAGGGGCTCTGCTCAGATCATCTAGCAGCAAATGCAGGCTTTCCTCTGTTTGATAATTGTCATGCAACTGCACATACTTTACAAACTTGGGTTTATACTGTTCGTAAATTTCTTCCTTTACTTCAATGGCTTCTTTTGACAACAAGGAATGGACAACAGATAAAACTCCTTTTCTGTCCAGGATCTTTCCAATGTCCTGAATCTTTAATTTCGATTGGTGTTCTAAAGCTTCCCATATCAGGTATTCTTCATCAGTAAGTGTAGCTTCTTCTTCAAATGCCGCATTCTTAAGCACCAGGGTCTCACTTTCCAATAAAAAAGCTTTTGGTAAGGCTGCTCTTAAAACATCACCTAAAGAACACATATAATAACTAGCGATCCATTGCCACTGTTTCAATTGAATTTCGGTCACAATGGGTGATTCATCCAGAATCTGATAGATCTCCTTAGCCTCATAAGCTTTCGGTTCTTCAAGATGCTTTTCATAAACAATTGCCGTAAAGATCTTCGATTTACCAAAAGGAACAGCCACACGCGTTCCTATTTTGATAAAATCAGCTTCAGCTGCTGTAATACGATAGGTAAACAGTTTCTGAAGTGGTATGGGCAATATGACATTTATAAAATTGATAATTGCTGGTTTTATGAATGAATTCTAAAAATGGTTTAATGATGATGTTTATCCATATGACCTTGAATTCTCAACAAAAAGAGCTTCAGGTATACATACGAAACTAAAAGGTTTATTACTTCTGTACAAGTATTATTCATAAAAAAACACCTTCCGTAAAGTGAAGGTGTTTAACATTGGGGAAATTGAAATTACTGTGTTAGTTTGTTTCGATCCAATTTACGATCGAAGGGTCTGTTGGAAGTGTCTTTGGTGGCACAACCATAACCAGTTCGCCTTGTTCATTCAACAAATATTTTTGAAAATTCCAGGCTACTTCAGAATCCTGAAGTCCATTCTTTTGCTTTTCAGTTAAAAAGTGATATACTTCATGCATATCCCCACCTTTTACAGAGATCTTAGACATCATCGGAAAGGTAACGCCGTAATTCTCTTTACAAAAAGTAGCAATCTGCGCATCTGAACCTGGCTCCTGTCCGCCGAAGTTATTGGCAGGAAATCCAACAATGACAAAGTTCTTGTCCTTATAGGTGTCATATAATTTCTGGAGGTCCTCATATTGAGGTGTTAATCCACATTCAGAAGCAGTATTGACCACCATGACCTTTTTGCCTTTCAGGTTCGAAAAATCAAACGATTCTCCATACAAATCAGTTACCTGATACTGATATATATTCTCTGATGCTTGTTCCATATTATCGGTTATTGCCTCTTTGGCATCAACAGTTTCTGATTTTTCCTTTTTACATCCTGCAACTAAAAACATAACAAGACATAATGAAATAACGATTTGTTTCATATTTATTTTTTGTTTTTTTTCTTGTAAAACTTTTTAAATTTAAAGTACGCTAAGATACTCAAAATTAATGAGACGGCTAACCAACCCCAAATCTGGTTCGGTACAGCTGCCGATTCTCCTGCCGCATAAGAATGCAAACCTGAGAGCAAATGATTCACGCCTAAATACGTCATCAGGATCGAAGCAAAGGCAAAAACAGACATCATGTTAAAGGTATACTTGCTTTTTAAACCAGGAATGATCCTCATATGCAAAACAAATGAATAGACGATAATACTGATCAAGGCCCAGGTTTCTTTTGGATCCCATCCCCAATACCTTCCCCAGCTCTCATTGGCCCAGATACCTCCTAAAAAGTTTCCTATGGTCAACATGACCAATCCTATCGTGATAGACATTTCATTGATGGTAGTGATCTCATTGATCGCCAGATTCATTTTCTTTTTATTCTTCTTATTGGTAAAAATATACAGGATGAGTGACAACATTCCCAAGACCATTGCAATGGTAAACGGACCGTAACTCGCCACAATAATCGCCACATGAACCATCAACCAATAGGAATCAAGAACAGGAACCAGATTACCGATAGAAGGATCCATCCAGTTCCAGTGTGCCACCATCAAAAGCATTGAGGTCACAAAGGTTGTTGCTGCCAGTGTAAGTGGTGATCTTTTCCCAAAAATAACACCAAACAGCATGGTGGCCCATGACACATAGATCATCGATTCATAACCATTACTCCATGGAGCATGCCCCGAAATATACCATCTGATACCCAAGCCAATCGTATGATAAACAAAAAGTAAAAGTATAATACCCGATACAAACTTTGATCAAGACACGTATTAAGTTTCTTATCATTAAAAATATTGATGATCACAACGATGAACATCAGTAAACTGGCATACATATAATAGGCAAACAGGGATTTGAAAATATCGTATTCATTATAAAACAATTCCAATTCGACTTTTCTTTCAGACGGCATTACCTCTGATCTCCATATTTTCTTTGGAATTTATGAATACTTTCCAAATATTCTTCAGCTCTTGAATAATCATTTGATTTTGTAGCAGCAACAAGCTCACCTGCATATAGAGGAAGGATATTACTTAACATATAAGGAATCCTCACCTTTAAACCCGCATTTCTGACCTCAACAAAAGAGAACCATTTATTGTTTTTATCTTCAGGAAGCGGAAAGAATTTAAAAATAGTCCCTCCCAAGGCACCAAATAATAAATTTGCACGACCATCAATATTTAAAATACTTTCTTCGTATTTATCCTTGATCTTTTTCTTATGCGCCTTGGCCACCTCATCAGTAAGTTTATACTCTCCTTTTTCGGTAAAAAGATCCGAGAATCTCGCATATTTTTGATCATGAGGAATTCCCATCAGGTCTCTAACTTTGGTATTCTCTTTCTTTATATAAATAAAAGGAACAAAATACCAGGCTCTGGGATTGGTCATCATGGAAACCACCACCTGATTGGCGTCCATATCCTTATAGCTGTCCTTTTTACTCACTTTTCTCAATAATTCAGAAGCAAAAGTATTCACAGGCTTCATTCTCCCTCCTGCATCCTGTATCACAAGTTTTCCAAATTCTCTGGCATGCGTCTTACTGCGATCTTGAGCTGCTATAATAGAATCAATCGTTTTATACTGCTGATCGTGTGAAGCATGAGATGCATGATCAGATTGCCCATAGGACAGTCCGGTTATAAGCAACAATACCGTAACCAGTTTTGCTTTCTTTTTCTTTAATTTTTTCAAGGATTTTCTCAATCCTCCGAATCTCGTATTTTTATCAAAAAGGGACCAGATCAATCCAAAAAATAAAAGAGAATAACCCAAATAAGAGGTCCAGGTTCCGGCCTGGTCGTAATTCACAGATAAAAAAGTCTGTTCCACTTCGCCCTGATCATTATAACTTGATTGAAAAAATCTGTAGCCTTTATGATCAAGTACATGGTTCATGAATATTCTAAAGTCAAATACATCATCACCATCCACTACCGTAATTTCACTGGCATAAGATTTCGGACTCATTGAGCCGGGATAACGATCTAATTGAAAATCCCTCAATTTTACAGAAAATGGTATCTGAAATTGTTTTGATCCATAATTCAGTCTGAAATTCAATCCATCCTGAGAAAATACTTTTGGAGCAGAAACCTGCAAGGCACTTCCCATTAATTGAATATTTTGCTTGGTGTTTTTAGTGACCACCTCTACCTCAAGCATGTCTCTTGGGTGTTCATCTTTATTACCGGACACCATGGTCATTTCTCCCTTAACAGGTGGTTCAGGGATAACAAATTGGTTCCCACTCAATTGATAAAGAGATCTGAAGTTAAAAATTTGAACCGAATCCTTTACCACTTTCCCTTGGGTCTGGCTTGCCATGATCATATATTCACCATCACCAGGGGCTTGTATCCTTAAGGTATCGTTTTCTGTAAAAATATTGGTAGCGCCTTGGGTTCTATTCTCAAAGGAAAATAAGGAATTGTGCATATTAATCGTCTGCCCGTGCTCTAATATAATGCTCATGCCTTCCGCCACCTCCGGATTCCACAATTTTCAAATAGGACTCTCCATTCTCATTTAACTGAAACTCTTCATAGGCATTAGGAATATAATTGACATAATTGATCTCTATAGGATCTCCTTTAAAATCAGTCTTAATAGAAAAATCATTACCACCTCTTGACCCAATTCAGGAATTTTGCCGTATTATAAATAAAATTACTGCTATTGCCATAGGTCTGAAGCAAATAGATAATGCTTATATAAAGGAGCCTTTTGTTCCTGATCATCATCTATATGAATATCGATAAAAGCTTTATCAGATAGCATTTTATTGGTTGTTTCACCCTCATAGATCGGCATGATTCCCTCATAACCGATATATCTGGTAATTCCGGCTCCAAGAATGATCAGCACAAAGGAAAGATGGAACATCAAGACTGATAATTTCTTGCGCTGCAACAACTCATATTTTTTGATGTTTCCGATAAAATTTACCATCAGTAATAGCATCACCAGTTCAAACCACCAGGCATTGTAAACAAGGGCTTTTGCAGTTTGCGTGCCATAATCATTCTCAATAAAAGTTGAGATGGCCATAGCCGCAGCAAAAATAATAAATAAAATAGCCGTAAGGCGTGTCGAAAATAAAAAACTAGCAACTTTTTTCATGTGGAGAAATTGTTTCATACGAAGTTGCAAACTTACTAAATTTTCCATCAAAATTTTTCAAAAACTTGAATTTGAAGGACTCAATTTTGGAATATCAATTAGAAGTCATAAAATGTTCAAGTTTAGGTCACATTTATAGCCGTCACATGTAACAACAATTACATTCAAACCATGATAAATATCATTCCTTAAACTTATATGCCTGTTAATCAATAATTTTATTTTTTTTCAAAAATGATATTTGTCATGGAATATAAGCCAACATCATTTTATTTTTACTTAACATTATTTTAACATGTAAATTTCAAGTATCATGAAAAATTTAAAGCTTATAAATCTCTTATTAATTGTAGCGACAAGTTTACTCCTTGTCAATTGTACCACAGATCCAATTCCAGGCCCGAGACGGGAAATGATGGAATTGATGGAGTCGATGGAGTCTCAGGAACCGCCGAATGTGCAGCATGTCACAATGTGGCGAAATCGGAAGAAGTCCATGCATCTTATCTATTCTCGGGTCATTATAATGAAAATATGGATCATGATGACGGACCTCTGTCGCAATACGGGAACCGCAGTTCTTGTACAGCATGTCATACCAGTGACGGGTTCATTGACTATGCTACGGTAGGAAGTGTCACGGGAGAAGCATACCCAGGTACTCAGACAATTACATGTACTACTTGTCATGGACAAACATACAAGCTTTGATTTTGAAACTGATGGCTTTGACTCTGCACTTAGAATATTAGCCCCGGTAACTCTTATTGCTGATGCGTCTGTTACCATAGATTACGGTGAAAACAAAGGAAGTCATACTTGTGCAACATGTCACCAGCCAAGATCAACATTTGAAGGTTCTATACAGGATGACGGAACGGTATGTGTAAGTAGCAGATTTGGACCTCACTACGGAGCACAATCCACGCTTCTTGAAGGAATCCAGGGTGCAGAACTTGCCGGATATAGCTATGATCCGTGCTGATGGAACTGCAGCGCACAGAGCGGGATCAAGCTGTACAAGTTGTCATATGGGAGAGTCTACAGGTAACAATGACGGTCTTCACTCATTGAATATGGACAGAAACATCATGTACAACTTGTCACCAAGGTCCGATAGTAAGTCCATCCTTTGACTTCTTGAAAGAAGACTTCCAAACCTTGGAGGACCTTCTTCATAGCTGAAGGATTACTTAAAAAGGATGAAGATGGGGAAATCAGTATTGAAAGTGGAACTTATGACCATCATTCCGGCTGCGGCACTTTGGAACTATAGAATGCTCTATTACGACCATAGCCACGGAGTTCACAACCCAAAATATGCTAAAGACTTGATCAACAATTCTATTGAAGCATTATCTGCCAATTAAATGATACTGAAGCTAAAAATGCAGATGCCCGCATCTGCATTTTTAGCATAGTATTTGATAATCTCATTTAAAACTTTAAACATGAAAAATACAATTAAAATATTGATATTAATGGGCATGGGCTTATTTCTCAACTCCTGTTATTACGATGAATTTCCCGAAGAACAACTGTCCTCCTGACGTGGTGTCCTATACAGACAATATTCAACCCTTATGGGATAATGACTGCGTGGAATGCCAAGGGTAACATAGCACCTGACCTCAGACCTAATCATCATATGACGCCTTTATAAACGGTGGATTATGTAGTCAAAGGAGATGCAGATGCGAGCGTCCTCTATCATTCTTTATTTGGAAGGAAGGGATTTCTTTGATGCCACCGAAACGCAATGGACCATGTTCAGATAGCAATAGAAATATTGTAGAAACCTGGATCAACGAAGGTGCAGAAAATAATTAACCATTAAGAATTTAGACATGAAAAATTATATATATATACTAATGGTTCTTTTGATAGTTCCATTCATTGGAAATGCTCAGGAAAGATGAAGAAACGGTTCAAGACACTGATGTGAAAATAATGACAAGCTTGAAAGAGCTGCATTTGAAAGCTCCTATATTATTGATAACCAAACCAATGTGCTTCTAAGTGAGAATGCATTGGAAGTAATGATGCAACACAGGTTTGGTACTTTTAATGGGACGAAAATGGCTGGGAAGACTTTTATGGTGTTTGGGGTGCAGCAAATATTCGATTTGGCAGCCTCCTATGGAGTTCATGAAAGAGTAACCATTGGATTTGGAACAACGAAGAACAGAAGATATCAGGATTTTAGCGTCAAAGTAGCCATTTTAAGGCAAACCCGATCAGGTAAAATGCCTATTAGTCTTACTTATTATGGTAATATGGCTTATGATGCCAGAAAACAAACGTCTGCCGATCAAACGCCTCCACTAAATTATGCTCCTGACAGACTTTCTTATTTCCATCAACTTATACTGGCAAGAAGATTTAGTTCAAAACTTTCGCTTCAATTTGCACCTAGTCTTTCGCATTATAATGCTGTTTATGACGGGATGTCAAATGATAGAATTGCAGTTGCCTTTGGTGGTCGATATAAAATCACACCAAATACCTCAATTTTGGTTGACTATAGTCAACCAATTACACAATTTGACGATATCAAAAGATGAAACCAGATATACCAACCATCCCGGATTAAGTTTAGGGTTTGAATTTGGAACCTCAGGACATGCCTTTCAGGTTTTTGTAAGTAACCAATGGGGTATCGTGCACAGGAGAATTATGTTTGGAATAAAAATGATTTCTTCAATGGTGACATTTTATTAGGATTTAACATTACAAGAATTTATAATTTTTAACTAAGAGTTTACTATGACTATAGATTAATGGCAAAAAAAACAAGTTTTTCAAGAAGAAGTTTTATTCCAATATTGGGCAGTAGTTTTCTACTGTCCTTTTTTGTTAGTGCCAAAGAAACTGAATTGGATGAATTTGAGAAGGAGGAATACAAAACTCTGTTAAAACCGGATGGTACCGTTGTCAAAGTTAAAATAAGCGCTCTTCAAAAATGCCAAAGTTGTTAAGAAAAATATATCGAATAAGTCTTTTTTACATTGGATTGGTAAGAAACTATAACTCTTTTATTATAACTACTATGAAAGGTGATACTAAAAATAAAAGAAGAAAATTTCTTGATAAATCATTAAAATTAGGCCTTGCCGCTACCTTAGGGGGTCTGGGGTTATCTAAATTTGCTTCTAATCTCAATGCGAAGCCTGAGTCTTCTGACCATACCATGGAGCTCATGGACACTGAAGGTAACATTATCCAGGTTGATTCATCAGAGGTTGTTGAGATGGAGCATTCTCACGACCCAAAAATAACTTATAATGTCAGAGAAGGTGATCCTAATAGAAAGTATGTTATGGTCATTGACCTTGCTAAGTGCAAAAATGCATTAAAATGTCAAACTGCCTGTAACAAGCATCATTATATTACCGGAGATCATGCCTGGTTAAAAGTCTATAAAATGCAGGAAGATGAAGATACGGCACCTTACTGGATGCCAACAACCTGTATGCACTGCGACCATCCGGCATGCGTTACAGTGTGCCCGGTGGATGCTACGTTTAAAAGAAGAGACGGTCTTGTACTTATCGATAATGAACGATGTATAGGTTGCCGGTTCTGTATGGCTGCCTGCCCCTATTCAACACGTGTCTTTAACTGGGGTGATCCGGGACAGGAAGTTACTTTAAACATGGATATGGAGGTTGCTCGTAAACCACATCATTCCATTGAATATGCTGGCATGCCAAGCTTAAAGGGTACTGTTGACAAATGTGATTTTTGTCCTCATGCTATTAAAGAGAATGTTTTACCTCATTGTGTTACGGCCTGTCCTAACGGTGTGTTTTATTTTGGAGACAAATACGAAGATACTGTTACCAACGGAGATGAATCGCTTCGTTTAAGCAAATTGTTGAGAGACAAACATGGTTACCGGCTTATGGAAGGACTTGGTACAAAACCAAGTGTATATTACCTGCCTCCTGTAAATCGTTTGGTTGACTTTGAAGACGGACTTGAAAGCTTTACGGATTATCAATCTGTTGAAAAACCCGATTAATTATGAAAAATACAGATCGGCTCGTAAAAGATTTGGCACCTAAGAAATTTGGTAAATTTGAGCGTTCTTTGGACCATTTTGTTAATCATTGTCAGTTTATTGGGAATTGTTGCCTACATAGACCAGGTCATAAAAGGACAAGTAGTAACTAATATGAACGATTACGCTTTGTGGGGCATCTATATTTCTAACTTTCGTGTTTTTTGTGGCTACCAGTTTTGTGGGTACGGTTACCGTTTCTATTCTAAGACTCACCAAAAACACCTGGAGAACACCCATCGTTAGAATTGCCGAAATCATATCTCTGGCTGCAATTATTATGGCTGGTCTTACGATCATGATTGACATGGGAAGGCCAGACCGGCTTTTGAATTTATTGATTTATGCAAGAATGCAGTCTCCAATCATTTGGGACGTGATCATCATACCTACTTATATTGTCGCTGAGTTTGCTCTTGCTGTATTTTCCTTTATTTCCCGATTTGGCCCTTTTAAAGACTTATTTTAAAGATACCAAGCCAAACCTGAGTAAATGGTATGGGTGGTTATCTCTCAACTGGTCTGGCAGTGAAAAGCAAAAATCTATTCAGCTTAAATCGATTCATATGCTTGCCATTTTTATTATCCCTGCAGGATCTCGTACTGCAAACCATTGATGCCTGGTTGTTTTCAACCTTGTTCAGAGTTGGTTGGGATAGCACCAATATGGGAGCATACTTTATATCCGGAGCTTCTGTTGCCGGAGTAGGTACATTGGTGGTAACCATCTATTTGGTTCGAAAAATTAAAGGGCTGGAAGAATATATCACAGAGTATCATTTTGATAGAATGGGGAAATTTCTGGCATTGGCTTGTCTTATTTACTTATACTTTAATGCAAATGAATACCTGATGCCGGCTTATGCATCAACGGTTAACGAAGAAATTCACCTTGATACTTTATTCACCGGTCACTATTCAACCATCTTTTGGTTTGTTACCATAGGTGGTCTGGTGGTACCCGTAATTCTTCTTATGTTTAAAAAAGGAAGATCGCCTGTTGCCTTGTTCTGGATAGGAATTTTGGTGGTACTGGCCTCATGGTGGAAACGCTATATCATCGTTACACCAACTTTACTTCACCCCTATTTACCTATACAGGGTGTACCTGAGTCTTGGCGCGATTATTTCCCTAGTCTTCACGAATGGGTGATCACAGGGAGTAACTTGGCCACTGCCTTTCTGATCTTAACTATATTGGTGCGTTATTTACCAGTAGTTGCGATTCAAAGAACCATAGACGAAAGTAAATTAGAGCATAACGATCAAAAAAGTGAGTCATGAAAAATTGTAAAATTATATCTTTGATGGTGCTGTTTATTCTTGTCTCTCTGGGTCTTGGAACAGCAGGAAATGATCTTTATGCCCAAAACAAAAAAAACAGGGCCAGAATCAATGCTGATTATATAAAAGTTATTGGTGGTGAGCATTATTTGAATATCAAAGCTTCGGCAAGAATTGACAAACAAACGGTTGAGGTTTCGCATATTGACCTAAGTATTCTTCAGGAATTGAATGACGAAGAGATTGAAATAGGAAAAACCACTACCAATGCCTCGGGCATCAGTAAATTTATCATTGAAGATTTTGAAAAATTGCAACCTGACAGTTCAGGAGTGTATCATTTGATCGTAAGTTTTGATGGTAATGACTCCTTTAACAGAGCTTCTCGGGAAGTAAGTTTTAAAAATGCCGATATAGAAGCCAAATGGATGGTTAAAGACAGTGTCAATTATGTAAATGCAAGATTGATAGATACAAAATTAGACAGCGCATTGGCTGATATTCCATTAATTGTGCGGGTTGATCGCTTGTTCAGACCTCTAAAAATTGGAAAAGATTTTTATGATACCGATGATGATGGTCAAATTGAAGTAGCTGTACCAGAAGGAATACCCGGAGTTGATGGTAATCTTAAACTAGAGGTAGTATTAAGTGAAAGTGATGACTATGGCACTGTTATAGCGCAACTCATTGCCCCTATCGGAACTGTGATCGTGGATGAATCGACCTTTGATCAAAGAACCATGTGGTCACCAAGGGGTAAAACACCAATATTCCTGTTGACATTGACGTATTCATTTATTTTCATCGTATGGGGAATTTTTATATATTTATTCATTAATTTAGTACGCATCATTAAATCTTAAAAAACCAAGCATGAAAAATTTAAAAAACACTTTACTGATAGGTATTATGTCACTGGCACTATTGTCATTTAGTGGTATACTTCAAGACGAATGGGTAGTTCCTGATAAATATCAAAAAATGAAGAATCCAACAGATCCGAATGAAGATCAAGACATTGGAAAACAATTATACAGCAAACATTGTCAATCATGTCACGGAAAAACTGGTTAGGTGATGGTAATAAAGCAGATGAAGTTGAAGGTGATCTAGGTGATTTTTCTTCAGCAGAATTTCCAATCGCAATCTGATGGAGCACTTTTTTACAAAAGTTATTTTGGTAGAGATGACATGCCTAATTATGAAAAGAAAATTCCGGATGAAGAAGACATGTGGCTCATTGTTAATTATATGAGAACATTGGCAGAATAAAGCTTCACTAACTCATCACTATAAAAAAACCATTCGTGACTTAACGGATGGTTTTTTCTTTATCTACCTTATCAAACATCAATATTCACCTCGTAATTTTAAACCTTAAAGAAAAATCATTGTCTTAATCATATCTGTACTATACAGAAGTTGCCCTTTTCCTTTTGTTTAATTTTTTTGGGAAAATATTAACATAGTTGCATATGCAACTAATTTTAACTTCTTTGTACTTTTGGCAAAATTTTAAGAATTGACCAGATCTAATTTAGATACCATTTCACTAATTCCCTGGATTGGCAAAACTGCCAAATTCATGGATTATTATATAGGTGACTATATGAAGAGTCATGGCGTCAATATTTCAAAAGAGCAGTTTATCGTCTTAAAATACCTCAATGAAAAAGATGGTAGAAAACAAAATGATCTTGCTTTTATCACCAACCGGTCCAAAACGGCTTTAACGAGATTGATCAATACCATGGAAAAAAAAGGGTATGTATCTCGCTCTATCTGTGAAAAGGATATGAGGATCAATCATATTTATCTTACTCCTTTGGGTCGGGAAATCTGGAAAAAGTCCTACCCTTTTTTTCTTGAAATAATTGAAGAATTGCAAAAGGGCATCTCTGAGGAAGATTTGCTTAACGCGCAAAACGTAATGAAACAAATTCAAAATAATATCAATTTAAAAACAACGATTAACCAATAGAAAGTATGAGAAAGTATATCAATATAGCATTAGGAATAGTATTGATCGCCTTAGCTTTTTGGCTTGTAAAGGTCATGGTCCTAAGCAATACAAGACCTGAGAAAGCACCTGTTAAAATAGTGAAAACCGTATTTATTGAAAATGTAAAAAACGGGACAGTACCTATTACCATTACAGCTAATGGAAATTTGGTGGCCAAGAATAAAATAGAAATATTTTCTGAAGTTCAGGGAGTTTTGCAACCTAGTTCAAAGGAATTCAGACCAGGTAACTCCTACCGAAAAGGTGAAGTGATCCTCAAACTAAATAGTGAAGAGCATTATGCCAATCTGCAAGCTCAGAAAAGTAATCTTTACAACAGTATTACTTCGATCATGCCAGACATCCGATTGGATTATCCCGAACAGTATGAAAAATGGGAGCAATATTTGAGAGATTTTGATTTTGAAAAACCTACTCCCAAATTGCCCGAAATAAACTCCGAAAAGGAAAAGTTCTTTATTTCAGGGAGAAATATATATACAACCTTCTACAATGTAAAAAATATGGAGGTTCGCTTGACCAAATACACCATTCGTGCTCCATATGATGGTATTTTGACCGATGCCCTTGTAAATCCTGGTTCTTTGATAAGATCAGGTCAGAAGCTTGGAGAATTTATCAATCCAAGAGTTTATGAAATGGAAGTGGCCATCAATGCGAAATATATGGACCTGCTTCAAAAAGGAAATTCAGTGAAGGTAACCAGTCGAGATACAGATCAAACCTGGGATGGTAAAATTGCCCGTGTCAACGGACGTGTTGATCAGGCCTCTCAAACCGTAAAGGCTTATATAGAGGTGGAAGGAAAAGATCTAAAAGAGGGTATTTATCTGGAGGCGGAACTTGTGGCCAAATCTGAAAATGATGCTTATGAAATGGAAAGAAAGTTACTTGTAAACAATGAAAGTGTATATGTACTTAAAGACAGCATTATTGATCTGGTAAAAGTTAACCCTGTCTTTTTCACTGACAACACAGTTGTGATCAAAGGTTTAGAAGACGGAACACCTGTTTTAAGCAGATCTGTTCCCGGAGCCTACCCCGGAATGAAAGTAACCGTTTACGGATCTAACCCACGTCAATAATAATCTTGCAATTCCGATTATGAAAAAAATTATATCCTATTTTATCAAATATCATGTCGCAGTAAACATCATTATCATTGCGGTGGTTATTTTTGGCTATCTGGGAACAAAATCGATGAAATCATCCTTTTTCCCTTTAACCGAATCACAATTCATTAATATTTCTGTGGTTTATCCTGGTGCTTCTCCTCAGGAGATGGAAGAAGGCGTTGTGCTCAAAATTGAGGACAATTTAAAGGGACTTGTTGGTATAGACCGGGTGACTTCTGTTTCCAGAGAAAACTCAGCGACCATTAGCATTGAGACCTATGTTGATTCTGATATTGACGTCGTACTTGCAGATGTGAAAAATGCTGTTGATCGTGTACCTTCATTTCCTTCAGGTATGGAGCCGCCGGTTATTGCGAAAATCGAATCTATAGCCCCAACCATTGATTTTACAGTGAGTGGTGATGATCTTCCGCTCATAACACTTAAGAAATACGCGCGTGATGTTGAAAATGATCTTCGTGCCATGCCAGGGATATCTCAGATTTCAATTACCGGTTTTCCTGATGAAGAAATTGAAATAGCCGTTCGTGAGATCGACCTCCGGGCCTTTGACCTTACTTTTGCAGATGTCGCTCAGGCGATACAACAATCGAACTTATTGGTCTCAGGAGGGAATATTAAAACAGATTATGAAGACTACCTGATACGTGCGAGAAACCGTAAATATTATGGGGCCGATCTTACCAATATCATTGTAAAGGCAGATCAATCGGGTAATGTGATTTACTTAAAAGATGTGGCTACTGTAAGAGATCGTTGGAACGAAAACCCCGACCGACTTTTCTACAATGATGAAGTAGCTATCAGCATACAAGTAAGTAATACCAATAGTGAGGACATGCTTGCTTCTGCTGAAATGATCAAAATTTATATTAAAAAATTCAATGCCGAGCATGACAATGTTCAATTGAATATATCCAGTGACCGTTCCATCACCTTAAATCAAAGAACCCAATTGTTAACAGAAAATGCAATCATCGGTATTGTATTGGTATTGCTTTTTCTATCTCTTTTTCTAAACGTTCGAATTGCTTTTTGGGTAGCAGCCGGATTGCCAATTTCATTTTTAGGAATGTTTATTTTTGCAGCAAACCTGGGTGTTACCATCAATGTATTGTCCTTATTTGGAATGATCATTGTTATTGGTATCCTGGTAGATGATGGTATCGTGATCGGAGAAAATATTTACCATCATTACGAAAAAGGGAAATCTCCCGTGAGAGCCGCAATTGATGGAACACTGGAAGTGATTCCACCGATCATATCGGCGATCTTAACTACCATGCTGGCATTTTCAATATTTTTCTTTTTGGATGGTCGTATCGGAAATTTTTTCGGAGAAGTGGCGACGGTTGTTATCTTGACCTTGAGTGTATCGCTCGTTGAAGCGCTGATCATTTTACCTGCGCATATTGCACATTCTAAAGCCTTGATACGTGACCGCAAAAAGCCAACAACAGGTCTTTTTGGAGCCTTCAATAAAATCAATGTAAAGGCTGATCAGCTCATGTGTTTTTGTAGAGATAGGTTATATGGTCCTTATTTGAATTTCTTTTTAAAGAACAGGTTTCTAGGACTTGCTATTCCTTTTGCTTTACTTGTCCTTTCAATTGGAGGGATTCAAAGCAAACTTGTTCGTACTTCATTTTTTCCAACTATTGCGAGTGACAGGGTTGCCATATCTCTGGCAATGCCTCAGGGAACAAATGAAAAAATAACAGACTCCATCATCTCAAGTATTGAAGAAGCTGCCTGGTTGGTTGCTGATGAATTCACCAAAAAGCAAACAGGTAATACACCGGTTGTAGAAAATATTATCAAAAGAATTGGTCCAGGCTCCAGCAACGCAAGTCTTACCATCAATTTGTTACAAGGAGAATTTCGGGATTTCCCTTCTATAGACATTACAAACGCCATAAGAGAAAAAACGGGTATCGTTTATGGTGCCGAAAGTCTCACTTTTGGTTCCGGAAGTAATTTTGGAGGAAGTCCGGTAGCGGTTTCTCTTCTGGGAAATAATATCCCGGAATTAAAAGCTGCCAAAGAAGAATTGAAGCAAATACTTATGGCCAATCCAACTTTAAAAGATGTTTCCGACACTGACCCTGCCGGAATCAAGGAAATAAGGATCAAATTAAAAAATGATGCCTATATCCTTGGGCTAACGCTTCAGTCAGTGATGAGTCAGGTAAGATCAGGATTCTTCGGCTTTCAGGCCCAGCGTTTTCAACGCGGACAAGATGAGATCAAGGTTTGGGTTAGGTATGAAAAAGAAGACAGGTCTTCCATCAGGAACCTTGACGACATGTGGATCTCCACCCCTACCGGTAGTAAAGTGCCTTTTTCGGAAATTGCCAGCTATGATATAGCAAGAGGTGACGTGGCCATCAACCATTTAGCAGGAAGACGAGAGATTCAGATCACTGCCGATATGGCGAATGCCAAAGAGAGTGCCACTGATGTCATGACAGATATCAAGAATAATATTCTCCCGGGGATCTTATCGAAATATCCTTCAGTTCAACCGAGTTTTGAAGGACAAAACAGAGAGGCTGCTAAAACAATCGATTCGGCGAACAGAGCAGGGCTTATTGTTTTGATCTTAATTTATGTCGTTATCGCGTTTACTTTTAGATCGTACAGTCAACCCTTGTTGTTATTCGTTATGGTGCCTTTTAGTTTGATCGGCATTGTGTGGGGACATTATATCCATGGGTTCGCCATCAATATATTGTCTTGGCTGGGGATCATTGCCCTTATTGGGATCATGGTAAATGATGGTTTGGTTCTGGTTGGAAAATTCAACACCTATCTCAAAGAAGGAATGAAATTCAATGAGGCTTTATTTCAAGCTGGAAAATCAAGGTTTAGAGCTATCATTCTTACCTCATTGACAACAATTGCAGGATTAATGCCATTGCTTCTGGAGAAAAGCAGACAGGCACAATTCCTAAAACCAATGGCCATTTCAATTTCTTATGGAATTATGATCGCTACGTTTTTAACCTTATTGATGCTTCCTCTTTTACTTTCTATCAATAACAGTTTAACAGTTAAGATCAAATGGCTGTTGACCGGAAAAAAAGTGACCAAAGAAGAAGTAACACGTGCTGTTAAAGAATTAAATATTGAACAAAATGAAACAGAATAAATTTTTAACTATTCTACTATTGATCCTGGGTTTTTCGTTGAGTGCCCAGGAGGTACTTGAAAAGGACGGAGCCGTAAATATTGCCTTGGAAAACAACTATGATATCAAAGTCTCCAATAACGACCTTGAAGCAGCTAAAAACAGTTCCAGTATTTACAATAGTGGGTATCTACCCTCCGTTTTTGCTTCTGGAGGTGCTGATTATCAAGATAATAACAGTAAAATTGAATTTCAGAATGGTAATGTACAAGACGATATTGCAAATACCACAAATTCATATACAGCTTCTGTAGGTGTTGATTATTTAATTTTTGATGGTTTTGGCAGAAAATACAATTACAAAAGACTTCAGGAGGAATACAATATTTCTGAAATCCGTGTGAGACAGGTCATTGAAAACACTTTGCTCGGCTTACTTGTTTCTTATTATGATGTTGCGAGACTAACCGAAAACAAATATAACCTGGAGCAATCATTAGCGATTTCGAAAAGCCAATTATTAAGAGAACAATACGGATATCAATACGGGCAAAAAACCCAACTTGATGTGTTGAATACTGAAGTGAACGTGAATCAGGATAGTATCAATCTTTTGAATATCCAAAGAGAACTGGCCAATGCCAAAAGAGACTTGAATGTGATCCTGGGAAGAGATGTCAATATTGATTTCGCTGTTGACACGATGGTAACTTATGCCCTTGACCTGACTTATGAAAGTATTTTACAGTCGGCAAAGATCAATAACGCGCTGCTATTACAAGCTGAAAAAAATGTCAACCTTAGTGATTTTGATCTAAAGATCAACAAATCTTCATGGGTACCCAATGTTGGCATAAACGGTGCCTACAACTGGAGAAACTCCAATACGGATTCTAATATTGACAATCCTTTCGCTCTCGCCAGCAATACAAGTTCTGGGCTCGTAGGTGGTTTAACTGTGTCCTGGAATGTTTTTGATGGTGGGCTTACCAAAACCAGGGTTCAAAACGCCAAGATCGCCATTGATAACAGAAACATAGAAAAGGAGTTGGCGCAGAAAGATCTTGAGAGAAATGTTGCCAATGCCTGGGAGACTTATCAGAACTCATTATTTGTTTTAAGCGCTGAACGAAAGAACGTTGAAACCAATAGGCGAAATTTTGCAAGAAGTGAGGAACAATTTAAATTAGGTCAGATCATAACTGTTGAATTCAGATTGGCTCAGGTCAATTTACTAAGCGCCATAAACAGTTATAATCAAGCCAAATATACAGCCAAAGTAGCTGAATTGAGATTGCTGCAATTAGGAGGCAATCTGATCGGGGCGAATTACTAGGCTAACCGTTCCTACAAACATAAAAAAGAGGTCATTTTTCCAAATGACCTCTTTTTTATGTAACAAATCCTACAGAATGAGGCTGATATGACTTATATCATAATTCCAGGCCTCAATCATGCTTAATTTTGTGTCACAATTAATAATTATCAAAAATTCAAGAAATGGAGACAATACAAGACGTAAAGATGAATGTATACAAATTTGGCAATAAAACTGCTGATGGTAATACAAGTATGAAAAACCTGCTTGGAGGTAAAGGAGCCAACCTTGCCGAAATGAGTTTATTGGGAATTCCGGTACCAGCTGGTTTTACAATTACCACAGAGGTTTGTACCAAATACAATGAAGTAGGTCAGGAAAAAACAGTGGCCATGATCAAAGGCGATGTTGAAGAGGCAATCAAGAATGTAGAATTTATCATGGGATCGACCTTTGGGGACAAAGACAATCCTTTATTGATATCAGTAAGATCAGGTGCCAGAGTATCTATGCCCGGTATGATGGATACCGTGTTAAATCTTGGTTTAAATGATGAAGTAGTATTAGGATTAGCAAATAGAACCGGAAACGAGCGCTTTGCCTGGGATTCCTATCGTCGATTCATACAAATGTATGGTGATGTTGTTTTAGGAATGAAACCTGAATCAAAAGAGGATATTGATCCTTTTGAGGAAATCATGGAGGCCTTAAAACATAAAAGAGATATTGAGCTGGATACAGAATTTACCATTCAGGATCTAAAAGATCTTGTTTATGATTTTAAAGATGCCGTAAAAAAACGTACGGGACATGATTTTCCAACAGATCCTTGGGATCAGCTTTGGGGAGCCGTAGTTGCGGTATTCGACAGCTGGAACGGCGATAGAGCTGTTTACTATAGAAATATGCATGGCTACCCTGCAGATTGGGGTACCGCTGTAAACGTTCAGGCCATGGTCTACGGTAATATGGGTGACAATTCAGGAACAGGTGTGTGTTTTACAAGAGATGCCGGAACCGGAGAAGATGTGTTCAATGGAGAGTACTTGATCAATGCACAGGGTGAAGACGTGGTTGCCGGAACCAGAACACCTCAGCAAATCACAAAACTTGGATCACTTCGATGGGCTGAACTCGCAAAAGTTGAAGAGGAAGACAGGTTAAAGAATTATCCTTCATTGGAAGAATTAATGCCTGCTATTTATCACGAATTGAATGAATATCAGCAAAAACTGGAAGACCATTATAAAGACATGCAGGATATGGAGTTTACCATGCAAGACGGTAAACTTTGGATTTTGCAAACCAGAAACGGTAAACGTACAGGTGCTGCAATGGTTAAAATTGCCATTGACAAATTAAAAGAAGGCTCAATAGATGAAAAAGAGGCCTTGCTAAGAATCGAGCCCAATAAATTGGACGAATTATTACACCCTGTTTTTGACCCAAAAGCCTTAAAAAAAGCGAATGTGATCGCTCAAGGCTTACCAGCATCACCAGGTGCAGCAACGGGTCAGATCGTTTTCTTTGCTGACGAAGCAAATAAATACAAAAACACCATTTTAACCCGTATTGAAACTTCTCCGGAAGATTTAGAAGGAATGAATATTGCCAAAGGTATTTTAACTGCTCGTGGAGGAATGACTTCTCACGCGGCTGTTGTTGCCAGAGGTATGGGTAAATGTTGTGTTTCAGGTGCCGGAGCATTAAAAATAAATTATAAGAACCGTACACTGACCGTGGACGGTCATGAATATCATGAAGGTGACTGGATCTCTTTAAATGGATCAACAGGAAACATCATTGAGGGGAAAGTTGCTACTATTGAACCAGAATTAAGTGGAGAATTTGCTGAGATCATGGAGTTATCAGACAAATATTCTAAAATGAAAGTGAGAACCAATGCCGACACACCAAAAGATGCCAGAGTTGCGCGTAATTTCGGGGCTCAGGGAATTGGATTGACAAGAACAGAACACATGTTCTTTGAAGTAGATCGTATCAAAGCGATGCGTGAAATGATTTTAGCAGAAACGGTTAAGGGAAGAAAACAGGCCCTCGAGCAGTTATTACCTATGCAGCGTGAAGATTTTGAAGGAATCTTTGAAGCTATGGAAGGATTACCTGTTACCGTTCGATTACTGGATCCGCCATTACATGAGTTTGTTCCTCATCAATTGGCACATCAAAAGGAACTAGCAGAAGATATGCATATTTCTTTAGACGCTGTAAAAGCCAAAATAGTTGAATTGGAAGAGTTTAACCCAATGTTGGGTCATAGAGGATGTAGACTTGGGATTACCTATCCAGAGATTACTGAAATGCAAACAAGAGCTATTATTGAGGCAGCCCTAAACCTTAAAGAAAGAGGTATAGAAGCAAAACCTGAAATTATGGTTCCTTTGATTGGTACTTTGGCTGAATTTGTAAGTCAGGAAGAAATCATCAGAACTACGGCCCAGAAAGTGTTCGACGAAAGAAATGACACGTATCGAATTCTTAGTAGGTACCATGATAGAAATTCCAAGAGCTGCCCTTACGGCAAATTTGATTGCACAACGGGCTGAGTTTTTCTCTTTTGGAACAAATGATTTAACCCAGATGGCCTTTGGATACTCACGAGATGATGCAGGTAAATTTTTACCGATTTATATCGAAAAAGGAATCTTAAAAGTGGATCCATTTGAAGTCCTTGACCAGGAAGGTGTGGGTCAATTAGTACAACTCGGAACAGAAAGAGGTAGAAGCACAAAACCTAACCTAAAGGTAGGTATTTGTGGTGAACACGGAGGTGAGCCAAGTTCTGTTGAGTTCTGTTACAATACCAACTTAAATTATGTAAGTTGTTCTCCATATCGAGTACCAATTGCGCGTTTATCTGCAGCTCAGGCTCAGATCAAGGCTTCTTGATATTATTTTTGTTAGAGTTAATTGTGAAAAAGGGATAAATTTATTTATCCCTTTTTTGGTATATATCGTTTAAAGGACCGGTAAAATATTTTTTATGTAAAGGTATAACTCTGTATATTCGCTTTATGATCAAAGTAGTGTTGCTCGGCTCTGGAAATGTTGCTTATCATTTGGCCCTGGCACTGAAATCAGCAGAACAAGTTGAACTGATTCAGCGTTATAGCCGAAATGGAAACAACGATGCCTTTTTCGACGCCACCCTACCCTGTTCAAATGATCTTCAAGATCTTAAAAAGGCGGATATTTATTTGCTAGCCATCAAGGATGACAACATAGGTAGTTTCTCTAAAGAACTGCAGCACCTAAAGGGTTTAGTTGTACATACCTCTGGAAGTGTACCTATGAAAACGCTGCACTCCGGATTAAGAAGAGGCGTGGTTTATCCGGTGCAGACCTTTACCATAAATCAAGCAATTGAATTTAAAAAAGTTCCCCTTGTGATCGAAGCAGAAACAAAGGATGACCTGCAATTATTACAAACTTTTGCCGGATCCTTGAGTGAGCAGGTATTTGAGCTTAATTCCAATGAAAGAGAGAAGTTGCACGTTTCTGCCGTCTTTGCCAATAATTTCAGCAATTACATGTTTGCCTGTGCAGATGCTTTGTGCAAGGAATTCAACCTCCCCTTTGATGTTTTGCGACCCATCATTCTGGAAACCGGGAAAAAGATCCAAACGATGGATCCCTTAGAGGCTCAAACGGGCCCGGCTAGAAGAAATGATCAGGTTATTATTGAAAAACATATAGGAATGTTACAAGGAGAAAAAAAAGAAATTTACACCCTTTTATCAAATGCGATAACTAAAGCATTTCAACCTAAAGATTAAAACAATGGAAAAAAGTTACAAGCAAATCATGACACAAATAAGTACCTTTATCTTTGATGTGGATGGTGTATTAACCGATGGTACCGTAGCCGTATTTCCAAATGGAGAATTGGTGAGAACGATGCATATCAAGGATGGATATGCCTTAAAAACTGCAGTTGACATGGGTTATAACGTATGTGTGATCTCCGGAGGAACCAATCCGGCAGTTAAATCAAGGCTGCAAGCCCTTGGTATCACAGATATTTATTTGGGTGCTCACTATAAAACTGAACAATTAGATGAATATTTGGATATTTATAATATCGACCCTGCGAATGTGTTATATATGGGTGACGATATCCCTGATATTCCGGTAATGAAAATTTGTGGCCTTGCCACCTGTCCCAAAGATGCAGTTCCTGAGGTTCAGGATATTTCGGGCTATATTTCACAGAAAAAGGGCGGAAAAGGTTGTGTTAGAGATGTCATTGAACAAGTTTTAAAAGTACAGGATAAATGGCAAGATCATTTTGATGCCAAATATGATTGAATATTATGAGCAGTAGGAAAGAAACGATACATATTCCTATAGTCGATTGGCTTTATAAAATGCTTCATAAGATTAAGATCCCGGGTTTTGAGGGAATGAATCTTTATGACTTGCTGGAAATGTATATTTCAGGTATTGTAAAAGGAGCCTTGACCTCCAGAGCCGGAAGTATTGCTTTTAGCTTCTTCATTGCTCTGTTTCCCTTTGCCCTAGTGGTATTGACACTTATTCCTTTTGTACCCGTTGAGGGTTTTCAGGATGATTTTATGTCGATTGTTTTTAAAATGTTGCCCTCAAAAGAGGCCAGTGATGCAGTGTCACATGTGCTCAATGATATTGCCAATAACAAGTATGGAGAATTACTTTCCTTTGGTTTTATTTTAGCCATATTTTTGATGACCAATGGTGTGAATGCCGTATTAAGTGGTTTTGAATATACGTTTCATGAGATTCAAACCCGTACAGTCATAAGACAATATATGGTCTCTTTGGCCATATCTCTGGTACTGGCTTTTTTACTGCTGGTCACAGTTGGTATCATCATCCTTATTGAATTTTTTATAAACTCGCTCAATGAACAAGGTATGGTTAGCGATACCAACTTTTGGCTGACCTCTTTACAGTACATTGTGCTGATCGGTATGCTGTTTATTGGCATCTCTCTACTCTACTATTTTGGTACCAGAGAAGGTAGAAAAAGTTCCTTCTTTTCAGCAGGAACAATACTCACCATTATTTTATTTTTATTGAATTTTAAAATTTTTCAAATTTATGTAGAAAAGTTTTCTCAATACAATCAGCTCTATGGATCCATAGGAACAGTATTGATCATCATGCTTTTTATTTGGCTAAATTCTATTATATTGCTGCTCGGATTCGAGTTAAATGCCAGTTTGTTAAAACTGCATGAACAAAATTTAGAAGCAAGACCATGAAACAATTTATTTATGTAATGATCCTTTTCGCCTTTATGTCAAATTCTATAAAGGCTCAGGGTGTTTTGGGAAAATGGCATAGTATTGATCCTGATACAGGCGCCAAGGAGTCTGTGATAGAAATATATAAAACAGGAGACAAGATCTACGGAAAGATCATCCAAATATTAAAAGAAGAAGACAGAGACAAAACCTGTATTGAATGCACCGGAAAGGACAAGGATCAGCCGATTCAAGGCTTGGTCATTGTAAGAGGCCTCAGTAAAGAGGGCGATGAATGGACAGGTGGAAAGATTTTGGACCCCAAAAACGGAAAACTATACAAATGCTATGTGACCCTTGATGGTGATGATAAACTCAAACTTCGAGGATATATAGGTTTTTCGCTTATTGGAAGAACGGAATACTGGTACCGTGTAAAAGAATGAAATTAATTCAGATTTTATTTTTTGGCCTTTTATTCATGTTGACTTGCGAAACTTGTCTTGCCCAGACTGTGAAAGGGAAATGGAAAACCTATGATATTTTTGATAGAAATAAGGAAGAGGCAGTCGTTGACATCGATATCATTGATGATGTCCTTTACATCAAAATTGATCAAATTATTCCAGAAGAACACAGGGGTGACTTATGCACTAAATGTAATGATCAGCGCAAAGATCAACCCATACTTGGTTTGACGATATTACAGGGTGCTACACTGCTTGATGGCGTCTGGCAAGGAGCCTATATACTCAATGCTAAAAACGGAAAAGAATACGGTTGTCATATTTCTTTAATTGCACCGGATTTGTTAAAAATACGCGGGTTCGTAGGCTATCCTATCTTTGGAAAAACCTTGTACTGGACCAGAGAAAAAGAAAATTCTTTCAGGTAGGCCAGTTGAGACTATTTAAACCTGTAGCGAACATTTAGCCCGAAATTACCATAGATAAAATCCATTTTTTCGATAACCATAATGGCAGGTCTGTAATCAAGACTCACTGATACGGGAGTGCTTGGAAAACTGTATTCAATGCCAAGTTCCCCCATCACACCCAGTTTAAATTCACTGGCGAATAAAGTGGTAAGTCCTACTCCGGCATAATAACGCAGATCCGGGCTTCTGAAAATGGATTCGACCGCGAAATCATAAATGGCATCGACTCCCACATTGCTACCAAAAGAAACAGTTGCATGAATTCTATTGTTCTTTATTGGAAGGGTCGCATCCAAAGCTATATTGTTCCCATACATATCACCAAATCTAATTCCAATCTCCTGTGCGCTCAGATGGAAACTATAAAAACAGAAGACAACCGGCAATAAGCATTTTACGCATAGCAACAATTTTTATAATTACCGTGCTAATTTAAGGAAATACTACTTCACCTGGAATGATTCCAGTTGTAATAGTTTCTAACAAGGAACCGCTGCTTATGGTAAAGACCTTGAGGCTGCCTTCACTCGCATAATCCCCCGCATCCGTCGCATATAATTCTGCATTATGAACCCTCATGGAATAATAAAACCCGCTCAATCCTGCTAAAGCATCTGCAGGCAGGTTCTCATCTGAATCATTCATCTGAAAAACTTCACCATTCAGGCTGTAGTACAACTTACCCATATCTTCATTTAAAAGAGAGGGGTGTTCGCTAAGGCCAAATTCAAAAGATGAAAGCGCATTATTTCCAGAAACTATTTTATAAAGAAAACCTGGGGTTTCATTACCGGTCCAGGAAGGATTACCTCCACATAGAACCCACAGATCACCCTTGCTGTCTGTTACTATTGAATTCGGCACGTCACCTACCGTTAAATTAGCTTGCACAGTATCATCACTGGTTCCGATAACAACCACCTGATCATTAGTTCCGAATCCACCTTGCAAACAAACATACAGTTTATCTCCATTTATGATCATTTTTTCAGGCCCCTCACCAACAGGTATGGTCTTAAGAACAGTGTTTGTCGAAAGACTTACAACTGCAATAAAATCATCTGTGGTATTTAACGGATCTCCCCAGTTTGAAACATATCCCTTACCATTATGGGCCACAAAAAACCGAGGATTTACAATACTATTCCCTGAAATTTCCCCTTCCTTTTCCATGGTAAATCTATTGACCACTACAACTTTATTAGAATTATTAACAACGATATACGCCTTGTCATCTGCTATGGTCATTGAATTTACAATATTTCCGAGATCCTCGCTATTGACCGTTTTATAGACATTTTGACTTACTTTACCGTCGTCACCAACGAAAGTTATCGTACCAGTTCCATTTTGAAACGGACCTTCATTGGTCACAAAATAGCCTTTCTCATAGTCACCAAGGGGTTCCTTAGTATCTATAGTATCATCTGAACAGGCATTTAAGAAAATTGCAAAAAAGGCAATTACAGAGAAAAATTTTGATTTGGTCATTTTGAATTTATAGTTTAAAGTTAATTTGGAATACATAGTTTCTACCAGGCATTGGGCGAAAGGCGACCGATTGATAATTTACATCGAACAGATTGTTCACTTTAAAATTGAGGGTAAGCTTATCCTTACAAATACTTCTTCGAAATGAAATATCTGATAACAAATAATCGTCAATACTTTCAGTGTTAGTGGTTGTAATAAAGACCTTACCCACATATTGCAGATTGTAATTAAAGTTCCATTTATTCCAGGAATAATCGAGTATACCTCCAGCCCTGTGTTGCGGTACGTAAATAAGTTGCTTGTTGGTTGCATCATCAGTAGCCATAGTATAGTCGTAGCTTGCTTTAAGGGCTATCAAATGATTTCCGATCACATGATTGTATGACGCCATAAATTCAAGACCATGATTTGTCGCATTGTCAATGTTGACAGGGCTCCAAAAATCTTGTGTTACAGGCCTCCATTGAATCAAATCCTCGCTCTTGATAAAGTACCATCCGGCACTAATATTGATTTTCTTTAGTTGATACTCCACTCCAAGCTCTCCTGAAGAACTGAATTCTGGCTTCAATTCAGGGTTCCCACCGGGTTCCCAATACAAATCGTTAAAAGTGGGCAATCTGTAATTCGTAGAATATGCCCCTCTAAGTGACAAAGAGGAGGTGAATACATATCTGGCGTCTAAGGAATATATGATCGGTACTTCATACGCTGAAGACACTCCTGCCCTAAGGCTCGCATTGTACATGAATTTTTTCCATGGTTCATGGTGCATCAATACATATCCTGTAAAATCATCCCGAGAAGCCCCATTAATATTGCCTCCATCACCTTGAGCATTCTCAAATTCCAACCCTGATCGAAAGAACATATCATTGTTTAAAAAATAAGTGAAGTCATATTTTCCGATCAAGCGATCACTTGAACCAACCGATTCGCTGACAGGTGCATTTTTATCGAACAGGTATTGAAAGTCTTCATGCAAAAAAGCGATTTTTACAGACGAGGTATATCTATTCCCCAAATAAGTCCAGTCTAACAGGAAACGCTGGTCTTTATTTTCAAGCTTTGCCCTGCTTTCTGCGCTTAAGGTTCTTGAGAGTTCTCTGTCATTATCAAAAACACTCATATTGAAACGCAGGGTATGCAAGTCGTTTATTTTATATCCTAAAGTTGCGTTCAGGTTATAATTCACATAAGCACCATTGTCATTTTTCAAGTCTGTATTGAGATAGGGATAATCATTCTCAGAAGTTTGTGCGCCTCCTGAAATTTTGGCATAAAAGCTATCAGAACTCCAAATACCCGTCAGTTGTGTGAAATAGGTATCATAACTCGCCAATCCGAGCAAGACCCGAGCTTGCCTGGCATGATTAAAGTTGACCTCATCCTTCAGGTTGATGGCCCCTCCAACCGAACCATTTCCAAACAAAACACTTCCTCCACCCTTTCGAACTTCTAACTGATCAAAACTATTGCCTTGTAAGGTATTGAAATCCGTTTGTCCGTTCAAGGCTGAATTGATACCGATACCATTCCAGTAAACACCTGTTTGAGAGGCACTGGTTCCCCTAAGGGATATGGATGATACCATGCCGTTACCATTCTGTTTAAAATAAAAATTCGCTTGCTTCTGCAATAGGTTTCCCAGACTTTCATAGCCACTACTAAGAATAGAATCAGGGATGACCTGAACCTCATATCCACTATTGATCACAGGTGAAAAATTACCTTGTAATATGATCTCGTCAAGTTTATTGATGCTATCGCTTTGAGCGTAAATTATCCCCGAAGCAAAAATGAGTAATAGATATAATCGTTTCATGCCAATCGTTTTTCTTCCGAAAACATTGCTGTTTACAAATCTGGCAGGTTTCCTGGCTTGCGTCTTGTTGTTGGCCTTCCCTTCACTATCGAAAGTGGCCTGATTTTTAACAACAAGCGCTGCGAATACAGCTAAGCTTACAGTTGCGGAGACAGCTCTCGTTTTACACGAGATTCCCTTTTTTTATCCCGCCAAAGCGGGACCAAATCGCAGACAAATGTACAGGCTTTATCACTAGCAAAAAAATATATTAGGGGCTATTATTAGAAATTATTGTAAACTTGCCCAACAATTCAGCATTTAAAAAAAACCGGATAGAAACCTATGAAAATTAGCAGCATACCCATACTTCATCTGATACTATTTGGGCTGACGTTGATGCTTATTTCCTGTAACGAACCGAAGAAAAAAATTAAAGAAGATGAAAATAATAATGAATCTAAAACTTTAATTAAATATGCTAAAGGTTTTGATATACAATTATATAAAGGTTATACAAAACTAATTATCAAATCGCCTTATCCAGACGCAACACAGTACCAGGAGTTTATCCTGATCTCAGACAAGAAAATGGATTTCGATGGGGATTACAAAATTTATGTTCCGGTAAAAAAATTGGTCGCCACCTCCACCACTCATATTCCTATGATAGAAATTCTGGATGAGACCAATAGCTTGATCGGGTTTCCCACGACCAACTATATTTCCTCAAAGAAAACCATCGAGCGCGTTAAACAAGGTAAGGTAAAAGATCTGGGTAACGAGCAGGATTTTAACACAGAGGTACTGATTAGTTTGCAACCTGAGGTGATGATCGCATTTTCAATGGGTAAATCCAGTAAATTGTATGAAAACATAGAAAAAAATGGAATTCCTGTAATTTACAATGGCGATTGGCTTGAGGACAGCCCCTTGGGACGAGCCGAATGGATCAAATTCTTCGGTGCCCTATATGATAAAAATGAAGAAGCTGATAGTATCTTCCGGGCCATTGAGTTGGAATACCTAAAGGCAAAAAAAATAGCACTTCAGGCTGAAAAAAAACCAACGATCATGTCTGGGGTCTTGTATAAAGACAAATGGAACCTGCCGGCAGGAGAAAGTTTTACCGCACAACTCTATCAAGATGCCAACGCTGACTACCTTTGGAAAGCCTCAGAAGGCCAAGGAAGTTTGGTACTGAGTTTCGAAACAGTCTTTGAAAAAGCAGAAAAGGCCGAATACTGGATCGGGTCTGGTTATTATACTTCTTTGGAAGAAGTAGCGGCAGCCAATGCGCATTATCAACAATTTGAGACCTTTAAAACAAAGGAGATCTACTCATTTTCCAAAAGAAGAAGTGAAAATGGCGGAGTCGAATACTTCGAATTCGGGCCCTTACAACCCGATGTTGTCCTCAAAGATCTTATTAAAGTGGTTCATCCGGAACTTTTGCCCGGATATGAACCCTACTTTCTTCAAAAACTGGATTAAATATTTTTGATTGCATTAAAAATTCTAACTTTATACAAAATCCAATACCCTGTCTTGCATCCCAAAAATTCATACAAATTAAAATCGCTTCTTTTTATCCTGTTACTGCTGGTGCTTTTTATTGTAAATATCAGCCTGGGTTCTGTAGACATACCGCTGCGTTCAGTTTTTAATAGTTTATTAGGTGATGGAGGTAATAAGGAAACCTGGGATTATATCATCATAAATTACCGGCTGCCCAAAGCCATCACGGCTATTTTGGTTGGCTCAGGCCTGGCAATTAGCGGCCTTTTAATGCAAACTTTGTTTAGAAACCCCTTGGCTGGCCCCTATGTACTTGGAATAAGTTCGGGTGCAAGCTTAGGCGTAGCCCTGCTCATTTTGGGATCCTCGATCATTGGTGGAAGTTTCAACCTTTTGGGCCAGTCTCAGTTACTGATCTCTATGGCAGCCAGTGCCGGTTCTTTTTTGGTTTTGTTTGCGGTAATGATCGTATCCAGACAAGTTAAAAATACCATGAGTATTCTGATCATCGGACTGATGTTCAGCAGCCTGACCTCTGCAGTGATCAGCGTTCTGGCCTATTTTAGCAGTGCTGAAAATCTCCAGCAGTATATGTTCTGGGGATTTGGAAGCTTAGGGAATCTAACATGGTCGGAGGTTTTGATCTTTGCCTGCATTTATTTGCTTGCAGGTATTTTGATCCTTCCTGTGGTCAAATCATTGAATAGCCTTCTTTTGGGAGAGAATTATGCCAAAAGTATTGGAATCAATATCAAAAGAACCAAAAACCTGATATTGATCGCAACAAGCTTGCTTACGGGTGTCATCACTGCCTTTGCCGGACCCATAGCCTTTATTGGTCTTGCGGCACCTCATATGACAAAATTGATCCTTAATACCTCTGAACACAAACTGATTATTCCGGCTGCAGCACTCCTGGGCGCAAATATTATGCTGATCAGTGATACAGTGGCACAACTGCCCAATAGCGAATTCACCCTGCCTATAAATGCGATCACCACGATGTTTGGGGCTCCAATAGTGATCTGGCTATTGTTAAGAAAAAAGAAAATGGTATTATAATTGTATATGGCGAAACAAGCAATCCATAAAGTATTAACGTCCCAAAACCTGAGTATCGGTTATCCTTCAAAAAAAGGTAACAAGGAAATTGCAAACAACATAGAAGTTGAATTGCATAAAGGAGAATTGGTCTGTTTGGTTGGCCGAAATGGAATTGGGAAATCCACATTATTGCGTACACTAAGTAAAATGCAACCAAGATTAGGGGGTGATATCTATCTGGAAAACAAAAATATCGATGAGTTTTCAAGGATTGACCTTGCCAAAATAATAAGTCTTGTGCTCACCGAAAGAATTCCATCGAGTAATTTAACCGTGTATGAGCTTATTGCCTTGGGACGACAGCCCTATACGAACTGGATCGGTAAATTACTTCAAGAGGACCTTGATCATATCTTAGATGCCATTAAACAGTCTCATTTGACCGAATTAATGCATGAGCGATGCGACAAACTGAGCGATGGGCAATTGCAAAGAGCCATGATCTGCAGGGCTTTGGCGCAAAATACAAACCTGATCATCCTTGACGAACCCACAGCACATTTAGATGTTCAGCACAAAATAGAAACATTCAGGCTCCTTAAAAAAATAGCACATGAATTGAACAGAGCCATTCTGATATCAACACATGAAATTCAACTTGCCACCCAAATAGCCGATACCTTATGGCTAATGACGGAGGAAAATATCATCAGCGGAAAGCCTTCTGAACTGATCGAATCAGATCAGATAAACCTGCTTTTTGACAGTAACGCCATATACTTCGATAAAGAAAGTAAACAATTTATCATGCAATAGGGAAAATATATTTCTATTTTTGCCGGAGAATTATATGAGATGCAAAAATTAACAATCGTTTTTCTGGCTTTGATCATTTTTTCCTGTGGCTCGGTCAATCCGGATGGGACCATAAAGGAAACGGTCAAAGAAAAATATGCCACCGAGATCAAAGCAGATGATTTGAAGGAACACCTCTTTCTGCTCTCATCCGATATTCTGGAAGGAAGAAAAACAGGTGAAAAACGACAAAAAATGGCCGTAAACTATTTTACTGCCTATTACGAACATCTCGATCTTTTGGCACCTGGAATGTACCCTGATTATACGCAAAACATTCCTCAAGAGTACTTTGAAGGAAAATCAAACGGGCCTTCTAAAAACGTTCTCGCTTATATCAAGGGGACCGAATTTCCTAATGAAGTTGTTGTGATCTCTGCTCATTATGACCATCTGGGCATGAAGGGTGAAGAGGTTTATAACGGTGCCGACGACAATGCCTCAGGAAGCTCTGCTGTAATGGAACTGGCTGAGTCATTTCAAATGGCCAAAAAACAAGGGAACGGACCGAAGCGATCTATTCTTTTTCTGCACTTTACAGGAGAAGAGCAAGGTCTTTTTGGCTCCAAATATTATATCGAACACCCTGCTTTTGCACTGGACAGTACCGTAGTTGATCTCAATATTGATATGGTGGGAAGAGTTGATGAAAAACACTTAGACAATAAAGAATACGTCTACCTTATTGGCTCTAACCGATTGAGTCAGGATCTACATAAAATATCACAAGAGGCGAATAAAACATATACCCATTTAAAATTGGATTATACCTATAATCATGAGGAAGATCCAAACAATTATTACAAAAGGTCGGACCACTATAATTTTGCCAAGAACAACATTCCTGTTATTTTCTATTTTAACGGGAGTCATGCTGATTATCACAGAACTTCTGACACAGCAGATAAGATAGATTTTGAATTGCTGGCACTAAGAACCCGATTGGTGTTTTATACCGCTTGGGAGATCGCTAACAGAGACCAGAGACCAGTTCTCGATGCCAAATAAACCAGAGGAAGTCATATGAATTTTGCCATTATAGATGTAGAAACCACAGGAGGAAAATTTAATGAAGAAGGTATTACCGAAATCGCGATTCATAAATTTGACGGAGTAGATATTGTGGATTCTTTTATCAGCCTGATCAATCCTGAAAGAGAGATTCAGCCTTTTGTGGTAAATCTTACCGGAATAAACACTAAAATGTTAAAGAATGCGCCCAAGTTTTACGAGGTGGCAAAAAGGATCATTGAGATTATGGATGGTTGTGTTATGGTGGCACATAACAGTAGCTTTGACTACAGGGTCGTAAGAAATGAATTTTCCAGACTGGGATACGAATTTGACGTCCCAACCCTTTGCACGGTAGAACTGAGTAAAACCTTGCTGCCTGGATTAGAATCCTATAGTCTTGGAAAATTGTGCAGAACCGTGGGTATACCCGCAAGTGACAGACACAGAGCCAATGGAGATGCCCTGGCAACTATAAAATTATTCGAGCTCCTGCTTCAAAAAGATAAAGACAAAATGATCGTTAAAAGAACGATCAAGGAGGGTAATCAACGTGACCTGTCGGGAAAACTTTTAAAGATACTCGATACCTTACCCCTGCAATCGGGCTTGTTTTATTTTCACAGATTCAATGGTGATATCATTTATATTGGTAAGGGTAAAAATATTCAAAAGGTTGTCAATCAGGTTTTTTTAAGAAACTCAAATCGAACAAGAACCTTATTAAAGGAAATGGATTCGGTTACTTTTGAACTTACGGGAAGTGAATTGGTGGCCAGGATAAAATATGAGGAAGTCGTTTCAATTCACAAACCAAAGCACAACAGAAATAAAAAATTGAGTATCGAATCGGTTACTTTTAATCATGAAAACATGATTCTTGTTGACAAGGGTCGGATTTCGGGTGAAAAGTCGGTCATCCTCATTGAAAACAACCAATACCAGGGCTATGCCTATGCAGAATTGCAACATCAGATCAACAATTTGGACATATTAAAAACCTTGATCAACAGCACTGAAAATTATCCTAAACAGAATATGATCATTAAAAAATATTTGTCGGGGAACACGGTTGAAAAAATTATTAGGTTTTAAAAGGATCCAAGGTGAGATGAATTTGGTTCCAAAATGATATAATCACAATCAAAAGCCAGGAAAACAAACCCCATTTACGGAAATGTTTAAGGAAATTATAAAAACTAATAATAGTTTAATATCTTTAGAAAAAACATCAGGTTCTTGAAAAATGACCCAAAAATAGATTCTTGGAGATCAAAATGGCATGAAATAATTTACGAAGCTGATTCCCGTGAAGGAAAGATCTTCGATATTGTATTAATTGTCGCCATCTTATTCAGTATCGTTCTGGTTATGCTGGAAAGTGTAAAGGAACTGGATGCCAGATTCCATGATTTTTTTAATATATCTGAATGGGTGATCACGATTCTATTTACGATTGAATATGCACTCAGGATCATTACCGTCAAAAAACCAAAGCAATATATATTTAGCTTTTACGGTATTATAGATCTGCTGTCCACTATTCCAAAATACATTTCCCTATTTATAGGAGGAGCTCATGCCTTGGTGGCACTTAGGGCCTTGCGCTTACTCAGAATATTTAGAATTTTGAAACTGGTCAGGTTCGTCGGGGCCACTGATAACCTTGGAAAGGCATTAAAAGCCAGCAGGTTTAAAATTCTTGTGTTTATTTCGGCAGTGATGATCATTTGTGTGATCATTGGTACCATCATGTATCTCCTTGAGGGAGATCCAAGTGGTTTTACAAGTATTCCGAGAAGCATTTATTGGGCCATTGTAACCCTGACCACTGTGGGCTATGGTGATATTGCACCACAAACGTCCATAGGGCAATTTTTAGCAAGTCTGGTTATGATTTTAGGTTACGGAATTATCGCCATACCAACCGGTATTGTGGGAGTGGAAATGACCAAGGATAAAGGTCCAATTATCCATCTGAATACGAATTCCTGCAAAAATTGTGCCGCCGACAAACACAAAGATGATGCGAATTTCTGCTACAAATGCGGAGAGAAATTATAAGGATCTATTGCTTGTAAACTTTCTTTATTTTTTGTTGCTGATCAGCTTGTATGATCTGCAACAAGAGCACATCACCCCGCTTAGATGATGGTTCAACTATTTCAAAAGAAGTATTCCTTGGATGATTTTCTAAGATCATATTACCCAGAATATCATACATACGGACTGTTTCCACCCTTTCAGAGGCCTGAATCCTAAAAGTGTCGCCATCATTGTATACAACAAATTGATCTTTCTCAATAACTGTGTCACTTTCAAGCTCAACTTCTTTTGTAAATGCTAGGCTAAATCTGTCTTGAAATGAACCTTGGTCAACTTGTTCAAACACGTAGTTGGAATTTCTAAGATCATGGGGTATATTTAAATAGTGATCGTGCAAAATGATCTCTGCATCTCTCAATTTACCCTCCACAGCCGATACGGAGATCGTATATGTTCTGTTAGTCAAGTCAGTATCAAAACCAAGAGGCACTTCTGCACTTGATTCTAACAAGCCCAAACCTTGAATGGCTAATTTTTTATTCTCTAAAAGTGAATAAAAACTGATTTTATTGGACCCTTGATTTTTCAAGGCGTCATATCCCCTGTCAAAGTCAGATGAAGCTCCCTTTACAAAACCAATGAGCAATTGATTAAAACCACCTTGATCGGTCGATAAGATTCAACCAGATTCGATCCTTTCTCGTTCTCTTTATTTTTCTTCTTGACAACCCTGCTCTTAAAAAACTGGTCATTACTATCGATGATTCGCATCGAATTATTAAATTCAATGTCAACTTCAGCAAGGGCTCTGACCATAAATCCTTGAGCCGATCCAATATTTTTATCTGGAACAGGACCCTCTCCTACCGCTGTTCCCCCGGTTCTGTTATAGGTAGCGTAATCATTGAATGAATAATCACCGGTTTCTTCTGAAACAGGCGTTGTATGCGTCCATAAATAAATTGCAGGATCAATAAATTCTTCATTTTGATCAAAAAACAGATCAATATTGATGGCTGATGGGTAAGGGTTCCCGATGAGATTAAAATCATTACCATCATCCTCGTCATCATTAAAGTGAATTTGTTCATATACCACACCATTATTAGGCGTGCCCTTAAAGCTAATTTGATGAATATTTGTCTCATCTGCCTTTGCTTCAGAAGCATATCCTCTGCCAGGCTTCATAGTTCCATTTGCCGGAACCCAAACATGCCAATAAGTGCCTTCAGGATCGTTATCGGGAGATGAAGCTGTGCTTTTGGATTGATCAAAATAATAGGTCCTTCCTGAACGTACCCCTGAAAATACATCGGCTATGGAAGCATCTGATACGGGTGAGCTCCAATAGGTAAAATCATAGGGATTATTTAATGGCGTAGACTTCTCGACCTTTTGAATCACCCCAGTTATCTCTGCATCATCATCATACATGACAAGAGATTCCTGGTCACCAAGTTGAAAGTTTCCATTTTCAGTTACGGATAAGTTTCTATGGACTACGACAGATTTCTTACCATTGTTATCAAAATCAAGCTCGTTTTCAACAATGAGGTCACAAGCTTCAATGTTTCTAAGGTTTTGAGATGAATATGTACCATCAATTCTTACGGTTCTGGTTCTGTCAGGTAAAGCGTTAGAGGTCCAGTTTGCTCCATCCCAGACAATTTCACCTGATTGGTAAGTTCCTAAAAACAGGTTTTGCTGTTGCAAAGAGTTGTCGACTTCCGAAAGGCTTAACCCGATCCAATATGCCTGATCAAATTCCAAATGCGCCGATTCACTTGCGCAAGCTCCCTTTGAAAAGGAGGTGTCTTTACCCCAAAGCATATTTTGCTGCCCTATGATATCCACCCTGTCATTAAAACAATCCTTTCCCTTTGAGGTTGAAATTACGATGATATCATCTCCATTCAATTTGAACTTATCATAGATCCGAACTTCCCCGGACACCATTGCTTCTATATCTATAGTATTCCCTTTTTTTGGCGCCTTACCAAGATCATCCTTATTTTTATAAAGTACAAGATAGAATTGTTTATCCTTTATATCGTAGGTAGATAAATTCTTAATTTCTATAAAATCATTGTTCATATGCTCATAGTACTGGGAGATCATGATATCTGAATAACCACTATCTTCTATGGCAGTTCCCTTTACATTGAAATAATAATATGTTTTTTGCCGTCCCTGTTTGACTTCTATGGTCACAAGGGCGGTTTGCACGCCTAATGTTGTCGGTTCAAAATAGAGCTCAAAATTCGTAAAGGAATTCTTTTTGATTTTCCCCACCTTTCCTGTTACTGCGAATTCATTGGAACTCAGGGTAATGTTATCTACATTTACATCTTTGTTACGCTCGTTATATATTGAAAAAACGCGTAGCCTTGAACGATTTAGCCCTGTGTCATCATACAGCGTACCATCTGATTCTTTCGGTGTATTGGACCCGTCATTTGCAATAATGACCTGGTCAAACTTGATAGCAATATCCTGAGATTGAACGGAACATATTCCTGCAAAAAAGAGCGTAAAAAAGAATAAACGTTTTAGCATGCCTAAAAATTCCTATTGATGTTTGGTTATTCATAACGAATTTAGGCCCGAATTATTTCACTGAATTCGCTCTTAATAATCGAACCAGTTTTCATCTGTGAAATGCTGAAAAATAGCTATTTTTGAAACAATGAAATCAAACAAACTCATTACCGTAATTGGCCCTACAGCTA
This sequence comes from uncultured Flavobacteriaceae bacterium, assembly GCA_963715975.1. GTDB lineage: Bacteria > Bacteroidota > Bacteroidia > Flavobacteriales > Flavobacteriaceae > Lutimonas. The sequence goes on along the minus strand of CAVQSO010000005.1, from coordinate 36,427 downwards.
TTGGTAAAACAGCTTTTAGCATTGAACTGGCGAAACATTTTAGTTCAGAAATTCTTTCAAGTGATTCTCGTCAATTCTATAAGGAAATGAACATAGGGACCGCAGTTCCTTCAAAGGAAGAACTACTGTCTGTAAAACATCACTTTATTCAGAATCGATCAATTTTTGAGGACTATAGCGTTGGAGCATTTGAAAATGATGCCCTAAATCTGCTGAAGGACTTGTTTAAAAAACAACCTGTAGTGGTCATGGTTGGAGGCAGCGGTCTTTATGTTGATGCTGTCTTAAAAGGCCTTGACGATTTTCCTAAAGTGGATCCGCAAATACGCGAAGGTTTAAAAATTAAATTAAAGAATGAAGGAATTGAAGTACTTCAGCAACAACTAAAAGAACTGGACCCTCTTTCTTACGGAAAAATGGATGTTTACAACAAGCAGCGACTTATAAGAGCCTTGGAGATATGCATAGCTCAGGGCAAACCTTATTCGCATTATTTAGGATTACATACAAAAAAACGCAGTTTTGAATCTATTAAAATCGGACTCACTGCTGATCGTCAAGTGATCTACGATCGAATCAATCATAGGGTGGACCTGATGATGGAAAAAGGGCTCCTTGAAGAGGCTCACAGTTTATATGCACACAAACATTTGAATGCACTTCAAACGGTAGGTTACCGTGAATTATTTGCGCATTTTGATGGTCTGATCAGCCTGGAAGAAGCCATAAACGAGATCAAAAAAAATACAAGAAGATTTGCCAAAAGGCAAGGAACCTGGTTCAGGCGAGATCCAGAGATCACATGGTTTGACTATAAAACCTCCCCTAATGATATCATAAACTTTGTGGAGCGCCTGCTCTAATGATTGGTATTCAAACCAAACTTAATCACCTTGATCCCAACAAACCTAATGGGGTCATTTTTTTGATTTTTTTTCTTAAATTGTACCAAATAAGTTTTTTAACATCGCCTATGACAAAATTCAACTCTCCTCTGGAAGCTTTTCTATACTGGGAGCACACTAGTCCTGATCATATTTTTTTGAGACAATTTCACAATGGAAAAATTGATACCCTAAGCTTTAAAGAAAGTGGGCAACAAATTCGTAGAATGGCCCATGCGATCATAAAAAGAAACTTACCCGCACATAGCAATATTGCCGTACTTTCTAAAAATTGTGAATATTGGGTAATGGCTGATCTTGCCATTATGATGAGCGGGCATGTATCGGTCCCGATTTACCCCACACTCAATGCAGATTCTATTAAACCAATAATTGAACATAGCGAATCTAAATTACTATTTATAGGTAAATTAGATAATTTTGAATCTCAAAAAAATGCTTTTATAAATATCCCTAAGATCAGTGTGGAAAAATACGGTCTTATTGAAGGTGACACCTGGGAAGCATTGATAGAAAGTACCGATCCGCTAGAGGAAGTTAACCTGCCTGATCCAGAGAGTTTGATTACCATCATCTATACATCCGGAACCACAGGAAGTCCAAAGGGAGTCATGCATAGTCACCAGAATTTCGCAAACGCAGCTCATAACTTATCTCAGACCCTGTCACTACCTGAACATCCGCGATACTTTTCTTACCTTCCTCTTTCCCATATTGCAGAGCGGGTTGGGCTGGAAATCGGAGCCATCAGTATGGGTGGCATGCTTAGTTTTTCAGAATCATTGGAAACATTTGCATCGAATTTGGAAGACACGCAGCCGGATTTATTTTTTGCCGTACCTCGGATTTATGCCAAGTTTCAGGAAAAAATTCTTGAAGGGCTTTCACAAAAAAAATTAAATATCATAGTCAGCATTCCTATTCTAAACAAAATATTTAAGAACAAGTTAAAATCAAAGCTTGGACTATCTAAAGCCAGTTATATCGCTTCGGGTGCTGCCCCTCTTTCAGTGGACATCATGAAATGGTATAAAAAACTGGGAATCGAGATCATACAGGCTTATGGCATGACAGAAGATTGCATTATCTCTCATTGTAACCTTCCAGGATCCAATAAAATGGGCACGGTTGGGAAATTAACCTATGGGGCCACTGCCAAACTTTCAGATATAGGGGAAATCTGCGTAAAAAACAACTGCCTGTTGCTGGGCTACTATAAAAATCCGGAAGAAACAGCTAAGGTATTTGACAAGGATGGTTATTTAAAAACGGGAGATATTGGAGAATATGATCATGACGGATTTCTCACCATCACAGGAAGAGCCAAGGATCAGTTCAAAACTGACAAAGGCAAATACATTTCACCTGCCCCAATTGAATTGTCAATTTCCAAAAACCCTGACATTGAACAGGTGTGCATTGTAGGGATGGGAATCCCACAACCCATCATGCTTATTATACCTTCTGAATCAGGAAAAATAAAGTCAAAAACAGAACTTAGTGAAAGCTTACTTCAATCAATACTTGAAGTAAATCCAACCCTGGATAAACATGAAAAAATAGAGAAGGCAGTGATTATGAAGGAAGATTGGACCGTGGAAAACGGTTTGATGACGCCAACACTAAAGATCAAAAGAAGCCAGGTTGAAAAGATCCATATGCCTATGTACAGGTCATGGTTCGATGCAGAAGGACGCATCCTGTATGAATAAATTCCTAATAGGATTCATAAAGCTTTTTGAAAAAAGCAGACATCTCTTTTTTTCTTTGCGAACTGCTACCCTGAAAATGATTGTTCATATAACTGAATATAAGTACCTGACCCTTTTTAGTGGTTAAATAGCCTGAAAGAGAATAATTGTTTGAGAGGGTTCCTGATTTGGCATGAATATAAGACTGGCCAAGGTAATTGCCTTTAAGTGTCCCATTCACTCCTCCCTGAGGCAAATAAGCAAACAGCAGATCATGAGGTATATCATCATACATTTTTTTCAATAGATAGGATATACTCTTAGGGCTAAACAAGTTATACCTCGATAAGCCCGAACCATCAACCCATCTCGGCATTTGAGGAATATCAGAAAAATAGTGCTCAAGTGCATATTGTATGGCCTGCTCCACACTATAAGTTCCTGTTGCAACACTGCCCACCCTGAGCATCAACTGTTCGGCCAAAAAATTATCAGAATTTACCATCATTCTTGTATACAATGTGTCGTAAGGAATATCCTTAAAGGGCTTAAAATCATATACTTTGTCATTTTTTATTAGAACTACTTTTCTGCTTAATTCATTACTCAACAGATCAGCAACCAGCTGATTAGATGTTTTAAAAGGAACTTTTCTATTTGATAAGTCCTGTGATATGCCTAGATAAAATTCGTTCAGATCCCTGTCACGGATCACCTTTGACGGCTCTGTAAGATGTATCTTATCTGCAAACAAATCCGGGTTCAAAGTAACGCTATCACCGATTTTATTTACCGTAACTACATTGCCATAAATTGGAAAAAGATGCTTCTCTGGCATGTAGGCATAAAGGTAATCGTCCCAGGACCAGCCTATTCCGTATACGGGCTCTTCTATTTTTTCGTCTTTCAGGTATATGTTCTCATTGGCGTTTCTTAAGAACTGGATAGCGCTGCCATCGATCGAATCACTTAAGAACAGTGGGTTCGCAGTTCCCCTCAGCACAAGAGAATCTCCTGTTTTCGCATAATCAAAGGATGCAATTGAATCCTGCAAAGTTTTCCAGGCTGCATATAATGTGAATAGTTTTACATTTGAAGCAGGGGTAAAATACTTGTCCCCATTAAAGTCTATAAGAAGCTCCCCTGTTTCAGCATTCAAAACCGAAATACCTTTAAAATAGCTATCTTCACTGGAAGAAGACTGCAAGTCTTTCTCAATTTTTTTAGATACAGAGCAGCTTGTCACAAATAAAGACAAGAACAAGACCAAAACCCAGTTATTCCTCAAAATAATCATCCTTGAACCCAATTAAAAACAAATTTTTCTGTGCACGTGTTACCGCGGTATAGAGCCATCTAAGATATGAAATATCTTCTCCTTCCGGCAAATAAGGTTGCTCTACAAATACATTATCCCATTGTCCACCCTGTGTTTTATGGCAGGTTAAGGCATAAGAAAATTTGACTTGAAGTGCATTAAAATATTTATTGTTCTTAACAGCCAAAAGCCTTTTATACTTTGACCTTTCCTCCGCATAATCCTCAGATACTGCATGATAAAGCCGGTTGCTTTCCTCATAAGTAAGTGATGGTGCTTCACTGTGCAAGGTATCCAGCAAGAGCACTGTTTCGAAAGGTCTTTGTTCCTCGTAATCGACCAGACGCAGTTTTACCTCTGCGAATTTAAAACCATATAATTCTTTAAAGTTGAAGATCTCAAGCACTTCACAGATATCGCCATTGGCGATGAATCCAACCTTTGGAGCATCTTTTAGCCAGAAATAGTTGTTTTTCACGACCATGATCAAATCTCCAGCCGTCATCTCACTATCATAGCCCAAAATACCATTTCTTATTTGCTGGTTATAGAGATTGGCTCTCTTATTGGACCTCACGATAAAAACGGTGTTTTCCATCCCTTCATTATAGGCATTAAAGATGGCGTCTTGTATATCATAGCTATCGGTCAAACGCTGAACATCCTTAAAGTTCAGGTCAAATTTAAATTGATTCAATACGTTTCTGGATGATAGATCCCTGATCAGTGTTGCATTATGCAGGATTCCTGAAGTCTCATGCTGTCGCATAACTTCATTTAGTTCAAGGCTCAACACCTCCATATTGAATTCCGTCTCAAGATACTGCTGATCAAGCGCCGGACTCAGGTCCAGCTTTACTGGTGGAAGCTGTGCAGTGTCACCTACAAGAATCAGTTTACAATTTTTTCCTGAATAGACAAAGGTCATTAAATCAAGCAAAAGAGATCTGCTGTTAAATACCCTGGAATCGGAGCCCCTATCCGGGATCATAGAAGCTTCATCAACAATAAAAATCGTATTTTGATGCTTGTTTTGTTGCAAAACAAAACTCATGCCTGTTTCCGGATCGTTTTTAGGGTAATATATTTTTTTATGAATGGTAAGTGATTGCTTCTTGGCATAGCTTCCCATAACTTTAGCAGCTCTCCCTGTTGGAGCCAATAAGACAGACTTGATCCCTACAGGGCTCAAATGATTGACCACGGCGCTTATGATGGTTGTTTTTCCGGTACCGGCATAACCACGGATCAAAAAAAGACTATTTTTGGATCCGTTGATCACAAAATCAGCCAATTTTCTTAAAAGCTCATCTTGCCTTTGTGTGGGCTCAAAATGGAAACCTTTGAGAAATTCACGATAAAGATTTGTATACTGATCCATTATAAATCTTTCCTGTTGGTTATTATCCTGTACACAAACTTAACCAGAAATAACCATAGTTCCAGTGTTGTTTTCCTGTAATTTTTGGAGATCTATCCTTAGTCTTAAGAGGATTTAACACAATAAATGAGACTTGGCTTATTCACAGCAGATTTGCTTCAAAAAATTAGTAGATAAACTCAAAATATTACTTTCCTGATTGAAAAAATTTTGTAGATTTGCCAGTAACGTAATTTAAAATAAATTTAAAAATGATTTCTATTTTAATTATTATAGTGTCTATTCTTGCTGTAGCAGGTCTGGCATTCTTAATTGTAAATAAGTTGCCGGCCAAGATGAAGCCTGTCTTATCGATTGTTTTATGGGTGGTTATCGTGTATTTTGGCTATCAGATATATAGTAGTATCATGACGCCTATCAATTTCAATAAAATCAAAAAGCAACGATATGCATTGGTAATTGAAAACCTGAAGACCATTCGTGATGCTGAATTGGCTTATGCTTCTGTGAACAGAAAGTTTACGGATAAATTTGACGACTTGGTTCATTTTATTGAAACAGATTCATTTGCGATCACAGAAGTTAAAAACATTGTAGTAACAGAGCAAAGAGGTAGAATTACCATTGATGTCGAAAAGAGAGTCGTTGATACTGTAGGGTTTGAAATGGTTAAGAACTCCTTTGAGGGTAGAGATTACAAAGGTATGATGAATGTTCCCGGTACAAATGCCCAGTTTGAATTAAAAACAGGTTCTGTAGAAAAAGTTCAAGGAGTCATGGCATCGGTATTCGAAGCTAAGGTTGATAAGGCAGTAGTTCTTGAAGGAATGAACAAAGATCTTATTCGTCAAGAAAAAGAAGCTTTAGGTGGTGTAAATGTTCCAGGTGAATATATCGCTGTAGGTTCTTTGGAAGATGTTAACTCAAATGGTAACTGGCCTCCTTTCTATGATGGATCTAAAGAAGAATCAGGCAGAATAATAACTCTGTAGATTTTAATAATCTTAATGAAAAACATATATCCATCCAACTCAGTTTGGATGGATTTTCATTTTGTATAATCAACAAAACTCAAAAACAAGTTGAAAAACTTGAACATTTCCCGTTTGAGGACACCTTAACCGGTCCTGAAAAATTACTCAAAAAGATAGAGGAAATATTCACAAAAGAAAAAGCCCTTCAAAAAAGATACGGATCGGTCAATATCACGCATGTGAATCAACTCTCAACACTTGTGTCCCAAATCCTTGTTTGAAGAAGACCGCATAAGAGACTATATTAAATTTTCTTCTAAAACCTATGTCAATGACTATTTGGTCTATGACGAATTGGAGAATCATGATTTGATCAATGTTTATATCCCTTTTGTAAACGTTAACAATTTCTTTCTGGAACGATTCGGAAGCTTTGAATACAAACATTTCTCAACGGTTTTTGTAAATACACTATTAAATACTTTTAAGTTCAGTGAACATCCTCATATGTTTGCCCATATTGGTGAGAAACAATTCGAAATTATGGTCATCGCTCATGATAAGCTAGTGTTTTATAACAGTTTTAGCTACCAATCAAAGGAGGATTTTATCTACTATATCCTTTTTACAGCGGAGCAATTGGACCTAAATCCTGAAAATTTCGAATTGATCCTGGCCGGAAAAATTGACACAGCTAATGATTTGTACAAAATTGCCTATTCCTATGTTCGTAAAGTAAGTCTGCTTGAAAACAGGTCCCAATTTAAATTTCCTTCAAATATCAAAGAAGAGACCAAGAGAAAACATTTCACACTCTTAAATCAATATTCATGAGAATTGTTGCAGGAAAGTTTCGAAGCCGACGTATAATAGCACCAAATAATTTACCTGTACGACCTACCACTGACATGGCCAAAGAGGCACTGTTCAATATTTTGAATAACTCTTATTATTTCGATGACTTAAAGGTTTTGGACCTTTTTGCCGGGATTGGCAGTATCAGTTTTGAGTTTGCCTCAAGAGGCTGCACAGATATCACCGCTGTGGATGAGAATTCCGGATGTATCAGGTTTTTAGAAAAGACAAGTGCGGAATTGGAAATTGAACTTCAAACGGTCAAAAGCGATGTGTTTTTATTTCTCGAACGCAGTGTGCAATCTTATGACATTATTTTTGCCGATCCGCCCTATGATATGGAAACGGAGAAGTTTTTTCGGCTATTGGACCTTGTATTCGAGCGCAATTTGCTACATCAAGAGGGCGTTTTAATTGTTGAACATGGAAAACAAACAAAGCTTTCTGAATATCCTAAATTCGAAAAAGAGAGGAAATATGGGAGCAATGTATTTAGTTTCTTCAAAGCCTGAAGCCTCCAGTTGATTTAACTTATCACATACTTTAACCAACTATTCCAGCCATTTTCGAAAATCCTTGACCCTTTCCCTGCTTACAATGATTTCCTGCTCTGAAAAGTGTTTTAATTTAACCTGCAGCCTGCTGTTTGTGTAAGAGATAATATCTGAGATCCCATCCATATTTATGATGAATTTACGATTCACCCTGCAAAATTTTAAAGGGTCCAGTTTTTCTTCCAATTGCTCAAGACTGAAATCTAAAAGATAATTTTTTTTATCGACCGTATGGCAATATGTTGCTTTTTGCTCACTGTAGAAACATTCAATATCTTCTGTCTCCACAACCCTTAAATGCTGACCTACCTTAATGGTAAATCTTTTTTTATATTCCCTATCTAATGGATTGATCAACAGTTTTTTAATTTGATTTATATCAACCAATAGATCCTGTGGTCCAGAATGATTTGTCTTAAATTTTTCAATCGCTGTTTCCAACTCTTCATCATCAATTGGCTTCAATAGATAATCAATACTATTCAACTTGAAAGCCTTTAAAGCATATTCATCATAGGCGGTCGTAAATATGATGGCACTTTTCACTTCAACTCTTTCAAAGATCTCAAATGACAGACCGTCAGACAACTGAATATCGAGCAAGATAAGATCAGGATGTTCATTGGTTTCGAACCAGGCTACTGCCTCATTAACCGAATGCAACATGGCCTGAGCTTCAATGCCGATATGCGACAGCATTCTCTGTAATCTTCTGGCAGAAGGTTTCTCGTCTTCAATGATAATTACTTTGATCATGATTCTTAATTTTAGTTCTCAAACTTATCTTTATCCATGAATTCTTTTATTTTTCTATCTTCCCAATCTTTGGAGAAAAAAATATTTTTACCAAATACATGAAGCCAATGACCTGCTAAACCAATACCCCAGAAAAACCAAACTGAAAAATTTCCATAATTCAAACTGTGCAGTTCGACAGAACCTCCTGATATGAAGGCCCAAATGGGGCCTCCAAAAGTTAGATAAATATTAACTGCCAGGTACCAAAATAAGTGCCAGTAAAAGCCTTTGATATCCTTTACTCTTTTCTCTGCTCTTCTATAAAGCTCTTCCTTTGCAAATTTGTCTTCCATGATCAGTTATTTTTTTCTTTGTCCATAATTTCTTTTATTTTCCTTCTCTCCCATTCGGATCCTAATCCAAAGGTAACCAGAGCATGTATGGCCACGCCCAGACCCCAGCCGAACAATGGGTACCAAAACCATTGGTAATCCCAATAGGTCATATAGTTAATAAAGATCAAAAAAGGAATGACCAACACATAGGCCGCGATGTTTGAATAAAATGCTTTTAACTCTTGCATTCTTGAGTTTGCTCTTAAATACTCTTCGTTCAGGTTGTTTGATTCTCTTTCCATAATATTAATAGTTCTTTTGTTTGTTTTTTTCCATGATCTCGTTAATTTTTCGCTCCTCCCAATTTCCTCCAATTCCAAAAATACTGAATGCGCCAATGATCAATCCAAGACCCCAGCCGAATAATGGAAACCAAAACCATTGAAAATTCCACCCTGTTCTGTAATTAATAAAAATCAAAAAGGGAATAACCACACAATAGGCCATAAGGCTGCCATAAAAACCTTTTAAATTTTCCACTCTCTTTTTGGCTCGTAAATACTTAGCGCTTTCGTTCATATAATCTGTTCTGATAACTTTAATTTTTTGGGTTAACAAGGGTAATTTTACTCTAAAAAGCTTGCCGCTATTTTCAACCGTCATCTTATTGGATGAGATGAGTTCATAACGTTGTTGAATGTTTTTTAAACCCACTTTTGTGCTTTTACCCAAAGATTCTTTAGGGTTTACGGTATTTTCTATCACCAAAAAACCGTTCTCTTCATAGATTTTTATTTTTAGGGGCTGACTTGAAGTTATTACATTGTGTTTTACAGCATTTTCCAGAAGTAGCTGAAGTGATAAGGGAACTATTTTTAATTCTTCATCACTTACCGAATCGGGAATTACGAACTCAATAGCATCTTCGAATCTCATTTGTAGTAACTCCATATATGATTTTGCAAATTTCAGTTCCTCTTCTAATGAAGTCAGATCCTTATCTTTCTGTTCAAGCACATATCTGTATACCTTTGAAAGTTTGGTGGTAAATTTTTCTGCCTGATATGGATTTTCTCCGATCAAAGATGTAAGTACATTCAAGCTATTGAATAAAAAATGAGGGTCTAACTGATTCTTTAATGATTCAAATTTAGCCGTTTGGTTCTTGGCGACGATCTGAGACTCCTGGACTTTGTTTTTTTGATACCTATTGTAATAATAGATGATATGAAAAACAATGATCACTGAACTTGTGGCCCATATACCAAAATAAAAATTCTCAATACGTTCATTGTTCAAATATGCTGAAAATGAAATCCCCTGATAAAAAACGGCTGTTGCCATTCTCAAGAGGAAGAGCCCAAGCATTGAAATAATGAAAGATCCAATGATTCCGATAAGTAACCTTTTATTTCCAGATCCTTGCTCCCATTTCCTTCTTTGTAAATAACTAAAAAAAGTCATGTTTGAAAATCCTAAAACGAAGGCATAGAGTTGATAAAATGCAAAATCTGTTAAAAAATCATTCAAGCTGTCGTATTGAAACTTGTCAAAGAAGCCGCTTCCCGCAATAAAGATCAATGTTCCTATTACAAATACTATGATTATATTTTTCAGATTTCTGTTCATATGACGCTATATTTATATTAAAATCTTATCTCAAATGTAAGGTCTTTATCGCTTACTTCAAATTTTGCATCACTAAACCTTGGTGGTCCAAAATTCATTACATTATTCGTTGCTCCATATTCTTCCAAAGGCATACCATTAGGGTCAAAATCCATTTTACCATTGTCATTTGCATCGTAAAAGCAACTTATCGCATAGACTCCTCTAGGAATATTTTCAAAAGAAACAACTACGCCATCTTTATCAGCCTTTACCTTTTTACCCTGCATATAGTTTCTGTTGGCAAAATCCTTCTCAGAAGCATAAAGTCCGAAATAAACAGTGCCTTCGTCGCTTTTCATTTGACCGATCATCACCTCGATTGCAAAAGAAGCTTCATCAACAAGCTGTTTCTCTTGACTTGAATTTCCCTGAGCTTGGGTTAGAAGACTGATCAGGTAAAGGACTGCTGTAATAAAAATGCGTATCATTATTTGAAGTTTTTATATTGTTTTCGTTTGATGAAGCAAATATCCAACGAGACGACTCATTTTAAAATTTACATTTACTGAATTGTCATATATTGAGGATGAATTGTAATTTTAGAGCCTCATCACTGATTTTCTCATCCTAAAAAAGAAAATTCAGTAACAATTTTAAAGAAAATACTACTAATAAGTAAATCAACTATTGGTGACCAAAACACTGGAACAAAAATTTGCTAGGGAATTAGAGCAACATCAGAGCATTATTCATAAAGTATGCAGGTCATACACGAATAATGAAGCGGCTCATAAGGATCTTTTTCAGGAGATTACAATTCAGCTATGGAAAGCTTATCCAAAATTCCGAGGCGAATCCAAATTCAGTACCTGGATGTATCGTGTGGCATTCAATACTGCCATTTCATTATATCGAAAGAACAAAAGAAAAGTTGAAACAACCCAAATTTATGATAATCTCAAAGAACTGGAGTTCCAGGATTATGATGACTCTAAAGACAAGCAATTAAAGCTCTTATACGAGGCCATATACAGTTTAAATGACATTGAAAAGGCGTTAGCGCTCATGTACCTTGAAGATAAAAGTTATAGGGAAATCGCCAAAACTCTTGGTATTAGCGAGGTAAATGCCAGAGTTAAAATGAACAGAACGAAAACTAAACTAAAAAATATATTAAATCCATAGGTATGGAAAATTTAGAAACTTTAAAAGATCTCTGGAAAAATCAGGAGGAATCCACCATAAGATTTACCGAGAAAGACATCCATAAAATGGTGCAGAAGAAATCTTCTTCCATCGTAAAATGGATTCTGATCATCAGTTTACTGGAATTCATCTTACCCAATCTGATATTCCTGTTCACTGATTTTAATGCCACCAGGCAATTCTATGAGCAATATGGATTGACTTCAACCATGATGATCTATTCAGTACTTCATATTGCTGTCATCATTGTATTTATTTATGTATTCTATAAGAATTATCGAAATATATCGGCGGGGAGCACGGTACGGATACTGTTAAGCGACATCTTAAAAACCAGGAGAACCGTTAAATACTATATTTATTATAACCTTACCATCATGGGGATTATTGGTCTCAACATTTTTTATGCGGTTTTCAATTCTGCAGAATTCCAAAGCAATTTGGCATCAGGTACCAGCATGGTTAAAATTTGGATTTTATCCATCCTATTTCTTTGCTTGGCTTTATTGATTTTCTGGCTGTTTTACAGGATTTTGTACGGATTCTTTCTTAAAAAATTAAAGCGTAATTACGCTGCATTGTCGCAACGAGACGAGTTATAAAATATCGAGAGTTCCTTTTCCTTCTCTAACGACAACGATGTCATCTTCAGATAGGTCAATTATGGTGGAAGCAATGTTTCCTCCATATCCGCCGTCAAGAACCAGATCTACCTTGTCTCCCCATTTTTCATAGATCAGCTCCGGATCAGTGGTGTATTCTATCACGTCATCTTCATCACGAATGGAAGTAGATACAATAGGGTTCCCCAGCTCTTTAACAATAGTTCTGATAATATTATTATCCGGAACCCTGATCCCAACCGTTGTTTTTTTCTTAAAAGCCTTTGGCAGGTTATTATTTCCTTTTAAAATAAAAGTATAGGGCCCGGGTAAGGCTCTTTTGAGGATCTTATAGGTTGGAGTCTCTATCTGTCGTACATATTCTGACAGATTGCTTAGATCGTAGCAGATAAATGAAAAATTTGCTTTTTCGAGTTTCACCTCTTTAATTCGCGCCACTTTCTCAAGTGCCCTCAATTTGGTAATATCACAGCCTAAACCATATACAGTGTCAGTAGGATAAATAATAATTCCTCCTTTTCGAAGGATCTCAACTGCCTGGTCCACGACTCTGGGATCAGGATTATTCTCATATATTTTTAGAAATTTTGCCATAGCAGTTTTTTCAATAAGCTTTACATCACCCCAAAATTACAAATAAAAAGGCTGCATCATGATGATACAGCCTTTTTAAACTTTTGAATATAGCTTAATTCACAACCAGCCTAAAACCTTCGCCGTGAATATTTATAATTTCCACATTTTCATCCGGTTTTAAGTACTTCCTCAACTTCGCAATGTAGACATCCATACTCCTGGATGTGAAATAATTATCATCCCTCCAAATCTTGGTAAGAGCCAGGTCTCTTGGCAGCAGGTCATTCTTATACATGGCCAGTAACTTTAAGAGTTTATTTTCTTTAGGCGATAATTTTCTGGGCTCTCCTCCGTCAAATATCAATTGTCGTAATTTTGAATTCAAGTGAAATTTTCCGATCTCAAACTCAAACTGAAGATCATCATTTGCCGCATCAGACTCCTTTCTTTGCAAAATCGCCTTGATTTTATGCAGTAAGATCTCAGAATCGAAGGGTTTGTTCAGGTAATCATCGGCTCCAACCTGATAACCTTTGAGCACATCTTCTTTCATTGATTTTGCCGTCAAAAAGATAATAGGGATGTCAAGATTTACGGCCCTGATATCTTTGGCAAGCGAAAATCCATCCTTTTTGGGCATCATGACATCCAGTATACAAATGTCAAAATCATCATTTTTAAACGCGATCAAACCATCAAGACCATCCTTGGCATGGTGAACATCGTAATCGTTTAGTGCTAAATAATCTTTCAATACTGTCCCAAAATTAGGATCATCCTCTACAAGTAGTATTTTTTTATTTGCCATGGTTAAAATATTTTCAAATTATTGGTAATTTAACTGTAAATGTACTCCCCTTCCCTTTCTCACTTTCCACCACAACACTTCCCTGATGTCTCTCTACAATACTTTTTACATAAGAAAGACCCAAGCCGTGACCTTTTACATTGTGAATATTTCCGGTTTGTTCTCTATAAAATTTATTAAAAACTTTTCTCTGGACATTTTTTGACATCCCAATTCCATTGTCAGAGATCTTCAAGATGATATTGTTTCCTGCATTAACCGTTTCAACAACAATCTTTGGAGCTCCTTCAGAATATTTGATCGCATTATCCAATATATTTGTAATTACATTGGTCATATGAAACTTACTTGCCAATATCTCAGTTTGCTTGGCCTCCAGGTTTCTTTTGATTTTTCCTTCTCTATCACGGATGATCAAATCTACATGATTCAGTGCATCTTCTATTATGTCGTGAAAATCAACCACATCCTTACTCAGATCAAGTTGATTTTTTTCAAGTTTTGAGATCCTCAATACGTTTTCTACCTGAGCATGCATTCTTTTGTTCTCCTCTCTGATCATTTCAGCATATCTGATTACCTTCTCCTGGTCTCCTATTATTTTTGGATTCCTTATAGAATCTATAGCAAGGTTAATGGTTGCAATCGGTGTTTTGAATTCATGCGTCATGTTATTGATAAAATCCGTTTTGATCTCTGATATTTGCTTTTGCCTTATCAACTGATATAAGGCACTCGCAAAAGACAGGATAATGATAAAAATAAAAACCGCTGATAAGATCAGTATCCAGGATATTGTTGACAATATATATTCCTTTTTCTCAGGGAAGCTGACATATAGCTCATAATCAATATTTTCATCGGTCATAAACAATGGTACATTATATGTGTACCCCCTTTTTTCAACAAACCTGTCTGACTTCACCTTAGTGATCAAATCTTCATTAAAAACACCAAATTCAAATTTTGTCTCAATATTTCTCGCCCTTAGCTCATTATCGAGATTCATTCTGATCTCATTCTCACTTACCCGATCATGAATAGGGGTTCTTGCTACAATATTTTTAAATATACCTTCCAGTTCCAACTTATCATACTTATCCAATCTTTCCACTTTGACCATCCGGTCTTTTGGCGATAATTCTGTAAAGTCCTTAGAAGTAAACTCTATCTTTTCAATCTGTGTCTCTTCTCTGCTTAAAAAGGTTTTAAAGTTAACCGTATCTGCTTCAAAGGGAGAAATCTGTGATTTATAATTACTTTCTAAAATACTCTGACGAAAAGTAAAAATCTCATTTCTACTTGTATCAATTTGCTGAAACACAAAATCCCTGACATTGCTTTCCTTTGACTTCTGCATACTATCAATAAGGGGAGCATATCGGGAAATATTTTCTTTAAATTCTCTTTTTTGTATATTCTCAGATACTCTGGCCAAGGCAAACTTCACACTGGTCGAAAATTGTTCTTCCCTCATTTCAATTGAAGAACGGATCCAAAATATCTGAACCGTAATGATTCCCAATAAAGAAATCACCATCAATACTACTAAAAGTACAAAAATTCGTTTACTCATTAAAACAAATTTAGAGTTTCTTTAGGTTATAATTAATCCTTTAACAAATATTTACGAAGATTTCGATTAATTTAACAAAATTTTAAGGAGTAGTAGATTTTTTTAAGAAATTAATCCAATAGTTGTCGATGTATCAAATCAACCTGAACCTTCGTGTTTTCAAGGGTTTCATTATAGATCACAAAGTCAGCAAGTTCAGATTTTTTAGTATCATCCAATTGATTTGCCATACGATCAAGTACCTGTTCCTTACTAAGGCCATCCCGGTCCATGATCCGTTGGATCCTCAGCTCTTTCTCTGCAGTCACAATGATGACTTTATCAAAGGATCCCTGGTCATTTTTTTCAAATATCAAGGGGTTCTCCTGAATCACATAAGGTGCATTCTGAGCATCAACCCAATGTAAAAAATCCTTTCTTACCTCCGGGTGAACCAAGGCATTCAAAGCCTTTAGCTTTTCTTTGTCCTTAAAAACAATGTCAGCGATATAACCCCTGTTAAGCTCATTATTGATATAGGCCTTATCTCCAAAAAGCCGTACTATCCCCAATTTCAAATTGGCACTGTCAGTCATCAGTCTTTTGGCCTCCTGATCAGCGTAATAGACAGGCGCGTTTAGCAACTCAAACATCCGGGCCACGGTACTTTTACCGCTGCCAATTCCTCCAGTCAAACCGATAACTTTCACGACATTTTTTATTTGAGATAAAACAATATTTATTTCTTGATCAGAAATTCAATTTTGTTTGGTATGATCTTTACATTGGTAATAATTTCGGGTTTATCTACCAATTTGGGGATCAGGTAATCCAAGTTATTGTCTTCCGTTTGCTTATAGTCACATTGGACTCTAAAACTATTCTCCGGAATTTTATTATAGTCCTTAAGGGCGACCTGATAAACAACCTTTACTTCTTTAGGATAGGTACTTATGATCACATCCCTTGGAAGGTTGACCACTTTAAACGGTAAGTTATAGGAACCATCAGTAATTTTATCAACCTCACCCTTCACCACAACGGCTTCCTCAGACAATACAACAACATCATTCGGGGACGCAAGTGAAACTGTATACTCAAAGGTTTCCGATATGTCATTTAATTCATCCTTGACCGTGTAGACTTCGTTAATGGTATCAATGACTTTTTCCGGCCCTGAAATATTTATTTCTGATGGACTAAGTACGACATCTCCAACAAAACTAAAACCTGTTTTAAATTGAAAATCCATCTGAGAAATTACCGGTACTTTCTTCGATCGTTTGACGCCCAAGTCAAAGAACAAAGTGTCGGGCTCTATATTCAGCACAACCGTTTCCGCTGAAAGCTGGGCCTGCAAATAATTTGTATTAGATCGGGTTTCGCTAAAATACATCGAGCCTCCCTTTCTCTCGATCTCTGTCAAACTATAATCCAGTACCCTTTTTTTAAATTCATAATTCAACAATTTAAACCCCACTGTCTTTAAAGTGAGCTTCACCTTCTTATCAGGTTCGTTCTGGATCAGTTTGTTATTTGGAATATCAGAATATGCGAGTTCAAATTCAACCTCGGCGATATACTCCTTAGAAAGTTTTATCAATGACCAAAATAAGGTAGCCAACAACAGAAACAACAAAAAAATCCTTAATTTTTTTTGGTTTTGCCGAACTTCTGAATTTTTTGAATTGCTTATTTCAGACATTGATACTCAATTTTCTAATAGGTCTAAATGTATAAAAAAAGAGGCTATCTTAAAAACTTATATTCAAGATAGCCTCCTATATTTTCAGCTTGAAAAATTATTTTTTCTTCACTTCCTGAGGTGCGTATTTCTTACTCATTTCCATAGAAATTGCTGATCTTTCAAATTTGATCTTCCCTGCTCCGGTTTCGATCACGCAAGTACTATCGGCATCGATCAGATCTACGATTTTACCATGAATACCACTTGTAGTCACTACCTTAGCCCCTTTTTTGATAGACGCCTGGAATTTTTTCTCATTCTTCTGTCTTTTCATTTGCGGACGGATCATAAACAGATAAAGTACTAAAAACATTAAAGGAATTAATACATAATTACCTATTCCACCTCCACCGGCTTGTAAAAATATTGTTTGATACATCATATTGACTAGCTATTCTGTTCTACTTTTGACTTTGGCGTTACCTGTGCCTTGATCTTTAAAATTTCCTTTCCTTGTTCTGTATTGGTCACCAAAGTAATTTGCTTCTGTTGCAAATTAGGTTTTCTGTCAGAATTGAATTTCACCTTGATCTCGCCTGCTTCACCCGGCATAATAGGCTCTTTAGGCCATTCAGGAACAGTACACCCACAACTTCCTTTTGCAGAAGTAATGATCAATTCCGATTTACCTGAATTAGTAAAGGAAAAAACCGTTTCAACTACGTCTCCTTCATTAATGACCCCGAAATCATGTTCGGTTTTATTAAATTTTAGTTTAGGTCCTCCAATTTTGATCTCTTTGTCTCGTTCTTTTGCCAATTCCAAATTTTCAGTTTTGATCTTTTTTGCTGCATTCTCATTGCAGGAAATTGTCATCAAACTCAAACTCAAAATTGATAAGGCAATTGCTTTTTTCATTTGTATTTAATTTTATTTGTGTAAAAATATAATTTTTTACAACAATCCCCTTCCTATTTTATTTAATCTGCCGGTTTTGTTGTAATCTTTCAATAACTTGTCGAGTACCCCATTGATAAAATAACTACTTTTTCTAGTTGAATAATCCTTGGCAATCTCAATATACTCATTGATGGTTACCTTGGTTGGGATAGACGGGAAATATAAAAATTCGGTCAAAGCCATTTTAATAAGGATCATATCCATATCAGCGATTCTTTCTGTATCCCAATTTGGTGTCTTTTCATCAATCTCGCTCGTAAATTCCTGTTGATGAAGTATGGCCTTTCTAAACAGATCCACTAAAAATTCCTCATCATCCTGCTTCACCTCTAACTGCTTTAAGCTTATGTATTGACCCTTTTCCAATTGCTTGAGCACTTTAAGTATGGTGGTGTTTACCAAAGGATAATCATCAACCCAACTTAAATTAAGGCTTTCATAATAATCAAAGAGTTTTTCGTTAGGCGCAACGATGTTCTTAAAAAGGTCAATAACAAAGCTTCGGTCTTCAAAAAAACCTGCTTTTTCTGAATTCAGGTAGTCTCTGTAAATATCACTTTCCATCATTTCATCCAACAGAATCCTTACATACTCCCGGTTATCTTTCCAATCGATCAATTTTGATTTGGAGATAAATTCTTTTATTTCAGGACTATCTGAGATCAATTGAATAACCTCATTATTGATAAACCTTAGATTAGGGTTCTTATCCTCATCAGTTGCAAGATATTTTTTCTTTTTTATTTCGATATGTTCCAACGCAAGATTTCTTATCTCAACCATCAACAAGAGTTGAAGAATGTAGAGATCAGTTGCTTTCTTAATATTGAATAAAAGGAATTTTTCTTCTTTAGGTAAGTTATCGCTCTTAGACTGGAGCACAGCATAGATGGATTGCATCACTTTGATACGAATATGTCTTCTATTTACCATGATAATAAAGATCGTAATTCAAATAAGTTATTTGATATTTTAACTGCTGGCAAAATTACCACTTTTTTTTGAAACCCAATTTTCTAATTGTAAAGAAAAGGTTAAAGTTTTCTCAGATGACAAGCCTTAAAATGTCAACATCTAATATTTATGTATCTTCGCCTTCACAACGAATAGCGTTGTTTGTTTATGAAAGCATTAAAGTATCTAAATAAATTTTTCTTCAAATACAGATCGAGATTGGTTCTGGGAATTTTGATCACAGTGGTTTCTAAGGTTTTCGCTTTGGAAATTCCTCAATTGATCAAAGAATCTCTTAATATCGTAGAGGATTATAGCACCAACAGGATCACCGATCTGGAAATTGTGAAGTCTCAACTCATTATCAATATTTTCTATATTATTGGAGCGGCTTTACTATCGGGTTTTTTCACTTTTCTGATGAGGCAAACTCTTATTGTTATGTCAAGGCTTATAGAATACGATCTGAAAAATGAGATTTTTCAACAATATGAGCAGTTATCTCTGAATTTTTATAAAAGAAACCGAACCGGAGATCTAATGAACCGAATCAGTGAGGATGTTGGAAAAGTCAGGATGTATTTTGGTCCTGCCATTATGTACACCATGAACATGCTGGTGCTGTTTGTCATTGCGATTACCAAGATGTGGAACATCGACACCAAACTTACGTTATATACCCTATTACCTTTACCGGTGCTCTCCGTATCCATTTATGTACTCAGTCATATCATCAATAAAAGGAGCAATATCGTTCAGCAGTATTTGTCGAAACTAACCACTTATGCTCAGGAGACCTTTTCCGGCATTAATGTAGTAAAGGCATATACGATTGAAGGCTTTACATCAAATTCATTTGAGGATCTGGCCAATACCAGCAGGGATAAAAATATTTCGCTGTATAAAGCACAAGCCTTGTTTTTTCCATTGATGCTCCTATTGATAGGTATTAGTAATATCCTGGTCATTTATATAGGCGGGATGCAATACATCGATGGTGAAATCGAGAACATCGGTGTCATTGCTGAGTTCATCATCTATGTGAATATGCTTACCTGGCCGGTGGCCGTTGTGGGGTGGGTTACCTCGATCGTGCAACAAGCAGAAGTTTCTCAAAGACGTATCAATGAATTTTTAGAGGAAAAGCCCGATATTAAAAATTATGAATTGACCAAAAGTAACATCATTGGAGCTATTGAGTTTAAAGATGTTTCCTTTACCTATGAGGATACAGATATAACTGCTCTTAAGGATGTTAGCTTTAAAATAGAACAAGGTCAAACACTGGCTGTTCTAGGGCAGAACAGGTTCGGGAAAATCGACCATCGCTGCTCTTATAGCCAGGCTCTACGATGTAACGAGTGGTGCCATTTTTATTGATGATAAGCCTATTAAAGAAATCAATCTTGATTCGCTCAGAGAAAGTATTGGATTTGTACCTCAGGATGCATTTTTATTTTCGGATACCATCAAAGACAATATCAAAATCGGTAACCAGGAAGCCACGGATGAGCAAGTTTATCAGGCTGCCAAATCTGCCTATATATATCATAATATAGTGGAGTTCAATGAGCAATTCGACACCTTGGTCGGAGAAAGGGGCGTAACACTATCTGGTGGTCAAAAACAACGTATCTCCATAGCCAGAGCATTGATTTCAAATCCTGAAATACTGATTTTCGACGATTGCCTGTCTGCGGTTGATACAGAAACAGAGGAAATTATACTTCAAAATCTAAATGAAGCTACAAAAGGTAAGACGACCATCATTATTAGTCATCGGGCCTCGTCGGTAAAAAATGCTGATCAGATCATCGTTCTTGAAGAGGGTAAAATCGTTGAAGCCGGGACGCATACTGAATTGATTGAAAAAGGAGGTTATTACCAAGATATTTATAATCAACAACTTGAAGAAAAGTTAACAAATCACTGATTTTACTGCTGATAAAAGGAATAAAATAATTGTTGCATACGTTATTTAATTTTATAGATTTGTCTGAACAATTGTTAAAAAATAATTTAAAATTTAAAATTAATATGGACGAAAAAGGGTTTATTGAACAGGAAGAAATCTTTTCTCAGGTATTAAGAGCAGGTAGAAGAACCTATTTTTTTGATGTAAGAGAAACGAAGGCGGGTGATTATTATTTGACCATTACTGAGAGTAAGAAATTTACTCATGACGACGGATCATTCCATTATAAAAAGCACAAAATTTATCTTGTACAAAGAAGATTTCACTGAATTTGCTGAGATCCTGAATAAAGCAACTTCATTTATAGTGGATGAGAAAGGAAATGAAGTAATTAGTGAACGTCATCAAAAAGATTATCACAAAGTGAATGGAGAAGAACTCAACGGAAGTGAAGTAAGTGATTCTTCAACAGATAGCTTCACGGATGTGAACTTTGAAGATATCTAAACAATAAAAAAGCCATCAAGCAACAACTGATGGCTTTTATTTTTTTCTGCCCTTAGGTAGTTTCCAGGATCAGTTCTGGGAACAAACTTTCGATTGAGAATGTTGAGAACAGCAATTTTATCGGTTGTCTTCACCAGAAAAGAAAGATTGTAGTTACTTCCTCCGTAAGAGATCATTCTTATGGGTATGTCTTTTAAACCGTTGAATATTGCAGAAGTAACTCCCTTTTTGTTTTGCGCCAAATCTCCGGCAATACAAATAATACTAAGATCAGTAGTCAACTTCAATATTTCCAAAACCCTGTAAATCATTTTTAATAGCCTCCAGTCTTGACGTATTATCTATGGTCAATGATACAGCCACCTCTGATGTGGTAATCATATCGATAGATGTCTTGTGTTCTTCAAACACTTCAAATACTTTTTTAAGAAAACCATAGGCCATCAGCATTCGATAAGATTTGATCTTGATCGCGGTAATGTTGTCTTTTGCCGCAATCGCTCTGATTTTCTCAGTTTTTGCTTTATTATGGATCAAAGTACCTTTTGATTCAGGCTTAAAGGTGTTTTTCAACAAAACCGGAATATTTTTTTCCTTGGCAGGTATAATACTTTGAGGATGTAATATTTTAGCCCCAAAGTAGGCTAACTCCGCTGCCTCGTCAAACGACAGTTCTTTTACTGAAAAAGTATGGTCAACATACCTTGGGTCATTATTATGCATACCGTCAATATCCGTCCAGATCTGAATCTGAGATGCCGTCCACGGCAGCACCAATAAGAGAAGCGCTATAATCACTTCCTCCCCTGTTCAAGATTATCAATATCATTGTTTATATTTCTGCAAATAAATCCTTGTGTGATAAAGGTATTTGCCTGATGATTCGCCAAAACTTTTGTAAGTCTATTTTGAATTACTTCAGTTCTTGGTTCACCATATTGATCTATATGCATAAAATCAAGCGCTGATAATAATACACTATGACCATCCACTTCCTCCATATACAACTGGAACAAGATTGGTGGAAACCAATTCTCCCTGAGCCATTATGATTTTTTCATTCTTCACGGAAAATGGCTCTGAGGCCATGTGTCAACAAGACTTGGTGATGTCTTTTCAAAACGACCTGAGCTTTAAAATAATTGTCATCTGACTCAATGAGATCCTTAGCCACAGCTCAAATACTTATCATGAAGACCTTTAATTAAAACCAATGCCTCTTCAGTATCGCCGGAACTTTAACAATTCTGCAATGCTAACCAAAGTGTTTGTGACACCCTGACATGGCAGATAATACCACGATCTTTTCTCCACTTCAGTGGCCTGAACGATTTTAGCTACTTTTCTAAAGTTCTCAACTGACCCGACAGAAGTACCTCCAAATTTTAAAACAATCATAATCAAATTTTTGGCAAATATTGACAAAAACAACATGCCGCTGAAATTTTTATAATATATTTACATATTATAACATATTGTTCAAATTTTCAACAATGAAAACGATACAGGAAACCGTAGAATTAATTATTCAAAGAACACCCTTTGTTGAGGAGGCCATGCAAGACAAACTGATCAATGTCTCCTCCTTAGCAAGGCTCATACAACCTGAAGTTGAACAAGCCCTGGGAAAGGAAGTTAAAACCGGGGCCATTATGATGTCGATCAATAGAATGTCTCCTCAGGAATTATTAAAAATTCGAAAAAATATCAAATCCTTATCCCTTAAACTAGGTGATTTCATTGTACGATCTGACCTTTTCGATTACACTTATAAAAATTCGAGTTCCCTATACCAGCATATATCATTGATCTTCGCTAAGATTGGTGACAACAGGGAGTCTTTTTTTACAGTATCACAGGGTATTTTTGAAACTAATATTGTTATCAGTGCCAACTTAAAAGAAGAAATCGACACTATTTTCAAGGAGGAAGAATTGATCAATTCTATGTCAAAATTAGCCTCTATTACAATCAAATTACCGAAGACCAATCTCGAACAATCGGGTATTTATTATTTTATCTTAAAACAACTGGCCTGGGCAAATATTCCTGTACAGGAAGTCATCTCAACAACTCATGAGATTACTTTGGTGGTTAAAGAAAAAGATATCAATAAAACCTTTTCTATTCTGATCGACCTTAAAAAAACTTAAGGTATAAGAGGAACTGCTACAAACGCTGATTATATTTCTGCTGAAAAAATTCAAAATACATAAAAAGTAAATAATTCACTTCTTTGCCATAATCGATATTGAATTGGTAATTGATAGACTGATTGTACAAAAGCGGATCAAATTGACTTGGAAATCCTGCCCGTCTGTTCCATTCCAAAACATAATATTTGTTTCTATTCTCAAGCAGAGATTGGGTGTAGTACCACCTTGGTCTCTGTGTCGCCAACCAGGCTTCAAATCCAACCTCAAGTATGATAATTTCATATTGAAGTTCCTCATTCTGTATTCTAATGGTATCTGTGACTGTTTCAGTACCTGTATCAATCTTAGCTTCGTTTACCGACTTAGTTGGATTACAACTAAAAAAAACAATCAGACCAGAAATAATATAATTATCGTAGTTCGCATACTTTTTACTTTTTTTAGTCTGAAACAACACTGAGTATCAGTCTTTGGTTGAATTAAATTCCTTAAAAACCCTACCCAAATATGTTAATACAATCCATCGCGGTAAGGGATTCCATTGACTCAGTTGATGCTATACCTAGATCAGCCGATCTTCCGTGAATATAAACACCGAGAATAGCAGCCTCTATGGAGGTATAACCCTGAGCCAGCAAGCCTGTTATGATTCCTGTAAGTACATCCCCGCTTCCCGCAGTGGCCAACCCGGGATTCCCGGAACTGTTAAAATACAATTTACCCTTATAGGCTATTGAAGTATAGGCTCCTTTTAAAACGACAACACATTGTAACTTTGACGATAAGTCGTATTTGCTTATCAAGTTTTTCGTAGTCATTGGCCCATGAACCCACTAATCTTTGAAATTCTTTGGGATGAGGAGTGAGAATAGCATCCTTTGGTATAATATTCAACAGATCCTCATACTCTGAAATGATATTTAAGCCATCCGCATCAATCACCAAAGGAACCCTGCAATCCATTATAAACTCTACAAAACCTTTTTTTGTTTTTGAATGCATACCCAATCCCGGGCCAATTCCAATAGCATTTGGTTTTGTTTTTATATTAAAAAACTGAATGTATTTTTCATCATCCACTTCCACCATAACCTCTGGGTTACTGAGCCTGCATGGCAGTATAACCACATTTGGGAATATAGGTTGATACCAAGCCTGAACCTGCTTTAAGCGCCGCTTTTGAAGCGAGGACCATGGCTCCTATCTTTCCAAAGCTACCCCCTATCAACAAACTGTGTCCATAAGTTCCTTTATGCGAAAACCGCTCTCGCTTCTTGATGAAATTCATGATAAACATACGATCAACAAAATGATACATACTTTCAACCTTTTCAAGATATGCAGGGTCCAACTCTATATCGAGAATCTTCCAATATTTGATATATGATTCATGATCCGAAAGCATAAATGCCAGTTTCGGTGCTTGAAAACTCAATACATAATTTGACTTTACAACTGGCTTCCTTGTCCTGTACTTGTGATTCAGCAAATAATCCTGAAGGAATATCTATTGAAATTACCGTTGCACTCGACGCATTCATATGCTGTATAAAATCCTTTGTAAAACCCTTTGGGGTTCTTTTTAAGCCAATACCGAAAATAGCGTCAATGATAAGCTCTTCTTTATTAATCACAGGAAAATCATCTCCTTGACGTACTTCTTAAATATTGGCCTTCATCTCAATCAGTCTGATCAAATTCACCTTAAAATCGTCACTTCTTTTCTCGCTAAAGCAAATTAAATAGGTCTGAACATCTAAAGCCTTTTTCCAGCAGCAGGCGAGAGATCACCAAACCGTCTCCTCCATTATTGCCCATACCACAGCAAACATGGATACGTCTTGACGGATCAGGAAACTGTTTTATGATCCATTCAAAACATTTTGAAGCTGCCTTTTCCATCAGATCAGTTGAAGAGATTGGAAGGTTTTTGATCGTGGCCTGATCGGCTTCGTAGATCTGTGCTGAAGAAAGAATTTTCATAAGCCCTATTATACTTATAAAAATAGGCAAAAATCACCAGATGATTCATGCTGGTTCAGCACAAAAAAAATCCCGAACTGGATTCGGGATTTATTCTTTTATGCTTTTGATACGAACTTATCCTTTAAATACACCCATATTGGCGTATTTCTCCATTCTGTTTTTTACCAGTTTATCCACTGATAACTCGCTCAGCTCCTTATAGGCCTTTTTAATCGCCAATTCGACTGACTTATAGGTTTTTTCACGATCCGTATGTGCACCTCCCAAGGGTTCCTTGATAATTCCGTCGATCAGTTTTTGACGACTCATATCTTTAGCCGTAAGTTTTAGGGCCTCTGCTGCAACTTCCTTATATTCCCAGCTTCTCCACAAAATAGAGGAACAGGATTCAGGAGAAATAACGGTATACCAGGTGTTTTCAAGCATCATTACCTTATCTCCAACACCAATACCCACGGCTCCACCCGAAGCTCCTTCACCTATTATGATCGAAATGATCGGTGTTTTTAAACGGGTCATTTCTAAGATATTTCTTGCAATTGCCTCTCCCTGTCCACGCTCTTCTGCTTCGAGTCCGGGATAGGCTCCGGGAGTATCAATCAGCGTGACCACAGGAATCTTAAACTTTTCAGCCATTTTCATCAACCTCAAAGCTTTTCTGTACCCTTCAGGATTAGACATGCCAAAATTTCTGTACTGACGTGTTTTTGTATTGTATCCCTTTTGTTGTCCGATAAACATATAAGACTGGTCGCCAATTTTCCCTAAACCACCCACCATGGCCTTATCATCCCCAACGGTTCTGTCACCGTGTAATTCCATAAAAGTTCCTTTTGTCAAGGCTTTTATAAAATCAAGTGTATAAGGTCGAGAAGGATGTCTCGATAATTGAACTCTTTGCCAGGCAGTTAAGTTCTTAAATATTTCCTTTCGGGTGCTCTCTAACTTAGTTTCAATCTGCTGACAGGTTTCCGTCACATCCACATCGCTTTCCTCACCTATTAACCTGCATTTATCCAGCTGGTCTTCTAACTCTTTAATTGGTAATTCAAAATCCAGATATTCCATTTTTATATGAGTTGAAATTATTTAATCTTTATGGCTACAAATATATAAACTTTGAGCAACTATTATTCTTTAGGATTCAATCTTCCATTAAATTTTCTGCTTTTCATCAATCCATTGATCAGTACTGAACTAAAAATAATAGCTCCACCAATGTAAAAAGGAAGGCTCATCCTTTCCTTATCCCCAAAAAGGACCAAAGCCAGAATAATGCCATAAATGGGTTCAAGATTATTGGTTAAAACAATGGTAAAAGGACTCATTTTCTTCAATAGATTCGTAGCAACTACAAAAGGATAAGCCGTACAAATTGTCGCCAAAATGATCAGATAGATCCAATCGCTTCCTTTTAATTGAAAAAAATCAAGGCTAAACTGACCCGTAACCAGCAAAATTACACTTAGAAATAAACCGGCAAAAAACAATTCATAAAAGGCAATTTTTGACCCCGTGTAGGATTTGACCAATTTACTGTTATACAATGAAAATAAAGCGATAAGAATTGCCGAAACCAAGGCGATCAACATTCCTTCCGTATAGAGTTGCTCACTTCTGAAAATAATGACAAAGCCCAGAATGGTAAAAATGGCAAGCACCATTTCATAGATTTCAAACTTTTTCCTTTCAAAAAATGGCTTAAAGATCACCACAAAAAAAGCACTGGATGAAAGAGTGATCAGCGTAGTTGAGATGGTCGATATTTTGATCGCGTAAAAGAAAGTGACCCAGTGAAGGGCAACCAATATACCGCCAATAGCAAATTTGAGTAAATCGCTCTTATGCTCCCTAAATGGTGTACCACGTAATTTTAAAAATACAAATAAAGTAGTAGAAGCCAATAATACCCGAAACCAGACCAAAGGTATGGCCTCAATAGAGATCAAGGCTCCTAATATAGCCGTGAATCCCCAAATAAAAACGATAAAGTGAAGATGTAATTGATTTTTAAGTTTACTTGTTGGCATTGATATATAAAAATACGGCAATGACCCCAAAAATTAGATTGGGAATCCAAACCATTAACAAAGGAATTGATTCAGCTGTTGACCCCAAAACTTCAGATACTTTCATAAAGAACACATAGAGAAACATCAAAGCTATTCCAGCCGCCAAATTAACTCCAATTCCACCTCTTCGTTTTTTGGAAGCCAGCGTTACGGCAATAAGGGTAAGAACAAATGAGGATATTGGCAAGCTTGTTCTTTTATATAACTCTACTTTATAATTATTCAAATTTTTAACTCCTCTGTTCTCTGATTGTTTAATATGACTGCTAAGGTCCAGAGAGGGCATCTCTCTGGCCAGATAATCTACATACAAAAGGTCTTTGGGTTCAAAGTTAAAAACCGTATCCATAAAACTTCCTGAATCCAGACTATCCTTTTGAGCTCCAATAAACCTTTTCCTATAGGTACTCAACCTGAAAGGTACTATCTGCTGGGTTAAATCGGATATTTTGTGAAATGATCTTATAAACCAGTTTATTGCCTTCAAAATGTTCATAAGAAAAATTATAACCATTACTCGATTTAAAATTAAAATAACCAAAATACACGTAATCATCTTTACTCAGTTGCAAACTCACTTTACTAACCGAGCTTTTGGTCTTCTTTACATAAATAGATCTCAAATAGGTTTCCTCAAACTTTTCCAAAGTTTTATTGGATTTTGGGACCACAAAATGATTGGCGTATAGCGATATGGCAGTGATGATGGTGGCTCCGATCAAATAGGGTCTTAAAAACCGTTTAAAAGAAATTCCGGAACTGTGAATGGCAATGATCTCTGAATTACCAGACATCTTTGAAGTAAACATGATCACAGAAATAAATAATGCCAGAGGCATAAAGGTATTTCCATAATTGATAATAAAATTCAGGTAATAATCATTGATGATCTCCTGGGTGGTAAGTTCCTCATTCTTAATAAATTTCCCCACCTTTTCAGAAATATCAATAGCCATGGCAATGGGTATCAAAATCAACAAGGTGAAAATAAAAGAAGTGAAATATTTCCTAAGTATGTACTTGTCTAAAATCTTCAAATCCGGATCTTAAATTATTTAAAACTGCCGTAAGAATAGTAAAACCTATAACC
The DNA here is from genome assembly GCA_963715975.1 of uncultured Flavobacteriaceae bacterium. Taxonomy (GTDB): domain Bacteria; phylum Bacteroidota; class Bacteroidia; order Flavobacteriales; family Flavobacteriaceae; genus Lutimonas. Next base: position 7,970 of record CAVQSO010000005.1, on the reverse strand, counting down.
TTTTATCCATTTGACGGACCATCATTTGCTTCCATGATGCAAAATCTCCCGCTAAGATATGCTTTCTGGCCTCACGAACCAACCAAAGATAAAATCCTAAATTATGAATAGATGCGATCTGCTTTCCCAGGTATTCGTTAGCAGCAAACAAATGCCTGACATAAGCCTTTGAATACAGTGTGTCAACCGTAGTTATTCCCATTTCATCCAGAGGTGAAAAATCATCTTCCCATTTCTTATTTTTGATATTAATGGTTCCATGTGCCGTAAACAGCATGCCATTTCTGGCATTTCTTGTTGGCATTACACAGTCAAACATATCAATTCCAAGCGCAATATTTTCCAAAATATTAATTGGGGTACCAACCCCCATCAAATACCTGGGTTTGTCTTTTGGTAAAATTGCCGTTACAACTTCCGTCATTTCATACATCTCTTCTGCCGGTTCTCCAACAGACAAACCACCAATGGCGTTGCCAACCGCGCCTACTCCTGCAATATATTCTGCAGATTGTTTTCTAAGATCCTTGTAGGTGCTACCCTGAACAATCGGGAAAAAATGCTGTTTGAAATTGTAATTTTCCGGATGATCTTTAAGATACTGTATACATCGCTCCAACCATCTGTGCGTCATATGCATAGAATTTCTTGCATAATTATATTCACAAGGATATGGGGTGCATTCATCAAAAGCCATGATGATGTCTGCCCCAATTTTTCTTTGAATTTCCATGGAAAACTCAGGAGAGAAAAAATGTGAAGAGCCATCGATATGAGATTTGAATTTTACGCCCTCCTCCTTGATTTTCCGATTATCAGACAATGAGTAGACTTGATAACCGCCTGAGTCGGTCAAAATAGGTCTGTTCCAGTTCATAAATTTATGCAGACCTCCGGCTCCTTCTAAAATATTTGTTTTGGGTCTCAGATATAGGTGATAGGTATTTCCCAGAATAATATCTGCATTGATGTCGGTTTCCAGTTCTTTTTGATGCACTCCTTTAACCGATGCCACCGTACCAACAGGCATAAAAATTGGCGTTTCGATCTTTCCATGATCAGTCTCCAAAGTTCCTGCCCTGGCAGCACTATTGACATCCGTTTGATGTATGTTAAAATTCATAGGATATTATCAAAAACTCAGTTAGACCCGATTATTACACATTAAATCGGAAATTCATCATATCACCGTCCTGAACGATATACTCCTTTCCTTCCACAGCCAATTTCCCGGCTTCCTTCACTTTTAATTCGCTGCCATAGTGCACAAAATCTTCATATTTGATCACTTCAGCCCTTATAAATCCTTTTTCGAAGTCTGTATGAATAACACCTGCCGCCTGAGGTGCAGAATCTCCAATATGTATGGTCCAGGCACGAACCTCTTTTTCACCTGCCGTAAAATAGGTTTGTAAATTTAACAGTTTATAGGCCGATCTGATCAGTTTGGATACTCCTGGTTCATCTAATCCCAGGTCTTCAAGGAACATTTGACGTTCCTCGTATTCTTCCAGTTCCATGATATCTGCTTCAGTGGCGACTGCTAAAACCAAAACTTCGGCATTTTCATCCTTAACCGCGTCCAAAACCTTATTCACATAGTCATTGCCACTCACGGCCGATGCCTCATCGACATTACAAACATATAAAACAGGTTTATCTGTAAGCAATTGCATGGGACTTATAAATTCCTCCCTTTCTTTTTCAGTAAATTCAATGGCTCTGACCGATATGGCAGCTTCAAGATTCTCCTTTACCTTTGATAAAATATCCAATTCTTTTAAAGCGGCTTTGTCACCTGTTCTTGCTGCTTTCTTAACCTTATCCAGTTTCTTTTCTACAGTTTCAAGATCTTTTAATTGCAATTCCATATCAATGGTTTCCTTATCTCTGACAGGGTCTATATTGGCATCAACATGGACAATATTATCATTGTCAAAACATCTTAGCACATGTATGATCGCATCTGTTTCTCTGATATTGGCAAGAAATTTATTCCCAAGACCTTCCCCTTTACTGGCTCCTTTTACAAGACCCGCTATATCCACAATCTCGACTGTGGCAGGCATGACCCTTTCAGGATTCACCAGACTTTCAAGTTTTTCCAGTCTTGCATCCGGCACGTTTACCACTCCAATATTGGGCTCGATCGTGCAAAACGGAAAGTTTGCTGATTGTGCCTTAGCATTTGACAGACAATTAAATAAAGTCGACTTTCCTACATTGGGAAGTCCTACAATTCCTGCTTTCATTCTGTTATTTTTTTGGAATGCAAATATAGGCGAATATTATTGTTTTTTTGATGTAGCCGTAATTGAATAATTATGCACTGTATGTCATCTGGGATATTTTCATAAAAAAAGACTGTTATAAAAACAGTCTTTAAATTATTAAATTGTTGAGAATGTATTAAATCAACATCCCTCCTGCCACAGTTTCATTTGTTCCCGAATCAATAAGTATAAAACTTCCGGTTTTTCTGTTCCTGGAATATTCGTCCATCATAATAGGTGCAGTCGTACGAAGCTTAACCTTACAAATATCATTCATCTTGATATCTTTATCATCCGTAATTCTTTTAAGCGTATTTACATCTACTTTGTATTCAACCTCAGTGATCATTGCCATAGGCTCATTAGAGGTATGCTTTAGGACATATTTCGCTCTGGGACGTGCAGGATTTTCATTGAACCAGCAGATCATGGCAGAAAGCCGCTGATCCTTTACAGGTAAATTATTGGGTTTAACGATCATATCTCCCCTGCTCAGATCAATGTCGTCTTCCAGGGTAATGGCCACACTCATACCTTCAAAAGCCTCTTTGACCTCTTCTTCATAACGATTGATCGATTTGATCTTCGATTCAAACCCAGAAGGCAAAAGTCTGACATTATCCCCTACCCTAAAAATACCTCCCGCAACAGATCCGGCATAACCGCGGTAATCATGATGATCCTGGTCCTGGGGTCTCAGTACGGTTTGCACAGGAAACCTTGCATCCACCATATTGTTATCACTGGCTATATGCAACGTTTCTAAGGTATGCAATAAAGGAGCATTTTGATACCAGGGCATTTTATCTGATCTGTTCACCACATTATCTCCATTTAAGGCAGATAACGGGATATATCTAACATCCTTGATCATCATTTTTCCCGACATCTCTTCGTATTGCTGCACAATATCATCAAACACTTCTTCTTTGTAATCAACCAGGTCCATTTTATTCACGCAAACAATGATATGCGAAATCTGCAAAAGAGAAGCAATGAAGGAATGCCTTTTGGTTTGCTCGATTACCCCTTTTCTGGCGTCAATAAGCACCAAAGCTACATTCGCTGTAGATGCACCAGTAACCATGTTCCTGGTATACTGAACATGACCGGGAGTATCGGCTATAATGAATTTACGCTTTGGTGTTGTAAAATACCTGTAGGCAACATCAATAGTAATACCCTGTTCTCTTTCATCCCTAAGTCCATCCGTAAAAAGTGCCAGATCGACCGTCTCTAAACCTTTTCGTTTACTTGTTTTTTCAACAGAAGCGATCTGATCTTCAAAAATAGACTTTGAATCATAAAGCAATCTACCGATAAGCGTACTTTTTCCGTCATCGACACTTCCTGCTGTTGTAAATCTTAACAATTGGTTCTTATCAATACTCATAATAATTTTCTTTTGCTTTATATTAAAAATAACCTTGTTTCTTTCTATCTTCCATAGAAGATTCCGAACGTTTATCATCAGCTCTGTTACCTCTTTCCGTTTCTCTCATGGCAGCCACTTCTTCCACGATCTTTTCCAAGGTATCTGCCTCACTTTCTATACCGCCGGTAATGGTGATATCTCCAAGTGTTCTAAACCTCACCTTTTTGGTAACCACTTCCTCATCATCCTGCATGATCAGATATTCCGAAACAGGGATCCAACTGCCATTGCGCCAGACTACCTTTCTGTCATGGGCAAAATACAAAGAAGGAATCTCAATATTTTCTCTGGTGATATAATTCCAAACATCCATTTCGGTCCAGTTACTGATCGGAAAAGCCCTGAAATGCTCTCCTTGTCTCATTCGGCCATTAAAGATGTTCCATAATTCCGGACGTTGGTTTTTTGGGGTCCATTGTCCAAAATCATCTCTATGTGAAAAGAACCTTTCTTTGGCCCTTGCCTTTTCCTCATCTCTTCTCCCACCTCCTATGGCACAATCTACCTGGTTATTTTCAATGGCGTCGAGTAAGGTCGTAATTTGCAATTCGTTCCTGGTAGCGTTTTTCCCTTGTTCCTCTACAACTCTATTCGTGTCAATAGCTTCTTGCACCGAACCAACCAACAAAGTTGCACCTAATTTACTGATCAGGTCATCCCTGAATTGAATTGTTTCAGGAAAATTATGTCCCGTATCAATATGCATCAATGGAAACGGGACCTTGGCCGGATAAAAGGCTTTTTTGGCAAGATGTGCCAACACAATAGAATCTTTACCTCCTGAAAATAAGATCACAGGATTTTGAAATTGTGCATACACCTCGCGCAGCACAAATACTGCTTCTGCCTCTAGTTCATCTAAATAATTTAAAAAATACTTTGTCATATTTTTAATTTTGGTTCTATCTTCTCATATATTTTTTCAACGCATTCCTCAATTGACAATCCGTCGGTTACAATTTCCACATCAGGCGCCTCTGGTGCCTCATAGGGCGCGTTCACCCCTGTGAAATCTTTAATCTCACCGGCTCTGGCCTTTTTATACAAGCCTTTAACGTCTCTCCTTTCACATTCCTCCAAAGAGGTATTTACAAAAATTTCGACAAAGTTATCATTTCCCACAATACGGGCAATGTTTTCCCTATCTTTTTTATAGGGTGATACAAAAGCTGCTAATACAACAACTCCTGCATCTACCATTAAATTGGCCACTTCAGCGATTCTTCTGATATTCTCCTTACGATCATCGGGGCTGAATGTCAAGTCACTTATTAATTCCCTTTCTTATATTATCACCATCAAGGGCGTAGGTCTTAAAACCTTCTTGATGTAATTTGTGCTCTAAGGCATTGGCAATGGTAGATTTTCCTGACCCGGACAAACCTGTAAACCAAAGTAAAAAAGAATTCTGATTCATTAGTTTTTGTCGCTGTGATTTGCTCACTTCATATTGATGTCTGATGATATTTTCTTTCATATTTCCTTTACATTGTTCTCTGTTAAACCAAACCTGCTTCTATGCCACATACGCTCATGGATATAATAAAAGATCATTTTGGTAAATAACTCAGCCACCCCTATTTGCATTCCTGTCAAGGGATTCCCGGAAATCCACCAGGCCAATAGCATGGTATCTACTGTTCCAACTATCCTCCAGGTGATCGTCTTTCCGATATGGCGTTTTCGACTCTCTAATAATTTACCATCCTTGGTTAAATTTATTTTAAACCATACACGTTCATGAAAATAGTACAACAGCATTTTTGTCAGTACTTCCGTAAAACCAATTTTAAGACCAGTTAAAGGATTACCGGAAATCAACCAAGACAGTAAAATAGTATCTATGGTCCCGACTATCCTCCAGGTAACTGCTTTTGCCAAATGTCTTTTACGAGACTGGTCCTTCATTTTATCTTACGATGAACCAAGGGTTCAGTAAATTCTCCTTATTATATAAAAGTGGCTCATCCGTTTCTTTAGAAATCACTTGCAACCCGACTGCTTCACAAATGGCCTGTCCAGCTGCCGTATCCCACTCCATGGTTGGTGCAAAACGAGGATAGACATCTGCTTTTCCTTCTGCTACCAGGCAAAACTTAAGAGAACTTCCCTTGGACACAATATCCACTTTTTCGTAAATCCCTTTAAGTGATCCAACAAAATCCTCTGTAGCTTCACTCATATGGGAACGGCTTCCTACAACACGAACCAATTCAGTACCCACATTTTTAGGACCAATAAGATTTGCATCCATATCAAGATCTTCGACAATTACCTCATGCTGATCCAAAACAAATTTTCCTGCCTTTTTTTGAATAACATCCGCCACATACAATTCCTTAGTGTCAGGAACATAAATGACTCCTAACAAAGGCTTTCCTTGTTTAACCAAGGCAATATTTACCGTAAATTCGCCATTGCGTTTTACAAATTCTTTTGTACCATCCAGCGGGTCAACGATCCAGCAAGTGTCCCAATCCTTTCTTTCCTGGTATTCCAATTGCCTGTTTTCTTCACTGATAATTGGATGCGCTGTTTTGATCAAATAGGAATTGATCACATCATTACATTTTTTATCTGCTAGCGTCAAAGGAGAATCGATCATCCTTATACTCAACACCCAAATCCTCCTGAGCATAGATTTCCATAATGGCAGCACCACCCTCTACAGCAGCTTTTACTGCAATCGCTAATTCTTTATTCATCAATTGTTTAGTTCTAAATATTTGTCCACAAAAGTCTTTATTCCTTCCTTTATGGTTGTTGAGGGTTTAAAATCGATATAGTCGTACAAACTTTGCACATCCGCATAGGTAGATGGTACATCGCCTGGTTGTAATTCTTTATAAACTATTTTACCTTTCTTGCCCAATGCCTCTTCTACAGCATGCACATAATCCATCAGGGCTACGGGGCTATTATTACCAATATTAAATAGTTGATAAGGAGCCGAACTAATCGCAGGGTTTGGATCTTTAGGATCAAAATTCGGATTGTTAGGCTTTGGAGGAAGTGGAATCAATCGTTTTACACTTTCGACGATATCAGCCACATAGGTAAAATCCCGACTCATTTTTCCATAATTAAACACTTCAAATTCTCTATCCTCTACAATCGCTTTGGTAAAAATATGCAGGGCCATATCCGGGCTTCCCCACGGACCATATACCGTAAAGAAACGCAATCCAGTTGTAGGAATACCATACAACTGGGAATAGGAATGGGCCATCATTTCATTGGCTTTCTTACTTGCCGCATACATGGCCAAAGGATGATCGGTATGGTCACTTGTCTTAAATGGAACCGCCGTCCACTTCACGGGCTGGCCGTCGATCGCCCGCAGCACCTCGCCGGGGAGGATCCCGGCGGCGGCGGCGGGGCTGCCCGCGACGACCCTTAGCACGGGAGGGCCGTCGTGGACCAGGGTGTCGACGGCGATCGCGCCGATCCACGGCCGCTGGCTGGCGAAGCGGCGGTCGAGACGGGCGAGGACGGGAAGGTACGACGCCGACTCGTTGAAGAAGACGGGGAGCTCTTCCGTGGTGGTCGAGCCGTTGGCGAGCACGTGGAGGCGCGCGCTGCGCTGCAGCTGCTCCTCGGGGAGGACGGCGAGCACGAAGCCCTGGACCTCGAGCGCGGTGGCCAGGCGCGCCCCCGCCCGGCGCACCAGGTCCGGCTCCCCACTGGTCGAGGAGAGGAGCCCGGCGGGAGTGGTCCGCTCCTGGTCGAGGATGCGCTCGGTCGCCTCGCGGGGGGCCTCGATGAAGTTGACCGACGTCAGGGAGGAGAGGTTCTCCACGATCTTCTCTCGAGCCTCGGCGACGTACCGCTCGCCGGTCGGGCTCTGCGCGACCACCCCGAGGAAGGCGAGGGAGGGCCGGATCGGGCACTCGAGGCTCACCGAGGCGTCCTTCGGGAGCACGAGGTCCTTGATGAACCTTCCCGCGGTGTGCTTCACCTCGACGTGCACCCGGCCCGAGCAGATCCCGTCGATCTGCTTCGGGGTGACCCCCCGGGCCTCCCCGTCGAGGTAGATCCTCGCCCCCGGCGGATCGGAGGTGAGGCTCAGCGAGGCGAGCGACTCCTCCAGGCGGATCGGCTCCGCCATGTAGTCGTCGGCGAGCGGCGTGGCCAGGGTGCGCCTCTGGGTCTCGTAGCAGCGGCGGCGGAACTCGACGGCGTGGCTGCCGAGCGAGAGGTTGGGCACCTCGACCCGGGCCGATGCCCGAGCGGGGTGGAGGCCGGCGCTCAGCGATACGTGG
>CAVQSO010000004.1:0-143602 GCA_963715975.1 uncultured Flavobacteriaceae bacterium | reverse complement strand
AAACTAGGTCATGACGAATCAAAGATCCGCTATGTGGGTAATACCATGATCGATACCTTGCTTAAAAATATGCCAAGATTTATCAAACCTGCTGCCTGGGATGAACATCAATTAAAAGAAAAAGGATATTTTGTGATGACCTTACACCGTCCTGCCAATGTGGATGAAGAAGCCCAACTTAAGAACTTGATAGACGAAATCGTAAAAGGTGCTAAAGGAATGCCCATCGTATTTCCGGTACATCCTCGTACAGCTAAAATGTTGAAAGGAATAGGGATTCACGCTGATAATCTTCATATGATCGAACCTTTGGGTTATTTGGAATTCAATTATTTGGTACAACATTCATTTGCCGTAGTAACCGATTCAGGTGGTATTACCGAAGAAACCACCGTGATGAAAGTACCTTGTATGACCTTACGTGACAATACAGAACGGCCTGAAACCATTACCATAGGAACCAATGAACTCGTTGGAACCAATCCTGACAATGTAGCACCTTATATGGAAAAATTGCACAAAGGTGAATGGAAAGCCGGTGAAATCCCTTATTTATGGGATGGAAAGACCGCTGAGAGGATTGTGGAGGATTTGCTTGAAGTTTTAAGTGAGAGGGCAGAAGGCAGAAGTGAGAAGTGAAATCACTTGTAATTAGGCCTTAACATTTTTTACAATGGCCCCTAAGATTTTATCCTAATTCCTTCGCTTCTTGAATCAATAATTCGGAGTTTATCCTGTTTGATGCTTTTGTCGTAGATATGCGAGAATATAATTTTCAACCAATACTATTGATTCAGCCATTTCCTTTAATGAAATATTGACCTTGTTCTTAAAATCAGCCTTTGAAGAAGCAGATTGAGCTTCTTGATAATTGGCTCCAACTGAAGTAGCACTTTTAATCAGTTGATATTTAATTACTTGATATTCAGTTTCTTTTGGAAGTAATCTTGTAAACTTTATAACTTCAACTGAGAATATTAACAATCTTTTTGATAATTCATTTTCTTTTTTCATAATTGATTATATCTATTTATAATTTTATGTAATTATAGCACATTTGTTAACGTAAAAATTCATACTTACCCTTCACCCTTCATCCCTTCTACCCTTCTTCCCTTCTCCCTTCTCCCTTCTCCCTTCTCCTTACTCCCCATTTCCCACCAAATTCCCTCCTCCCCAAATTCAATGAATCAAAATTGTTGTGTATATTTGCTTGGTACAAACAAAATAGCTTAATCCCCCATGATCAAATCTTTGTTTAATAACGCAACATATACTTCACGTTGGGTCGTTTTAATGATCGATCTTTCGTTGAGTATGCAGGCTTTCTTTTTAGCCTATCTGATTAGATTTAATTTTTCCTTTAAACTTTGGACCCTTTGATTTCATTCAGCAATTACCTTTAGTTGGTTGGCTATCTTATTGGGATTTGTGATCGTTGGTTCTTTTAAAGGAATCGTTCGACATACAGGAACAAAAGATGCGATCAATGTATTTTGGGCTTCTACAGTTGTGGCCGCTATTTTATTTACTGTTGCAATAATCACAAGAAATTTTGATATATATCCGACATATTCTATTCCCTTATCCATCATTTCAATTCATTATTTGCTGAACATTGTCATATTGATTTCGAGCAGATTTATGTTTAAGTATTTGTTTGACCGAATTGCATCAAATTATAAAAAACCTAAAAATGTATTGATTTATGGTGCAGGAGATTCGGGTCTACTGACCTATACAGCTTTAAGTAATAGTAGCACATAGTAAATATAAAGTAGTTGGGTTTTTGGATGATTCCAGATTAAAAATTGGAAAACAATTCAACAGGATCAAAATTTATGATCCTAAAAACAATTGACCAAGCTTTTATTAAGAAGAATGATATTCAGGAAATTATAGTATCCATTCAAAATATCAAACCCTTTGAATTATTTGGAAGAGTAGATGGTTTGACCAGTTTGCCGGTTAAAATTAAGATGGTTCCTCCGGTACAACATTGGATAGACGGGGAGTTGAATGTCGGTCAGATCAAAGAAGTAAAGATTGAAGATCTTTTGGATAGAACTCCGATTAAGATCAATAATCCCGTTTTAAGAAAAGAATTGAACGATAAGGTGATCCTGATTACAGGTGCTGCAGGTTCAATTGGAAGTGAGATCGCAAATCAGATCAGTCAATACAATTATAAGCATTTGATCCTTTTAGATCAGGCGGAATCAGATTTATATGACCTGCAACAGAAATTTGTCAGAAAGAAGGTAGATAATTTTTCAGTGGAATTGGCAGATATTCGAAATGAGGATCGCATCAGATCAGTTTTTGAATGAGTATGAAATAGATATGGTTTTTCATGCCGCGGCCTATAAACATGTGCCTTTAATGGAAAACAATCCGTATGAGGCGGTTCGGGTGAATATTTTTGGTTCCAGTTTGTTCATGAAATATGCCATTTCACATGGGATTCAAAAGTTTATCATGGTTTCTACCGATAAAGCAGTAAACCCAACCAATGTAATGGGAGCCACCAAACGAGTAGCTGAAATGTATGCGAATTGCCTGAATGTTCAAGGGAAAACAAAATTTGTGACCACTCGTTTTGGAAATGTACTTGGGATCAAATGGTTCTGTGATTCCGTTGTTTAAAAGACAAATTGAAAATGGAGGTCCGTTAACGGTAACGCATAAAGATATTACAAGATTTTTTATGACCATTCCTGAAGCTTGTCAGTTGGTTCTAGAAGCTGGAGTTATGGGGAATGGAGGAGAGATCTATGTGTTTGACATGGGTGAATCAGTTAAGATATTTGATCTGGCCAAAAAAATGATCCATTTGAGTGGGAAACGTTATCCTGAGGATATTGACATTCATATTTCAGGTTTACGACCGGGAGAAAAATTATATGAGGAATTATTGACAAATGACGAAAATACCATTCCTACCTATAATGAAAAGATCATGATCGCCAAAACAGAGAACATGAATGTGGAGGAAATCAAAGCTAAGATCGATCATTTGATCTCTGATTTAAATATTGAACATGTGGAGATCGTTAAAAAGATCAAAGCCATTGTTCCGGAATATAAATCCAATAATTCTGAGTTTGAAAAACTTGATAAAGTGGAGGTGAAGGTGAAGACGCTTAAAAATAAGTTAGCTGGAGTTTTTAGTTCTCGCAGATTCCGCTGATGCTTTTCATTCTGCGATATCTGCGTGAAATCTAGGTCATGCTGATCACACAGATAAATTATCACTCTGCGATATCTGCGTGAAATTATTTTGAGTTCACGCTGATTACGCTGATACATGTACTCATCTCTCCACGCAAATAAAACCACAAATAAATATACCTCACATACAATCCCACCAAAAGCGGTATCAAAGCATAGTGAAAGACCTGCACCTTAAAAATCCACAACAGCACCATGATATCCAACAGCATAAGTAGTGTAAACACATAAGCAGCACTTAATTTGATATTTTTATTCATGACATAAATGCAAAGAGCAAATTAGGCGCAAAGGCCCAAAGTACATTGAAATTATTCACAGTCGCTGAATGATCCGTGGCAAACCAAAGTAAGAGCAATAGAATCCCGATGATTCCTGTAATCGAGAAAATAAACAGCATCAAGAAGCTTTGTTCTCTTTTTCTTCTTATAATCCTTATAGGTGATCAACAAGATCAGCAGAGCGCAAATAGAGAAAAGTATATAGGGTGTAAAACCATTTTCATTTTCCTTTTGCTCATAACTCAATAAAATTTCTTCAGTTCTTTTTACAATGGGTTTGGTCTTAACTCCATCCTTAAGCTTGAATTGTGGTAAAGGCCTCAAAAACATAATCCGGAAGGAACATATATTCTTTTGAACTCGCTTTTCTGTCTATATCGGCTCCCAGAGCCAGGTCAATGCCAAAATCAGCCCAGGGCTGATGGTCCATATATAATTCGATCAAATCCCGATGGGTATAATTCTCCTTGTCAAAATCACTTTCAAAAATGATTTGTCTCCCAGGACCTGTTCCAGGACATCATATAATTTTGTTGAACAGTTATCATAGAAAAAATCATATTTATAGGATCTGATTCTCCGGTTTGGCATTTTCTTCTAAAAAATCAAAAACCTCCTGAACCTGGTTTAGCATTCAAATCAAGTACCTGCCCCTTTACCCATCGGTTTTCTCGGTGGTAACTCTTCAAAAAATTTCCAAAATTATAGGCTCTTAGCTGATACAACAATTTTCCCTGAGCAAATTTGCCATAGAAATTGGGTGTATTAAAATCAAAGGTTCCATAATTATACACCCTGTCAATTTTATTTTCTAAATCCAATACCCTGAAAGCACTATGCCCAAAACTAGCATAGAGTTCATCTGTTCCCGGCCCACAGGTAATGACGCTTACTTCAGCGGATGGGGATAGTGTTGATTTGTTGAGAGAAACAGTGTTGATGTAATGAATATAAAAAAGAGTAATTTTTCAAAAGTCAATTTAGAATTGTAAATATAGGATACAAAAGTAATATTTTTTCTAGGATCGGTCAAAAATTAATTATGTTGATGTCAAATTATATGACTTACTAAATGCTTTACAATCGTTCGATATAATGAGATTCATTGCAATTGATCAAACGGTCAAGTATTTAAATCCTGAGGTAAATAAGTGAGTAATTGCATTGTGTGAATTGGTGCTAACTTTTCGACAGACTTCAGCTTGACTATAACTTTGTTTTCAATAATTAAATCAGCTCTGAACCCATGATCTAGTTTTACTGTTTCCAAATTAGCCTGGCAAGCATTTTTGACGCTTGAAATTGAATGCCATTTTTTTTAAGTTCAAACGCGATAATTTCTTCATAAACAGATTCAAATAAACCAGGGCCTAATGTATTATAGACGTTAAATGATATGCCTCTGATTTTGTAAGAAATTTCATTTTCTAGCTTCATGGTAAGATTTACCTTTTATAGTAAATAAACTAGATGGTAAACAAAATATCTGCAGAGCTATAAAATATTTCACGCAGATTACGCTGATAAATTCTCACTCAAGGCGAAATATGCAGTAAAATATCCGACATCTGCGTGAAATTTACCTAAAATACCCAATATCAACCTTCACCGAAAAAACATTAGAATAAAGCGTTCCGCTGGCGGCACCAATATTGGCCAGGGCATAATCGATCTGTATGCCTTTATATCGAAATCCCACACCGAAATTGGGTTCCATAGAAGTTGTCTTTCCACCATCAAAATCGGTGAAATTCTGAAAATTATTAACGCCAACACGCAAATAGGCCATTTTTAAATAATCGAACTGTAAGCCAACGCCTGGGTCAATACTTAAAAAAGAGGTCGATATAAGGTCATTGGTTTGTGCAAAGCGCATATTGAGATCGATTTCGGTCAGTACATTAAAATCTCTAAAAACCACAAATGATTTGGCGACTCCAAATTGTGCTTTGGGCTTTGTCAGTTCCAAAGTTTCCGGAGCAGCCTGATTTTCACCGGGAATGGCATTTTGGATTTTCTCATATTCCTCCTCATCAATACTCCAGGCATTAAAGGTGGTGGTAATGTCTCTCACCATTAGGCCAAATTTCCATTCAGAACTTGTTTCAAACTGCAAGGAAGCATCCAGTCCAAAGCCCCAGGAAGAGGCAAAATCGCCTATTTTTCGATGAACAATTTTTGAATTGACGCCCAGGTCAAGACCTTGAACAGGTAATCTTCGGGCATAGGCCACATTAAAAGCATAATCAACAGCCGAAAACAAGCTGATATTGTCATAGTTGATATTCCCCTGACTGTCAATTAATTCAGTCGTGTTTAAAATATCATCCACCCCAAATCTGATAAAAGCCACAGCAAAAGTACTTTCATCATTGATGGGTTTGGCAAATGCAGCATAGTCATATTTACCAATGCCTTGAAAATATTCAGCATGCATCAAGGCGCCTTGTATGTCTTCCACTTTGGTCAAACCTGCCGGATTCCAGTAGATGGAATTGACATCTCCAGTGGAAGCGATCACCGCTTTACCCATCCCAAAGGCAGCAGCATCAACTCCAAGGTTCAAAAACTCATTGGAGAAACTACGAAAAGCCTGACCATAAGTAAAATGGCTGATCAGAAAAAAGATAAAGAAGATTCTTTTCAATTTCAATACAAATTTGCTACAAATATAGGTAAATGAGCCTGATCAAAAGAAAGGTTATATCATGACGTTTTGGAGTTTAGCCCATCTCCTTAAAAAAATCTATGATCCGTCTTTCCAGCCAGAAGCCGCTCCCATTGTCAAAGTTGGAGTTATAGCCAACATGACCTCCGTATTTGGTCACTTCCAAATGAAAATATGTATTGTTTCTGGCCTCTTTAACCGGGATACAGGATTCAGATAAAAAAGGATCATCACTTGAAGTTACTAAAAGGCTTGGGATTTTAATCCCTTCTAAAAACTGTTTACAACTGTTTTGTTTCCAGTAATCATTGGCATCCTTGAATCCGTTAACCGGAGCGGTAAAATAATTGTCAAAATCCAAAAAGTTTTTTGAATTCAAAATAGCCTCTTTTTGAAGATCATTTTCAGGAAATTGCTCCAATTTGATCCTGGTTTTCTTTTTTAAGCTGATCAGAAAATTCTGCATATAGACCATGTTCCAGAATTTGGCGATGGCCTCGGATGAGCCTTTCAAATCACAGGGAACGGAGACGCCAACGGCTCCTTTTAACTTGGAAGAATAGTCACTTCGCGATTCCCCCATATATTTTAACAAAAGATTTCCCCCAAGGCTATAGCCAACAATATGATAGGCCTCGTAGTTCTTTTTACTTTCCAAATAATCCAGGATCTCGGCAAGGTCATTTGATTTTCCGCTATGGTAAGAGTACAGTAATCGATTGGTTTCTCCGCTACAACCCCTCAGATTTACCGCGGCCACATCATATCCCGCTTCATTTGAGATCTGGCTAAGTGCCGTTACATACTTGGAGTTGGAGCTTCCTTCCAGACCATGAATAATGACCACAACACTTTTTGACCCGACCGTTGAAAAGTCTATATCCATAAAATCTCCATCGCTGGTTTCCATTCTTTCCCTTTGAAAACCAACCTCAATTTTATGAAACAAGGTCCTGTAAATGGTATTGAAATGCTTGCTTTTAAAAGCGATTGCAGGATCATATGATGAAGTGTGGATCAAGGCCATTACTATCAATTTGAATAAAATGTTATTCTTCCTGGGCTCTTTCTAATAAATTAGGCGGTAGCGATTTTTTGGTTTTGGCACCCAAGGCCTTAAGATTTTCAACCCTGTTGATCAAATTCCCTTTTCCTTCAGTCAGTTTGTTCATGGCCGATTTATAGCCCTCCTGTGAAGCATTCAGTTGTTTGCCTACTTTGATCAGATCCTGAACCAGGCCTTCGAACTTATCATATAGAGCTCCGGCTTGCCGGGCAATTTCGATCACATTGCGTTTTTGATCTTCCTGCTTCCAAATAGATGCCACAGTTGACAAGGTAGCCAGAAGGGTAGAGGTAGAGACCATGACCACATTTTTATCAAGCGCTTGCAGATATAGGTCCTGATCTTGTTGCAAGGCGATCATCAGCGCGGGTTCAATAGGTACGAACATGATCACATAGTCAGGGCTATTGATCCCGTACAAATCAGTATAGTTTTTGGTTCCTAATTCTTTAATATGCTTTTGTATACTTTGCACATGGCTCTTCAAACCCGCTTTTTCTTCAATATCACTTTCTGAGTTGAAAAAACGTTCATAACCGGTAAGCGATACTTTTGAATCGATGATCAAATGTTTGTTATCCGGCAGGTTAATGATCAAATCAGGTTTTTTTAAACGTTCCTGCTTCATCTCTGTACCCATCCTGAGTAGAGAAGTGTACATCCTTTTGTAATCCGGCTTTTTCCAGAATCGTCTCCAATTGCAGTTCTCCCCAGTCACCCTGTTTTTTCGAATCTCCTTTTAGAGCCTTTGTAAGGTTTACGGCATCCTTGCTCATTTGCACATTCAGTTCCTTTAAACCCAGGATCTGTTGCCTTAGCGCCGATTGTTTTTCAATACTTTCTTTATGGGTGTCTTCTACTTTCTTTTCAAAGGATTTGATCTTTTCCTGAAGGGGATTTAAGATCTGCTCCATATTTTCCTTATTCTTTTCAGTAAACTTGCTTGATTTCTCTTCAAGTATTTTACTGGCCAGAATTTCAAAATCCTTGGAAAATTTCTCCTGAAGTTTGGCAACGTCTTCTTGTTGGCCTTTCAGTTTTTCATCAGCATGTTCCAGCGCAGCCTGCTTCTTTACCAGATCCATTTGTAATTGCTGAATTTCTAATCGTAAGCCGTCAATTTTTTGATCCTGTAAGGCAAGGTCCTGATCCTTTTCTTCCTTTTCATTACCCATTGAGGCAATTCTTTCCTCTAAGGTGGAAACTGTTTTGTCAAATTTCAGTTTGCTAAATATATAGGTAAGCACTATGGCAACAATGATAATGGCAATAATGATGACGTATAACACAGAATCTGACATAGATATTAATTGAAATTAATGATTTGAAACCCCTCTGATTGGTATTTTACCAAGGCAGTCAAGGCAGAAAGAGAAATCTTAACATCCTCTGAAATATCTTTGGCCTCATACCCTCTGCTCTTCATTGATTGACCACAGACATATATTTTCACATCTTTTTCGACCAAGGCGCTGATCAATTCAGCATTGGGATGTTTTGTTTTAAACTTCTTTTTAAAAGCCTTTTCCGTAAGCGCATTCTTTAAGGCGGCTCCATGCAGCACCACTACGAGATCCATTTGTTCCTCAGGTAAGCCGTTCTGGGCATGCATGTTCATAAACCGGGCTACCGTATTGATCAGAGGATTCATATCCTCAGGTTTCTCAGCATCCGTGTATACGTCAAAAATCACCTTATAAGTTTTGTCAACATCGAGTAAAAGGTCAGCATCATCAATCGCGAAAACGGCTCCAAAATCGTCAAAAACGGGACCTGTTTTGGTTTTGTTCTTTTGACTGTAACCCGTTGTTATAGAAATGCTTGCAACAATAAAAAAGAGAAAATATTTCATATTAATCCGTATATTAGAATTAATTACGATATTACGAAAAAATAACCCAAAATTGCTGGTATGCAAAGAATTTCTAAGTTTATATTGTTCAATCTTCTGGGATGGAAAGTTCCCAACGATTTCCCTTCCCATATTGATAAATATATCATCATAGCAGCGCCGCATACCTCAAATTGGGATTTTCCTATCGCTGTTTTATCTAAGTTTGCCAAGGCTAAGGATATTAATTTTATAGGAAAGCATACCCTCTTCAAACCTCCTTTTGGTTTTATTTTCAGAGCAGTGGGCGGCACTCCGGTCAACAGATCGGCAAGCAAAAATATGGTGCAGTCCATTATCGATATATTCAATGAAAAAGATAAATTCATTTTTGCCATATCTCCTGAAGGAACAAGGAAAAAAGTCTCTAAATGGAAGACCGGCTTTTACCATGTTGCCATAGGCGCAAAGGTGCCTGTAGTCATGGCCACACTAGATTTTGAAAACAAGAAAATATTAATCAGTGAACCTTATTATGTAACTGGAGATCAAAAAGTTGATTTTAAATATTTTCATAATTACTTTAAGGATGTAAAAGGTAAAAATCCCGAACAGTTCGATCCAAATTTTCATCTTAATATTGAATAGTGTTGATCTCACCCCCTTGGATCTCACCCCCTCGGAAGTGAACCCTTCACGCGCCAAACCTTCACGTGCCACCCCGTCACATCCGAAGCCCTCAGATCTCAGATCTTCTTCTGCATAAACTTAGCGATGTTGATGGCGATGATGACACTTAAAAATAGTTGTCCTGAAATAACCAGCATCAGTGCAAGTGCCTGCGATTTTTCAGTGACTGGAATGATATCCCCATAACCCAGCGTGGTCATGGTTACAAAACTATAATAGATATAATTGTAGAGATTCAATACCATTCCCGTTGAATGGTAGTATGATTCAGGAAACATATAATTCAATCCTGCCGCTAAAAATCCTCCTACCAAACCTATGATCAAGTAGCCCGTGATAGAAACGAGAATTAGATTTTGGGTATTTCCTTGCAATGACATGGCTTCTCTTAATACCATTATAAAAGCATGTATGACCAAATAGGAGATGCCGATTTGGGCTATGTAATTCAGGACGTCGCTTTTTAAAAAGGCATCAATAATGATGAGCAGAAAAGTAACATAACCAATATATCTCGAAGTTTTAAACTTACGAATGATCAAAAAACAGGCTATGACAATAATTAAGAAATCAAATTTTATAAAATGATCAATAAGATTTGGAATATCGCTCAGAAAAGGAGGAATAAATACCAATGCTCAAAATCGAAATCATCAACATGTGAATACGACGTTTGTCAATAAACGACAACGATTTATATTTTGAGCTATCAATCATACATAAATATTTTCCTTAATCCTTAGTCCTTAGTCCTTAGTCCTTAGTCCTTAAGTCCTTAATCCTTAGTCCTTAATCCCTAAGCCTTAACCCTTATAAAAAGGTAACTTCACGACAACAGCAGGAAGTGCCTTGTTTCGAACCTGGATAAAGATTTGACTTCCAAATTTTGTATGACCAGAGTTTACATAGCCCATTCCAATTCCTTTTTTTAAACTAGGGCTCATGGTACCCGAAGTTACAACTCCGATCTTGTTACCGGCTTCATCTACAATATCATAACCTTGTCTTGGGATGCCTTTGGTTTCTAATTCAAAGGCCCTTAATCTTCTGCTTACGCCTTCTTCCTTTTGTTCCAAGAGCGCTTTAGAATTCACAAAATCTTTGGTAAATTTTGTGATCCAGCCCAAACCGGCTTCAATAGGAGAGGTAGTATCATCGATATCATTTCCATACAGGCAATAACCCATTTCGAGTCTTAAAGTATCTCGGGCGGCTAGTCCAATCGGTTTGATACCATAAGCGTGCTCCAGCTTCAAATACCTTGTTCCACACTTGCTCCACTTCACTGTTTTTACAATAGATCTCAAAACCGCCGCTTCCGGTATAACCGGTAGCAGAAATGATCACATGATCTATACCGGCAAAATCAGCTACCTTGAACTTGTAAAAAGGAATTTCACTTAGGTCAATAGACGTCAATGATTGCATAGCATCAACTGCTTTCGGCCCTTGAATGGCCAATAATGAATAATTATCTGAAATGTTTTTCATTTCAGCTTTGTTGCTGTTGTGTTTACTGATCCAATCCCAGTCTTTATCTATGTTGGAGGCATTGACAACCAACAAATAGGTTTGTTCCTTTACCCTGTAGACGATCAGGTCATCAACAATACCGCCTGTATCGTTAGGCATACAGCTGTATTGCGCATCTTCAACCTGAAGTTTTGAGGCATCGTTGGAAGTTATTCTCTGGATCAATTCTAAGGCATGTTCACCTTCGATCAAAAATTCACCCATGTGTGATACGTCAAATACCCCAACACCGCTTCGAACGGTTTCGTGTTCGGCATTGATGCCTTCGTATTGAACCGGCATATTATAACCTGCAAAAGGAACCATTTTTGCTCCTAATGATTCGTGAATATGTGTAAGTGCTGTGTTTTTCATCATCTTTAAATTTATGCTAATTTATAAAATATGACTGTAAGGTGAATTATTTTTCCATCATATTCGAATCACTTTGCTTGCATTAATTTTTTATATCTTTCAAAATCAAAATAAAACCTTATGAATATCAAATTTTTCCTGAGTTTTTTGCTGTTTTTTTTATTGAATAATGTGCTGGCGCAAAGCAATATTCCAACCGATTATTTGTCTTCAGATTTCCATAAATCAAGAAGAGAAGCCCTTAGGGCATCAATGCCTGAGAACAGTGTCGCCGTATTTTTTTCAAATGCGATCAGAAACAGGGCCAATGATGTTGATTTTGTGTACCATCAGGATCCCAATTTTTATTATTTAACAGGGTTGAAAGAACCACATTCTGTATTGGTTATTTTTTCTGAGAAGCAAGAGCAAAACGGAAAATCCTTTGATGAAACCCTTTACGTATATGAAAGAGGGGAGCGTTATAAAATTTATATGGGAAAAGGAACTGGTATTGAAGGAGCAAAAGAGCAACTTGGTTTTACAAACGTGTATGGAGGAAAGGCTTTTATAGATGAGCCCATAGATTTTTCAAAATTTGACAAGATCCTGTTTAAGGAATTTGAAAATGATATTCGTAAAAAGGGAAAGGAACAACCTAATTTATATGCACTTATAGAACAATTTAAATCAAGTGTCAATAGTATTCCTATGCCTCAGTCAAAAGAAATTGATGCTGAATCCGGCACAAGTCGATCAATTGTGGATACGCAATCACTCCGTACGCTTATGGCGGGTCTTAGAGAAATCAAATCGGAGGAAGAATTGAGACTTATAAAGAAGGCGGTTGAAATTTCATGTATCGGGCAAATTGAGGTGATGAAAGCCATGCATCCGGGCATGTCAGAATCAGAAACTCAGGGCATCCATGAAATGGTGTTTAAAAAGTACGGTTCGGAGTATGAGGGTTACCCCTCAATAGTCGGGGCCGGCAATAATGGTTGCGTTTTGCACTATGTTGACAATAACAAACTGACGGCAGGAAATGATTTGATTTTGATGGATCTGGGGGCTGAGTATCGGGGCTATACGGCCGATGTGACAAGAACCATTCCGGCAAACGGAAAATTCAGCAAAGAACAGAAGATCATTTATGACCTTGTTTATGAGGCACAGGAAGCGGGAATCGCCGCCATGGTGATCGGAAATGATTATAAAAAAATAGATAGTGTGGCAAGAGATGTGATCTATAAAGGATTATTGGAATTGGGGATCACTGATTCCTTGGATCAGGGATATACATATTTTCCGCATGGAACATCGCATCATATTGGGCTGGATGTACATGATCTAAACAACAGAGGGACTTTTAAGGAGAACATGATCCTTACGGTTGAGCCCGGAATCTATATTCCTGAAGGAAGTAAATGTGATAAGAAATGGTGGGGGATAGCGGTCCGAATTGAGGATGACGTGTTGGTGACAAAAAATGGTCCCGATAAATTATTCGGCCCTGGCTCCCAGAAAATCAGAGGATATAGAAAAAATGATGGCAGAGCCAAGTATATTTGATCAATTCCAATTGCCAAATCTGGACGGCGAAGAATAAGACCTTAAGCTTATTTTTTTAAAAAATCAATATAAAAATTCTTATCGATCCGAATCTTTGAATCTTCGGAAGGCAAGTGATAGTTTTTGCCATTCTTCGGATGGATGTAACCATACTTCCTTGTCATCCACAAAGAATCTTACGGGAATGGTAAAGCCATTGACGGTATTTTTATAACGATAACTGAAGATGCCGTTTTTATTTTTGTATTGAATTGCTGGCACCTTAGTGGTTCTCAGGTACTGCTCAAAAAAACCTTTCAGATCAAGGGAAGTTTGCTCAATGATATAGTTTTCCAATTGCTGACCGGTAAGGGTTTGATGGTAAAAAGTCTTGTTGATCCCTCTAAGCAAGTCCCTGAATTGCTCATCATTATTGATGACCTGCCGCAAGGTATGGATCATGGCAGCACCTTTGAAATACATATCATCCGACCCAAGTTGGTTGACCTTATAAATACCTGTGACCGGAATATTGTTTGCGATTCTGTCCCTGAAGTCCGATCAAATACTTGTTACCCGACGCTGAGCCAAAATGGTAGTCCAAATACAACACCTCACTATAGGTGGTAAAGCCTTCGTGGATCCACATATCCGCTACATCATAATTTGTCAAACTATTCGCAAACCATTCGTGACCTGATTCATGTATAATGATAAAATCAAATTTTAAGCCTTCACCCGTAAAGCTCAAATCACCTCCTAAATAACCATTTTCATAACCATTGCCATAGGTCACTGCGCTTTGATGTTCCATACCCAGATAGGGTGCTTCAACCAACTTAAAACCATCTTCATAAAAGGGATAAGGTCCAAACCAGTATTCAAAGGCTTTCAACATTTTCGGAACCTGTTTGAACTGTTTCTTTGCTTTGTCCAGATTATAGCTAAGCACGTAATAATCAAGATCCAAAGGACCCTTTTCCCCGGCATAGGTTTCATTATAATGCACATAATCACCCGCGCTGAGGTTGATACCATAGCCATTGATAGGGTTGACGACTCTCCAGGTATAAGTAGCTGTTTTGTCAGTGTTTATATCATGATTCATCAACCTGCCATTTGAGACACTTACAAGTGATGCAGGAGCCGTTATGCTTATTTGCATTCCCTGGTCAGGTTCATCGTACGAAATATCCTTAGACGGAAGCCAGATGCTTGAGCCCAGCAATTGATTTGCATTGGCTACAAAGGGTTTTTGGTTTTTGTCTTTTTTCCAGACAAAGCCACCATCCCAGGGAGGGTTGCCAGACTCCACGGGAATACCTTCAAATGCTATGCTTAATTTATGAATACTTCCCGGTTCCTGCGTCTTGTTCAATTGTACAAAATACGCTGAAAATTCTTTCCGATAGGTGAGGGCTTCGCCTGCTTGCTCTATACTCTTGATTTTCATGGGTTCCTGAAGGTCTATTTGAAGCTCAGTACCGCTTTGTATCACGCGGTAACTGATAGTGTTTTTACCCGAAATCGACTTGTTCTCTATGTCAAGAGTTACCTCAATATCGTAATGTAAAAGATCCCACCAGGCCCTTTCTTTTGTAATACTGCCTCTCAAACTGTCTTTCCGCTGGAATTGCTGGGCAACAGCAGTGTATGATAGTAGTGCACAGAAAAGTAAACAGATATATGTATTGTTTTTCATAGAATTGAATACGAGACTAAAGATACTACATAAATTAGACCGAAAATATCATATCTAATCTAGAATGGAAACCGCTTTGGTCAAAAGAGCTATAGGATGCATCATTAGAGTCTGAATAACCGGGTTGTATTAAAATAGTTAAGCTTGAATAATCAGAGGGCTTTTATTTTAGAATTGCCAAAGCTTTTAAAAGTTAATCTATTTTAATAAAAATTCTTTTAATTCATCATAGGTACTGATAAAAGACGCCACTTTTTTTCTATGCATGATTTCTTTGATCTGTGCCGGAAAAGGAATACTTTTTTTGATCACCGGCTCCACAACATCAAGAAACTTTACAGGGTGAGCAGTTTCAAGAAATATACCTTGCGCTTTATCCTGCATATCCAAATATTGTTTTAGTCCCAGGTAACCGACCGCCCCGTGAGGGTCCATGATATATCCTGAGTCTTTATAAACATCCTTCATGGCTTCTCGGGTTTGATAATCTGAAAATGAATAGGAAGAAAGATTTTTTTGGATCTGCTTGAAATTATCTTTAAAAATTGTACGAATACGAATAAAATTACTGGGATCACCCACATCCATCGCGTTAGAGATCGTTGCGACCGATTGAAGTGGTTCATAATGACCACTTTCCATAAAATTAGGTACCACCTTGTTGGCATTGGTGGCTGCGATAAAATGACTTACCGGTAAACCCAGCTGCTGGGCCATAAATCCGGCACAGATATTGCCGAAATTTCCGCTGGGAGTTGAAAACACAAGTGGTTTGGAACGGTCTTTTAATTGTTTATAGGCGAAAGCAAAATAAAACATTTGTGGCAGCCATCTGGCTACATTGATCGAATTGGCCGAGGTAAGCTGTATATGGTCGGTAATTTCCTTATCTATAAAGGCTTTTTTGACCATGGCCTGACAATCGTCAAAGGTACCCTCAACTTCAAGCGCTTTTATATTGTTTCCCAAAGTGGTAAGTTGTTTTTCCTGTACCTCGCTTACTTTTCCACTTGGATACAGGATAACTACATTTACACCCTTTACCCCAAGAAATCCACTGGCCACGGCACCCCCTGTATCTCCGGAAGTCGCTACCAAAACGGTCACTTCATTTGTTTTTTCCTTATTGAAATAAGAAAGGCATCTAGCCATAAACCTGCCCCCAACATCTTTAAAGGCCATGGTGGGGCCATGAAAAAGCTCAAGACTGAAAATATCTTTTTCAACCTCAACCAAAGGAAAATCAAAACAAAGCGTGTCTTTAATGATTTCTTTCAGGTCAACATCAGGAATATCATCGCCAACAAATTGCCTGATCATTTCAAAGGCAATGTCCTCGTTTGAATAATCATCTATGTTTTCAAAAACTTTCTTGTTTATAGGGCTTATGGCAGATGGAAAATACAAACCCTTGTCAGGGGCGATTCCTCTGATGACGGCTTCCTTAAAACTAACCTCAGGCGATTGTTTGTTTAAACTATAGAATTGCATTAAGATCTCTTTAAAATTTTAACCCCTGATACATTTATTTTCGAAGTATATATATGATAGGGAATATGGGTGTTTTTATATATCTGATTAATTGCTAAGCTCACATTTTCAGCAGTTTGTATATCTTTACTGAAGGTAAAAATAGAAGGTCCTGACCCTGAAATTCCTCCGCCTAAGGCGCCGGCATTTACGGCACTTTTAATGACTTCATCAAATTTAGGAATCAATTTTGAACGATGTGGCTCCACTATATAATCCTTTAGCGAATCTGCAAATAAGCTGTGATCATTTGTGTGAAGTGCATGTACCAAAGCACCCACATTTGCCCATTGTTTGACAGCATTTTTTAAGCTCACAGTTTGAGGTAAAATATCTCTTGAAAGCGAGGTTTTGATTTCAATCTGCGGATGAATGATCGTGGCATACATGCCCTTTATAGAAGGTAACTCAATGACCTTTATGGGGTCCGTTTCTTTTACCAAAGTAAAACCTCCCAACAGAGCAGGAGCTACATTATCGGCTATGGGTGCACCACAGGCAACACGCTCACCTTCAGCAGCAAAGGGAATCAATTCATGTGCGGAAAATGGCTTGCCCATCAGTTCATTAGCTGCGAAAACGGCTCCTGCAGCGCTGGCTGCGCTGCTGCCAATACCACTTCCGGGTTTGATGTTTTTATGAATTTCAATATCAAATCCGAAATCAGGCTGCACCTTGCAAGCCTTTAGCATGGCCATAATGGCCACACTTGCCACATTTTTCTCAGCTTCCATAGGGAGTTCTTCTCCAACAATTTTGCTGATCCGAACACCTTTTTCGCTTGTTTTTCTGAGGATCATGGTGTCTCCAATCGAATCCAGACAGCATCCCATAACATCAAAGCCACAGGAAATATTAGCGATGGTGGCTGGGGCGAAAATTTCTATTTCTTGTAGTTCCATTTCAACACTTATTTATTACCGGTACGAATGATATCTCCAAAGATCCCTGAGGCTGTTACTGCTGCTCCGGCTCCTGCACCCTTTATGATCAGCGGTTGGTCCTTGTATCGATTGGTATAGAACAGTACAATATTGTCCTTCCCATCCAGATTATAGAAAGGATGATCCTTTGGAATATGCTGCAAGCCCACCTTGGCGCTTCCGTTTTTAAAAGAAGCTACGTATTTTAACCTGCATCCTTCATTCCCGGCATTTTTTCTTAAAGTTTCAAAATGATCAGCTTCCGTTTTTAAGGTTTCTATAAATTCAGGTACTGATTTGGCATCCAATGATGCCTTGGGCAGGAAGGAGTCATTAGCGATATCCTCCAGTTCACATGGAATACCGCTTTCCCGCATCAGGATCAATATTTTTCTCATCACGTCAACCCCGCTCAGATCTATTCTTGGATCCGGTTCGGTATACCCTTCAATACCTGCCTGCTGCACAACATCATAGAAAGAATGTTCTGCATCGAAATGATTGAACACAAAATTCAAACTCCCCGATAAAACGGCTTGTATTTCGGTGATCTCATCTCCTGAGGATATCAGGTTATTCAAGGTGTCAATGATGGGCAGCCCCGCACCTACATTGGTCTCAAACAAAAATGGTGCATTGTATTTTCTGGATAAATATTTGAGCTGTTTGTAATTGTCATAATTTGATGAACAAGCAATTTTGTTACAGGCCACTACGCCAATACTATTTCTAAGACAGGAAGCGTAAAGTTCAGGTACCTTGTCATTGGCAGTGTTGTCTACAAAGACACTGTTACGCAGGTTCAGGGCCTTCATGGTTTTCATAAAATCTTCCATATTCGAAAGCGTGCCCTTTTGATCCAAATCGGTTTGCCACTGACTAAGATCGATACCTGTTTCTTTGAAGAGCATCTTTCTGGAATTGGCTATCGCAACTACCCTTAATTCTATGTGTTTATGATCCAGCAGATAAGTTAATTGTGAGCTGATCTGATCCAATAATTTACCACCAACATTTCCGATTCCTACGATAAAAAGGTTGATCTGTTTGATCTGATCTTCAAAAAAGGCAGCATGGAGCGTATTCAGTGCTTTTTTTACATCATTCTTGCTGATCACTGCAGAGATATTCTTTTCAGTTGATCCCTGGGCAATGGCCCTAATATTCACATTGTTTGTTCCCAGTTCTGAAAACATTTTACCGCTTATACCCTGATGAGATTTCATATTATCTCCAACCAGTGCTATGATGGCCAGATCAGCTTCTATAATCAGTGGATTTACCTTATGCTGCAGGATCTCATATTCAAATTCTGTGTCTACTGCTTCCTTGGCCAAGATACTTTCGTCAATATTAATGGCAAGACAAATTGAATGTTCACTGGAGGCCTGTGTGATGAATTTAATATTGATATTATTTTCAGCTAAAGCACCAAACAACCGCTTGGAAATTCCCGGTACGCCTACCATTCCATTGCCTTCCAGTGTTAATAAGGCGATGTCTTCAATATGGCTGATCCCCTTTACAATGGATCCTGTAACCAAAGATTTTTCGGTAATCAATGTGCCTTTGTCTTCAGCTGCCAGTGTGTTTTTGATCAGAATCGGAATTTTCCTGTCAAGTGCAGGTTGAATGGTAGGAGGATACAGTACCTTGGCACCAAAATGAGACAGTTCCATAGCTTCCTGATAAGAGATCTCCTCAATGGGATAAGCTTGCCTTACGAGTTTTGGGTTTGCTGTATACATACCACTGACGTCGGTCCATATTTCCAAAAATGAGGCAGACAGGGCATTGGCCATTATGGCAGCGGTATAATCTGAGCCTCCGCGTCCCAGTGTCGTTGTTTCATTTTTATCATTGGAGGCAATAAATCCCGGAAGTAGAAATACCCTGACCTTAGGATCGCTCAATTGTTGTTGCACATTACTATTCGTTGCCGCAAAATTTACCTGAGCGTTCAAAAAATTACTATTCGTTTTGATGAGTACCCTGCTGTCAATTAATTCGGCCTTGATATTTTCCTGAAGCATTGTCTGATATATGATAAAAGAGGAAAGTATTTCTCCCAGGCCAATAATTCTGGCCGAAGTTTTATCAGAAAGATCATTCAGCAGTGCTACGCTATGTAAGATCTCTTTAAGATTGTTCAGTTTTTTTGCAACTTCAGCCTTTGAAACAGTTTGGTTGTCATGGTTCAACAGGCCTTCAATGGTTTCAAAATGTCTTTGTTCTATCTCATCTACCATTTCTTCATAACCGGCTTCATTCCGTAAAGCTAGTTCAGACGCCTTGATCAATAAATTGGTAACGCCTCCCAAAGCTGAAACGACTACGGCGGTTTGTTCATCCTTTTGCTGAATGATCTGAATAACTTTTTTTATGTTTTCGGCAGAACCTACTGAAGTTCCACCAAATTTTGATACTATCATTGTATTGATTTTATAGGCTAAAATGTATTTTTCAATTTTTAAAGATGCTCAATTTACTGCTGGTAAATTACATCTTTTAAAGGCGTAGATATATATGCATAACAACCCCTAAAGGGTGGTCATAGTGAACGTAGCGGTCAATGTGCGACGGCGAAATGAAGTATGAATGTCAACTATTTTTTGCATGAGAAGGCAAATATATAGTACTTTTTTTAATTGTTAAAGAATAATCCAAAAATTTTAAGAAAAGTGAGCTCCTTAAAAAAAATACTTATTAATATGATATGTTTTACCATGATCTCTTATATATCCGGAAGTAGGCGCAAGCCAAAAGTTCGCTAATTATATGCTGTTGGATCGGATCAGGCAAAGTTATTTGAAAACCAACTAGTTGATTTTAATCAGATTAAAGTATCTTTATTCAAATCTTAAAATTTTAACTATGTCAAATCTTATTTCTGCAGTAACAGGAACCGTCAAAAACTGGTGGGTCTTTTTAATCATGGGTGTTTTATTACTCATTAGTGCTTATTGGATGTTTTCAACGCCAGTAGAAAGTTTTATTGGACTCGCGAGTCTTTTCAGTGCGCTGATTTTTGTAAGTGGTCTTTTTAGTGTCTTTTTTGCACTAACTAATAAAGACGATATTGATAATTTTGGCCTTTATCTGGCTGGAGGTGTTTTCGATGTGATCATAGGGTTTATACTTCTCAAATACCCAGGATTAACAATCGTCCTTTTTTCTATGTTTATCGGTTTTTGGCTGCTTTTCAGAGGATTTAATATGATCTCGGTTTCATTCAAAATCAAAAGTACTGGTGATGAGGGCTGGGGTTGGATTCTGTTTTTTGGAATTTTGATCGTGATTTTTGCGATGATGTCAATCATAAATCCCATCATTGGCGCCAGCTATTTGGTATATACTTTGGCTTTTACATTGTTGCTGTTTGGTTTTGCCAATATAGCCTTGTCGCTGAGGTTAAGAAAGGTTAAGTCAGCAGTAAAGGATGTAAAAGAGAAATTGTCCTAAATAATATTTAAAAGCATAAAAAAAGGTGGCCTAAGCCACCTTTTTTTAATTTGATTCTTTTGTCTTATCGATTTTTATCTTAAGCTCATTACTCTCTTTATCGAGGTCCATGTAAATCGTGTCATTTTCATTCAGATTCGCATTGACGATCTCTTCTGCCAGAGCGTCTTCAATATATTTTTGAATGGCTCTTTTAAGAGGCCGTGCACCATATTGTCTGTCGAATCCTTTATCAACTATAAAATCTTTTGCCTCATCGCTAAGTTTAAGTTCATAACCAAGGCCCGAAATTCGCGATAATAGTTTTTCTAATTCTATGTCGATAATGGCATGAATATCCTTTCTCTCCAGTGCGTTGAAAATGATCACATCATCTATTCTGTTCAAAAATTCAGGTGCAAAGCTCTTTTTCAAAGCGTTTTCGATAACACTTTTAGCATTCGCGTCTCTCTGATCTTTTTTCGAAGAGGTTCCAAAACCAACACCCTGACCGAAATCTTTCAATTGTCTGGAGCCGATATTCGAAGTCATAATGATGATCGTATGTCTGAAATCAATTTTCCTTCCCAAACTATCGGTGATGTATCCATCATCTAAGATCTGTAACAGCATATTGAACACATCCGGATGTGCTTTTTCTATCTCATCAAGCAAAACCACAGCATATGGCTTACGTCTGATTTTTTCCGTAAGCTGTCCGCCTTCTTCATAACCCACATAACCAGGAGGGGCACCGATCAACCTTGAGATCGCAAACTTCTCCATATATTCACTCATGTCAATTCTTACAAGTGCGTCAGGTGAGTCGAATAATTGACGGGCCAAAACTTTGGCCAGTTGCGTTTTTCCAACACCAGTTTGTCCAAGAAAGATAAATGAGCCAATTGGTTTGTTCGGATCCTTCAATCCAACCCTGTTCCTTTGGATCGCTTTGACCACTTTGGTTACTGCTTCATCCTGACCAATGACTTTCCCTTTGATCAACATAGGCAAGTCTTTAAGCGCTTGCTTTCTGCTTCCGCGATCCTGTTCACAGGAATGCCGGTCATCATACTCACAACTTCGGCAACATTGTCTTCCGTAACGGTTTCTTTATGAAGCTTAGAGTGTTCTTCCCAGTCGGCCTGAGCCGTTTCCAGTTCCTTTTCGATGCGTTTCTCATCATCACGAAGCTTAGCCGCTTCTTCATACTTCTGGCTTTTCACCACATCATTTTTATGCTCTCTGATCTCTTCAAGTTTCTTTTCGAGCTCCAAAACAGTTTTTGGCACCACAATATTGGTGATATGTATCCTTGAACCTGCCTCGTCAAGTGCATCAATAGCCTTGTCCGGAAGGTATCTGTCGGTCATATACCTGTTGGTAAGTGTGACGCAGGCCTTGATGGCCTCAGGAGTGAACACCACGTTGTGATGATCTTCGTATTTGTTCTTGATATTGTCTAATATCTGAATGGTTTCTTCAACGCTCGTTGGCTCTACCATTACTTTTTGAAAACGACGTTCAAGAGCGCCGTCTTTTTCTATGTTCTGTCTGAATTCATCCAAAGTAGTGGCACCAATACATTGAATCTCACCTCTTGCAAGTGCAGGTTTGAACATGTTCGAAGCATCGAGAGAGCCAGTGGCTCCGCCGGCACCAACGATGGTATGGATCTCATCGATGAACAAGATGATATCATCATTTTTTTCCAATTCGTTCATCAGCGCCTTCATACGTTCTTCAAACTGGCCCCTGTATTTTGTTCCCGCAACAAGACTGGCCAGATCCAAAGACACAATGCGCTTATTGAATAAGATCCTTGATACTTTCTTCTGAATTATTCTTAGGGCAAGTCCTTCTGCAATAGCAGATTTACCAACGCCCGGTTCTCCGATCAATATTGGATTGTTCTTTTTTCTTCGACTAAGGATCTGAGAGATCCTCTCGATTTCTTGTTTTCTGCCCACAACCGGATCCAACTTGCCGGCCTCGGCCATCAGGGTCAGGTCTCTACCGAAATTATCCAAAACAGGTGTTTTGGATTTTTTAACAACCTTGCCCTTTGATCCTTGATAAGGATTTTTTTGCGGGTCATTAAAATCTTCCGGAGGGGTTTCTGCTACAGGGCTCTCTGTAATATCATCTTCTTTCGATCCTGCAAACAATTCCTGAAACACTTCTTTTACATCTTCGTAAAAGACGTCAAAATTATGCAACACCTTAG
Organism: uncultured Flavobacteriaceae bacterium; assembly: GCA_963715975.1. Classification (GTDB taxonomy): domain Bacteria; phylum Bacteroidota; class Bacteroidia; order Flavobacteriales; family Flavobacteriaceae; genus Lutimonas. The sequence goes on along the minus strand of CAVQSO010000004.1, from coordinate 120,595 downwards.
TTGTTGGGTCATTTTCGTTTCTTAGAATACAAAGCAGTAAATGAGCCGTACTGATCGCATCACTTTTAAACAGTTTGGCTTCCAGGAAGGTTGTTTTTAAAGCTTTTTCAGCTTGTTTGGTGAGGTGCAGACTTTTTTTGTCATTTACTTCAGCTGCCGCAGTGCCGGCCTCATGAAGTAATTCTATTTTCTTCCTTAAGGCTGAAAAGTTCAACTCGAAGGTTTTCAATATATCATAGGCTTCACCTTTTCCTTTTCGTAAAATACCCAGCATCAAGTGTTCAGTACCTATAAAATCATGGCCCAGTCTCAGAGCTTCTTCCTTACTATAGGCAATTACATCCTTTACTTTTGGTGAAAAATTATCGTCCATATGCTTGTTGTTTATGATGTAAATTTAGTAGAATTTTTAACTTATTCCTTACAAAAGTTATTATCAACTTATAACATGATACTAAGTTACTAAAATTCAGTCAAATAATCGGCTGTTGTTGTTAATAACTAATCTCAATAAAATTGGGCTAGAGCCCTTTATAAAAAAGGGAATAATTGTATATTGCTCCAGCTAAAAAAAACGATTAAAAACGGTTAGATAAAATGGCGGAACACGACAAAATAATTCCAATTAATATTGAGGAGGAAATGAAATCTGCGTACATTGATTATTCAATGTCGGTAATTGTTTCCAGGGCCTTACCCGATGTAAGGGATGGCTTAAAACCTGTTCACAGGAGGGTATTATTTGGAATGCATGAATTGGGAATTAAAGCAACAGGTGCGCACAAGAAATCAGCGAGAGTGGTAGGAGAGGTTTTAGGTAAATACCATCCTCATGGAGACACTTCCGTATACGATGCAATGGTGAGGATGGCACAAGACTGGAGTATGCGTTATGAGCTGGTTGACGGACAAGGGAATTTTGGTTCTCCTGATGGAGATAGTCCTGCGGCGATGCGTTATACCGAGGTGCGGATGAAAAAGATCTCAGAAGACATGCTTGCTGACATTGAAAAGGATACTGTGGATCACAGGCTCAATTTTGATGATACGCTTGCAGGAGCCTACCGTACTGCCAACCAGGATACCAAGTTTATTGGTCAACGGAGCTTCAGGTATTGCTGTGGGTATGGCTACGAATATGGCACCTCACAATTTAAGCGAAGTTGTTGACGGAACTGTAGCTTATATTGAAAATAATGATATTGAAATTGAAGAATTAATACAACATATCAAAGCACCTGATTTTCCTACAGGAGGAACTATTTACGGGTATGAAGGTGTAAAACAGGCTTTTTTAACAGGTAGAGGACGGGTTATGATGCGCGCCAAAGCCAATTTTGAAGAAGTGAATGGCCGTGAATGTATCATTGTGACCGAATTACCTTTTCAGGTAAATGGTTCAGAACTTTTAAAGAAAACTGTTGACCTGATCAATGACCATAAAATCGATGGTATAGCGTCGATTAGAGATGAAACAAGCAGAAAGGGCAGAAGACTGGTCTATGTATTAAAAAGAGATGCGATTCCTAATATCGTTCTCAATAAATTGTACAAGTATACGGCACTTCAGACCTCATTTAGTGTAAATAACATTGCTCTTGTAAACGGAAGACCTGAGGTATTGAATCTCAAGGACCTGATCGTTCATTTTGTGAACCACAGGCATGAGGTAGTCGTAAGACGCACCAAATTCGAATTGGCAAAAGCTGAGGCAAGGGCGCATATTCTGGAAGGATTGATCATCGCCAGTGATAATATTGACGAAGTCATCAAATTGATTCGTGCGTCAAGCAATGCAGATGAGGCCAGAGAGAAATTGATGGAGCGATTTGAATTGACCGAAATTCAGGCCAAAGCCATCGTTGAAATGAGGTTAAGACAATTGACCGGTCTGGAGCAGGATAAGTTAAGAGCTGAGTACGAAGATATTATGAAATTGATCGAGGATCTTAAAGATATCCTTGCTAATGAACCCAGAAGGATGGAGATCATCAAGGAGGAGTTGTTGGAGATCAAGGAGAAGTACGGAGATGAAAGAAGATCAGTTATTGAATATGCTGGTGGCGAATTGAACATTGAGGATATGATCCCGAATTCGCAGGTAGTGGTTACCATTTCGCATGCGGGTTATATCAAACGAACGGACCTTTCAGAATACAAAACTCAAAATAGAGGAGGTAGAGGACAAAAAGGAGTTGCGACTCGAAATGAAGATTTTCTCGAGCATCTTTTTGTAGCAACAAACCATCAGTATATGCTGTTCTTTACACAGAAAGGTAAGGTGTTCTGGATGCGCGTTTATGAAATCCCGGAAGGCAACAAAACCTCAAAAGGAAGGGCAATTCAAAATCTGGTAAATATAGAAAATGATGACAAGGTCAAAGCATTTTTAGTGACCCAGGATTTGAAGGATGAAGAATATGTAAACAGTAACTATGTGGTGATGGTGACCAAAAAAGGTCAAACCAAAAAAACATCACTTGAACAATATTCAAGGCCAAGAACAAACGGTATCAATGCCATTACCATTAAGGACGGTGATGAGTTATTAGAAGCAAAACTCACCAATGGTAAATAGCCAGATCATGATCGCTGCCAAATCTGGTAAGTCGATACGATTTGAAGAAGCTAAAACCAGACCAATGGGTAGAAATGCCTCAGGAGTTCGTGGAATTACACTTAGAGATGATAAAGATGAGGTGGTAGGAATGGTTTCCATTGCAGATGATGACAGTGATATTCTGGTGGTTTCTGAAAAAGGATATGGAAAAAGATCAAAATTAGATGACTACAGGATCACCAATCGAGGAGGAAAAGGAGTTAAGACCATAAACATCACTGAAAAAACCGGAGGTTTGGTGGCCATTAAAAACGTGACAGACGAAGATGATTTGATGATCATCAATAAGTCGGGTATCACCATCAGGATGGGAGTTTCAGATCTGCGGGTCATGGGAAGGGCCACTCAAGGAGTAAAACTGATCAATATCAAAGAAAATGATTCGATAGCCGCTGTGGCTAAGGTTCAAAGTGAAGACGATGATGATGAGGAAATGCCTGATAATGAAATAAAAACTGATGAAAGTCAGGAAAATAATGAACAAAATGATTAATTTTGCAAGCTAATTAAATCAATATATAATTTAAGTAAATATCAGAATGAAAAATCAATTTTTGTTGTTGGTGGCATTATTTATATGTACGGCGACATTTGCTCAAAAGGATGAAATAAAAGCTGCAGAAAAGGCAGTAAAGAAGAATGATTATGTAACTGCCGCTGCAGAGGTATCAGAAAGCTGAAGCCTTGATAGGCAGCGCTGACGACAAGACCAAAGCGAAGTTCTATTATTTAAAAGGAGAAACTTATGCAGGTATGGCCAAAACGGATCCAACTGAGGCCAATTATCAGGCCGCAGCTGAATCTTTTAATGCTCTTTTCGAAATAGAAAAAGAACAAGGATCTACAAAATATACTGTTTTAGCTGAACCTACATTGAATACAATGGTGACCGAGATTTCTGCAAAAGGAATAAAGTCATATCAGGACAAGAATTATTCCGCAGCGAAAACAGAATTGTTTCAGGTATATGAACTTAGTCCAAAGGATACTGTTTTTCTTGAATATGCAGCTAATGCGGCATATCTAGATAAGGATTACAGCATGGCTCTTGATCATTTTACTGCCTTAAAAGATCTTGGGTATACAGGAATCACTACTGAATACACTGCGCTTAACAGTGAAACGGGAGAGAGAGAAAATATGGGAAATAAGACCCAAATGGACTTAATGGTTAAAACAGGGACTTATAGTCAGCCTAGGGTCGAGACCTCTGAAACCAAGCAACCCACAATTATTAAAAATATAGCTTTTGTACATGTGGAAATGGGCGACACTGAAAAAGCCATCACTGCTGTAAAAGATGCAAGAGAAGTAGCTCCGGATGATGTTAACCTTATCTTGACTGAGGCCAATCTTCAAATTAAATTGGGTAACAAGGATGAATTTGCTAAACTGATGGCACAGGCTCTTGAGTTGGATCCAAAAAACCCGGCATTGTATTTTAACCTTGGAGTAATTAACGGAGAACAAGGGGAAAAAGAAAAAGCCAAAGATTATTACAGAAAATGTATTGCCTTAGATCCTAACTATGTGGATGCCTATATTAACTTAGGATCTGTTTATTTAGAAGATGACAAGGTGTTGGTGGAAGAAATGAATAAAAATCTTAATGATTTTGACAAATACGATGCGATCAAAGCCAAGCAAGCCGATTTGTACAAGGAGGTCATTCCATTTTATGAGAAGGCTTTTGAATTAAGACCTGATGATATCGATACTGTCAGAACTTTGATGAGTTTGTATGAAAATACCGAAATGGACGATAAGTTCAAGGTGATGAAAGACAAATATGATTCTTTAAGATAAAAGGATGTTATAACTTTATAAAAAAGCTATTGATCAAATGATCAATAGCTTTTTTTTTGTCGTGACCACAGAAATAATTTGTACTGCCTTAGTCTATTTGAATGAATCAATACGCCATCAAAACAATTGTTTCATCACCCTTAACTTATGGGTATGTCTTTTCGTATCGACGTTATAAATGCCGCTTGAATCAATTCTATCGATTCTTACTTTCCCGTGACAATGTATGATATAATTATTGTCCAATATAATTCCGGTATGAATGATCTCACCTTCTTCATTATCAAAAAAAGCCAGATCACCTGGCTCACATTCTTCGATAAAACTCAATACTTCCCCTTGACTGGCCTGCTGATGTGCATCTCTGAACAATTGGTAACCATTGATCTTGTAAACCATTTGCGTAAAGCCGGAGCAGTCTGCGCCAAAAGGAGTTCTGCCTCCCCATAGAAACGGCGCATTTAAAAATTTATAGGCGGTATGAACAAGGTTTGGCTTTTTATGTTGACCAGTAATGACATCGCCATCAAAAGCATAGCCCACTCCCGCCAAGGTAAAATTTCCCTTTTTAAATTCAGGTAGCGTCGCACCTAAAGTCAGAATTTGAGGATGCTGATCTTTGTCATTGATAAAAGTGACCATTTCATCAGAAAAGTATTGGTCATTTAGTGATACCCTTTTATAAGTGGCTTCATCGAGTTCCGATATTTGTTTTTTCAACACCCATCCCTCATAAAAGTCATAATCCATATGGATCTTGATCCAATCCACATCTTCCTGTAACACATGAAAAGTTTCTCCAAACAACAGTTGAGAAACCATTTCACTTTGGTCTGAAGGATCTTTCCTGATGGCGATACAATTTAAATGACAGATTCCGAATTCCATAAACGAATTAAGTATACTTTGGATAGTAATTCTTAAGCTAAACTAATCACCATAGCACTGGCACCACCACCTCCGTTGCAAATTCCAGCCGCACCTATTTTACCGTGATTTTGTTTTAGTACGTTGATCAGGGTCACAATGATCCTGGCTCCGGAACAACCCAAAGGATGTCCCAATGATACAGCTCCTCCGTGTACATTCACCTTCGAAGGATCCAGATCTAACAACTTGATATTGGCGAGACCCACCACTGAAAAAGCTTCATTTAATTCATAAAAATCAACATCTTCTGCATTTATATTGGCATGCGCCAATGCTTTTGGTAATGCTTTGGCAGGGGCCGTAGTGAACCATTCAGGTTCCTGAGAGGCATCCGCATAGCCGTTGATCACAGCTAAGGGTTTTATTCCAAGTTCATCAGCTTTCTCCCTGCTCATGATCACAAGAGCCGCGGCTCCATCATTAAGGGTAGACGCATTCGCGGCAGTTACGGTTCCTTCTTTGCTAAAGGCAGGTCTCAGTTGAGCCACCTTTTCAAGTTTGACATTTTTATATTCCTCATCCTCCTTAAGCATAATGGATTCACCTCTTCTTTGAGGGATCTCAACAGGAATTACTTCATTATCAAATTTACCGGTACTCCAGGCAGCGGCCGACCGTTCATAGGATGCAATAGCGAAGGCATCCTGATCTTCCCTGCTGAAGGCATACTTTTCTGCACAGGCATCTCCGCAAGTACCCATATGTTTACCATCATAGACATTCACAAGACCATCTTTCAACAAACCATCTTCAATTTGGATATTGCCAAATTTTTGCCCCTTTCGTCCTTGCATATAATGTGGGATCATACTCATATTCTCCATGCCACCGGCAACCACAATATCGGCGTCACCACATTTAATGGCTTGTGCCGCAAAGGCAATCGATTTCATGCCGGAAGCGCATACCTTGTTGACCGTAGTGCAAGGCACAGTATCAGGTATTCCCGCAAATAAGGCTGCTTGTTTAGCAGGAGCCTGGCCAACACCGGCTTGTACAACATTTCCCATGAAAACTTCGTCTACCATAGACGGATCGAGCGATATATTATGAAGCGCTGCCTTTATGGCCGCGGCACCTAATTTGGTGGCCGGAACTTCAGACAGACTTCCTAAAAAACTTCCAATGGGTGTTCTTACTGCAGAAACGATAACAACTTCTTTCATTTTTGTTCTATTTATGGCAAAATGTTTTCCAATGATTTTGATTCACTGGCTATATGCGAAAGTAAATAATTTTAGTGAGATTAGTCTTCTGTTCGTCAAAGAAAGAAGCAATGTCTGCATGTCTGTTTCGGTCCAAGCCCTGTGAATATTTACAGTCATTTTTATTTGCGTCTTAGTTAATAATTGGATGTCTCGTATAAGTTGGTCAAATAATGCGGTTTTGAAGTATAATTTTTTACATTTGAAATCGCAATTGAATCAAATGAAGGATTTACTGAATAAATATTATCAAAATCACGCGCTTGTCTATAAAATCATTCTTTTTATAGTCATCACCGTAACCATAGTTTATCTTTTCCCCAAAGGTGGTCAATTCAAATACAATATTCAAAAAGGTAAGCCCTGGCAATATGAAAATTTATATGCCCCTTTTGACTTTGCCATTCTTAAAACAGATGAGGATGTTAGTAAAGAAATTGAAGAAATTGAGGCCAATAAAAAACTTTATTTTACGATAAGGGAAGATGTTTATGAAAAAGTTGAGCAACAGTTTCTTGATAAAATATTGTTGATTCAAGAGGATTCAGCCGCTGTAGGCCTTGGAAAGAACCGCATTAAAACCTTCGGGCTTAAATTTCTTGAAAATGTTTATAAAACTGGTTTTCTCAATAAATCGGATAACGAAAAAGTTTTAAAGAACAGTATCATCACTTTAAGAAGGGGAAACGAAGCAGAGGATATTCTTTCTGATAACCTTTTTACCACAGAGATGCTGGTTCCGGCTATTCAGAAATATTTTGATAAAACCAGGTATCAAAGATTGGAGCAAAATTTCACGACTTTATTTTTTGATATTTTAGAACCGAATATTTTTTACGATGAGGAGTTCACTCAAAAGGTAATCGATGAGGAGATCAGGGGGATTACTGTCAATAAGGGGCTTGTCACAGAAAATGAAAGGATCATCGCTAAAGGCGATGTGGTAGAAGGGGACAAATACGAGATCTTGCTCTCTCTTAAAAGTGAGTATGATTCCCAGCTTTGGAGCAAGTCAAATTATAACTGGATCGTATTTGGTTATACCATTCTTGTGGCTTTGGTACTGCTTATGCTGATGCTCTTTTTACATCGTTATAGAAAGAATATTTGGGAAAACAATACCAAGCTTACCTTTATCTTTTTCAATGTTATTTTGATCGTATTTTTGGTCACTATCGTTCAGAAGTACTGGGTGAATTACATTTATGTGGTTCCCATTATCATTCTGCCTATCATATTCAAAGCGTTTTTTGATGCCCGTCTGGGCTTGTTTGCTCATGTTGTAACGGTCATGATCCTTGGGTTTATAGTGCCCAATAGTTTTGAATTCATATTTCTGCAGATCATTGCGGGTATTGTGACCATTCTTACGGTTTCCGAATTGCATCGAAGAGCGAATCTGTTCTTTTCGATCATCAAGATCACAGGGGTATATATGCTTTCCTATTTTGCTTTTTCGATCATTCAGGAGGGAAACGCACAACAGCTTAAATGGGGATATTTTGTGATGTTTGCGCTTAACGGGGTATTGTCATTTTTATCTTTGTTCCTGATTTTGATTTATGAAAGGACCTTTAACCTGGTCTCGGATGTTTCGTTACTTGAGTTGTCAAATACAAATTCAAAACTGCTCAGGGAGCTCAATGAAAAAGCACCGGGAACATTTCAGCATTCCATGCAGGTAGCGAATCTTGCTGAGGCTTCGGCCAATGAAATTGGTGCCAATGCCATGCTGGTGCGAACGGGAGCATTGTACCATGATATTGGTAAGATGGTAAACCCCATGTATTTTATTGAGAATCAAACAACTAGCGTAAATCCGCACAATGAGTTGCCACCTCATGATTCAGCGATGATTATCGTTGATCATGTATTGAAGGGAATAGAAATCGCTAAAAAGAACAGACTTCCGGACAGGATCATTGATTTTATCAGAACCCATCACGGCACAACCATGGTCTATTATTTTTACAGAAAACAGAATGACATCACTCCGGACCAGGTGGATCCTAAAGATTTTACTTATCCGGGACCAATCCCTTTTTCGAAGGAAACCGCTATTTTAATGATGTGCGATGCCTGTGAAGCGGCCTCAAAAAGCATTAAGGATCCTACTGCCATGTTGATTGACGAGTTGGTTGAAAAGATCATTAACGGACAAATGAGCCAGGGACAATATATGAATTCTGATATCACTTTCAAGGAGATTCAGACGATCAAGAAAGTGATCAAAAAGAAACTAAACAATATTTACCATCTCCGAATTGAATATCCGGAATAAATTAATTCGTCATCACACTTAAATCTAAATTTATGAAAACCATATTGTCGTTTGCAATGTTCTTCCTTGGCAGCCTGTTTGTTGCATCTCAAGACATTCATATACCCGCCGATACAACTGTGGTAACCAACCATACAACGACTATAAAAGGTCAAAAAATAAGTTATTCAGCCACCACAGGGACGCAACCTGTATGGGACAAAGATGGAAAGGCAATCGCTACTTTGTACTATACCTATTATAAACGAAGTAATGCAGGTGCATTGGCCAACAGACCATTGCTTATTTCTTTTAACGGAGGCCCGGGTTCAGCTTCTGTCTGGATGCATATCGCATATACCGGACCTAAGGTTTTGAAAATAGATGAGGAGGGTTATCCTCAGCAGCCTTATGGGGTAAGAGAAAATGAGCATTCGATTCTGGATATTGCGGATATTGTTTACGTGAATCCGGTTAATACAGGCTATTCAAGAACAATTACTGAAGAAGGCAAGGAAGTTAAAAGAGAAACGTTTTTTGGGATCAATGCGGATATCAAGTATTTGGCAGGTTGGTTGAATACCTTTGTTAACAGACATAATAGATGGTTGTCGCCCAAGTTTTTGATCGGGGAAAGCTATGGAGGAACCAGAGTTTCCGGTTTGGCACTGGAACTTCAGGAAAGTCAGTGGATGTATTTAAATGGGGTCATTATGGTATCACCGGCTGACTACAGGTTTTTTGAATCTGATCCGGCCATATCATCGGCCTTGAATTTACCGTATTTTACAGCGGCTGCCTGGTATCATAAAATGTTGCCTGCAGCACTTCAGCAAAAGGACCTGCTTGATATTTTACCCGAATCTGAGGATTACGCAGTCAATATGCTGATGCCGGCTTTAGCCAAAGGCGGATCACTTTCGATACAGGACAAAGAAAAAGTGGCCGAAAAAATGTCTTATTATTCAGGTCTGTCGACCAAATCGATCATGGAGAATAACTTAGACGTTCCCACCCGGTTTTTTTGGAAGGAATTATTGAGGGATAAGTCAGGTCAAACCATTGGAAGGCTTGATTCGAGGTATTTGGGACTTGATAAGTCTCTTGCCGGGGATGGCCCTGATTACAGCGCAGAATTGACCTCCTGGTTGCATTCATTTACACCAGCCATCAATTATTATATCAGGGAACATTTGAATTTTAAGACCGACATCAAATACAATATGTTTGGAAGTGTGCGTCCCTGGGACAACAGAAATAATAATACCAGGGATGACCTGAGAAAAGCCATGGCTGAAAATCCCTATTTAAATGTGATGTTCCAATCAGGATATTACGACGGAGCAACCACTTATTTCAATGCCAAATACACGATGTGGCAAATGGACCAAAGTGGAAGTCTCCAAGACAGAATGTCTTTTAAGGGATATAGAAGCGGCCATATGATGTATCTTAGAAAAGAGGATCTGAAATCTGCCAATGATGATTTAAGAGATTTTATAGAAAAGTCATCCCCAAAAGGAAAATCAGCCAAATATGAATAAAAGTCAAACAGTTTATTCTATTTGACTTCTTGAGAAAAAGAGCCAGGATAAGAAAACACTTATGTTGGCTCTTTTTTTTATATTTAGAAATCTTTAAAATAACTGAACATGAAAATTAATATCATCTTTGCTATAAGTCTGCTCTTTATTTTGGTTGCTTGCCAAAAAGATAAGTCAGAGGCGATTATTCAAAATCCTGCCGAAATAAGATCGGAGTTTTCTCAACTACTTGATGACTATTATGACGGGTCTATGGCACTGGATCCTCTAACAGCCACTTCTGCCGGTGATTCAAGATTTAATGGCGTATTTCCTAATTATTTATCGAAGACCTACAAAGATAGCAGTATAGCTTTTTATACAAGGTATAAAGCCAAAGCCGAAAAGGTCGAAAACAAATATCTCTCTGCTAATGAATCGATGAGCAGAGCCGTCTTATTATGGGATTGCGATATCAATTTGCAGCGTTTGAAATTCAGAGGAGAGTTGTTTCCTGTCGATCAGATGTGGAGTAGAAATTTGATCATGGGTCAATTTGCCAGTGGTACGAGCGCTCAGCCTTTTAAGACTGTTGAAGACTATGAGACCTGGTTGAAACGGCTTGATGGATTTGTGATTTGGTTGCAAACTGCAGAACAACGGATGAAAGAAGGGGCCAGTATCAGGTATATTTTGCCGAGCTCTTTGATATTAAAAGTGGTGCCTCAATTAAAAGCCATGGCGAATGAGAACATTGATCAACATCTATTTTATACACCTGTCAAAAATTTCCCGGAGTCATTTAGCCTGGAGGATAAAGAAAGATTGGAAAAGGCTTATAGCAACATGTTAAAAGAAAGGCTCATACCTGCTTTTACCAGTCTTCACGATTACGTAAGTACAGAATATTTGGAGGCTGGCAGGAATTCCAGTGGTATCGATGCGATTCCAAATGGAAAGGAGTTCTATCAGTTTGCCATAAAAAGATATACGACGACCAATTTATCTGCTCAGGAGATACACCAGATTGGTTTGGATGAGGTAGCCAGAATTTTATCTGAAATGGAAAAGGTCAAAGAGGAAGTGGGTTTTGAAGGGGATATGATGGCATTCTTTGATCATGTCAGGGAAAATAAAAAATTAATGCCCTTTACAAGTCCCCAACAGGTCATTGAGAATTTCAACAAGATCCATCATAAGATGCAGCCAAGATTAAAAGAGTTGTTTTCAGAGGCGCCAAAAACCGGGTTTATCGTAAAAAGAACAGAAACTTTCAGGGAGGCTTCTGCCAGTGCAGAATACAATCTGGGTTCCTTAAAAGATAACAGACCGGGTATTTTTTATGTTCCTATCCCTGATGCAACACAATATAACACCTATAGTGATGAATCATTATTTCTGCATGAGGCTATACCAGGACATCATTACCAAATAGCACTCAGTCAGGAAAACGATTCATTGCCAAAATTCAGAAAGATATTATGGTATAGTGCCTATGGTGAAGGATGGGCCTTGTATGCAGAATCCTTGGGCAAGGAATTAGGCCTTTACACCGATCCTTATCAATATTTTGGCACCTTGAGTGCAGAGATGCACAGAGCCATTCGATTGGTTGTTGACACGGGTCTTCACTCCAAGGGTTGGACCAGAGAACAGGCGATTCAATATTCTCTTGAAAATGAAGCTGAGTCTAAGGCCAGTATCACAAGTGAAATTGAAAGATATATGGCAAATCCAGGTCAGGCCCTGTCTTATAAAATAGGCCAGTTAAAGATCATTGAATTAAGGAACAAGGCAGCTCAAGCGCTTGGAAACGATTTTGATATCAGAGAATTCCATCATGTGGTTTTGCAAACGGGCTGTATTCCTCTAGCCTTGCTTGAGGACCAAATAAACCATTGGATCCAATCTAAAATTAAAGTTTGAAGAGCATTCATGGGTGATGAAGTATATACTGAGTAATCTGTTCATATATAGGTAAGTAAAGAAGCCAATTGGACTCTTGATTCAATAAAATAGATTTTTTTTCGTTAATAAGGCACGTGGTTTGATTTGGTAATTCATTTTATCAGCTGGTTTGATATAAAAAATTGAGCTGATTATTGTATGACTCGGTCATTTTATAAAATCATGAGACTGTGAATGCTTTGTTAATATTTTTGCAGTTTCAATCATTTTTTATACTTTGCCACGTCTTTAAAACAGTAACAAAAGTTGTATGAAAAAGAGTGCTAATATTAAGTATTTCCTACTTATTATTTTCTTTGTTCTAAACAGTTTCAGTGTATCAACCTCTATCAGGGATAAAAACTATGGGGCCATTGATACAGAGGAAAGTTTGAATAAGGATGTACCTTTGGTTTTTTATCCTGAGGAAACGACACTCAAAGTGAATCATAAACTTGATTCTCTCTTCCAGCGCTACAACAAAAGATATGATTTTCACGGTAGTGTGATCATCGCTAAAAAAGGTAAGGTCATTTTTAAAAATCATTATGGCTATGCTGACTTCAGGCAAAAATCAAAAATTGATGACAACTCTGTATTTCAACTCGCATCGGTTTCTAAGCAATTTACGGCAGCTGCGATCTTGATCTTATTTGAAGATGGAAAGTTGGGTCTTGATGACAAAGTCACCAAATTCTTCCCTGATTTTCCTTATCAGGAGGTTACCATAAGGCAATTGATGAACCATACTTCAGGTTTACCAAAATATTTTTGGCTGGCAGAACATAAATGGGATCAGGAGCATGCACCTTCTAACGAAGAAATGATGGAGATGATCAGTAAGCACGATGTGCAGCGATTCTTTAGCCCTGGAGCTAACTTTGATTATTCGAATACAGGTTATTTTGTATTGGCTTCTATAGTTGAGAAGGTTACTGATCGCGAATTTGGTGATTTTGTTGAGGACAGGATTTTTAAACCACTTCATATGAAGAACACCTTTGTTTATCGGTATGAGTTGGATTCGGTCAAAGAAGGACAACTCGATGGATACAGGATTTACAGAAGAAGATGGCATGCCAAGATAGGAGGCACGGTTAATGATGCCATCGTGGGTGATAAGAATGTCTATTCTACTACTGAAGATATGTTGAAGTGGGTTCAGGGATTAAATTCCGGAAAGATCATATCCAAAAACACTTTAGCTGATATGTATACCCGTGGCGAAACCAAATACAAGAGAAAAGTACCTTATGGTTTTGGTTTTAGGATCCAAGAGGATGAAGATCATAAGATCATCTACCACAACGGGAAATGGAATGGTTTCAGCACATCGCTTATGCAATACCCTGATGAGGAACTTGTGGTGATCACATTAGAACATTCTAATTATAATTCCATGAAAACCTTAAACCAAAAGGTAAAGGATATTGTAGATACTGATTTTAGTCTGGCGGCTTATTAGTATGCCCATCAAAAAATTATCCCTAAACACTAGAGTTCAATACTTACATCAACTTGCTTGTTGATGATATCTTCAATTGTTTCCCGCTCTCTGATCAAATAATCCTTACCCTTATACACCAACACTTCAGCCGGCCTGTAACGCGAATTGTAGTTGGAGGCCATAGAATAGCAATAGGCTCCTGCATTTTTAAAACTCAGAATGTCACCTTCCTTGATCTCACAGATCTGTCGATTGGTTCCAAAGGTGTCAGTCTCACAGATATATCCAACAATGGTGTAGAATCTTTTCTTTCCTTCCGGATTCGAAATATTGACGATATGGTGGTATGAATCATAGAACATAGGACGGATCAAGTGATTCAAACCGCTGTCAACACTTGCAAACACGGTTGAAGTGGTTTGCTTGACCACATTTACATTGACCAGAAACTGACCGGCCTCACTCACAAGAAATTTACCGGGTTCGAACATCAAGGTAAGTTCTTTACCAAATTCCTCGCAAAACTCATTAAACCTTTTAGATAGTTTTTCACCTAGTTCAACAATGTCAGTTTGTATATCTCCTTCCTTATAAGGCACTTTAAAACCGCTTCCAAAATCGATGTATTCCAGATTTTCGAATGAAGCTGCAACATTGAAAAGTATTTCGGTGGCCCTTAAAAAGGCGTCAATATCATAAATGTCAGAACCGGTATGCATATGAACACCTGTAATCAGCATACCTGTATTTTCAACTACCCTGTGGATATGGGGGAGTTGATGAATGGAAATTCCGAATTTAGAATCTATATGTCCTACGGAGATCTTTTTATTACCACCAGCCATTACATGGGGATTCATCCTGATACAAACCGGGACCTCTGGGTGTTTTTGCCCGAATTGTTCCAAAATAGAGATATTATCGATGTTGATCTGAACTCCAAGGCCCATAGCCTGTTCTATTTCATCCAGTGAGACTCCGTTAGGGGTAAAAATAATATCCTTTGGGTCAAACCCTGCTTTTAATCCTAATTGCACTTCCTGTACGGAAACTGTGTCCAAACCAGCCTCTAAAGAATTGAAAATTTTGAGCACACTTATATTAGATAAAGCCTTGGCTGCATAGTTTATTTTTAAATTCTTAACTGATGCAAATGCATTTGTAAGTTTGTTGTACTGGGAAATGATCTTTTCAGCATCATATACATACAGAGGGCTTTCATATTTTTTCGTGAGTGCGATCAAAAACTCGTTGGTCATAGTAATAGCATTTAAGTGGGCAAAAATAGGACACTGAGATCATTATCAAAATTTTTAATAAATAATAACAGATAACACTTTTCCGTGAAATTTTATTCGCTTAGTATTTTTGGGCTGTTAATTCGGCAATCTTTACAATTACCTGCGAGGCTTTAAGCATGGATTCTACCGGCACGTATTCGTAGCGTCCATGAAAATTATGACCCCCGGCAAAAATATTCGGACAAGGTAAGCCCATATAGGATAACTGTGACCCATCGGTTCCCCCTCTGATAGCTTTGATCAAAGGCTTAATATTTAATGATTTCATGGCCTCTTCGGCGATGTCAACAATATGCATTTCCGGCTCCACTTTTTCACGCATATTAAAATACTGGTCCTTAAGAACTACTTCAATGGCTTCTGAGCCGAGTTTTTTATTTATTTTCTCGGCAATGTCCAACATTTGTTTTTTCCTTTGCTGAAAAAGTTCCAAATCATGATCTCTGATGATGTATTCCAAAGTCGTTTTCTCTACAGAACCATCGCATATCAGAAAGGTGAAAAAAACCTTCATAGCCTTCTGTTTCCTGCGGAATTTCCTGGCTCGGTAAAGCCTTGATAAAGTCTGTGGCGATCAGCATAGAGTTGACCATTTTCCCTTTGGCATATCCCGGGTGAACTATTTTTCCGTGTATCGTTACCACGGCTCCTGCAGCGTTGAAATTCTCAAATTCCAATTCGCCAACCTGACTACCATCCATGGTATAGGCCCAGTCTGCTCCAAATTTCTCAACATCGAATTTATGGGCACCTCGTCCGATCTCCTCGTCAGGTGTAAATCCTATTCTAATGTGGCCGTGTTTGATCTCCGGATGCTTGATCAAATACTCCATCGCAGTAACAATTTCTGTGATACCTGCTTTGTCATCGGCTCCTAACAATGTAGTTCCATCAGTAGTGATCAGAGTTTGTCCTTTATAAAGTAACAGATCCTCAAAATAGGAGGGAGACAAAACAATATTCTGTTCCTTATTTAAAACAATGTCCTTACCATCATAATTTTTATGGATCTGAGGTTTTACATCGGTTGCCGTATAATCGGGACTGGTATCAAAATGTGAAATAAACCCGACAACAGGTACTTTTCGATCGATATTTGAGGGCAGGGAAGCCATGATATAGGCATTGTCATCAAGGCTAACATCCTGCATGCCAATACGTTTTAATTCGTCCGCAATATAACGGGCGATTTCCCATTGCTTTTCGGTGCTAGGGGTTGTTGAACTGCTGGCATCTGATTGTGAGTCAAAACTCACATATTTCAGGAATCTATCTATTATATGTTGCATCTTCTAAAGTTTGATCAAAAATAATTATTATAAACCAGAATGATCAAAAAAAAGACCGCTTTTACCGCGATCTTTTTTCTGCTTTAAAAGAAGTTATTGCAAAATTTCTTCCGGACAAACTTTTACATGAACAATAAAATTTGTCTCATCGAACCAGTCAAGCCAATTAACAGTATATGTTTTTTCATTCATACCATTTAGGTTCAGGTCAAATTTATCAAATGCGATGGTTGGATCTCCTGAATCATCTACCGGGTAAGTTGTTTCTCCGGCATAGATATGAAGATCGGTTATACTCAGTTCCTGTCTGCTTAGACTAACCGACACGCTGGCATAAAGTATACTATCTCCACCGGATACATTTATGGTAACCTCTCCAATTAAAATACTATTATCTGTAGCGCATGTAGAAGCACTGGCATATAAGGGGTAAGTGTAGGTAACACCGCCGGGAACATAGTGGGTGTCATTTGGAATTACCCTATTGGTCCATCCCCAATGGTCAAATTTATTCAACAAACATATAGCGTTTTCAGGACTCGAATAGGCATAGGCATCCATGCAACCATCATCATTGCTTTGATCGAGGTTACCGCCATCGGTTCCTTCTTCACCAAAGCTTAGCTCCTGATCGGTTTCCTGCTCTTCATTTGTGTCAATACCATCATCATGACAATCTTGAAGCTTATAATCGATGATCCAACCCCACCGGTTACCGGAAAATTCTAAGGATCCCTCACCAAATGCCGTTTCGGTCGCAGTAGTTTGTCCATTTTGTTTTTGAACAACTACCGCATGGGCAATGATCGAGATCGGTTCATCTATATGATCCAGAGAAACCCAATGCGTATAATATTGTGTGAGTTCATCTGCACCGTGATGGGGAAATTTACCTATTTGAGGATTTCCACTGTTTGTAAAGGGTGCATCGTCAATGTTCCCTGCAAATAAGTGGGTTTCAGAAAGCCACCAGTTTGAGCCGGTGACATCATAAGTAACGAAAAGTTTTGTTTCATTGTTGGTAATGGATATTTTACCAACTTCAATATGCTGGCCTGCATAAAGAATGACCTCCAGCGGATCTCCACAACTTTCTTCTTTTACTTCCTCGTTCGTGACGGATCTTGTTTGTAGTGGTAAAGTTGCGTTTTTGTCGACAGAGATGGAGTGCTCGTCTGACTTCAAGGAACTAATTTGATCTTCCTGTTCACATGAGGTCAATGCAAACAACAAAAAGGCCAAACTAATTACAATACTAATTTTCTTTTTCATAGCGTTGTATTATAATAATTAGTTGAGCAGAACAGGGAAGAAGGTTCTTGTCAACTGATTAAACGAAAAAGAAAATATATTATTTTAATCCAGAAATGTTATTTCATTAAAAACGCTAAAGGAAGCACAAATTCTTTCACTCACAAATTCACTGCCGTAGATTTTTGCAGTAAACGTATAGTATTCATCTACCTTGTGTTGTACATAAACTTCCAGGTAATGCCAACTTAGATCTTCGCTTTTTCCTGTGGCAATATGGTAATAGGCAGGATGTCCAAGATACTCTCCAAAATCAGACTTCACGGGAATTAGTTTTAAATTCTGCGACGCGTTTTGAGCTACGCGAACCTCAAAATCCTTATTCAAAACCAGTTCTCCCTGATGCCAGGCAATGTCCAGTATAAAGGTTTCACGCAGTGCTTTCGTTGTGTCGGCCGTATAGAGGGCAGATTGATATTCATCATAGTACAACTCTGATTTCCAATATTCCGGAACATCAATTTCAAAGTGGTTCAATACGTCTTTATAGGTTTTTGTCTTGGTATAGCTAATAGGCGTTTCACATTCAAATTCTTTTTCAAATTTGCTGTTTTGACATGACATCAGCATGAGTGTTCCACATATTGTGGCAATTAGATACTTCATAAGTTAAGTAATTTGATCTTTGCAATTTCTTCAAAAGTCGATACCCAGACGGTCTGTTTATCGATAAATCTAAGGCTGTAATATCCCTTTTTCTCGATCTGTTCCCAACGAGTACCGGCCTCTTTAGAATAGAACATACCTTCTGTAGAAACAGCCAGAATTTTCTTTGAGCTCGCTCCCGGAACATATTGAACACAGCTTATATAGCCGGGTAAATCATTTGGAGCCACAAGGTTCCATGTCAAACCACCATCGCCACTGACCGCTTTACTGGCTTTTCCATTTTTTTTATCTTCCCAATCACCGCCCATAATCATACCGTTCTTGTCATCATAGAAATCAACAGTAAAGATTCCTGTCATTTTTCCTCCTGCTACCAAGGGAGTATCAGACACGGTCCAAGATTGACCATAATCCTCACTTTTGAAAACCCTTGCTTTTTTTCCTCCTGTGACCATCCAGATATTGTTTTTATAAATGGCTATATTGGAGTTGCTTGCGGCAAATGCAGCTTCACCTGCCTCCACTTTGGGTAATTCTTTACAAGAGATTTTGCTCCAGGTATCGCCGCCATCTATGGTTTTTATAACAGACAAACAATCTTGTGTTGGATCACCCATAGCCATCCCATTGTCTTTATCAAAAAAGGCAAGTGAATCGAAAAATATTTTAGGATCAGATTCTTTGTACACCAGATCTTGCTGACCTAATGATTTTTCAGGATCTATTTTATAGAGTAATGCAGGGTTTTCGATACTCAGAAGAAATATAAATTCTCCATTATAGGCTATAGACCTGAATTCTGGAAATCTGCCTTGATGACTGATCGAGTCAATTTCAAGTTTGTTGTTGATAATCCGGCCATATCGGCCCTTGGAGCCAGCAAACCACAGTGTGTTTGCATCGGTTACTTCTATTGCCCTGATACTGATACCAGGAAGCTTAAATTTTGCCAGAAACGTTGTACTTCCCTCTTGCTGAGCAATTAATGAAACACTAAGTAAGTAAGAAAAAAAAAGTAGTTTCTTCAAATAGAACATGATTTCGGCTAAAATTTTTTCAAAAGTAATTTTTTTATATTTATCAAACGATACTTAAACAAAATAAATGAAGGCATTGGTCATCTCGGGAGGTGGAAGTAAAGGGGCTTTTGCAGGTGGTATAGCACAGTATTTAATTGAAGAAAAGAAAAAGGACTATAAGCTCTTTGTAGGAACTTCTACCGGTAGTTTAATGCTGACGCATCTGGCCTTGGGTAAAGTTGAAGAGCTAAAAGACATATATTCTAATGTGGATCAGCATACCATATTCAGTTCCTGCCCCTTTAAAATAAAGACATACAAAGGACATGTTACGGTCGGAATCAATCACTTCAATACGGTTAAGAATTTTTTAAGGGGAAGTAAGACTTTTGGAGAAAGTTATCACCTAAAGGAAATGATTGAAAGGAACATTAGTGATGCCTATCTTCAAGCTGTAAAGGATTCAAAAAAGAAGTTGCTGGTTACGGTTTCAAATCTGACCTTAAATCAGGTCGAGTTTAAAGGACTTGAGGAGCATACATTTGATGATTTTAGGGATTTTATCTGGGCCTCCAGTAATTTTGTTCCCTTTATGAGCTTACTGATCAAGAACAGTTATGAATACGCAGATGGCGGTTTTGCCAATCTGGTTCCCATAAGGGAAGCTATCCGCCAGGGAGCGACTGAAATAGATGCCATTATTTTAGATACAGAAGTAACCCAGCTCAACAGAATGCCATCCAGAAACCCTTTTAGTTTGATCACAAATCTTTTCAATTATATGCAGATTCATATTGAAAAATATAATATATCAATTGGAGAGTTTGAAGCCCGGCATCAAGCATGTAAAACTAAATTTATATTATACCCCGTCAGTTCTTACAACCAATACATTGGTTTTTCGAAAAGAGAAAATGAGACAATGGTGGGATGACGGATTCAAGCATGCAGCAGAAAAGAATGATTAAATTATTTTTACAATCATTGTGTATTTTTTAAATATATGTTTACATTTGTCAGGTATTTTAGTAAAATGAGAAGAATAGCTTTACATCACCATCATATCCATACTTGCATTCAAGCGAGCTGAAGATGTTGTGATTAAAGTCAAAATATTTGAACCCGTTTGAGCATTCAGGCGGGTTTTTTCATGACCAATTTTGATGCTTAAACATAAAAATTATAACAATGGAAAGATTAAAAATAGCAATTCAAAAATCGGGAAGACTCAATGATGATTCCCTTAAAATACTTAAAGAATGCGGTATTTCGATCAGTAATGGTCTTGATCAGTTAAGGTCAACTGTATCGAATTTCCCGATGGAGATCCTATATTTAAGAAACAGTGATATTCCTCAATATTTGATAGATGGCGTAGTAGATATCGCCATTATTGGTGAAAACCTGTTGGTTGAAAAAGATGAGGGCAGCATAGAGATCCTTGAAAGACTGTCGTTTTCAAAATGCCGTGTTTCTTTAGCGGTACCAAAAACATTTCAATACAATAGCATAAAGGACCTCAATGGTAAAAAGATCGCTACTTCTTATCCGAACACCCTGAATTTATTTCTAAAGGAAAAAGGTATTGAAGCCGAATTACATCAAATATCAGGATCTGTTGAAATTGCTCCGAATATTGGGCTGGCTGATGCTATTTGTGATATCGTTAGCAGTGGAAGTACACTTTTTAAGAACAACTTAAAGGAAGTAGAAATTATCGCCAAATCAGAAGCTGTATTGGCAGCGTCTCCGCTGATCAGTTCAGAAAAGAAAGAAACCTTGGACAAGCTGAGATTTAGACTACAATCAGTGCTGAAGGCTAGAAATTACAAGTATATTTTGATGAACGTTCCTAATGAAAAGATCGAGGAGGTCATTACGATCTTACCGGGTATGCGAAGCCCTACAGTGTTGCCCTTGGCTGAAGAAGGCTGGAGTTCAATACATACAGTCATTGAAAAGAATAAATTTTGGGAAGTTATTGATGAGTTGCAACAACTTGGCGCCGAAGGTATACTGGTAGCACCGATAGAGAAAATGGTCATCTAATTTTAGAATTATGAAGAAGATACTTGATCCTAAAAGAGAAACCTGGGCCGAGCTATTAAAGAGACCCACACAGAGCTACGCCGATATTGAACCTTTGGTGGCCGATATTTTTGACGAGATTGCCCAGAAGGGCGATGCGGCAGTCAAAAAATATATTGAAAAATTTGATAAGGCAAATTTAGCGGCACTTCAGGTAGAAGCTTCAGCTATTGAAAGGGCAAAGGAATCTCTGAGCGAAGAACTTAAAAATGCGATTCAATTGGCAAAATCGAATATAGAGGCTTTTCATGCCTCACAGAAAACCGAACCCATAAAAATTGAATCCACTAAAGGAGTGGTTTGTTGGCAGGAGAAAAGAGCTATTGAAAAAGTAGGCTTATACATTCCCGGGGGAACAGCCCCTTTATTTTCAACTATTTTGATGCTGGCGGTACCTGCTGCAATCGCAGGTTGTGAGGAAGTAGTGATGTGTACGCCTTCTGATCGGGAAGGAAATATACATCCGGCAGTGTTATATACGGCTGATCTTTGCGGAATTAAAAAGATCTATAAAGTTGGAGGTATACAGGCCATAGCAGCCATGACATTTGGAACCGAATCGATTCCTCAGGTATACAAGATCTTTGGACCCGGTAATCAGTATGTGACGGTAGCCAAGCAAATGGCTATGAAATTCGGAGTAGGCATTGATCTGCCAGCAGGCCCAAGTGAATTACTGGTATATGCGGATGATAGCGCTACGGCTAGTTTTATGGCAGCTGACCTGCTTTCTCAGGCCGAACATGGAACTGACAGTCAGGTGATATTGGTTTGCAGGTCACTAAAGAAATTGGAAGAGATTGAGCTGGAAATTTCGCCTGCAATTGGCCGATCTTCCAAGAAAGGATATTGCCACAAAGGCTATTGATAATTCAAAGTTGATCTTTTGCAGTTCCGAAGAGATGGCCATTGACCTGATCAATACCTATGCTCCGGAGCACCTGATCATTAGTACTTCAGATGCGGCAAAGATACTGGGTAAGATCAAAAATGCTGGTTCCGTATTTGTTGGTGACTATACCCCTGAAAGTGCTGGCGATTACGCTTCAGGAACCAATCATACCTTGCCGACAAATGGTTTTGCAAAAAATTACAGCGGTGTGAACCTTGATGCTTTTCAAAAAGCAGTAAGTTTTCAGGAAATCTCGAAAGAAGGTTTGTTGCAAATTGGTAAAGCCATTGAATTGATGGCTGATGCTGAAGGACTTTATGCACATAAGAATGCAGTCAGTCTAAGATTGGCTGAGATAAATAAGGAACTCAAGAACTAAGCCTATGTCCAGAGAAAAGATAAACATAAGAAAAATGGCCAGGCCATGCATAAGAGACTTAAAGCCCTATGCATCTGCCAAAGATGAATTTAAAGATTTTGATCAGGAGATGATCTATCTTGATGCCAATGAAAATCCATATGACAATGGGTTAAACCGATATCCGGATCCGCATCAGCTAGAATTAAAACAGAAAATATCTGAAATCAAAGAAGTAGCTGTGGCAAATATATTGCTGGGCAATGGAAGTGATGAAATTCTCGATATGATCTTCAGGGTGTTTTTTGAGCCTGGAAAAGACAATATTATCATCAACACGCCAACCTTCGGGATGTTCAAGGTACTTTCAAATGTAAATAATGTACACTTTAAAGAAGTATCCCTTACACCTGATTTTCAGTTGGATGTTCCTGCTATAAAGAATGCAGTAGATCAGGATACCAAAGCGGTTTTTATCTGTTCACCAAATAATCCTACGGGTAACCTTATGGATGAAGGAGCTATCAGGGCCTTGCTGGAGTTGGGCATATTGGTGATCATAGATGAGGCCTATATTGATTTTTCAGGAGCTCAAAGCTGGAACCGGCAGTTGAATAATTACAATAATTTGATCGTTACCCAGACATTTTCAAAGGCCTATGGTCTTGCCGGAATCAGACTTGGTGCCTGCTATGCGGATACCAAAATTATTGAGCTGTTGAAAAAAGTGAAAATGCCTTACAATGTAAATGTATTGACACAACAAACAGCCTTGAAATATTTGGAAAACGATAAGGTCACAGAGCAGGAGATTATTGAAATCATCAGTAGTAGAAATAAACTCAGCATAGAGCTACAGACCATAGGATTTGTTCAAAAGATTTATCATTCAGACAGTAATTTTATATTGGTAAAGGTAGATGACGCCGATAGAAGGTATAAAGAATTGTTAGACAAAGACCTGGTGATCAGAAATCGGACAAAAGAACCATTATGTGAAAATTGTCTTCGAATTACTGTTGGAACACCAAAAGAGAATAAAATTTTGCTAAAACGCCTGCAATATTTGGATGCTAAAAACAACGAAAATTCATGAAAAGAGTATTATTTATAGACAGAGACGGTACGATGATCAGAGAGCCTGAAGATGAACAGATTGACAGCTTTGAAAAACTCGAATTCTATCCAAAGGCTTTGTTCTATCTGGCAAAAATAGCCAATGAACTTGATTTTGAATTGGTCATGATCACCAACCAAGACGGTTTAGGAACAGAAGTCTTTCCGGAAAACACTTTTTATCCGGTGCATAATTTTATTATGGAGACTTTTAAAAATGAAGGTGTTGTTTTTGAAAAACAATTCATTGACGAAGTTTTGCCAAAGACAATTCTCCTAATCGTAAACCACAGACCGGACTGCTCACCGAATATTTTTCGGCAGACTATGACTTAAAGAATTCATATGTGATCGGTGACAGGATGACCGATATGGAACTGGCCAAGAATTTAAATGCCCAAGGTATCTATATCAATAATCAGTCAAACTTGGGGGCGACGGAAACCTCTGTTTCCGATGAAGAAATAGCTGCATTTATATGCTTGGAAACTGAGCATTGGAAGGCCATTTATGAGTTTTTAAAACTGCAGGAAAGAACAGCTGAGATCTCAAGAAAAACCAAAGAAACAGCTATTTATGTCAAATTGAATCTGGATGGGGAAGGGAAGAGCAACATAGATACGGGCTTAGCGTTTTTTGACCATATGCTTGATCAGATTGCAAGACATGGAAATATGGATCTGGAGATCAAAGTAAAAGGAGATCTGGAGGTGGATGAACACCATACAATGGAGGATACAGCCATCGTTCTTGGAGAGGCTTTTGCCATGGCACTTCGCGATAAAAGAGGTATGGAACGCTACGGCTTTACCTTACCCATGGATGATTGTCTGGCACAGGTTGCCATAGATTTTGGAGGAAGAAACTGGCTGGTTTGGGAGGCAGAATTCAAACGCGAAAAAATTGGCGATATGCCCACTGAAATGTTTTATCACTTTTTTAAATCGTTTACGGATGGAGCCAAGGCCAACCTGAATATTAAGGCAGAAGGACAAAATGAGCACCATAAGATAGAAGCTATTTTCAAGGCCTTTGCAAAGGCGATCAAGGTAGCCGTAAAAAGAGATGCTGATAAAATGATTTTACCGAGTACAAAAGGATTATTATAGGATGAATATTGTTATCATAGATTATGGTGCCGGAAACGTAAAATCGGTTCAGTTCGCGCTGGAGAGATTGGGTTATCAGGCTGTATGTTCAAACGATCCCGATGTGATCAGAGATGCAGATAAGGTGATCTTTCCGGGAGTCGGTGAGGCCAAAAGCGCCATGGAGGAAATTAAAAAATATGGGCTGGAAAAGTTGATACCCACATTAAAACAACCTGTTTTGGGCATCTGTTTGGGAATGCAGTTGATGTGCGAACACTCGGAGGAAAATGATACAGATTGTCTGGGGATCTTTCCGATAGAGGTTAAAAAATTTCAGGTTGATCTTAAAGTACCTCATATTGGATGGAATCAGATCATTGACCTAAAGGGACATCTTTTTGATCAGGTGGAAGCATCATCTTATGTATACTATGTGCATAGTTATTATGTGCCTGAAAATGAGTTTTCCATCGCAAATACCGATTATGGCATCAAGTATTCAGGAGCCATCAGAAAGGATAACTTCTATGCATGTCAGTTTCATCCTGAGAAAAGCGGAGCCATAGGAGAACAAATATTGAAGAATTTTATAAAGGCTGTTTAAAATGAGAATAATTCCGGCTATTGATATCATTGATGGAAAATGTGTAAGGCTTTCAAAGGGTGATTACGCTACAAAGAAGATCTATAATGAGCATCCCTTGGAAGTCGCCAAAGCTTTTGAAGGGGTTGGGATACAGTATTTGCATTTGGTAGACCTGGATGGAGCGAAGAGTCAGCATATCGTAAATTATAAAGTGTTGGAGCATATCGCTTCCAAGACAAGTTTGCAAATTGATTTTGGAGGAGGCCTAAAGTCTGATAAGGATTTACATATTGCCTTTGAAAGTGGTGCCAAACAAATTACAGGAGGAAGTATTGCGGTAAAGGATCCTGAAATGTTTAAAGGATGGTTAAAAACTTATGGGGCCGACAAGATCATTCTTGGTGCAGATGCCCAGGATGAAAAAGTAGCCATTTCAGGTTGGATGGAGGCCTCTCAGGAAGAGTTGATCCCTTTTATCGCAGCCTATAAAAAAGAAGGCGTCAGTTATGTGATTTGTACGGATATATCAAAAGACGGTATGCTTGAAGGTCCTTCTTTTGAATTTTATAAAAGAATTTTAGAGGAGGTGCCAGGGGTCAACTTGATCGCTTCCGGTGGGATTTCTCATTTTGATGAACTACCGCAACTTGGCAGAAATGGGTTGTGAAGGTACCATTATTGGCAAGGCCATTTATGAGCAACGGATAAGTTTGGAACAACTGGAACAATTTGTATTGAGCTCCTAATGTTGGGTATATCTGAATGAATATAGTTGGGACACGTCAGTTTAATAGATAAAAA
The DNA here is from genome assembly GCA_963715975.1 of uncultured Flavobacteriaceae bacterium. Classification (GTDB taxonomy): domain Bacteria; phylum Bacteroidota; class Bacteroidia; order Flavobacteriales; family Flavobacteriaceae; genus Lutimonas. The sequence continues at coordinate 94,396 of CAVQSO010000004.1, read as the reverse complement.
TTAAAAATCTAATGGTAAGTAAACGAATCATACCCTGTTTGGACATAAAAGACGGAAGAACGGTCAAAGGAGTCAATTTTGTTGGGCTTCAGGATGCAGGAGATCCGGTTGAACTGGCCGACAGATATTCAAGAGAAGGCGCAGATGAATTGGTTTTTCTTGACATTACCGCAACCAAGGAAAAACGAAAAACCCTGGTGGAGCTCGTAGAAAAGGTAGCGAGAAAGGTAAATATTCCCTTTACCGTTGGAGGTGGAATTTCCAGTGTGGAGGATGTCAATATGCTGTTAAGAGCAGGGGCAGATAAGATTTCGATCAATTCCTCAGCTGTTAAGAACCCTGCATTGATCAGTGAACTGGCCAATAAATTTGGAAGTCAGTGCATCGTTTTGGCTGTTGATGCCAAATTGATCGATGGTCAATGGAAGGTTTTTCTTGTTGGAGGTACGTGTGCAAACTGAGTTGGACCTTTTTGAATGGATCAAAGAAGCCGTTGAATTGGGAGCAGGAGAGATCCTTTTTACCTCCATGGATCATGATGGTACCAAAAATGGTTTTGCCAATGAGACCTTAAAGAAGACTGTCAGAAATGGTCAAGGTTCCTATCATAGCCAGTGGTGGTGCAGGGAATATGCAACATTTTTGTGATACTTTTATAGAAGGAAAAGCAGATGCAGCTCTGGCTGCAAGCGTCTTTCATTATAAAGAAATCGAGATAAAGGAGTTAAAAACTGAACTTAAGAATCAAGGAATAAACGTAAGATTATGACAATAAAATTTGATGAAAATACCGGGCTTATACCGGCGATCATACAAGACGAGCAAACAAAAATCGTTTTGATGCTGGGCTATATGAATCAGGAGGCCTATGAGAAGACGCTGGCTACCAGGAAGGTTACATTTTTACAGCAGAAGCAAACAGCGACTTTGGACCAAAGGAGAGGAAAGTGGAAATTTTTTAAATTTGGTCGATATGAAAAATGATTGTGATCATGATACGCTTTTGATCAGGGTAAAACCACAGGGGCCAACCTGCCATAAAGGAACGGATACCTGTTGGGCCGAATCCAATGAATCACAGTTCGGTTTTCTAAGTACCCTTGAGGACGTCATCACCAGCAGAAAAAACAATCCATCCGAAGCACTCTTATGTGGCCTCGTTGTTTAAAAAAGGAATCAATAAAATCGCCCAAAAAGTGGGAGAGGAGGCCGTAGAGGTTGTCATTGAAGCAAAGGATGATAATGAAAAATTATTTTTGGATGAATCTGCCGATCTGTTGTTTCATTACTTAATTTTGCTTCAGGCCAAAGGATATACCTTAAAGATGTAGAAAAAGTCTTAAAAGAAAGACATAAATAGAACTGATGTGAATACAACTCCCGAAAATACTGTTCCTTATTCATATACCTTAAAGGTTGCAGAGAAGCGCATATTGATGAACTTTCACATGTCAATAACGTAGTTTATTTGCAATGGGTCAATGATATCTCTGAGAAGCATTGGAATCAACTATCTCCGAAGAGTTTAAACGAAAAATATTTTTGGGTGGTGCTTCGCCATGAACTGGATTATTTGAATCAGGCAGTTTTGCGATGATGAACTTACCTTGGTTACATGGGTCGGAGCATTCAAAAGGAGTAAAATCAGTACGTCACGTTGAAATTTATAAAGGAGAGACCCTTCTGTTTAAGAGCAGCTTCAACCTGGTGCCTGATAGATGCCCAAACGCTGAAGACCCACAAGGATCAAAGATGATATTCTTATACCCTGAAACCCGGATCAAAACAGTTAAAGACTTGCTTTGTTGATTTTTGGCTTGATCAGTTCCTGTAATATGACTTCCACACCTGCTTCATTATTGCTTCATGTATGAAATCTGGCGGCTTTTTTAACATTGTCATGGGCATTGGCCATGGCATAACTAAAAAATGCCTGATCGATCATTTCCAGATCATTGTTATAATCGCCAAAAACCATGGTCTCTTCTTTTGATATTCCATATTTGCTGCTGAAGCAGTTTAACAGCCTCGCCTTTATTCGCATTTCGGATCCGCAATATCTACCCAGTTTGTTCCGGATACTTTGACCTGTAAGATTCCTTCAAGATGCTTTACATACAGGGTAAATATAGGTTTCAGAACTTTCAAAATGATAAATGGCCACCTTAAAAAAATCATCATTCAGGCAGATCCATCAGATCATCTAACTACATCAAATTTCGTGTAATACTCCTTGTAGTACGTGTTTAAATCTTGAATCATCCTTTTCTCAATATAAGCCGATTTTTTGCCACATAATACGGTGTAAAGACCTTCGACTTCTCTTACCAGGGGTATCAATATTTGATATGATCCGGGAGAGAGCAGAATTGATCCAAGTTCGGTGTTTCCGTGTTTTATATAACCTCCGTTTTCAGCGACTATGGTAATCTCTTCTGCAATGGTGCTTAGTTTGTCATGTATGCTACTATACTGTCTTCCACTGGCCGCAACAAAATGAATCTGATGGGATTTAAGTGCTTGATACAATTCAAAAAACTGATCGCTGACTTCACTTTTTGAATTCAGTAAGGTGCCATCCATATCGGTTACCACCATTTTCACTTTAGAAAGATCCATAGTTTATCTTAAAAATCAGTTGGTAAAAATAATGTTATCCATTCATTTTCAGCTGTAATAATAACTTTTTTATCAAGAAACTTATCAAGTGTCATGAGGGAATTTTAACATGCCAATTATTATTTAAGCAAATGACCTGACAATCAAAATAAAGGATTACTTTTGCACTTTCAAAAAAACACATATGCAATCGATTAGAAATATAGCAATTATTGCCCACGTTGACCACGGTAAGACTACCTTAGTTGACAAGATCATTGATCAAGCCAAAATACTTGATGACAGAAAAGTACGAACCGACCTGCTTATTGGATAGTAATGATCTTGAACGCGAAAGAGGAATTACCATTTTATCGAAAAATGTTTCGGTAAATTATAAAGGCGTAAAGATCAATGTGATCGACACTCCTGGTCACGCCGATTTTGGTGGTGAGGTGGAAAGGGTATTGAAAATGGCAGATGGTGTTTTACTTTTAGTAGATGCTTTTGAAGGACCTATGCCTCAAACAAGATTTGTTTTGAGTAAAGCACTTGAGCTAGGATTGATGCCTATTGTTGTTGTCAATAAGGTGGATAAGGAAAATTGTACGCCTGATCTGGTTCACGAAAAAGTTTTTGATCTGATGTTTGCGCTTGGATGCTACTGAAGAGCAATTGGAATTCAATACGATCTATGGTTCTGCCAAAAATGGTTGGATGAATACTACCTGGGAGGAAGAAACAGATAATATTATTCCATTACTGGACGCGATCATAGCAAATATCCCTGAGGCACCCTACAGAGAAGGAACACCTCAAATGCAAATAACATCTCTTGGATTTTTCGGCTTTTACAGGAAGAATTGCTATCGGAAGGGTTTTTAGAGGAGATTTGGAAGAAGGCAAAGACTATATGCTTTGCAAAGCTGATGGTTCGTCAAAAAAGTAAGAATAAAAGAATTACACACTTTTGAAGGACTTGGCAGAGCCAAGACTGATAAGGTGAGAAGTGGTGATATTTGTGCCATTACAGGGCTTGAAGGTTTTGATATTGGCGATACGATTGCTGATTTGGAGAACCCGGAAGCTTTACCAAGAATTGAAGTTGACAAGCCAACCATGAGTATGTTGTTTACGATCAATAATTCACCATTTTTTGGGAAAGAAGGGTAAATATGTCACCTCACGTCACCTAAGAGACAGATTATTCAAGGAAACGGAAAAAAATCTGGCCTTAAGAGTTGAGGAGACCGACAGTGAAGATAAGTTTATCGTTTTTGGAAGAGGTATATTACATCTTTCGGTACTTATTGAAACCATGAGAAGAGAAGGTTATGAACTTCAGGTAGGAAGACCAAAGGTGATCATTCAAAGAAATTGATGGTGTTAAGAGTGAACCTTTTGAAACTTTAGTGATTGATGTTCCTGAAGAATTATCAAGTAAGGCCGTTAATCTGGTCACCATCAGAAAAGGTGATCTTCATGTCATGGAACCCAAAGGAGATTTACAGCACCTTGAATTTGATATTCCTTCAAGAGGATTGATCGGATTGAGAAATAAAATTCTGACTGCCACCCAAGGAGAAGCTATCATCAATCACAGGTTGAGAGGTTATGATGCTTTTAAAGGAGAATTTAGTGAAGTAAATAATGGTGCGATCGTGTCTTCAGAACCAGGTAAAGCCACAGCATATGCTATCGACAGACTGCAGGATAGAGGTAAGTTTCTTTATTGATCCAAATCGAGGAAATTTATAAGGGACAGGTTGTTGGGGAAAACAGCCGTCAGGAAGATATGGGTGTGAACCTGATCAAAGGAAAAAAACTGACCAACGTTAGAAAATCAGGTACTGACGAAAGTGCTAAGATATTCCCTAAAGTAGATTTTTCTTTGGAAGAATGTATGGAATATATCAGAGATGATGAATATCTTGAAATCACGCCGCTTAGCCTTAGAATGAGAAAGATCGAATTCAGGTAATCTATTTTAAGAATTGATTTTCAAAGCAGCATTAAAGTCAATTAACTAAACTTGTTAAAAATTAAATGGACTTTGCCTAAAATAAGTTTTAAAATTGTAAATTGCGAAGCAAAATGATGAAAATGAAATTGAAATATGTATTTCTGTTGATCCTTGGGATCGGTATTTTTTCCTGTAATGATGATGATGATCCGAAACAGGAACCCTATGATCCGGTTGCTCAGGCAGTAATCGATGATGCGGTTCTGATCGAGTTTCTTCAAACGCATTATCTGACCCCCGAAAAGGAGATTGATACGATCAACGAATGGAGAAACACCTTTATACGATATTGTATCTACAGAAGCTCTTGAATACAACGACATAGATTATAAAATCTATTATTATGTTATTGAGCAGGGAGTAGGCATACAAGCGAGCAGAAATGATTCGGTTCAGATCTTGTACAGGGTTTTTGCTAGACAGCACTAAGTTTGATGAAAACCTGAGCTATGCTGCTTCTAAATCCTGGTTTCAATTTAACCCGTACGATTCCTGGTTTCAGGTATGGAGCCTGCTACTTTAAAGAAGGTGAAAAGGTGATTTTTCCGGACGAGTCTTTTGGTTACGAAAACACTGGAAATGGTGTATTCTTTATGCCTTCAGGTTTAGCTTACGGGAATGTTGGATCGTGTACGATTCCCCTAATGCAATTATACTATTTTTTGATCTGGGAAAAGTTGTCATTGCTGACGCAGACAATGATTTTGTCTCTAATAATGATGAGGATATTGATGGTGACGGAGATGTGTCCAATGATGATACTGATGAAGACGGTACGCCGATTATCTTGATATTGACGATGACGATGACGGAAAATTGACCCTAATGAAGATACGAATGGTGACGGTGATCCAACGAATGATGATACTGATGGAGATGGTACTCCTGACTATCTGGATGCTGATAGTTGATCTAAAATAACATAAAAAAAAGGCTGTGAATTTTCACAACCTTTTTTTATGTTATTTGTTTATTATTGATGCAATCTCTTTGATCACAATATCAATTTCTTCTGTTGTATTGAATTTACTAAAGGAAAATCTGACAGAAGTATGTTTGGACATCTTCTTCATTAAGAATGGCTGCTAAAACATGGGAACCTTTGCTACTGCCGCTCTGGCATGCGCTGCCTCCTGAGGCAGCAATTCCTTTAAGATCAAGGTTGAACAGCAGCATAGGTTTGTTTACCGGAAATCTCACATTCAGGATATGAAATGCAGAACGCTCAGGATCCGCTGAAAGTCCGTTAAAGTTTACCTCCGGAACTTTTTCTTTGATCTGTTCAATAAAGTATTGTTTGAGTCCGGAAATATAGGCCTTATCGTCATCGTAGTGATCCATTGCCAAAGTCAAGGCTTTATCCAGACCGACAATACTGTGCGTATTTTCGGTTCCGGCCCTGGTACCCATTTCCTGTTCTCCTCCATGGAGCATGGGTTCAATTTTAAATCCTTTCTTGATAATGGCAAAACCAACGCCTTTTGGACCGTGAAATTTATGAGCGCTGGCCACGATAAAGTCGATAGGGTTTGTTGAAGATCCAGAGGAACATGGCCAATTCCCTGAACCGTATCCGAATGGAACAGTGCTCCGTTTTCCTTGCAAAGTTTGCTCACTTTATCAACATCCAGGATATTACCGATCTCATTATTGACCTGCATCAAACTTACAAGACTTTTCTTTTCGGAAATTTTTAATTTGTGTTCCAGTTCGCTATAATCGATTTCTCCCTGATGATCTATCGATAAATAATCCACTTCAATTCCAAAATCTTTTTCAAGTGCTTCTATGGTATGCAACACAGCATGGTGTTCTATGGGAGAACTTATAATTCTTTGAACACCCAGATTCTTGACCGCATTCAATAAGATCAGATTATCAGCTTCACTGCCTCCGGCAGTAAAAATGACTTCCGAAGCGGAACAATTGAAATATGCTGCAATATGCTTTCTGGCAGTTTCTACCTGAGCCTTGGCTTTTCTCCCAAATTCATGACTGGAGGAAGGATTTCCAAAATTGTTGAGCATATGCTCTGTCATGACTTTTACCACCTCTTTGTCTAGTGGTGTTGTTGCTGCGTTGTCGAAATAGATTTTTTGCATGCTACAAAAGTAATTATTTTTCTTAGTACTTATGTTTTATAATGAGCATAAAACCTTTACTTTTGTGCCTACTTTTGATCGGGAAGTATAATAAGTTATTTGATCTTAAATAGATGAAGAAGTTAATTTTATTTATTGCTTTATTTGCTGGATTTTCCTGTAATGACGGGGATCTGGATATTTCAAGTTTTGAATTTCAAGATGAGGTAAATATTTGTGGAACAACGCAATATACGCTTTATCGCTTGAGTACAGACGAGCAGCGAGAGGCCCTTATTGTGACTTTGACCGATCAGCAAATCAGAAAAGACGAAGATCTTGTGGTTCCGGTTAGCGTTACTGAAAACGGTTCCTTTACAGTTACCTACAGACTTTTTGATGATAAGCTAACTGATAGCTATTTCTGTGCTGCGGTTCCTCCTGTAGAGCCAACTGTTCTTAAAGACTGGCGAGGTGTATCCGGAACTATAGTTGTTGAAAATCAACCGGTCTATGACACGGATGGAGAAACTATCACTGGCTGGAAACATTATGTGGTGCTTGATCGATGTTGTCCTGCAAGTGGATGATCAGGAATTAAAACTTGACGAAACCTTTCTTTTTGGAACAGCTGAAACGGGCCCTGCTTCTTAAGGGTTATTTTTTGTTTTGAAAAATAATAACTTCTGTGGCCCCTATGCCATATTCGGTATAGGAGGCATCATGGTATTCCACCGGATACTTACTGCACAAGATTCTGAGTTCCTTTTTTAAAACACCTTCGCCACGGCCATGAATAAAAATGATTTTTTGCTGTCTTTTAGCTATGGCTAATTCCAATTCTCTTTGAACGGTTTTTAATTGTAAGGATAATTTGTCATAATTGCTCATGCCTTTTTCAGAATCAATGAGCTCGTGTATATGCAGATCGACCTCTTTGACCATGGTTCCTTTTTTTGATTTAAACCGAGTCTTCGGAACACCTGATGCTGCTGTCTTATCCTCTTTCATGTTAGGCAGGATCAAAGGATTCCATGCTTTACTGGCAACAAGTTCTTTCGAATCGAAACTATACAAAAATCCATCTTGGCACTCGATGCTAATCTTTTCACCAGCTATTGCCACAATCTTTCCGGTCATGGTATCATTGATCACACTCACTGAATCCCCAATTTTAAATTTTTTTTTGGTTTTCATGGTCACAAATATATAAGTAAAATTATTGTATTTTTAGTTCGTAGATCAAAATGTTTACACATGGGATTTATTTCTTTTTTGGAAGAAAATATGCTCTCCTGTCAATGGAAGGAAATGGGAATGGAGTGCATGGGCTGTGGTTTTCAGCGATCAGTCATATATCTGCTAAAAGGAGATTTTGTACATGCGTTTTTAAGTTATCCTGCTATTTACACCTTATTGGCTATGGTGTTTTTTTTGGCACTTCACCTCAGGTTCAATTTTGTCAAAGGACACACTATTTTACAGGGACTATTTATTTTAAATGTGATCATTATTCTGCTCAACTACCTACTTAAATTCATCTAAACATGTACAAAGAAAAATTACCCTACTCCCAAAGCGCTCTTATATTAGGAATCAGTTCAATTGTCACAGCATGCTGCTGCTGGGGCGTGATAGGAATTATTTTAGGAATTATTGGTCTGAACAATGCCAATAAAGCCATACGAATTCACGAAGAGGATCCGGATATTTTTGATGGCATCAATAATGCGCAAACAGGCAGAACGACAGCCATTATAGGAATCGTAGTAGGCATATTATCTATGATCTGGCATATTTACATTCTTTCAACAGGTGACTATCAGGTATTGTTTGAAGAATTCAACAATATGTCGGATGAGTATTAATATCCGGTAAACAGCCAATTAATTCTTGTATTTTGTTTTTTAATAATCTTAAAATCAGGCCTATATTCAATGCTGTTTTTATAGGGGATTATTTGATAAAAAATTATTGATGCCTATATTATCAAGCCAATTATTTATCTATTTTTACCCTATGATAATAAATGATTCAAACAGGCATAAGGGTTTAAGAAACCAGTTGGTTACAACGATTCGCAATAAAGGCATCAAAGACAAAATGGTCCTGGATGCGATGTCTAAAGTTCCGAGACATTTATTTATGGATTCCGGATTTGTAGATTTTGCCTACCAGGACAAACCTTTTCCGATAGGTGCAGATCAAACCATTTCTCAGCCCTATACAGTAGCATATCAAACAGAACTATTGGAAGTTGAACCTGGTGATAAAATTCTTGAAATTGGAACAGGATCGGGGTATCAAACGGCCGTTTTGATAGAATTAAAAGCTGAGGTTTACAGCATTGAGAGACAAAAAGAGCTCTATACAAAAGTTAAAAAATTCCTGCCCAAAGTGGGTTATGTACCTAAAAAACTGGTCTTTGGAGATGGATATTTGGGTTTACCTGAAAATGCTCCATTTGATGGAATTATCGTAACCGCCGGAGCGCCATATGCACCCAAGGCTTTGCTGGGTCAATTGAAAATAGGAGGTAAGCTGGTGATACCCGTAGGGGATGACGTACAAATAATGACTGTTTTTACCAGAAGGTCAGAAAATAAATTTGACAAGTTGGAATATGGAGATTTTAGATTTGTTCCTATGTTAAAGGAAAAGAATTAGGAATAAATAATATTTTAACATGAAAGCAATTCATTTGGATAGTGCACTGGTTGAAGTAGAATGGCTCAAAGAACATCTTGGAGCTGATCGATTTGGTGGTACTGGATGCTACCTTGCCAAAAGCAGTTGCCAGTGAAAACGATCGATAGACCTAGCTGAGCACAGAATTCCGGGAGCCCGTTTTTTTGATATCAAAAATGTTTTTAGCGATACTTCAGCGACCTTTCCAAATACCTGGCCAGGAGAGTGCGCTTTTATTGAAGCGGCGAAGAAACTGGGAATAAACAAGAACAGTGTGATTGTGGTATACGATGATCATGGCATCTATTCAAGTGCCAGGGCATGGTGGATGTTTAAAGCTATGGGACACGTTCAGGTAGCCGTATTGAATGGTGGCTTGGTGGCATGGAAGAAAGCCGGTTTTGAGGTAGAAGAAAAAAATGAGGTGTCTGTTGTTCAAGGTGATTTTAGCGGCAACTACGACCCTGATTTCTTTAAGGATCATCAGGATGTTCTTGGTCATCTGAATGATCAAGAAGAATTGGTGATTGATGCAAGGGCCGAAGATCGTTTTAAAGGATTGGTGGAGGAACCACGTAAAGGGCTTCGCAGTGGTCATATTCCAGGTTCTTTAAATCTGCCTTATACAGATCTGTTGCGTGATGGTAAAATGATCGAGCCATAAAACGTTAAAAGATACATTTCAATCAATGATTCCTGAAAACAGAAATCTCGTATTTTCCTGTGGTTCAGGAATAACGGCTTGTGTTTTGGCACTGGGAGCCGAGCTTGCCGGTTACAAGCATATATCCGTTTATGATGGTTCCTGGACCGAATGGGGAAGTATCCCGGAACTTCCGATCGAAAAAGGAGATAAGGTCTTAAATAGCCTTTAAGCTCAGATCCATATTGTATACCGAATGGGTAAGTGCACCCGAAGAAATATAATCAACACCACATTCTGCATATCTTCTGGCAGTTCGCAAAGTGATACCACCGGAAGATTCCGTTTCACACTGACCTGCGATCAGTTTCACTGCCTTTTCAGTTTCTTCATAATTGAAGTTGTCTATAAGAATTCTGTGGATACCCTGATGGTCAAGAATGAGTTTGATCTCATCCATGTTTCTGGCCTCAACAATGATCTTCAGGTCCAAGTTATTTTCTTCTAAATAATCCTTGGTCATTTTGATGGCTTTATCCACACCGCCTGCGAAATCGATATGATTGTCTTTTAACATGATCATATCATATAAGGCAAATCTGTGATTTACCCCTCCGCCAATGGTAACGGCCCATTTTTCAATGGCACGTATGCCTGGAGTCGTTTTTCTTGTATCGAGAATTCTGGTGTTGGTACCCTTTAAAACATCAACAAATTTTTTGGTTTTTGTAGCGATGGCACTCATGCGTTGCATGGCATTTAAAACGAGCCTTTCAGCTTTTAATATGGATTGGGAACTTCCGGTCACAAAGAAAACAATATCGCCGACTTTAACATTTTCTCCATCTGCTATAAATGTTTCTATTTGTAAGTCAGGATCAACTTCCTGAAAGATCATTTTAGCAAATTCAACCCCTGCAATGATGCCTTCCTCTTTTACCAACAGTTTGGCTTTACCTCTTGCATCTGCAGGGATACAGGCAAGAGAACTGTGATCACCTTCTCCAATATCTTCGCGAATTCCATTCTTTATAATGCCTTCCAGCTCTTTGGCCATTTGAATTTTACTGATCATTGGAATAGGATTTAACATTACAAAAATAAGTCTTTATATTTACCGAAACAATCACTTTAATGAAAATCAAGTTACTGGCCATCGGCAAAACAGACGATAAAAACCTTCAGCTGCTGATAAAGAAATACGAGAGCCGTTTAAAGCATTATGTCAAATTTGAACTGGAGATCATTCCGGATATTAAAAATGCTAAAAACCTATCAGAAACCGAACAAAAAGAGAGGGAAGGAGAGCTGATACTTGGTAAGCTAGGCCCTACAGATCAGTTGGTACTTCTGGATGATAAAGGGGAAAGTCTATCGATTCTATAGGCTTTTCAAAATTTATGCAAAAAAAGATGAATTCCGGAGTTAAGCAATTGGTCTTGGTCGATAGGAGGTCCCTATGGCTTTTCAGAGGCTGTGTACCAAAAGTCTCAGGGTAAACTATCTTTTTCAAAAATGACTTTTTCACACCAGATGATCAGGTTATTTGTGGTAGAGCAAATTTATCGGGCTTTTACGATTCTTAGAAATGAGCCCTATCATCATGAATAATAGTATATTTAAAAAATATTTTAAAAACATAAGAGCAGTTCAATGACAGGTATTTTTGCAATTTTAGATGATATAGCGGCTTTGATGGATGACGTTGCCTTAATGGCAAAATTTGCAACCAAGAAAACAGCCGGGGTCCTTGGGGATGATTTGGCGGTTGGTGCTGAAAAAGCTTCCAGTTTCAGGGCTTCAAGGGAATTACCCGTATTATGGGCCATCACAAAAGGTTCCTTTCTCAACAAATTGATCATCTTACCTTTTGCATTTCTGCTAACGGCCTATGCGCCTCAATTGATTGTACCCATCTTACTCATTGGAGGCGTCTATTTGAGTTTTGAGGGCGTTGAAAAAATTGTACATACTTTTTTTCATAAAAAGCACGAGGAGCAGAAAAAGATCCAGATTGTCACAGAAGAAGAGTTGTTGATTATTGAAAAAGCCAAAATTAAGTCTACCATAATTACCGATTTTATTTTGTCTTTGGAGATCATCATGATCGCCTTAGGAACCGTAACAGATGAACCTATTTTAGAGCAGATATTAGTAGTTTCCATTGTGGCAATAGTAGCTACCATTGGGGTTTATGGAATTGTAGCCTTGATGGTGCGGATGGATGATATGGGGATGAAGTTTATACAAATGGCAAGAGGGAAAAGTCAATTTGTAAAATCCTCCTTTGTCATTATGGGTAAAAGCTTGGTATATTCTCTTCCAAAATTGATCAAGTTACTGGCTGTTGTTGGAACCATAGCGATGCTGCTGGTAGGAGGAGGGATGTTTGTTCATAATATTCCAGAAATTCATGATTTTTTACATGCCTTACCTTCATTCTTGCTGAATTGCTGATGGGTTTGATTGTTGGATTCATGGCCTTTCTTTTTGTGAAAGGGATTAAAAAGATCAAGTTCATCGTAGTTGGTGGATAGCGGTTTTAATCGCTTAGCTTTGTTAAAAATACAAACACAATAGAGGAGTTTAATAGGTCTTCGACATTCAATATATTTAGTCAATGAAATCTCAACCTGAAAAGAATTATAAAGAAATTAACAGGCAGTCCTGGAATAATAAAGTAGAGACTCATATCAATTCTGAATTTTATGATATGAATCGGTTTCTCTCGGGAGAATCTTCTTTGAATCCCATTGAAATTGAACTCTTGGGAGACATTAGGGGTAAGCGTATTTTACATCTTCAATGCCATTTCGGGCAAGACACAATATCCCTGGCCAGAGAAGGTGCAAAAGTAACTGGCGTAGATCTATCAGATAAAGCGATCCAAAAGGCGAAAGAAATTGCAGAAAAATGCAAGGTTGATGCAAGCTTCATTTGCTGTGATATTTTCGATTTGCCCAATCATTTAGAGGAGCAGTTTGATATTGTTTTTACAAGTTATGGAGTAATTGGTTGGTTACCGGATCTGGATAAATGGGCGAGAATTGTTTCCCGATTTTTAAAACCAGATGGTCATTTTGTATTTGTAGAGTTTCACCCGGTGGTCTGGATGTTTGACGATGATTTTGAAAAAATCGAATATAATTATTTTAATTCCGGAGCCATAGTTGAAACTGAAGATGGAACTTATGCCGACAGGGAGGCTCAGATAAGTCAGGAGTGTATTGTTTGGAATCACAGCATGAGTGAGGTTGTGAACAGTTTGATTAAAAACGGGCTTCGTATAGATTCACTTGAAGAATACGATTATTCACCTTACAATTGTTTTAAACACACCGTTGAATTTGAACCTAAAAAATATCGGATAAAGCATTTGGAAAATAAAATTCCAATGGTATTTGCCATTAAGGCAACAAAGCGTTGATGGTGATTCCTAAAAATCTGAAACCTTCACCTCTGAAGGGGTGGGAAGTGAACCCTTCGCTTCTGAGGTGGGTGAGGAGGTGAGGTGATCATCTCCGAGGTGATGAGAGATCTTAATGCTTCAAGAAACCTCTTTTAGAACCTCTTTTAGCGCTTGAACCATGAATATTTCCGCCTCCCCAGGTTAAGACCGCTTTTTTGCTTCCTGAATGAAGGATAGTCGGAATGTGCTTAATTTTTGTTCTTTTGATGTTTTTTGTTCGAGACTTTGCCTTGGTATTTTTTTAAAATGGACGCTTTCATTTTTTTGTACCTCAATCGTTCAATCAGGAAAAGCGGTAAGGTCACGAGCAGTAATATACCGATTCCAATAAATAGAAACAAGATGAGTATGATTTAGTTCAATGAACAGTGCCAATAAACTGATGGCCAAAAATGCAAGTCCCAAGAATTGCTGAAAAATAGATCGATTTTCTCATCCTATTCAACTTTTAATCAAAAATGTATTAAAGTTACAAAACAATTGAATTTCAAACAAGTGATGTTGCTATTTAATCCCAAAAGCCTGCAATGCGCTGAATCATCCAAAAGGCCGCAATTGAACCGATGGCATACGCGGGAACTTTCTTAGAGTAAGCTGGCCAATTCTTCTTAATATGTAAAAGATAAAGTGCGAAAAGCGCTACAACAACAAACATGATTTGTCCCAATTCCACGCCGATGTTAAAGAAGGCCAGTGCCAGTGGAATTTCTTGTTGAGGCAATCCAATAGCCGCTAAGGCTCCGGCAAAACCAAAGCCGTGAAGGAGCCCGAAAGTAAAAGCGACGATCCATGGTTTCTTACTGGTCAAGGTTTCCTTTCGCCGTTCAGGTTTTTTAAAATCTCAAGGGCAAGAAAAACAATGCTTAAGCGCTATTACAGCCTCAACCGGTGGGCCCGGGAAATTGACATAACCCAAAGCAGCCAGACTGAGCGTGATACTATGGGCTATGGTAAACGCGGTGATCGTTTTTAGAATCTTCCATTTTCCTTTGGTAATCAGGATGAGGGCGAGTACAAACAGCAGGTGATCTATTCCCAATAGAATATGTTCAATCCCCAAAACGGTATAGGCCTTAATAATATCCATAACCGTTGTTTTACCGGGAATAATACTGGTATCGAAATCAGGCTGCAACAATAAGGTTGCCTTTTCCCCATCGAGGTATTGAACCGTTACCAATACATCGATCAAGTGTTTTGTTTAAGCCTTGAATAAAAATTTCCTTTCCTTGCAGGGGTTGTTCGGAGCTGATAACATAATAGTAGATCACGGAGCCCGGAATTTGATTGGGGGCTTTTAGGTTTTCAACGGTAAACTCCATAGGGAAAACGGGCTGAATTTTTGGCACGGCATCACCCATACTGGGAACCTTCCAAAAAACTTCATAGCTATTCTCTGATACCTGTATAATTTGAAGGTATGCAGGTCGAATTTCATGCGCGTTAACATGAGAATTTCCAATCAGGATCAGTGTCAATAGAAGAAAATAAACTTTTTTCATATCAATTTTTCTCTTCCGTCTTTTAGGATAATCTATAAATGCCTCATCAAACTTTTCGGGATCCAAATTAAATTCAATGGAATAATTTTTTTTCAATTCCTTAAAGATCAAATCATTCATTTGTTTTTGATTGTCGTATTCCATATCCCTGAGAAGGTCATCTTTAATGCTTTCAATTTCAGGAATCTGTGGTCCCGTTTTTTCGGTCAAATAAATGAGGTGGTAACCAAATCCTGATTGAACAGGACCGGTCCAGGATCCCTGTTTCAACCTGTTCAAGCGATTTCGAAAAATCATTACCCAATTGTCTGTTCAGATCATCAGCGTCAATATTCTCAAAGAAAAATGGGAAGGGTAGGGCGTCGCCTTTTGTTTTTACTTCTTCGATGGATAAATTATTTATTTGAGACATAAAAGTTCGGCATCCCCCAGAGGGTCATTCCTGTTATCCTGGATTGAAAACGATCTGGTAAAAAGAAAATATTGTAAGGACTCAGGTAAGCTGTAAAGTGGAGGTCATAATATTTTTGGATGTCCTCATCATGAAGGTTCATTCATTGAAGCAAGATCGTTCGATAAAAACTGCATTTTCTGAGAAAGTCTTCTTTTGATGATCTCGTCATTGTGATCCAGATTCATTTTTAAAGCTTCCTGATAGAATATTTCCTGTTTGATATTTTGTTGAATAAGATTTTTTAATTCCTCATCCGTTGGGAGTCTTTTCCATTGCATTTCCCAGCTGGCGATGATATTATTTATATCAAAATCGTCGATTATAATAGTGCCTTCATCATCCGTTTTTCTATTTACAATTCCATACAGCGCGAAAATCAGGGCACCCAAAAGGAGGAAATGAAATAAGGGTTCTTTTAATATTTTTCTCATAAATGGGTTCAATTGTATTTCTGAAAAAGACATATCATGTCTTAAAAATCCGGGCCTAATTTAAGCTATCTAACTCATTTATGCATAGAAAATTTGATCTTAAATAAGGGGGTAGAACCCGTGTTTTCAGGTGACAAGGAATCCCATTCAATGATGTTGATGAGTGTGTTTGCATCAGAGAGAATCCAGCGTATTCCTTATACTTTTGATTCGTGCATTTGAGTACTGTTCAGCAACTGTCTTGCCAATAGATGGCTCTGCCTCAGAAACATTTGTATTTACACTGTCGGTTTGGGTCTGCATACCATTAATCGACGCTGCATCTAATTCATGATCATCAAAATAATTCAGATCAATTGACAGGCCTTTCTTTATCTTTTCAAGTTCAACCAACCAATTTAATTGTTTGACATGCTGGTCAGTGACAAGGGTATCCGTAAAGCTAAAATCGATAGATTCTAATTCCTTTGGGTCTGCCCCAACAAGAGGAGCCAGTGAGACAACAGGATTGTCGGCAGTATCGGTAATCTTATTTCTCAATGTGCTCCAAATCGAGTTTCCACACATCAATTTCCGGGTCATTGAGGTCACCTCGAACCGGTACGTTGAATTGACGTCACCATTCTTATCAGACAACAACCAAAGTGCGAGTTTGAGGGGAGTGAATAGAGGCCTCCTTTGGAATTAGTCACAGTTGGTTGCTTGATCGATCAGTTTGTTCTCACTTTCAATGTTTCCATTGATCACCTTGGAATCTGGAGTAATAAAACATGTCTCCTTCAACCATTGTATGACCTACATAATGATTGGTATAAATGTTCAAATCCGGTAAAAGGAATTTCTCAACAGAGATATTAAGACTTCCGTCGAGGTAATCAACCGGATCGAATCCCACCTGTGCTTTCAAGGTCCCTCTCTCATTCAAAAGCATATCTGCATTGATCTCCACCCAATCTGCATTGCTGTAAATACTATCTGTCTCAATATGAATTTCACTGAGGTGATAGTTAAAAGGTTGCCCGGTCAAATTATCCGTATAGTCCATCACACCAGAGTTTAAATTAAAATGATCGATCGCATAAAAGAGACTGCTGTGCGCAACTGAATCGGTCTCTGTTTCAGTCTCTACTTTAGGTTCCTCCGATTCACCGGAAACCGAATCCAGTTTAAAAATCCGAAACACATTATTGCTGACAGAATCCAGTTCAAACAATAAGAAAGGACTATCCAATCGCAGGGAATCAATGTGATAGGAGTCATTGACTCACATCAAACTCCTTGAGAACACAAATTGATTTTTCTGAAGCCAGAAACTTTTGTGAATCCTTGTCGGTCATTGTTAAATTCATGACTTCGATCCGGCCTTTCATCAGCGATTTCTCCGCCTCGTTTATATTTCCATGAAATTCCAACTGTTGTATTTACAAAACCTTCAATCGCACTGATTTGAGCATACTCCTGTATCCGCTTCAAAAAGGGGTCCAAAAATAGATGATCAATGTGATCTTGGCATCGTACTCGCCATCCACGGGATTCACATTGATACTGGATTCAAAATAGCCTCCTCTTTTAAAATCGAAACGAAGATCTGCATTGCTCTTCTCTTCCTGATCCCAGCTGACATAAGGGATAAAAAATGAGAAATCATCAATATTGGTGGTATCGGGAAGATTCTGATCTTCAAATGAAAAATCGGCATCTTTGAGTTCCAGATTTGACAGGATGTATTTAAAGGGTTCTTGATTTTCCTCCTCGGCGATAGTATCGGAACCGGCAGTGTGAAAGGCAACAAGGTCGTCGAAATTATATGTAGAATCTTTCAGAATGACATTTACAGAAAGTCCCTGAAGATAGAACTGCTCGACGACTTTTTTATTGAAAATAAACTGATAGGGTTCGATGTTCACGTTGAGGGTGTCGAAGGAAACGAATTCGGTGCACTCGTCGTGCTCGAACATTTTGAACCCTGTCATGTGCATATTCCCGGTAAAAAAATTAAAGCGCAGTCGGTCGATGTCGATCTGACGCCCGAACAATTCCTTGCTGTTGTTGATCGCATAATTCTTTGCGATAATGGGTATAATTATCCAACCCAGAATGCAACAGGGCGAAAATGCTTATTGCTATCCACTTAATTGTTTTATTTGTCTTCATACCTAGTGACTTTAAAGTTATTTTACTATTTCGGTGAATACCATATAGGGCTGGTCCAGGCACGTTCCTGAATGCTTGCAGGAAAGTCTTTTGGTGGGTCAATTCCCAGAGCTTTGGCATCGTATGTGGACCACCGAGGGGTAGGTATCTCAAGAACACGTAAATAATAATAAGCCGGTTGACCTGCGATCAAAATCCGGATCTGTCCAGGTCGTTTTTAATTCTGTACTTCCAATCGTATTTGTGTATGAGGCTTCAGGAATGTTTACTGTATTTCCAACGGATGGTAATTCTCCTTGAGCATCTGGTTTTCTGTCTCCAGACCAAACGGCATTATAAATTTTTGTGTGATTTTCGCCATTTGCATCTAACCAGCCCTTTACGATTTGAATTCGATCCAAATTGCCACTATTAGGTCCTTTTAAAGCATATACCATTAATTGAACCGGTTTTTTTGCTGTATTTTCCTTCATATCAGCTCCCATAGGCACACCCCGAGTATAGCCAATTTCGGCCCAGTTTTCATCTCCTGGTTGGGTATTTCCAAAATCATATCCGGCAAAGACCCTGACAATGATTCTTGGACCACTTGTGCCCCAGGTTTCTTTGCGTTCCATAGCATCATATATAGATTCTCGGGTATTTTCTTCTGCCCACACGTTAGATAAGCCTGCCGTTCCTTGTTCTATTTTTGAAGGTTCGTCAGGTGCATTCACTAATAAGCGAGCTTTCGGGCTGCTTGATTTCAAATTGTGTTCTCCGGTATGGGCATATTCTTCATGAGAAACGATGGAGGTATGAATATCTCCGCCACCTACAACGCCATACTTAAAGGGATTGATTCCAATTTTTTGTTCTAAAGCCAAACCATTAGAGAAAGCATTTCGAACATAATTGGTTTCTACCACCTTAACGGTTCCAGGACCGGCAACAGGCTTGGTCCAGAGTTCAAAACCTGCAAACTCATCATTTGGAGCCATTAATGGGTGAGTTTCGGATTGTCCTTTGGTTTGAATGATTTCAGTTAATTTTTCGTTACGCATTCGTGCCTGGGCATATTCATATGTAATAGGGTTGCCATAAGAGTCATCCATAGAGAACATGGTGCCATTGCTTAAATTGCCATTGTGTGGGATGGCTAAAAGCGACATGACCATTTTCCCGTTGTGTATCCATCCATTTCCATAAATCTTCGGGATGCTGCGAGTCGAAATAAGAAAAAGGAACCGGAAGATCTTTGCTGGACCTAAAAATGATGTTTCTATGCTGGTTACTCATATTGGGTTGAGAAGACCATTCATAGCCAACCAACGTGGTAAATTTACCGGGATCATTATATTTATCGGTAATTTTGACATATTCATCCCAAATCGTTCGCTTTAACTCAGGACTATTTAGCGTTGGGTCTGGTTTGGTGCTCCCATCTGCCTGAATAGTTTGAGAAACCAATCCATAAAATGCCTTTGTTGAAGCATCTACATCGTTTCCAGATCCAACAACAGCCTTTGCCATAGGATGCTTTGAAAGAGGATCGTCAGGGTTATACATTCTTACCAAAACACCTAGATATTCAGCATGATCAGACACGACCATGAAATCCAAAGGGAGTTTTAATTGTACCGTATCTCCATTCGGGTGCAATACTTTTTCCCCACGTGCATGGCGATAAGTGTTCTCGGGCCCTAATTTCACATTGTAAATCGCCTCATCAAAGGACCATCCTGTATGTAAATGAGTTTCTCCAAAATATGGATTTCGAAACTTATTATACCCGGCCGTATGATTACCTTCTGATTCAATTTCTTCAACTATTTTTTCATTGGAATCCTTTAGATCTTGGTTTCCCTCGTTCTTACAACCAAAGAATAGGATAACTGTTAGGACGAGTACTATGTTTTTCATTTGAATCTGTTTTAGTTTGTTCGATTAAATTTATGTGCCTTAAGCATGCTTTTCATAGCGCAAGTATTTACTTGCGGAATCTGTTTTAACTTTTTTAAATTTATATAGGCAAAAACAAGACTTAATCTGAACATATTTGATTTGGCCTCATTGTCACCAACTAAAATTGTGTCATAACCTCCATAAATTGAAAGCGGGGCAGCTATTTGATAACCAAGGTTTAATCCTCCACCGAGGATATTGATCAAATTATCGTCTGAAATACCATCTGCTTTAGTGGTTCCCCCATATTGGTAGCGTAAATCGATACCTGCCCACAGTTTTTTAGTAAAATTATGCGTTAGATGATTCTCGATGATAAACAAGGGATCTTGTTTAACAACCTGGGCCGTATTTGATCTGGCGGGGTCATTATTGTTGGTAAACAATTGGACCGTTGGCATAATTTCAAGCCATGTTGCGTTTTGGTTCCAATCTTTAAATAAGGGAATAGCCATCGTCGTACCCATCTCAAAAGTAGAACGATTGGTCCCTAAATTAATCAATTTTTCGCTATCATAAGTGCCCGAATACCAATACCTGAAATAAGCCCATCAGACTGAATTGAGGTTCGTGTTGAGAGAATTCAATCGCATTTAAAGCCGGGGCCCCAATCAAACCATATTCAAAGGCTACAAATCCATCTGAAAACCCGCTTGCTGAAATGGACTGTGCAAAATCATAAGTCTTGGGTATCAATAGAGGCATTCAATGAGCCTGGGTTTGCCATGACAAAAATACGTGCAAGTTTTCCCTTAATTCCAAAGGAATGAATAAAGGTTGTCGGAAAAACATCTACAGATATAGTCTGCCTCCTTTACCAAAATATTTCCTGAAGGCAGGAAGTTCTGATCTAAGTTTAAATATTTTGGGTTGACGGCCCATACCCCGGTTGGCGCAAAAAGATGTGCACGTGGTCCATCTCCCTGAGCCCTCACATATCAAGGATAACGAGCAGGAAAAACAGACAAATAATTGTTCTCAAGTTATAATGCTTCTATTCCTCCTTAACCTCTACGATCTCATACATATCATTTCCATCAACCTGAATCGGCTGGTAGTAAGTTTCACCAAACTGCACATAGGTCACTTCACCAATTTTAACTTCTTCTCCACCTTCTGGAAGATTCGGAACGATCGTGCCTGCAGTGGCCGGAACCACCGTATAACCTAAATCAGATTTTTCATAAAAAGCACCACCATAATAATAGTTGTTTGTCGTTTCATTTACTTCAACTTTTTCGGTTTCTTTTGGCAGGGTCTTTAACGGTAGCCCCAACGGGAGCCTGAACAACTGTATATCCTCCGTCAGATTCAACATAGTAGGTTCCCTGATCGTAATGATATGCTTGATTATTGACACTAACAATGATAGCTGTAGTAGCCAAAGTTGCCACAAACCATCCCCATGGATGCCAGGCTGGCCCCCAGTAAAAAGGTCTGTAAGGATGATAGAAATAGGGGCGATGACAATAATAACCAAACCCGCCATAGCGATAAGGCGGTCTGGCATAGCCTCTCGAGCCTGCTACGACCCTTGTGTTATTTCTATTGATATTAACATTTTTACTGTTATCAATATTTATGTTATTGCCACCTCTGTTATTGGTCACTTTAGATCTGTCAACATTTTTTGTTGATCTATCGATATTATTGGTTTTTTTAGAGCGATCGGTGCCTGAGCCTACTTTGGAATTGCTCGTCTTGTTTCTGCTTGTCACATTTCTTGACGGTGTTTTTGTTCCCGTTGATGGTCTTGTAGTTGTTTTTTTATGACCACCGTTAATGGACTTGTTTCTGAGAAGCACTTGGGGTGCTGCTTTGTCTGGTATTGCTTGCCTTGTTTCTGTTGGAGGTAGCTGGCCTGGCAGCCGATCTGTTGGGAGCTGATCTGTTGGGAGCTGATCTGTTCATAGAATGTCCTCCGCCTCCTCTGGAGGCTCCATGTCCCATTCGTTGAGCGGATAAGGTGTTCGGTTGAAAAAATGATGAGTGCCGAAACAAAAAAAAGTTTCTAATATGATGTAAAATACGAATAGTAGTCATGACGATTAAATTATATTTGGTGGAACTTATTTTTTGGCCAATATTTTTATTTCCGCAGCCATTGGGGGACGGCGTAAATTCAAAAACTGCATCAGGGATATCCGGATTAATTTCCCAGTTGCTGAAGGTGCCTTCATATTGCATGTTTTCTCTATCCTTGTAAATGATCAAATACTTTTTTCGGCAAATTATAAGCATCATTTGAAATCCAATATTGAACTTCCATGTCTTTATTAGTCGTTTTTAAATGAAAACAGGATTCGTTTTCCACTACCTTTTCACCTAAGTATTTAACAGAATCAAAACCATCCAAGATGTCATCAGTAAAAGCCGGATAGAAAAAATCTGCAGCAGGGATCTCAATATCATAATTCATACTCACCGTATCAATTGTGGCAATGATATTATCCGGGGCATCTATTTTTGCATAATTATTTTCGGTAAAAGAATAATAAGTGACGCTGGTACCGTTGTACCAAAATCCTTTGTTGCCTTGATTACCATTGACTTTAACCAGCATCTTATCGGGTCCAACCATGACAACCTTAGATTCAGCATAGCTTTTGATCATTCCATTATCGGGATCGTTTATATCCTGAGAAGTTGATAAATTATAGGCACAGGAAGATAACTCGCCTATGACATCACTCATATGATCTAAAATCATAACGGCCACCGGATCTACTTTGGTCTCTTGTCCTTTCAAAAGGCGTGAAAACAGAAGAGCAATAAGGAGGAAATTGTTTTTCATATATTTAAATTAAGTTAGGTTATTTTTCAATACTGTAATTTATTAAGTTTCCTATAAAAAGGACAATTATTTTGAAAGAAAACTATTTTGGGGTATACCAAATAGGGCTTGACCAGGTTCTTTCTTGTACAGTTTTAGCAACTTGATTCAGGATATTTGACACCTTCTCTGATTTCATCCCAAAGCGTTCCATCTTGCAGTTGGCAACTGAAGGACACGAACATAATAAAAGGCAAGTTTGATTGCTTTAAAATCAGGATCGGACCAAGTAACAAGGAATTCCTTATTTCCTTTGGTCGTATCATAACCACCCGTTTTAAGATCTACTTTGGCATCAGTTGGTGTTACGCTTCCATCATGTTGTAAACGTTCGATCACTTGCCGCAACATTATAGATCTTTTCATAGAGTTCTCCTTCCTCATACCAGCCTTTCACAACCTGAATCCTATCTAAGATTTGCGTTCATTGGATCCTTTAAAGCCCAAATTAAGAACTGAGGTGCTATCTGTCCGGATTTAGGCTGCCATATCTCCGCCCATGGGAACTGCCTTTTTCATAGCCATCCTTAACCATTTCCTCATATGAATCATAGCTTTCTTAAAACCATAACCCGCAAAAAACGCACTTTCATTCTTGGTCCGCTTGTCGCAAATGTTTCCCTGTTATACAGTGCATCCCAAATTTCCCCTCGTGTATTGCTTCTTGCCCAAACACCAGTTATGGCTCCAGGATTGGTATCATAAACTTTGGCCCAGCCATCAACTCGTGTTTTAACCGATCTTCAGCGAGTCACATCAGTAAGGCCATGGCCTCCCGTCCAGTTGTCTTCTTCGACGTTACTCATAAATCCGTTGTGACTATCGGTTCCGCCATTGAATCCAAGTTTATAGGGGTTTACACCCAGCTTATGTTCATATTCCAGACCCTTTTTCAGCGCATAACGGACAAAGTTTTTTTCTTCAAAGGACCTTCCACTAAAATCAGCTAATGATTCAGCAGTTTCGAAATCTGCAAATTCATCGTTGGGCCAAAACTCAGGATACACTTCAGAGGCTCCCTTGATCTGCATGATCTCTATGGTTCTTTCATATTTTTGTCTTGCCTGCGCATATTGCACTGTAATGGGTTCTCCATTTGGCATATTTTCGTCAAACATCATACCTTTACTTGCATTTGAATTATGGGGGATAGCCAGCACAGTGGATCCGTTTTGCGTAATTTCATCTAACCATTTCCATAATTCAGTTTCCCGGTTGGCTTCAATATAACTGACCGGTAAATTAGGAACAATTGTATCTCTAAAAATGATGTTGCGATGTAAGTTGCCTCCTTGAGGAGCTCCGGACCATTCAAAGGCGTGCAAAGTTGTAAACACTCCAGGTTTATAGTGCCTTTCAGTTGCTTCGTTCATTAGTTCCCAAGCACTCATCGTTGAATTAACCCCTGTATAGAATTCAGGATGACTTGGTTTGCTGCTTCTATTATTACTCACAACATATTTAATAAATAAGGCCAAGCCTTCTTTCAGGCTTTTGACATTTCTAATGGAGGCTGCAGCTTCACTGTCATAACCATTAACTCCTGGTGTGATAATTGTGTAAGATTCACCAATATATTCGGCATGATCGGTTACAGCAGCAAAATCTAAGGGTCTTTTTAATTGCCAGGTTTTACCAAATTTCTCCATTTGAATGGCTTCGCCCTGAGCGAATCGAAGTGACTGATCTGGCGTAAAACGATTGCCCCCAATATAAGCATCCAGGGAATATTGAGTATGCATATGCGTTTCCCCAAAATAGGCATTTTTAAGGGGGTTTATTTTGATTTCAGATTGTTCTTTGGTCTCAGAGGAATGAGGGAATTCCTCTGTTTTGATTGTGGTTTTTTTACAAGCAACAAACAAGACCAAGAACAATACAAGGGGGAAAAGTTTAATCATCTTTTATGGGCAGAAGAAAAATTTAGTCTAGTTATTTGATAGAGAACAAAGTAAATAATTTTCTCGCCAAAAAAAGTTATCATTTGTTAACTTGTGGAATTATTCAATTTCTTTTTGATCCGTGAAAACGAAACGGCAGTAATTCCCAGGTAGTTAGCTACATATTTGTCGTATGCATCTTTAAGGAAATCAGGATTCATTTCGAGAAGGTCAAGATAGCGCTCTTCAGAGGTCATGGTGATCATGCTGTTCACCCTGTAGCTTAGCCTGAGAATAGCTTCTTTAAGACTATTGATATATAAGGTCTGAATCCCGTGGTATTCATTGGCAAGTCTTTCAAAATCTAGGATGGAAAATAGCAATACCTTAGTTTTATCCATGCTTACTATGGTTAATTTTTGGGGTTGATCGCCAAATATCGCCTCAGCGTCAGCTACAAAAATACCTTTTGACCTTAAAAGGATATTTACTTCTTGCCCGGAGCTATCAATTACGTAACCTCTAACACTTCCCTCAATGACAAGAAACGCTTTTTTTGTTCTGATGCCACTTTTTAAGATGACACCTTTATTCGCATAAGTCTTAATTTCAGATATTTCCAAAAGCTTTTGCTTCTCCTCTCTGAGAAGATTCGAAACAAATTGACCAATAGATGCCTTCTGTTCCTGATTTAACATTGTGGTATCGTCATTTAATGGTTTCAGGTTCTAATAGTTACTAACAGAAGGGAGTGGTATATTCTCATTTGTATTCAATAAAGGGACTCAGTATGTATTTTCATATACTAATGTAAACATTATGAGCCTAAACAGAAAAAATATTCAATAAAATGTATTATAAAAAAGACTATGTATAGAACCCATGGTAATTCATATTTTTAATAGGATTATAATTTTGCATATCCTATTTTTGACAAAAATTAATGAACATGAAATTGGTATTTGCCACAAATAACAAGCACAAATTAGAAGAGGTCAAAGATCTTTTACCAAAAGAGATAGAAGTATTGACACTAAATGAGATCGGCTGCTTTGAAGAAATCGAAGAAACGGCTGAAACCCTTGAAGGAAATGCAAAGATAAAATCTGATCATGTAAAAATTCATTATGGTTTTGATTGTTTTGCCGATGATACGGGCCTTGGAGGTTGAGGCCCTTGACGGTGCTCCTGGTGTATATTCAGCACGTTACGCAGGGGAGGAGGCAACATTTGATGATAATGTACAAAAATTACTGGCAGCTATGCAGGGGGTTCAAAATAGAAAGGCCCGATTTAGAACTGTAATTTCATTGTATATGGATGGCAAACAATTGTTCTTTGAGGGAATATGTGATGGTTATATAGAGCAACATACCTCAGGAGCAAAGGGGTTTGGGTATGACCCGATTTTTAGGCCTGAGGGCTATGAGCAAACTTTCGCAGAAATGGACCTACATGAAAAAGGACGTATTTCACACAGAGGAAAAGCTGTTGCGAAACTGGTTACTTACCTTAAAAGTCAAGTCTAAAATAAGGTGATCTGTCCTTCACCGATATCATCATCATCATCATCATCATCATCACTGTCATTTTCTGCCCCTGAATCATTCTTATTTGAATTTTTAGGAGCTTCAATGATTTCCTCCTCAACAAGTTCCACTTCTTCGAGAACAGGCTCTTCGTAAGGAAGCGGTTCTAATAAATTGATGTCTTTTATTTTTTCTGTAGATAATTGATTACCAAGTGCTTTAATACCTTTTACCGCAATAAACTCTTCAAAGTTAATAATTTCATTATCAAGACTTCTTTTCGAATAGATCACCTCGGCCATCGGACGATAATCCATGGCGACGATCATAAGTTTTGAACCGGCATGTTCAGAAATAAATTTTTCTTCCCGATCAGGATGTTCTATCATAAACCGCTTGACATAATAGCGCTCTCTTTCACCATCAAAATAAACCACAGAAATTGGTTTGTTAGGGTTCCATTTCTCCAATACGATCATATCGCTTTCAAAATGTGTATTGAGATTGGGAATAATGGTCTTGGCTTCACCTTTTTGGTTGATGATCAGCAACCTGTCATCTGCAGTAAATTCACCTATAAGATCGCCACGTTCATCAACATTCAGTCTTTGAACGGTTTCATCAAACCAGATTTTCCTCGGTTTTAAAGTTGAAACGCCCTTTTCTTTAAATTCGATCTTTTTGATCGGATATTTTGTAACGATATTTCCTCTGCTGGCTCTGCCCTTTAATAGCCAGTTCTGCAAGATCAATATCCCATTTTAGCTTTTTAATCAGGCCTACGGCTCTTAAGTTGATCGTAATGACCTCAGCCTCCCCATTTGGATTTGCCGTGAAATAGAGCACCTTAGACCCCTTAGATCCGGCGGTAAGGTCATATTCCTTATCCCTGGTGATAGCGGTAACAGCAAATCTTTTCATATACGTAAAACCAGATTTCCCATCCTTATAGAGCATATTGTAAATGGTTCTTTTGTCTTTCTTCTTAAAGACCGCTGCATGAATGATGTTTTTTCCAACAAAGGTTTTGCTATCAACCTTGGTGACCACCATCTTTCCGTCACTTCTAAAAACGATCACATCGTCTATATCAGCGCAATCAGACACAAATTCATCCTTCTTTAAGGAAGTTCCGACAAAACCTTCATCCCGATTCACATATAGTTTTGAATTCCTCATCACCACTTTAGTAGCCACGATATCCTCAAAAATCCTGATATCCGTTTTGCGTTCTTTGCCCTTGCCAAATTTCTCTTTTAAGTCTTTGAAATAATCAATGGTATATTCAATGATATTGGCCAGGTCCTTTTTTACAAGCGCGATCTTTTCTTCCAGACCTTCAATAAACTGTTTTGCCTTGTCTATATCGAATTTAGAGATCTTCTTGATACGGATTTCGGTCAATCTCACAATATCCTCCTCAGTTACGGCCCTCTTAAGATGCTTGATATGTGGTTTTAAACCCTTGTCAATCGCGTCTAAAACACCTTGCCAGGTTTCCTCTTCTTCAATGTCTCGATAAATCCTGTTTTCTATAAATATTCTTTCCAAAGACGAGAAATGCCATTGTTCCTCCAATTCAGCCAATTGGATCTCAAGTTCCTGAGTCAACAGGTCTACCGTATGATTTGTTGAATGTTTGAGTGCGTCTTTTACACCAATAAAAACAGGTTTATTGTTTTCTATGATACAACAGATCGGTGAAATAGATACTTCACAACTGGTAAAGGCATAAAGTGCGTCAATGGTCTTATCCGGAGAAACACCGCCTGGCAGGTGTATCAATATCTCTACATCCTTGGCTGTATTGTCTTCAATTTTTTTGATCTTGATCTTTCCTTTATCATTGGCCTTTAAAATGGACTCAATAACTGTCGAAGTAGTGGTGCCATATGGAATCTCGGTAATAACAAGTGAGCTTTTGTCCTTTTGGGATATTTTGGCTCTGACCCTGACCTTGCCACCTCTTTTACCTTCGTTATAATTGGTTACATCTGCAATTCCACCCGTTAAAAAATCAGGAAAAATAGAAAAACTCTGGCCCTTTAAGATTTTGATAGAGGCCTGAATCAGTTCAATAAAATTATGAGGCAGGATCTTGGTAGAAAGACCTACTGCAATTCCTTCGGCCCCCTGAGCGAGCAGCAGCGGGAATTTTACAGGCAGATCAATGGGCTCCTTTCTCCTTCCGTCATAGGATGCCTGCCATTTGGTGGTTTTAGGATTAAAAACAACTGCTGTGGCAAATTTAGAAAGTCTGGCTTCAATATACCTGGAGGCAGCTGCACGATCTCCGGTTAGAATATTCCCCCAGTTCCCCTGCATATCGATCAATAACTCCTTTTGCCCCAGTTGCACCATCGCATCGGCGATACTGGCATCCCCATGAGGATGGTACTGCATGGTATGCCCCACCAGATTGGCCACTTTATTATAACGCCCGTCATCGAGGTCTTTCATCGATTGCATGATCCTTCTCTGAACAGGCTTAAAGCCGTCATTAATACCGGGAACCGCTCTTTCCAGAATCACATAAGAGGCATAATCCAGAAACCAGTCTTCATACATGCCACCAATTTTTGTGATGGTATCTTCGTTTTGATCCTTATTTTCGTCTAACTCTTCGTATTCAGCCATTGATGTTTACTGTACCGATATTAATTTATACCTCCTCGATCAGGTCCAATTCGACCTTGAGGTTGTTGATAATGAATTTTTGTCTTTCTGGTGTATTCTTACCCATGTAAAATTCAAGCAATTTTTCAATTGAAGTTTCCTTACTAAGCATGACAGGGTCAAGCCGGATGTCTTTGCCGATAAAATGAACAAATTCATTAGGAGAAATCTCTCCAAGTCCTTTGAATCGGGTTATCTCTGGTTTACCTTTTAATTTTTTGATGGCCTTTTGTCTTTCTTTTTCAGAATAACAATAGTGGGTTTCCTTTTTATCTCTGACCCTGAAAAGGGGAGTGTCTAAAATATACAAATGTCCTTCCTTGATCACTTCAGGAAAAAACTGAAGGAAAAAGGTGATCAATAACAATCGGATATGCATTCCGTCAACATCGGCATCAGTTGCGATAACGATATTGTTATATCGCAAATTTTCTATCCCATCTTCTATGTCAAGTGCGGCCTGAAGTAAGTTGAATTCTTCATTTTCATATACGATCTTTTTACTGAGACCATATGAATTCAAAGGCTTTCCTTTAAGGCTAAATACAGCTTGGGTATTGACATTTCGTGATTTGGTGATCGAGCCGCTTGCAGAATCTCCCTCAGTGATAAAGAGGGTGCTTTCAAGGCGGTCATTTTTTTTCATATCACTGAGGTGAATACGGCAATCACGTAATTTTTTATTGTGAAGACTTGCCTTTTTAGCTCTTTCTCTTGCAATTTTTCTAATACCAGATAACTCTTTACGTTCTTTTTCGGCCTGAACGATTTTTCGCTGGATGTTTTCTGCAGTTTCCGGATTTCTATGTAAATAATTATCAAGTCTTCTTTTTACAAAATCATGGATAAAGGTTCTTACCGTCGGTAAACCTCCTCCCATTTCGGTAGATCCTAATTTGGTTTTGGTTTGACTCTCGAAAATGGGTTCCATCACCTTGATACTGATGGCACAAACAATAGATTTTCGAATATCAGAGGCATCAAAATTTTTCCCGAAAAATTCTCGAATCGTCTTGACAATGGCTTCTCTGAAGGCGTTTTGATGGGTACCACCTTGTGTAGTATGTTGTCCGTTTACAAAGGAGTGATATTCTTCACTATATTGAGATTTACTGTAAGTCAGGGCAATTTCAATATCATCTTCCATCAAATGAATGATGGGAAAGAGTTTTGATTCTTCCGAAATATTCTCGTCAAGCAGGTCTCTTAAACCATGTTCCGAACGGTATTTTTCTCCGTTAAAAATGATGGTAAGACCTGTATTGAGATAGACATAGTTCTTGATCATTTTTACCACATATTCATTTCTGAACTTATAATGTGGAAATATTTTCAGATCAGGAACAAAGGAGACTTTTGTACCTTTTCTCAAAGTTGAGGCTTCCTGTGCCGCATCATTGACCAAGTTTCCTTGTTCAAACTCAGCAATTTTACTTTGGTTATCACGGATTGATTGTACTTTAAAGTAGGAAGATAAGGCATTTACGGCCTTTGTACCAACTCCGTTAAGTCCTACAGATTTTTTAAAAGCTTTTGAATCGTATTTTCCACCTGTATTCATTTTAGATACCACGTCAACCACCTTACCCAAAGGAATACCTCTTCCAAAATCCCGAACGGACACCTGATTGTTTTTTACAGAAATCTCAATGGTTTTTCCCGCGCCCATTACATATTCATCAATAGAATTGTCCAATACTTCTTTGATCAGGATATAAATACCATCATCAGGTGCAGAACCGTCTCCCAATTTACCAATATACATCCCCGGACGCATTCTGATATGTTCCTTCCAGTCTAGCGAACGAATATTGTCTTCTGTATATGAAGTTTGGTCTGACATTAAGATTTTGGATTATGTAGCTGTGCTAAAGTAGTAATTACGCCCTTAAAATGAAATAGTAGATCAAATTTTTATTAACACAGTAATTAAGAGTTGCTATGTGCATTAATTTGTTATTTTTACTGGGATTATCGATAAAGAAATAATGAAAAAACACATACCAAATCTGTTTACCCTGATGAATTTGTTTTCGGGTATGATAGCCGTTATCATGGCAGCGACAGATGAACTGGTATTAGCCGCTCTTTTTGTTTTTTTGGGGATCTTTTTTGATTTTTTCGATGGTTTTTTTGCCAGAAAATTTAATGTTGAGGGTGAACTGGGAAAACAACTGGATTCTCTTGCAGACGTTGTTACCTCGGGTGTTGTGCCGGGAATCATTATGTTTCAGTTGATGCTTTATGCTGCTAAGGGACAATGGTTTATGGAGTTGAGTTGTGAAATTGGAAATTGGCGCGACTACCAGGATACTTATTATTATTTCCTCCCGTTTAGCGGGTTATTCATAACCCTTGCTGCCGCTTACAGATTGGCTAATTTTAATATAGACGAAAGGCAAACCAGTTCTTTTATCGGGCTGCCAACACCTGCATTCTCTATTTTTGTGGTATCGCTTCCTTTGATACTTTATTATTCTGATAACTCATTTTTCATTGAATTGCTTCAAAATTTTTATGTCCTTCTGGGAATAACAATTTTGGCTGTTATATGATGAATGCAGAAATTCCACTTATTTTCCCTAAAGTTTAAAAATTATGGATGGAAAGGAAATGAAACGAAATACCTATTTCTTCTCGGCAACACTGGTCATGTTAGTCACTTTACAAACAGTGGCCATTCCATTGACAATTTTATATTATGTATTGTTCTCAGTTATTGAGAATACATAAAAAAATAAGGATTTAACAAATATTTAAATCCTTATATATTAAATATATTATATAGTATTATTTATTCTTTAGCTTTAAATGAAAAATGTTGACCTCCAATAGAGGCTTCAAACATCAATCCACCTCTGGTTTGGGTAAAAACGGCCATTCCACCTTTAAAGGCCACATCAACTGATGCACCATGCTGTGATAGCTACAGCCGAGGCCTGACCATCAAATTTAACCTTTTTATTGGTAAATTTTTTATAGGCTTCTTCGTTTTCAAAGAATATGACTTCCTTATATTGCTGTCCGCCTAGTTGAAAACCAATGGTCGCTTGACTCAAAGTAGACTCTCCGGTAGGTACATGTGTCTTGAATACGATTCCTTTTCCACCGGCACCACCAATTCCAACAGCTCCTTTGGTCACTTTTGGGAATACTGCATAACCATAAGACTTATCTTTGAACGATTGTAATTTAGGTTGTTTTTCGATCATTGCAGCCAAGGCTTTTTCGGAATCTTCTATCAGGTCAGCTTTCCAGCCGCCCACCTGAGCCTGAAGGCCTGTCACAACACATATGATCATGATCATTACCAAGGCTTTTTAAATTTTGTTACTTAATGTTTTCATGAAAAAAAATTAGGGGATTAAACTATATCAAATTTAATCAATTTTAAGCAGTATATCTACTTATAAGCAATATTTTATATTTTATTCATTTCAAGAATCAACTTGAAAGTGTTTGAAAATCAATAAGTCTGGATCAGTAAAGTGTGTCGAAAATGAGTTATATCCTCTAATTATGACTAAAATATTAGCATCTCAACACAATTTATTGAGGTTTTTTCTGTTATTCTGTTTGTTATGTTATAATGATATAAATCTTCTCCCTGTTTTGTCATTATTTTTTTCAACGTTATCGTTTAATTAAATAATGTTATGAAAACAGATTATCAAACCAAATTCTTAAGAGTCTTTATTTTTTGTTCTGATGCTGACCGGTTTTTTCAGCTCATGCTCAAACAACTGTTCCCTTTGCCAAGAGGTATGAAACCGCAGGTATCAATGGAGATCTTGACCATAATAGGTAATTCAATTCTGGGAGAATCAGTCGGATACTCCGTATAATGGAGATACGCAAAACAACTTTATCGACATGGTATTTATCGATGTGGATAATGATGCCTCAACCTTTAATTCAAGTAGTGCCACTTTTACCACCAGTAATTGTAACAGAGTTGTTTATGCAGGATTATATTGGGGAGCTATTGCTGCTCCAGCAACACCCTTTACCAGAAGAAGTAAAATTTAAAATTCCCGGTGGAAACTTATCAAAATCTGACAGCCGACGCTAATATTGACAGGATCTATTATAAAGATGTAACCAGTCTTTTAAGCGGCTTGAACAATCCGTCAGGTGAATATTTTGTAGCAAACGTAAGCACTACAGAGGGGAATAATTCATCAGCAGGATGGTCACTGGTGATCGTTTATGAAGACCCTACGGAATCGAGAAAATACATTTCAACCTTTGATGGTTTTTCAGCGGTTAGAAATTCACCCAATAATCAGGTGGATTTTGCCTATTCAGGATTTACAACACCACCTTCAGGACCCGTAGAAGGTACGAGTAGGTGTAGCAGCATCTTGAAGGAGATCTGGGTTGGTTTGGTGATCAAATGCTTTTTAAAGCCGATGGGAATGCCAATTATACGGCACTTGTATGATGCAGAGAATGATGTAGATAATTTTTTTAATAGTAAAATTACCAAGGATGGGGTACAGGTTAGCGATAGAAACCTCAATAGTACCAACACCTTGGGATGGGATCAGAAATTATTAAATCTCACAGATTTAAATCCAGGAAACTCCTTAATCGGAAATGGAGAAACGGGAGCAACGGTCAGAGTGACCAACAATGTTGGTGGCGATCATATTTATACCTTTTTAAACACTTTTGCGATCAATATTATAGAACCTAATTTACAGGTGATCACCAGTGTTGAAGATACTTCCAATAATCCGATCACACATCAATCACCGGTTCCACTTGGATCTACCGTTTGGTATAATATCGATTTTAGGAACATAGGTACAGATAATGCGCAAAACACTTATATTCTGAATTCTTTGCCGATCAATGTGACCTTGGATGAAAATTCAATAGATTTACCGGCGGGAGTTTCCTATACTTTTAATCAGGCTTCAAGAGAATTGAGATTTGATATTGATAATTCCTTAGTAGAGCGCAAGTCTTTATCAACATCTCACAGTATTCGTTATCAGGTAACCGCCTCAAACGAATGTTTTGATTATTCTGATGCTTGTACCAATTTATTGGAAAACAGTATCATATCTTATTATGACGGGGAAACTTCAGGTCAAAATGTTTCGGGTACAACCCGGTTTAAATGGCATAAACGGCTGTGGCTTGGGGAGCGTTGGGTCCATGGACCTTTTTGTAGATACCAGTTCATGTTCCTTTGACAGTGAGTTGTTCTTCTGTAACAATACCCTGACCTTTTCAGGAGATGATGGTTATGACACCTATATCTGGACTGATGAAAACGGAAATGTAATTGGTAACGCCAAAGAACTTACTGTAACAGGTGCCGGAGTCTATACAGCAACGCAAAGAAGAACAGGATGTACTGAAACGATCAGAGTGGTAAATGTATTAGGTCTTGACGTCACAGTAACACCTTCTGATGCCTTATGTAAGGATAGTAATGGTAGCGTTGATGTCAAAATCAATGAGGCCTCAACCTCCTATACTTTTGAACTTTTTCAAAATGGCAGCATGATCAATTCAATCGTTAAAACAAATGACAGTCATGTGTTTACAAACCTTGATATTGGGAATTACGAAGTGAGATCAACAAATGCTGACGGCTGTTTTGATGTCTCTCAATTCTCTATTAGCGAGCCAACATTGCTGACATCAACTTCACAAAATTATACAACATAACCACTTGTAATGGTGAAATCATGAATGGAAGTCTTGAAGCTGCAGGAGCAGGAGGAACACCGCCTTATCAATACAGTATTGATGGTGGTCAAAACTATCAGGTTGAGAATTATTTCTCAGTAGCTACAGAAAGAACCTATGACATCACTGTAAAAGATGCCAATGGATGTACCTCTGTCACAAGTGTTGTGATGGGATTCGATCATGAGATCGAATACAGCATTGCCAAGGAAGATGTGATATGTGTAGGTGACAAGGATGGAAAGATAAATATTGATCTTACCAATGACCAGGGATATGATGTTACCTATAGTATGGATGGGACCAATTTTAAAACCAGTCCTAGCTTTACAGGTCTTGAAAAAGGAACCTATGATCTATTTGTGAAAAAGGAAAATGCCTTCCATACTTGTATATCTCAGAAATCAATAGAAGTAGAGCAACTCATCTTTTCTGGAATTAAAAGCGGAAACAGATTTTTCTTGTGAAGGAGCCAGTAATATTATCATCGCCTCAGTAGATCCGATCTACGAAGTGAAGTGACCTATACATTAGATGGAAGTTTGACCCAGGATTCAGGAATCTTTGAAAATGTGTCCAAAGGAAACCATACGGTTTCAGTGACCCATAAAGAATACGGTTGTACGGATGCTTCCAGTAGAAGTAGTGGTCGAAGAATATACGCCCATAACGTTTGATATTGTAGAGACCAATATCAATGAATATACGGTGGTTGCCAGTGGAGGAAGACCAGGATTATGAATATAGTCTTGATTCGGATGATGATTTTAGCAGCAATAATGTTCTTAGATCTAAAATCGACCAGAGAAACAAGAGACTATTCATTCTACGTGAGAGACCAAAGAGGATGTGTTCAGGAAAAAACGGTCTTCTTAGAATTCCTTGATATTGAGATTCCCGATTTCTTTACACCTCAAGGAGATGGAATCAATGATACCTGGTATCCTATCAACATAGAGATCTATCCTCAAATAACTGTAAAGATATTTGACAGGTATCAAAGATTGATTGCAAGTTATGAAGGTAACACCAGTAGCTGGGATGGCACTTACAAAAGTAAACCTCTTCCAAGTGGAGACTACTGGTATATCGTTCGATTGAACGAATCATCAGACAACAGAGAATTTAAAGGGAATTTCAGCTTAGTTAGATAATATATTATGAAAAAAGTAATAATAGTAATCATATTGTTTGTCACGGGTTGGGCCAATGCACAGGAGTTTAAATTAACCCCATATACACAGTACCTGGTCGAGAATCCATTTTTGATATCTCCGGCTTATGCAGGAGACAGTGAAATGAATCGATTGAGGCTCACCAGTGCTTTTCAATGGGTTGGGCTTAAGCGATGCTCCTAATACACCAGACCTTGTCATATGACGCGCATATTTTTGAACGTTCAGGAATAGGAGGTGTCATATATCTGTGATCAGAAACGGTAATACTTCCCAAATTGGAGGTCAGTTGTCTTTTGCGCATCATCTGACCATAAATACTGACAATGAGCAATATATTTCCTTTGGATTGTCTTATAAGTTCACGCAATTTAAAATTGATGTTTCTGATTTTGACAATCCGAATGATGATCCAAATATTGGTGCCGATATTTCGTCGCATAATTCAAATTTTGACGCAGCGGTTCTGTATAAGATTCAAGGCTTCTATTTTAGTTTTAACGCAGCCAATATTTTAAATAAAAATGTCAAGGTATTTGATGAATCAGAACCTAAAAAATTGAGAAACTATTATATCTATACGGGATATATTTTTGAATTGAACGATGGGATTGGGAACTTAGAACCTTCCTTGTACTTCAAATATTTCGAAAGTGATGCCAGATCGATCTACAGATATCAATATTAAGGCCAAAAAAATTACCGATGACGGCTATTTTTGGGCTGGGTTCAGCACGCGATTTTTAAATGACCAAAGCTTTGAACCACTGGCAATTGTGCCTCTTTTAGGGCTAAAAAAGAAAGATTTTTACGTTGGATATGCATTTCAATACAATATTAATGAAGCAAATGAGTTAAATCATGGAGGGACTCATATGTTGACACTGGGATATGATTTTGAATCACGAAGAGGAAGTCCCCGATGGTAATGCTAGAAAAAGAAAATTGTTTAAGAGAATATAAATTTTGGAGCTATGAAAAAGATAAAAATAATCTTGTTTTTAATGTTGTTCGTTATATTAAGTTTTTCGACGTTTGGATGAACTTCTCAGAACTAAATTGATCAACTCCCCATTAACTATTTGTATAATATTAAAAGAAACCATTAACCATGAAAAGTTTTAAAATCATCATAATGGTTTTTGTCTCTCACGCTTTTTAGCGTGCAGGGTAGTTTCGCTCAGGAGGGAAAGAGAAGCAGAAAAAGTAGGTTTATAAAACAACCAAAGAGAAAACACCAGCAAAAGTAAAAGAATCATTGAAAGATTATTCAAATTATAAAATATCCAATGAAGTAACCTATATGCGAAAAGAGGGATACTCAAGTGTATAAATTTAAAGTAGAAAAAGGAACCTGGTCTCATTATTTATTGATCAATGAGAACCGGTAAAATCATAGGAATAGAAACAGGTGAACATTAAAGCTTAAAGTCATCTGGAAAAATTTTTAATAAATTTTTCAGATTTGTTTGTATGTATGCCCTATTACCATCCGGTAATAGGGTTTTTTTACAAATTGAGTTTTTTCTTTCTTTCCTTTAATTCGAAACTCTTCCCCCAAATATACTTTTCTTACCAATTCATCATCAGCCAGTTCTTTTGGTGTTCCTTCCTTTAAGATACCACCTTCAAACATCAAGGTAGGTTTTATCTGTTATGGCCAAAGTTGCCTGAACATCATGGTCAGTAATCAAAATGCCAATATTTCTGTCTTTTAAATGCGCAACAATGCTCTGAATATCTTCAACAGCTATTGGGTCAACACCGGCAAAAGGTTCATCAAGTAAAATGAATTTAGGATCGGAGGCCAAGTGCTCTGGCAATTTCAGTTCTTCTTCTTTCTCCTCCAGATAAAAGATCACCTCGGTTTTTGCGAACATGTCCCAGGCTGAATTCCTCGATAAGAGATTCCAGTTTTTCTTTTTGTTCCGTTTTGCTCAGATCTGTAAATTGCAAGAACAGACATGATATTATCTTCAACAGATAATTTTCTAAATACAGAGGCTTCCTGTGCGAGATATCCAATTCCCTTTTGAGCTCTTTTGTACATGGAATCTTTAGTGATCTCAACATCATCAAGAATAAATTTTTCCTTCATTGGGCTTGATCATGCCCACGATCATATAAAAGGAAGTCGTTTTTCCTGCGCCATTAGGCCCCAGTAATCCGATGATGTCACCCTGCTTGTACCTCAAGAGAAATGTTTTTTACAACAGTTCTGTTTCCGTACATTTTCATTATATTTTCTGCTCGTAAGATCATAGTTTCTAGTCGCGTTTATATTTATCGTTTAACCCTTTTCCTTCAAGGATCAAAGGGGTTATTTTTTTAAGCCTGTCAGATTTGGTTTGCGCTCTTTTTGCACTAGAGATATATACTGCGTATTCCTGCTGTCTGCCTGCTGTTAGTCTGGAAAAACCTTTTTATCTTCATTTTCCATCGCTTACTTCTTCACCATTTCCTTTTTAGCTTCTTTGTTGCTTCTTGACGATAAATTTAGAGATTTTAATGCTTACTTCGTAAAGAATGATCATTGGGATGGCAACAATAACCTGACTGATAATGTCAGGAGGTGTAATAATGGCTGCTAAGATCAGTACCAGCACCAAGGCATATTTCCGGTAGGTTTTTAAAAATTCAGGTGTTACAAGTCCCATTTTTGTCAAAAAGTATATAATAATAGGGAGTTCAAAAATGAATCCCGCAGACAGGCATGAGGCCTTTAAAAGCCCTGTATAAGAACTCAGATCAAAATTGTTCTTCACCTCGTCGGCTACCCGATAGCTTCCAAGAAAATTGATAGAAAGAGGCGTGATCACATAATATCCGAATAAAATTCCCAAAAAGAACAGGAAAGAAGTAATGATGATAAAACTTCTGGCATTCTTTTGTTCATTGGCATAAAGGCAGGTTTAATAAACTTCCAAACTTCCCAAATGATATAAGGAAAGGCCATCACAAAACCAAATGCAATAGAGGTCCAGATGTGAGCAGAAAATTGGCCCGCCATGGTCCTGCTTTGCACGATAAATGGTATCTCATCGATACACAAACCCTCTGTTCCAAAACTTTTGGAAACAGAACATAAAAATCTATAGGTAAAAAACTGAGGATCTTTTGGTGCCAGAAGTATGGAATTGAAAATAAAATCCTTCATC
Source organism: uncultured Flavobacteriaceae bacterium (assembly GCA_963715975.1). Lineage (GTDB taxonomy): Bacteria > Bacteroidota > Bacteroidia > Flavobacteriales > Flavobacteriaceae > Lutimonas. The sequence goes on along the minus strand of CAVQSO010000004.1, from coordinate 55,452 downwards.
ATAAAAGCGACCATTCCAAAAGCTATAATAGATAAAGAGGATCTAACCAGTGTCCATCTTAAAACCTCCAGATGGCCTAAAAAAGACATTTCTTCCGTTTGTTCACTCATAGTTCAGTTTTTTGAATAGCAATTAATCTACGGGATCGAAATATACGACATACCGGTTTAAATGATTCCTTCTTTTAATAAATCATGAAAGTGTACTACACCTGAATATTTTCCATTCTCAGTCACTAATATCTGAGTGATGTTATTCTTTTGCATGATATCAAGTGCATTAACCGCCATTGTATCAGCGTTCACGCTAATTGGGTTGGCACTCATGATATCCTTTGCTTCTAATGAATTGATATCTGCACTTTTCTCCAGCATGCGTCTAATGTCACCATCAGTAATGATCCCTATGATCATGTCATTTTCCACAACAGCAGTGGTTCCCAATCTCTTTTTGGAAATTTCAATGATCACATCTTTAACAGGAGCGTGTTTATCTACTTTTGGAACTTCATTATTTGCTGCCAATTCACTCACCCTTAAATATAGTTTTTTTCCTAAAGTACCTCCCGGGTGGTATCTGGCGAAATCCTTACTTGAAAAATCTTTTAGATTCAACAGGCAAATAGCCAAGGCATCACCAATGACCAATTGGGCCGTAGTACTTGTGGTTGGGGCCAGATTATTAGGGCAGGCTTCTTTTTCAACATAAGAGCTTAAGGTATGGTCAGCATGTTCTCCTAAAAAAGAGTCTTTATTACCGGTTATCGCAATAATCTTATTGCCATAATTTTTGATCAAGGGCAGGAGCACTTTGATCTCAGGGGTATTACCGCTTTTAGAGATGCAAATGACCACATCATTTTGTTGTATGTTTCCCAAATCTCCATGAATCGCATCTGCAGCATGCATAAATACAGCCGGGGTCCCTGTAGAGTTCATAGTGGCTACAATTTTAGCTGCGATGTTGGCGCTTTTGCCAATGCCGGTTACAATCACCCTCCCTTCCGATTCATAGATCGTCATGACGGCTTTTTCAAAGTGGTCATCTACCAACTCAGCCAATTGCTTTATCGCTTCGGCTTCGATGAGAATTGTGTCTTTTGCGGTTTGTAATATGTTTTTATCCTTAATCAATATTTTGTATTTATTTTTTAAAAATAATATGTTATATTTATAGTATGATTGAATTTAATGAATGATTATTCAAATAAATTTAACATAATCCCCCCTCATAAATTTTGGCATTAAAGTTGCAAAAATATTCAAAAATAGATTAATAAGAGGATGAAAGTAACAAAAATTAACTTACAGGAATATTTGAAGAAATATTTTGGATTTAGTAAGTTTAAAGGTTTACAAGAAGATGCTATAGAAAGTCTTATTGAAGGAAACGACACTTTTGTCGTTATGCCTACAGGAGGTGGAAAATCATTAATATACCAATTACCGGCACTGATTCTTGACGGTACTGCTATTGTGGTATCGCCTTTGATCGCGCTTATGAAGAATCAAGTTGATGCCATTCGGGGAATTTCATCCGAGTATGGTATTGCACATGTTTTAAATTCTTCTTTGAACAAGGGAGAAGTGGCCAGGGTCAAAAGTGACATTGAGAACGGTATTACCAAAGTTGTTGTATGTAGCTCCTGAATCCCTGACCAAGGAGGAAAATATAGAATTTCTTAAAAAACAGAAGATCACATTTTTTGCCATTGATGAGGCCCATTGTATTTCTGAATGGGGTCATGATTTCAGACCCGAGTACCGAAACCTGAGAAGTATTATTTACAAGATCGGTAATTTGCCTATTATAGGTCTAACAGCTACCGCTACTCAGAAGGTACAGGAAGATATTCTTAAAGAATTTAGGAATTAGTGATGCCAAGACCTTTAAGGCATCATTTAACAGGGCAAATTTATTTTATGAAGTCAGACCAAAGACAACAGATGTAGAAAAGGATATTATCAAATTTATCAGCAATTATAAAGGTAAATCAGGTATTATTTATTGTTTAAGCAGAAAAAAGGTTGAAGAAATAGCTCAGATCTTACAAGTTAATGGAATAAAGGCCGTGCCTTATCATGCGGGCCTCGATGCCAAAACCAGAGCAAGACATCAGGACATGTTTCTGATGGAGGATATTGACGTGGTTGTTGCGACCATTGCTTTTGGTATGGGAATCGATAAACCCGATGTCAGGTTTGTCATCCACCATGATATTCCAAAAAGTCTCGAAAGTTACTATCAGGAGACCGGTAGAGCAGGAAGAGACGGTGGTGAAGGATTTTGCTTGGCTTATTATTCGTATAAAGACATTGAGAAACTGGAAAAATTTCTTTCCGGTAAACCTGTGGCCGAACAAGAGATCGGTAATGCTTTATTGCAAGAAGTAGTAGCCTATGCTGAAACCTCTATGTCAAGAAGAAAATTCTTATTGCATTATTTCGGAGAGGAATTTGATGAAGTGAATGGGGAAGGGGCTGATATGGATGACAATGTGAGGAACCCCAAGAAAAGAACAGAGGCCATGGATGAGGTTAAAGTCTTGCTTGAAGTGGTCAAAAAAACAAAAGAGGAATACAGATCGAAAGAGATTATCAATACCCTTATCGGAAAAGAGAACGCCCTGCTTATTAGTCATAAAACACATTTACAGCCCATTTTTGGTGTTGGTAAGCATAAGGAAGACAGACATTGGATGGCATTGATCAGGCAAGTGTTGGTAGCGGGTTTGTTAAAGAAGGAAATAGAACAATATGGAGTGCTTAAACTGACTAAGGAAGGAAAGCAATTCATCAAGGAGCCTCATTCTTTTTTAATGACCGAGGACCATGTGTATAGTGAAGAAAATGATGCCATGATCGTGACCAATGCTAAAGGGTCAGGTGCGGTGGTTGACGATCAACTCATGGTTTTGTTGAAGGACCTTAGGAAAAAGGTTGGTAAAAAGTTAGGCGTACCGCCTTTTGTTGTTTTTCAGGACCCTTCTCTGGAAGATATGACCTTAAAATACCCGATTGATCTCAAGGAATTGGCAAATGTTCACGGAGTAGGTGACGGAAAGGCTAAGAAATTTGGAAAAGAATTTGTAGCATTGATAGCCTCATATGTTGAGGAGAATGATATTGTAAGACCCGATGACCTGATTGTGAAAAGTACAGGGGTTAATTCTGGTTTGAAATTATACATTATCCAAAACACAGATAAGAAATTACCGCTTGCAGATATAGCTCATTCCAAAGGCCTTGAAATGTCTGAACTGGTCAAGGTGATGGAGCAGATCATTTATTCAGGAACCAAGATCAATATTGATTATTGTATTGATGAACTTTTAGATGAGGAACAACAAGAAGAAATACTCGAATATTTTATGGATGCAGAAAGTGATAAAATCCAATTGGCTTTGGATGAATTTGACGGGGATTATGACGACGAAGAATTAAGGTTAATGAGAATCAAGTTTATTAGTGAAGTTGCCAATTAAAAAACATCGAACAGAAGAAAAATTGCCTATGACCGACGAATCGACCAGATCAAAAGACAACGATAAAAACAAAAAAATCAGTACGAAATTCTATGAAGAAGAATTGCAGAAACTTCAAATTGAACTTGGTAAAACTCCAAGACTGGATCCAGCACAAAGGCTTAAAAGTTGTGGTCATTTTTGAAGGTAGAGATGCTGCCGGAAAAGGAGGCGTAATCAAAAGAATATCCCAGAGTCTTAACCCGAGAGTATGTAAAATAGTGGCACTTGGAACACCTTCCAGTAGAGAAAAAAGTCAATGGTATTTTCAGCGATATGTGCCGCATCTGCCTAGTGCGGGTGAAATGATCCTTTTTGATCGCAGCTGGTATAACAGAGCAGGAGTAGAGCATGTGATGGGCTTTTGTAACCAAACCGAATACAATGAATTTATGCGATCCTGCCCTGAATTCGAGAGAATGTTGATCAGGTCTGGAATTATCTTATTGAAATATTGGTTTTCAGTTTCAGATGAAGAACAGGAAAGACGATTCAAATCAAGGATCAATGATCCGATGAAAGGATGGAAACTCAGCCCAATGGACCTTAAATCACGTGAACATTGGTTGGAATATAGCAAGGCGAAAGATGAAATGTTCAAATTTACCGATACCAAGCAGTCTCCTTGGTATGTTGTGCCGGCAGATAATAAAAAGAAGGCCAGGTTGAATTGTATCAGTCATTTATTGGACAGTATAGATTATAAAAAAGTTGAAAGAGAAGAGATCATACTTCCTCCCAGAAAGGATGATAAAGGTTATATCAGAACCCCTTTTGCCAACCAAACCATTGTTCCGCAAAAATATTGAGCTATAAGCTCAAAAATGCTATGGCAAATCCTATAAGGATGGCTATAAATTTTTGAAGGTTAAATTTATGATTTTCAGAACTTTCAAAAAGTATGGCTGTTGAAATATGAAGGAACACCCCAATGATCAGCGCGTTGATTTGATCTGTATATTGATGAATAAATGAAAAATTCATTGATACCCAACTTCCCAAAGGGCTCATAATGGCAAACAGAAATAAGAAAAGAAATACATAACCTTTCGAAAGAGATGAGTTCTTTAGAAATACAGCTAATATGATCGCGATAGGTAGTTTGTGTATGACTATGGCGTATAATAGATTCTGATTGTCATCAAGTCCTAAGGGCATGCCTTCCAGAAATGCATGAAGGCATAAACTTCCTAATAACAGCCAGGGAATTCTCTTTTCGAAGTCATGCCCGTGAATATGCCCGTGTTCTGCTCCTTTGGAAAGGTATTCCAATCCTGTTTGAAGTACAATTCCCAAAAGGATAAACAAACCTATATGTTGCTGCTGATGTGAAAATACCTCAGGGATCAAATGTAAAACGGTTACTGATAACAAGTAGGCCCCGCTAAAAGAGAGGAATAGTTGAAGGTGCTTGGAATTTGGTTTTATAAGTTGAACCAAAACAAAGCCGGCAATGACGGGTATGATCAAGGTTATATAAATCATTGCATTATCAGTATTAACCTTTCGGAATTCAATTTGTCAAAAGTATTCAATTCGTAATCGCCAAAAACTTCTTGTATTTCAAGACCGGCAGCCTTTGCAAAATGCTTCATTTTGTTAAGATCCAAAGCCTGTACTTTTTCGATATAGTGATGGACCTTATCGTCATGATGAACTTCAATTTCCTTTATGATAAAATTTTCAGACACCCTTTTCCTAATAACAAAATCTATTTTCTTTTTTGTCAGATGCTGTTCCGGAATAAGTTCGTCAACTACTTTGTCAAGATTTAAGAAATCAACTACGATGTGACCACCAGGTTTTAAGGCATTTTTAAAATTTTTCAAAACCTTGATATTGGTTGTTTCCTGATTAAAGTATCCGAAGCTGGTAAAAAGGTTGAAAATAGCATCATAGCTTCCATTCAAAGGATTTCTCATGTCGTGAATGTTGAAGCTTAAACCTTGTTTTTCAAATTGTTTGGCATGTTGAATACTGTTCACAGATAGATCAGCTCCGGTCGTATTAAAACCTTGTTCAAACAAAAATAAGGCATGCCTTCCCTTTCCACAGGGGAGGTCAAGAATTTTATCTCCTTTAGAAAGGTTTAAATATTTTACGAGATTACGCATGAAAAACCTGGCCTCATCATCATTCCTGTAGTCGTAAAGAATATGATAAAAAGGAGTGTCAAACCAATGTTCAAACCATTCTTTTTCTTTCTGCATAATTTTAAAATCAAACAAAAATAGAAAATTAAACCAAGCTAAAGAGAAAGTTTCAGTTTTTATAAGAATTGTTCGATGGCTAATATCTTTGATGTATTTTTGTCTTATGAATGAAAATTATGATATGTTGGCCAAATGCCTGTATGGTTTTGAGTCAGTGCTCGCAAGAGAGTTGCGAAATTTAGGTGCCCAAAATGTAAAGGAGGGCGTGCGAAATGTTCAATTTAAAGGTGACAAAGGCTTTATGTATAAGGCTAGTCTGGCATTGAGAACAGCCATAAGAATTCTGGTCCCCATCGAGACCTTTATGGTGAGAAATGAAGATGATTTGTACCAACAGCTCTCCAGAATTTCCTGGGAAAAGTATTTAGATGAGAATGCTACCCTGGCCATACATTCCTCAGTGCATTCAGAGATTTTTACAAATTCACATTATGTCTCCTTGAGAAGTAAGGATGCGATCGTTGATTATTTTAGAAAAAAATACCAAAAGCGCCCAAGTATAGATTTAAGACATCCGGATGTTCAATTTGATATTCATATTCAGAAAAATGTATGTACTGTCTCGCTTGACAGCTCCGGAGAATCTTTACACAAGAGGGGCTATAGAAGCGATACGAATATAGCACCGATCAATGAAGTGTTAGCCGCAGGGCTGGTATTGATGACAGGTTATGATGGTAGTCAGCATTTTGTAGACCCTATGTGTGGTAGTGGGACCATTTTGATAGAGGCGGCCATGATTGCAAATAATATTCCTGCCAATATAAATCGATCGGAATTCGCATTTGAAAAGTGGAAAGATTTTGATGAAGATCTATTTGCACTGATCCATGATTCTTTACTAAAAAAAATCAGCAGTACTGACAAGAAAATCATTGGTTTTGACAAGGCGCCATCTGCAGTGCGCAAGGCTCAGAACAATGTAGAAAATGCCTCCTTAGAAGAATTCATAAAGATCGAAAGAAAAAATTTCTTTGAGGAACCCAGCCCGGTCGAAGGAAATGTGATTGTACTGTTCAATCCTCCCTATGGGGAAAGGCTGGAAGTGAACGTACCTGTCTTTTACCGCCAAATAGGAGATACTTTAAAGCAACATTATCCTGATACTTCTGCCTGGCTGATCACTTCTGATTTTGAAGACGGATTAAAGAATGTAGGATTAAGAACCTCAAGAAAAATAAAAGTTTTTAACGGTAAACTGGAATGTAAATTCGTTAAATATGAAATGTATTCCGGAAGCAGAAAGGCAAGTAAACAATCATGATACGAATAAGTGAAATAAAGGCTGAGGATACCTATTCGATAAGAAAGGCGATATTAAGAGAAGGAATGACGCTAAGTCATGAGATGGCAGGGGATCATGATGATGACACCTTGCATCTAGGTCTTTTTTACAATGATCATCTGGTGTGTATTGGAAGTTTTATGAAAGCTTCCAAGTCAGATTTTAAAGGTCTTCAGTACCAACTAAGAGGAATGGCTACTGAAAAGGAATCACAAGGAAAAGGTTATGGTAAAAAACTACTTGCCTCAGCTGAACAAATACTAAAAGACAAAAATGTGGATGTGCTCTGGTGTAACGCAAGGGTAGTGGCCACTGATTTTTATAGTAAATTGGGTTATCAATCAATTGGTGATGTTTTTGAGGTCGATCAGGTGGGCCCTCACTTTGTGATGTTTAAGAAATTAACGTGAAACCTGAGCCCGAAACCTGAGCCCGTGACTTAAGTCACGGGCTCACTTAAGTCACCCCCTGACTGGGATCAAAAAAACGAACATTAAAAACATTCTCTTTTCAAGAATATAGTATTGGAATTCAACTATTTTTTTCAATCGAAAAACGGGACGTTGAAAACTATGTTTATGTCCTCAGCACATAGTACGATTGGTTTTAAAAGGAATCAATGAGATCTGTTTTCTTTTTGATTATTTGAAATATCAAGGTTGGAAACAAGTGAGGGTTTGACTTAAGTCAGGGGCTCACTTAAGTGAGCCCCTGACTCACAATTTAAAACAAAAAAAAAGACTGTAAAAAATACAGTCTTTTTAAGTAGCGAGATCGGGAATTGAACCCGAGACCTCCGGGTTATGAATCCGACGCTCTAACCATCTGAGCTACCTCGCCATTATCTTTTACAGTTCAGCTGAAATTGCCTCTCAAATTTGAGTTTGCAAATATAAAAACAAATTCATTTGCGGCAAGTAAAGAGGGTAAAAATATTTAAATAAAATATTTTTTTTAGAAATAGATAATCTATATATTGCCTCGATAAAATAAATTAAGAATGTCAAGCAAAGTTAGAATAGACTTGGAATTTCCTATCCATGCTTCTCCTAGTTTTTTATTTCAGTACATCTCAACTCCTGATAGTATGGGGGAATGGTTCGCTGATAATGTAAATTCCAGAGGAAAGAAGTATACCTTTATATGGAATGATTCTGAGGAGGTTGCGGAAAGGATTGCTCAAAAAAATGATGTGTTTATAAGATTCAAATGGGAGGAAGATGAAGATGAGGGTACCTATTTTGAATTGAGAATTGAAGTTGATGATCTTACAAAAGATGTGTCTCTTTTAGTGGTCGATTTTGCTGAAGAAGATGAGGTAGAAGAATCAAAAATGTTTTGGGAAAATCAGATAGCAGAATTAAAACACGTTATCGGAGGATAATACAACTTATAAATAATAGAAAGGCCTTGATTTATCAAGGCTTTTTTTATTTTTGCATCTTTAATAAATGATTTTATGATCAATCAAAACGGTAGTTTGAGGTCCAGAGATGATGTTAAACTAAGTGTGGATAACAGAGCCTTTAAATATGGAGATGGTATTTTTGATACGATAAAATTTAAAGATGGTATACTTTGTTTTTTGGAGGACCACTATTTCAGATTGATGTCATCGATGCGGATGTTGAGAATGAGAATTCCAATGGATTTTACACTTGACTACTATGAAAAACAGATCATGTTAACCCTTGAAGCCAATGATCTGAATGATCAGGGAAGGGTAAGGGTAAATGTGTTTAGGCAGGATGGCGGATTGTACACTCCTTTGACCAACGAAATAAATTTCCTAATTGAAGTAACTGCCTTGCCAGCACTTTCAGACGATTTAATTGAAATAGAGCTGTTTAAAGATTTTCCGTTGGCATCTGGATTACTATCCACTATAAAAACCAATAACAGGATGGTCAATATTTTGGGTAGTATTTTTGCAAAGGAAAATGGCTATCAGAATTGTATTTTGATCAATGAAAAGAAGGAATTGGTAGAAGCTTTAAACGCGAATATCTTTTTGGTCAAGGGAAATGAAATCTTGACACCTTCACTTGATACAGGATGCATAAATGGAATTATCAGGAAAAAGTTGATTGAACTGCTCACAAAAGATACTAAATTTGTGGTGAAAGAACTCAGTATTTCGCCATTTGATCTGTTAAAAGTGGATGAGGTTTTTTTGACCAATTCTATTAATGAAATACAATCAGTCGATCGCTACAGGAAAAAGAAATATGCAAAGGTAAAAACGATGGAGATCAAGGCACTATTCGACGATTTATCCAAAAAATAATTTAATTCAAACTTGGATCTTTCGGGGAGTTTGCCCAAAGCTGATAAATTCCACCAAATTTGAGAAGTTCATTTTTCCAAAAGTTGCTAGGATTGATGGTAAACAGATTGTTAAATTTATTTTCTACGATCAACCAGGAAGTGGTTTCCAATTCTTCCTCTAATTGTTTTTGACTCCAGCCAGAATATCCTAAAAAGAAACGAATATCGTGTTTGGATAAAATGTCCTCTTTCAAAAGAGATTGGATAGCCTCAAAATCACCGCCCCAGAAAATACCATCTGCTATCTCAATGCTATCAGGAATCAATTCAGGTACTTTATGTACAAAATAGAGATTGTCTTCAGACACAGGTCCACCAAAATACACTTTTAGAGGAGATTCAATATCAGGTATGAGGTCACTAATGGAATACGGAGAAGGTTTATTGAAGATAAAACCAACTGAGCCGCTGTCATTGTGTTCTGTTAGTAAAACAACCGATCTGTTAAAAGAGCTATCACTCAAAATAGACGGTTCGGCCACGAGTAACTTGCCTTTTGTTGGTTTTAAAGTTGTCATAATAAATTAGTTGTGACTAAATGTACAAAAAATATGTATACAAAAAAACCCTCTTTAAAAAGAGGGTTTGAATATTTTAATTTTTTGAACTTGATTAGTTCACTGAATCTTTTAATTCAGATCCTGCTTTAAATTTAACAACTTTTCTTGCAGGTATTTTGATAGTAGCACCAGTTTGAGGGTTTCTTCCGTCTCTAGCAGCTCTTGCAGAAACTGAAAAAGAACCAAAACCTACTAATGATACTCTTCCTCCTGTCATTAATTCACCTGTGATGCTCTTCATCATAGCGTCTAAAGCTTTTCCAGCAGCAGCCTTCGAAATTCCTGCATTAACAGACATTGCTTCAATTAAATCTGATTTGTTCATAATCTAAAAATTTTAAAATTGGTTAAATATTCATTTTTTTGCCTTTCAATAGCAGAACAAATATAGATTTTATAAGGGTTCACGCAAGTTTTGGTACTTAAAAACCCTCATATTGTTAATAATTAAGCTCAATTTGTTGATAAACCCAGTAAGAAATTCAAAAAATTACCTCTAAGTCCTTATATGTATTGTGTTTAGAACAAGTTACAGCCCTTATGAAATTCATAACCATTGAGCAAACTAATTGCATCCATTCTTTTCTTTCCAGCCATTTTTAGATCTGTGATATCCAGGAAACCATTTTCGGCGGCAACGCGGAATTGCTTTTTTGACACAATGATGGTTCCCGGTGATAAATCGTGTTCTTCAATGACCATATTTCCTTGATAAATCTTGATCTCTGTTTCCTGACCATTATTCTGTAACATGGTCCAGGCACCTGGATATGGATTCAAACCTCGAATCTGGTTATAGATTTTTTTCAGAGGCCTGTTCCAGTCTATCCGGCAATTTTCCTTATTTAATTTGGGAGCCGGATTGAAAATTCCTTCTTTTTGTTTTATTGGGTTGATCTCGCCTTTCTGAATCAACTCAACCGTTTCAACAACGGTCTTGCTTCCCAGATTCATAAGTAGGTCATGAAGCTCACCTGCTGTCATATTTTCTGAAATTTCCGTACTTTCCTGTTTGATGATGGCACCCGTATCTATATCCTCATTAATAAAGAATGTGGTAACCCCTGTTTTTGTATCACCATTTATAATGGCCCAATTGATTGGCGCAGCTCCTCTGTAATTAGGTAATAAGGAGGCGTGCAGATTAAATGTTCCCATTTTAGGCATAGCCCATACTTGTTTTGGTAGCATCCTAAAGGCGACCACAATCTGCAGATCCGCCTTTAAGGATTCCAATTTGTTCAGAAATTCAGAATTTTTCAGATTTTCGGGTTGTAAGATCTCAAGCCCCTTGGAAAGAGCATATTTCTTAACAGCCGATTCATTCAATTTCCTCCCTCTCCCTGCAGGTTTATCTGCAGCTGTAATTACAGCTACAATATTATAATTTGCTTCTACCAGAGCATTCAGGCTGGCCACGGCAAAATCAGGTGTCCCCATAAAAATAATGCGAAGTTCTTTCATGTGATCAAATAAAATTTGTTTTGCAAATTTAAGTCGATGAATTTTCTTTCTACCAATAATTGAAGGGTTTTTACAATAGCCTCTTTATCAATCTGAAGAAATTGACTCATTTCATTGAATACTCAGTGTTTTGTGCTTTTTAATAAGGCTAAGGATCTGATCGCTCAATTCTTTGTAATCAATCTTATCAGCATTTTCTCTGCTGCGACAAACATCGCAATGTCCGCAAGGTTGAACCAGCTTTTCACCAAAATAATTTAGCAGTTGGATCTGTCTGCAAGTTTGATCATTTTTTATGAAATCATGAAGGGCAAGTGACTTGGTTTTTTTCGTCTTGTTTCGCTGGGTGATATTTGCCCTGATCGTATGGTAAATAAAATTATCTTCTCTTGGGACTAAAAAATTTAATTTGAGTTTGTTAACAGACTTTTTATAAACAATTACTTTATCTTGATCAAGTCGCTTTAGAGCGCGTATAATAGCTTCTTTGGGCTGTTTTAATTTACTCGAAATAAGTGACTCGTTGATGGCGATGAACTGGTCATGGATCCCCCCATAAGTCCTGAGTAGCATTTGAAGCACCTGTGCCTGTATATTTTGCAAGGATTGAACCTTAAATAATTTTGAATTATTTTCAATAACCCTGACCCTGGATGTTTTAGCTGGATTTTGATCATAGAAGATGATATCCTCATGATGCAAATGGTTCAGGGCATAATAAACCTGTATAAAAGGGAAGTCATAACGCAGCGCGAATTCCTGTGGGTCAAAATCAAATACACCTTCATTAAGCTCTCCCTTGGCAATTTGGAAGTAGTCATTTAGTTTCCCATAGACCGATCTGCAAAATTCCGGGCTTACAATTGACTTTTTTAACTGAAGTTCACTTTCAAAAATGCTATTTTCATTATACAACAGATACGTAAAGGACACCTTTCCATCGCGTCCCCCGCGACCAATTTCCTGCATATAATTTTCAATGCTATTGGGCAAATGCGCATGAATGACCATTCTGACATTTGATTTGTCAATACCCATACCAAATGCATTGGTGGCTACCATAACCTTGGTTTTTTCTTCCTTCCATTGCAAAAGTGCTTCGCTTTTCTGCTTGCTGTCAAGGCCTCCGTGATAATAAGTTGCCTTGATTTGATTTCCGGTTAAAAAGCGGGCGAATTGAATCGTGTTTTTCCTTGTACCTACATAAACAATTGCCGGCTCGTCAATTGACTTAAGCAAATCAAGTATACCAGTTCTTATCGCCTCTTTTTTAAGAACGCTAATGTAAAGGTTGTCTCTGTAATATGATCCCGTAAAGATTTTAGGAGACTTCAACTTCAGGTTTTCAATAATGTCTTGTTTGACCACAGAAGTAGCCGTTGCAGTCAAAGCGATCTTCGGTATATCAGGATGCAACTCATTCAATACAGGTATTTTAAGATAGGCCGACCTGAAGTCATGCCCCCATTGGGAAATGCAATGGGCCTCATCGATGGCAATCAAATTAAGTGGTAACTGACTTATTTTTTCCTGAATAAATGCTGACTGTAATTTTTCCGGTGAGAGATACAGGAATTTAAAATTACCATGCATCAGATTGTCAAAGGCAATTATGGTATCGTGTCTGTTCAGTTTTGAGCTCAAAAGCAAGGCTTTGATACCCTTGGATTCCAGACTTTTAACCTGATCTTCCATCAGGGCAATTAAAGGGGAGATAACAAGACAAACCCCTTCTGTCATAAGTGCCGGAAGTTGATAACAAAGAGATTTACCCGCTCCGGTTGGCAAGAGTACAAAGGTATCTTCACCTTTGATAGCGGACCTTAGATTTCAGCGGGATCTACGAAAGGAATTGAAACCCCAATGTTTTTTAAAAGCATTTCCTTTAACTTATCCATGCTTGATTTAAAGTGAATTTAAAATAAATTCACTCTTCTGGATATTTCCCTCAGGAACCGTAATAATAGATAATTCAATTTTTTTATACCCATCATCAGCTAGTTGATAAATGCTCAAGACTGATCATAGCTTTCATAGCGTTCATTATCAGTTTTATAGATTTCTTTCCAGGGGGGCATCATAAAAACATGACCATATCTGAATGCATTACTTTTCTGGGTCGATAGAATCTCAGGATATTTGTCGCCCAAATAATCCATATAACCATGAATATCAGGAATTCCCCTGTCAAAAAACACTTTGTCATTGCCTGACTGGCAGCGGTCTTTATATTGCAATATTCTACCCTCTAATAATAACTTACTAAACAATAAGGGGTCTTTTAAAAACAACTGATCAATTCCCGACAACTGAGCTTCTTTGGTAATATTTCGTGAGATCTCAGGCATACAAGTAAACTCCATTTCAATTAAATGTTCAATAATGGTCGATTTTCCAGTTCCCGGACCTCCAGTAATGACTATTTTTTTTTGTTTCAAGTAGTGAGAATTATTCTTATTTGCAATTCCAAAATTAAGAAAATAATAATTGTAAATTTGGGGACTTATAAATTCAAAATTCCAAAAATGAGCAAAGAGTCTGATTTTTATGAGAAATTAAAAAAGAGTCTTACTGAGACTACTGAGTTTCCCACGAAATACATGTATAAATTCATCATCCCTAGCGGTCAGGAAAAATTCAAACAGATAGAATCGATATTTCGATAATATGGGGGCAGTGATCAATTCTAAACCTTCAAAAACAGGTAAGTATACCAGTTTGACTATTTTAGTTAAAATGGTGTCTGCGGATGACGTAATTGATAAATACATTGAAGTATCCAAAGTTGAAGGTGTTATATCTTTGTGATATTTTTAACAGTCGAATTAAAAAATAAAAAATATTTTTGAGCCGTCTGAGAAGTTCAGAACAGACAAAGGAAACAATTGAAAATGACAAGAAAAAAAGTAATCATCTTATCTGTCATTTTAATGAGTGGTTTGGTTAGAGGGCAGGATGAGGAAAAGGTGCTTTTTAGTATTGAAGGAAGTCCTGTGTATAATGCTGAGTTTATAAGGGTTTTTGAGAAGAATAAAGACATTGTTGTTGAAGACGAGCGAAAGGATTTTGATGATTATTTTGATCTTTTTGTAGATTTTAGATTGAAACTGATTCAGGCGAGAGAGCTGCATTTGGATACACTTTCTTCCTATACCTCTGATTTAGCTAAATACCGAGAACAACTTATTCAACCATATCTGCAAAATCCTGAGGCAACAGAGAACTTGGTTCGTGAGGCTTATGACAGAACCATTAAGAAGTGACTGCCAGTCATATCTCTGGTAAGGTAAAGGCTGATGCGGATGCCTGAGGATACCTTAAAAGCCTATCAAAAATTCTCGAAGCCCGAAGTAAAATCCTGAATCCGGAGTCAGTTTTGACAGTATTGCAAAATTTATTCCGAAGATCCGTCCGTACAAATGAATAACGGTAATCTAGGCTATTTTTCTGCTTTTGCTATGGTGTATTCTTTTGAAAATGCAGCATACAATACTCGATGTAGGGGATGTTTCAGAACCCTTTAGAACTCAATTTGGCTATCACATTTTAAAGGTTAATGACAAAAGAAAATCTCCAGGTGAAATTCAGGTGGCGCATATTATGGTGAAAAATGACACTACCGTTTTAAGGCACGTCGACCAAGGAGAAAATAGACGAGATCTATAAAAAATTGAACAAGGTGATGACTTTGCTACAATTGCCAATGAACATTCAGATGATCTGAGTTCTGCCCAAAAAGGAGGTGTATCTTCCGAAGTTCGGAACTGGCAGAATGATCAAATCCTTTGAAGATGTGGGGTTTCAGCTTGGAAAATGAAGGTGATATTTCCAACACCTTTTGAATGTGCATACGGCTGGCACATATTGAAATTATTGAAAAAATATCCCGTACCATCGTATGATGGAACTTCATCCAAAATTGGAATCAAGGGTGAAAAACGGAAGTAGATCGAGTTATGTGGAAGTTCATTGGCCCAAAAGATTGCTAAAACTACCAGGTATTACCTATAAAGACAAATTGCAGTTATTTCCTTACTTTAATGGATTTAAAGATAATCTTGACACACTTTTACGTTGTTGAAAATGAATATTTACGGTCATAACTTCTATAATTACGCGAAAGGAGGTCAAGAACAAGCCGAAAGAGGTCCTTTATGATGATTTTAAGAATGCAATGATCATTGATTATTATAAAGAACACCTGGAGGAAACCAACAAAGAATTTGCCATGACTTATCAGGAATACAGAGATGGATTGCTGCTATTTGAATTATTACAAAAAGTTATCTGGGAGCGGTCAGAAAAAGATTCTCTGGGATTGAATGAATATTTTGAGGCCAATCGTGATAAGTATAAGTGGAAAAAAAGAGCGGATTTAACCATTGCAAGTTGCACCAGACTGTCAAAGGCGGAAATTGTAAAGCAATATATGACGGAGGGTCTTGAAAATGACAGCATAAAGGCTTTGGTCAATGAGGGAGCTACCATACATGTATTGTTTAGTAAGGGTAAATTGGAAGAAGGTAAGTTCCAAGCTGCCAAAGGGATATCAGCTCAAGTCGGGCGTTTCTGAAATATTTGAGCAGGAAAAGAATAATTTTACCATTATCAAAGTTGACAGGATCTATGAGCCAGCATTAAAAGACCTCAAAGAAACCAGAGGCGAAGTGATGAATGACTATCAAAATTATTTAGAAGGAGAATGGGTTAAAGAATTACGGAATACCTATAAGGTTAAGATGAATAAGAAAAATTATAAAGAACTCAAAGAGAGATTTTCAATTCAACAATGAAAAGTATAATTAGCTACATACTTTTAGTCATGATACTGTTTTCATGCGAGGAAAAGAAGCCTGAAGAAGGCGCCGTTGCGAGGGTGAATGATCAGTTTTGATGAAGGAGGATATTAATTTCAATTTTCCGGAAGGCCTTCAAGAGAGGATAGTTTGTTGTATCGCAATAACTACATTAAAATATGGGCAACAAAGGAATTACTTCTGGATAAGGCCAGAATTAATATTGAAGATGAAAATAAAGAAATAGAGACCTTGGTAAAAAACTATGAAAAGGAATTACTGATTGATAAATATAAAAAAGCCGTCTTACAGCAAGAACTGGATACGGTCATCACAGATGAAGATATTGATGATTATTACGAAGCGAATAAAAACGTTTATAGACTCAATGAGGATCTGATGAAATTAAAATACATTTATTTCAGCAATGATTTAAGGATAAAAAAGAATTTATTAAGCTTTTTAAATCTAATGAATCACGAAGATTTGGAAATATTGATTGAAAAAGAACTGGAGCTTTTTTCTTTTGCATTCAATGATAGTATTTGGGTAAGTACCAGAGAAGTTGAAAAAAAATTACCCTTTTTCAAGAATGAACAGAAGCTAAAAAAGAATCAATTTATTCAAAAAGAAGATTCAATAGGAGTATATTTGCTCGCTGTTAAAGATATTCGTCACAGAAATCATGTTGCCCCTAAAAGTTATGTAATTCCAACCATTAGACAAATGATCTTGCATAAAAGAAAGCTGGAATTGATGAATAGATTGAAAAGACCATTATGATTGATGCGATTAATAATAAACAATTTGAACAATATTAAAATGAAGAGATTATTGATGATGGCCTTCTTGCCATTACTTACAAATTAGGCGCCAGGAAAAAGTAAAAATTGACGGAGTGGCCACCGTTGTAGGAGATAACATTGTGTCTAGATTCTGAAATAGATGCTTTTAAACATGAACTTGATTCAACAAAGTGGAGGCCAGATCGAAATAACTGATTGTGAAATGCTTGAACAGATCATGAACAGGAAATTACTGGCACATCATGCAGTCATTGACAGTATTGTTGTAAATGAAGGCGAGATCCAGCAACAGGTACAGCGAAAAACAGATTATTTTACCCAACAGTTGGGATCAACTGAAAAAATGCTTGAGCTTTATGGTTTTGACAATATGAAAGGACCTTAAGGACGAATTGTACAGGGTTGAAAAGGAAGGATTACTGATACAAAAGATGCAGCAGGAGTTAACAGCTGACATTGATATTACCCCGGAAGAAGTAAAACGCTATTTTAAAGTTTGGAAAAAGAAGGGAATCTCCCGGAAATTGGTGCTGAAATAGAATTGTCCCAGATCGTTCTGAATGTTGAACCCTCTCAGGAAGAAGTTCGACAAGACCATTGAGAGATTAAAGGAAATCAAAAAGGAAGTAGAAGAAGGAGGGAATTTTAAAATGAAGGCTATTCTCTATTCAGATGATCCGGGAGTAACTCAAAATAGTGGTTTTTATACCATTGAAAGAAACAGTCCTTTTGTTAAGGAATTCAAGGAAGCAGCTTTCAGTTTGGAAGAGGGTGAAATATCGCAACCTTTTAAATCAGATTTTGGTTACCATATATTAATGGTTGATAAAATCAAAGGAAAACAAAGGGATGTATACCATATCCTGATGCAGCCCGAGGCGGATGATAAGGCAGAGGAAATGGTCAGAGATTCATTAACGGTCTACCGAGAACGAATTCTTAAATTAGAAATCCCTTTCGATGCAGCCGTTCTGCTATACTCACAAGACAAAGATACCAGGTTGAGTTCTGGTGTTTTGATGAATCCTGAATCGGGAGACACACATTTTGATCTTACAAGAATGGATCCTGAACTATATGCCAAAGTAAGTAATTTGAAAGAAGGAGAGATCAGTGAAGTCTTTATGGATGAAACAAGACAAGGTTTGAAAATGTATAAAATTCTTTTGCTGAAGAGTCGTACCGAAGCCCATACAGCTGATCTTGCAGACGATTATGTAAAGATCATGGAACTGGCCCTTCAAAAAAAGAAAACGGAATCAATAGAAAAATGGTCTGAAGAAAAGATCATAGACACTTATGTGAATATCAATCAGGTCTACACCAATTGCGAATTTAAGAGCAACTGGACTAAAAATTAATACATATGTCTGATGTTGCCAAAATCAATAGTCTTGTAGAAAACTATGCCCATTTAAAGAAGGAAATTGGCAAGGTCATCATTGGGCAGCATGATGCCGTGGATCATGTATTACTCTCGGTACTTTGCGGAGGACACTCTTTACTCATTGGTGTTCCGGGTCTGGCCAAAACCCTTTTGGTCAATACGGTTGCCAAAGCATTGGGGCTTGATTTTAAAAGAATACAATTTACACCAGATCTAATGCCTTCTGATATTTTGGGAAGTGAGATACTGGATGAGAACAGACATTTCAAATTTATCAAGGGGCCCATTTTTGCCAATATTATTTTGGCCGATGAAATCAACAGAACCCCACCAAAAACACAAGCAGCCCTGCTGGAGGCTATGCAAGAAAAATCGGTAACAGTTGCCGGACATAGTTTTGATCTTGATCTGCCGTTTTTTGTATTGGCTACCCAGAATCCAATTGAGCAGGAAGGTACTTATCCTTTACCTGAGGCACAATTAGACAGGTTTATGTTTTCCATATACCTTGACTACCCAACATTTGAAGAAGAAATGGTTGTCGCAAAAAATACTACAAATGACGATGACATAGTTGTGAATCCGGTATTTTCACGCAAGGATATTCTTGAATACCAGCATTTGATCAGAAGAATCCCCATTGCAGATAATGTAGTGGAATATGCAGTTAAATTAGCCACAAGAACCAGGCCTCTTCAGGAAAATGCACCTGAGATAGTCAAAAATTACATCGATTGGGGAGCCGGACCCAGAGCAAGTCGCAAAATCTTGTTTTGGCAGCAAAGGCATATGCTGCGATTCACGGTAAGTATTCTCCGGATATTGCCGATGTTCAGGCAGTTGCTCATGGAATCTTGCATCACAGGATCGTAAAAAACTATAAAGCGGAAGCTGAAGGCATCACAGAAACTCAGATCATCAATTCATTACTTTAATTCAACTTACTGATAATTAAACTTTTAAACCCTTTAATATTGGAGCTAAAAAGAATATTTTATTCATGCTATTGTGAAAACAATAATTTGTTTGTATATTTGCACGCCTTTTGAACGAATTCAGATTTCCAAAAGGTGGTGAAAAAAATAAATATTCATTTCTCTTAGCGTTTTAATCGTTTAGAAATCTGTAAAACAATAAGATACAAAGTATAAGACACATGTCTAAACTACAAGAAAAAATTGATCTATACACTGAGTCAGCAGAAAAGCTGGGTATAGAAATTAAACGCAGAGCTTTTTAAATTAGTGACCAAAGGATTAGGTCCTTCAATCTACAAAGAAGATGCGGAATTGGTTTCATCTTCAAACAAAGAAGAATTAGAAACCGTCAAAAAGAATTTCCTTATCAAAAAATTAGGCCTTGAGGAGAACGAGGAAGTATTTGATGCTGCCTATTGCTAAAGTAATTGAAACACTTGGTTCTGGTAACAAAAAGAAATACCGCGCCTTGTTCTATTACTTATTGGTTAAAGAAACAGGAACTGAAGCAGTTTATGAAGTTGCCAACGAGGAAGAAGCTGTGAAGGCACCTAAGAAAAGAAAAGAAAAGAAGCAAAAAAAGCTAGTGAAGAAATTGCAAAACCAAAAAAAGAAAAAGTGATCGAAGAAAAAATCGAAGAGAAAGCTGTCGCTCAGGTAGAAGAAGCTGTTGCCGCACCAGTTGCTAAAGAAGCTGAAGCAAAAGTTGATCGCAGGTCAATTCTTAAGTGATTTTGATTGGCAAAAATATGAAGAAGGTATTGAAGCTGTAGATCAGACTCAATTGGATGAGTTTGACAGTGCCTTGGAAAATACAATTGGATTTGTTGAAGAGCGTCAGGTAATTGACGGGATTGTTGTTCGTCTGACAGATCGTGAAGCAATCATTGACATCAATTCTAAATCAGAAGGAGTTATTTCATTAAATGAATTCAGATACAATCCAAATTTAAAAGAAGGTGATACTGTTGAAGTTAAAGTTGATAAACTTGAAGACAATACAGGTCAGTTGGTACTTTCTCATAGAAAAGCAAGAGTAATCAGAGCTTGGGAGAGAGTTAACAAAGCTCATGAGACGCAAGAGATCGTCACCGGTTATGTGAAATGCAGAACTAAAGGTGGTATGATCGTTGACGTTTTCGGAATTGAAGCATTCTTACCAGGATCTCAAATCGATGTTAAGCCAATTAGAGATTACGATCAATTTGTAGACAAAAACATGGAATTCAAAGTGGTTAAGATCAACCATGAATTCAAGAATATTGTTGTATCTCATAAAGCACTTATCGAAGCAGATCTTGCAGAACAGAAAAAAGAGATCATCGGTCAATTGGAAAAAGGACAAGTATTGGAAGGTGTTGTGAAAAACATTACTTCTTACGGTGTATTTGTTGACCTTGGAGGTGTTGATGGATTGGTACACATTACAGATCTTATCTTGGAGTAGAATCAATCACCCAAGTGAAATTGTTGAATTGGATCAGAAATTGAATGTTGTAATCCTTGATTTTGATGATGAGAAAACAAGAATTCAATTAGGATTGAAACAATTGAGCAAGCATCCATGGGAAGCTTTGGATGAAAACTTAAAAGTTGGTGATAAAGTAAAAGGTAAAGTAGCTATTATTGCTGATTACGGTGCATTTATTGAAGTTAGTGAAGGTGTTGAAGGATTGATCCACGTTTCTGAAATGTCATGGTCAACTCACTTGAGATCTGCACAGGATTTTGTTAAAGTTGGAGATGTTGTTGAAGCAGTAATTCTTACCCTTGATAGAGAAGAAAGAAAAATGTCACTTGGTATCAAGCAATTGCAACCAGATCCATGGACCGATATCACAACTAAATATCCTGTAGGTTCAAAACATACAGGAACGGTTAGAAACTACACTAACTTTGGTGTTTTTGTTGAGTTGGAAGAAGGAATTGACGGATTGGTTTATATTTCTGATCTTTCATGGACCAAGAAAATCAAGCATCCATCTGACTTTGTGAAAGTTGGAGATCAGCTTGAAGTAGAGGTTCTTGAATTGGATGTTGAAGGTCGTAAGTTGAACTTGGGTCATAAACAAACTACAGAGTAATCCATGGGATAAGCATGAAGAAACTTACACTATTGATTCAGTTCACCACAGGTACCGTAAAAGAAGTAAATGATAAAGGTGCGATTGTAACTTTTGAAGATGGAGTTGAGGCTTTTGTTCCTGGACGTCATATGGAAAAAGAAGACAGATCTAAGTTGGTAAAAGGTGATACAGTTGATTTCAAAGTATTGGAATTCAATAAAGAATACAGAAGATTGGTTGTATCTCATTCTGCTATATTCAGAGCACAGGAAGAGAAGAAATATCAAGACAGCTATTAAGCAGTCTGAACAAGCCGAAAAAACTACTTTAGGTGATATTTCAGGTCTTGCCGATCTTAAAAAGAAAATGGAGTCTGGTAAAAAATAATCAGATCTTTATTTAACATCATTAACCGTTCTTATTTTGTTTATCAAAATTTGAACGGTTTTTTTATTGCCAAAATTTGGGTAAAAGGTATATTTGTAAGACTTAAAAAAACAGCAAATGACTTTAATAAAATCTATATCCGGAATTCGCGGAACTATCGGTGGTAAAACCGATGATAATCTAACGCCACTCGATGCCGTTAAATTTGCATCGGCTTATGGAGTTTGGCTTTTAAAAAGAAATCCATCCGGTAAAAAATTAAAAGTAGTCATTGGCGCGATGCAAGAATTTCAGGTAAAATGATCTCTAGTTTGGTTTCCAATACCTTGGTAGGTCTTGGAATAGATGTGATTAGACTTAGGCTTTCTACTACACCCACTGTTGAAGTGGCTGTACCACTGGAAAAGGCCGATGGAGGGATCATTGTGACTGCTTCACATAATCCGAAACAATGGAACGCTTTAAAATTACTGAACGAAGCAGGAGAATTTTTAAATGCGGCGGAAGGTAAATATTATTTTAGAAATATGCCGCTTCTCAGGATTTTGAATATGCGGAAGTTGATGATTTGGGTGTTTATTCGAAGGATAAAAACTATTTCAAAAAGCATATCAATGAGGTGCTTAACCTGCCCCTTGTTGATGTTGAAGGCGATCCGAAAGCAGGTTTTAAAGTTGTTGTAGACGCTGTAAATTCAACGGGAGGAATTGTTATTCCACAATTACTGGAGGCACTGGGTGTTGAATGTATAAAATTATATTGTGAACCTAATGGACAATTTCCTCATAATCCGGAACCCTTGCCAAAGCATCTTAACGGAAATATCCAAATTGGTGGTTACAGAAGGAGCAGATCTGGGAATAGTTGTTGATCCTGATGTTGACCGTCTTGCCATTGTGAACGAAGATGGCAGCATGTTTGGAGAAGAATATACCTTGGTGGCCTGCGCAGACTATGTACTTTCTAAAACACCTGGAAATACGGTTTCAAACCTTTCCTCTTCAAGGGCATTAAGGGATGTGACTCATAAACATGGAGGTCGCTACGAGGCTAGTGCAGTAGGAGAAGTGAATGTAGTGGAATTGATGAAAAAAAATAAAGTGATTATTGGAGGAGAAGGAAATGGTGGGATCATATATCCGTCATCACATTATGGCAGAGATTCTTTGGTTGGTGTTGCCTTGTTTTTAAGCCATCTGGCACAATTCAAAAATCTCCTGTAAAGCCACTAAGAGATTCTTATCCAGCTTATTTTATGAGTAAAAATAAGATTGAATTAACGCCCCAGATAGATGTTGACGGTATTTTAAGCAGTATGGCAGCTACCTATAAAAATGAAGAGATCAGCACCATTGACGGCGTTGAAGATCGATTTTGAATCTGAGTGGGTACATTTAAGAAAATCAAATACAGAACCAATCATCCGGATCTATACAGAAAGTCATACGCAGGAGGCAGCCGATGCACTTGCCCAACGAATTATTGACGAAATAAAAGTAATCGCCAGCTTTAAGTCTGGTGTAATGCAGGATTGACATGAGTTTAGAAAAGTATTTTGATAAATATCGAAAGAAGATCATTGGTATTGATCAAACTTTTGAAACCCCTTATGGTGTTAAAAAGATCGTTTATGCAGACTGGACGGCCAGCGGCAGGTTATACAGGCCCATAGAAGAAAAAATGCTCAATGAATTTGGACCATATGTAGCGAATACACATACTGAAACGACGTTTTCCGGTTCGGCAATGACCATGGCCTATCATGAGGCCAGGGAGATCATAAAAAGACATGTAAATGCAGGAAAAGACTGTGCCTTGATCGCAGAAGGAACCGGAATGACAGGTGTGATCAACAAGTTTCAGCGCATATTGGGTCTGAAAGTGTCCGAAAACTTGAGAGAGCTGGCTGATGCCATTCCTGAACAAAAGAAACCAGTAGTTTTTATTACGCATATGGAGCATCATTCCAATCAGACTTCCTGGCTGGAGACCATCGCTGATGTTGAGATCATTCCTTGTGACGAGGATGGTCTTGTTGATTATGATAGTTTGAATGATTTAATTGATCAATACAAGCATAAGGAAATCAAGATCGCCTCCGTGACGGCTTGTTCAAATGTAACCGGAATTCAACCTGATTATTATCGGATCGCAAAAATCATGCATCAACATGGAGGCGTATGTTTTGTTGATTTTGCCTGTTCGGCGCCATATGTCGAGATCAATATGCGACCTGAGGATAAAGAATCACATTTGGATGCCATATTTTTTTCGCCACATAAGTTTTTAGGCGGACCAGGAACTTCTGGTGTGTTGATTTTTCACAAATCGCTTGTACAAGAATATGATCCCTGATAACCCTGGAGGAGGAACGGTGAACTGGACGAATCCATGGGGAGAGCACAGATATCTTGAAGATATTGAAACACGGGAAGATGGAGGAACACCGGGGTTTTTACAAACCATTAGAACAGCCTTGGCAATTCAGCTCAAGGATGAAATGGGCACGCAACATATTCACGATCGCGAAAAAGAGATCATAGACAAAGTTTTTAAATCCTTGCGATCTATTAAAAATCTCAATTTACTGGCCGAGCAGCATCAGGACAGGTTAGGTGTCTTTTCATTTTATATAGATGACTTGCATTATAACCTTGGGGTGAAACTGTTAAATGACAGATTTGGAATTCAAACCCGCGGCGGATGTTCCTGCGCAGGTACTTATGGACACTTTTTACTTCATGTGGACCAAAATCAATCAAAAGAATTACTAGCCAAAATGGATGAGGGCTGTCTCATTGAAAGACCGGGTTGGATCAGAATGTCAATTCATCCGACCACTACCGATGAGGAAGTTAGTTTTATTTGTGAGGCAATAAAGGAACTGGCTATTCACTTTAAAGAATGGGCCAAGGATTATTCCTATGATATGCCTACCAATGAGTTCTTGCACAAATCATTTGTTTCAAAGGAAAAAGACCTGGTGCGTCAATGGTTCAATTTAGACGCTTAAGGCTATGGAAGCATATGTCGCATTATTAAGGGGAATCAATGTTTCTGGTCATAACATGATCAAAATGGCCGACCTTAAACCTGTACTTGCCGATCTGGGATTTCAACAACTGAGTACTTATTTGCAAAGTGGTAACCTGGTGTTTGAAGCTGAGCTAACAAGTTGCATTGAAATGGAAAAAATCATCGCTACAGCGATTTCAACTGCTTTTGGCCTTGAGATCAAGGTCAAGGTGATCCCAAAAGATCGGTTCCAACAAGGTTTTTTAAACAATCCTTTTACAAAAAACAGGGAAATTGATACAAAACAATTGTATTATATTCATCTAATGGGCCTGGCCGATGTGGCTGCTTTCAAACAACTTCAAAATGATGATCATTTTCCAGAGCAAATGAGCTTGTTAGGGGAGGTGATCTATGTACACTATGTAAATGGTTATGGCCGTTCAAAATTGCACGCTGGTATTTTGGAAAAGAAATTAAAAGTATCTGCTACGGCAAGAAATCACAATACCATGAAGCATCTTTCTCAAATGCTGGATTCACTTTAATGTTATTGAGAGGATTGATTTTGAGACTCAGCTGACCTCATATACTTAAAACGCTTATGTGTCCAGAAATAGTATTCCGGTTCTTTTCTGATCTTAGCTTCCAATTTTTTCATAAAGAGATCCGTAATGCCAAAATCTGGTACATCTCTGGGATTTTCACTTAAGACCTCCATCTTAGTTTCATAGAATCCTCTTTTTACTTTAGTGGTTTCAATATACATAACGGCATAGTCGTATTTTTTGGACAGCATTTCGGTACCTGTAATAACAGGAACTTCTACCCCAAAAAAATTGGACCAGTGATAAGTTTTACCTGGTTTGGGAGCTTGATCAACCAGCATACCATAAACACTGCTTATGCCCTTTTTATCATTTTCACCTAAAGCGGCAATCAATTCTTTCGTAGGAATCAAGGTAGTATTAAACCGACTCCTTGATCTTACGATATAGTTGTTAAAATACTTGTTTTTTACTTTTTTATAAGCAGCAAAGCCATGATGATCCACCCTAAGGTTTAGACTGAACAACCATTCAAAATTAGCATAATGCGAACTCATCAGAAGCACATTTTTATGCCGGCCCATAAAGGCATCCAATTCTTCCGGATTGGTCAGTTTAAATCGCTCGAGAATTTCTTCGTTAGAAATACTGAAGGTTTTGATCATTTCCATAAAGATATCCAGAAAATGACTGTAGAATTTTTTCATGATAACTCGTCAGTTCCTCCTTTGATTTTTCAGGAAAAGCGATCATGAAGATTACCCATCACTACTTTTTTTCGGTAACCAATAACATAATAAAGAAGAAGATATAACAGGTCAGAAACCATATACAATATCCTAAAGGGCAAGATCGAGATAAGAACGATCAACGGGGTAAATAAGTATATAAACCAGCAATTGTATCATAGAGACGGACAAATATCGTTGAAATATCTGATACGCCTTAATAAATTGAAACAAAGTATTCGTTCAGGATGTTCAAAACTGAGATAAAACTGTATCATTGAGCAGGTTTTTTACCCACATGCCTAAATCTTCGATGTGTCCAGAAGTAAAATTCAGGGGCTTTTCTGATCTGTTTTTCCAATTCTCCCATATATTTGTTCGTCAGTTGATATAAGGGCGCCTTTTTCGGTTCTTCTTCCAGCAAAACAAAGGTAGATCTGATAAACACCTCGTTTTATTCTTTCTGTTCGGAAATAAAAAACCGGAAGATCAAGTTTTCGGGCGATGGTTTCGGGACCAACGATTATAGGTACTTCTATTCCCATAAAATTACCCCAATATTTGATCTTTTCCCATCTGGGATTTTGATCGGCAAGAAAACCATAGGCCTGAACCTTATTGTTTTTTAGATTGGTCAATATTTCAGGATAAAACTCTTTTGTGGGCACGAATTTAACGCCAAATTTGATTCGGGTCTTTTTGATGATTTTATCAAAATAGGTATTAGTCAATTGCTTATACACCACGCTCATATTGTACTTTAGACTGCGCTCCACGATAAAGGATACCCATTCCCAATTGGCGTAATGACCTGAAAGAAAAATAACACTTTTATTGTTGCTCGTAATAGGGGTCAAGCAATTCAGGATTAGTTATTGACAGGCGTTTGGACATTTCCTTTTCAGTAATCGTAAAAGATTTGATCAATTCCATAAAGACATCTACAAAATGCTGAAAGCTCTTTTTTTCGAGATCCAGTAGTTCTTTGTCACTTTTTTCCGGAAAACAAAGCTTTAAGTTATGTCTTACGATCTTTTTTCTATAGCCAATGACATAATAAAGGATCACATAAATGACATCAGATATCATAAAAAGAATGCGCATTGGTAAAACCGAAATAAACCAAAAAATAGGGTAGAGGAGTATAAAAGCCAGGAATTGCATGCTTAGGTTTTAGAGTGCAAATATCGGATAATTTTGTGTTTTCTCTGATAAAAATTTTATTGGGCTCAGACTTTTGTTTCCCTTTAAATTGATAAATTCGTAGCGGTTTACTTTTTTAGGCTACGACATAGAAAAAACTAAGAAGCGTATTTATGAACACAGCAGTTATTATGATCATTGTCGCCAATGTGATTGTTTCCTTTAAAGGATTTAAAGACAGAGGTTTCTTTGAAAAATTTAAATTTCAGATCGGCCCCATTGTAAAGGGAGAAAGAATACGATTATTGTCCTCCGGATTTTTACATGTTGATCAGTCTCATTTGTTTTTTAATATGCTGACCTTGTATTTTTTTGCAGATCCGGTCATCAGGTATATTGGCGTGCCCAAAGTTTTTGGCCGTCTATTTTGGATCCCTTTTAGCCGGAAGTATATTTGCATTAAGCTTTCATAAAAAAGAACCTTATTACAGTGCTGTTGGAGCATCCGGCGCCGTTATGGGCGTTTTATATGCTGCAATCATGCTCAACCCTGGAATGAATCTCTATATGTTTTTTATTCCAATTCCTATTCCCGCTTATGTATTTGGGGTAGGTTATTTGCTCTATTCTATTTTTGGAATGAAAAAGCAATGGGGTAATATTGGCCACAGTGCGCATATTGGTGGAGCCATTGGAGGCTATGTACTTTCGATCATTTTTTATCCAAGTATTTTGATGAATAACAAATTGATCGTTATTCTGTTAGCAGTTCCTATAATTCTTATGTTTATATTTCAAAGATAAACTGGAGAGAAATTAGTACACTGATCTCAAAATCATATTGACGCTTGATTCATGGGATTCTGTAGGAATCATATAGTGGATTTCATAAGGCATCTTAATACATTTTATAGGGATTAAGGTAGTACAACTGACAAGGACCTAAGTTTTGCTGACAATTTATACAGGTTTATAAATTTTAATTTCCTTGTTTTTACTACATTTGCCGAACATTTCAAAATCCTGTGCCGGGAAATGTATTTGGTGCCATATTGGTCTCGTTTGATCCCTGGTCAGGACAAAAAAATAAAAATGGAAGAAAAAAAATTCGATCTTAATTCTTTGATAGGATTTGTGCTGTTAGGTGCAATCATGATATATTATTTTTATACGAATCAACCTACACCTGAACAGATCGCAGAGAAAAAGGCCGAACAGGTTCAGGATTCTATAGATAAATTAAACCCTGTTGCACAGCCTGAAAACGCGGTATTATGAGCAACAAGTTGAACAGGCACCCGTTAATCCTTCAGATTCCCTGGCTTTTGCTCAGTCTCAGAATAGACTGGGAGACTTTGCTTATAGTGCCGGTCTAGCCTCTGCAACAGATCACGAAACAGTTATCGAGAATGAATTGGTAAAAATAACGGTTTCCAATAAAGGAGGTCAGATCACTGAGGTATTGCTGAAGAATTTTAAGACCTATAACATGCTGCCTTTGTATGTGATAAAGGATCAAAATGCTTCTCTTAATCTTATCATTTGCAACTCAGGATAATAGAAATCTTCAAACTAAAGATCTTGTATTTCGAACCGAATGTATCATCAAATGGTGACAACCAGGTATTGTCCATGAGGTTAAAAGTGGCTGCTGACAAGTATCTTGAATACAGGTACGAGTTAAAGCCAGATGATTATATGCTTGATTTTGCCATACGAACTCAAGGTATGGAAACGGCGATCAACACAAGTCAGGCCATCAATCTTGACTGGCAATTAAAAAGTTTTAGAACTGAAAAAAGTGTCAAATACGAGAACCAGTATACGGACCTTCGTTACCTGCAAAATGGAGAATTTGAGTATATGAATGCCATGAGTGATGAAGATGAAGAAGATGTTGATAATTTGAACTGGGTGGCTTTTAAGCAGCAGTTCTTTACCTCTATATTGATTGGCTGAAGATAAATTTGAATCAGCTAAACTGATATCAAAGAACCTTGTTAAGAGATGAAGATATCGACACTGTTTATACGAAAAAATATGAGGCTTATATTCCATTGCAAGCCAAAAATGGTGAATTGGCTTATAATATGAATATGTATTACGGGCCGGTCGATTATGAGGTTCTTAGTAAATATGAAGGCCAACAACTAGACAGAATAGTCAGTCTCGGATGGGGTATATTCAGATGGATCAACAAGTTCGTGTTTATTCCCGTTTTTAGTTTTCTAAGCTCCTTTATTGGTAACTTCGGTATAGTGATCATCTTGATGACCATTGTGGTGCGGATCATTATGTCACCTGTGGTATATAAGTCTTATCTATCAAGTGCCAAGATGAAGGTGTTAAGACCTGAAATGCAGGAGATCAACGAAAAATTCAAAGGAAAGGAAAATGCGATGAAACGTCAGCAGGAAACCATGGCGATCCAGAGAAAAGCAGGAGTGAATCCCTTAAGTGGATGTATTCCAGCCTTGATCCAAATGCCTGTTTTCTTTGCGCTGTTCAGATTTTTCCCGGCCAATATTGATATCAGGCAAAACGGTTTTTTATGGGCAGATGATTTGTCGGCCTAT
This sequence comes from uncultured Flavobacteriaceae bacterium, assembly GCA_963715975.1. GTDB lineage: Bacteria > Bacteroidota > Bacteroidia > Flavobacteriales > Flavobacteriaceae > Lutimonas. Next base: position 25,650 of record CAVQSO010000004.1, on the reverse strand, counting down.
GATGAAGTGTTGCAATTGCCATTTAAAATCCCATTTTACGGAGACCATGTGAGTTTGTTTCCTATACTTGCATCTGTAGCTATTTTCTTTTATATGCAAATGACACAAAGTCAGCAAATGAATATGCAGCAGCCTCAGCAGGAAGGTATGCCTGATATGCAAAAGATGATGAAGATGATGATGTGGTTTTCACCGATTATGATGATGTTCTTCTTTAACAGTTATGCGAGTAGTTTGAGTTTGTATTATTTTGTATCAAACTTACTTACCATTGTGATCATGCTGGTGATCAAGCACTTTATTATTGATGAAGATAAGATCCATGCTCAGATCCAGGAGAACAAAAAACGTCCTGAAAAGAAAAAGAGCGCTTTCCGTCAGCGTCTTGATGATGCCATGAAACAGGCACAGGAGCAGCAGGCCAGAAGAAAAAATAAATTGACTAATTGCTGAATTCGCAATATGTAAATCATAAAGACTCACTTGTTGGAAACGGCTAGTGAGTTTTTTTGTACGCTGTAATGCAAATAGCGTTGTATAAAATTTTGTAGGTATATTGAAAATGTATGTTTTTCATATTCATCTATGTTATTGAATCATTGAAGCATTTCAGCATTGAAGCATTCTAGCATTGAGATTTTTGCGTTAACTTTTGTATTAAGACATATAGCGATAGCTTCACTGAATCTCCAACTTCACGCATTACCCCACTGAATCTTCAACTTCACTCATTGGCGCAGCCCTATTACTCCACCATCATTCTCTTAATAAAATTGTAATAAACTTCAGCTCCGTCATACAAGGAATTGATATGCAAATGCTCGTCTTTGCCATGAACACTTCTTACTTCTTCGATGTCACAGAAAATGGGAAGCGTTCCGTAAGCAGGTATATTTTTGGCCCTAAATGAACCGAGGTCATTGATATTAGGCATCATCATATCCATGGTTTTGGCCTTTGGATATTTTTCCCGGATGGCAAGTGACAGATTTTTATAATAAACTGTTTCGGTGCTGCTTACTTGATTATTTGGAAGCGTCTTTAAAACAGTGATCTTGATGTCATCGTTTTTCAATGTTTTTCTGATCATGCTCAAAAACTCCTCCTCATTGGTCTCAGGTAATAGTCGGCAATCTAATCGTGCTCCTGCCACAGAAGCCAATTTATTGACAGCATTGGTATTGCTATATATATTTGTCAATGTGATCGTATTGGTAAATAAGGAGAATAGTTCAGGATGGGACCTTAGCTGACCCGTAAGAACGGGTCTGAAAAGTTTTGGATGTTTCAGGACCATTTTCTTACCGCTTTTATGATACTGTGACAAGTCTTTAAGAAACTTGATATTGATATCATTATAAATAGCTTTTGGCTTTTTACTGGTAAGTCTTTCCAGAGCAGCCACAAGTTCTTTAGTGGCATAGGTCAAGGGCGTGATAGAACCATGGCCATTTGTTTTGGACTTCAGTTCAAGTTCTAACCATAAGGGGTTTTTTATGAACCACAGAAATCCCAAAAACAGGTTGGGTAAAATCTCCTTCCATCAAAGAAGTGAGTTCTGAAGGACCCTCACCAAAAACCACCGAAGGGTTTAGTTCATCAAAATGATGCTCATTGACATAGCTCATACCTCCTGAGCATTGTGTTTCTTCACAGGAAACAGCAAGGAAGGTGATATTGTAAGGACTCATTTTATAATTTTGCTCCTGCAGAACAGTAAGGATCCCATAAAGTTGCATGATCGCGGCTCCTTTATTATCCAAGGTACCCCTGCCATAGATCACGCCGTCTTCAATTTTACCTCCAAAGGGGTCGTGTAACTGACTATCACTTTCAGGAACCACATCAATATGGTTGAAAAAAACAATATTAGGCTTGCCTGAACTCAGGGGAAACATCGATGCGGCAAAATTGTATTGCCCGTTCTCACTACCAAAATCTGCTATATAAAGACCATTATTTCGGCAAACGGTTTTGAGAAAATCACCAGCCTCTTGTTCTTGTCCGCTTACGGAAGGAATTTGGATGTATTGCTGAAGAATTGTTTCCAATATCAGCTAATGAACCATCAGCTGATTTTATTTGTCCCTGCTGACCAAAAAGCCAGAAATGAAACAGTATCACGAAAAAAGCAAAGTGTTTTTCATTTGTATTGCAAGATAAAAATCTTCTTTTGATTGGCATCGGTTCAAAAAAATATATTTAAAAGAAATATTTTCGGATATTTGCAGCCATTCTAGATCTGAAATGATTTGATATCAAATGAATTTAATCCGAATTTACAATGAAGCCCAGTATTCCCAAAGGGACCAGAGATTTCTCTTCAGCAGAACTAGCAAAAAGGAATTATATTTTTGAAACGGTTAAAGAGGCCTTTCAACTGTTTGGTTTTGAGCCAATAGAAACTCCGTCGTTTGAAAATTCAAGTACCTTGATGGGGAAATATGGAGAGGAGGGAGATCGGTTGATTTTTAAGATACTGAATTCAGGTGATTATTTAAGGAAAGTGGATGATACCTTGTATCAGGAAAAGGATGCCAACAAAATGACTGCTAAGATCTCCGAAAAGGCACTTAGATACGACTTGACAGTTCCTTTTGCCCGATATGTGGTACAACATCAGAATGAAATCGTGTTTCCCTTTAAAAGATATCAAATTCAACCTGTTTGGAGAGCCGACAGGCCGCAAAAGGGAAGGTTCAGAGAATTCTTTCAATGTGATGCTGATGTGGTTGGAAGCGAAAGCCTTTGGCAAGAAGTTGAATTTGTTCAACTCTACGATGAAGTGTTTTCAAAACTGGGATTAAAGAAAACGCTTATTAAGATCAATAACAGAAAAATTCTTATCCGGTATTGCAGAAATCATCGGTGCCAAAGATAAATTGATCGATTTTACAGTTGCTTTAGATAAATTGGACAAAATAGGAGTAGAAGGGGTGTTAAAGGAAATGAGAACTAAGGAAATTCCTGAAGCTGCTTTAAGCAAACTCATGCCTCTTTTTAGCTTAAGTGGAACAAATAGGGAACAATTGGCTTCTTTGACCGAATTGTTATCCTCATCTGAAGAAGGTTTAAAGGGAATTCAGGAATTGACATTTGTCATTGATCAGGTTGAGATGTTGGGATTACAGACATCTTCATTGGAACTTGATCTTACACTGGCAAGAGGTTTGAATTATTATACCGGAGCCATCTTTGAGGTTCAGGCTGACGGGGTTCAAATGGGTTCCATTGGCGGTGGTGGAAGATATGATGATCTTACAGGTATTTTTGGATTAAAGGATATCAGTGGTGTTGGAATTTCCTTTGGTCTTGACCGCATCTATCTGGTCATGGAAGAATTGGAACTGTTTGCCAATACACCAAATCCAGGGCCACAGGTACTTTTTATCAATTTTGGTGATGCGGAAGCCAAATATGTGATGCAGACCATGAAATTTTTAAGAAGCGCAGGAGTAAGATCAGAAATGTACCCTTCAGCAACCAAGTTAAAAAAGCAAATGAATTATGCCAACAATAAACAAATTCCTTTTGTGGTGCTGGTGGGCGAGGAAGAAATGGCACAAGGAAGCTTTAAATTGAAGAACATGCTTTCAGGAGAGCAAAGTACATGTAATAAAGACGAATTAATACGACTAATTGGTTCTTAAAATTACATTATTCACAGCAAAATTGTATTTTTGCACATTAAACAATAAAGAGTATGTTTGAAGGACAAAATAATAAAATAAAGGAAATTATTGACGAAATGGGCGATGATCATATTTCTGGTTCGGCAAAGAATCCAATGCGGGAGGATGCATTTGACTTATCCGAAAAGGAGAAAATTGAGCTTATTCGTAAGGATTTTGAGCATATTTTACATACCCTGGGTATGGATCTCAAGGACGACAGTTTGAAAGGCACACCTTTAAGGGTGGCTAAAATGTTCGTAAAGGAAATTTTTGGAGGGCTGAATCCGGAAAGAAAACCAAAGTTGTCAACTTTTGACAATAATTACAAGTATGGTGAGATGCTTGTTGAAAAAAATATCACAGTGTATTCAACTTGCGAACATCATTTATTACCTATTGTTGGTAAGGCCCATGTGGCTTATATCTCTAAAGGCAGTGTTATTGGTCTTTCTAAAATGAACAGAATCGTTGAATATTATGCCAAACGGCCTCAGGTACAGGAAAGGTTGAACATGCAAATCGTTCAGGCCCTTCAGGAAGCTTTAGGGACTGAAGACGTGGCCTGTATTATCGATGCCAAACATCTCTGTGTCAATTCAAGGGGAGTAAGCGATACCGCAAGCAGCACTGTTACTTCAGAGTTTGGAGGAAGGTTCAAGGAAGAATCGATTAAGAGAGAACTTCTTGATTATATCCAATTAGATACCAAATTCGAATAGGTCTCAATTTAAAGTTTTTGTAAAAAAGACATGGTGTCCACGTCATCCGCATAATCCCATAATTGAGGATTTTGCGTTTGTCCGAAAGGGATCATGTTCAATCGATCCGATTTTCCTACTAAACATTGTATGGATTCCTTATCATCAGCAAGTCTTTGCTGTAAGGTGAATTCGTCGTCATAATACTCAAAGAACAAGGTGGCGATTGGTGAGGCGTAACTTTTATCTTCTTTTAACATTAAAAAACCATTCTCCAGTAACTGGTATTGACTCATAAGAAATACCGCCTTATTGTAGTCGTAATTATTGGTGTATTTATCATAGTTCAGTACCACTTTATAATCATAAATTGCCTTAAAAAATGGGTCAAAATCATAATTTCTGGGCACAAATATTTTGGAGACACTTCTACATCCTAAACCAAAATACCTGAATATATCTTCGCCAAGCCCCTTAAGTTCCTCCTGAGATTCGTCTCCGGTTAAAACAGCCACAGAATTTCTGTTTCTTCGAATGATATTGGGATACTTTCCAAAATAATAATCAAAATACCTGGCCGTATTGTTACTTCCTGTTGCAATAACGGCATCGAAATCAGTGAGCTTTTCATCAGTAAAAGAAATCAGTCCTTTAAATTCCGGCTCCACATACTCAAGGTATTTCGCTAGCAATGGTAAAAAATAGGAATCAGAACTTGATTGTTTCGCGATCAGTTCATGACCGGAAATCAGCACCACAAGAAAATCATGAAACCCTACCAAAGGGATGTTTCCCGCCATGATCACACCAACTTTTTTTCTTTGAACTTTACTTAAATCATAAGATGAGATCCATTTATTTAAATTACTTATATTTAATACATTAGACCATTTTGAAAAAGCTATAAGTACATTGTCTTTGGTAAACCATCCGTTAAATTCTGAAGCCCTGTTGATCTGCATATTCAACGGATCAAAAAACATGTGGTTCATGGCCACCTTATCATTTTTTATGATTCCCTCAGGCTGAAACTGAGATAGAAATTCTCCGAGTTTGGCAAAGGCTTCAATTCTTTTTTCAACAGTCATTGATGATAGGATAATAGTAGTGGATATGTTATATTTGTGCCGCAAATTTAGTTAAAAAAACAATGGCAATAATCATAACAGACGAATGTATCAATTGCGGGGCATGTGAACCGGAATGCCCAAATAATGCGATCTATGAAGCCGCCGAAGAGTGGCGATATGCTGATGGTACAGAATTGCGCGGTGACGTAATTTTACCCAATGGCAAAGAAGTAAATGCGGATAAAGAACAAGAACCGGTTAGTGATGAAGTCTATTATATCATTCCTGACAAGTGTACCGAATGTAAAGGATTTCATGACGAACCTCAATGTGCGGCGGTTTGTCCTGTAGACTGTTGTGTGCCTGATGATGAGCATGTAGAGTCGGAGGAAGAATTGATGTCGAAAAAGAAATTTTTACATCAGGAATCCTAAGGGCAGGACCTTTAAATCATGAAGAAATTTAGTTTTTTGCTTTTATTTATTTGTTTACAGGGGTTTTCGCAGTTTCAGAAGATGGATTCCCTTGGGAATTTTTATGTCATTGATCATAAATTGGTTTGGCAGAAATGGTATGATCTTGAAGATAAGGCTGAATTGAACAAAATGTTAAAGGCCAATGATTTTACTGCTGACCTTGACATCATGAAGTTTGGAACCTCTACCAAAACAAGAGCTTATAAATTGCTCTCGGACCATCTGCCTGAGTATGCCCAGCATGATTATGAAGCTTTTTTAACAGTTGATTTTTTAAAAGGACGGTACAGAGTGAGTATCAAACAGATCATATTTCCTGATTTTGTGGAGAAAATCTATTATAATGGCATGAGGCAGCATGATAGCCGTGGCACACTTGAACAATATATCCTGCGACAAGACGGCCTGATCAAAAGGAACAATACCAATCTTAACGTCTTAAATAGTTTTGATACAGCTTTCTCGGGAATCTTCGACCCCATGTCCGGGGAGTCCTTTGAATAAACCATTCTGCTCACCCTATGTTTTCTCACCCCCTCGGAGGTGAGGGGTTCACGCGCGAGCGGTTCACCTGCGAGCGGTTCAGATCCCACCCCTTCGCACTTTTTCCTCCATCGGTCTTAAACTATAGTAAATGAAGTCATTAACAGGTGTTTCGATGCCTAATTTGTCGCCTTGACGGACAATATATCCGTTAAAGTTTTCCAGTTCACTGGGTTTTTCTTCCATCATATCTCTTTGCAAGGACATGGTGGTATCATAATCGATCCGATCAATGATCGCGAAGCAACCGTCGATGTCCTTGCCATTGATGTCTACACCCAAACCATTGCCTACAGCAACGATCTCAGCTGCTGTTTCCTTTAATTTCCTGCGTAGAAACGGATCTTCTCGCATAATTCCTAAAACACTCCTTGTTAAGGCACCCATGGCACTTATAGTCGCTATAAATAAAAATTTTAACCAGATATCCCTTTGGATATTATCGGAAGCTCGATTTTTAAAACCCGCTTTATCGAAGACAACTTTTATTGATTCAAGTCTCAGACTGGGCTCATTATGAATTTCGCCAAAAACGATTTCAGGCTCATAGCCAAAATGATCGATCACTCCGGGACTTTCTATTTTACTCACGATTCGGCATAATCCTGCTATGACTTGAGAAGGTGGGAGAATGGATGCTAAACGATCGGCATTATCTGCCCCATTTTGCAGGGGGAGTACTGCAGTATTTCCTGGCAGTAGTGGTTTGATCTTTTCAGCAATAGCTTCAATTTGCCATGATTTGACACATAGCAAAATCAGATCGGCTTCCTTGATCACTTCATAATTGTCTGTGGCATGAGGATAGACATGAAAATCTCCCAAGATACTTTTAACCTGCAGGCCATTTTGCCTGATGTTTTCCAGCGTCTGGCCTCTGGCGATAAAAGTGGTATGATATCCGGCCTATGGCCAACTTGCCTCCAAAATAGCCTCCTACGCCGCCTGCTCCAATGATAACGATGTTCATAGTTTTGTTTTAAGTCTATAAATGTAGCAGATTATTAGATAAAGAAAAAGTGCATCACTAATTCCACCGACGCACTTTTTTCCAGTTAAATGTAAAATCAACTATTTGATAATGGGAATCATCACAAAAGAATAGGTATAGGTTTTGCCATTGAGCAAATACTCGGGATGGGTTCTGGCCCCCCAACTGTTATCACCCCCAACACCCATTTGTCTGTAATCAATGTTTAGACTTGTAAGCTCCCTGTTTTGAACGTCAATGGTATGTCTGTTTTTCACGATGTCGCCATCACGATGCCTTCCATCTGTTCTTTCAAGTGATTCAAAGTCTTCCATAAGGTGATGGTGTACACTAAAATCAACAGTTGGAATCCCTTTGATCAGCAAGCCATGTCCACTAACGGGACTGCTTAGTATAATCCATCTTACATCGGTTTTATTGCCGTTTTCCTGTGGTCTTAGGTAGGCCCAGTATTGCTCTGCTACCGAGCCTGAATAGATACCAATAGGAGCACCGCTTTTCCTGTCCCAGTAGCTTTCAAAAGGTCCTCTTCCATACCAGCTGAGTGCTTCCATTTCGCGAATCAACTCAATATTTAAACCAATTCTGGGGGTTTCAGCCCAATTTCCATCCGTCTTCTCTAACCGACATTCGACCAAAACGTTCCCCTCTCCATTGATGGTATATTGGATATGGAAATCGGCCATTTGCTGTTCGGATGCATTATAAAGTTCATAATTCACTTTGACGATGGCATTCCCTTGATCCATTTGAGCAGTGAGTTTACCTAATTTTCTGTTTTTGGTCACGTAGCGCCAGTCTTTGGTGCGCTTATGCATGTCATTTCCAAAGTCATTGTCAATTGGAGCCCTCCAGAAATTGGGTGTAAACCCCTTACCATTATGAATTAAATTCTCGTTGTCGATCATCATTTCATTGAGCAGGCCATCAGATTTATCAAAAACCAGTTTGAGAACCTTACTGCTTACCGTAATATTTCTTTCGCTTTCACTTACAATTACCTTTTCATCTGATTTTGGAAAAGAGAAGGGTTGAGGCGTATTCAAAACGAATTGTTCCCAAGCCACTTTATGACCTGCAGGGACCAAACCATTAATGTTTTTAGAATAAGTGATGATGTTTAGAATAAGCTCATCTTCAGCATCCAACGCATCGATCTCAGGAATATATATGTCAATTTTCTGCCCTGGCTGCAGGTCAATGCCTGGAAGCGTTCCTGCCATCTTTTTTATCCCATTACCCAACAATTCCCATTCAAATTTGAATTCGTTCAAATTTGTGAAGTGGTAGTTATTAGCGATCTCAACCTGTACCTTCTTATCATCGCTTAAAGTGAAATCTATAAACTGATGTACTTTTTTAACCTCTTCCAAAGAAGGTTTAGGAGTTCGGTCAGGATCCACCAATCCATTCAAACAGAAATTCCCATCAGAAGGTACATCAGCAGGACCAAAATCACCGCCATAGGCCCAGTATTCGGTTCCGGTATCGGAAGTTTTGATCAGGCCCTGATCAACCCAATCCCAAATAAACCCACCCTGAAGAACAGGATACTTCTTGATCATATCCCAGTATTCTTTAAAATTTCCCACACTATTACCCATCGCATGTGCATACTCACAAAGAATATATGGCCGGTCCTTGTGATTTAAGGCATAGGCTTCCAATTGTTCAATGCTGGCATACATAGGACTTACAATATCTGTATTTGGATTGAGACCTGCCTGTTCGAATAGTACGAATCTGCTCGGATCACGTTTCTTGATCCAGTCATAGCCTTCGTAAAAAACAGGACCGTTTCCGCATTCGTTCCCCATGGACCAGATGATCACCGAAGGTTGGTTCTTATCCCTTTCCACCATGCTTTTGATCCTGTCCATATGCGCCGCTTTCCATTCGGGCCGATAGGCCACATGTTGAAGGGTGTCAAAACTTCCCTGGTGTTCGGCGCCCATACCATGGGATTCAATATTGGCTTCATCTACAATATAGAGACCATATTGATTACATAACTCATAAAACCTTTCAGGTTGCGGATAATGAGAAGTTCTCACCGCATTGATATTATACATCTTCATGGTCTTGATATCCTTGATCATGGTGGCTTCATCCATATAATGACCTGTTCTGTCGTGATGCTCATGCAGATTGACTCCTTTAAAATACACATATTGTCCGTTTACCATGAACTGTCCGTTTTTGATCTCAACGGTTCTAAATCCTACCTGATTTCCTATACTTTCAAGAACAGTACCCTGATCATCTTTTAATTGAAGAACCAGTTGGTACAGGTTTGGCTGTTCCGCACTCCAGGCTTTGACATCTTTCAATTGTGCTGAAAATGTAACCGTGGCATTGTTTTCTTTGAACACTACAGCTATGTCAGTGTCAATAATTTTGTTTCCCTGAGCATCTATTAATTCTATGGCAAGGCCTAATGCTTTTCCGTCTGTCGTTTTTAATGGCCACATCAAGCTCAAATGTTCCGGTGGTATAATTGTTTTCTAATCCTGCCTTAACCTCAAAATCAATGATATGATCCTTGCTTCTTGATAGTAGAAATACATCTCTTGTGATTCCGGAAAGTCTCCAGAAGTCCTGGTCCTCAAGATAACTGGCATCGGACCACTTAAAGACTTCCACAGCCAGTAAATTGTCACCTTCCCTGACAAACTCATTGATCAAAAATTCTGCAGGAGTTTTACTGCCTTCACTATAGCCTACTTTTTCACCATTGATCCAGATATTCATGGCAGAACTTACAGCCCCAAAATGTACATACAAATCTTTTTTCAGCATATCCGGAGTTACCTTAAAAGAAGTTCTGTAGGAACCCACCGGGTTGTAATGGGATTGAATTTTCGGAGGGGTTTTCTCATGGGGATATTTAACATTGGTATAAATGGGATAGCCAAAACCTTGCAGTTCCCAGTTCGATGGTACCTCTATCATTTTCCAGTCTGAATCGTCATAGTCTTCCTTATAAAAATAAAAGGGTCTGTTGGAAGGCTGGTCGGTGATATGAAACCTCCATTTTCCATTTAATGAGGTATAAAAAGGAGAGGCTTCTGATTTATTATTGATCACTTCCTTCTTAGAGCTGAAAGGAATAAATGTAGCTCTGGGCGCTTCTTTATTTCTCGAATAAATTTCCGGATTTTCCCAATCTTCAATTGGATTTGTACCGGGATCTTGATGATTGGGAGTTTGCTTGGTCGAGCATGAAGTAAGAATTAATATCAGCAGCGTTAAGGAGAGGCTTAATTTCATTGTTTTGATCAATTTATCTATAGCCTAAATTTACAAACTTATTCTCGATACAAATCAAGAAATTTACTGATATGGGTCAATGCTAAATTGAGCTTAAAGTTGTATCTTCAAAGCTGTACAGAAAAAAATCAAATTAGCTCCAATGGAACCCAAGGTTACACAAATAGACAAACAACTCGCGGAATACATTGAGTTTACGCATTTTATCAATGATTTGACTTTTGAAAAAATAAATGTGAGTGAAGAGATTAAACAAAAGGAATTGGTTAAATGACGAAATATGATAAAGTTTATGGATTCTTAATATGAAAGAGAGATTCAGTTAACAATTAAAATTGACATTTGAACATCATTCAATTTATTTTGAATTTAGTATAAGTTTTGTTTCGCTAAGCCGGTATGAAGATACCGGCTTTTTTTTGCTACTGACCACCAAGGCATTCTTTTAGAAGATAATAGGTAATTATTTGTATATTTAAAAATAAATCCAAACCTATGAATCATATTAGCAGAAGAAATTGGCTCAGAACTGCCGGGCTTTCCAGCGGATTAGTTTTTCTCGGAGGAATTGATAGCATTGCCTCAGAAATTACAACAAGAGAGATAGTTACAGGAGGACCGATACAACTCAATGCCAATGAAAACCCGTATAGTCCTTCTAAAAATATTCAAAAGATCCTGACTGAGAATTTTGATATGACCTGTCGTTATCCTTTTAGGGTGCTGTCAGATCTTGTTCAGGCAATAGCTGCAAAGGAGGGTGTAGATAAAGATCATGTCGTGGTTACAGGAGGTTCAACAGAAGGCCTAAAAGCTGCCGGATTGATCTACGGCATGCAGGGAGGTGAAATTATTGCAGCAGACCCGACTTTTCAAGCCCTTTTACGATATGCTGAAAATTTTGGGTCCAAAGTGCACAGGGTGCCCGTCAATGATCAATTGGATCACGACCTCGGTGCCATGGCAGCGAAAATAAACAGTAAAACAGGATTGATCTTTATTTGTAATCCCAATAATCCAACCGGGACCGTTTTGGACGGAAACAAGCTCAAGGATTTTTGTACTGCTCATGACAATCAGACCATGATCTTTAGTGATGAAGCATATTTTGATTTTATCACAGAACCTGATTATCCCTCCATGGTCGAATTGGTAAAAAAGGGAAGAAATGTGATTGTTTCCAAAACTTTTTCCAAGGCTTATGGCCTTGCGGGATTGCGGGTAGGCTATTTAATTGCCAAACCTGACATAGCAAAAAGGTTAAAAGCAGCTGTTATGGCCAATACCAATGTACTCGCCATTGCTGCCGCTCAGGAAGCTTTAAAGGATGAAGAATTTTACAAATTTTCTGTTGCTAAAAACATGGAAGCGAAAAACATGATCTATAAAACACTGGATGAATTAGATTTACCTTATATCAGATCGCATACCAACTTTGTGTTTTTCAAATCCGGAAGACCTATTTCAGACCTTATGGAATCTATGAAACAAGAAAATATCCTGATAGGAAGGCCATTTCCTCCCATGTACGATTGGGCCAGAATTAGCACCGGGACCACTGAAGAAATGCAACAATTTACAGCAGCACTAAAGAAAGTCATGACCTAAATAACAAGTTTCATCTGTTTTTAAGAAAATAAGATGTCTTACTACTGGGCAAAATAATCATTAAAATTCCCATCATAAAAACGTGGATAGTATTCTAGACCCAAACCATCTCGTTGAATTGGATTTTCCCAAATCAATTTGAGACCAAGTTCTTCATTGATCTGAAAAGAATCATATCGCATCGTAAAAGAACAATATTTATGAGAAGTAGTAAGTTCTCTAAAAAAGTTTAAGTATTCATGGGCCAAATAAAACAGATTGTCATTACAATCGGCAGTGATATCATAGTTAAAGAAGATCGGTTCGTCCATAGTTTTGTAATTCACCAGATGATGCAGATTGATATCCTTACCAGAAATCTCTTTATTTTTCAATTGTTCATAGGCCTCGAGGCTCAATGGTAAAGTAATACAATGACCAGAATAATTACCAAAATCATCCATAATGATAAGATTGAGCTCTGGAAGCAATTCAATGGCTCTCGACAACACATTTCTTGAAATGGGTTCTTCATTATTCTTTTGCAACAAAAGGTCCTTTCTCAGTATATCAATATCAGACTGTAGTTGTATTGTTCTTATTCTATCCGACAGTTCCTTGACCCGATCTTTGAGCCAGGAGGCATGAGGTAACTCATTGTTGAGTTCAGTAAGCGAATACTTTCTGATCCTAAAATCGTAATAAGTAGGTATCGGTACGGTAGCATTTAAATTTCTGATGAGTTGGTAGGGGAGCAGGGTGGTCTCAGCAATTTCCTTTTCCTTGTCAGGCTTTATAAGCGTAATGTCTTTCTCCCATCGTTGAATGGTTCTTACGTCCACATTGATCATCGAAGACAGGTCCATTTGTGATAGTTCACGGTCATGACGATAGTCGATCAATAAAGCTCCTATGGAAAAATACTGTTTCATATGGTGGTATCCTAAAGTATAAAAATACGAAATTACAAATAGCCAGCCATTTTTTGAATTTGGTCTATTTTTTGGACATATAAAATCAATATTGAAAAGAAATAACTTTTTTTACAGGTGGTTGAACAAGTTGAGTTAACCAGAGTTGAGTTAACCGGAGTTAAGTTTTCTTTAGAAGTCGTTTTGAAACAGGTCCCATCAATTTATAATTTTAAGAAGAAATAAAGCCTATCTCGGTCTAAAAATTTGTAAATAAACGGGTCATATTATTTTTGTATCAGTGTATTTTTTTTAAAAAAAAACCTAATTGCCTGAAAAATAATGCGTTTAAGATTGTGAGTAAATATGTTTATAATTCTTAAACATTTCCATTGTGTTAAGTGTACAAAATAATAATAATTTTGTATTTTTGAATTGCGTTTCAAAATACTCGGGGGAAAAGTTTTGAAACTAACCTAACCTGACAGAGCTTTCTGTCAGGTTTTTTTCGCATAAAATGTGACAAATGGTTAAAGAAATTGGATCAAAAAAACAAAAAAAAGGTTGAAAGTCATGCCTGACTTCCAACCTTTTTAAATTGATTAAAAAGTTTTTTTATTTAAACAACTTCTTATAATACTGCTCAGCCATTCTGCGACTTGTAAATTCAGGAATCACATCGTCCATGGCATTAAATACAATTTCCTGCCATTTTTCAGGTGTTTCGTAATACATAGGAATAACTTTATTTTCAAGCAAATCATATAAGTTGTCAGCATCCATTTTATCCTGGTCCCAGTGTGGTAGTTTGTAATCTACTTCAGGAAGCACAAAACAATTCTTACCATTTTTCTGGAATTCCGGGATCCATCCGTCATTGATCGATACATTTACAGACCCATTCATGGCGGCTGTCATACCACTTGTTCCTGAGGCTTCTCGGGTAATTCGAGGCGTATTTAGCCAAACATCAGAACCGTATTTCATTTTTCTCGACAAATTGATCTCATAACCAACCAATACAGCCAGATTTGATTTTTGTTTTGTGTAATTCACCAAGTGATTAAAAATATCGATCGCATAGTAATCGTATGGGTAGGGTTTACCTGCCCAGATGATCTGTACCGGGTATTTTTCATTTGAGATCAGTCTCTCAAAACGTTGCAGATCATGCAACAAAAGATCTGCTCTTTTATAACCTGCAAAACGTCTGGCCCAAACAAAAGTCAAGACATTAGGATCAAATATTTTATTTGTTTGTCTGGCTACTTCATTGAAAAAGTCTTGCTTTATTTCAAGTTTTCTTTTCTTATAGGCCTTTTCCTGTTTTCTTTCCCAGGTCCTTTTAATTGTTTTATCCTGCCAGAAATTTTGATTTTGGGCATTGGTAATAGGTATGATATTACATATCCCATCATACTCTTTCCACATATCTTTGGCTACCTTGGCGTGAAGTTTTGATACGGCATTTGCTTTTTTAGCCATTCTTAGTGCAGAAACCGTATAATTGATCATCCCCCCATTGACCGTTTCTTTTTGCAATTCCTCTTCAGAAAGGAATCTTCCGAAAAAGCCACACCTGTTCAAATGACGCGCATCTCTTTCTTCATTACCGGCCTTTTCCGGTGTATGTGTTGTAAAGACCATCTGATTCTTCTTTACCCCTTGATCTCTAAGGTAGTAGAAAGCAGGAAGTCCGTGACCTTCATTTAGATGATAAACATCAGATCCGCCTAAAGCTTCAACTACTTTCGCCCCACCAATTCCCAAAATAATACTTTGGGACACACGTGTAACTTCGTTCGCATCATATAAATGATTGGTAATTGTTCTCGACAGGTGGTCGTTACCTTCAACATCAGTGCTTAGAAAATACATAGGAACCGTTCCGAAAATTTCAGGTTTTAGCACATAGGCCCTTACCTTAACATTTGGATTATCATGTAGATGAACATCTACCTCAATACCCGTATCTTCAAGAAAGTCAAAGTATTTTTCATTAAAATCGGTCCTTAATGTTTGGTCGTCATTTCTCGCCTGATCATAATAGCCATATTTCCATAACATGCCAATACCGATCATGTTCTGCTTGAGTTCAAAGCCAGATCTCATATGAGAACCTGCTAAAAATCCAAGACCTCCCGAATATATATTGAATGCCTGATCAATACCAAATTCCATACTGAAATAGGCGACTCTTTTGTTATATGCAGCAGCAGGTTTATAAGGATGGTACCAAGTGCTGTATTTAGTTTCTGTAAGTGTTTCCATGTTTAAAAAAAATTAAGTGGCAAATGTAATAAATATTGATGTAATGATGTAATGATTTTATGATGTAATGTGTAATGCTGCAATGCTACAATGCTACAATGCTACAATGCTGTAATGCTAAAATGCTGCAATGCTGTAATGCTACAATGCTACAATGCGTGACAATGCTGTAATTCAGCGAATGCTAATGCTACAATGCTTAATACTTCTCACATCTCACTTCTCACTTCTCACTTCTCCCTTCTCACTTCTCACTTCTCACTTCTCACTTCTCCCTTAACACTTAGTCTTAACACTTAACACTTAGTACTTAAGCCTTAATCCTACTTACTTCTCAATAACCTGCTTTACACTGCCACAGGCTAGCATGGCGCTTCCGAAATAAGGGTTCAATACGTTTTTATCATTGCTCAACCAATAAGCACCTTTATTATCATCCGCCATGGGGCAATACTGGTTATAAACAACCTGACCAACACCGTACATCTGGACAGCGCTGGTTATGGCTGTCGACAAATCTTTGAAATGAGCTCTTTGTTCTTTAATGTCATCAGAAGCTGCAATTGCCGTGGCAGTAAGGCGCATTTCTTTTTCAACTTTCATCCAATGTTGATGGTCGTCAGCATTGGTAAGTAATTTCATATCTACTTTACCCAGGTTTCTTTCAAGAAGACCGGCATTTTCCTTTACCTGATCAAAATCGTCTTTTACCAAAGCTTCTTTTGTTTGGATATAGGCTTCAAAAACCAATTTTAATTCCTGTTTGAAATCATTTGCAACAGTAACCCTGATGTGATCAGTTTGATCACTTGAAGTATTGCTTTTACCTTGTTCTTGACCATGATCTTCATGACCCGTAACCAAGGGAGACCCCTCTTTGTTCATCATTGATTTTTTTCCTTGTAACTGTGCCGCTGCATCAATGGTAAAAGTTCCATTGGTTACGATTTCATCCCCTGCATTGAGGCCTTCAAGTATTTCATAATTGTCGCCAAAACTTTTCCCTAATTTCACTTCCCTCATTTCAAAAACAGGCTCGTTCGGATTTGGTTTTATATACACCAAAGATCGTTCTCCTGTCCACAGGATGGCAGTTGAAGGAACATTAACTCCGTTATTATCGTTTGAGGATGAACCAACTATTTTGCCTTCTACAAACATCCCGGGTTTAAAAATGTTTTGTGTATTTGGTAGTACGGCTCTTAGTTTTAGTGTTCTGGAAGCTTGATCAAGGATCGGATCTATAAAAGATACTTTAGCTTTGTAGAGATTTCCAGGATAGGCTTGTGTCTCAATAGCGATGTCTTGTCCTTTTTTAAACAACCCCATTTGATTTTCATAAACATCAAAGCTGGCCCAAACTGATGACAGATCAGCTATTTGGAACAAAGCTTCACCTTGTTTAACGTAATCACCCTGTTCTATAAGTTTTTTCAATACCGTTCCTGATACAGTGGCATAAACTTCAAAATTTTCTTTGACCTTTTTTGAAGATTCTATCTGATCGATCTGTGCTTCGCTAAGCTTCCATAATTTTAACTTATTTCGTACGGCCCTGTACAGGTCAGGTTGCGTTGTTTTAAGCGAGGATGCCGTGATCAGTTCTTGCTGTGCAGCCATGAGGTCAGGTGAATAAATGCTCGCCAATAATTGACCTTTTTTGACCTGAACTCCTGTTGCATTGACATGCAATTTTTCGATCCTTCCGGCGAAGTAACTTACCTGTACCGCATTTGTTTCCTCGTTTTCAACGATGGTACCCGATAATTTTATGGTATTTCCTGTTTCAGCGACACCACCAACGATGGTAGTCTGCACATTGGCAAGTGCCAAGGCATTTTTACTTAACCTGAATTGGTCTGCTGAAAGCCCGTCATCACCCGAAATAGCAGGTATCAGATCCATTCCACAGATCGGACAGTCACCGGGTTCAGGCTGCATAATTTGCGGATGCATGGAACAGGTCCACATTTGCGTTTCCTGAGCTACTTTTTCATGGCTGTGCGTTGCCTCTTCATTAGAGTTTCCGAAGAATACGGCCCCTAAAATCAAACCAACGATCAATATTCCTATATAAGCTATATATTTTTTCATATTCATTATTTAGATCTTTATATTTTTTAATCTTAAGGCATTGGCAATCACAGAAACTGAACTAAAACTCATGGCAAGGGCCGCGATCATCGGTGACAATAGTATCCCCAAAACAGGGTAGAGTACACCGGCGGCAACATGGAACGCCAATGGTGTTATAGATCAAAGCAAAGAATAAATTTTGCTTGATGTTCCTCATGACGCTATGACCCAGTTTTTTAGCCTTTACGATTCCCTGAAGGTCTCCCTTGACCAAGGTTATGGAAGCGCTTTCGATGGCAACATCGGTACCCGTTCCCATAGCGATACCCACATCACTTTTAGCCAGTGCAGGTGCATCATTGATGCCATCGCCAGCCATCGCCACCACATGTCCCTGACTTTGGAATTTTTCAATTTCTTTGAGTTTGTCTTCCGGTAGGCAAGCAGCCCGATATCCCGAAAGTTTTAAAGTATCTGCAACATATTTGGCAGTATGCTCATGATCACCGGTAAGCATGATAACATTGATACCCTGCTCCTGAAGTTCTTTAATGGCTTTGGCACTTGTATCTTTGATCGCATCACTGATCACTACATATCCTTTAACGGTTCCTTCTATGCTAAGAAATGAAACTGTTTTTCCCTGGCTTTGAAATTGTTCGGCTAACTTAGATTGCTCCCCAGAAAGTGAGGTCCCGGCTTGTTCCATCATTTTATCATTTCCTATAGCTATTTGTTTTCCATTGATAAGTCCCTGAGCTCCTTTTCCTGTGATGGCTTTAAAATCATCCACCTTAAGGAGGCTTAATTCCTTTTTTTGAGCAAAATCAACAATGGCTTCTGCCAGCGGATGTTCACTCATTTGATTTAAAGAAGCCATCATTTGTATAACTTCCTGATCATTTGCCCCGTCTAATGCAGACACTTTTTCAACAGATGGCTTTCCTTCAGTAATGGTCCCTGTTTTATCAATGATCAAGGTGTCTATTTTATCCATTTTCTCCAATGCTTCAGCATTTTTGATCAAAACACCACTTTGGGCTCCGCGTCCAACCCCCACCATAACAGACATTGGGGTCGCTAAACCTAAGGCACAGGGACAGGCGATGATCAGCACGGCAATGGCATTGACCAAGGCAAATACATATACAGGTTCAGGTCCCCACAGGGCCCAAACTATAAAAGTAATGATAGAAACAGCGACTACAAGGGGTACGAAATAAGAGGACACCTTATCTGCCAGATTTTGAATAGGAGCCCTGCTTCGGCTGGCCTGATTCACCATGTGTACGATCTGCGATAGCAGTGTGTCGGCACCAATTTTTTCTGCTTTCATTAAAAAGGATTGGTTTCCGTTGATCGTACCACTATTCACATAATCGCCCACAGTTTTTCTAACAGCCATAGGCTCTCCGGTGACCATAGATTCATCAATGCTGGTTGTTCCTTCAATAATAGAACCATCTACCGGAATTTTATCTCCGGGCTTTACCCGCAGGATATCTGATAATTGTATTCGCTCCGTACCGATCACCTTTTCAGTGCCGTTCTCTATAAGATAGGCCGTATTGGGTGCCAATTTTAATAGTTCCTTTACGGCGCTATTGGTCTTGCTATGGGCCCTTGCTTCAAGGACCTGGCCCATTAATACCAAGGTAAGAATGACGGTTGCCGCTTCAAAATAGACATGTACCGTTCCTGTATCGGTTTTAAATTGCGCTGGAAAGAAATCGGGCACCAATAGGGCGAACATACTAAATACCCAGGCTACTCCGGCACCTATCCCAATCAGGGTAAACATATTTAAGTTCCAGGTTTTTATCGACCTGTAGGCCCTTTCAAAAAACATCCGGCAGGTATAAAAAACAACTGGTAAAGACAGAATCATTTGGATCCAATTCCAATACTTTTGGTCAAACAGCTTAAAAAGAGGGTTATCTGGAATCATTTCTGACATGGCAATCAGGAAAATGGGCAGCGTAAAAGCAACTGATAACCAGAATTTTTGGAGTAAGCCAAGATAGTTTTTGTCTTCTGCACTAACATCAGGTTCCATTGGAATAAGGTCCATGCCGCAAATAGGGCAGTCTTCAGGCTGGCCTTTAATGATCTCAGGATGCATCGGGCAGGTATATTTGAAGCCAGCCCCGGAATTCAGTTGAATTTCTTCCACCAGATCCATTCCGCAAACCGGGCAATCACCCGCCTTGTCATAGGTTTTTTCACCTTCACATTGCATGGGACAATAAAAAGTACCGGTTCTATTTCCTTCGGGAAGTTTTACTTCCGTTTCTTCAGTTGCTGACTCCATTCCGGGAAGATCAATACTATACCGGCCTCCATCATTTGCTAAAGCCTGTTGAAACACATCCAGAGGAATATGAGCCTCCATTTCGATGGAAGCCTCAGCTTTCTCAAGATCAACAACAGCCTTTTGCACGCCGTCAACTTCAGAGAGGGCTTTTTCAACATGGTTGCGGCAACCATTGCAACTCATTCCCTTTATATGATATATATGGTTCATTTTCTATTTACTTAAATAATTGATCATGGTTGTTTGTCTGTAATAATTTCTGATGGCGTCGATCTGTCCCATTTGAAACTTCAATTGCAACTCCTGAATATCGAGCACATCGTTAAAATCAATGGTCCCGGATTCATAACTCTTGATCAGTATGGTTTCAGCATTTTTTGCCTGTTGCAGATTTTTGGTCTGTGTGTTATAACTAATCCGTGAGGCCAAACGTTCATTTAGGGCTTCATCCATGACTTGTTGAAGTTTATTGAACTGGGATTGCTTTTGAGCATCTATTTCAAGTTGTCTTAATTCATTTTGTTTACTGCTTGATCTGAATTTCTTATTAAAGATAGGAATCGATAAAGAAACCATTGGCATAAAAATATCTTTACCGTTGTCTGAAAAATCCATATCGGGTCTTTTTTCAACAGGAATGTAGTCAATTCCAAACCCTATCATTGGGTTTTTCTCTTTTTGATTTAACAATTCAGATTGCACTACAGAAGCATATAATTTGTCATACTTCAATAATTCCGGATGCATCTGAAGGTCAGTTGCGCTGATATCAAAATCAGTATCCGGCATGGGCAGCTCATCGATCAGTGCAATAGTTGTTGACAGATCTCTGTTAAGCAGGCTATTCAAGGCAGCTTGCTCGGAAAGGTATCGTTGATGAAGGACTTCCTTGAGTTCTAACAGATCATTTTTGCGCATTTGTAAACGGAGCACACTAACCGCCGATGCTTTTCCTGTTTCTACTGAGTTGAGCGCCAGGGTTTCATAGACCCCCAGTAAGCTGATATTTTCTTCCAGCACACTTTCTTTAGAACGCAAGCTGTACATATTATAATAGGCATTTGAAATGGAAACGATCAATTTTCTTTGAGCCACGGCAATTTCCTCGAACTTTGCGTCAGACAAAGAATTGACATAGTTTTCTCTGACAGTGATCGAGCCAAACCACGGGAGCATCTGTTTTAAGGAAAATTTCATTTTCTGTGCACCGGTTCGGGTTTCAGGTTCGCTGACAAAATAACCATAGCTGATTTCTGTATTGGGAACCGAATTTACTTCATTGACCTTTTCATTGGCAATCTCATATTGCAAATTGTATTTCTTGATCTCAGGGTTGTTTTCCAAACCTAAACTGATCAATGTTTCGAGATCCTGTGCCCAAAGGCCATTTTGTACGATCAGTACACAAAGTATCCTAAGTATATTTTTCATGATCTGTTATTTTTAAATTGAAACTCAGCCTTGATACTATAGAGTACAGGGACAACAAAAAGTGTGATTAAAGCAATGAGCATACCGCCGAATCCGGGAATGGCCATCGGGATCATGATATCACTACCGCGTCCGGTGGATGTCAATACTGGCAACAGGGCCAAAATGGTAGTGGCAGTGGTCATCAAACAAGGCCTGATCCGTTTGGTTCCGGCTTCAATAATGGAAGCTCTGATCGCATTTTTATCAGCAGGCTTGTTCTTATCAAAGGTCTGTTTTAAATACGTGGCCATAACTACGCCATCGTCCGTAGCAATTCCGAACAAGGCAATAAACCCTACCCAGACAGCAACACTCAGATTAATGGGGTGCATTTGAAAAAGTTCTCTTAGGTTCTGACCCAGGAAGTCGAAATTCAAGAACCATTGCTGGCCATACAACCAGATCATGATAAAACCACCGGCAAAAGCCACCGCGATCCCTGAAAAGACCATAAGGGAAGTGGATACAGATCTGAATTGAAAATACAAGATCAAAAAAATCAGTAATAAAGCCATAGGAACAACAAACGAAAGGGTTTTTTCGGCCCTGATCTGATTTTCATAGGTTCCTGTAAACTGATAATTGATACCTTTTGGAACGATCAATTCTCCCTTCTCTATTTTTTCTTTGATGATACGTTGCGCATTTTCTACCACCCCGACTTCAGCAAATCCATCCATCTTGTCGAACAAGACATAGCCCGTCAAAAAAGTGTCCTCACTTTTGATCACCTGCGGTCCTTGCTCATAACGAATGCTGGCCAATTCACTTAAAGGAACCGGATTTCCTTTTTCGACTGGGATATAAATATGCTCCAGATCTGTCGGGTTTTCTCTTAATTCCCGAGGATATCTCACCCTGACGGTGTAGCGCTCGCGCCCTTCAACCGTTTGCGTCAGGGCCATACCGCCCAGAGCTATTTTCAATACATTTTGAACCTTGTCTACACTGATGCCGTATCTGGCAATTCTTTCCCTGTCAATGTCAATAAGCAAATAAGGTTTACCCACAATTCGATCGGCAAAAACCGCTTCTTTTTTGACACCATCAACTTCTTTTAAAATGCCTTCCAATGCAATTCCAAAAGCCTCGATTTGTTCCAGACTCTTGACCCTTTACTTTGATCCCCATAGGGGCCCTCATACCGGTTTGAAGCATGACCAAACGTGTTTCAATGGGCTGTAATTTTGGGGCAGATGTAACACCCGGTAATCGGGTCACCTTTACGATCTCGTTCCAGATGTCATTTGGTGATTTGATCTCAGGCCTCCAGTTGCGGTAAAAAGCACCGTTTTTATCCGGGATCAGTTGTTCGCGTTTGATCTCGCGATTCAAAACCGACGGGCCTTTAAAATTGTTGGGATTGGCCACAAATCCACCATCTGTTAAAGCAAAGGCTCCTTCATTATTGACCTTAAAGCGTTGACGCTTCTTTTGGTCATTGAAGCATATACTCAGGTTTGTACTGTATGATATTTTCATACATTGACAGAGGCGCAGGGTCAAGAGCCGATTCGGTTCTTCCGGCCTTGCCAACCACAGTTTCTATCTCAGGTATACTGGCCACGGCCATATCGAGTTGTTGCAATACTTTTTTATTTTCTTCCACTCCTGCATGAGGCATTGAAGTAGGCATCAATAAAAATGACCCTTCATTAAGTGAAGGCATAAATTCTTTTCCGGTATTTTTCATGATCATGATTCCTGCTAAAACGATCAATAGCGGAAGCGACAGGAAAATAAGTTTATGGTTAAGCGCCCAGGACAGCAGCCTGGTATAATAGTATTTGAAAATGGCAAAAACACTTAGCAGACCCAAACAAACAATAGACACAAACAAAAAGTTCGCTAAGAAATTCTGATCCACACCCAAAGGCCTCCAGTATTGGGTCAATAGTAAAATGATGGCTATGGTAGTCATCAGTATTTTAGCCAGAGTGGAATTTTTTTCTGAAATTTTATCTTGAAATCTGCCATACTGAAATAAGCGCAAAACCGATCAAAATCAATCCCAGCCAGTAACCTTGTACAATCGCAAATATGCCAATGAGTCCAAGGCCACCTTGCAGGAGATAATTGACCTGTTTTATGGATATTCTTTTTTCTAAACAAAAACGCAGCGAAAGGCGGGATCAGGAACAAGGCAACAAGTAAGGAAGCTGCAAGTGCAAAGGTTTTTGTAAAAGCCAGAGGTCTAAACAGTTTCCCTTCTGCACCAATCATGGTAAAGACAGGAATAAAACTGATGATTGTCGTTAAGACCGCGGTCAGGATAGCACCCGAAACTTCTGAAGTAGCTTCATAAATCACTTTGTTAATAGGTTTTTCTGTTATCGTTCTTCATCCAAATGCCGAATCATATTTTCTGAAAGAATGACGCCGACATCTACCATGGTACCAATAGCAATGGCAATACCTGATAAGGCAACAATATTGGCATCTACGCCAAACAGTTTCATGGCAATAAATACCATTAATACGGCAACCGGTAATAAGCCAGAAATCAAAACGGAAGCCCTAAGATTAAATACCATAATCATAATGACCAGAATAGTAATCAGAATTTCCAGGCTCAGGGCTTCATTAAGCGTTCCTAAAGTTTCTTGTATCAGTTCGGTTCGGTCATAAAAAGGAACGATCGTTACTTGTGATGTTCTTCCATCCTGAATACCTTTGAGGGTAAACCAGCAGCTTAGTTCCTTAATTTTTTCTTTTACATTATTGATGACTTCCAGAGGGTTTGCTCCATATCTGGCCACTACAACACCTCCAACAACTTCTGCACCTTCCTTATCTAAGTATTCCTCTTCTGGAATTGCAGGGCCTAGGGACACTTTGCCAATATCTTTGATCCTGAGGAAGTATAATTTTCTGAAGTGACTACTGCATTTTCAATATCTGCAATGGATTTCACATAACCCAAACCACGTCACCAAATATTCAGCTTGGTTGATTTCCAGGGTTTGTGCACCAATATCTTTATTGCTTTCTTTTACGGCTCTTACCACATCGTCAAGCCAATATTGTATTGACGCATTAATTCCGGATTTACATCCACTTGATATTCTTGAACATAACCACCAATTGAAGCTACTTCAGAAACACCACTTGCAGATGAAAGCGCATATTTTAACATAGTAATCCTGAATACTTCGGAATTCGTGTAAATCCCAACCTCCAGTGTACATTTCCTTTTCATCCCGTCCTTCAAGGGTATACCAGAATATTTGTCCTAAACCTGTTGCATCTGGTCCTAAAGCAGGATTTACACCTTCGGGTAAGCAGCCTGGCTTGGTAAGGAATTTAGTTTTTCGAGAATTCGACTACGACTCCAGTAAAATTCTATATCTTCTTCAAAAATGATATAGATACTTGAAAATCCGAACATAGAAGAACTGCGAATGGTTTTTACACCGGGAATACCAAGTAGCGAGGTCGTTAAGGGGATAAGTGATTTGGTCTTCTATATCTTGTGGTGAACGACCTTCCCATTTGGTAAATACAATTTGTTGATTTTCACCAATATCCGGAATGGCATCTACAGCAACAGGATTGCTTGGTAAAAATCCTGTATCCCAATTAAAAGGTGCATTTACAATTCCCCATCCTACAAAAAGACAAGTAGCATTACAACGCAACGAGTTTGTTTTCGATTAAAAATTTAATGCTTTTATTGAGCATGGTTTTTGATTATTAAACAATTAGACAATGGTGTTATGAAAACACCGAATACAACAAATTATCTTAAGACATAGTCCATAGGATAAAACAGTCTATTGTTTAAAAATCAAATTAAATATGCCTCGTCAAGCTTGTATATTTTTCTGACGAGAGGTGGTGGTAAGTAGTCCTGATGAACAGTTAATGTTTCTTCAGGAACCTTCAAAAAGTTGGGTATAAGTAATCAAAAAGGACAGCTACAAACAGTTGCTGTTCCATTTGAAGTTCCAGACTTAGTTTTAATTCATCCTGGCCTTCAATGGTCAATTGTTTATCGGTACAACAATTCTTTTTAACTGAGAACAATCTTCTGAGTATTTACAGGCTGAGGCATTTCCATTCCACAAGTTTCTGCTTTTACAAAATAGCTGGTATCCACCAAAGTGTCTCCACAATAGTGCATATGCATGGTAAATGACATCGTAGATAATAATACGACGAAAGCCATTGTCAGGGCAGTTATTTTATGAATCATTTGCTTCATAGATATCACAAAACTACAATAAAATTGTTCAACTTAAAGGCTTTAACAAAAAAATAACTGACTTACTCAGCTGTTTGTTTGGGCGTAATAGT
>CAVQSO010000003.1:0-39750 GCA_963715975.1 uncultured Flavobacteriaceae bacterium | reverse complement strand
CTCAGGAAAACTTACCTGTGGATAAATATGGGCCCCTGACCCCAATACGCGATCTGAGATGTGAGGCTTTGGAATCGAAACTAAAAGAGGTGATATTCAAGAATCCAAAATGGAAGAGTTTGGTCAGTTCAAAACGAATGGCTATTGGAATTGTCAGTTTGGAGGACCTTGAAAAGATCAAATATGCCGGACTCAATGACGATCAAATGATGTATGCCGCAAGTCTTCCCAAAATTGCTGTTTTGCTGGCTGCTTTTGATGCTGTTCACAAGGGTAAATTACAATACACCCCTGAACTGAACAATGACCTGAGGTTAATGATCAGTAAGTCGAATAATGCCGCTACAACCAAGGTTATAGACCAACTGGGCTTTGAAAGTATTGAAAATACATTGCGCCATACATATCACAAGCTCTATGATGAAGAAACGGGAGGCGGCCTTTGGGTCGGTAAACGGTATGCCAGATCGGGAGCAAGAAAACCGGATCCGCTTGCCGGTTTGAGCCATGGTGCGACCGCGAGCCAGGTAGCCAGTTTTTATTATCAGTTGGCTTTCGGCCGTTTGATCAACAGAGAGCGGTCTGCTCAAATGCTTAACATTCTCAAGGACCCGGAATTAACGCATAAATTTGTGAACACCTTAAAAATTTTGGCCCCAGATGCGACTATTTATCGAAAATCGGGGTCCTGGAAGAATTATCATTCAGATTCTGTTCTCGTCTGGGGAAAAGACAGAAAGTATATCATGGTTGCGCTGATCGAGGATGCCGGTGGAGAGCAGATCATACGTGACCTGGTGATTCCTTTGGAGAGCGTATTGGAGGTATCATCTTCTTTAAAATGCAATTAATCAATTAAATGGAATATGTTAAAGGGTATCGTAAAGAAAGCATTTAATTTACAAGACGGGGAAATTAAGCTTGCCCTGCTCATGCAATTCTATATTTTTCTTGTGATTACCGTATTGCTTTTGATTAAGCCTACCGTAAACGCGCTTTTTCTGTCGAATCTTGGCGTCGAACAATTACCGTATGGATATTTGCTGGTAGCTACGGTTGCTATATTGAGCACTTTTTTTTATCGACGTCTAGTCGAAAGATTTTCCATCAGAATAATAGCTGCTTCAACCATACTATTATTTAGCGGGTTCTTTTTTGTCCTCGCCTATATTATTGATCAGGACTTGATCAATGCTCCTTTTTTGTATTTCTACTATTTGAGCCTGTCGCTGTTTGGCGTGCTTGTAACCTCTCAATTCTGGATCATTTCAAGTCTCGTTTTTAACGTAAGAGAAGCAAAAAGATTGTTTGGCTTTATAGGAGCCGGGGCGATTGCAGGAGGGATCTTTGGAGGTTATCTTACCAGCATCCTGGCAAATTATTTTGGGAATAGCATTGTAATATATGCTGCTGCCTCACTTCTACTTCTCTGTTTACCCATCCTATTTACTGTTTGGAAAATGCGAATAATCACCCTTAATCGGATTATCATAAACAACAGAAATACAGAAAACAAAGAAGTGTCAGGCTCAGCCATTAAAGTCATTCTAAAGTCAAAACACCTTATTTATTTATCTTTAATCGTGGGTGTCAGTGTCATCGTTGCAAAATTAGTGGATTATCAATTCAGTGATTTTTCACACAAAACCTTTACGATCCCGGACGAACTCAGTGCTTTTTTTGGCTTTTGGTTTTCCAGCTTTAACGTGGCTGCCTTTTTGATTCAATTACTTTTAACAAACAGGTTATTGTCATTTTTTGGCGTAACAAGTAATCTGTTAATTCTACCTATGGGAATCGCCCTGGGCTCCCTGTTATTTCTTGTTTTCCCTGAATTGTGGGCCTTGGTCTTAATAAAGGGTATGGACGGGAGCTTCAAACAATCCGTGAATAAAGCTGCCTTCGAGTTATCGATATTACCTATATCATTTGATGTAAAAAAAAGGGCCAAACCATTTATAGATGTTGTTATAGATAGTATTGCCACGGGTATAGCGGGTTGTTTATTGTTGCTAGTCGTCAAAAAATTAGATGTTCCCTCCTCCTACATTACCATTATTACATTTTTCTTCATCCTCGTTTGGATATTTATTGTTTACAGACTAAGAGATTCCTATTTTAAGTCTTTCCTTAAGAATATTAAGGCCTTAATTACCGGTGCCGGAACAGATATCAACCTAACAGGTGCTTCAAGTAAGAAATTGAATGTGGAAATTTTGACCTCTGGGAAGGAAGATGAAATACTGCTACTGCTGCAGAACCTCTCAGATAACCTGCACGATTTCTATAAACCCTATATCCTTCAGTTATTGGATCATCCGTCGAATAAGGTAAAGGCTGAAGCTATCAGAGAAATTTACCATTTTAAACACGGAACAGCCTCCGATAAAATGATCCAAATTCTCAATACTGTTGAGGATGATGAAGTGGTCTTTGAGGCCATGCATTATATTTTGTTGCACACCTCTGTACAAAGAGATAGCACTATTTTTCTATCTTATCTGGATAGTGAAAAAGATCATTTGAAAAATGCTGCCTTACTCTGTTTGGCCGATGTGTCGAAGAGCAATGAAATTCTGGCAAGAAAATTCGGATTGGATGCACGAATTGAAGAGCGAATTAAGGAATTTACAAATTTTGAAGGCCGTCATAGAGATGAAGAAAGAGCCGAATTGCTCTTAACCATTGGTCTGTCAAAAAGTGAGAAGTACTACTTTTTTATAAAAAAATACCTCAACGGAGAGAATCTTTTTTTGACCAAACAGGCCATAAAGGCTGCCTGCTTATCGCTGAATGAGGATTTTATTCCAGAACTTCTGGCCTTGATGGAAGATGAGGTATTTAAAGATAGCTGTACCGAAGAGTTTAAAAATTATGGAGAATCAATTTCCCTTATACTATCTGAATACATTGACCAGGATAAGATCAATGACAAGATTAAAATACTTATACCTTCTATTGTTCAGCCATTTGAAAATGAACAATCCGTTGGAATTCTTATCCGTCTCCTGCAAAGTGAAGACGTGAATGTGCGCCTGGAAGCTTTAAAAGTATTAAGTGATTTTGAGAATGGTAAACCTTATTCTAAAATAAAAAAAGAAAAGCAGTATATACTGATTGACCGGGAATGTGATTTTTTATCCAGAACCTTGGCTGCCATGAACAGCATCAAGAATTCCTTTATAGCCGTTGCCCAAAACCAAAAAGATACGAGTACAAGTCATTTGGAGGACCAAAAGAATCGCGAACGATTAACTGAATATTTGACAAATGAAATTGATACGAGTATTGAAACCATCTTCCACCTGCTCAGATTCAAATACAAGAGTTTTGATTTGGATGTTGTTTTCATAGGTTTAAAAAACAAAAACGAAAAATCGAGAATTAACGCGATTGAATTTTTGGATAATCTTTTGGATCTCCATCTTAAAAGAAAGATCCTCCCTTTTCTGGAATATCATTTTTTAAATCCTGCAGATGTGGAAGAAGTTCCTTTTAAACCGCAATCAGAAATAGAGAGCTTAAAATCACTTGTGAATTCAATATCCCCCGGATCTGATAAGGGCCTTGTGCATTCAGCTACCGAATTATTGACCTCGATCGAAGGTCAGTGAGCCACTGTCTCTAATTCTCCTGTATGATATCATCAATTTTACCAGCCAGATAATAATGATCATTAGCGGAATTCTTATTGAGTACATTTGTCATCAGGCAAACCATATATTTTTTCCCGTTGGGCTGTTCCACAATAATAACAGAGTTCATATAATTGTAGACATTTCCTTGATATCCACCACAATTAGGATTTTTTTCCCTATCACATTTGTAATAACTACCTGACTTGAAGTATACGGCTGCATCATCCAATTTGGGCGATTTGGCGTAACGTATTCTTCGGTCGGTAAGATAAATGAGTCTTTTCATTTCAAGACTGGTCCTCTCGTCCACAACCTTTCCCTGCTCCAATTGGATCAAAAATTTCATCAGCCCTTTTGGTGTTGCCTGGCTACCTCCTTTTCTACCAACATGTTTTGTTGAAGACGAAGTAAACATGCCCCCCAACCTCCATTCATCATTTGAAATACCCATATCTCTCAAAGGTTGATTGACTACATTATGAGCCACATTGGTAAGGCTATCCTTAGAAACGCTATCGAAATATTTCTCAGCGAGTTCATCAGTAACATTTGGGTAAGCTTGTTTAAATTGTCTCATCAGCAAGGCTTCCCTGAATACCACTGTTGCAGCCCCATTATTACTTACCGAAACCATGTGGTCCAGCCATTCGTAGAGAGAAAAGACATCAGAACCAACTACTTTCCTTCGTATCAGCTTATCCTTTTCAACGTCATATACCGGGATGGTATGATGATCTCCTTCACCCCAATACCTTGATGACACTTTTTTATTCCTTAAAAGTTCTTCCTTTTTTTCCCACGAACCCGGGAAAATTTTATCCAGTTCGGTAAACAAACCAATCAATACGGCCAGTTTTCCAACACTTCCGGGTTGGTATCCGATATTTTCATTGTAAGCCGCGTATTTCAAATTATCCGGATCTGACATGTCCAGGGCGGTCAATGAATAAGCTCCTTTGGGAATCACCTTTTTCAACTGGGATGAAAAATCACTATCCTCAACAAAAAAATCATCAACCATCTTGTTTTTTAACTGGGTCAAATTCAACTCGATCGACTCTATTTTATGCAACGCTCCCGGAGGGATTCTCGTTATTTTTTCTCCTTTGTCGACCTGTCTCTGCAGATACAGCAAGCGCGCTATTTTTGTTCTTTCATAACCATCAACAGGATAGAAACTAAAAAAAACAACTAGACAATAAGAAAAAAGCCGGAATAACAATTAGTTTCTTCATAATTTAGGTTTTTCAGTTAGAGATACTTTTTTACTATAATCGATTTTTGGTGTAATAGAATCCAGGTAACCTGAACTTTTAGCCTTTCTGTTTTCAACAAATGGTCGAATTTGGAACAACCACAATTTATTATTCTTAAATCCCATCTCCATATCGTATGCCCCCTTATAATTTGGATCAGTTCGTTCAGGCATCTTTATCCTTACCTCTTTTACAAGATCACGAATGGATTGAACGTTCTTTTTGTTGAGAATAGGTCGTTCAAAACTTGTGTAATTTTCTTTGGTACCTCCCGTAGCCGGTAATGAGACAAAAGTAGGTTCTCGCGAAGGCGAGAGTAAATAATCAGTCTCTGCTGTAATCCATCTTGTTTCTGCTGCCTGTCCGTCCACTGCTCCTCCTGCACCCCTGCTGAATGCCACGGTCATATCGTCCTTTTCACCAACATTGATTCCTGTTGAAATCACCACGCCTGAGTAATCAACATTGACCCCTGGAATCACAACGATCGACGGGAATACATATTCAGGATTCAGTAAATACTTTTGTCGCCATCTTACACTTCTTTCCATATATGGAGAGGCCCAGACTTCTTTGATCCCGTTTAAAATATTCTCCTTAGACCTTACGTTGAACAGCGTCAGATTCAGCCCTGCTCCTGTAAAGTCTTTGAGGTCCTCCATATTCGTGTCACTGCGCAAGAATACCGGAACAGTGCCCATAGGACTACCTAAGGCTTTATTGAATTCAGTTTCCAATTGTGTGAGGAAGTCGGCATTCAATTCCATATCCTGGATAGCATTTTTGAGATAATTTAATCTTTCAAGCTGAAAGGCATCGATTTCATCTGCGCTTTTGTTGTTAGCTTTCATTTCATTGGCCTCAGTATAAATATTATTTAAGTATTGCCAATAGGTCATTTGCTGACCGGGCATTGGGTTATCCAGGTGCATTCTGAAAATTCCAAAGGGGATGACAAAACCCTCTACAACATGATCAGGGAAAATAGATTTCAGCTGACCTAAATTCGCAGCCTTCGGACCGCAGATCTTACCTGAATCGTCAGCATTTACATCCCTGAGGTTGATAATGTCAGTCTGGTCAAGTTTAATTCTATCAACGGGCACTTTTATTTTATTGCTATTTTGCTGTTCTTTCGAAAAAAGTCCTTTTTCAGAAGAAGTCATATCCTTTTCAAGTTTGATAATGACATTTCCTTTGTTTGAGACGGCATAAAAAACTTTCTGCCCATTGTACTTTTTAAGCGATTTTAAATTCTCATTGGATAAGGCAGCATTGGGTACGCCCAAATTCCTGGCTAATAATTGAACATGAGAAACCAAATTCCCTTCTGAGACCGTCATGATCCCTGCAACAGGCTTAAGACCCGATGGAGGTCTTTCAAAAACATAGATCTTATTCTTACTGAACTCAATACTTTCAACTGCCTCATCAGCTACAACTAACTCTCCGAAAGCATAACCCGGATTAAGACCACGTATGGCAGATTCCTGTGGGATCCCCAATACATCATTCTCAATTGAGGAATGAGTGGAAATGGTATTTCCCAAAATACTGACAGATTCTCCCAGATCCAGCACTACAGATGACCTGATTCGATCATCCAAAAACTGATAGGCTTTGGGTTCAAATGATGAAAATTTATTCACCTCATCTCCATAAACGGCTTTGACCATAGCGGCAGCCCACTCTACCACACCTCTTGAAGAAATCAGAAATTTTTGCAAATCTTCTAAGCTTAAAGAGCTTTTAAAGTCTTTAGTCAACAGGGTCCTGTTTGATCTCATCCCATTCCCAAAATTCGATCAATCCACTTCCGAGAGCCGCGTAACTCAAAACCTCTATTTTACTCATCAAACCCCTTAAATCCTCAGGCTTCCATTCTTGTGACTGAATAAACAAAGACATGTCTATTTTGTTTGAAAGATCCAAAAGTATCATCCGGTCCTTATTAAGACTAAGGTTATCCATACCCTTTCTCATAAAGACCGAAATATTGGCCAGTCGGGTTACCTTTCCTGGAATTGTATTCTCTCCTTGATAACCATTTAACATGGTAACGATCTCACCTGCCAAACCTTTATTGCTCTTGATCATGTTGGTCTGTTCAATCAGAGATGCTATACTGACGGGCGTGTAATAAGATTCAAGTGTAGTGAGTAAATCATCGAACATCTTATTTTGATCCTCGGTGAGTTTTGATTTGTTTGAACTCTGATATCTTTTTACAACATCTATATCAGATTTATCAGGATTTCCATGAATCTTAATTCTGATATCCATAAAATCGGGCAATGCTTCAGCCAACACTTTTGACTGGCTTCTCATTAACTGAGCTTGATTCGAATCTCCTGAATGCGGAATATCTTTTAAAGATTCCTTCAGAAGATAATAGTCAGTCATCACTATGCTTTGGTCAGACAAAATTCTAACGAAATAGTCTCTTCCCCAGGTTTCCTCATCTTCAGACTGCATTGACCCTCTATAATACCTGCCCTTTCTATAAATCCAACCGTCATCAACACTTGTGAGGTATTTGACAATCTGGTATTGTTTTACCCTAGCATGATTGTTCCCGGCATCCCAGAACTCATCATAATCATTGTAAGACAATATATTACCGAAATAAATTTGATGCTTCTGAGCCAAAGTTTCAACCTCTTTTTTGTAAGTAGCATGTTGAATTCCAGGTCCTATGTTTTCCGGACACGGGTCTTTCGGATCCCTTATAGAACCATCTTTGCAAAACCATTTTATTCTGTAATACGGTCCTCGCTGATCATTTTTATAACTTTTAATCTCATTTTTTATTTGATCTACAGGGATCTCTTGAGCAGCAAGTGTAAAAACTGAAATGAATAAACAACAAGTTATAAGAAGTTTAGGTAATTGATTTTTCATAAAGAAGTTGATTAAGTTGTTGTAAATATATAAAATTCAAGGATGAAATGCTACAATGCTGCAATGCTTAAATAGTCTTGTCCTGAAATAGGTTTACACATAAACGTAAACAAAATTCAGGATTATGAATCGCGATGTGACCGCTCAGCGGTTGACTTCAGCTCACCCGCTGAGTTTTTTGTTTTGGACCGAGGAATGCTACAATGCCGAAATGCTACAATGCTGCAATGCTGCAATAGTAATGCATAAATGCGTGAATGCGTGAATGCATGAATAAGGTTTCACTTCTAAAATCAACAATCTCCAATCCCTGCCTGCCGGCAGGCAAGTTCAATCTTAAATCCAAAGACTCCAATCATTTAAAAGTTCCTTATATTTAGTGACAACAAACTAACCCCATGATCCCCTTCTTTCAGAAAAATCCGTAAACAAATGGCTGATGATAACCGATAAAACCTCCTAAGGTATGCCACGATACGCCATTGGTGAAATAGTACTGGTAGTGATCGGGATATTGATCGCGCTTCAGGTGAATAATTGGAATGAAAAAAGAAAATTTAACCGTGAAGGCGTTCAAATACAGAAAGAATTATATGACGAGTTTTTAGATAACAGAGCGGTACTTGCTGAGAGAATTACATCGCTGGAATCTGCCAATGAGCATATAGAAGCACTATTCCATTATATGGATAGTCCCAAAGAAATTGTTCAAACAGTTAACATAGACAGTATTATTGGCTTCTCTTTAAAATACGGGAACTTTAACCCTTCAAACAGCACTATTCAGGAATTAATCGGTTCGGGAAGACTAAATTTGATTTCCAACAAATCACTTAAAAAGAACATTTATAAATGGTTACAATTGTTGGAAGATGCTGATGAAGATTTTAAAAATCAGGATCAGCAGGCCTCAACTTTACTCATACCCTATTTATACAAAAGGCTTGCTATGAAAAATATAAATCATTATGATGGGTTACGCAATGATCAAAAGTCAAAGCTTTTTTCTGGTGACTATAGCATCGTATTTGACGATCTTGAATTTGAAAATTTATATGAGGGTAAATTATTTTGGAACCGCACACTTTTAAACCATTATAAGGATTTAGATACACTAGCGGCTGAGATTATTAAGCAATCAAAAGTATATTAAATAATATCAAGAAAGATATTGACTTTGCCCGTAAACATAGTTTCAATGTACTTATGATCTATCTAAATAACAAAATCAATTTAAAAACCTGGTTGATTTTCATGCGTTGAATTTTGTTTGCTTACCTGCTAAATATCATTATACAGGGATGTCTAGTTGATAAAAGCTTCTGATCACTTTGAATTCCAAGACGATTGTTGTAACTTTAAAGTTATCAAAAACCTATGAAGACGTGTATGAAGATGAATAGGTTATTTATACTGTTATTTTTATTTCTGCCCCTTTTTCTGACTTCACAAAATGACTACCAGGGGGCCAGGGAAAAAATGCTCACCAATGACATTAAGTCAAGAGGTGTTAAAGACAAACTTACTTTACAGGCAATGTCGACGGTTCCAAGACATTTATTTGTACCGCAAGAGTTAAGGTCACAGGCCTATCGTGATGGTCCCTTACCGATCGGATACGGGCAAACGATATCTCAACCTTATATTGTGGCATTTATGACAGAAGCGATTCAACCAAAACCTGAATTCAAAGTACTTGAAATAGGTACAGGTTCCGGATATCAGGCCGCTGTACTCGGGCAGATCGTCGATAGCGTTTATACGATTGAAATCATTGACGAGCTGCACCAAAGATCCAAAAAACAATTGCAGGACTTAGCTTATCACAACGTGATCACTAAAAGTGCAGATGGCTATTTTGGATGGGAAGCAAAAGGACCTTTTGATGCGATTATCGTTACGGCTGCGGCAGAATTCGTGCCTCCCCCGCTTATTGCACAACTTAAAGATGGTGGCAGGATGATCATTCCTGTAGGCACACCCTTTTCAACACAACAGCTTCTTTTGGTTACAAAGTCTAAAGGCAAAACAAAAACCAAGAACCTCATGTTTGTACGTTTTGTTCCTTTTACCAGAACTACTGACTAAGCTAAAGGCATTCATGTTTCATGAGGAAACAACTTACATATAAGCCCCATATGCCAAAATTGGCTTTATCCGTGGCTATCTTATCTGCCTCAATTGTGGCTTATGAAATTCAGTTGATGCATTTTTTTACCATTGTGCAATGGCATCATTTTGCCTATATGGTCATTTCTATAGCACTTCTGGGTTTTGGTGCAAGTGGCACTTTACTTTCATTGTACAGAAAGACACTTTTGTCGAATTCAGATTGGTTACTTCCCGCATTAATGATCACTTGTGGTTTGTTAATGAGTCTTTGCGTGAGAATTTCCAGAATGGAATTTTTATTGTTCGATTCTTACCTCCTATTTGTAGACCGATCACAAATTGGAAGGTTATTAGGTACTTACCTTCTTTTTCTGCTTCCCTTTTTTATGGGCGCCCTGGCTCTGGGGCTTGTTTTTGTAAAGAAAGTTGATCAAATAGGAACTTACTATTTTGCTGATATGCTCGGTTCGGGTTTAGGCGGAATCCTGGCCATTTTTTTACTTTGGAACCTAAAGCCCACAGATCTGCCTTGGGTCATTGCCCTGATGCCGGTATTGGGAGGTGTTGTTATCATCAGGAAAACCAGACGCTATCAATTATTGGCCTTTGGTTTTTTAGCAGCGTTTACCTGCCTTTACCAGGGCGTTCAAACCTATGATCTAAAACCTTCACAGTTCAAAAGTATCAGTTATGCCTTAAACCTGCCTGATGCCGTCATTGAGCATGAATCAAGCAGCCCTTATGGTTTGGTTCAGGTCATTTCTTCCCCTGTACAGCGTTATGCTCCGGGCTTAAGCCTGAATTATACTCAAGCTGTTAGGCCTGCCAAAGTAGTATTTAGCAACGGTAATTGGTTTGCAGCGGTTCCTCAAAAAAAGCCTGAAGGAGATTCTCATGTATTGGATCATACCAGTATGGCTTTGCCTTATATTTTAAGCGAGCCTGCGAAGGTGCTTATTTTTCATTCCGGAGCCGGATTCGAAGTTGGCCATGCACTTCAAAACAAGGTTGATCAAGTCTATGGAATTGAACCCAATGCCAGTGTAACGGACCTTATGAAAGGCGCTTATGCTGCAGAGACCGATTCTCTGTTCTTTCAACCTGAAGTGAACATTTTTAACACCTCACCTCGAACGTTTTTAAAACAAACCGATCAGGAATTTGACCTGGTCCAATTACCCTTATCAGGAGCTTTTGGCGGTTCTGTAGGGCTGAATGCGCTTAATGAGGAAAATCTGCTTACCGAAGAGGCACTTTTAGAAATGTGGCAAAAGCTTACTAGTGACGGGATGATCGTCTTCTCTTCCTATATCGATATCCCACCAAGAATTATATTAAAAAATGCAGCGCTTATCTCAAGGCTCCTTGAAAATCTGGAGATCGATGAGCCTTTGGAACATCTTGTAGCCATAAAAAGTTGGGCTACATTGACTTATGCAGTTAAGAAAACAGTTTTAACTCAAGAAGATATCCATAAAGTCAGGATGTTTTGTGATTCCATGAGTTTTGATCCCGTTATTTTAGGAGATTTTGAACCTGAAGAAGCCTTTAATTCATTTGAAAATGAACAAACTTTTGAACTTGTCAGGAGTATGTTTGGTCCCCAACGGGATCGTATCATTGAATCCAATGACTTTAATTTAATGATACCCACAGACAACCGCCCCTATTTCTTTCAGTTCCTCAGGTTAAAAAATATGGCAAAACAATGGCAAACCCTGGGAGAACGAGCCGCCTTTTTAGAATTAGGCTATTTAATTGTCCTTGTAACGGTAATTCAGGTTTTTGTGCTGGCTTTTGTCTTGATCATATTGCCTTTGTTCAGGTTGGGATTTAAAGGAGGGCAAAAAGCATGGATACTTTTTTATTTTTCGGGCCTTGGGCTGGGTTATATGTTTTTAGAAATTGTTTTGATCAAATATCTCGTCAGGTTTTTAGGGCATCCTATTTATGCAGTTGCCATGGTCATCACGGTCATGTTGCTTTTTTCAGGTTTGGGAAGTTTATATTCTTCTGGATTTCGTCTCAAAGCATCTACGGTGCGTAAGATTACAGTACTAATCAGCAGTATCATTTTGATCTATGCCTTAGTTTTTGGTTTTGTTCTTGGGCTAACCGAAAGTTGGCCTGTATGGGGGAAAATAGTGATCACTGCATTTTTGATAGGCATACCTGCTTTTTTCATGGGAATGCCATTTCCTATGGGATTACAACTGGTCAATAAAAAACAGGAACATCTGGTTCCCTGGGCCTGGGGAATTAACGGATGTGTATCGGTCATATCTACATCACTTGCCACTATTATAGCCGTAGAAACAGGATTTGTTACAGTGATGCTATTGGCCTGTGGTGCCTATTTCATTTCATTTTTAAGTATATTCCTGATAAAAGGTACTTACCAGACAGATGGAACCTAGCGAGGTATTACTTAAAAAATCGAGTTAGAGCCCCAAACTTTAATCATTGTAATACTTAGATATTCAAAATTCCAAATCTCCAATCATTTTCCTATATTTAACATTCAACTAATAACTAATGATTCCTTTCTTTAGACGAATAAGAAAAAAAATGGCAGATGATAACCGACCTCTTAAGTATGCCCGTTATGCGATTGGAGAGATTGTTCTCGTAGTAATAGGGATATTGATAGCACTGCAGATCAACAATTGGAATGAGGAGAGGTTAGATAAGATTCAGGAAAAGAAGCTGATAAGAAATATAAATCGGGAGTTTGCTAATAATCTAAAGAATCTGGATTCAACCATAGCCCGTATTGAAAGTTTGACCCCCTCATTATCATTATTATTGGGCACTATGAGTAATTCTTCGTCAAGTATTTTTGAAGGGGAAATATTGGATACCTTATTAATGAATAGTTCATCTATTCCTCCGAAATGGACAAGAAGTGACATAAATGTAAGGGGAATAGAGAGTTCAGACAATTTAGGTCGTATTAAAAATGAGAAATTGAAACAACTCCTTTACAATTGGTTTGGTATCAATGAGAATATCAAAGCCATGGAGCAAAGTGGTGAGGATGCTTTTTTGACTTACATAAATTACATCAAGGAAAATGGGTCGTGGAGAGAAATTGACAAACTTGGGAATTTTGACAATGCCATTCCTGGTGGGTCAAGCCTTATGCCCAGCAATGATCATCTAATCCTTGATTTTAGATTTGAAAATGTTATTGATGATCATTTAGTATGGCTATTAAATAGAAACAGTGTCTACAAGGCTACTAGAATACATATACAGAAAATCATCGATGAAACTAATAAAGAATAATTGCTTAAACGAAATAACCCAATGATCCCCTTCTTCAGAGAACAGAGCTTTAAGAGGGCAGAATGAAAAAGCCAACGATTTGGCTTTTGAATGATGAGCCAGATGAGGCGAGGCAAAGAAGACATTTTTAGCGCTTGGGCATTGAAAATACTAATTATGATTAATTTCTTTAGACGAATAAGAAAAAAAATGGCTGATGATAATAAACCCATAAAGTATGCCAGATACGCCATTGGCGAAATAATACTTGTAGTGATTGGAATTTTGATCGCTTTACAGATCAATACCTGGAATCAAAACCGGATTCGGGCAGCCGAAGAGTTGCATATTTTGAAAGCCTTAAAAATTGGTCTGGAAAAAGACCTGAAAGATTTGGAGTTGAATGCTGAAAGTATTGACAGGAGCATATCTTCAGGTCAAAAAATCATTGACGCACTTGAGAATGATTTACCCTATCAGGATTCAATAGCAGATCACTTTGGTCATTTAATGTTTCCGGTAATGTTTTTGCATTCCACAAGTGCTTTTGAAACCCTTAAATCGAAAGGGATCGATTTGATCAGTAATGCTGATCTAAGGGATCAGATTATTGGTGTTTACGATTCAGGCTATACTTTTTTTCTGAAAAATGAGGCTATTACTTTAGATGAGGCCGAACGGGGCTTAAAACATATTTTCCCTACAAGATTTCATGAGTCTTATGTATATGATCTGAATAAGGATAACTATGAACCCAGACTGACCCCTATAGATTATGAGGCCTTAAAAGGTGATCAGGAATTTAAATATTTTCTAAAAACATATAAGAACAGACTCAATGTTCTATTGAATTTTCATTATAACCTTAGACTCATAATAAGTGTTCAAGAGCTTCTTGATTCACTGGGTCAGGAGATTGAGGTTATGGAGGAATAATTGTGATGTGACCGCTCAGCGGTTGACTTCAGCTCACCCGCTGAGTTTTCTGTTTTGGACAAAGAAATGCTACAATGCTGCAATGCTACAATAGTAATGCATAAATGCGTGAATGCGTGAATGCATGAATAAGGTTTCACTTCTAAAATCAACAATCTCCAATCCCTGCCTGCCGGCAGGCAAGTTCAATCTCCAATCAAAAACCTACTTCGAAATTCAAAATTCCTTGTTCGACTTGTCACGACGGCAGGCGTGGTATTCGATATTCATTTTTGCTTCAATTCTCATCGATGTTAATTTCCAAATAGAGGTTTTTTACTAAATCTTTACCATATCGACGCTCTAATCTTCTAATCGCAAAATGTGCTTTAGCCACCTTTTGAAAGTGATTAATAAATAATAAATTAATTGCACCACCTGCTGCTGCACCTGCAATTGGCACGGCTTGTGCCATGAATTTTTCTGATACTTGGACTGTAAAACGAGAAGTTATCATACTTAACAACTTCATTAGTGGATTTGCACTATTCACTAAGGAGTTTGTTTAAACCTTGAATACCATTCTTAGCCAAATAACTACCTGCAGCCTTTACAGCATTATCCAAAGCAACTCTTCCACCATAATAAATGGTATCCATGCTATCATCATCTTTAGAATTCCCACCCATTGCAAAGACTTGAATACAGTTTAGTTGTGTTTCTAAATTATACAAATCTTCACCTTCACTTCTTGCAATATCCATAATAGATCTCATCATTACATTTGTAGCAAAACTTAAATCTGCAACAAATGCCAAGGTTCCAATCCCTGTGGTTGATCCAAAGAAACCACCTAACATACCACTACCTGTAGCAATTGCTTTATAGGTTTTTTCTGAAGGTTCTTTAAATTCTTGGCCTTCTTCCATAGTTGAAAGGTTTACACTCACAATTTTTGCCAACAAACCACTTATCTTTTTTTGAAACCACACTTGCTGTTTTTTCGGGATATATTTTGTTCCAGAATCAATAACTCCGCCCAAACTATTTACACCTTGCATGATCACACCAATATTTTCTAGATCCTTTTTAGCTTCGGTTAAGGTTTCTAAATCTTCTGGAGACAATGTTAATATGTGCTTAGGCTCGTCCATTTTTTTTCACTAATTCTCCTTTAAATGTTTTTTGTCTTGATTGGCCTGCCTTAAAGTAATCTCTGTGTCCAAAACATATCTTAAATAACAGTTCTTAACAAAAAAGAATAGGGAAAGATCAATTTATTAGCAATGTTACAATTATAAATATAATTATATATTCAATGTAAATTAAACCATATGATAATTTATAATCAATATACTTAATTAAGCAAATGAAAGATTAATCGTATCTCTTGCTGCCATTGGAGAGATCCTCCTTGTGGTAGTTGGGATACTGATTGCGTTGTAGATTGACACCTGAAATGAGGAGCGGAAGAGTAAAAAGGTTCATATGGCATACATGGACCGCTTGATAGGTGGTTTAAAATCAGATACGCTTATGCTATCCGATCATATAACGGTTGCAGAAATCTATTTATAGTTTCTTATGTATTTTTTTTAGCTTAAAAAAAGAGGAAATCATAAACAAAAAAAACGGGGCTCTTTTCAAAGCCCCGATTTACTATTAGCATTACGCTGTTTGCGTGTCTTGAGAAGCGGCTACAGCCAAACTATAGACCACCAATCCAAAACCTATTTTATTAACGGCGTCTCCTATATTATAGACTACATCCATTGCAAGGCCTCCGAAAAGACTTTCATACCAACCCGGGGTTCCAGCCATATATCCCAAAGGATAAATAGCCCACCCTACCAGAACAAACCAGCTGAGCATTTTGTGTGTTTTTAAAATATTTCCACCAGCCTTCACAGCTAATTTCTTAGCGGATCCAAGCCATATTTCATAGACAATTCCAAAATAAGCGACTCCTGAAATAAAGCCCCATAGTGCAGCGCTGTCTCTGTAGACTGCTTCTCCTAAATAGCCCGTAACCAGCATCACGACAGATAGAAAGATCAGTCTCCACATTAATGAAGTTTTGGCTCCGGCTACTTTCAGTATGAGATAAAATTCTACGCACATCAAAGGCACCGTTAAAACCCAGTCTACATATCTGAAAAATGTAGGGGATTCAGCATTTGATATCCAATAATCTCGCATGTACCAATAATGTACCGCGGCAATAAAAGTTATTAACCCTGAAACCAGGATAGATGTTCTCCACTTCTTATCAAATCCATTCATAGAAAGGAAAAAGAAAGCCGAAGCAGCCATCATGGCCATTGCTCCAACAAAGAAGGTAAATCCGACATAATCGTCAGAAGCCATCGGAGGCATCTGAGCCATAAAAATATTTAGTGTTGTCATAATATAAAGTTTAATTTGTTTAACAAATATATAAAATTATTAAACAAAAACATATAAAATCAATATTTTGTTTACCTTTGATAAAAAAAAGATAGACAAATTGACCCAATCATTAGCTAACATAAAATTATTGATTACGTTTTTTTTACTTTGGATAACCACGGTAATCAGCGTTCAAACTGAGGCTTATCTGGCCTATACAATGATTTTAACTGTCGGTATTTTACATGGTTCAAATGATATTGAACTATTATTTGGGTCTTTTAAGCTTCAAAAAAAACAAACCTTTCAGGTAGTGAGCCTATATATACTTATGATTTTGATGACTGTGGGCCTTTTCTATTTTATACCTGGCATCACCCTGGCAATCTTTATACTCTTTAGTGCCTATCATTTTGGAGAGCAGCACTTCGTTAAAAAAGTCAGTTCCCTGAGCGTAATCAAAGACCTTTTCTTTCTGTCATATGGCATGATCATTTTATCAATGCTATTTGTTTTGAACGAAACAGAAGTTGTTTTGATCATTTCTCAAATAACAGGCGTGAATCTTACTTCTTTTCTCTTCTCAACGGTCCTGATCGTATCAGTTTGTCTTACCTTAATTTTTGGTATCAAACTTTTTATTGAGAACAAATTAAAGATAAGTTTGA
The DNA here is from genome assembly GCA_963715975.1 of uncultured Flavobacteriaceae bacterium. Taxonomy (GTDB): domain Bacteria; phylum Bacteroidota; class Bacteroidia; order Flavobacteriales; family Flavobacteriaceae; genus Lutimonas. The sequence continues at coordinate 22,605 of CAVQSO010000003.1, read as the reverse complement.
TTCGAGAAGTTTTCCTGCTCCTTGTTTTTTATATCATTTTTAAATTTGCAACTGTTTTGTGGGCTTTTGCCATTTACTTTATTGTTTGGCATGCTTACCCCTCAATTATGGACCAAATCAGCGTCTTAAGAAACAATATGAAAACATTCAGTCTGAAACAATACATGAAAACTTCATTTATTTATTGGCTGATTTCAGTTACCGGCATTGGTATTTTATTCTTGCTCACCTCAGAAACGCCCGAATTGTTCAATGCCCTCTTTTTCACTTTTATTGCAGCCATCAGTTTTCCACATATCTATGTGATTAGAAAAATGAATAGTGATCAAGGAGGAAATCAAACAAAAGGATAAAAAAGTAAATTTTATTTTTTTGTATATTTAAAAACGTAAAGTAAAAGATAATGTTAAAAAAACTTAGTAAAACAGATTTAATTTTATTGTTCACAGCACTGGCCACTTTAATTTTTTCGGAGCTCATGTGGTTTAATGGAGAAAGACAAGGGGCTTTGTTTGTTGGTCTATGGGTGCCTTCGATTTTAGGGTTTGCCATTTTTTTAAAACTTTTAAAAGGTAACAAATGATGGAACTTATCCCATATGCGGCAGGAGTAGTAACGCTCTTTTTTGGAATTGCATTTTATTTTTTCCTTGAAGAGATAAGAGATAGTGATTCATAAGAATTCTAAGATCGACCTAATTACTTCAGCTGCTTATTAGTTGTTTCAAGTAGCTAACGAAAAGAAATTAATTGTTAAAAACAATGTTGTTCTTAAGCAACTTCCCTGCTTTATTCTCAAATTATTAATCCTCCACTTTGATCAGGTTTCCGTGATGGAGCGTAAAATTCTATTTCATTGAATTCTCCCATCCCTCCCTGCCGCTTTACCTGCCTTAGGCATGGCAGGCAGGTCCGTCATGCACCATTTTAAAGATTGCATTCTTTCCCTATATTTAACAACCAACTAACACCCCAATGATTCCCGTATTCAGAAAAATCCGTAAAAAAATGGCAGATTATAAATTCTGTTCTTTTACCTTGATGCAAAAGAACCAAACCTGCCTGCCGGCAGGCAGGAGTTCAAGACTGCTTTTAATTTTCTGTAGCTTTTCCTTCTTATTTTCTCCACCGTAGCCTAAGCCGTTTCACTCGACGGCTACTACTCTACCTTTCAAAAATAAGTCGGAAGCTAAGACGAAATTTAAAAGAGGTCGCTTTCGATCTAAATAATATTTGTCGATAGGAGAACACTTCGACATTCATAATTCCTTGTTCGATATTCGATATTCAAAACCTTTCTCTCCAATCATTTCCCTATATTTAACAACCAACTAACGACCCAATGATCCCCGTATTCCGAAAAACCCGTAAAAAAATGGCAGATAATAACAAACCAATGATGTATATGAGATATGCGATTGGTGAAATAGTGCTTGTGGTTATTGGGATATTGATCGCGCTTCAAATCAATAATTGGAATGAAGAGAGGAAAACTCGAATCGAAGAGCGAGATCTTCTTTTGGAATTGAGAAGAGATTTGAATCTCAACTTGATTCAGTTAAATCATTACAAGAATCTATCCACCACACGCATGCAAAAGATTCCATTATATTGGAATTATTTTCAAAATAGGAAAGGTGCTATAGACAATGATTCTTTAGGTAATTTTATCCTCAATATGGGAAATGGAGAAGTTTATGTTTCCGAATTTAACTCTTTATATTCTATCCTTACAACCTCTCGAATAGAACTGATTGAAAACGAAGAATTGAGGTATTATATGAATCGGTTATCCGCGGCTTCTAAAGGATTGAAGGGTGTCGATGATCAAAGGGTAGCTTTAGTTAGTGAAAAAGTTGATCCAGAGATATCAAAATATTTCTATCTAGGCAGTATTTATAATTATATGAGAAATCCTGATCAGATTGACGAAAAACTTTACACTGACAGCGTTGATGATTTTTTCACAAAAATTGAATACCAAAACTTAGTCACCAAATATTTTGGAATCGTTAGTGCCGGATTTTACACAAGTGATTGGGTAATTGGTATTTTAAAAGATACCCAACTAATTATAGATGAGGAGTTACAAAAATATGACAACATCGATATAAACTCATTTTATAGTCAGATCAATCTTAAGGGAACTGCTATCCCTGAAAAAGATGGCTCAATTCCTCTTCAATCCCTAAATAAGGAAAACACCTTATGGAAAGTTAGCGCGAAGCTTCAGGAAGGTTATGTCAGATTCATTAATCGAAATAGTTATACAATTATCTGGTCCGGAACATCCTTTCCAAAAGGAGAATTTTCAGATGAGTATGATGTCTTTATACCCGTTACAAAAGGTACTTATACTGTACTCCTTGACTTAGAAAACAAGACCTATGAATTTATAAAGCAAGATGATTAATTTCTTCTAGGACAGAGCGTTAAGAGGGCAGAATGAAAAAGCCAACGATTTGGCTTTTGAATGATGAGCCAGATGAGGCGAGGCAAAGTAGACATTTTTAGCGCTTGGGCCAGATGGCACGGGGCATTGATAGTAATAATTATGATAAATTTTTTTAGAAAAATCCGTAAAAAAATGGCAGATGATAACAAACCAATGATGTATATGAGATATGCTATTGGTGAAATAGTGCTTGTGGTGATTGGGATATTGATAGCGCTTGCAGATCAATACCTGGAATGAAAGTAGAAAGGAAAAAAACAAGGCAAAGATTTATACCAATAAGTTGATCAATGATATCGTTCAGGATACCTTAAATATCAATGAGCTTATTGACACCGGACATGAAAAAACTGCAAATATCAATGCTTATTTTAAATTTTTCAGCGAAGGAGATCAAACCATTGATGCTTATATTGATAGTGTGACAAAAGTGAATTGGACATTTTTCAGATACCAGCCTCTCAATTATACCTTTGAAGACATGAAGTCTTCGGGGAATCTGGCTTTATTAACTGAAGCGCAAAGAAGATCGATGATGGAATTGTTGAATGTTCAACAACAACTGGGAATTATTATTGAAAAAACCGTAACGGGAACTATCGATTATAACTATGAAGGAAATAAGTACCTCGATTTGTCTGATCATAATTTTTATAAAATATTAGGAACAGATCTTAGTAAAAAAGAAAAAGAGAAAGGCCTTTTGGCCAAACATCATGCTTTTGAGCAATTACTCTCTTTATATTATTATATGGACTCTTTTGGTACTGAGATCAAAGAGAAAAGTAAAATGACGATTGAGTTGTTAGAGGGGGAATGATGTTTTAATGCTGCAATGCTACAATGGTAATGCATAAATGCGTGAATGCGTGAATGCATGAATAAGGTTTCACTTCTCAAATCAACAATCTCCAATCAAAAACATACTTCGAAATTCGGAGTTCGATATTCGAAATTCGATATTCAAAAAACACTTCAAAAATCTTAAATCAACATTCCCTGCCTGCCGGCAGGCAGGTCCAATCTCCAATCTCCAATCTCCAATCCCTGCCTGCCGGCAGGCAAGTTCAATCTTAAATCCAAAGACTCCAATCATTTAAAAGTTCCTTATATTTAGTGACAACAAACTAACCCCATGATTCCCTTCTTCAGAAAAATCCGAAAAAAAATGGCTGATGATAATAAACCCATAAAGTATGCTAGATACGCCATTGGCGAAATAATACTTGTAGTGATCGGTATTTTGATCGCGCTGCAGATCAATAACTGGAACGAGGAGCGAAAAACTAAAAAGTTTGAGGATGAAATACTTTATTTGATCGGTCAGAACCTTATAAATGATTCTATTTCGTTATCCAGCCAATTATTTCAGGCCAAGCGGGCCATGACCTTGACAGATCGTCTGCTGGAGGAAGTTTCTAAAAAAAATTACGGAGACAGCTTAAATTACTGGATGGGAAAAATTATTGTTTTTGAACGATTCAAATCTCAATCAAGCGCTTTTGAAGTATTGAAATCGAAAGGCATAGAATCTATCACAAACAAGGAACTACAAATGGGCTTGATTTCTTATTATGAACAAAGTCTGTTTAATACCTATCAAAGTTTACAGGATGTTGAAGGATCATTTAATGCTGATTGGATACCGGTGATCAAGGAAGATTTCTCAGAATTTAACTGGTTGGACTATCATTTACCAACCAATTCAAAAGCGTTTTTTGAAAAGCATTCTTCTATTGTGCTCTTTAAAATATATAAGAACAACAGGGCCGGATCGGTCAATACCTTGCAAAAATCACTGGATGAAATTTCTAAGTTAAGGGTTTTGATTCGGGATTATGAAAATAATTGATGCGATCTATCTGTTCCTTTTTCTTGTCCTAAGTAGTTGTGATGTTCTGTTTAGTGGCTACTTCATAAAAAACGACCAAAGAGTTATTCGATAAATAATTCAACCCTTTCGAAAAAGATTTAATGCTGCTCGTCCTTCTTCATTATTTTAAAAATGACATTAAGATTATATTTAGCCTCATAAATCAACTCTATTATGAAACTAAATAATCTTTTTTGCATGGCGCTTTTATTGTTTTTAGGTATGATAACCGTCAGTTGCGAACAAAAACAAAAAGCCCCTCCTCCACCTCCTGAGGCTCCCGCCGAACCGGAAGCACCACAGATCACGGAGGTTTACACCGTTGATGAGGCGATGAACCCATTAAATGTGTATCGTGACAAAACCAAAGTATTCGCAGACTCTCTTAATGTGCAGCTCTATGAATTAATTTTAGAGCCGGGAGATTCAATAGGTCTTCACTCCCATCTTGATCATACTATTTATGTTCTAGAAGGCGGAACCGGAACCATTTGGGTCGGTGGAAAAGAACAAAGAGAAATGAGTTTTACAGCAGGTCAGGGATGGCTGGGCGGACCACTTAATGATGCAGCTAAAAACACTGGCGATACCAGAATAAGACTGCTTATTACTGAGATCTACAGGCCTAGAATGCAGTAGGTTAATGCTGCAATGCTCTACAATGCTACAATGCTACAATGCTACAATGCTTCAATGCTACAATGCTTCAATGCTACAATGCGATATTGATAGAATCAAATCGTGTGGTGAACGCTCAGCGGTTGACTTCAGCTCACCCGCTGAGTTTATTGTTTTGGACAAAGAAATGCTACAATGCTGAAATGCTACAATGCTTACAATGCGATATTGATACAATCAAATCATGATGTGACCACTCAGGGGGTGACTTCAGCTCACCCGCTGAGTATTTTTGTTTTGGCCGATGGTCCTCATGTTTCAATGCTGAAATTGCATTACAAAAAAAGCAAATTGCACCCCGTCATAAAGCGCATGAGAAATAATTAAAGGTAATAACCTGCGGTATTTGTAAAAGTAAAAACTCATGATGACGCTTTTTAGCCCAATAGATATGATCCCGGCGGTGCCTTGGTAGAGATGGGCTATACCGATGAGTGCTGAGGCTAAAAAGATGGCTGCCATATGCCAGTTCCTGTCGTTATTGATGTTCCACAGGCATTTGAGCAAAAACACTCTTGACAGTTCTTCAAACAGTGCAATGCCTATCCATAATACTGGTCCAAACCAGATCAGCAGTAAGAGCGGGTTATTGGCCAACTCTGCCATGGTATCGATCAATTCTGTATTGGGCGGATTACGGTTGGGTATCCACCTGTACAAAGTCGCTCTTTCTATAAAGAACATGGCAAAATAGATGGCCGTCAAGCCGATACCAGTAAGTATATCCCAATACCAAGTTCCTTTTCCTGAATTAAAGGTTTCTTTAAATGAATCTTTTATGAGGTATTTGTTGAGCAGTAAAATCAAAACGCTAATTCCTCCTCCAAAAAGCAAAGGATAAACGATCATATCAGATGTTGAGAAATTTTCGGTCTGTGTAAGCCTGTACCATATCATGATGCCATTGACCGGTAAAATGGCAATGGATATGGCAAGAAGGTTTTTGAATGTTTTGTTCATGATTTATTCAATTGCCTGATAACTTTTATAACTGCAGCACTATTGATTATTCATTGTTAAAAATTAGCATATGGGCTGAAATAATTAATTGAGCAGTTCATTATTATATTTAAAAAAGGGTTCTCTACTTATTCGTTAAAAGTCTTAAAATCCTCCAGGTGTTTTGCAGCTTCTTGCAAATCCATAATTAGAAAACCGAAACCAACACCCGGTTCTGTATTATCTTTTCCTATCTGAAAACTTAAATATTTCCCATCGTCTGATATTACTCCTTGATTGGCCTTGTATCCCTTATAATCAGTGAAATAAGTCAATCTTTGCATTTCACCTGATCCATCTAATTTCAATTTATACAAATCAAGCAATGGCCAGGCATTTTTGTCGGAGGGTCCGTGTTCGACCAAAGTGTGTAAACCGTCAGGGAATATACCTTCAGGCTCATCGTAGCAGCAGGGAGAATTAGTGATAGTTCTATATTCTCCGGTTTCGCTATCTACCATATAAACATCAGTATTATTTCCATTGTTAATGGTATAAACAGCAAATGTTACTTTTACATCTTCTGGTGGAACAAGACTTTGTGTTTCAAGACTTGCATGACCCAGTGAAAATGGTAACTGCTTTGAATCAAAAATCACCCTTTCTTGGCTTAACTGGGTATCCCATCTTGATAAATTATCTCGGCCATTAATAACTTTGCCCTGTTTTTTCCCAACTCAGGTAATTGACGATCCCGATGTGTCCAGGCTATTCTCATCCTATTTCTGGAAACAGCTGGCCCTTCAGCACAAAGGGTATTTAAAGGAACCGGAGGTGTTTCACCACTTTTATCCATGACGTACAACCAGGTAAGGTCACGTGCTTTATCTCTTTGCTCATTATCAGTAGGATCAAAGAGCGCATTTGGGCCGGAAAGTAGAATGTCGCCATTTGATAGATACATGGCCCTTGTAAAACCGAAATGATTAAAATGCCTTGTTTTTGGCCGTGTAATTCCGGTTGCCACCTCTAATTCAAATACTTCACCCATCGGTTTGTCTAAAAAAAGAATGAATCGGCCATCATGTGACCAATCCGGACGTTCTCCAAAACCACTTACAAGTTTTATATAGGGTGGTAAATGATCAATAGGATTAGCATTGATCAAACCAGATGGAGATTTAATCTGTTCTTGTGCAAAAACGACTTGTACCTGAAAAAACAGGAATAACAGGAGAATTTTATTTTGGCTCATGGTCATAACTTTAATTGCATAACATTGTTCAAAAACATCATGAAGGGTCTATTAATTGGCATAAAGATCAAAGAATTGTTCCGTGTCCTTGATATTATTAATTCCTAATATCCAACAAACTTCAGACAAGTCTGAGAAGTCCAATCCCCCTGCCGCAATCGCCTCATTGAGGTAACGTCCCTCTTTTCCATTGTATCTATTGGATAAATCAATGGCAAGTTGCCAAATTTTCTTCAATTTAGGATTTGTAATTTTATCATCCAAACGATTGAAATCAGGTGAACGAAATCCAGGGGTTCCGTTCCCGACACCATTGCCATCAGGTATTTTGATATAGTCTTGTATTTTGTTTAACGAAGTCTAACTTTTCAGGGGTGGTTACCTCTTCATTCCAATCGGCATGTTGAACCACATGTATTCTTTTCGAAGTTTTTATTTTAGGCAGATCCTTTTGAACGGCTTTAACAAGTTCAGCCGAAAAATCAGATTGTCCTGCATCGGCAATCCATACGTGACCATTTTTAGAAAGCGTTTTTATAACCAATGGTTTTACCTTTTCAACAGCGCCTTTCATGTTATTGTGAGCATCTGTCCAATGGTCTCCAAAAGCCAGTTGAAACAAATCATTTGGAGGAACATAAAGGCCTTCTTGCATGCCATAAGTACCGGCAACCGCATGATAGTTTATGTTAGTAAAATTGGAATCAGATAATAAAGTGGCCAATGCAGCGGCAGTTTGAAGGTCATCCACATCAGTCTTGCAATCAAATTGCACAAGTAGCAGGTCTTTCCCTTTATTGAAGGTTCTGACCTTTGAGTCCATATCAACGCTTGTGTAAAACGCGGAAATAGACAAGTATCAAAAAAAGAAGAGTGTTTTCAGTATCATATTTTTACAATTAAAATTATTTCCTAGCGCTCTTCGATGACCTCCTGAGTAGAAAAGCGATAGCGCATGTTTCTGTAGACAGCTATATCTGTGATGTCCTACAGGAGTTCCATCTGGGATAGCTCTGGCATTTGCAGAGACGCGGTATTCCCCTTTGATGGGAAGCACCCGATGCCAGCAGTGCCCATGTAAGATGACAAGCGTTCCCTTTTTTGGAGAAAGAACTATTTGATTTTCCAAATCCTCATGCGGTTTGCCTGCCGGTAACTCGCCCATTTTGTGAGAGCCAGGGTACACAATCGTTTGGCCGCCCGTTTTCTTATTGATGTCATGTGTATAAAAAAGGCGATTTAGATTAAATCTGCTTGAATTTTCCGGCGGACTGTCCTGGTGCCACGCCTGACCTTGGGTTCCTTGTTTTGAAAACATAACCATCAGATAAAGCGATTCCCAGCCTTTTCCCAAAATTCTTTGGGTGAGGTTTTTAAGCAGTTCGTCTTCTTCAATAGGTTGGAAGTTTGCATCGCCTTCCCGTAAAGGAAACCAGGGAATCACTTCTGTTGCTGATTTTTGAATGAAGTCATCCGAATGTTCCCAGTCAGGATTTCTTCCAAAATGTGCCAGAATCACCTGATTCAAATGATCCATCAACCCATCAGTGAAAAAGTTTTCTATCACAAGATATCCTTGCTCCCAGAAGTCTCTGGCGTATTGTTGATAATTCATGGTTGTCTTTTTAGGTTCCCTTGAAGATTTATATTGCAATTTGCAAGTTTGCAAAAGAACATATTCCGAATTTCTTCCTTTGTTAAATGTAGAAATTTAAAAATAAAAAATACTGACCTAAATTGATATAATGCTTCAATGCTACAATGCTGCAATGCTGCAATGCTTCAATGCTACAATGCTACAATGCTGCAATGCTACAATGCTGCAATGCTACAATGCTTCAATGCTGCAATAAATCGGATGCAAGACTCATTCTTTATGCCTGTCTATTTCACTTCTTCTCATGGGCATGGCATCTACGATGTTAAACAGCGCTTCTTTTGTCAAGACTTCTGTTTGCCGAAGTTTTATCCCTCCGTCTAATCCTATTAAAATGACTTCAAAATTTTCCTTGTCATTTAAGGTCTTCCCTATTGATTTTCCGGCTATTTTTCCCGAATCATTCAATTCACGATTCGTAAAATCTATCAATTCAAAATCGTCTCCGGTTATTTTATAAAGCACAAATTTTCTAACTTTCAGTTCGTCAGCAGCATTTTCAAATTCCTTGATTTGCTGCTGGTATATTTCTGATGCGCTATCGGATGTTTTAACAAGCAGTATTCTGTTTTTCCAGGTATGTTTTTCCAAATTTTGTGCATTTAAATTCACAAATGATGCACCTCCCATATCATTAAAAACATACTCAACTGAAATAGTTTATGTCGTATCATTTTTCTGTTTATTGTGCCTATAGCATAGGGTTTGGGGCTGTCTGAAGGTTAGGATATACTTTATGCAAGATAAGATTTATTTTGGGGACAGTGTATTAAAATGCCTGGTCGAGGTTTTTAGACAAGTTAAAAAAAAGTCGTGTTGTGAGCGCTCAGCGGTTGACTTCAGCTCACCCGCTGAGTTTATTGTTTTAGCACTGAATGTGTTATGACGTAAAAGAGCTCCGAAGTGTTATTATGCCTATCAACGATAACTGCTTATTTTTCTGCTTCGAAATTTTAACGCAACCTGCCTGCCGGCAGGCAGGGATTCAGCGGATGCTAATAGAATAGAATCGAATGAAGTTCGCCTAACAGAAATGAATCGTGTCGTGAGCGCTCAGCGGTTGACTTCAGCTCACCCGCTGAGTTTTTTGTTTTGGAAAGGGTGAAAGATTTGAAGAAGTTATGAAGCGGAGCCAAAAGAAAAATTCAAATATGTTAAGATCAAAACCTTAACAGAACTCAGTGGCTATATTGCATATTTTGATCCGGTATTAACACAGCCTGCTCCCCTACTCAATTACATTCCAATGAAAGAATTGCCGTACTGTCTTTTTTGATATAGGTAGCATTTAACTGATCCTGATTGACCTTTATACAAGTCAGTTGATTATCTGTCACATCTACATTGTATAAACGTGTATGTTGACTTAAATCTAATTCCGTCAAGGCATTATTGCTAAAACTGATATATTCAAGCTCCAGATTTTTTGATATATCTATTTGGGTAAGCTCATTGAATTGACAAAATAGACTCCGCATATTGATGTTATTGCTTATATCAATTTCCTCCAAAGGATTATTTGAGCAAAAAAGATATATTAAATCTAAATTTGAGCTTACATCTATTTCTTGTAGATCATTTTCAAAACACCTTAAGTTTCTTATATCAGGGTTATTGCTCAAGTCAAGTTGGCTCAAATTATTTCCTCCACAACTTAAAGTAGTCAGGCTTCCCTGTTTAGAAGTGTTTAGTTGCTGAATTTCATTAAACTCACAATCAAGTTCTTCTAATTTTATGTTATTAGATATATCCAATGAGCTTATATCATTAAATCTACAGCTTATTGATTTTAATTCAAGATTATCGGTAACGTCAAGTGTTTCAATTTGATTCCCTGAACAGTTTAAGGTTCTAAGCTTTTTTAAATGATTGATTTTTAAAAGTTCAATTTTGTTTGATCTAACATCCAAGATTTCCAGGCTATCGAGGCCTTCCAATTTGATTTCTGTAATTTTGTTGCCTCCACAGGATATTCCTGCCAGTAATTTATTACTTGTCACATCAAGAGTTTGAATTAGATTATCATTGCAATCCAATGAATACAAATTTTTAAGTTTTGTTAAACTGAGACCATTGATGAAGTTTTCAGAGCAATCGATTACAATCAGATTTTCCATGCTGCTAACATCCAAAGAAAGTAGTTTATTTTCTCTGCAGCGGAGTACATTTAATGATGACGGATCGCTAAATTGAATTGTTTCCAGTTCATTTTCTGAGCAGTTTACATATTCAAGAGATGTATTTTGACTTAGATCTAATGAAGTTAGTCCGTTTTCCATACAATCTAAGGATTTGAGACTTTTAAAATCTTGAATACCCGTTAGATCTTTGATACGCAATCTATTCAAATTTAGTTCTTTAACGCCTGTTATATTTGCTGTTAGAACGTACTGATCATATGTGTCATCCAATCCAAGTCGAATGAGCTCCCTTTCAAAAAGGAGATCGGGAATGATGGTTTTGCCTTCAACAGGAACCGCGTCATTATCGTTTTTTTCAGAATCGCAGCGAATAAGTAAACCGATAGAGACCAAAAAAATCAGATTTTTCAGCAATGAGAAATAGTGTTGCATAATAAATACTAACTACTAAAAATAAGACCTTTACAAAATATTTTTTATGACTTATGTCATCGAAAACAAGTTCGGCCAGCCATTAAAACACTGGTTATTAGCTTAACCTTGGTTTTTATGTATTCAATCTAAGATTATCGAATCAAAGGTCTGCTGCTGGCAGGGATTCAGCGGAGCTAATATAAACGAAATCGTGTCGTGACCGCTCAGCGGTTGACTTCAGCTCACCCGCTGAGTTTATTGTTTTGGAGCAAAGCTTCGATATTGTTTAGGCTTTAAACACAAAAAACATGTCAATTGCTCCTTTCCCTTTTGCATCTATTTTACCTCGATATTCGAAAGAAAAATCCGGATCTTCTTTAAGCAGTTCATAAGTGGCAAAGACTTATGTTCACTTTGGCCACCTCACCGCTGCTTTCCATTCTGCTCGCCGTATTTACCGTGTCGCCCCAAATATCATATTGAAATTTCTTTACACCTACAATTCCTGCCACAACCGGACCCGTGTGTATACCTGCTCGCATTTCGAAGGCTGGTAAGTTTTTTTCATTCATGATCTTTAGACGTTCGGAGATAAAAGTCTGCATTTCAATCGCAGCCAGTACCGTGTTCTTGACCGACTCGTCACTTTGTATTGGCAGACCTCCTGCAGCCATATAAGAATCACCAATAGTTTTAATTTTTTCAATGTTATACTTCTCAACGATATGGTCAAATGCTTCAAAGCAACTATTGATTTCTTCAATAAGTTCATGTGCACTTAACTGTGAAGAAGTTTCTGTAAAGGATTTAAAATCGGTAAACAGAATAGAAACTTTTTCGAATTCACGTGCAACGGACCGTCCTGTATTTTTCAGTTCTTTTGCGATCTCTTCAGGGAGTATATTGAGCAGCAAGTTCTCTGATCGATCTTTCTCCAATTGTAATTTTGTTTTTGACTTTCTTACATAATTGAGCCTACTCCATAAAGCCAATGATATAAATAAAACCAAAAGTCCTGAAGCTATAGAAATGTTTCGTTGATTCTCATTAGCAAGCACCTCTTCTCTATGGGCAAGATTTAATAGCCTGTCCTTTTCAACCTGAGCAATACTATCAACAGTGACCTGTTTCTGAAATTCCATTTGAAGAAGTTTGCTTGGATGTTTCCTCTACATTGAGGGAATCCTTTATAACGGATAAGCGATTCGAGGTATTCCAAGGCTTTGTTTCCATTGCCAACAGCTTTATACACCTCGTACAGGCACGAACATCCTTCTTTCTGTTCTAACAAAGCATCTATGGCCTTGGCGAGTTTAAATCCTTTTTGGCAGTAGTCAATTGCTTGCTGATAATTCGCCAATGGTTTTGTATATATTTCCAATATTGTTCAGTGACATGGCCATTCCTTGTTGGTCACCTATTGCTTCTTTAATTTTTAAACTTTTGAAATAATAATCAAGGGCATTGGTGTAATCACTTTGATTGCGATATATATAGCCAAAGTTGTTTAAAACGGTAGCAACTCCTTGTTGGTTATCGATTTCTTGAAAAATAGTTAAACTTCGTGAATAGAAATCCAAGGCTTTTTTATAATCTTCTTGAGTGCTATAAATTTCTCCAATATTGACAAGCGAAGTTGCAATACCCTGTTGATCTTCGATTTCTTCTCTAATCGCTAAGCTTTGTGAATAGTAATCCAAAGCACTTGAGAAATCTTCCTGGCTATGGTAAATATACCCGATATTGTTGAGAACACTGGCAACACCCACCTTATCATCTAATTCTTCTCTTATCTTCAGGCTTTGTATGAAATAGCCAAGTGCTTCATTATAATTGTTCTTGTCGAGGTAAATCAGACCAGTAGCATTTAAACAAGAAGCAACACCTGTATGATCTTCGACTTCTCTAAAAATTTCAGAGCTATTCTGATAATAAACCAATGCTTCATTATAATTTCCGCGCAGGTGCAATGATACTCCCTGAATATATAATCGCTGCGCATTTGCTCTGCTATAATTTTGCCGAGTGGCAAAACCATGCAAATCCTCCGCGAGGATAAATGCAGAGTCTGGTCTAGAAAACATAAAACCATCCCAAATATAGGTTTTGTATGCTTCAACCCTAATAGAATCTGATTGGGTTTGGTCTTGCCAAACGGCATAAATAGAATCAAGATTAATCTGGGCAGACAGACCAAAGTTAAATGCAAGGATCGATTATGATCAAACCCTTTTTCACACTTTGGTTATATACTGTTACCCACTTCATACTTATCTTTTATTTATCTCTAACTGTTCCGTAAACATCAATGACTATTAACTGTAGTCTAAAATACGGTTTTATAACAGATTAAGGCATTTTCTGTTTTAACAATGCTGTAGGGATTGAGCGAAGCTTATAAACGAAATCATGATGTGACCGCTCAGCGGTTGACTTCAGCTCACCCGCTGAGTTTTTGTTTTGGAGAGAAGGGGGTAATGCTGTAATGCTGGGTTTTAGTTTGATTTTTTGTTTTGATATAGTAATTCGTAAGATATTATTCTCTGTCCTTTTACTCATCCCTTTTATATTGTTTTAAGAAATCGTGAATTCGCTATCGCTTCATTTGTCTTGATACAAAAGAACAAACCTGTGAGGCAGACAAGAATTCAAAGCTGAGTCAAAGATCAAGGCTGATTTTAATTCTCTGTAGCTTTTCCTCCTTATTTTCTCCACCGCAGCCTGAGCCGTTTCACTTGACGGCTGCTGCTTCATCCTTTCTAAAATAAGTCGGAAGCTAAGACGAGAACTAAAAGAGGCCGGTTTTACAAAGAACTTCTTTCAAAGAAACGAAATCGTGATGTGACCGCTCAGCGGTTGACTTCAGCTCACCCGCTGAGTTTATTGTTTTGAAAAGGGTTGTGTTTCATGAAACCTAAAAACTTAACAATTATGACATTATATGTCGTCAGGTTATTAAATAATTGAAGCTAAGTTTGTTTTCAATGAAAAAGAATAATAGTCTAAGCTATTGAAAAATATAGAAATATGGCACAAATTCATGGACAAATTGATTCCCTCAAACAGATCAGGCAAACGCTTGATGTAATGGGTATCAGCAGGTTTAATTCTATTAATCAATTAAATGATTTTCTTAAAAATTATAAGTCTGAGGAAACCATTATTCAAAAGCGTTATGAAAATGAATTAGCGAAAGATATTGTTGACCTAAAACAAAGTATTCAATACAATCAGGAGGTTTTAAAAAGAGTCAGAAATAAAAGTTTGGAAAAATTGAATCGAAAGATGATTGCCAACTTCAACCTTATGGCTCAAATAAAAAAGGAATATGATAATTCTTATATAGAAAGACTATTCGCTTCTCTCATCGTGAAGGTTATTAATATCAGATTCAACTATTTACATAATAATTACGATAGCATATTAAAGAACTCAAGTCTAGACGTAGAAAAGAAAATTGACAAGGAACATCAAACCTTAAAGAGGTTTATTCTAGAAAAGGATAAGGAAGTAGAAGTCAGAAGTAAAAAAGACATCAAACATCTTGCTCAAGTTAAAGATGTGGTTTCAAATTTGAACCCATTAATTGCTGGTGCCATAGGTGAAAATTTAGTAGTTGAAGAGATTAAAAAATTATCGGATGACTATATTTTGATCAATGATTTTTCTTTACACATTAACCCCCCTATTAGATATAAAAAAGACAATAGCTGGATTCAATCAATTCAAATAGATCACCTGCTGATTTCTAAGGCTGGAATATTTATTTTAGAAACCAAAAATTGGAGTAAGACGGTCAATAGAGTCTAAAAAATTATGGTCGCCAGTAGAACAAATTAATAGAACGAGCCATGCTATGTTTGTTTTAATGGCTAGAAAGAATATCAAATTAAAAACCCATTTTTGGGGAGAAAATAAACAGGTTCCTATTCGTAGTATCGTTGTTATGATCAATGAAAAACCAAAAGAACAATTCAAATATGTTAAGATCAAAACGGTAAAAGAGCTCAATGGTTATATCGAGTATTTTGATCCAATATTTAATGATCAGGAATTGGATAAAATACATAGAGAATTAATAAATTTGACCTAAATAAGTTCTGAATTGAATGAATAGCATGTTATGAAAAGTATACTGAGATACATATTCAAATTTATCAAAGGGATTATAGATTTTGCATTTGGGATAGTAGGGCTTGTTTTGATTTTGATTGTGCTTTTGTTGATGTTGATATTTTAGTCAAGTGCATATTGTAAGGAAAATCCCGCATGACCTTCGTAGTCCATTTTTACTCAAATACTAATTCTTCATATTTGACTCCAGTATAGGCTTCAAATTTCCAATGGATAAATGTTTCAGTGTTACAAAATATGGACTTTCCCCCCCTTGAACAGAAGAGTCAAACCCTTTTCTACTTAATATAATCTTCATGATAATTTTATTTTAAACGAACAATTCAATTAATCGATAACTTGTACATTTTCTATCAACTTCCTCGTTGTAAATCAAACTTCTGCCAATCGAAACGTAAAATACATCTGTATAAATTTCATAATATTTTTCTAAATGTCAGATACAAATCTCCTTCAATTTAACTCCTCTGCCGATATCTAACCACTCAAAAATACAATTCTTTGCGGATCTCATCTGTGAAATACCAGGATTTCATCTTTTGAATATTTCTGTTACATCGTTTTCTATTACCTCATTGATTTCAATTTATTTTAGATGGAACTATTTCCATACTTTTCATATTTCTAATTCCTTCTTTTCGAATCAAATAATGCACAACTTCTTCCCAAGTCTTAAAATTCCCATCTTCCCCAAAATGAATATGCTCTCCTTCAAACTTGATCTACACCTCTTTTGGTTCTGTCATCAATGATATAATGCCCTTTATTCAGGTTTTTATGATGTGACAAGAATGAGCCGCTTATAACCGATTTCAGGAAGGTGCTTTTTTGATCCACAAAAGTTTATCATTCCAGGCAGACGGGTTTTCCCAGGGAGCGGTTGACAGAATGTAAAGATCAAAATGTTGAGCTAAGAAGGATACTGCTTCAATTGCGCCTGTGCATAGGATCCATTAGCGAAAATATACCAGGGATTTCATCTTTATCATTTTTAAACTTCTCCAACAATTCCGGATCTACCTTTGGGAATGCAGAACGAAAGTCAACGAGGACGTTATCCATATCGATGTATAGTATCTTCATGACTTAACTCTATATACAAATTTGAAAAAGCATTCATAAGGCTGTTAACATCTTCACGAAGAGAATAAGGTCTCCGATCTGGATGATATCTGAAACAACAACCGGTAAATTCGAATTTATCCATCCCTGTTATAACTTTCCATAAGATCGTTGAAAGATTCGTTATTCTCTATCCAAAGAGAAAAAAATGGAAAATCTGTTTCCGATTGATACCAATTGATCGCGATAACTAAAATAAATTCCTCTTCACCTTGATTTAGTTTGATACGTGCATTGAGTAGCGGATAATCCTGTCCAAAACTTGTACTCTTGACCGATTTTAAATCCGGGTCTAAATTACCCCAGGATCGATTTGATTTTAATATTTCCTCAAAAGTGTGTTTTGTAGTTCCTTTCGGAAATTAAAATAAACTGCCGTAGCCTGTTTATACCTCGAAATCCCTTCTTTTATAAAGTGTTCTTGTTCTTTAATCATTTGTTATGCTTTTTTCTAATATGTAAAATCTATCATCCAGATTTTCTCTGGGTTTTATTTTTTTATTGAGTTTGTACCCTGAAAATCCTATAAGAACTTGCTCCACTGCCCCCAGGTAAGCATATGCCCAGGCTTTCCAAACTAAAGGGGCATCTCTGATTAGAGATTTTCGCAGTGCGACACTAACATCTTGCCATGTAATGGCGTGTATAATCACATTTGAATCAATTCTTTCGCTAATTGCTTCCCATTCGCTTAATTGTCCAGACAATAACAAGATGTAGTTGGTCCAATTGCCATCACTAACTTTAAATTTCTCCTGAAAATCTTGAACTTGTGGGATACGTCTTTTTTAAATTGGGATCCCCTATTTTGACTTCTATATGTGTGAATGATTTATTTTGCCACTCAATAATCAGATCGGCTCGATACCCCTTGCAGGGATCTTCTCTTAATACTCTTTTGGGAGCAATAAAATTAGTGGCTCTAGTCTCTTTAAGCAAAGCCTTTGCAAAATGACCCATGTCATCACTCTCTATCAAATATGCCAGCCAATCTACCCAGTCCTCCTCACGAGTCAAGCGTAGTGGCCTGAAGTTATTCCAATTGTTATAGGTAGGATCGCCTCCCAGAGCGTCAAACTTTTCATTCCATTTATCCAAATAGGTTTTAATTTCTTGAATTGTTTTTCAACAACAATATCATGAAGTGGAAACAGTTCATCAACACCTGCCATTTAAGGCTGTTTTCATCCCTTTCTCAAATGACCAGGTATCAAATACCTTCCATGAGAGGGGATCATGTTTCATAGTTGTCCATATGTTTTGAACTCATTAAGCTAACATCACTAAACGCCATTCTATGTCGTTTTAGAATTTTTTTAATCCATTATAACTTCTCAACGCACTTGTAAAATGCTTTGAATTTTAGTCACCAACCATTCCGGCTCAATAACCGTCACCAAACTCCCATGCATCAAAATATTCTGTATCAATTCAAAATTGGGTTTGACCATGATCTCAATACGTACTTCTTCGTTGTTGTCAATGAGTACTTTTTGAGAGCGGTGTAATTTTAGTGACTTGATGTATTTGCCTTGTTGGGGATCAAAGGACAGTATTACTGGTTGCAGCTCTTTATCACTGATCTCTACGCCGATTACCTGCTCAAAGATTTTATGTGGGTCCTTTTTAGGATCGCGTGTAAAGGTGGCTGTGGTGATCTTTAAATTCTTGATGCGGTCGATGCCGAACTTCCAGAATTCCTTTTCTCCTTCTGCAATGCCTACCACGTACCATCTGTTGAGTGATTCCCGGAGTCCGTAGGGTTTGATGCTGTAATGGGTGATCTCACCTGTCTGGTAGCTTAAATGATCAAAAGTGATCACACTTTGATCTCTGATGGCCTGAAGTACCGGTTTGAGAACGTGTATCCCCTCAGGTTTCCGACGCTGTCAAAAGAAATATGACGCAGGTTGTTCTTTCCTTCTTCCAGGTTGTTGACCAAAAGATCAGCCGTATTGACGATCTCTAAAAAGTGAACAAATGATTCGATGTCTTCCAAAAGGCTTTCCTCATAGTCAATATAATAACCATTGTGTTTTCGGTCATAGGGTATCTCGATCAAAAATTCATTTCGGATGGTCTGCAAGTCTCGCTGCAGGGTTCTTTTGGTGATCTTGATGTCATGCTGGTCAAGCGTTTCATTAATTTCATCAAAGGAGGTAAAGGCTTTGCTTTTTAACTTCTCAATGATAAACTGATAACGTCTGAACTGCAGGTATTTTGACATCGCAAATGATTGAACTATAAAGTTAAAAATTAAAACGACATGTCTTGACGTTGTGTGTGATTATTTTGCCATTGAACTTAAAATCCCCTTAACATGAAAAAGATACATTTTCTACATTGCCATTTGGCAGGATTCAGTTTCTACGATGGTGTGCTTGCTTTCGAGAAACTGAAAATCGGCACAGAATTACAATTAAAACAAGACCCTACGAATCATTATGACAAGTATGCGGTTGAAATCTATTACAAAGAACATAAACTCGGTTTTATCCCCAGAGGCATGAACAAACCCATTGCCAAACTACTCATGGTAGGCATCAATTGTTTTGAAGCCCGTGTGCAATGGGTTGATGGAGAAGCCCACCCAGAGAGTCAGGTGGGATTGATTATTTATGTAGTGGGAAAAGAAGCTTAAATGAAAAAGAGTTAATAGAAGCTAAATAGTTACATTAGATACACATTTTGAATTTGTTATTATGTCTAAACCCATTCTATCCAAATCAACTTTCCTAAGAGGCCTGCAATGTGAAAAATCGCTATGGTTGTATAAGAATCGATATGCTTTAAAGGATGAGATTACCCCTCTGCACAAGCGATTTTTTCACAGGGCACCAATGTAGGTGTACTCGCTCAGGAGCTTTTCCCTGGAGGGGAAGATGCCACTGTGGCCTATTATGAGCAGGAAAAAGGAATGGCATTGACACAAAAGTTGATTCGATGAAGGCGCGACGATCATTTACGAAGCAGCCTTTGCCTATGACGGGGTTTATGCCGCGGTAGATATTCTCGTAAAAGATGACTGATGGATGGAAAGCTTATGAGGTAAAAAGCAGCACAGAAGTAAAGGAGGTGAATATTCATGACGCTGCCGTTCAAGTGTATATTTTGATGAATTCCGGAATTGATTTAAAAGACATTTCCATTGTTCATATCAACAACCAATATGTCAAAAACGGAGCCATTGATGTACAGCAGCTATTTACAAAAGTATCTGTTTGGGATGAGATTCAAAATGAACTACTTAAGGTCCCAAATCAAGTCAAAACTTTAAAAAACTGATCAAACTGGAAGGAAGCTCCCAACTATTCATATTGGAACACAATGTTCCGATCCGTATGACTGTGATTTTAGAGGAACTTGCTGGAAACATATTCCTGACTATTCTGTATTTAATATCAGGCGTTTGGCCAGGACAAGAAAATTTGAATTGTATGAGAAAGGGATGATCACCTTGAATCAGGTCGATTTGGAAACCGAAGCCTTTAATGCAAATCAAACCTTGCAGATCCAGTGCGACGTGTCTGGTGAAACCTATATCGATCAAGAAAGAATCCCACTTTTTTAAACGACCTTACCTACCCTTTATATTTTCTGGATTTTGAAACCATGACGTCAGCGGTACCCATCTATGATCAGAGCAAACCTTATCAGCAACTCGTGTTTCAGTATTCGCTGCATGTTCAGCAAAACCTAGTGGGCCTTTACAACATTTTGAATACCTGGCTAAGGCCGATCCGAATATAGATCCGAGAAAAGGCTTTGTGGAACAACTGATCAGCGAATGTGGTACTTCAGGAGATGTGATCGTCTATAATATTGGTTTTGAAAGAGGGAAACTAGAAGATGCTGTTGCTACAGTTTCCTGAGTATGCTGCCCAACTTCAAAATATCATATCCAGGTTAAAGGATTTGATGATTCCCTTTCAACAAAAGTGGTACTATACCCCTGCCATGAAAGGCAGTTATTCCATCAAATATGTCTTGCCTGCTTTGGTGCCGGAGCTCTCTTATCAGGATCTTGAGATTCAGGAAGGCGGCACGGCCAGTTTGACTTTTTCTCAAATGGTTGATGGGTCGTTTAAAGGCGATGTTGACAAAACGAGAAAAGCCTTGCTGGATTATTGTAAGTTGGATACAGAGGCGATGGTGAGGGTGTTGGGGAGGTTGTATGGGGTGCAAAATTAGCAAACCTTATTAAGATTCTCCATTGACTGAATTTAAAATAGATACGTAATTTCAGTCATAAACTAATTAAAATTTTAATTTAAAAAGTCCCTATAAAACTAATAAATCTCATTGTTTAAGAAAACTCATTTAACTACATTTAAAACGCACACTTATTATGGGTTCTTTTGAAGGAAAATTTAGATACGCTATGAACGAAAACATGTATGGACTTAGATCGGGTTTAGGCTTAGAATAATTTCTGAAGAAGACAAGGGTAAAGTAATGAAGGTAATTGAGTTGCTACAGACTCCAGGTACAGTTGATGAACTGGGAGTTGGGGTTATCAGAAACTCCCTTATCCGATGCAATGTTTAATGGTATCACAACAATTCAGACCAGAGCCAAATATTTTTTTATTGTACCCTGGATATTACAGTCGTATATTGTTGAAAAGATCAAAAACAAAACTCCGTTAGAATATCTATTTGATGAAGAGACCAGAATCATGAATGAGCTGACCTGGGCAATGGATGATCCGGCCAAACAGGGTATCATTGGTTATACAGTTGCACAGGAAAATAGAAAAGGCTTAACATACCCAAAAGAAGATGGAAACAGGTAGAAAGAAAACCATCAACTATCTACTGGAATGGTTTAAGAACCTTTGGTTTTATCAATTCACAGTTATCCCTTTCCAATCTTTTAAAACTTATCGAGAAAAATGAAATCAATATTGATAATATTGGTTATGCCAAAGGGGATGATGAAAACGGGGATGATAAAGAAACTGTTTGGAAGGATACCATTTATTTTACAATGTTCCCTATAAACTTGGTTGGAAAAAGGATTTAAATATTGATTTAAACGATAAGGAAACTAGCTTTATCTGAAGCACCGTATCATTGACGAGCAAAAAGATAGCTTATTAGCGCAAATATTGCAAAATGAATCATGGATAAAACAGTTTTTAAAAGCGAAAGTTTTGAAAGCATGGCATATTTACCATTTATAAATGATCTCAAGCCCAGAACTCAACAAATTATTAAAGTCGCCTTAAATTTCTGGAAGATATTTTACGGAGCACATATACGGTATAATATTCAATTGCAAGATCGTTATGGTTCAGAAAATAAAAAAAATGAGTTCGAAAATAAATGGGTTCAGTGGTATAATGAAATGGAAAGCTTCAATTGGTCTGACTTTGATCAGGAGTTCATGTGGCAGATAACCCGGAAGCATAGTAAAGTAAAGCCCAGAACTTTTGAATTTATCAATAAATGGATAGATGCTATAAAGATGAACAAACCTGTTGAATTTTTAGATGAAATCGTTGAAACGCAGGAAAAGAACAATAAAGGAGTACGTGCCAAATTAAGAAGTTCAAATGATGAACGGTAGTGCGGATGGACTGGAATTAACGAAATGGAATACCGATTTAAAAATGTGCACCAAATAATAAAAGATATAGCTCATACAGCGGATATAATACATGATTGATTATAAAAAAAATAGAATAGATTATGGAGAAACCTTATCTCCTCCATTGGGTTATAAACTCGATCAGGCAATAGCAACAACCTATTCATTAAATATGTTTGCTCTGTTAAGTATTCCTGTAGCTCTTTTTTATAATAAGAATCTCGACGGGCAGGTTAGTGAATCAAGGATGGATATTCTGGATGCCATTCAAAAGACATCAGATTCTGTAAAAGTTTATTGCCAGAAAGGGAATATTTCAGTACCGAGATCCTTAGCAATACGTGGC
>CAVQSO010000002.1:0-449273 GCA_963715975.1 uncultured Flavobacteriaceae bacterium | reverse complement strand
GTTTTTATTTTCTCTTAGGCCCCACATGTATTCTATGCCTGTAGATACTCTAGAATATGGAAACCAGATCAGGTTGGCATGGAACGAGCCTGCTCTTTGTATGGTTTCGTCTGCTTGAAATGAAGCCAAGGTGGTTCCAGCCCATGCCGTAGAGAAATTTGAATTCAAAGTTTTGCTCCAATAATGATTAAAGCCTACAAAAGCCCACCATGCCGGCGAGTTGGTCAAGTCACTACTATTATTACATGCAACTAAAGCCAATCCTACCAATGCGCTTAAGCTAAATACTTTTATTATTTACATCATGTTCTTATTTGTATTATGGTTTTTTATATCAAATCCGATTAAAAATTTAGAACATATACTTGATTAATAAATAATTCGTCGGCGCACTGGCATGCCTGGAAAAACATCCTTTTTTACTTTAGATTCCTCTACTACTACTGCAACATCAGTATTAATGCTATTCTCTTCATCGCTACTTTTTTTAACTGTTTACAATAGTCGCGTTCTAAGTCAGCATTCCTGATTCGTTGAGATAAACCGCTCTTTTGTTAATTCCAAAGAACCAAAAAAGGATCAAATCTATGCTTAACCTATTGTTCTAAAAAATTATACTATTGTTCCAAACTCGCTTTCTTTCTGAATTTGCTAGGAGATAGGCCTATCTCTTTTGTGAAGATTTTGGTGAAATATGGGAGGCTTTCCACTCCTACTTCTAAAGCCACCTCGCTGATATTCATTTCCGAAGTCCGCAATAGATGAGTAGCCTGATGGATACGTACCTTCTTAATAAAATGAGAAGTGGAATGACCTGTCAGCGCCCTGATTTTATTGTGCAGCTGTGTGCGACTCATCCCAACTTTCTGGCATAGCTCTGGTACACCAAAGCTTTGTTTATGCATGGATTCTATAATGATTTCCCGAAGTCGGAAAATGAACGAATCTTCCTTCTGGATGGATTTATCAGAGGGTTTCCTCCAGGTTTTCAACATTGGCATAGCGCTCACGTAAACGCCGGCGTGTCTCAGTGAGATTTCGCAATTGTACCCGCAATTCCTTTTTATAAAAAGGTTTTTCCAAATACACATCAGCACCGCATTCCAAACCTGCAAGCTTGGATTCTATATCAGCCTTGGCCGTTAATAGGATGAATGGTATGTGGCTGGTTTGTTCTTCATGTTTGATCGCCTTGCACATGTTGAGACCATCCAATCGAGGCATCATCACATCGCTGATGATGATGTCCGGGACTTTTTCAATTGCTAACTCAAGACCCTCCTGTCCATCAGCCGCAAAAAGCAGATGATACTCATCTTCCAGGCAGGTGATGAGATATTCAGTAACATCCCGATTATCCTCTACAATCAACAGTGTAGAAAGGTCATTTTTGCCTGAGTCTATTGGAGTTAATGATTTTTTTTCAGCGCTTCCTTTTTTTAACGGTTTTATTGAAAATACATCCTGGTGGCTTCGCTCAGGCTGTGCAACGTTTGTATAGGGCAGCATTACTTTGACTTTAGTTCCCTGGCCTGGAACACTTTGGACATTGATGTTGCCCTTTAGCAGTTTTACCAGCTCATGGACCAGTGATAATCCTACTCCAACACCTCCGTTACCTTGGTTTACCCTATACTCCGCCTGAAAGAAGCGATCAAAAATATTTGTGAGTTTATCCTGAGCAATGCCAATTCCTGTATCGATCACTGATAATTGGTAGATCGGAGGGTAATATTTCTGTGAACTTCTAAAAAAATACGTACTTTCCCCCCTTCAGGTGTAAATTTAATTGCATTGGTCAGCAAGTTGGATAAGATGTGATTCAGTTTTTCAGGATCATAATCCAGCACCAGTGGATTTTCAGTTGATTCGAATTCCAGTTCAATATTTTTTTGCTCAGCCAGGGAATGAAATGATTCAATAAAATACTTAAGAAAAATGATGATATCGCCCCGAATATAACTAGTAGACATAGCACTAGCCTCCAACTTACCAAGCTCCAGGATCTCGTTAATAAATCTCAACAATTGATTGGCATTTCTGCGAATGATATCCTTCTCCTTTACCTGATTCCTGATCTGTTCCGCCATTCCCAGGATGACGGTCAAAGGGGTACGGAATTCATGAGAAATGTTGGTAAAAAAACGGGTTTTGGCCTTATCCAGGTTTTGGAGCTGAACTGCCTGCTCTTTGATAACCTCCTTATCTCTTACCAACTGCTCGGTCCGGATTAGTACTTCTCTTTCCAGGCGATATTTCTCCCCATTTATCCTCATGATATATAAGAAGGCACCTAATAGAAAGGGTAAGGCGCTTAATACATAGAACCACCACTTGCGATAGAAAAAATCATCTACCAGAATTGAAATCTCCAGCGGAACTGCTACTGAATTTAATCGCTTATCCTCACCCTGAACCTGTATAATTTGTTCACCAACAGGTAAGTTATTAATAGTCAGCTGTGAGGCTGCTCCTAAATTTATCCAGGGAACTTGTGAAGTTTGCTTATCTGTAGCTTTTGCCGGCAGTATACGATATTGAAATGACTGTTGCTCAAGGCTAGTATATCTTGATAGTGCAAAATCGACGTTTATATAGCGTTTTTCAGCTGAGATGTGAATAGTACTAAGCTTATTAAAGGAGTTATTTATAGTAACATCCTGCTCCTTCTTATTACTGTAATAGCCAAGGCCAGTAAGATAGATCAAATTTCGGTCTTTTTTTGCCAAAGTATTCAGAATGTGATCAGGTTCAAGGATACTAATACCTGCAGTTCCTCCAAATGCGAACTTGCCGTTTGGAAGTTTTGGCAATAGCTGAAGGTCTAACCTGGTTGTCGATCAATCCGTCTGATTTACCTACATTATAGAGCACTTTTCCTTTCGGACTTACAATGCTTATCCCATTAAACGTCGCAACCCACCTGTTCGATTGATCATCAACTATAATTCCTACGACAGTATTGTTTGCCAAACCATCTTTTACAGACACTTGCTCGATATCATTGGTTTTAAAATCAAAAATGAGAATCCCGTGCTTATCAGTGCCTAACCAAAACCTTTCATCTTCCCCCTGGTAAATACAGGTGATATTCGCATCATTTAGGAAATTATGATGGTTTATATGCTCGACTTTGTTGTTAGTTAAGTCAAAGTACCAAAGTCCATTTTGTGCTCCAACCCAAAGGGAGTTTTCTCCTGTAAGAAGCAAATCATTCACTTTAGATTCTATACTGAAAGGAGTATCTTCCAAAAGATACGGTTTGCTGCTCCTCGTTTCAGTATTATAAATGAGGAGTTGTCCGACATTGTAGTAACTGCCATTATCACGAAAGAGCGCAATTTCCTGATCATTAATAAAAATAAATTGTTCAAATTCTGTTTCAATAGGAAATAAATCCATTTGATCATTGCTTGGATTGAAAGAGAGCAAAGTCCCATTGAATCCCTGATATTTGGACATCCAAATCCTTCCATTTTTCGAAATTAAAGGAGAAAATTCCACCAACTGGATAACCGAGTCTTCAACCTGCGTCCATGTATGATCTGTAAGACTGAGAAGCATGAGTTGATCATCTCTATTCACCAGTAAGGTCGAGGTATCAACTCCAACCATTGCACGTGGACCATATCCAATCGTGGTATTAATGGTTTCAATTTTCA
This sequence comes from uncultured Flavobacteriaceae bacterium, assembly GCA_963715975.1. GTDB lineage: Bacteria > Bacteroidota > Bacteroidia > Flavobacteriales > Flavobacteriaceae > Lutimonas. The sequence goes on along the minus strand of CAVQSO010000002.1, from coordinate 445,611 downwards.
TATCTGGTTGCAGATCCATTACAGCCATCCCTTTTTCCATTACTGTCGATCCAACTTCATTTAGAAAATTGGAACTGAAATACCTTCCATGCGGCTTATAATCCATTTTGACTTTCTTGTTCATTTGACGTAAAAGTCCTGTATAGTTATACCAGTATCCAGCTTGGTCTATCAATAGAGCCTGAAAATCTTCTACGTCAAATTGTGAAACATCTCGATTATAATATCCTGACGTAATGAACACATTCTTTTTCTTGTCTCGGACGAAGAAGACTTTTAGCATAAGATCAGCTCCGTTTTCCCTCACTATTAACTCGTTTAGCCGATGATCTTGCTTTAGCTTGCTGTTATGGATATTAACAGTGAAAAAACCATTTTGCTGACCGAGATAAAGCAATAATTCATCCTTTTGTACGCCAACCATATTCCAATGAAAGCTATGGTAGGGAACATCGTAAAAATTCCTTTTTATCAGCGGCATGCCCTCAAAATCGGTCCATGGCGTAAACTCCATTGCTCCACTGTTCAACGATAGCTTCACCAATCCCTTTCGTTGGTGAAAAAACCAAGCGATGTTCCCAGTCACCTCAAATGGGTATGCAAAGCGTTTGGGAGTAAGGGGAATTAGATCATCCTTGAAATCAAGTTCAATAGACCCTACTTGTCTTACTATTCCATTTTTTAAGTGAATCACACGGTATGTTTCATTACCGAGGTTATATTGATCAAGTATTTCTACTGTTAGGGCTAAAACTCCTCCTTCCGGATGCGGAGACATGTTAAGGAGCTTTCATTGCCCTCCAGATTAAAAAAATACTGTATATCATTATCAGGATACCAGTAAAATAGAGTATTGTTCATGCGATTAGCTCCATACATCAACCCATCAATCGCCTCACCCATAATAAACCAGGTTTGTGAAACACCCTTTTTTGACAACGAGTCCGGCTTTAATTCATGGAAAATGCTTTTCGTACCATCAAACTGAAAAAAGGATGACCTGAATTGCCTGGCGGTCATCACATCGGGATTTACCCACATTCTTCCTTTGCTGTCTACAAAAACATTGTTTAAGTTATTTGAGGCCAGTCCATCACTCAAAGTGTAATGATCTATTGAAGTAACAATAGGTGGATTGTGAAAAATAGATCGAATCGCTGGCTAAAACTGCCGTATTTCCAACTAATAGGATCATTAGGAATATTCCAATTAGTTTTGCGTTCGACCCTAATGTATGAGCGCAATTGAATTTCATTTAAGTGTGGGCAGCAGTCTGTCCTTTGATTTAAAATACGATTTTACAAAGATAACATAATCTGTTTAACCCGATCTAAGACATCAATGTTTTCGTCCCTGTTACCGCAACATTCACCAAGATATTGCAAGATTATGTGCGAGACAGACAATTGCTTGGTCTTTCGGATGCCATTAAAAAAATGAGCCTTATGCCAGCTCAAACATTGGAAGATTACGTTCCGCAGATGAAAAAGAAAGGGCGGATTCAAGTAGGCATGGATGCGGATATTGCGGTATTTGATTTAAATGATATCAAGGTAAATGCAACCTATCTGGAACCCTACCACCCTTCACAAGGCATGACATATGTGCTGATAATGGGAACACCTATTATTGAAAATGGGAAATTATTACTCGATGCTTCACCAGGACTAGCAATTAGAAGAAGTACAATAAGTAAATAATCAGGACTTAAATGAACATCAGCCAGGTGGCTTTCGAAGTAGGAGTGGAAAGCCTGCCATATTTCACCAAGATCTTTACCAAAGAGATAGGCCTATCTCCCAGCAAATTCAGAAAGAAAGCGAGTTTGGAACAATAGGATAATTTTTTAGAACAATAGGTTAAGCAAGATTCAATGTATTGTTGGTATTTGCAAACGACTAACAAGTTGTTTCATGTATATCAAGAGCTCAGAAGTATTGCCGTAAACGGGTCACCTGAGCAGCTCGATCTGAGTGGAACGACAACGTTTCATGTCAAACAAGTAAGAATGCTGGCCTAAAGCACGATTATAGTCTCTTTAAAACTGAAAAGAATTGGAAGATAAGTTGAGAAAGTTTTATCCGGATTGGAGTTTAGTTGCACTATTCACAGTCGAAAAAAGATTTGAACAGACTTTTTTTGTTCTTCTGACCCTGGTCCTGTTCATTTCCTGCGAACAACCTGAGGACCCGGTTATCGCAGCCGTTAATGACATCAATAAAACCTTAAAGAAGCACGATTGGCGATTAAGCCAATTCATCATAGAAGTGAATGATGAAGACATCCCGCCACCTCTGCTTTTCAACAGTTCGGATTCATTGATCCTTAAAGGAAAATATGACCTTAATGATATGGTTTTAGAAAGAGAGGAAATGTTGAAGTACACGGTGAATTTTCTTGAAGACGGAACAGTCGCTACATCAGATGGACAGTTTGATCTTCTCAAGGATGAAGATGAAATCAGCTACTTCGTTTTCAATGATCAGGCCGTTCGAATAAAGAGTAGAGAATCATTGCTTTATGATTATCTGTACGATCCCAATGAACAGACGATATCCCTCACACTAGACACAGAAAGAGCAAGTCGAAGGATAAGACAACTCAATGACAAATTGATCAGTCAAATCACCAATAAAACCCCGGATAGAATTGGAAATATGATTGCCCAGATTCTTTTTAACAACGAGGCATTGCAAGGTTTGATCAACGATGTGCTCGTGGATGCAATTTCGGGAAAATTGTCCTTTATCAACGAGATTGACCCGGAAGAGTCCTCAAAGTATCTTGCTGAGCAGATACTCAATGCGCTTAAGCAAGTTGATTGGCAGACCCGTTTGACAGAACTTCTCAAAGTAGAGCTTGAAAAGCTAACGAATATAGATCCCGAGGAAGTTTCCGAAAAGATAGCGGAAAAAATCATATCCCTCGTAGAAGAGGAGCTGTCTGTTGATAGGATCAACGCCTTCATTCTTCCCTACATTGAACGGATTCCAACGAATTCTGATGCGGTATCGGAAGCATTGGCAACGCTTATAGTAAACCTGTTTCTGGAAAGCTTTGACGAGAGCAAGCTGCAAATCGTCATTGAATCCGCCTGGAGGGAATTCACTAAGCTAAATGAGGAACAAATTGAGGTCATCTCAGATACCCTGGCCTATTCCGTGAGTGACATTTGGATCAATGAGCAAAACATGACCAACCTTCTGTTGCCCTTTACCAAGAAAATCGATGAGACATCCTTATTTCAGATGGGCGCTCTTGCCGAAGAAGCGACCGATGCAATAAGAGGCCTTGTTGACAATGTGAATGAGCTGTTTCCTGATCTCAACCTGGAACCTGATTACGAAAGCCTGCAAAGCACATTAAGAACCGCATTCATAGCGGCTAAACCGACAATTGGATTAATCGGCGGTCCCGAAGCGGCGGCCTCGAGCCTGGCCAAGTTGATCATTAACCAGTTCCTGAACCAGGAAGCGATAAGTGCAGGTTTTAAATCAGCGCTTCAATTTTTGCAAACCATTGATCCTGAAATTGCAGCATCAAAAATAACGACCTGGCTGGTCAGCCTGGAGCTAGAGGTGGGACCTGTGCTCATCGAATATCTGTCTGACTTATTGAGTCCTATTCTGGAAAACATCGACCCGGAACTCACCGCTGAGAGAATAGCAACAGCGCTAAATAATTTTATCACCTCCAATATCACAAAGGATTATGTTCGGACATTGATTCTTCCGCTTTTGGAAAGGTTCACCGAGATCAATGCCGAAGAAGTGGCGAATTTCCTGGCTGAGCGAATACTGGAGCTGGATATCATCGAAGACACCATCAACCAAGAGAACATTGAGGCTATACTACTGCCGATATTGACATCGATTAAAGAAACCAATCTGGAGGAACTTAGTCAGAACCTGATAAACGCCATTGTCGACAGCGGGATTTTTGAGGACACGATTACTGAAGAACGCGTGTCACTGATCATTCGTGTATTGATCTATAAAGCTTCATATGACAAAGTGGTGATCGCTAATAATTTCAGACAACTGACAATACTGCTTGAACATGATTGAGATAAAAAAAATACTGCCTGTTGTTTTCCTTCTTCTTATTTCTTCTGCTGCATTGAGTCAGGTTTCCAGCTTGAGCATCAGTGAGGACAGACAAGATGAGCGAGACAGCATCAAAAACACTACGAACTACCCCTGGAGATTGCCTATCATGGGTAAAAAACTGAGAGACCAGGGCTTTGAGATTCCCTTTCCAAATGGGATCGGTATCAACACTGCCTTCTCCAGGCAGGATCTTTTGGTTAGCAATTTAAAAGTCGGTTTTGGAAACAGTGACATGGTTCCTGTCGATGGAATTGCCCGTTTTAATAGTATTACTGCCGACGTTGAGGCCTACACGGTCCGGTACGATTTTTGGCTGTTGCCCTTTCTTAATTTTTATGGGATTGCAGGCAAGACCCATGCCCTTACCCGCGTAGATCTAGGGCTTCCGTTCAATGCGGTATTCAACGCCGATAATACTGGAACTGCTGTTGGTTGGGGCACGGTGGTTGCTGGTGGTGTAGGACCCCTGGTCCTTTCTGCAAATTTCACCATGGCTTGGACCTTTATTCCGAGTCTGGAGGCTCCGGCCACGGCGATATCTGTTTCAGGTAGAGGCGGTTGGCTTTTCCGCTTCAGAAATCCAGGCTCCAACTTAGCGGTATTGGTTGGGGCAGATTATTTGCGCATCAATCCTGCGAGCGCAGGAAAAGCGGACATGGAAAAAGTCCTAGGCATCACCCCCGAAGGCAAACAAGAAGCCCTGGATGGTTTGAATGACTGGTATGATGACCTCTCCGACGGACAACAGAACGTTTTGGAACCCATTTACAATGGTTTATCCTCTTACCTGAGCAGTGATGCCCCTGTGGAACTGAAATATGAGTTCAACAAAGAGCTGTATTACCCTGTAAGTATGTCACTTGGATTTAATCTGCAGCTGAGCCATAGGTATACCGTCACGGGAATATACTCATTCTTAGGAAGTCGTGATCAATTGGTTTTGGGTGTGGGATATCGATTCGGCTTCAAAGGGAAGAACATTCTGTCTGGATTTAGCCTTTAAAACGGCGGAGCTAAGAATCCTGCAACTCCGACAACACATTTGAAAAAACCAATGCATTGGCACAAGAAGAACAGGATTCTGGGATCTATGCGCTATCTGGTTGTATACGATGATAAGGACATCCGCTCAAAAAATAGTTTTTCAAGCTATGATGTCCCTGTGGTTGAGGAAACTGAATCATTTCTGGATCATCATCAAATGATGAAGGTGGAGATGCAGAAAAAACCTGGAAATAGATCCTTGGTAAACAATAGTATGTACGCCTGGTCGCTCCCCTTTGGGGATAAACCACAACCTTCAGCGATGAGTTGGATTCAAGACCCAATGTTGAAGTCAAAACAATGTAGAGTAAAATTTATTTAATATGTGCTATAAATTCATTCTTCTGTTAACTCGTATTACAAGGCTTTTGTTCCTCTTACTTTTCTTGATCGGCCCGGTTGGAGCGTTTGGGCAAATTGACAGCATCCAGAAAAAGAAGAAACTCAGTATGAAGGACCCTGAAGACGGAGCCTTTGACCTAAGCGAGTTCCTGCTTGAAGCCAATGGTGTTCTTCCCATCATAATTCCTATAACTGAACCTGCCGTGGGCTATGGGGGCGCGTTGGCCCTCATGTATTTCCATAAGCGCAAGGAAGAGTACAAGAGCTACGTGCCCCCAAGTGTATCGGGAGTGGTGGGCCTTTATACCGAAAACAAAACTTGGGGTGCAGGGGTCTTTCACAGACACATCTTTGGTGAGAACAAGGTACGAACCTCCACTTCTGTTTTGAAACCTGTACTGCGCTACAAGTACTACGGGAACAACAGCCCTATTTTGGAGAAAAACCCGGTGCGTATTCAATTGGATTCCTGGGTGGCCCTGCAGAGTGCTGAGGCCAAGCTTGGATCTTCCAATTTCTATGCGGGTGGCACTTACATGTATTTTAATACAGAGGTTTCCTTTGACACGATCCCGAATCGGCCTCTTGTCAACGAAATACTTAAGCGTTTGTCTACGAATTCGACAATTAGCTCAATTAAACCTCATGTCACCTATGACAGCCGGAACAATGCCTTTACGCCGACAAAGGGTATAAATGCAAAACTTTCTATGAGCGTTAGTGCGACCTGGCTTGGATCATCAGACGATTTCAGTACGCTGAACACTGATTTTTTTGCCTATGTGCCCGTGACTTCTCGTCTGAATTCGGCCTGGCGCTTTCAAGGCAGCTACCTTTTAGGGGATGCCCCCTTTTATGCCTATCCTTTTATCAACCTCCGGGGAGTGCCCGCGATGCGATACCAGGGAGACAATGCCCTTGTCTCAGAGACCGAATGGAACTATAATTTCTATAAAAGATGGTCTGTTCTGGGGTTTTTCGGGGGCGGCAAGGCCTTTAAAGATTTCAGTGATTTTGGGTCAGATGACTGGGCCTACACCGTAGGCACCGGTTTTAGGTATAAAATCTCAAGACTGTTAGGGGTCGACATGGGGTCCGACTTTGCGTGGGGCAATGGTCAGGATTTTGCCTTTTACATCGTTTTTGGAACCTCCTGGCTGAATTAAAAACAAAAAATCAGTTTCAGGTATATGCGGTCGCCCATTGAGTGATCAAGGCCTTTGAGGCTGTATTCTTCATTATGCTCGATTTATAATAAAGACCTTGAGAAAGTCCTTCTTTAAGACAGAGCTCTGCAATGGTCTTTTCACCTCGCATTACTTCAATAACGATTCTGATTTTTTCCTCTGAAGAGTAGGTTCTTCTTGTTTTTCGCTTTAATTCATCTGACCTCATAATTTGCCAATACTGCCTGTCTTACCTTAAAACGCTTCATTAAATTGAAGCTTGGTCAAGATGGTTACCGTTTTCTTTTGGATCCATTTTGAACGCTTCTTGAATCGCCTCCATCTCCACAAATAAGTTGAATCAGTAAACCTGATTGAAGGTTGGAGGTTTTGGTAAGAGATCAGCATTTTATTATGAGGGAAGGAAATTTACCCCATGCTGTTCCATTTACAATTCAGGCTCTGACAATTTTATCTCTTCAATTCGCTCTTTTACTGCTCTTAACGATTTTTTGGCGACGTCAAAGTCATTTAACCTGGATTTATAAGTGCCATAGGTTTCCCTTTCAGTATTGAACGTGTCAAAATCCTCTTCATAGGTTGAAAACTCTCTATTGATATCTTCTGAGTTAGCGTGTTCCTGCCCAAAACCAAAAAAACGCTTTACTTTTCCTTTATTCATATAATATCCAATCACGAATCCACTGGGTGTCATGACAATATTCTTGACACCATCTGCCTGATTTATACTATCCAAGGTAGCTTTTTTCTCCAGCCTTTGAACTCCAGAGATAAGATCTTCCAGATTTTCATAAGCTATGGTACAGTAAATATTTCCCACATTGAGGTCAACATAATAATCTGTTTTTTCATGAAATCGAACAGATCTTATTTTAGAACGAAGAGAATTCTTTAAATTATCGTGTTCTAAAGGAGATTCATAAACGGATATTTCCTTGACTCCTTTTTCATTTTGTGCACAAACATTCACAGTCAACAAAAAGATAACATAAGAAACATATTTTTCACCATGACCTGATCATCTTCTAATTAAAAACTTATTCTGTCGTCGAAAGTAGTTTTTAAATAAATCGTTTATGTTACGCCTTCGTAAAGATTCTGTTAAGCTTGCTTGAGCGTCCTTTTTTATGAAATCGATGGTTGATTTGCTGCCAAGCCGTTTTCAGGTTGCATTTTTTTGCTCTCAGAACGGAGTCGCAAGAGCCCAATCAAATCAATCCTGCCAAAATTCCAACTATGTATTAGTTTTTTCCTTATTTTTGCAATCTTTGGATCAACACCGTGATGTACAAAAAAAAACAAATTGTTAAATTTCTTTCAGCGTTAGGGCTTTTTATAGCCTTGATGTTGCCAACAGTTATTCAGTTTGTTCATGTTTTTGGTGTCCACGATCATGTTGTCTGTACCGATCAGGACCTGCATGTTGATCAGACACAGGTAAAATGTGACATCTGTGCTATTCAGTTCGTGCCGTTCGATTCCAACCTCTCTGAATATTCGGAAATATTAGCTCCGGATTATGAGGTCTTGCAAGCCGAGGACCTTCCAAGGCTTCAGTTTGGTAGAATAACCTTTAATTCAAACCCACTTCGAGGTCCCCCAGCTTCTATTCTTAGTTAAACAAAGAAACTTTTGATGTTAATTATGAATAGGAATGCGAAATACTATCCTTTTGGTGCTGCTATTGGCAGTTACCCAGGTGTTTTCACAAAAATGTGACAACACACTTACCGGAATCATTACTGACCTGCATGACGGATCTGCACTTGTAGATGCTACGGTCATTGTTGCCGGATCTGAAATATATGCCCAAACTGATCTGGATGGAGAATTTAAGATTCCCAATTTATGTGCGGGTACTTACTCCATACAAATCGCTCATCCTGGTTGTCTTACCCAAGGATTCACAGTAAATATATCAGGTAACATGACAAAGAGATTCAGAATGGAGCATCATTTAGAAGAACTTGATCAAATCGTTCTGAGGGGTAAAAGCTCAGGAGAAAGTACTAAAACACTTGTCGAAAATCAAATATCAACGGAGGATCTGGAACGATTTAGTAGCGGTTCGATAGGTGATGCACTCAATAGTTTAAGTGGTGTTGCTTCATTGAACACAGGTAGTACAGTTGTGAAACCCATGATCAACGGACTTCACAGTAGTCGTGTGGTCATCATTAACAAAGGCGTTCGAATGGAAGATCAGGAATGGGGTGCTGAACACGCCCCAAACATTGACATTAATTCAGTTGGTAACCTTACTTTGATCAAAGGGGCCGGCGCCTTGCAGTACAGTGGCGATGCGGTAGGTGGTATCATTGTGGCGGAAGCTCCAACAACACCGGTACTAGACAGTCTGTTTGGTAAAACGCTACTGACAGGTGCTACGAATGGACGAGGACTATCCGTTGCAACTCAATTGACGAAAACCAGCCACACAGGTTGGTATGGAAGTATTCAAGGCTCTTTCAAGCGGTTTGGTGATTTTGAAGCTCCTGATTATGTCTTGAGTAACACTGGAGTAATTGAAGGCAGCGGATCTTTCACAATCGGCATGAATCGTTACGATCAGGGTTTTGAGGCTTATTACAGTATTTTTAAAACTGAGATCGGTATTCTTCGTGCTTCTCATTTATCGAGTGCGCAGGATCTGGTACGAGCGATCAATAGTGACGTTCCGTTGATCATTGAACCATTTACTTACGATATCAATGCTCCTAAACAGGATGCGACGCATCAAGTAGCGAGAATCAACGGATTCAAGCGTATTGATGGTTTGGGTAAGCTAAGCCTGCATTACGATTTTCAAAGAAACGACAGACTTGAATACGATATAAGGAGAGGTGACGACAGAGACAAAGCATCTTTGGATCTGGAGCTTGATACCCACACATTGATGCTCGACCTGGATTCATTTCTGAATGATGACTTGCGCTTGAAAACCGGACTCATGGGTTCGTATCAGGACAATTTTGCAGATCCTAGTACTGGGGTTAGAAGGCTGATCCCGGATTATGAAAAATTTGACTTCGGGGTATATGCCGTTGCCGATTATCAATTCAGGGACAACTGGATGTTTGAAGCGGGTGCCCGTCTTGATTATACCTATCTGGATGCATTAAAATTCTACAGAACCTCCCTTTGGGAGTCAAAGGGTTACGACGTACTTTTTCCAGAATTTGTAGTTAGAGAGGTTGGCAATCAGATATTGACCAACCCCCAGCTTCACTATCCAAATTTGTCAGCAACACTTGGAGCCACCTATTCATTTAATAATAGCTCGAAACTGTTTATGAATTATTCCATGGCATCTAGAGCACCAAATCCATCAGAATTATTTAGCGAAGGTTTGCATCATTCAGCCTCTCGTATTGAAATTGGTGAGTTAGATCTTAACTCTGAGGTGGCACATAATGTTTCCCTCTCTTATCAATTTCAAAATGAGGTTTGGAATATTTCTGTCAATTCTTTTGTGAACACCATACAGGATTTTATCGTTATCGAACCTACAGGAGTTCAGCAAACGATTCGAGGAAGTTTTCAGGTATGGGAGTATCGGCAGACTGATGCTCAACTTCTTGGCTTTGATTGGGATGTGTCCTATCTCTTTGCGAAGAATTTCCGATTCAATCATCAGTTCTCCTTTTTAAAAGGATACGACAGAATACAGGAAGACGCCCTGATCGACATGCCTCCTGTAAATACGCAAAATGAGATCGTTTATCAGAATCCTAACATAAAAGATCTGAGGATCTCACTTCAAAGTAATTATGTATTTAGGCAAAATGAATATCCTGATAACAACTTTGAAGTTTTTATCCCTGAAACGGGCACGACTGAATTGGTTGATGTGAGCACTCCGCCAGATGCTTATCATCTGCTGAACTTTAGCTCCAGCATCACCTTGAGGTCAACGAACAAATCAAAATTCACCGTAGGATTAGACGTCACTAACATGATGAATACTTCCTACAGAAATTACCTCAACCGTCTGCGCTATTATTCAGATGATTTGGGGAGAAACTTTTTAATAAATCTAAAATTTAATTACTAACATTTTAAAAATAAACAAATGAAAAACTTAAAATTATTAGCAGCACTCTTTATCTTTTCAGCCTTACTGATGTCATGTAGTGACGATGATGATGAACTTCCGCCGGTAAACGAAGAAGAATTGATTACAACCATGACGGTTACCTTAGCACCTAACGGTGGAGGAACAAATGTCATATTGAAAACCGTAGACCTTGACGGTGATGGACCTAACCCACCAGTAATTACGGTTTCCGGGCCTATGACTTCTGGTGTTACTTATATGGGTAGTATCGAGTTGTTAAATGAAACGGAAGATCCTGCTGAGGATATCACTGAAGAAGTTGAGGAGGAAGCTGAAGAGCATCAAATCTTCTATACAATCGCCGGAGGACTAGACGCTAAAACCGAATATGAGAATTTTGACTCAGATGGCAATCCTTTAGGAACAGAGTTTTCATTGGACGCAGGTGACGCCAGCACTGGAACATTAACCTTCACATTACGTCATGAGCCAAAGAAACCGAATGATGGTCTTGCAGATGCGGGAGGGGAAACTGATATCTCAGCTACTTTCCCTGTGGAGATAGAATAATCTTAAAAATCTGAAATTCGATTGATATAGGACGCTAAGATGAACTTAGCGTCCTTTTTTTTAGAAGATGAAAATTACTGCCAGGCAATTTGCAGATTTATCCGCCTTCGGCCGACAGGTTTGTAGGACGAGAGTCACCAGGGACGGGCGAAGTTAATCCCTTCACATATAACCAGAACAGCCTTTTGTAAGAAGATGTTGGTAGAGAAATTGTGTTTACGAAAATATTTAAAGAAACTAGTGCTTACTTTTAAGCGGAGAAAGTTATCAAATTGATGAGTCTCTGCTTTCTAATAAGCATAGAGAAGCTCAATTAAAAGTTAAAAATGAGCAAAGATATCACCATTCCAGACGAAACAATTACTAGTAAAATCTACTTGATTAGAGAACAAAAAGTAATGTTAGATAGTGATTTAGCAGAACTTTATCAGGTTCAAACAAAACTACTTAAAAGACAAGTTCGTAGAAATATAGAGCGTTTTCCAGAAGATTTTATGTTTGAACTAACCAAAGAAGAGTCTGACAACTTGAGGAGCCAATTTGGCACCTCAAGATGGGGAGGAAGTAGATATGATACCAATGGTTTTTACAGAGCAAGGAGTAGCAATGTTATCAAGTGTTCTAAATAGTTCAAGAGCAATTGCTGTAAATATTAGAATCATTAGAGTATTTACCAAGATAAGAGAAATGCTCACAGATAATCTAAACATAAAACTAGAAATCGAAGAAATTAAAAAGAATTTGTCCAATCAAAATAAAAACATTGAGCTTGTTTTTCAATACTTAGATGAATTAATCGAGAAGAAAGAAAAACCAATAGAAAAAATAGGTTACAAGAAATGATAAAAAAGCTAAGTAAAGTGGGTTCATCCGCCTTCGGCCGACAGGTTTGCAGAACGGAAGCCACTAGGGCCCGGCGAAGCCAATCCAGGTATGTATGGAGTTCCGCCTGGGGTTTTAGTTTTTTCAATGCAAAATTCACCAGCATACATTCTTACAGCGTATGGATGATTAGTGCGTTCCATAAACTGATGTAAAGACTTTAAAGAACCTGTACTTCCTGATTTGATTTCAATGGGAATAACTTTTTCTTTATAAGTAAAGACCAAATCTACTTCAGAAGAAGCTTGTTTTTTTTATCGTACCCAAAAGTTTGGTTTTTTATTATTGATAGTGTTTAGTGAAATTAATTGTAACAAAGTAAGGGGTGTTTTGTTGATATTGTGTAACAAAGTAAGGGTAGATTTGATAAAATATTACAAAAAGCCAGGTGAGTTGTTATTTATAAGGAGATACCTATATTCCTTATTCGATCAAATATCATTTTAGTGGTCCGGCGGAAGGAGATTCTTTCAATTTTTAGGTGGTAAAAGAGGTTGGCATAAAAACTCGAGCTTATCTTGTAACCTTATTGATGATTTTTTTGTCTTATCTATGTATACTGAATACAGCCAATTCGATCCTTAGAACAGGTGATCGTATTGATCAGAAAAAAACATAAGAATCATATGAGTATCATAGAAAAAAGAGAAGTCATCTTATTCTCCACAATTGTTATAGGCTTAAGTTCTTTGATATGTTTTATTTCTTACAAATTAGATAACTCGAATCTTTCTATACTAACTGTTTTTACCCCATCATTACTTGCTCTTGTGTTTACTGCAATTGCAAAAGGAAGAAAAGGGGTTCATGACTTATTCATAAAACAAACAGTCAAAAAAACAAGTATAAAATGGCTGCTGCTCTCCTTATTTGGAATTCCGCTTATGGCATCTTTTGCGATACTGACGGATTTGAATTTTGATGTTTCCCAATTTGGATTGAGAACAACTCAGTTGATGCCGCAAGTTATTGTCATCGTGCTCATTGCTCTGGGAGAAGAATATGGTTGGAGAGGGTTTTTACTTCCTAAATTAATGAGTAAATTTAACCTGTTCTACTCAAGTATAATACTAGGCTTAATATGGGGCTTCTGGCATTTCCCCGCATATCTTATTGGCACCGGGGTTCCTTTGGAAATGAACTTTATGATCTTTTTACTTTGGGTTTTGCTGGCCACCTTAATGATCAGTTGGATCTATTACTATACAAGAAGTGTCCTTACATCTATTTTGATTCATATAAGTGCGAATGCTGCATTTAATTATCTCTTTATTTTACCCGAGTTCACAGGCAGTATGACGCCCTTTTGGATACTCCTCCTCTATTTATCTGTTGTGGTATTGATTGTCTATTATGTCAAACGAAAAGATTTAATAAAAAGGCCTATAACATTGTAGATAAAAAAGGAAGTAGATCAATACCAATGGTTTTTACAGAGCAGGGAGTAGCAATGTTATCAGCTTTTCTTTCTCCTCACGATTTTTACAATACGGTTAATGAGGATTTCCGATAAATTCCACTCATATCCATCAAAGTCAGTTGTATTCAAGAATTGAACAACAACTGTATCGATGTCTTTGTGGTATTCAGCAAGGCTCTGATAGCCAGGAATCAGACCTCCATGTTCGTAGACATAAATGGAAGAATAAATTTCCTGTCCGCCTTCCTTAAACACAGAACCGTCATTTAATGCCCTTAAGAATATACCCACATCCTGCGCTGTAGCGATCATTGAACCATAATCATTCGTTTTTAGATCCTCTTCATATCCAACATAATAGCCACTCATCAAATCGTCTATATTCACTTCACTAAGCGAAAAGAACGTATTGTTCAACTCAAGTGGTATCAAAATTTCCTCCCTGATATATTGCTGATGAGTATAACCCACCACTTTATCAATGAGTCTTGAAAGCAATAAATAATTGGTATTGCAATATTCATAGTCTTCATCTGGTTCAAAGTTAGCCGGCAAATCAAGTGCGTATTCAAGCACGTCTTTACTGCTTTCCTGTGGATTATTCCAAAAACCGGGATGGTTGGTAAAATTGGGAATGCCACTCCGATGTTGGACCATCAACCTCAAAGTGATTTTATCTGCATATTCAATTCTTCCCACAAGTTCCGGAAAATAATCGGCGAGTGTTTTATCTAAAGACAAACGATTGTCATTGACCAATTTAGTGATTGCAACAGCCACATATAACTTGCTGATGCTGGCAATCTTGAATAAGGCGTCAGGTCTGGCAGGTATTTTATTTTTGCGGTCATGCCAGCCAGCAGTGTAAAATGCAGGTGGTTTACCAGCTTCGTCTACATAAACAATCATTCCATCAAATCCATGACCTACAGCTTCTTCTACTTGTTCTTGAACCGTATCGGGTAGTGGTAAAATCCAAGCCTTTACAAGTATCCACGGCACGAACCACAAAGAGCCTATGCTCGCCAGAATAAATAAGATTCTGAGTATTTGTTTTATTCTCTTTGTCATGTTGTTTTAGGATTCTTAAAGTCGTAAAATTACTCAAAATAATTCGATAGCATATTTGATGGTTACCTAATCAAAATGTTTAATTAATTAAATTGTCATTGAATTCTGCACTTCTATTTTCTAACGTGAATCCCGGAAGCTTCTTGTTTGCTACATTAGATGATTTCCTTAAAAATGTAACTTTCAAACCAAACAAAGGTTTTAACAGCCTATTTCTTCTGATGATGAATTCATAGATCAGAAAGCACCCAACAACTGTAAATGCTGTAATAGCTACAAATTGGGTCAAAGCAGGAATTTTCAATGGTAAAATTAGTGTCGCTCCTGCATATAAAACAAACATGTGAATAATATAGACAGGGTAGGCTGCCTGGCTTAAGTAGCTCAGGATTTTACTTGGCTTGTTGAAATACTTATACCCAAAACCAAATACTCCAAAAATCCAGCAATTCGATTCCATAGCCATCAGATAGCCTGGAGCTTCAGTTTCGAATAATAGGAATCTTATGGTATATAGAATGATCGCTAAGCCCGTATACAGCCATCTCCATTTCAAAACAGTTTGCCAGAAGGCTTTACCGCTGTACACAAACAAGAAGCCGAAAAAGAAGGCTAGAAATCCATTTAAAAAGCCATGCCAGGTCTGGGCGTACAAGGCAAACAATTGAGGCTTCACCAATACGACCTCAATGACAAAAAAAAGTGACACCAATATAGGTCCTACCGGATGACTCATGATTGACGACAACACCTTTTTAATTTTACCGTTCTCATGCTTCTTCAGGTAATAAAAAACAGGCATAAGTAAGAGCACGTATACAAAGATATTTGCGAGGAACCATAGATGGCCTTGATGAGGAAAATAGCTTAAAGGTATATTATAGTAGTCCTGAAAAAGAAACATATGCAACGGTGTAATGGCAATGATACCAAAAACAAAAGGCAACAAAATGCGTTTTGTTCGTTCCAGTAGTAGCTGTTTCCAGTTTCGTTCCCGCATCGCAAAATACAGCCCCATTCCGGAAACGAAAAATAATAATGGGATGCGCCAAACGTTTAACATAGTCATCGGCTTCCACAGAGATGGTAATGATTCATCGCTCTTGATAAAGCCAATAAACATGGCCCATGGCTGGAAAATAATAGCTATATGATAGATCAATAATAAACCTATAGCTATTACGCGTAACCAATCTATATCGTATCTTCTTTCTGGTCTCATTTTGAAAATTTTTCTTTGCTTAAATTATTGTAACATCATCGCCATTACTGGACGTAATTTTTCTATTTCATTCAAATCAAGCTGCAAACCAATTGGGCTTAATTGCTGTTGTAGCATCTCATAGATCGGCTTAATGTCAGCATAAGGGCCGCTTACGCTTTCTCCTGGTGTTGCCCCAAAATTGTTTTTCGCATTTTTATCTGCTTTGGCATCAATAAGGAGCTGGGCAATTTCAACTCGACAGAAAAATGCAGCTACATGCAACGGTGTTGCGCCGTCATTGTTTTTCAGAGATAAATCAGCACCTGCATCAATCAATACCTTTGCAATTTCTTTTTGATCAAAAGTCGCAGCAGTAATTAAGGGAGTAGAGCCGCTCATTTGATCTTTCTTATTAATATCTGAACCTGCCTCAATATGTTGTTTAACGACCACCAAGTTGCCAGATATGATGGCTGTTTGCATGTCAACTTTGGGTTTTTCTACTAGTGATTTGGCCGCCATACTGTTTTCCGACTTGGTGTTTTCACCATTGCCTGATTGTGCGCATGCAGTTGTCAGCAAAAGGATAAGGAACGAAAAAGTGACTAACATTTTAATGGAATTTTTTTTATTTGTTTTCATGATTTTAAGTTTTAATATTTGACTTTGAAATTTGTTTTACAAAGTTGAGATAAACGTTAAAGCCAGACCTATCAGCTATGCAGCAATGTATATGAAGTTTGAAGAAGGGATGAAAAACATGACGCAAGCATATAAATTATGACGCAAAACCCTATTTATTGACAAATCTGTACCCTTATTCATTGCAGGCATCTACATAAATTTTTCTACTTTCGTAGGAACATAGTTTAGCATGTCAAATAGCTCAGAAATCAGATCGGAATTTATTGAAAATGCGGAAGCAATTATTCTGGAGAATATCTCGAATGAACAATTCGGGGTTTCAGAATTGGCGGAAGTCATGAACATGAGCCGTTCAAACTTACTGAGAAAAATCAAAAAAGATACAAGGCTTTCTGCGAGTCAATTTATACGTCAGGTACGACTTGCGAAAAGTATGGAGCTGCTAAAGCAGCATTCATTCACGGTTTCTGAAGTTTCCTACAAGGTTGGTTTCGGAAGCACTTCCTATTTTATAAAATGTTTTCGGGAATTTTATGGTTATCCCCCAGGTGATGCAGGGAAAATAAAAATCGAAGATGAACCTATTGAGGAACAGCCTGGCCTTTTCAGGAAATACAGATGGCTTTTTTTAGGAGTAGCGTCAGTGATGCTTATCGTTTTATCTGTTTTTCTTTTTAAGAAAAAAGATGCTAAACCTATTGAAGTGGAAAAATCCATTGCTGTACTACCCTTCAAAAATGAAAGTAACGATTCGTTGAATCTGTATTTCGTCAATGGTCTCATGGAATCCTCCTTAAACAACCTTCAAAAAATTGGAGATCTCCGAGTTATCAGTAGAACCTCCGTTGAGAAATACAGGAAAACGACCATGACTATCCCGGAAATTGCTGAAGAACTTAACGTCAATTACCTGGTAGAAGGCAGTGGTCAACGTGTGGGAGATCAGGTATTGCTCAACATTCAATTGATCGAGGCCTCAAGCGACAGGCCTATCTGGGTGGAGCAATACAGTCGCGAAGTAGGAGACGTTTTCGCGCTTCAGAACGAAGTGGCAAAGAAAATTGCTGATGCGATCAAGGCCATCGTCACGCCAGCAGAATTACAACAGATCGAGAAAAAACCTACTGAAAACTTAGTTGCCTATGATTATTACCTTCAGGCGCTGGATGCCCAATATGGCCTAACTAAAGAAGGTTTGCAAAAGGCTATATCCTTGTTTGAAAAGGCTGTAGAAAACGATGAGTTTTTTGCCTTGGCATATGCCCAAATTGCGATTTCATATTATTTTCTGGATTTAAACCAAGCCAATAAACAATATACAGAAAACATTAATAGCTATTCGGATAAGGCACTTCTCTATGATTCCAAATCTGCAGAAAGCCTTATTTCTAAGGCACTTTACTATATGACTATTGAAGATTATAGACTAGCCCTTCCTTATCTTGAGAAGGCCCTGGAATATAATCCAAATTCATCAGCGGTCATTCAAATGCTTGCCGATTTATATGCCAGAGCTATCCCTAATACAAGCAAATATCTGGAATACGCTTTAAAAGGTATTCAATTAAATATTGCGGCCAATGACTCTATAGGCAAAAGTTATATTTATTTGCATTTGAGCAATGCCCTTATTCAAAATGGCTTTTTAGATGAAGCCGTTACCTATATCAACAAATCACTAGACTTCAATCCCAATAATTTTTATTCCCCTTTGGTAAAAACCTACATCATGTACGCCAAGAATAGAGATTTAGAAGAGGCCAAAAATCAATTGATCTTTCAATATAGTAAGGATAGTAACCGTTTGGATATTTTACAAGAAATTGCTAAAATCTATTATTTTCAAAAAAAATATGATACGGCTTTTACCTACTATGAAAGCTTTGCCAATGCAAGAATAAAATACGGATTGGATATGTATCCTCAGGAAGACATCAAAATCGCCTGGGTCTACCAAAAACAAGGTTTAGACTCTCTGGCTACTGCCTTTTTTAAATCCTATGCGACCTATTGTGAGAATGATGAGTCTATTTACAAGAGTGCGAGTTTGGCTTCCAAGTTTGCATTTGAAGGAAAAAATGAGCAGGCCATTGAGCAGCTCAAAATTTTCGCAACTCAGAATGATATTCAGTATTGGATCCTTGTTTTTATGGAAATAGATCCCATCATAGAACCTTTGAAAAGCCATCCGGATTTTGACATAGTAATGAAAAAAATTGAAGACCAGTTTTGGGAGAACCAGGCTAAGCTGAGAAAAGCGCTAGAGGAGAAAGGACTACTTTAAGAATACTGAAAAATTCAAATAAAATTAATCATATGCTAAGAATTTATCTTTTTTTTCTAATCTTGATCATAATGCAGTTTTTAGCTTGTGAAAAGCATACTGCTGATTCGGAGAAAGTGAAACCTCATCAAGCTCTTTGGATTGACGAAACAGAGGTGTATCTTCCGGTCACAAAAGAGTGGACCAACAGAGTTGAAGTGGCAGATATCAATGGTGACCAGAAATTAGATATCCTCTTTGCCAATGGAGGAAATTATTCAGAACCAGGAACTTTGGAATCCAGTCGTGTTTTTATCAACCAGGGTGCTGAGAAGAAATTTCAGGAAATCACCAGCCAAATTTTTGGGGAGGATAAATTTATTTCAAGGGTCATCAAAGTGCGCGACATCAACAATGACGATATCCCCGATATGATCCTTGGTACCACCTACCAAACACAGAGTCAATTGTATCTGGGTCTTGGAAATGGAACTTTTAAAAATGTTACTTCCTCACATTTGCCAAATATCAAAGCCAGTATCGGTGACCTGGAGCTGGGCGATGTAGATCATGATGGGGATCTGGATATGGTACTGGCAGATTGGGGTCCGGGATCTAATATGAACAATACGGGAGGGAGAACGATGCTTTGGCTCAATGACGGAAATGGAAACTTTACGGATGCTACTAGCTACTCAAATGCCTGAACTCCTGATCCAATTTTCATGGGATGTGGAGTTTTTTGATTTTGACAATGACTTCGATCTCGACATAGCCGTTTCCTGTAAGCGCTGCGCCACAAGCAGAATTTTTGTAAATGATGGTAATGGATCCTTTACAGAAAAACGACTGCTCCCTGCTTACACCAACAACTACGATTTGGAAATAATGGACGTGGATATGGATGGCTTTCTTGATCTGGTCACCGTTAACGATGGTGAAATCGTGCAAGGAGATTCGGGCTCACGAAGAGAACACATTTTTTTAAATAAAGACGGAGAGAAATTTGTTGATGCTACCGACGCCCTTTGGGTCGACTCAGAAAACATTGGAGAAGACGATAATAATATTGTATTTCTGGACTATGATTCAGATGGAGATCCGGATTTTTTGATCAGCTCTTTGACTGGTGAAGACCGACTGCTGGTCAATGATGGAAAAGGGAAATTTAAACTTCTGCAACCCGTTTTAAAAGGTAAAGCCACCCCACTTACACTTTCAATGGTTTTAGGGGATATCAATAATGACCAGAAATTAGACATCATCATGGGTCAGGGAGAAGGAGAGGAAGGTATTGAAGAACGCATTTTTATGGGTAAAAACATACAAAAGGATACGGCGCCTCCAATAATTGCGAACCATCAGATCACAGAAAATGCAAACGGAACGCTTACCGTCAAAGCCAGGATTCACGATCATAAAAGCCCTAACATGCCGCAAGATTGGAATGCTGTGGCCGTTCATACGGATGAAATATCTGAACCTATTCCCATGAGGTGGTATGGTGAAAATTTATGGGTTGCTACGTTCACGAAACCGCAAGAATCAAAGGGTTTAAAAATATGTGCCGAGGACTATTGCGGAAACAAAACATGCCTTGAAATTGATTGATATCAACTAGGCAATTAACTGATCTTGTCTATTGTTTTGCTTCCTGGGCAAAAACAGATTTCGCCTCAGCTACCTTTTCAAATTGAAATTGGGAAATGATTTCTATTGCTTCATGTGTTTTACGTAAGTCTTCTATTTCTTCAGCCGTAACTTTCGTATTCATAACATAAACCCTCTTCAAGCCGGGCTGGGACAGTAGCTGTTGCAATGACTCTTTGGTGATATTTGTGTTGTTCAAATTCGCTGACTCCAGATGAGGATGTTTGATCAAAAAATCGATCACTCTGACTCCGAGTTGGTTATTACTCAGATCGATTCTGGTCAGATGTTCTATGTTGTCCAGTTGCTCTAATAGATCATCTGATAATTTGGAATCTGCTATTTTCAGGAAGGTAATTTGTTTTGAAACCTGGTTGAGCATCTGTATTTGATCTTCACCAATTGAATCGCCTTTGTATTCTATATCCAACAACAAGTTATTCTGCCCTAAATAGTTCGCTCTAAATCCGGAATCTTTCAATTTTTCTAATACGCCTTCGCCCAGGCTATCCACTTTGATTTTTTCGTAATAGGGTTTAGGACTATAGTCTAATCCGTAATCCCGGTAGATCAAGCCGATCAATTCCTCGTTCATCGTTTCAGAATTGAATGAGGCTAAACTGTCAGCCCCATTCTCGATCCAGTATCGTAAAATCTTGACATCTGTATAACTGAATCCGGCTTTTTCAGGAGGCATGATTTTTTCATGATCTAAAGGCAGACTGACTCGTTTTAGGAACTCACTCCTGTCAGGACTTCCCGCAACTACGGGTATTTCATGGGCAGCTTCTTTGAAGAGATCGCTATAGGTCTCTAGAATTAACCCGCCAAAATTCTCTTCTGAATTATGACAGGCAAGGCACCGGTATTGAATTAGGGGTTGAATAATATCTGCATAGATCATTAAGGAGTCGGGATTCATTTCACGCAATCTTACATTTGATTCTTGAGCATCATCCATAAAAATGTCGGGGCCGTACTCAACCAAATAGGTCGGTCCATGGGTAAGGTTCCCACCTAAATGACCCGTTAAACTGATCAAAACAATGGCAATCGTCGATCCGGATAGTTTTAATTTGCCCTTAGTGTTTGGTGCTTTGATCTGATAAATGATCACCAGTAACATGGCCACCAAAGTTAAAATCCCCAATTGCTTGTGGTCATTCAAGGCTTCAATACCATACGTCATTGCTATAGGAAAGTAACCAGCCCGTTATGGCGGCAACAAGTCCGGCAAGAAAACCAATACCATAAGTAAGAATGACGATTTTTCGGGATTCAACCAGGTTGCGGAAACCGGTTTGCAGCAACACCTCTAAAATATAACCCAGTATAAATATGCCAATTGGTAAATGAACCATCAAAGGATGAAAACGACCAATAAAAATTTCCCAATCCATTAACTCAGAATATCTTTAACCACGTTGCCATGAACATCCGTCAAGCGGAATCTTCGTCCCTGATACTTATAATTCAGTTGTTCATGATCTAAACCCAAAAGATGCAATATGGTAGCATTAAGATCGTGAACATGAACTTTGTTTTCTGTTATATGATAGCCAAATTCATCAGTAGCCCCATAAGTAATTCCTTTTTTAACCCCTGCCCCGGCCATTAACATGGTATAGGCATCCGGATGATGGTCTCTTCCAAAATTATCTTTGGTAAGCTGACCTTGTGAAAAGCTGGTCCTGCCAAATTCTCCACCCCAGACAACCAAGGTATCCTCAAGCAGTCCTCGTTGTTTAAGATCCATGATCAAAGCAGCTGAAGCCTGATCTACTTCTTTACACCTTTTTGGAATTTGTTTAGGTAAATTACTATGATGATCCCAATCACCGTGATACAATTGAATGAACCTCACTCCACGTTCTGCCAGTCTTCTGGCCAATAGACAATTACTCGCAAATGTCCCCGGCTTTTTGCTATCCTCACCATACAATTCATAAATATGATCTGGTTCCCCTTCAGTATTCATCACTTCCGGAACAGATGTTTGCATCCGAAATGCCATCTCATATTGCGACATTTTAGCTTTGATGGCTGGATCTTCCCAAGTATTGTAATTTTGTTCCTGTAGTTTTTGCAGGTGATCCAATTGCTCCCTTCTTATCTCCCCTGTAACTCCCGGAGGATTATTTAAAAACAAAACAGGATCCTTGCCGCTTCTAAACTGAACACCCTGATATTCGGCTGGTAAAAATCCACTTGAGAGTAATCTGGTGGAACCTCCTTCATTTCCCTTGGTCATCAGTGCAATAAAGCTTGGAAGGTTTTCATTTTCAGATCCCAAGCCATAACTGATCCAGGAACCTATGGTTGGCCTTCCTGGAATTTCAGAACCTGTATGCGTGAACATCTGGGCAGGTTCATGCTGCACCGATTCGGTATACATAGAGTTGATCATGCACAATTCATCCGTGATCTGCGCCATATGTGGCATCAGGTCACTCATCCACATACCGCTTTTACCTCGTTGCTTAAAATCGTATAATGGCCTGACGATGGGTTTTGTAGCCTGGGCAATTACAGAAGCGGTTACCCTGTCTCCCATCACACTATCCGGCAATTCTACGCCATGCATTTTTGTCAGGATAGGTTTATAATCAAACAAATCTAACTGGGAAGGCGCTCCGATCATATTTAGAAAAATGACTCTTTTGGCCTTCGGCGCAAAATGAGGTCCCGTCATGGAGCCAAGCGGAGAACCAAAGGCACTCAATGGATTGATCAATGAAGACAATGATAGTGCCCCCAGACCCAAAGTGGCCTTCTGAAGAAAATCTTTACGGCTTATTGGTTTATGATGGTGATCGTGCATATTATCTTTTCATATAAGATTCGTCAAAATTAAATATCGTACTCACTACAAGAGTCATGGCCGCCGTTTTCTCTTTTGAAAGTTTTGGTCAAAAGGTTGCTCGCCCACCGACAATATGGAATCCGCCATTTGTGGAGTATCCATAAACTGTTTAAGAGATGTTTGATAATGCGTATTCAGAATGTCAATTTGATCTTCGTTTGGCTTTAAACCGGTTGACCGCCTGTAGGCAAGCTCTATTTGTTGTGCCACGCTATCCGGAAATTCTTTTTGAACCTTCTCTGACAACACTCTTGAGGCTTCAACAAACTGAGGATCATTCAGCAAGGGTCAAGGCCTGTAAGGGGGTACTGGTCACGTTTCGTCTTATCGTACAAATTTCTCTTGGCGTAGCGTCAAAATTGATCATAAACGGATTCGGAGCAAAGCGCCTTGAAAAAGTATAAAGACTTCTGCGGTATAAGTTATCACCTGTATCGGGTTTGTATTTTGCCAATTTACTTGAAGCCATCAATACTTCCTTCCAAAGTCCGTCCGGTTGATAGGGCTTCACGCTTGGTCCGCCTATTTCTTCCGCCAAAAGACCACTTGCTTTCAGGGCATTATCCCGAATCATTTCTGCCGGCCAACGATAGGATGGGCTTCTGGCCAGATAAATATTTTCCGGATCTAATTCTCTTATTTCTTGCGGACAATAGGACACTTGCCTATAGGTATGTGACATCACCATTTGCTTAATGGCATACCTCATGTCCCAGTCGTGATCGATAAAATCTTTGGCCAACCAATCTAACAATTCCGGATGACTTGGGCGTGCTCCCTGACTTCCAAAATCTTCTGCTGTTTTTACCAATCCCTGCCCAAAGATCATCTGCCAATACCTGTTGATGGCAACCCGGGCAACAATTGGATTATTAGGGTCAAAAAGCCATTCTGCCAATCCTAATCTGTTTTTCGCTAGGTCATTCCTAAAAGGCAGCACCTTGTCAACACCCCCTGGCTCATACCTGCTCACCATGTTGATTGTAAAGACCTTTTTCCAAAATATAGGTCTTTCGGGGTACTTTCATTTCCTCCATGACCATCACTTCATTGGCACTGTCCAGCATCATCGCTGATTTCTACCCTTGTTTCACGAAGTTTTTTTCGTTCGACTTCCAGGTTCTTGTCATACAAATACCAATGATCCTGTTTGATTTCAGCTGAATTTTGATCTAAAGTCGCCTCGCCTAAACCAGCCATTTCCCATTGCGAAAGCTGGCGGTCATATATTTTTATGTCATCAATAGCGCCTTGGAACATGCCCAGGTCTTCCATCCATAAACGGTTGCTTCTTCCCACCACCAGCGGAATAGTATCTCGTTTCATTTTCAAAGCTAATGGGAATAATGACTCGTTTTAATTGATCAAAATTAATGTGCGTGTCTGCCTTTATAGCCGTTGACAA
Organism: uncultured Flavobacteriaceae bacterium; assembly: GCA_963715975.1. Taxonomy (GTDB): domain Bacteria; phylum Bacteroidota; class Bacteroidia; order Flavobacteriales; family Flavobacteriaceae; genus Lutimonas. Next base: position 420,899 of record CAVQSO010000002.1, on the reverse strand, counting down.
AAATAGAGATGCCCTTAGCAGATTTACTCCCATCGTAGGTAAACCCAATTTGCTGCCATTGATTGGCGGCTACAGGTCTATGTTGTACTCACAGAAATAAACTCATCCGGTAATCTATGAATCAAACGCACCCTAACATGATTGGTGGAATCCAATGCCAGTTCCCAGCCTCTGTGGTATTGAAAAACTGTACCCGTATTGCCAATAATGGTTTGTGACGATCCAATGCTGTCTTTTTCTGTTGAGATCCAGGTGCTAATGCTGAATGGATCTGCATGGTCAAACTCACCAATTTTACGCAGTGTAACGATATCGTATTCTTCGTTAAAATAGGCTGCCTGGCCGTACTTCCCATCCGTCAAGGTAATTTTTAAATTGGCTTCTGCTTCCTTATCATTATCGAGCATCTGCATTTCCTTAAATTCTTTCTTTTCCTTCTTGACGACCTTTTTCTCTTTGCTTTTCTTTTTCTTGTCTTCTTTCTTCTTTTTCTTCTTAATCTCTTTTTTATAAGGCTTTATGGTGTTGAACGCATAATGTTTAATATGTCCGGTAACCGGAGTTAGAGGAAGTGCCTTTTGGTATTCAGAAGATCCTTCTTTTTCTTTTTTTATTTTTTGAATTGATTTTTCTTCAGCCAACAATGACTGGACCATCGAATCGATTTTCGATTTTTCCCGGTCATTCAGCACGATCAAGGTTGGGGCACGATCAGCATCTACCGGGGCGAGTCCATATTCTTCTGTGGTATTGAAAAAAGCAGATACCTGATAAAACTCTTTTTGAGAGATGGGATCAAATTTATGATCATGACATTTGGCACACTCCAAGGTGAGCCCGAGAAGTGCAGTTCCCGTGAGGCCAGCCCTTTCATTCACATATTCTATTCTAAATTCCTCAGGGATAGAACCTCCGGAAGCCTCCAAAGGATTCATTCGCAAAAAAGCGGTAGCGATCTTAGATTGATCATCTGACTGTTCGATCAGATCACCGGCTATTTGATGGGTAACAAACTCATCATAAGGCATGTTTTGTTGAAAAGCCTGTATAAGCCAATCCCGATATGGCCAAGACGTTCGGTAACCATCAAATGATACGCCATGAGAATCCGAGTAGCGTGCCACATCCATCCATTCCTGGGTCATTCTTTCAGCATGAGCATTACTTAGTAAAAGCCGATCAACCACTTTTTCATAAGCATTTTCCGATGGGTCATTCAGAAATGCATCTATTTCTTCAAGCGAGGGAGGCAAACCAGTAAGGTCCATGGTAACTCTCTTGATCAGGTGTTCTTTATCGGCCTCAGGAGATGGCATTAACCCAACCTGAAGCAAATTCTCCTGAATAAAATTGTCAATTTCATTGTGACGCGTCCAACTGTTTCCGATATCAGGTATTTGTTTTTTTTCTATAGGAAGAAAGGACCAATGTTCTTTCCATTTCGAACCTTGATCGAGCCATTTGGCAATTAACGCAATTTCCCTGGCTGAAACAGTAAGTTCAGATTCGGGAGGGGGCATCATCAAATCAGGATCATTGCTGAGCAGTCTGTGAATGACTTCACTCTTATGAATACTTCCTTTTACAAAAGCGTAGTTCCCGGATTCCAATTTTTTAAATGCCTCTTCTTCGATGTCCAGCCTCAGTCCCGCTTTCCTTGTTTGCGCATCCGGGCCATGACAGTTATAACATCGATCTGAGAGTATAGGCTTGATATGAAAATTATAATCTACATATTCAGGAAGGGACTCATAGGCCAGTTCAACCTCTTTGGGAAGGGACTTTGAACAACTTATGCTCATCAGCAAAAGCAGTGAAAGGGCATTCACTGTACAAAACCTTAGTATAGAAAATGGCATAAAAAAGGATCGTGGTTTCAATATATTGATTGTCTGAATGTTACCAAGATATAACTTTTTTATGAAAAAAAATAAATTCTATCCGAGACACATTAAAATTTTATCATTCGCTACATGTATCTTCCATCCTTAAGAGTTATCATTAATTTTAAAATTTAACAATTGTATATGAAGACCTTGATTCAATGTCCAGGATGCATACATACACTTGTACGAAAATACCCCAAAAAAATGAAGGCTTTTACAATGACTTATGTAGTAAAGATTTCCTAAATTGTGTTTTCTTTTGACATGATGCATTACATTGATTGGTCTCTTATGTCAACAAGAATTGAACATTCAATAAATAGAACACAAACTTCATTTTACTTCCTATGATCAAAATTCCTCTTAACCAAGTTTCCAAACATTTTTTTCTTCTTCTAATTTCTTTTATGATGTATGTTTCAGTATCCGCTCAAGGATTTTACGGGTACTACAGATATCCGGACCTGCATAAGAATACAATTGTCTTTGTGGCAGAAGGCGACCTTTGGAAAGTTCCTCTAGCTGGTGGAATAGCACAAAGGTTGACAACCCATCATGAAGAAGAATTGTTCCCTTCTATCTCTCCGGATGGAAATACGATCGCTTTTTCAGCAAGCTATGAAGGTCCGAATGAAGTATATACCATGCCCATTGAAGGTGGAATCCCCACAAGGTGGACCTATGAAAGGGATGCTTCGGTAACCAATAGCTGGACTCCTGATGGAAAATTAGTGTATCATACAAGAGCTTACTCAAAAGTTCCTGATAATCAACTGGTCACCATTGATATGGAATCAAAACAAAAAACGAGGATTCCTCTGTCACAAGCGAGTGAGGCTACATTTGACAGCTCTGGAAATACCGTGTTTTTCGTTAGGCCAGCAGATCATCGTAATGTGACCAAAAGATACCAAGGCGGCACTGCCAGACAAGTATGGAAATTTACACAAGGGGCTGAAGAAGCTGTTAAATTAACTAATGACCATCTTGGAGAAAGTCACCACCCCATTTGGTTCGATGGCAGGGTTTATTTTATTACAGATAGGGACGGTACCATGAATATCTGGTCAATGGATGAAGACGGAAATGACCTTAAACAACATACAAAGCATACTGAATTTGATGTTCGATATGCCAATATTTCTGATGGTAATATTGTATATCAAAGAGGTGCAGATTTGTACCATTATAGTATTTCGTCGAATCAGGATAAGAAGATCGATATAAAATTAGCCTCAGATCTTGATCAATTAAGAGAGAAATGGGACCCTAACCCTTCGCAGTATATCACTTCGGTACATGCCGATCCTGAAGGGGATCAAATCGTTATAACCGCAAGAGGGCGCGTATTTGTGGCTCCGGTAAAATCAGGTCGATTCGTCTCTTTTACAGAAAAGAAAAATGTACGATACAGGGATGCTGTTTTTTCGCATGATGGAAAAAACATTTACACCTTATCGGATGAAACAGGTGAATTTGAATTTATAAAAATGCCTTCAAACGGATTAGGAACGCACAAGAATCTTACCAGCGACGGAAACTTGCTAAGATATGCAGGAGTTCCTTCTCCGGATGGCAAATGGATCGCTTATGATGATCTAGGCAGCAATATGTATGTGCTTAATGTTTCAACCGGAGTGAGTAAAAAGATCTCTTCAAATGAAGAGGGAATTTGGGATTTTTCATGGTCCCCTGATAGCAAATGGCTGGCATTTGTTCAAGCAGCGTCAAATACCATGGCACAGATAAAGGTGTACAGTGTTACGAGCGGTAATTCATTTGATCTGACCACCGACAGAGCGAACAGTGTCAACCCCAGATGGAGTCATGACGGAAAATTCATTTATTTTCTGTCGGATAGAAGTTTTACGTCTTTAGTGGGAAGCCCTTGGGGAACCAGACAACCTGAACCTTATTTTGACGCCAGTGAAAAAGTCTATCACGTAGCGCTTAAAAAAGGTACCCGATCTCCTTTTAGAGAAAAAGATGAACTTGAACCTAAAGATAAAAAGGATGATGCGTCAGTAAAAACCGACAAGAAAAAGAACAAAAATGGTGACGAAGAAAAGAAAGATCAGGATAAAGTTGTCGTTTTAATAGATATAGACGGTATCCAAAACAGAATTGTTGAAGTACCAGTTAAACCCGGTAATTACAGGGGTCTTGAAGTAAATGAAAAAGCGTTGTATTTGGTGTCAACAGAAACCGGTGTCAATGCCAAAAGTCATTTATCGTTTATAAAAATTGACAATAAAGACATCAAACTCGAAAAAATGGTGGGTGAGATCGACAGATTTGAACTTGCCCAAAAAGGAGAAAAGATCCTGATCCAAAAGAAAAAAGATTATTATATGGTGGAAGCAGGCACTTCGGAAATCAGTGATCTTTCTGAAAGTAAAATTGATTTAAGCGGATGGCAATTTTCGATCAATCCGAAAGAAGATTGGAAACAAATTTTTACCGATGCATGGCGAATGGAGCGCGATTATTTTTATGATAAAAATATGCATGGTGTTGACTGGAAAGCGATGCATGACAAATACCTGCCATTGGTTGACAGGATCACTACAAGAAACGAATTATCCGATCTGATAGGCAGATTTGTAGGTGAACTCTCAGCGCTGCATACCAGCGTTCGGGGCGGAGACCTTCGGGAAGATGATAAAAACATTTCAGTGGCAAGTTTGGGTGCCATGTTTAGTCGAGATGAGGCAAATAAAGGTTTTAGAATCGATTATATCTATAAGGCCGACCCTGACTATCCAGATGAAAAATCTCCCCTTGATGATCCTTATCTGGATGTGCGAGAAGGTGATATTCTAACGAAAGTGAACGGCCAGGATGCGCTTTCTGCTGTTGATATTGGGGAGCTGATCAGAAATCAAGAGGGAAAGCAAGTGAGAATTACCTTGTCACGCTCAGGAAAGTCACGAGACATTATTGTAAAACCTATTGAAAATGAATATAACCTTCGTTATCGCGATTGGGAATATGGCAAGCGGCTTGAGGTAGAAAAGAAGAGTAATGATGAAATAGGCTATCTGCATTTACGAGCCATGGGAAGTAATGACTTGAGTCAATTTTATAGAGAATTTTATCCTGTATTTAATAAGTCTGCTCTAATCGTTGATGTTCGCTACAATTTTGGCGGGAACATTGACAGTTTCATCTTGGAGAAACTGTTAAGAAAAGCCTGGATGTATTGGAAATCAAGATCCGGTGAACCTTACTGGAATATGCCATATGCCTTCAGGGGTCATATCGTAGTGCTTGTCAATGAAAACACCTATTCAGATGGTGAGGCTTTCGCTGATGGTTTTAAAAAGCTGGAATTGGGTACTACCATTGGGACAAGAACCTGGGGTGGTGAGATTTGGCTGAACAGCAGCAACAGGCTTAGCGACAACGGGCTGGCAAGGGCACCTATGAATGGGGTTTATGGTGAAAATGGCGAATGGTTGATCGAAGGTCATGGATTTGTGCCAGACATAGAAGTTGACAACCTTCCTCATGCCACGTTTAAAGGTCAGGATTTACAACTGGACACAGCTATCGAATACTTACAAAAAATGGTCAAGGAAGACCCAAGAGAGGTCCCTCCTGTGCCTGCTTATCCGGATAAATCTTTTGGCAGCAATAAAAAACAAACTATAGAGGAATAACTGGATTTTTAGCCATGTCAGCTATATTTCAAGGAATCGACTATACGGCTTTTGACTCATTCCACATGACAATCGATTCAATAAAGGCTTAAAACTAATGTTTTGAGCCTTTTTTTATTTCTCCTCAAACAGCAACCAAACCTCAGGGTCAATGCGTATTTCATCGGGCCTTTGATCAATCTTGAGCTTAAATGTGTTTGACTTTTGGTCAACATAGAACGATTCAATTTTCATCTCCCCGCCCTTGACAATCCCAAATTCAACCGGAAATCTAAACAGGTGCTGTTTTTGCTTTTGTTCAACAGAAATTGTCAATTCGCCTTTATTGTATTTCCAGCCCCATTTCAATTCAGGATAACCTTTTACATACAACCACTGATCAAAAAACGGTTTTAGATCCTGCCCTGACACCTGCTCCATCACGTTTTGAAAATCGACACTCATGGCGTTGGCGTCCTTATAAGTTTGATAATAAATTCGAATTCCTTTCCAAAAAACCTCATCTCCCAATTGATGTCTTAACATATTGAGCAGCCAACCTCCTTTCTGATAGGAGTTGCGATTTAATACTTTCTTCGGATCCTTAATTGATTGATCTACGATCGGAGAGGGATTTTCTTGATAGTACTCAATAACTTCCTTACGGTCTTGTATCAATTCTTTTTTCCTTTTCTCGTTTCCGTCAACAGATTCCTGGTACAAAATGGCAAAATAGGTCGCAAAACCCTCACTGAGCCAAACATGGTTCCAGCTATTCTCGGTGGCAGAGTTTCCAAACCATTGATGCGCAATCTCATGTGCCATTAAACCTTGAATTTCCTTTTTACCTGTAATCAGCTTTTCATTATACGAAATGGTTCCCGCATTCTCCAGTCCTCCCCAAGCCGTTTTCACCTGCATATTGGCCAGCTTTGCATAGGAATAAGGTCCTATCTCATCAATAAAATAAGTCAAAATCTGAGGGGCTTCCTCAAAATCAATAAATCCTTGCTGACTATTTTCCGGATATACCCAGGCACTGACTTCAATATCACCCACTGAGCCAAGATCCTTATATGCAAACTCCGTTACACCCATAGTGATTACCTTAGTTGCTACGGGAGCAGGTTCAGCGTAAATTGTGAGCTTGTGCCCGTTTCCAAGATTTCTTTCCTCTTTCTTTTTACCTGTTGCCACAACATTATAATGTGCAGGTGCAGTAATTCTAAACTCAACGGAAGCTTTGTCATAAGGATGATCCACACAAGGCAGCCAGTGCCTTGCTAAATTGGGCCAGTTGTCACCAACGAATGAGCGTTGACCGTATTTGGTGGAATCGATTACCAAACCCAGCTCAGGAATTCCCCTATACTTTATTTTAAAAGTGCTTCTTAATGTCGAATCGAGAGATGTGGAAATCATAATTTTATCATCAACATATGTATAGATGGTTTTCTCATCATTCTCTAAAACTTCAATGACCTCCATCCCATAAACAGCTGTTTTTCCGATCAGGTCAAGGTTAAAAATATCTATGCTTTTCTTAAATTCAACGCTTATTTCAGCCTCACCAATGATTTCATTGGTATTGTCATTCAGCGATAAGTTAAAAAGGTAATGTTGAACATCAGCATCAAGGGATCTTTGGTAAACATCCTGTGCCATAGCAGAGGTGACAAGAAAAATACCCAGGATGATAAAAAAGAGATATTGTTTACTTACTACCCTTTTAATTGACATTCGATTTAAATTTTGGGGAATTTACAAAAATAATGGAAAGGGCTCGTAGACCAATGGGGAATTCTTGATTGCAATAAGCATGGTATTGATAGGCTTTTAAAAATTTTCTCAACTGAAAAAATATGATGATCCTTTTTATGATCAATCCCAAAAGATATTTGTCAAATTTATTGATTATCATATCTTGCACAAGAATATTGATAAAGCCAGGATAGAAAATGGAACCCAAAAGATCAACAAGAATTTTATTCGCATGTATTCTCGTCTTTTGGTCGGTCCTTTCATGCGGAGGAGATGAGCCTATGGATCCTCCCATTGGTATGCCTGATCCGCCAGAAGTAGTTTTAACAGACGATGAATTGCTCGATCTCACCCAAAGAGAGACGTTTCGATATTTCTGGGACTTTGCAGAAGCCAACTCAGGTGCAGCGCGTGAACGTTTTCACCCAGACAACCCTTCATTTGACGCCAATATCGTTACTACAGGAGGAACAGGATTCGGGTTGATGTCGATCCTTGTTGGTATAGAAAGAAATTATGTGTCAAGATCACAAGCTGTCGAAAGACTCGATAAAATCTTAACCTTTTTAGATACTGCTGAACGTTTTCGCGGAGCCTGGCCCCATTGGATGGATGGAAGTACTGGTAAAGTAATCCCCTTTGGAAATTTAGATGATGGAGGAGATCTCGTAGAAACTGCATTTTTATGCCAGGGATTAATTTGTATCAAAGAGTACTTTAAAGATGGTTCTGATACTGAAAAACAGCTTGCAACAAAAGCGGACCAACTTTGGAAAGGAGTGGAATGGGATTGGTATACGCAAGGTGAAGATGCACTTTATTGGCATTGGAGCCCCAACCATGATTTTTCGATCAATTTTAAGCTTTCCGGATACAATGAAGTACTCATCACCTATATTATGGCAGCGGCTTCAGTTGACCATTCTATTAGCAAAAAAGCCTATACTTCCGGATGGGGGTCCGATGGAGGTATCAAAAGTGATCAAATCACCTACGGAATTCCATTGATCCTAAAACACAACGGAGCAACAACCTATGGTGGCCCTCTTTTTTGGGCACATTATTCCTATTTAGGCCTTAATCCTAAAGGACTTCAGGATGAATTCGCGAATTACTGGGATGTGAATCTAAACCACAGCAAGGTGAATTATCAATATTGCGTTGATAATCCCAAAATGTTTCCGGATTATGGAGAGAATTGTTGGGGACTCACTGCCAGTTATTCAAGAAATACTGATGGAAGCATTGGGTATTCAGCACATGCTCCCGGAAATGATCTGGGTATTATCTCACCTACAGCGGCTCTTTCCTCAATACCATATACCCCTGAAGAATCGATAAAGGCGCTGCGCTATTTCTATGGACATAAAGATAAACTCTTAGGACCTGCCGGATTTTATGATGCTTTTAAACCAGGGACCAACTGGGTTGCGAAGGCCTATCTGGCTATTGATCAGGGCCCGATAGTTGTTATGATCGAAAATCACAGAACGGCACTTCTTTGGAATTTGTTTATGCAAAATGAAGACATTCAAAAGGGCTTGGACAAATTAGAGTTCAGCTATTCTAAATAAATTCAAGACATCAGGGAGTTGTTGCTTTGTATAAAACTGCATGGCTTGAAGTTGATATTTGATATTCAGCTCCAGCTAAGATCAAAAAACTCTCTCCTTTTTTGAGAACCAGGGAAGTCTCTTGTTCTCTTACTACTATCTCCCCTTCCATAAGGATATAAATTTCGACTGAATTCGATTTTCCTTTAAAGGGTTTATTTTGGTAAAGATTTATTTCACTCAGTTCAAAATCCGGAGCCGGACTTTTATATGTTCTTTCAATACCGTTCCCTTCCAGGCTTCCCTTTAAGATTTCAGGTTTTGTTTCCTCAAAAACAATATGTTTTAATAATTCAGGCACATCGATGTGTTTAGGTGTTAATCCACCTCTTAAAACATTGTCAGAATTGGCCATCAGTTCAATATTCTGACCTTCGAGATAGGCATGCGGGACCCCAGCATCCTGAAATACCGCCTCCCCTTTGTTTACTTTGATAAGATTGAAAAAAAAGATTGAGAAAATTCCCCTGTCCAAATGGTCCGCTTGATCAGCCTCAGCAACTGCTTTTGCTGCCCAATAGTCAGGAGATGATTTTGAGAGTTTATTTTCTGTATACAAAGGAATTAGTCTATTGACCAATGGCCTAAGTATTTTATCGCTTTCAACTAAAGGCAATTCCATGACATAACGATACAATCCTTTATAGCCATCTTTCAAAAATATAGCTGTCAAAGCTGTAAACTCAGGGTTCTTATGAAGTACTTCAAATAAATCCTCCTTTGGAAGAAATCCGTGCAACAACCAAAACTCACCTAAAGCAACCATGATTTCCGGTTTATGGTTGTCATCTTTATAATTTCTGTTGAGAGCCGTCAGTGGAATTCCCAATTCATTTTCCCTTTTAAAACCTTTCTCAGCCTCAATTTTACTCGGGTGTACCTGGATGGAAAGCATTTGATGAACATCCAGTACTTTAAAAAGAAAAGGTAATCTTCCAAATCTATTGAAGGTCGTTTCTCCTAAATAAACTTTAGCATTGGTCTTTAAAAAAGCATCCAGAGGAATCTCCCCCTCTTCGGTTAGAACCAGCGCAGGAGCATTTACATGAGCTCCAAGCCAATATTCTGCATATGGACCATGATCAGAGGAAGTTCCCAGTAATTTTGGTATATAAGTCTGCCCTCCCCATGCATAATGCTGAACGATTCCTTTAAGCCCAAATACTTTTTTCATATATTTTTTTTGGAGGTCCGAAGATAATTAATAATCACAAAAGAGCTCTCCCAGATTTATCATAAAATTTGTTGACCTGTTGATTTATGACTGTTTTATTTTCTGCGCAATAATTTTAATGGGGTTTTTTCTGCAGATAGTTTGATCATTGTAGTTTATAAAAAATCAAACCCTTATTTTTTTTTAGGGAATTTCCTTACTACAAGCAGGGGTTTAAAAGCCATATAAATCATTTTGCTTATTAATTTTGAACTAAATAAATTGATCCATATGATCCTTATAAGATTCTATGGTCGCTTTTAAATCTTTTTACTTTCTTTGCTAATCATGAATCATCAAGAATCGAAAAATATTATAGAACTATTAAAACAAGGGGATCAAAATACATTGGAAAAAATATATCTTGATCACAGAGAAGGCTTTCTCAATTTTTCAAGAAAATACAATGTTGATGAATCTGAAGCTATAGATATTTATCAGGATTCAATATTGATTTTAAGAGACAATGCGATCAATGGTCGAATTGATAATTTAAAAAGTAATATTTCAACTTATCTTTTTGCCATTGGCAAATACAGGATTTACCACAATTTTAGGGTTCAATCGAGGCTGCAAATGACAAATGATTTTGACTTGGTTGAAGAAAATGTGGATTTTGATGTTAACCTTTATGGACCGGTTTTAACTAAAGAACAAGAGCTATTAAAAAAATACTATGATGAGTTAGGTGATAGATGTAAAAGTATCTTAAATTTGTTCTATTATCAGGGCTATAATCTCGATGAGATCAGGTCCATTCTCAACTATAGTAATAAGAAAGTTTTAAAAAGTCAAAAATCTCGTTGTATCAAGCAACTAAAAGATTTGATAAGCAAGCACTATGAAAAATCATGATTTGATCGATCGTTATTTTGAAAATTCTCTTAGCCCCGAAGAGCAAAAACTTTTTAATAACCTGTTGCAAAACGATGCAACTTTTAAAGAAGAATTTCTTTTTCAAAAGGATCTGAAGCAAGTAATTGCAGTCAGTCAACAAGAGGAATTAAAATCTACTCTTTCCCATATAGAAGAGAATGTTCAAAAGAATTCCCGGTTTATGATTGTTCCAAAAAAGTGGATGGTCGCGGCATCTTTATTGCTTATTACTACATTAGGTATGTGGACTGTAAAAAGCCTTTATTATCCTTCTAACGATGAGATTTATGAAACGTATTTTGAAGTCGATAGAAATACCATTCAACCTGTGGTACGCGGAGAAAGTCTCAATACGATTGAATACAGAGCGTTTGTTGCTTACGAAGCTCAGGATTACTATAAAGCGATCAATTTATTCAATTCAGTGAAAAATCCCGATGAAATTTATATCATTTACTACAAGGGCCTGTGTTTTCTGGCTTTGGAAAAAACAGATGAAGCTATTGCCTTATTAAGCAATGTGGCCAATACAACTACAATAGATGGTAAGTCTGCTGATTTAGAGGAAAAAGCTAATTGGTACCTCGCCTTGGCTTATCTAAAAAATAATGATACTGAAAACGCGATTTCCAGACTATCACTTATCAACAATGATCCTTCTTCAATTTTTAAAAAACAGGAAGCGCAGGAAGTTTTGAACTACTTAAAATGATGATTTAAATTTTTTAAATAGATAACTCATTAGTAGTATTCCGAAAACAGCAAAAACGATCCATCCCCATGGGGAGTTCATACTATTGATCGCCAAGGGTTCAGTATTTCCATTGATAACAAATCCTGACCAATAGTAAGGATGTGCTAATACACTGCCCTGATTTTTATCCAGATAACGAAGCTTTGCCATTCTTAAGGCCTCGCTTTTGCTTTTTCCTTTTTTCAGGTAACGATAAAAATCGATCATGATCGTTTTTGTTTCCTGATCAGGAACCTTCCATAAGCTCATCACAATAGATGGAATTCCTGAAAAGTGAAATGCTCTGGCCATACTCATTACGCCTTCACCCTTCTCAATCTTACCAAAACCAGTGTTACAGGCACTTAATACTATCAAATTAGCTTTAGAATTTGAGGTGTAAATTTCAGAAGCAGTAAGTTCACTATCTTCAAAAACCAGGCTATTGTAAAGCGAATTTTCATTATCGATTCTGGCATGCATCGCGAAATGCAATATGGAGTACTCTTTGTTATGCAGCATGAAATTTTCCTTTATAGCATCTTCTCCAATAAATTTAATACCATTTGTCAGCGCTGCTATTTCGTTAATTTCTTCTTTAGATGATGCCAGGATTTCCTTATCATCATATGATGGTGCAAATCCTGCCCAGTTCTGGGGAGTATCATATTTAAAAAATTCCTTTTTTAGCTCCATAAATAATCCTACTGAACCATTGTAACTGATATTATATTTGTCCAGAAGTAATGAACCGTCGGAAGATCGAAGAATTTCGAAAGGAATATAATTCAAAACATTATCAGCCACTATTACAAGATTCCTTTTGTCCCGATCCAATTGCTGACCGAGTAAATACATAAAAAGATCATAACTTAATTCATCAATATTTTCTCTTTTTATTAAATGATTTTTAAAATCATTCGTGATGTTTACAAGTTTGTCTGCAATATCTGCTCTTAACAAGCTTATTGAATCTTTTGTAATATTGAAGCTAAATAAACTCTGTTCCCCCAAAAAATAAGTGATCACTTGTGTGTCGTCATCCAAGTTCGCCTGTACATCTTCAATTTTTATAAGTTCCTTGGCTGAGCTAATAGTTTTAAATTTTGGATAATTCTTGTAGAAATCTTTATAAATGCTATCCAGTTTATTGCTTAACAGAATTCTTTCGTCTAAAAGAGACCCATAATATTCCTTGTCGGGCTCACTGCTGTTCTTCTCAAAAAAGATATCCATTTTTATTCTTTCCAATGCCTTTTTAGTGGAATGTTCCAGCTCTAGTTTGGCTTTAGGGATTTCGCCAAATGCTCTGTATTCTATTCCCTGCAGTCCCTTTAATAAGGTTGTATTTCGATTGGTTTCAGAGAGTTCAAATGCTTTTTGAAGATATTTATGTTCTAGTGTTTCATGGTAAAGCAACCAACAAATGCCCAGGTTCATTTCAAAAACCTCTCTGTATTTATTGGCAAAATCTATACGTGAACGATCAGATGAAAAGTTATTTTGTATGTGTTTGATAAGGGAGGTCTTTTGATCTATCAGTTCATAGCTATCAATAAGGTGTGCAATTTTATGGTCCTTTTCATAGCTCTCATTATACCACTCACTAACAAGCATCAATGCATCAACTGCTTGAAGAGGACCAATTACAGTCCCCAAATCATCCTGGTTATAATTGGCAGCCTCCAAACTTTTTTTAATATGTTCCAGGAAAAGTGATTCATCTCCTTTGAGCTTATTTACTGCTGCTAATTGAAGGTAATTTTCGGCAATAAGATCACTTTTATATCCGTATATGTCAATATTCGTATCAAGTGAGACCTTAAGTAATCTTTCGGATTCATCAAGATGTATCTCTCTATCTATATACAATTGGGCCAGAAAATTTCTTGCGTTAGCTAAATATTGTCGGCTATTTATTTTCTTGCCAATTTCAATCGCCTTTTTATAGTACTTTTCGGCTTTATCATAGCTCTTTACCAAAACATATGCATTGGCGAGGTCATAATAGGTTTCACAAGTCCACCTGTGCAGTTCGCCATAGGTCGCCGTTCTGATCTTTAGATTTTTCTCAAGTAATGCTATTGATTCATCATACTTTCCCTCGGCCTCCAAAATGTTTGCATAGGTAGTATAAACAAAGGTCATATTCGGATTGAACTCTCCATAGGATATTAATCCTTTCTCCATGGCTTTCTCTGCGTATACTTCCGCCTTGGAAATGTCTCCTGAGTAAAAATATATGAGCGCCATTCCTACATATACATCTGACAGAAAATTCTTGCTTTGTTTACTTTCCAATAAATAGTTTTCGGCCTGCTTATAAAGTTTCATCGCTTTCTCCGTTTCACCGAGATCATCATAAACAAGGGCCAAATTATAGGTAGAAACTGCTAAAGCATAGGGATCGGTCTTTATATTCTTTTTGATCTCCAGGGATTTTTCATAGTAATAAGTGGTACTGTCATAATCGGCTTCAAAATAATGATTGATACCAATAGTATTATAACTGTCTGCAATGTTCAGGCTGTCATGAGACTTAAGACTTATCAGAAGTGATTGTCTGGCTAACTTGCTTGATTCTTTATAATTTCCAAGGCTTTGAACAATTTTTGCCTTGGTTTGGTAAGTCGAGGAAAAAAATTTATCCTCACTGTTTTCCTCTTTTAACCTTTTCAAAAGCTTGTCAAGAATTTCATTTGCCTGTAAAAATTTCCCTTCACGATTAAGCTCAGAGGCTTTTTTGTTCTCAGAAATTACGTATGCTCTGTCCAGGGCCTGGCCATAACCTATTGAAGAGAATAGAAAAATAAGATATATATAAAAGATTTGTTTTACCACAATTTGATCATCTCAAATGAAATATGATCGTAAATATAAACTAAGTTGGCAAAATGAACAGAATGAACTAACGCTGTGCAGCATTGTTTCTTTCTTCAGCAACTTTTTCAAGTTCAGCATACCAATGTTCTCCAAATTTCCGAACAAGCGCTTGTTTTACGAATTTATAAACCGGTACTCCCAGTTCCTTACCAAGACTGCAGGCATCATCACATATTTCCCATTTATCATAATTCACGGCGGCAAATTCGCTATACTGTTTTATTCTAATTGGGTACAAATGGCAGGAAACCGGTTTTTTAAAAGATATTTCTCCTTGATTATATGCCTCTTCAATACCACATAAGGCAACATTATTATCATCATAGATCACATAGGCACAATCAGCTCCATCAATTAGGGTCGTTTCGTGTTCCCCTAGTTCATTCGTTGTATAAGTCCCCTGTTCTTCAATGGCTTGAAGCCCTTCCTTTCTCAAATAACCTTTAAGGATAGGAAGTATTTCTTCCAATATTTCCAACTCCTCTTTTTCAAGTGGAGCTCCTGCATCACCATTAACACAACATGCCCCCTTACATGCGTTTAGGTTACAAACAAATTCTTTTTCAAGAATTTCTTCCGAAACAATGGTTTTATCAAGTTGAAACATGGTCGCTGATTTATAAAGGGCAAAAATACATTCTTTTAACTACAGATCGCATAACAAAATGGTTTTATCAGGTTTTATTCTCATGATTTAAACAGATTTAATAAAGCTTATTTACTATAATATTTCTGCTTATCCATTGAATCTAATTTTCTAACTTTGCGCACATTTTAAAAAATTCCAAATGGAACTTAACTTTAAGGAAATAGTCACAGCTACCATGGTTTTATTTGCCGTGATAGACATTGTTGGAAGTATTCCAATTATTATCGATTTGAGGCAGAAAGTAGGTCATATCCAGTCAGAAAAGGCTTCGGTAGTTGCCATGTTCATCATGATCCTATTTTTATTTTTAGGAGTACAAATACTGAATCTGATTGGTATAGATGTGTATTCCTTTGCAGTTGCCGGTTCATTTGTAATTTTCTTTTTGGCCATCGAAATGATTCTTGGCGTTCAATTGTATAAGGAAGAGTCTCCCAAGACTGCCAGTGTCGTTCCCCTTGCATTTCCACTAATTGCAGGTGCAGGAACCATGACCACGATTTTATCTCTAAAAGCGGAATTTCAAACGATCAACATCATAGTCGCCATAATTGTCAATGTCATATTTGTATACATTGTATTAAAATCATCCGCTAAAATTGAGCGACTCATTGGTGAAGGTGGTATCAATGTGGTCAGAAAAATATTTGGCGTAATACTTTTGGCCATAGCTGTAAAACTTTTTGCTTCAAATATTCAAGGACTTTTAAATTAATTCGCAATGAATTTCGATGTACTAATTATTGGTGGAGGAGTTGCAGGCATGTCAGCTGCTCTTGTATTGGGTTCAGCAAAAAATAAACCTTTTGCTGAAAATAAAAAGATCGGCATTATTATGCATCAAAAGGCATCCGCTCTGAACGGCGCACTGTTCAATAATGTATTGGGTATTGCTCCGGGTACAACAGGAAGTGAACTACTTGAAAATGGCCGCAAACAGCTCGCTGAAACTTACCCGCATGTAGTTCAGATCGAAAAAGAAAAAGTAACCAGTGTAGTTCCTTCAGAAACCGGATTTAAAATCACCACCAATAAAAATAGTTATAGCAGCCAAATTGTAGTTGTAGCAGTCGGTCCTTCAAATCTATTCAACATTGAAGGCCTAAATCAATATGTTGAACCACATCAAAATCTTCCTGCCCATAAACAACGTATACAATTGAAAAACACAGGTCATAAGATCACCGAGAATCTATATGTATCAGGTGTTTTGGCAGGTTGGAGAAGTCAATTCGCCGCTGCTGCCGGTAGTGGTGCGCATGTAGCTACTGATATACTTACCCTTTGGAATGGAGGCCAAACTGCAATGGTTCACGATTCAGAACCAAAAAAATAAATAGGTGACTCAAGGCTCCAGGGGATATCCTTGATTATTCAACTCAATTACTTTATTGAGCATCATATCCTGCTGATTTACAATTTTAAAATAAGCATTTACATCGAATACCTGTTGAGCAAATAAAGCCTTTAGGTACAATCTGAAATTCAGCTTTTCTTCTTGAGTGAAATACTGGAACTCACTTGGGATTTCATCCATATATTCATCATAAATATGATTATCCTGGTCAAAATCTGACATGAACCTGTCAATGGTCCATCCATCGAACTCATTTACATGCTCATCGAAATATTGAAAAACAAATTGGCGAGATCTCTGATAATGAAAATCAGGAAAAAACATAGTCGTGTCTATCGAAACAAAAACATCGGGAATGATTCCTCCACCACCATAGACGATTTTTCCTTTAGGTGTTACGTATTTTAGTGTATCATTTACTTTGATGCTATCTGCACTCATGAGTTCTCCACCGTGATAACGCTCCTGAAAATCATTAAAGTATTCACCGTTACCTTTATTTTCATATGGTTTTTGAATGGACCTTCCCGTAGGGGTATAATATCTTGAAACGGTCAAGCCTTACAGCTGATCCGTCTCCTAATTGCATTTCCTGCTGTACCAGTCCTTTTCCAAATGATCTTCGCCCTACAATGGTTCCTTTATCATTATCCTGTAAAGCACCTGCAACAATCTCACTGGCAGAAGCAGAAGCTCCATTGATCAAAACAAAAACATGACCATCTTCAAAATCACCTTTACTCGTAGCAAAGGTTTCATCTATACGATCTTTTTTGTTTTTTGTAAATACAATGAGTTTGCCCTCTTCCAGGAATTCATCGATGATCTGTGTGGCTACCTGCAAATAACCGCCGGGGTTGTGCCTAAGGTCCAAGACCAGTTTTTTCATGCCACTTTCGAGTAGTTCATCCATGGCTAACTTAAACTCATCATAAGTGGTAGCAGCAAATTTGTTGATTTTAATATATCCCAATTCATCATCGAGCATATAATGTGCATCAACACTGCTAATAGGAACCTCTCCTCTAAGTATGGTAAACGGAAGTTCTTTATGCTCCGATTTTCTGTAAACCACAAGATCGACAGAAGTATTTGGCTTCCCCTTTAAAGTTTTTAGAATATAATCACTTTCTATTTCTTTTCCGAAAAGTGTGTCATTATTTGCAACTAAAATTCTATCACCTGCCTTGATACCTGCTTTTTTACTTGGTCCATTATCAAGTACCTTAACAACAGTGAGGGAATCTTTATACATTCTGAACTGAATCCCTATGCCTACAAATTTCCCATTCATGGATTCAGATACACCTGCCAATTCATCTGGCAGAAATATACACTGAATGAGGATCCAGCTTATCAAGCATGTTCTTAATCGTACCATCCAACAAGCTATCGGTATCTACCTCGTCGACATATTCATATTGAATATAGTCAATCAATCGCTTGATTTTTCTTTCCTGAGGAGTTCCACCAAAAAAAGTGATGGTCTTCTTCTGATAGTTCAAAGAAGTCCCCAAAAATATGCCCAGTGCGATAGAAATCGCAATGATCAATGGGAGAAATATTCTGGTTTTTCTATTCATTTATGGGCAAATATAAAATTTCAATATTGGCTTTTCTTAAAAAATCAATTCCTGAATCATCTTTATAAGCATTGGCATAAACCATTCTTCGTAATACCTGATTGATGTATCAGCTTACTGCATTCCTTACAAGGTGATAAGGTAATATAAAGCGTTGCCCCCTGGCAGGCTTGAGTAGAAGAAGCAACTTTTAAAATGGCATTGGCTTCAGCGTGTAATACGTGCCATTTTGTATTCCCTTCATCATCTTCACAGCAATTGTCAAATCCTGTTGGTGTTCCGTTATATCCGTCGGAGATGATCATTTTATCTTTTACGATCAAGGCTCCTACCTGTTTTCTTTTACAGTGTGAAAGTTTTGACCATTCCATCGCCATTTTCAAATAGGCCTGGTCATACCTTCTCTGTTTTTTATCCGTCATATTAATAGACTATCCTATTTGATTCCTTGTTAGCGAAAATATAAAACTTTAAAATGAAAGCTGTTAAAAAAATATCAAAATTTACTCCTTTCAAATTGATGCATTAGAATATAACAACGAATAAAGCTTCTCAATATTAGTGCCATTTTCGCTAAAGATCATTTTACTATTCAGATTTGAATTTCATTTTTGCAAAAATATCCCATAGGACTATGCCACAACTTACAGCAATATTTAAGGAATGTTTGGTGCCAAATTGAGGAATTTCTAAACAAAGGTCCGATGCCGTGACAACCTTTTGCTCAACTCCTTTTACCTCATTCCCAAAGATTACGGCATATTTCATGCCATCAACAGGGAAAAACGACTGCAAGGAAGTACTCTGATCCGCTTGTTCGACTGAAAGTATTTGTATGTTCTCAGCCCTAAGTTTTTGAACCAAATCCTCCGTATTTTCTTCATAGGCCCAATCCACAGCTTCAGTGGCTCCCAATGCCGTTTTATGTATTTCTTTATGGGGAGGTTGAGCCGTTATTCCGCACAAATAAATTTTTTCAATTAAAAAAGCGTCAGCAGTTCTGAAAACTGATCCAATATTATTCAGACTTCTTATGTTATCCAGTACCACAATTAATGGAATTTTTTCTGACTGTTTAAATTCTTCGACATTAAGCCGGTTTAATTCGCTGTTCTTTAATTTTCGCATGATAAAATCTTATTCGAATTGCGAAATTATAAAATCCTTATCACCTGGTCCTGACTTGAGGATTTTTTATTTAAAATTGTTCTAAATTGAGTAAAACATGACATATATCATAGTATTCCGCTAGGATTAATAGTTTTTTAGCAGGCAATTTGTGTGAAAGCCTAAAAATATTCCTATTTTTGTGCTTTTCTTGCTAAAAACATCCTTATGATCGCATACGTTAAACCATGCTGGTATAAAAAAATTAAATCAGCAATACGACACTTTGAATGTGTATCAAAGAGTTGAGCAATTGTATAAGGATTATAATGCAAACGATATTATGATCACCTCTGCCTTCGCCGCTACGTCTGCTTTTTTGCTTAAGGTGTTTTCAGATATCAACAAAGACCAAATCATCTATTTTATTGATACAGGTTACCATTTTAAAGAAACCTTGATTTACAAGGAATACCTTACGAAATTATATGATCTGAATGTGATTAGTATTAAGGCTGATCCAGCTGAATATCAATTCTCAAAAGAAAAAGAACTTTGGAAAAACAGCCCTAATAGATGTTGTCATATCAATAAGGTCAAGCCACTTGATCATATTAAAAAAGATTATAAGATTTGGGTTTCCGGCTTGATGAAATGGCAAAGTGATCACAGAAGCGGCTTGAATATTTTTGAGGAAAAAGAAAGCATTTTAAAATTTTACCCCTTATTGGATATTGATTATACACAAAGAGACCAGTTCATTATAGATCACCATTTACCTTTCCATCCATTAAAATCAAAGGGATACTCCTCCATAGGCTGCCACCATTGTACAGTTCCGGGAGAGGACCGTCATGGTCGATGGAACAATTCTCCCAAAACTGAATGTGGATTACATCTTTAAATGCAGGTCCCTGGATGTAAGGATGCAGGTTTAAACCTGACTGGTTTAAACTTTCAAAAGCATCTCTCTATTTCACCCCTACTGATTTCCTTATTCTCTTTAAAATTATATCTTTGCTTACCTATCACTTATTTCCAAGGTGTACGCACGATAATTAAATAAATCCTGAGAATTGACTAAAGCAAAAGCGAAAAAAGTTACCCCCTTGATGTTGCAGTATAACAATATCAAAACCAAGTATCCTGACGCTATGCTATTATTCCGTGTAGGTGACTTTTATGAAACCTTCGGTGAAGACGCCAAGGTCGCAGCAAAAATACTGGGAATCATCCTTACAAAAAGAGGAGCCGGTTCTGAGAGTGAAACGGCTTTGGCAGGGTTTCCTCACCATTCTTTGAACACCTATTTACCTAAATTGGTTAAAGCCGGTTTACGTGTTGCTATTTGCGATCAGCTGGAAGATCCAAAACTTACCAAAAAAATAGTAAAAAGAGGAGTAACAGAACTCGTCACTCCGGGGGTTGCTCTGAACGATGAGGTACTTCAATCCAAAGCCAACAACTTTTTATCGGCGGTACATTTTGGTAAAAAACAGATTGGCGTTTCGTTTTTAGATGTTTCAACAGGAGAATTTATTACCTCACAGGGAAACAGGGAATATATAGATAAACTATTGCAGAATTTCAACCCAAGTGAAGTCCTGGTTCAAAAAGATCGGAGAGTTGATTTTAAAAATACCTTTGGAAACGATTTTTATAACTTCTATATGGATGATTGGGTCTTTAAAGAAGATGCCTCAAATGAGATCCTAAATCAACATTTCAAGGTTCGCTCCCTTAAAGGGTATGGTATTGACGATCTGCATGAAGGGATCATAGCTTCAGGAGTCATCCTTCATTATCTTTCAGAAACACAGCACCACAAGCTTGAGCATATATCGAATATCCAAAGACTTATTGAAGGTGATTTTGTGTGGATGGACAGATTTACCATTCGTAATCTTGAATTATACCAGGGCAATACACCAGGGGCCGTAACCCTGCTCGATATCATCGACAGTACCATTTCTCCAATGGGTGGCAGAATGTTAAAAAGATGGTTGGCACTGCCGCTAAAAAATGCAGAAGACATTAAAACCCGTCATGACATTGTAAAATTCTTTATCCTGAACGAGTCGTTTCTTGAATTTCAAAACTGTCAAATCGATCAGATCAGTGATCTTGAAAGACTTATTTCAAAGGTAGCTACAGGTAAGATCAATCCTCGTGAGGTTGTCTTATTGAAAAACTCTCTTGAAGCCATCATCCCGATAAGAGATCAGGCTTTAAAAAGTAATTATAACACCTCTTATTGATCTTGCAAATGAAATCGATCCAATTGAGGGTCTGATCAAAAAAATAAATGATACCCTTGAAGATCATGCTCCAGTGCAGATCAGCAAAGGAAATACTATTAGATCTGGTGTTAATACAGAATTGGATGAATTGCGGATTCTTTCTAATTCAGGAAAAGAATACCTGGATCATATTGTAAAACGCGAGATCGAAAGAACCCAAATTTCCAGTTTAAAAATTGCGTTTAACAATGTCTTTGGTTATTATATAGAAGTCAGGAATACACATAAAGATAAAGTTCCTGAAGATTGGATCAGAAAGCAAACCCTAGTCTCAGCAGAACGCTATATTACAGAGGAACTTAAAGAATACGAATCAAAAATCCTTGGAGCACAGGAAAAGATCTCGGCCATAGAACACCGTATTTACCAGGAATTGTTGGAAGGCATCATTCCTTATATCCAAAAGATCCAAAAAAATGCAAAGATCGTTGCCCAACTGGACTGTTTGGGGTCCTTTGCCAAAACCGCCATCATCAATAATTATGTCAGACCGGTTATTGATGATTCGACTTTAATTGAAATTAATAACGGGAGGCATCCGGTCATTGAAAAGCAACTCCCGGCGGGAGAACAATATGTTGCCAATGATGTAGTGCTGAATCGTGATCAGCAGCAGATCATCATGATCACCGGACCAAATATGAGCGGTAAATCGGCCATCTTAAGACAAACAGCCCTTATCGTTTTACTGGCTCAAATGGGGTCTTATGTTCCGGCCCAAAATGCAAGACTTGGTCTTGTCGACAAGATCTTTACAAGAGTTGGTGCCAGTGACAACATTTCAATGGGAGAATCAACTTTTATGGTCGAAATGAATGAAACGGCCAATATATTAAATAATTTATCCGACAGGAGCCTGATCCTTCTCGATGAGATTGGTCGCGGTACAAGCACTTATGACGGAATTTCAATCGCCTGGGCCATAGCAGAATACCTGCATGAACATCCAACCAGGGCGAAAACACTGTTTGCTACGCATTACCATGAGCTTAATGATATGAGCGAAACATTTGAAAGAATTAAAAACTTCAATGTATCGGTAAAAGAACTTAAAGATAAAGTCATCTTTATCAGAAAATTGGTTCCGGGAGGCAGCAAGCACAGTTTTGGTATTCACGTAGCCAAACTAGCTGGTATGCCAAGTCCGGTACTTCACAGAGCGAACAAGATGATGGCCCATCTTGAAAAAAGTCACGCCTCCGAAGACATTCAGGCCAAAATGAAAACGGCTTCCGAAAAAGATGTGCAATTGAGTTTTATCAACCTTGATGACCCTTTACTTGAAGAAATAAAAGAAGAGATCCTTGGCACGAATATTGACACACTCACCCCAATTGATGCACTTATGAAACTAAATGAGATCAAAAGAATGCTCACAAAAAAATAAGGTCATAAAAACAGATTAATTTTTATGCTTAACTTCATAAAAAAATTAATCACATGAAATCATACTTTCCTATAACAATCCTTCTTCTGTTGCTTATTGTGGCTTGTCAGCCAATTAAAGATCAGGGCAATTTAGAGATCACTGTTCTTTTACCTGAAAATGTCGAACAAAAAACAATAGACGGCAGACTGCTGCTCATATTTGCAAAGAATAATGAAACCGAACCCAGATTTCAAATCAACGGAGGCCTGAATACACAAGTGATCTTCGGAATGAACGTGGAAAATCATGTACCGGGAAAAAAAATAACTTTTGACAACAAAGCGCTTGGGTTTCCGATAGAACAACTCAGTGGATTGCAAGAAGGTGATTATTATGTTCAGGCACTGTTGCACGTATACGAAACTTTTCAACTGTCGACGGGTCATACGGTCAAACTTCCTATGGATAATGGAGAAGGTCAGCAATGGAATCGTTCCCCGGGAAATCTTTACAGCAAGCCTTTTAAAGTAAGCGTGGGTAAGAACGGAATTGAGAATTTTGAAGTGACCCTGGACCAGATCATTCCAGAAATTAAGGAACCTGAAGATACAGAATGGATCAAACACATAAAATTTAAGTCGGAAAAATTATCAGCCTTTTGGGGACGAGATATTTATCTGGGTGCTCATATTCTTTTGCCTAAAAATTTTGATAAACATCCTGAAGCGAAATATCCTTTAATGATATTTCACGGTCACTTCCCGTCTGATTTTGGAGGGTTTCGCACCACTCCACCAGATAAGGATCTGGAACCGGATTATTCTGATAGATTCAAAGTTGACGGCTATAATATCATTCAACAAGAAGAGGCTTATAACTTCTATAAAAGATGGAACGAACCCGATTTCCCAAGATTTCTAATTATTGAGATCCAACATCCCACACCTTACTATGACGATTCCTATGCGGTGAATTCTGAGAGTCAGGGACCTTATGGAGATGCCATAACCCATGAACTGATTCCTTATATCGAAAAAGAATTCAGAGGTATGGGTGAAGGTTGGTCAAGATTTTTATATGGCGGTTCTACCGGAGGATGGGAAGCTCTGGCGGTTCAAGTCAAATATCCCGATGAATACAACGGGTGCTTTGCTGCATGCCCCGACCCCATAGACTTCAGTAGCTACTGCCTGACCAATATCTATGAAGACAAAAATGCTTATTTCTATGAAAGTGATTTTAAAACCCTGGAAGTTCCTTCTCATCGGGATTACCTCGGCCAAATCACCTCTACTGTGAAACAAGACAACCAGCTGGAACTGGTTTTAGGAGACAAGTCAAGATCGGGTCAGCAATTCGATATTTGGGAAGCCACTTATTCACCACAGGCCGATGACGGATACCCGCAGAGAATATGGGATAAACAAACTGGTGATATCAATCCTGAAGTCGCCAACTACTGGAAAGAAAATTATGACCTTCGCCATATCCTTGAAAGAGACTGGGACAAGTTGGGAGAAAAATTAAAAGGCAAAATCCATATTTATTGCGGAGATATGGATAATTATTATTTGAATAATGCTGTATACTCCATGGAATCCTTTTTGGAAAGTACTTCTGATCCTTACTATGATGGAGAAGTGGATTATGGCGACAAGGCAGAACACTGCTGGAATGGAGATCAGGAAAATCCCAATTATATTTCTCGTTTGCGCTATAACTCTATGTACGTTCCAAAGATCATGAAACGAATCGCTGTTTCAGCTCCCCCGGGGGCCGATCT
Organism: uncultured Flavobacteriaceae bacterium; assembly: GCA_963715975.1. GTDB lineage: Bacteria > Bacteroidota > Bacteroidia > Flavobacteriales > Flavobacteriaceae > Lutimonas. The sequence continues at coordinate 396,145 of CAVQSO010000002.1, read as the reverse complement.
TACCAGTTGGAGGTACAAAGAATAAAACAACAAAAGCCTTGGAGACTAATCTACCTTCAAATGAGTATTTATATTATCTTTGTGGGGTAATTGAAAGAATATGTTTTTATTTATAAGTGGTGCTGAAATATTTATAATCCTCGTAATCGTGGTGATGTTATTCGGTGCGGATAAGTTACCTGAATTAGCTCGTGGTCTTGGTAAGGGCATGCAACAGTTAAAAAACGCGACAAACGAAGTTAAAAAGGAGATTACTGAAGGCGTAAAAAAACAAGGAATCGATACAGATCTGACAAAAGATATTCAAAAGGAAGTTACGAATATCAAAAAGAAGGTGACTGATAATATTGATGACCTAACCGGACCTATAAAAAGAAACTTATAAGTTGAGCTTTTTAGAAAAAATTATTCAGTATGATAAGGAACTCTTGGTCTTTATCAACGGAATGGGTTCAGAAAACTGGGATGGCTTCTGGCTCTTAATTACCAATCAACTCAGCTGGATCCCTTTATACCTGCTCTTTTTTTACTTGATCTTTAACGCACTGGGTTGGAAAAAAGGACTTGGACTGTTGTTGCTAACGGCCCTTTTGGTTACTTTTTCTGATCAATTTACTGTATTTATTAAAAATTATTTTGAAAGGCTAAGGCCCAACCGCGACCCTTCCATCAATGAAGTGATCAGAATCCTTAAAAATAATTCCAGCTTTAGTTTTGTATCGGGGCATGCGACAACATCCACTGCAGTAACTTTAATGATGCATTTGACCCTAAAAAAATATTATAAGTATACTGTCTTATTTTTTATCTGGCCCATCCTGTTCTCTTATAGCAGAATGTATCTGGGCGTTCACTTTCCGTTAGATGTAACTATGGGTGCCTTGTTAGGCTTGCTTATTGGGTATGTCTTTTACAAACTGAGTTTGAAATTACTCAACTGGATAGAAAAAAAATATTAAACCACCATAAGATTGCAACCTCTGATATCCGAATGGTCGAACCTTCCCAGGATCTCAAATTTATTCTCATCGATTTTACGACCCAAATCTTGAGTGGCAATAAAGCTGCATGAATTAATGTTCGCCAAATCCACTATATTGATCCCTCCCGTTCTGCCATGATCAAATACATAAAACGGATCTTCAGGATCTCTTATAAATATCTTCATCCATGGAGGCGTCTCAAAAACACCGGCTCCTGAAGAATAGGCTTGCGATAACAATTCGGTCATGCCATATTCAGAATGAATATTGATGCCCCCAAAACCATCAGAAAGAATGTCATGCAATTCGCTTCTTATCAGCTCCTTCCTTTTGCCTTTCATTCCACCTGTTTCCATAACAATGGTGTTTTTTAGATTGAACTTTCGGTCTTTAATAAGATCCAATAAGGCATAAGTGACCCCGATCAAAATTACTTTCTCACCTTTTGAATCCAACTTGGTCAGCAGCACACTTAAGGCATCCAATTCATTCAGATAAAAGCCACTGTCTTTTGAATTACTTTGCTTTATCAAATGATCAACCATATAGATAAGGGATGAGCCTTGTCTTTCTAAATAACCTGGAAGCAGCGCCAGTATGGTATAATCTTTAACATTTCCATAAAAATATTCGAAGCCTTTACTAAAGCTTTCTTCATACAAGTTAAGATCTGTAACAAAATGTTGACTCTGAATTGACCCTGTTGTTCCGCTGCTTGAAAAGATTCTTTCAACCTGATGATCAGTGCTTAAAATTTGATGAGATTTAAAAAAATCAACCGGAATAAAAGGAATATCCTCTAACTTCACTATAGAAAAGGGGTCAATTTTTAAAAGGTCGAGAAACTGCTTATAAACCTTGCTATTTTTGGCTTGATGCCTAAATATTTTCAAGGCTTCGGTTTGAAACTTCCCAGCATCTGAAATATTGAAAATATCCATGTAAAATTGGCTTATTTTTTAACAAAAGTAGCCCTTTTTTACGCAACCAATTCACAATTGGGTATCTTAAAAGATACTAATAACTGCTTTTTCTGTTAAAATATGGCGCTGAGAAAGATTTTTTTTGTAATTTTTGCGGTCGTATTCTTGCTATCATGTTCAGATGATGATAACGACGAATATCATTATGAGTTGCTGCCCATTGAGGAGGCGGCAGTGCCTGAAGTATTTGAGTTTGGGCGGATATATAATCTCTCGGTAAAATATATTGCACCGGATGACTGTTATATCAATAGTGATATTTTATATGAATACGACGAAAATGCCAGAAATGTGGCAGTGATTTCGCTGGTTATTGAAAGTAACGATTGTGAAATCATTGATTTAGAACAGGAACTTACCTTTCAAGTGCATGCCTTGCAGGCAAGTCCCTATATTTTTAGATTCTGGCAAGGAGATGATGACAATGGAGAACCCGTCTATTTAACAATTGAGGTTCCCGTAATTAATATAAGTAATCAAAAAGCCAATGAGTTTGAAGCGACTCATACTAAAATGTAAAAGCGGAGATATCATCTCCCAGTCGGAGATTTACCACTTGTTTGCCGGTAAGCTTTTCGCAATATGTTTAAAATATTCAAAGACACAGGAAGAAGCAGAAGACAATTTACAAGAGGCTTTTATTACAATTTTTAAAAAAATTGACCAGTTTCAATTTAAGGGTTCTTTTGAGGGATGGATGAAAAGAATCGTTATCAATACAGCCCTTCAGACCTATCGTCAAAAGAATGTGTTGAATTTAATTGAAGAAAATTATCCAGAGGAAGTAGAAGTTGAAATAAATGAAAGTGATATTTCTCTTGATTTTTTATTAAAAATAATTCAGGAATTACCTGAACGATATAGAATGGTGTTCAACCTTTACGTTTTGGATGGTTATTCACATAAGGACATCTCCAAAATGCTGCATATTGCAGAAGGAACATCCAAATCAAATTTGTCAAGGGCAAGATTGATTTTAAAAGAAAAAGTTGAATTAAGTCAGCAGCAAAAAAATGCAGGGCTCATTTAATTGAACATGTGATTAAATGTTAGAAAGAAAAAACATAGACAGGGTATTTCAGGAAAACTTGAAAGATTTGGAGATTTATCCAAACAGCAGGGTCTGGAACAATATTGAAAACGAGCTTAGTAATAAGACTTCAAAACCTACTATTGCACTCTGGAAGAAACTGAGCGGTATTGCCATGATGTTGGCTGCGATTTTTACTGCAGGTCTTTTTTATTTTAATAATGACACAATCCCGGTGAATTCGCAAGTTGGCGAAACAGATGCGACTAGCATAGATAGATCTACTGATACCCGTCTTACTCCGATTTTCATAAAACCTACTGAAGAATTAGCCGACAATACTGAACAGAAGCAAACAATAAGAAAAACGGAAAAACCCATTTTTGTAAAAAAACCTAATAACAAGGTCATCGTTACCAATAATGAAATTGCGTCTATGTACTCAACTATTGAAAACAAATATGTTGTCAATAAAGGCGATTTTTTAGAGCAATTAGATGAGAGCGAATCTATTACGGCGCGAATGGAGAGTATTCCTGTAAAAAGCAACAATACCAATGCTATTGATAAAAAATGGTCTGTTGGCCCTACAGTGGCACCGGTCTTTTATAATTCCCTTCAAAACGGATCTCCTTTGAACGATGCCTTATCAAATAATACCAAAACTTCTGATAATGCACTTTCTATAGGAGTCAAAGTGAATTACCAATTGTCTAATAAGTTTTTTATACAATCGGGGGTCAATAAAGTTGAGTTGGCCTATAACACTCAAAACGTGAACGCTTTGATATCTTCTTCAAAGAATGCCTTGAACAATATGAATACTGACAGATCAGGGGTTATTCTTACACCTGTACGCAGCTCAACTGTAGCAGGAGGGTCTGAACTGAATAAATCGGGTATCAATGGAGATCTGAATCAGTCGATAGAATATTTTGAATTACCTATCGAAATGAAATATAGTCTTTATGACAAAAAAATAGGACTGAATCTGGTTGGAGGATTTAGTACACTTATTTTAGCCAATAATTCAGTATCGATCATTTCACAGAATAATGTTACCGATCTGGGTGATGCCAATAATCTTAACGATTTCAATTTTAGTGGAAACGTAGGGGTTGATCTCGATTATAAGATCAGTAAAAGCTGGTATCTTAAACGTGGCACCTATGTTTAAATACCAATTCAACACTTATTCTGGAAATGCTGGTAATTTCAGGCCTTACTACTTCGGGCTTTATTCGGGCTTGAATTATAAATTTTAGGACCTGTTCCTGACATGACATTCAACTTTTCTCTTTCCAGAATTTAAGAATATCTCATTTTTGCCTCATTCTGATTAAAGTTTTTTGGATAATCTTAAATTCCTAAGCTAAATCCTATTAATTTTACATTCTAATGCACCATGTTAGTGCACAACTTAAAGAGAAACATTAAAATATAAAATAGCATATGGGATTAGTGGCAACTGATTATGGAATTAAGGAAGCCTTAAGGCAATTAGGTGTAGAAGAAGTAAATGACGGAAGTTCAACTGGCTCTGAATTTTTTGCCAATGGAGATGCCATTGCTTCTTTTTCTCCGGTTGACGGAAAATTAATTGCGAAAGTGAACACCACTTCCAAGGAAGATTTCGAGAGGGTGATGAGCACCGCTACAGAAGCTTTTAACCATTGGAAGACCATTCCGGCACCGCAACGTGGAGAAATAGTCAGACAGTTTGGAGAAAAATTAAGAGAGCTCAAAGAACCTCTGGGTAAACTTGTTTCCTATGAAATGGGGAAAAGTCTGCAGGAGGGATTGGGAGAAGTTCAGGAAATGATCGATATCTGTGACTTCGCTGTTGGTTTGTCAAGACAGCTTCATGGCCTCACTATGCACAGTGAAAGACCCGGTCACAGAATGTATGAACAATATCATTCTTTAGGAGTTGTTGGTATTATTTCTGCCTTTAATTTTCCGGTTGCCGTATGGGCCTGGAACACGGCTTTGGCTTGGATATGCGGAGATGTTTGTGTTTGGAAACCAAGTGAAAAAACACCTCTCTGCGGTATTGCCTGCCAGCATATTGCTGCCACTGTAATGAAGGCCAATGATTTGCCAGAGGGTATTTCCTGTTTGATCAATGGAGATTATAGGGTTGGTGAGATGCTCACTACCGATAACCGAGTTCCATTGGTTTCAGCAACAGGTTCGATAAGAATGGGGAAGATCGTAGCACAAAAAGTTGCCGCTCGCCTTGGGAAGTCTCTTTTAGAGCTAGGGGGTAACAACGCGATTATTGTTAGTCCGGATGCAGATATCAAAATGACGATTATCGGAGCGGTATTTGGAGCTGTTGGTACGGCAGGGCAAAGATGTACTTCGACAAGAAGGCTGATCATTCACGATAGCATTTATGACAAGGTAAAAGATGCCTTGGTAGAAGCCTACGCCCAGTTGCGCATTGGTAATCCCTTGGATGAAAACAACCATGTTGGACCTTTGATCGATAAGGAGGCTGTCAGGATGTATAAGGATGCACTTGTACAGAGTTGTTGAGGAAGGTGGACGTCTTTTACTCGAGGGAGGAGAATTGCATGGTGAGGGATATGAAAGCGGATGCTATGTTAAACCTGCTATTGCAGAAGCACAAAACGATTTTCAAATAGTGCAACACGAAACCTTCGCTCCTATTCTTTACCTATTGAAATACTCAGGCGATATCAAAAATGCAATCGCTATTCAAAACGGGGTCGTTCAGGGCCTTAGTTCTGCAATTATGACGAATAATTTAAGAGAAGCTGAAATGTTTCTGTCAGTGTCCGGATCTGACTGTGGAATCGCGAATGTCAATATTGGTACTTCAGGAGCTGAAATTGGTGGGGCATTCGGTGGAGAAAAAGAAACTGGAGGTGGTCGTGAATCGGGTTCAGATGCATGGAAGATCTATATGAGAAGACAAACCAATACGATTAACTATACAACTGATTTACCCTTGGCCCAAGGCATCAAATTTGATCTTTAAGTGATTTTTCACTAGATGCAAAAAAAAATCGCCCCGATCTCTCGGGGCGACATTTGGTTGAAATAAATCAACCAAAATCAACTAACCAAACCTTATTTTAAATATCTTCTATGCGTTTTTCAATTCTTCTACTATTTTCAAACGCTATCGTTCCAATTTTGTTGTAGTCCTGATGAAGAATTTTTCACTTCATTATGTGCTTACATTTACTGTCTCACAAAACCACCCTGACAGGCTATTTTTTTCTTTCAATTAACAACTACAAAATAAAAGCTTCTTTTTCTAATTTATCATAATCTATTGTTAAAATTTTCCAATTCCAACGATGATAAAAAACTTCTATTGATCGAAAAAGAATAAATCAATATTCATGCCAACTTCCCCTTAAAAAAATCTAAAACTGTTAAAAAAATCCCAAATGTTTAGTTGAAATTTAACTTCTTACAATCCTCAAAATGATACTATTTACAAGAGTTTTGACGAGAATATACGTGTCTCCTTACAATTTAAAACCAACATATTTAAAACCCATAGCGCATTGAAATACTCATCATTAAGTGATGATTGAAAGAAGAATTTGGCAATTGTTTATGAGCTAGGATCACAATAAAAACTATGGTTCTCAAAAAGCGACAATAACGACTAAAAAGAGACAATATTTTATGCCTTTTTTCGTTATTAAAAAGGAGTTTAATCTTTTAAACTTTTGCTATGAAAAATAAATTAATAATACTTAGTTTTTTACTGGGCGTTATCTCAGTATACGGGCAATCTTATGATGGAAAAGGAGACCGTAAAATCCAAATTGGTTATGAAGCCTATGGTTTAGGGAATGGAGTCAAAGCTACCTATGATTACGGGCTAGGTGAACTCTTTTCGATCGGAGCAGGAGGCTCTGTCTATTTCAACAATGAAGACAATGATTATTTTATCTATGCAAGAACACAGGTGCACTTGGGAATTGCTTTTGATATGCCCTGTAAATTTGATATTTACCCTGGGGTTGAATTAGGATATATCTCAAGTGAGAAGGTAGGTATTGCAGGATATATTGGTTTTCGTTACTTTATTACGAAAAAAATGGGATTATTCGCAGAGATAGGAAACAATGGTGCGATAGGTCTTAGTTTCAACGTCTAAGCTAGGGCATATACACTTTGTCCAATTGTTTTATCCCACTGATTTTGTGATAACCTTCCATGCCATTTATGGAATAAAGTAAAACAGCCTCATCATCCTTTAGGTCAAATGGAATTTTTTTATCGCCTTTTGAGGGTTGGTTCCCATATTCAGCAGCAGGATCTTTATGCATAATAACATCCTTTTCTCTAAATTTAGAAAAAGTGCCTTCTATTGAAAACCCTTGACTGCTAAATTCCGGTACTATATCATATTCGTGGTTTTGGAAATACAACTTTGAAAAGGACACATTGAGTGATTGGGTGCGTCCAACAAGTCTTATAGTAGTCCCTTCTGTTCCTTGTTTACCTCCAACCCAATAAAAATAAGTTTTCTCATCTATATCAAATGGTACTGAAGTTGCTAAACTCTGAGATTTACATCCTACCATAATTACAGATAAAATAATTATTGCTAATTGAACATGGATTGATTTGATTTCCTTCATCATTTTTGGGGAAGCTTAATAAGCTCTTTCTTTTTTGCCTTCATAAAAATTCATAAATGCCTTATTCACTACTTTCATCCCTCCCGGAGTTGGAAAGTCTCCAGTAAAGTACCAGTCTCCTGTGTGATCAGGGCAAGCTTTGTGAAGATTCTCAATGGATTGAAAAATAATCTTTACCTCAGCATTGATCATCTCGGTTTTTAACAATTCAGCAATTTTATCTGAAATTTGTTCTGGTGTAAAGGGTGCATAAATCTCCTTAACGTGATTTTCAGGATGGGCCTCATTCAAACTGGCTTTACATTTATGATAAACCTCATCAATTATATGATACTGATCTGTATCCTTTAACAATTCCAAAGTCGCCTTAAAAGCAATAAACTCATCAATACGCGCCATATCGATACCATAACAATCAGGATATCTGATTTGGGGTGCGGAAGAAACCACTACAATCTTTTTTGGACCCAGTCGATCCAATATTTTTATAATACTCTTTTTTAAAGTTGTTCCTCTCACAATGCTATCGTCAATGATCACCAAATTATCAGATGATTTCACGACGCCATAAGTCACATCATAGACATGAGCTACCAGGTCATCTCTGCTATTATCGTCAGTAATAAAGGTTCTTAATTTAGCATCTTTTATGGCTATCTTTTCTATTCTTGGTCGTTCAGATAAGATTTCCGTTAGCTTTTCAGCTGAAATATTTTTATTGCCTTTTAAAATCGTTTGCAATTTATGCTCATTGAGATATTCTTCAGCAGCCTCTGTCATCCCGTAGAATGAGGTTTCTGCCGTATTAGGTATATACGAAAAAACAGTATTTGAAATATCGTTGTTTATAGATTCCAGTACTTTAGGGAAGATATATTTACCTAACATTTTTCTTTCCTGATATATGGAGGCATCACTTCCTCTGGAGAAATAGATTCTTTCAAATGAACAGGATTTTTTTGGAAGCTGTTCCATGATCTGTTGAGTACTTACCTCTCCGTCCTTTTTAATGATCAGGGCATGCGCTCTTTCAATTTCTTTTACCTCGTTAATATCCACATTGAAAACCGTCTGTATAACTGGCCTTTCAGAAGCCACAACTACTACTTCATCATCTTTGTAATAAAAAGCAGGTCTAATACCGGCCGGGTCTCTGAGAACAAAGGCATCTCCATGTCCTATCATCCCTGCCATGGCATAACCGCCATCCCAGTTTTTCGAAGCCCTTGTCAATATTTTCTGAATGTTCAATTCCTTTGCGATCAAAGGAGAAGCTTGTTTCTTACTAATTCCTTCCTGCTTGAATTTATAATACAAATCCAGTACTTCATCATCTAAAAAATGTCCTATTTTTTCCATGACCGTTACCGTGTCCGTATATTCCTTTGGATGCTGTCCCAGCTCAATAAGTTCCTTTAATAATTCCCCTGAATTGGTCATATTAAAATTCCCGGCAACTATAAGATTTTTATGTTTCCAGTTATTTTGACGCAGGAAAGGATGTACGCTCTCGATACTATTATTTCCAAAAGTACCATATCGAACATGTCCTAAATATACATTCCCTAAATAGGGCATATGAGCCAATTGCCAATCAAGATCATTGGCCTTTTCCGGATGCTCTTTCATCACACCGTTCAACCGAGAATTGATCTTGGCAAACACATCCTGAATAGGTTGCTGCTCATTTGATCTCACTCTGCTAATGTACCTTGTTCCCGGATCAACATCGAATTTTATACTTGCAAAACCAGCGCCATCCTGACCCCTGTTGTGTTGCTTCTCCATCAAAAGATACATCTTGTTTATTGCATAAAAAGCTGTACCGTACTTGTCTTTATAATACTGAAGTGGTTTGAGCAATCTAACCATTGCAATTCCACATTCATGTTTGATAGCATCACTCATTATTATAAACTGTTAATGGGTTAGTTCAATTTCGAATTGGGTAAGTTGTTTGAATTGCTTTAATCTGGATTGAATTTCTTCCTGATCCAAATTCAACATCCTTTCGGTTCCGAACCTTTCCACACAAAATGAAGCAAAATTGGACCCATAGATCACTGCTCTTTTCATGTTTTCAAAAGACACATCATGGGTGCTTGCCATATATCCAATAAAACCTCCTGCGAAAGTATCTCCTGCTCCTGTTGGATCAAATATTTCTTCTAATGGTAGTGCAGGTGCAAAGAAAATTTTTCCATCATTAAAAAGTAATGCGCCATTTTCCCCCTTTTTGATCACTACATATTCAGGTCCCATTTCATGGATCTTTTGGGCTGCTTTCACCAAAGAATACTCCCCACTCAGCTGTCTTGCTTCCTCATCATTTATGGTAATCACATCAATTTTTGCAATCACCTTGAGCAACTCGTCCATGGTGTTATCCATCCAAAAATTCATGGTGTCTAGCACCACTAGTTTTGGACGTTTTGGAATTTGATTGATCACAGACATCTGTACGGCTGGATGTAAATTACCTAACATAAGAAATTCACAGTCCATGAATTCCTCCGGAACCACAGGATTAAAATCAGCCAAAACATTTAGATCAGTGACCAGTGTTTCTCTGGTATTTAAATTATAATCGTATTTCCCGCTCCAAAAGAATGTTTTTCCATTCTTGATCGTTTCTACTCCGGTTGTATCAATGTTCTTATCTCTTAGCATTTGCAAATACTCCTCAGGGAAATCTCCTCCTACTACTGAAATCAAGCCTGATTTCAATCCAAAATGAGAAGCTGAGAGCCCTATGTAGGTTCCTGCTCCTCCCAAAATCTTTTCAGTCTTTCCAAAAGGGGTTTCAATAGCATCAAAGGCAACCGTTCCAACGATTAAAAGTTTTCCCATGTCAATTCAAATTACTTATTTTTGCAAAAATAAGTTTTAAATATGACTATTAAAGAAATACAGGAAGAAATTATTGAGGACTTCGATATGTTCGAAGACTGGATGCAACGCTATGAATTTATTATAGAAAACGGGAAATCTCTTCCTCAAATAAAAGAGGTCAACAAATCTGATGATAACCTTATCAAAGGCTGCCAGTCTAAAGTTTGGCTTCATGCTGATTATAAAGATGGAAAACTGCTGTTCACAGCCGACAGTGATGCAATTCTAACCAAAGGGATCATTTCTTTGCTATTGAGAGTCTATAATGATCAAACGGCTGACGACATCCTCAGTGTTGACCCTTATTTCATTGATGCCATTGGATTAAAAGAACATTTATCTCCAACACGAGCCAACGGATTGTTGTCAATGGTCAAGCAGATCAAGCTACTTGCCCTGGCTCATAAATCAAAAAATGGATGATTTTGAAATTTTGTGGGAAAGTTTCATTAATGTATCTTTGCCTTATTTAGAATGATTTTAAAGAACCGCCATGAATAATAAAGTAAAAGAAGATCTTGGAGAAAAGATTGTTGGAATGATCAAGACTATCTTTGATCCTGAAATTCCGGTTGACATATATGAACTAGGACTGATCTACGACGTTTTTGTAAACGAAGATATGGATGTTAAAGTCTTAATGACGCTCACCTCACCAAACTGCCCGGTTGCCGAAACCCTGCCGATGGAGGTAGAGGAAAAGATCAGATCTATAGAAGAAGTGAGGAACGCAGAGGTTGAGATTACTTTTGATCCTACCTGGACACAAGATATGATGAGTGAAGAAGCTAAACTCGAATTGGGTTTTCTTTGATCTTAAAACTCCAATTAGTGCCATCAATTGATTTTACAAATGTCAGGAGAAATAGTAAATAGAGTTGCCAATAGTAAACTTAAAACACTTGATCTGGAAGATTTCTTTCCGGAAGGAGAAAGACTGGTATTGGATATCAGCGACTGGTTATACGAAGGGTTCATTCTCAAAGAAAAAGATTTTAGAGCATCGGTAAACCAACATCAGTGGGATCAATACCTCAATAAATATGTTGCTATTACCTGCTCATCTGATGCTATAATTCCTTCATGGGCATATCTATTGATCAGTACTCATTTAGCAGCTTTTGCAAAGAAATTCGTTGTTGGTGATCTTGACTTATTGGAAAATGTAATTTTTCAGGAGATCATTTCAACCATGTCATTGGAACAATTTAGAAACGTTCCGGTAATCATAAAAGGTTGCTCAAATAAAAAAATTCCTGATACAGCATACGCGCTTATGTGCCAAAGATTAGTGCCCATAGTGAGCTCCTTAATGTTCGGAGAAGCCTGCTCAAGTGTGCCATTATTTAAAAAGAAAAAATAGAACTTTCGTTTGTAATCCTATTTTAGTTATTTTTGACCCTTATTAACCAAATTATTTCCCCATGAAACAAGTAGTACTTGCCTTTTGTTTTATCTTAGGACTTAGCAGCCTGAATGCACAAACCAAAGAAGAACTCCAAGCCTTACAAAAAGAAAAGAATGATTCAATTGGTGTTTTAAAAGGTAAAGCAGATGCTATCCAGGCACAAATTGACGCATTACCGGGTTGGCGACTTAAAGCAACCGGAACCATAGGAGGTAGTCTTTCTGGATTCAACAATTGGTATTCAAAGGAATCTCCGAATTCTTCAGTAGGCAATTTCGGGATCAACCTAAATGCCTTTGCTGATCTTATTGAGGAAAAGTATTTTTGGAAGAATGCTACAAACATCAATATTGGATGGGTAAAGTTCGACGACAAAGATGATCCTACAGATAGCGACTCATATGAAGTTGCCACGGATGTTTTTAGTTTGAGTTCGTTATACGGGTACAAGGTTTCTAAAACATTTGCCGTGTCGGCTTTGATGGAATACCGTTCAACACTAGTGCAGAATTTCAATGACCCGGGCTTTCTTGATCTGGGGGTTGGTGGTACCTGGACACCAATTGATAATTTGGTAGTGGTGATCCATCCTGCCAACTACAATTTCGTGTTCAGTAAAGGTGACTCACAATATGATTCTACCTTTGGTGCCAAAGTTGTAGCTGACTATACGAGATCGTTTGGTGGTTTGAATTTGAAATCAAATCTTTCTGTTTTTATGAGCTATGAAGGTTCTGATTATTCAAACTTCACCTGGACCAACTCATTTAGCTATACCGTCTGGAAATCACTTGGAGTTGGATTTGACTTTGGCTTGAGAAAAAACAAACAGGAAGCGCTTAATTATTACCTAGATACGGATCCTGATGCAACTTTTGACTCAATTGATAATGATCTACAGTCTTATTGGCTGATTGGTCTTAACATAACGCTTGACTAAATTTGTTGAGAATCATCTATTGGTGAAAGTATTAAAATTTACATTTTTGATCTATAATTTAGCATCAAATATTAATTTTATTACATTAGCCTAAATCAAGATATATGACCTTATTAATAGTATATGGAGTTCTTTCCATTTGTTTTTCATTTCTCTGTTCTATACTTGAGGCGGTACTACTTAGTGTTACCCCTACATATGTTACAGTAAAGATCAATGAGGGTAAAGCATATGCAAAAACCTTGAAGAAATTAAAGGAAAACATAGACCATCCTTTGATCACTATTTTGACGGTCAATACGATCGCTCATACCGTTGGAGCAATTTTAGTAGGGGTACAAGCTGAAAAGACTTTCGGGTCCGGAAATAATGCCGTTGGAATTGTGTCAGCCATAATGACATTTTTGATATTGGTATTATCAGAGATTATTCCTAAATCAATTGGTGCAAATTATTGGAAAAATCTTGCCAATTTTTCTACTAAAGCTATCGTTTTGCTGATGTTTCCGCTTAAATTCACAGGTATCCTTTGGTTACTGGAATTTACAACAAGAATTGTAGGTAAAAACACCCATAATATCAATGTAAGCCGAGAAGACTTTCATGCCATGGCTGATATAGCACAAGAAGAAGGAGTAGTTCAGGAATCAGAAAGCTTGGTGATCAAGAACATCATTGATTTTAAAAAAATGGCTGTAAAAGATATCATGACCCCCAGAACGGTATTAAAGACTGCTCCTGAACAAATGAAGATCAAGGAGTTTTACGATCTGAATCCCAAATTGAAATTTTCGAGAATTCCAATGTTTAAAGACTCCTCTGATGATATTTCAGGTTATTTTCTGAAAGATGAATTATTTGAATCCATCATTGACGGAAAAGGAGACGAACAATTAAAAAGTATTTCAAGAGAAATCTTTGTTACGCAACAGAGATACTCCAATTAAAAAACTGTTTGACCAGTTGATCAACAAACAGGAGCATATCGCACTTGTAGTTGACGAATTCGGATCCGTAAGCGGCATCGTATCTCAGGAAGATATCATTGAAACTTTATTGGGTTTTGAGATCGTCGATGAAAGTGATGCTGATGAGGATTTACAAGTACTGGCTCGAAATCTATGGAAGATAAGGGCAAAGCGTCATGGGATCAATGAAAATGAAGGTGATCTTAAAGAAGATTAGTTATTCTCTTCATATTCCTGGTATAAAAAATCATTATAAGGAAACCTTGTAATATGTATTTTTTTTACCTCTTCAAATACCATTTTTTTAAATTCCTCAAGGTTTTCCTGATTTAATGCCGAAATAAATACGCATTGATTTTCCATTTTAGCATACCAGGATTTTTTCCAATCCTCAAGCGTATAATGATCCTTTGAACGCTCTGTTGTGAGATCATCCTCTTCAATTGTATCGTGCTTAAAGGCATCTATCTTATTAAAGACCATGATCGTTGGCTGGTTTGCACCCTCTCCTTCCGGAGTAATTTCACTTATGATCTTATTTACTGAATCAATGTGGTCTTCAAAATTAGAGTGAGAAATATCAACCACATGCAGTAAAAGATCCGCTTCTCTCACCTCATCAAGGGTTGATTTAAACGATTCTACAAGCTGTGTAGGGAGTTTTCGAATAAATCCCACGGTATCAGTCAGTAAAAAAGGAATATTTCTGATGACCACCTTTCTGACGGTGGTATCAAGCGTTGCAAAAAGTTTGTTCTCAGCAAAGACATCACTTTTACTAATAACATTCATCAGTGTTGATTTACCCACATTCGTATAACCAACCAGTGCTACTCTGACCATTTTTCCACGGTTTTTTCGCTGTATTGCCATTTGACGGTCGATCTTCTTCAGTTTATTCTTAAGTAAAGAGATCTTGTCCCTAATGATCCTTCTATCTGTTTCGATTTCCGTTTCTCCTGGTCCTCTTAATCCAATCCCTCCTTTTTGACGTTCGAGGTGTGTCCACATTCTGGTAAGGCGGGGTAGTAAATATTGACATTGTGCCAATTCCACCTGGGTTCTGGCATAAGACGTTTGTGCACGTTGAGCAAATATATCCAGTATCAGGTTTGTTCTGTCCAGTACTTTACAATCAAGCAATTTTTCAATATTACGCAATTGAGCCGGATTCAATTCATCATCAAAAATCACCGTTTTAATTGACTTCTCTTCAATATATTTCCTGACTTCTTCCAATTTCCCTGACCCAATAAAAGTTTTGGGATGAGGAAATTCGAGCCGTTGAACAAATCTTTTAACCACCTCTCCTCCTGCTGTATAGGTCAAAAATTCGAGTTCATCAAGATACTCCTTAGACTTTTCTTCATCCTGTTCTTTAGTAATGACTCCAACCAATACTACGTTTTCAATATTTGAATCCCTTTTTTCAATCATGCTACAAATTTACAACCCTTTTTATACTTATCTAATTGATTTTTTCCTATTTTCGATGATACCTCGTATATTTTTATGTCTAACATCTTCTCTATCGGCTTTTACAACCTGGAAAACCTTTTTGATCCATTCGACAAGGATACAAATCTTGATAAAGATTTTACTCCTAATGGTAAATTCAAATGGGATCAAGATAAGTATTGGCAAAAAATAGATCATCTTTCTCAGGCCATATCAAAAGTGGGTTTGATGCGGTCTGATGCACCTCCTCTGTTACTGGGCGTCTGTGAAGTTGAAAAAGAATCCTGCCTTAAGGACCTGGTGATGTCACCGTCCTTGAAAAAATTCAACTACGGTTACGTATTTCACGAATCAGCCGACCCAAGAGGTATACATGTCGCTTTATTGTTCCAAAAAAGCCACTTTAAGGTGTTGGCTTACAGAGCGTATTCTTTGGACCTTAAGATCGATTCAGAAACTGAAAACACAAGAGACATCCTTCATGTAGTCGGCAAACTTTTCGGAAAAAAAATTCACTTGTTGTTAAACCATTGGCCCTCAAGAACAGACGGAACCCTAAAGACCAACCATAAAAGACTAAGTGCATCAAATTTAGTACAAGATCTCATACATCAGATAACTCAGGAGGAAGTTGGGGCAAACATATTGATCATGGGTGACTTTAATGATGATCCCGACAGTAAAAGTATGAACGTATTGACATCAAAAGGGTTTTTGAATCCTATGGCAGATTTTCAAAAACAAAAAAAAGGTTCTGTAAAATTCAAAGGAAAATGGATCATATTTGATCAAATTTTGTTTAATAAGAATCTGCTGGAAGCATCCTGGTTCAATTATTTAGGTGCACACATCTTTGTTGAGCCAACACTTATTCAAAAAACTGGGAGGTATAAAGGTTCACCCAAAAGAACGTTTACCGGCAACTATCATCAGGGAGGATACAGTGATCATTTTCCGGTTTTTATTTATTTTGAAAACTCCTCCTCATGATGCAGTTGCAGGGTCTCACAAATCACTAGTCTATTTTAAAGTATTCTCTCCCATTATAAGTATATTATCCAAATCGTAAGTCGTGGAGGCCCCTGGATCGGAACCTAAATATCTAAAGGCGAGCCGAACTTTTCCCTCTAAACAATCGAGCTGGACGGCACCCGAATTAATAAATATTTCATTACTGCCATCCCTTGATCCAACAGAGATCTCTACATCCAATTGTTGCCAATTGGCATTTTTTATATTATCCGTATAATCCTGACTGAACCAGCATGTTAACAACGATCCTTCTTCAAAGGTGGATCTGGTCTCAAAAGTCAAAAATTCATTTTCAGAACCATCCAGATCAATGGAGGGGCTAACGAGCCATACTTCCATAACATACTCCATAGAATCATAGGCTGAAATTTGTACAAAAGTATTTTCATTCTTACTTCTTTTTCTGAACCTTGCATTGCCAAAATTCGCATTGATATTATCCCAACCTATTTTTTCAATATCCCTGGTGCTTCCCAGCCTTTCGAAATTTTCATAAAAAAGTATATCCTTATCATCCAATGGAGGCTTTAAAGGGCACTCAAAAAAAACAGGATCACAACGTTCTTGATCTACTAAGTCAATATCATCCGGATTATTTAATACAAACGTGATCTCTCCTGAAAAATAGTCCCTGGTCAAAACAGCCATCATATGAAACCTCTCTTCCGGTAATAGCTTGGTGCTGAAATCAGCATATGTGCTTGTAAACAAGTAACTTTTAGCAAGGTTTTCGCATTGTTCAATGATTCGCTCTCCATTGTATTTATCATAAAGTTCGGATGCGAATGACTTCCCCTTATCTTCCTTTAAAAACTGAACGTTGTCAACTGCGACAAACGTATTGATCAAACCCGGTGAGATCATTTCCAAGGTGATTGGTTTTGGCACAACCTCAGTAGTTTCTGAAGATCGTATGATAAAATGGTCAAGCAAACTTTCCGGAATATCAACCAAAGAATTTCCAGACATATAACCAACTATGTATTTTTCATTTACTTCCTGAATACTAAGACCCGATAGTCTAAGAAGTATTTTCCTGCCGAAATTATATTTGGTATAATATGCCCTCATGTCTATTTTTATTTCCAATCCATTCATGGGGTTTTCAGGCTTGTCCTGAACGATCAGAGTCTTGTAAAAATTTCCTGTCTCATCGCTTGAAATGATATAAGCGCCCACAATTATTGCACCATCTGAATCAAAAGTTAGCATGTCGGTATTAGCCTGTTTGTAGGCATTGATCACGGTACCAATATCTGTTGTTTCCATCACCAACGGCTCCAAATTTGAAAGCTCCGGAACCCTAAATTCAGGCTCAACAATACAGTTGCTAAAGGCGAAGATACATACGGTATATATCAAATTGATATGCCTCATAATCTAATATATAAAGAAGTGAAAAATGTTGTTCCATAGCCAAACCAGTATTTCGGTCCGAATAAAGGATTTTCTCTGGTCTTATCCTCTTTTAGTGTCAGGTAATTTGCAGTTCTTGATTGTTCAAAACCACCAGTTTTATACAAACTATTTGAAAGGTTATTCACAGAAGCAAACAGGCCCAAATACCAGTTTTTAATTTTCCAGGATTTGCCTCCAACCAGATTAAAATTAAGATAGGCCGGTAAAGATTCCTGATCCAATAAGTCTTCGGCAATTTTCGGATCAAGATCATGTATAGGTGAGCCATCTGTATCGAGAAAAAAGTTTCGGGTCCTGGTAATTGGAGCCACAGAAACAAAGGATTTATCAAAAAAGTTGCAACTGCCGCTGATCCACCAATAATTAGGACTCGAATATTCTAACCCAATTGAATAAGCGTGCTGTGGACCCCCTGCAGCATAATAACCCTTTAAAAATGCCTTCCCAAGATCGAGGGATCCTTCAAATGCATTTGAGCTGAGATAAAGCTCCGGATCTGAAGCATAAACAGATCGTCCCAAAGCCGCTACTGCTTTCAACTTTACATTGATCCATAAAGGAACTTCAACACTAAATTCCAACCCGGTATTTTGTCTGTCTATTCCTGTAAGTACTTCCTGAACATAGGCGCTGGATGCTGCATTCTCCAAACCTGTAAGTCCGTCGGCATAATAGAAGGAAATTTTTGATTCATCGGTAAGCATCAAATAATAGCCTGAAAGCATAACACTAAAGTGTGTATGCCGCCATACATATTTCAGATCCAGACCCTTGTAAGCACAAATTTTCAGACCCTTAACTGCCTCATTACTAACCCTCACATTAGAAAAGACATGATTTAATATGGGTGCCTTTTCGAGGTAATTTGCATTCATCAGAACGATATGTCTGCCATTAAATTTATGTAAAAATCCTGTTTTCAATCCGAGTGGCTGAAAAGCTATTGTCTTACTTTTTCCAAAAGAAAGAGGTCCGGGAAAGGCCCCATTTTCATACAAACCATTTCGCCTGAAATTGAGAGAAACAAATTCAACTCCTAGAAATAGGTCCGTTTTTTTTGAAGAATAGTTTGCATTAACAGTACACTCCGAATTGCCGGGCATCAAGTTGATAATTATAGCCGAACTTCTCATGTTCTACAACAATTCTATTGGGGTTCCTCAGATCGCTCTGTGCCTCTAAGGAGTTTTTAGTGAATGAATCGACATCCAGATATCCTTTGCCTCCAAGAAGATCCTGCATATAAGCATAGCGTTCAGAAGTACTTCTCGATATAAAAACGTTCCCAAACATTGAAAACCGATGTCCAAATTTCGTGGAAAATCCGGAGTTCAAGGACCAGAATTTACTATCCTGTTGATCATCGTATAATGTATAAACAGCGTTATCCTCAAATGGTGAATTCATATTTGCAGCATATAATTCATTCCAGTTGACCTGTCCATTCTCTCTGAATTCCCTTTCGGCCAGATAGGCTCTTCCAAAATCTGGATTGTTTGGGTCTCTTAGGAAATAACTGGGTAATTTCTGATAATAGGTTGGATCGGGATTCATTCCTCCGCCAACAATAGTTTCACCCTCTTTTAGCAACCTCGCTCCTCCGTAATCCAATCTACTTGAAGCCATGGTTCCATATTGATAGGTAAAATGATTATACATAATCGTTTTCCCATTGATGTGATATTGATGATTAAGCTGAAATATTGGCTCAAGTATTCTTTTCTCTCTGGAATTCCTCTTTTGATCTTGCTGAAACCCCCAGTAAGAATTATAAGCAATGCCTTTCAAGTTATACACTTCCTGGGTCATTGGTGACGACTTCCCTCTTGAATTAAAAGCATAAATAAATGTGGTATTCAGGTGATGTCTATCTCCCAATTGTTTATCCACTGAGGCTAGAAAAGAATAGCCCCTATAATTTGTACCTGATCTAAACCCTTCATCTCCAAATCTGAATGACCCAGATAACATATAAGACCAGCCCTGCTTTAACGCACCACTCGCAAAAGTTATCATGATCCTGCTTTGATAATTTTTATTTGATAATGCCGATGAAAACTTGAATCCTTTTTGCTGGATGGAAGCCTTGCTGATCATGTTTATTCCGTAAGATAGGCCTCCTAAATTATAAGGTGAACCTTGCATGGGAGCATATTTTTCTTGCTGCCTAAGGGCGTCATTTAACCCTCCCCAATTACTCCATTCAGGACGGCCGGTGTATATTTTATTTAAGACGACTCCATTGAGCATGACGGTCCCATGTTCAGTGCCAAGAAACCGAGGCCTAAAAAAATTGGAACCAAAATCATAAGCAGCTGTCCTGGAAAAGAGATCCTTCCCCGCATTTAGAATACCTGCAACATTTTCCACTTCATACTGATCTACTTCGGGTTCAAATTCATTCAATTCTACCCATTCATTTTTCATTTCAACCTCATCCATTCTTGATATTTCCAACGAACCAAGATCAAGTTGCTCCAGGGTGGAATTCAATTTTACAGGGATTCTTAATTTCTTGTACCCCTTATATTCTATAGATAGTACCACTTTATTTTGCGCATGATTCTTTATGCTAAAATAACCTCCCTCATCAGTGAATACATATTCCTCTTTATCTTCAAAACCAATACGAACATCCTTTAGATAACTTCCTGAAATATGATCAACAACCCTTCCAATGATCTCAGTCTGTGCCGAAGCAACAAATCCGCATGAGAGCTTCAAAATAATTAGTAAAATAAATTTTGGTTCCATAAAACAATTGATCTACAACATCTATATCGTTTTGATGCGCTTCCCCATAAGAGGTTAACAAAAAATAAAAATTCCTTGAATAGCAGTTGACCTTTTCCGATCTGCCTTATAAAATAAAACCAAAAGATTTCAAATAATATGTCTTTGCGCCTTTGTTATATCTTCTTGTTAGTTTATTTATTAAGCATATATGTTGCTAAATGTCAGATAAGTAAATACACGATAAGAACCATCGGTTTTTATAATGTTGAAAACCTTTTTGATACGATCGATGACCCTGAGACCATTGACGAAGCATATACTCCTTCAGGTAAAAATCATTATTCACACCAAGACTATTTATCTAAAATTAGGAACACGGCCCGTGTAATTTCAGAAATTGGATCAAGGGGGAAGAACCGGGGGCCAGATGTAATAGGTTTGGCTGAAATAGAAAATTTCAGGGTGCTTCAAGATCTGGTTCATTCTGAGGAATTAGACAATAAAAAATATCAAATCATACACCAGGATTCTCCAGACAGACGAGGCATTGATGTTGCACTACTCTATAAACCTGCATTTTTTTCTCCCATTGAATTTGAAGCAATAGAACTCAGGCTCTGGAATGAAAATGGAGAAAGAATCTATACAAGAGACATTCTCTATGTTCAAGGAATTCTTGACGATGAAGTCATACATGTTTTTGTCAATCATTGGCCCTCTCGCAGAGGAGGAAAATCAAGAAGTGATCCAAAAAGAATGAAAGCAGCATTTATGGTCAAGAAAAAAACCAATGAAATACTCTTGACTGATCCCAATGCGAAAATTATTATACTTGGCGATTTTAATGATGACCCAACAGATAGGAGTATTAAAAATGGCCTGCTTTTATCATCAGACCCGGAAAAGGAGCCTTCAACCAGCTTTTTTAATCCGATGGAAAAAATGCACAAAAGGGGTATGAATACTTTGGCATACCGAGATGGATTAAATCTTTTTGATCAAATCATTCTTTCTAATAACCTGCTTAAAAAAGAAACATACCGAACCGGATTTATCTTCCATAGAGCAGGTATTTACAACCCATCCTATTTGATTTCTCAACATGGTAAATACAAAGGATATCCATTAAGAAGTTTTGAAAACAATCGTTACGCAGAAGGATATAGTGACCACTATCCTGTATTTGTTGAGCTGCTAAGGCCCAGTTCTCTGTAACATGAAGACTGGTCTATTCTATGCCTAACTCTTCTACTTTTACAATTTTGTTTTTGTTATAAACCACCTTTGTTTTTTTATCCATAAACCAATAATACCAGGTTCCAACCTTATCACCATGATCATAAAATGCGATACATTTTCTATTTCCATTAGGATAATAACTTTCCCAGGAAGCATGTAGTTTGTTGTCTTTGGTTAAAAATCCATGCTGCATTAAACTGCCATCGTCATAGTAAATGGTAACCTCAAAGAGGTCTCCAATGGGCTCAATTTTTTGATTCTTTCTTTCTTGAGAATAAGAAAAGAAAGTGCAAAAAACTAAAATCGAGGAAATGATAATCTTTCTCATTATTTTAGTACTTTATAAATCATGTTAAATATCGCATTTTTTTCAATTTTTCACCATGACAATTATCATCGTTTAAACAATTCATTTTGAGCATCTCAGCATTTTTTAAAGTTGTTGTACCAACCCTGATACTTTTCATGAGCACGACTTCGAATATTTTTGCCCAGGAAGACTGGGTAGAATACGTCATTATTAAAGATAAGGGAGTAATGTCAGTAGCCTTGGATCTTCGCTTGGATTTGTACAGGCCCAATTACAAAAACCTCCTTGTTGTAGGAACCAAATTCAAAAAATGTTTGAAAAACGGTTTCCCAACAGAAGAGGGCCTTAACGATATATATACTTTTTCTGATTCGACCTCTGTCCTTATCGATAAGGTTACACCGAGTCGTTTGGCTGGATTCATGACATACCAATGCATGGCTTTTGACATCTATTATGTAAAGGATACAACGAACCTGAGAAATGAAATGGCAACAATGGTTGGTAAATATTTTAACCCCGAGCATGCTTATTTTGAGATACAAAGAGATAAATCGTGGGACTATTATCGCAACTATCTTTATCCAAGAAATTTTTCTTCAGAGTTTTTGATTGACCAGCATTATCTTCATGACTTGGTACTTCAAGGCGACGATTTGAAAGGATTGAGAAAAGTGAACCATTGGATCTATTTTAAAAGTGTTACAAAAAGAAATCTTTTTGGGAAAAGGCTAAAAGAATTAAAGTTTTCACTTGATTCAATCGCTTATAAAAAAGACCGGGCCTTCCCTTATGAGCTCAGAGTCTCAAGGCAAGATTCTATTGATCCAGTATCCATATACCAACTCACTTCTATGCTGCGTCTGATATCAAGCACTATGAATGGGGAATATGACGGTTGGAGTACCGAAGTAAAATCAAATGACTAATTATTGCAAACGCTAATGTTAACAAAGATCAAATACCCTTTAATTCTTGATGGCGGGCTTTCCAATGTATTGGAGGAATTCGGTTGCGATCTTAATCATAGACTCTGGTCTGCAAGGCTCCTTATAGATGAGCCTGAGCTCATCTTAAGAGCACATTTAACCTATCTGGAAGCTGGAGCCAACTTGATTAGTTCGGCAGGTTATCAGGCCTCCTTAGAAGGTTTTATAAAAACCGGATTAAGCCCCTTGGAAGCAGAAAGACTGATCTTGCGTTCAGTTGAACTGGCAGAAGAAGCAAGAGACATTTACCTTAGAAACAACAATACAGAAAAGAAGATCTATATCGCCGCAAGTATGGGTCCTTACGGAGCAATTCTTGCGGATGGTTCAGAATACCGTGGACATTATGCTATTTCAGAGAAAGCGCTCAAAGACTTTCATGCCAAAAGAATAGAACTTCTTGCAACGAGCAACGCAGACTTTTTTGGTTTCGAAACCATTCCAAGTATGCCGGAAGTGAAAGTTTTATCTGAACTCCTTTCCCGATTCACCAAACCTTCTTGGATTTCTTTTTCATGTAAAGATGAACTTCATCTTAACGATGGTAATAAGATCAGTGAAGCGGCAAAACTACTTGCAAATAATACCAGTGTATTCGCTATCGGAGTGAATTGCACTTCACCAAAATATATTTCGGGCATTATTGAAGTACTGAAGCAATCAGTCCCTGAAAAAAAGATCATTGTATACCCTAATTCGGGAGAGGTATATCATGTACAAAGCAAATCATGGTTAGGTGTTTCTGATCCGTTTTCTTTTGAGAAAATGGCGCAGGAATGGCGCGAAAAAGGTGCCGACATTATTGGAGGTTGTTGCAGGATAGGACCTGATCATATCCAAAGAATCAGGGATTTAAAATAAATCTCTTTTGGTTATTTTTAACCTCGGAACAATATCCCAACTACCTCCTCAATTTTACTTACTTTAAGAATCTCGATCTTGCTATTCTTTTTGGCAATCTTATTGAATTTGGATAAAATGATTTTCTTGAATCCAAGTTTCTCGGCTTCCTGAATCCTCTGTTCAACCCGGCTAATGGCCCGTATCTCGCCGGCAAGCCCTACTTCAGCAGCAAAGCAAATATCTTGTGGAATAGAAATTTCATTATTAGAAGAAAGAACCGCACATACCACAGCCAGATCAATAGCCGGATCCTCGACTCTTAATCCCCCTGCAATATTGAGAAATACATCCTTGGCACCTAGTTTAAAGCCGGCTCTTTTTTCTAAGACAGCCAATAACATATTAAGCCTTTTGATATTATACCCTGTACATGATCGCTGAGGAGTACCATAAACAGCTGTACTTACAAGTGCCTGTACTTCTATCATCAGAGGCCTCATCCCCTCCAAAGTCGCCGAAATGGCAGTTCCGGTAAGATCAGCATCTTTCTCAGATATCAGAATTTCAGATGGATTTTCAACTTCTCTTAAACCTGTGTGCAACATTTCATAGATTCCCAATTCAGCCGTAGAACCAAATCGGTTTTTTTGTGCCCTGAGAATACGATAGGTATGGTTTCTGTCTCCTTCAAACTGAAGCACCACATCAACCATATGCTCCAATATCTTAGGGCCTGCAATGTTTCCTTCCTTGGTAATATGCCCTATTAAGATTACAGGAGTATCGGTCTCCTTTGCGTATTTGATGAGCTCAGCAGCCGTTTCTCTAATTTGTGAAATACTTCCAGGTGAAGCTTCAATAAATTCAGTATGCAGTGTCTGAATCGAATCAATCACGATAACTTCAGGCTTTGTTTCCTCTGCTGAATTAAAAATATGGTGGGTTTTTGTTTCGGTAAGAATCAAACAATTCTCATTCGCCTTTTGAAGCCTGTCTGCCCTCAATTTGATCTGGGTCATGCTTTCTTCGCCTGATACATACAACACCTTGTTTTTCATGATCAGGGCGATTTGCAACAGCAAAGTTGATTTCCCTATTCCGGGTTCACCACCCAACAAAACAACAGATCCTTTTACCAGACCTCCCCCCAGAACTCTGTTTAATTCATTGTTACAGGTATTGATCCTCTCTTCATTTACTGCCGTAATATCCTTTAATTTTAAGGCCTTTGTTACCTTTTTAATAGTAGTTGATGGTTTCCAGGACGTCTTCTCCTCTCTTTGAATAACCTCTTCAACTATCGTGTTCCATTCGTTACAGGAGTTGCATTTTCCAACCCATTTTGGAAATTGTGCCCCACAATTCTGACAAAAAAAAGTAGTTTTGGTCTTAGCCATAAAATGTCTTAAGTAGTATTTATTGATATGTTTTCAAAGTCAGCTCATTTCCATCAAAAACAGCATAGGTAAAGTGAGAGATCCAATCACCGGTGTTGATATATTTGCTGTTCTTCCCTACCTGAATTTCCATGGGTAAATGCCTGTGACCAAATAAGAAATAATCGTAATGTTTTTGCTCAAGTTTTCTTTTTGCATATTGTGCAAGCCATTCATTCTCTTCTCCCAAAAACTTGATATCTTCCTGACCTGATATCAGTTTGTTTTTTGTAGAAAGGTATTGGGCCAGTTTGACGCCAATATCCGGATGCAACCATCTGTAAATCCATTTTGACAATGGGTGGGCAAATACTTTTTTCATTCTTTTATAACCCTTGTCTCCTGGGCCCAACCCATCTCCATGCCCTATAAGAAATGTCTTTTTATCAAATACAAATTCTTTGGCATGATGATAAACAGGTATTCCCAATTCTGTTTCGAAATAATCAATCATCCAGAGGTCGTGATTCCCTACAAAAAAATAAATGGGAATACCGCTGTCTTTGAGTTCGGCAATTTTTCCCAAAACCCTTATAAAACCCCTTGGAACTACTGTTTTGTATTCGAACCAGAAATCGAATAGATCCCCCAATAAGAAGATGGCTTTGGCATCTTTTTTTACTTCGTCCAGCCATGAGATGAATTTCTTCTCCCTTAATTTACTGCTTGCAGCATCAGGTATGCCAAAATGCTGGTCTGAGGCGAAATATATTTTCTTTGGATCACTATTCATTCGTAGGTTTCATTTTCAAATGGTAAGCATCAACTATTTTTGATCACTTGCAAACCATTCAGCATATGAATTTGCGGTTTCATATAATTTTAACGAATGTAGTAAAACATTTTGAGGTAGTTGACTTTGTATACGCTCCGCAAAATCCATCAACATATTTTCGCTTGTAGGTTGATAAGGTACCAAAACTACTTTATGTGAGTAATCATTAATCGTATTAGCCAACTCCCTATGTGGAGAGTTCTCATTTAAAACCACCGCATGATCAAACTTTTCAACGATCTCCCTCTTGATTATTACCTTAAGATCCCCAAAGTCCATCACCATACCGTTTTTCGGGTTTTTATCATCTTCAATGGGTGTCCCAATTACCGTAACATATATGTGATAACTGTGCCCGTGAATATTTTTACATTTGCCATCATAGCCATATAAGGCATGGGCGGATTCAAAATCGAAATGCTTGGTAATTCTTATCTTGTTCATGTTTCAAATTGTATGCTAACTGATTGTTTTTTCTTCCTTAAATTACCTTAAGCGCTTTTCCTACCTTAATAAAAGCAGCAATGGCCTTGTCCAAATGCTCTCTGGTATGTGCTGCACTCAGCTGTACCCTTATTCTTGCTTTCCCTTTTGGAACTACAGGAAAAAAGAAGCCTATCACATAAATTCCTTCTTCGAGCAAAGCATTGGCCATATCCTGAGACAATTTGGCATCATAAAGCATCACTGGAACAATAGCAGCATCAGCTCCTACCAGATCAAATCCTGCCTCCTCCATTTTGGACCTGAAGTAATTCGTGTTTTCTTCCAGTTTATCCCTTAAACTGGTGTCATTCTCTATGAGGTCAAATACTTTTAAAGAAGCTCCAACAATGGCAGGGGCCAATGAATTGGAAAAGAGATATGGTCTTGACCGCTGTCTTAAGATCTCAATGATCTCCTTAGGCCCGGTGGTATATCCTCCCATGGCACCACCAAGTGCCTTTCCAAGAGTTCCGGTTACAATATCAACCCGCCCCATCACATTCTTCAATTCAACAGTACCTCTTCCTGTTTTACCTATAAATCCTGTAGCATGACACTCATCAACCATGACAAGAGCATCGTATTGATCTGCCAGGTCGCAAATTTTATCAAGCTGTGCCACAATTCCATCCATAGAAAATACACCGTCAGTAACAATGATCTTAAAGCGATGTTGCTGCTTATTGGCTTCGATCAATTGCTTTTCAAGATCCTCCATGTTGTTGTTTTCATAACGGTATCGTGCTGCTTTGCAAAGCCTTACTCCATCAATAATAGAAGCGTGGTTCAAAGAATCAGAAATAATGGCATCTTCGTTTTGCAACAAAGGTTCAAACACTCCTCCATTTGCATCAAATGCTGCCGCGTATAAAATGGTATCTTCCGTTTTATAAAACTTTGCTATTCTTTCTTCAAGCTGTTTGTGGATGTCCTGTGTTCCACAAATAAACCTTACCGAAGACATGCCGTATCCATGTATATCCATCGTGTCTTTGGCAGCTTGAATAACCTCTGGATTATTGGATAATCCAAGATAATTATTTGCACAAAAATTAATCACTTCTTCTCCGGTTGAGATCTTAATGACCGCATCCTGTGAACTTGTAATTATTCTTTCCTTTTTATACAATCCGGCTTCCTTGATAGATCTAAGTTCGTTGGCTAAATGATCCTTTATTTTACTATACATCTTTATGATTTATTTAATGTGAATTAAGCAGTTTTGTCAGCTGTTCGTTACTCAGTTTCTCAACTGTTTCATAACCTTTTCATTACCCTTTACTCCGTCCCATCAGCTTGTGCCAGGTCTGCACTGGCAAAAGTAATAAATTATAGGGTATTGTGTTTCCTTATTAGTATTTTTGGCATTTAAATTAAGTATATGGCAAGGGATGAAAAGATAAAAATGCAATGGGAAGAGATCCAGAAAAGTATTTCCGAAAAATTTGGTGGAGGTGAAAAAATGGATCTTGACGCCATCATATACCTTATAGGGATTCAGGAGTTGGGAAAAGGGTATCAAAAATTCAGCAAGGATGAAAAGCTCAATATCATGCATATTTCTATCTGTAAATTACTTGAACCTTTTGGCTATTATGAATTCGATTATTTTGATGATGACGGTTGGCCACATTATAAGGTGCTTGACGAATTACCAACCTTAAAAGGAGGTGAACAATCAGTCCTTATGAAAGAAGCTGTAGTGCTGTATTTTGAAAGACTGGGTGCTTCCTTGTAAAGATGATTCTGCATTACACCGCCTGATAAAGTTTACCCGGATGACTGATCACCATCCCTTTTAATTCTAATTGGAGCAGAACCATCAATGATTTTTGAACACTGAATCCTGTTTCCAGCGCTAATTGATCAAGAAGTAGTTTTTCCGATGACTGCAAAAAATCATAGATCCGTTTTTCATCTTCACTGATTTCAACAAAAAGTTTTTTCTGAACCTGCCTTTTTTTTAATGGTTTCGAGGTCCACCCCAATACATATTCAAGGTCCTTCACTGAGGTGATCATGGCTGCTTTATTACTTTTGATCAACATGTTACACCCTTGGCTAAACGTGTCAGTGATCCGTCCCGGAACGGCAAATACATCTCTGTAATAGGATAAGGCGAGTTCCGAAGTGATCAGGGATCCTCCTTTTAACGCCGATTCAACCACAACAGTAGCTTCTGACAATCCTGCAATAATTCTGTTTCTTTTTACAAAATTTTCTCTTACCGGTGTTCCTCCCGACCAAAACTCTGTGTAAAGACCTCCTTTTTCAAGCATTTTTTCAGCAATTCCCTTGTGAGATCTTGGATAAATCCTATCAAGACCATGAGCTAAAATACCAATAGTGCATATTTCATTTTGCAAAGATTCCTTATGGGCACAAATGTCGATTCCATAGGCAAGGCCACTTACAATGATGGGGTCAAACCTTTTTATTTCTCTAATGAAATCTTTCAAAAATTGACTTCCATATGGGAGTCATCATCCTAGTTCCGACAATACTGATGATTTTCTTATTGTTGATATCGAAATTCCCCTTTGAAAAAAGGATCAAAGGGGCATCAGGACAATGTTTTAGTTTGGAAGGATAAGACTCATGTTCCTGTAGTTAAGGCTAAGATCACTGTTGGCTTCAATAAATCGCATTTCCTTTTCGGCTTTTTCAAAAATTGCGGTACTTTTCAGTTGCTCCATAAGGCATCCGTGCTTAAACCTTTGATTGCCTCTCAGATCATTTGTGCTTTGTTTGATAAAATTTGCTTGGCTCCTCCAAAGTGATTCTAGCAGTTTTTTCGCGTTAACCGGACCTATTCCAACAACTGATTGTAGCGCCAGATAATAAAATAATTCATCATTTTCCATTTTAATTGTTTGGTTTTCAATTGTGCATGTTTTTGTTAATAAAAATGAAAGGGCTAATGTAAACCGTGATTGTTTTTTTTTAGTTTTGTTTAAGTGAAATTAAACTCCCTTTTTATTGAATCTAGCGAACTACATAAGTGATTTATTATACCGATACGAATGTGTTATTGTTCCGAAATTCGGAGGATTCGTAACCAATAATAAATCCGCGAGAATTGATGGTTCAAATCATACTATTTTCCCACCCTACAAACAGATTACATTTAATGCTCATTTGACAAATAATGATGGTTTGCTAGCAAATTATATCTCCTCAGTTGATAATATTTCCTATGAATGTGCCGTAAATTATATAAAGTTTGAAATTGATGCCTGGAGAGAAAAATTAAAAAATGAGAGCTTAAATTTATATGGTTTGGGAACCTTTAATTTATCGGGGATCAATTGCATTTCGAACCACAGCAAAAGATCAATTACCTGACTTCTTCCTTTGGTCTTTCGAATGTGGTAAGAAATGAGATTGAAAGAGAATCGATCGTTAAAATCGCTAAAGAAATTGAAACGCCTAAAGTTATTCCGATAGCTGAGAAAAAAGCCCCAAATTATTTAAAATACGCTGCAATATTTGTTATCGGCTTGTCTGCTATTGGATTTGCCGGGAAATATTATCAAGAACACCTCAAAGAAAAACAATTGGTTGAATCACAAAAGCAACAAAATCTAATGGAAGAAAAGATCGAAAATGCCACTTTTGTAATTACCAAACCCTTGCCTACTTTGAACCTTGAAATAGAAAGCAGTAAAAAAAGTTTTCATGTAATTGCAGGTGCCTTTAGATTTCCTGAAAATGCCAACCGAAAGTTAAATCAATTGTTACAGGAAGGATATGATGCCAGAATACTTGGAGTTAATAAATGGAACCTAACCGTTGTTTCTTATGGCAGTTTCTCTTCCAGGGATGAAGCTCTTGAAAATTTATCCCAGATCAAGAAAAATGTAGCAAAAGATTCTTGGTTGCTCATTCAGGAATTTTAGTGAGTCTTTTTCTTTTTAGCGACACAAACTTATTTTAATCATATTGTTAATACCCTTTTAGCATGCAAAGCAAGACCCCTAGTGAATCTTTAACCATTATGACCGATCTTGTTTTACCGGGAGAAACCAATCCTTTGGATAATCTTTTTGGCGGTGAATTGCTCGCAAGAATGGATCGTGCATCAAGTATCTCAGCAAGGCGGCATTGTAAGCGTATTACTGTTACGGCTTCAGTTAACCATGTTGTATTTTCAAAAGCAGTTCCTGTAGGCAGTGTTCTAACCATTGAGTCAAAAGTATCCAGAGCTTTTAATTCTTCCATGGAGATCTTTGTTGACGTATGGATGGAAGATCGTGAATCAGGTGAGCGAACCAAAGTGAATGAAGGCATTTATACCTTTGTTGCGGTTGATAGAACCGGTACTCCTGTTAAGGTTCCTGAAATTGTACCTGAAACAGCTTTGGAAAAAGAACGCTATGAGGGAGCTCTTAGAAGAAAGCAATTGAGTTTGGTGCTTTCAAAAAAAATGGATCCAAAAGATGCTACTGAATTGAAGGCTCTTTTCATGTAATCAATTCAACTATACCGTTGAAGTACATGCTCTATGCCGCTCAGATAAGAATTACCAAATAAGACCAAATGAACCAGGTTAGGATAAAGGTTGTGAATTGGAATTCTTTCTTCCCAACCTTTTTCCAATGGAAAACAATTGTGATAATGGTCCAAAAACACCGGATCAAAACCACCAAACATTCTCGTCATGGCAATATCAACTTCTCTGTGGCCATAATAAACCGCAGGATCTATAAAAACCGCTTGCTGTCCTAAACCACAAAATTTGTTTCCGGACCATAGATCACCATGGAGCAAGGATGGGACTTCAACTGGTACGAGTCCAGAGTACATCCTGTAGAAATTATCAAAATCAGCCAAATGTTTTCGGGTCATTAGTCCTATATCAAAAGCCTTTTTTACAAGAGGTTTAAGACGCTTCGATATAAAGAACTCCTCCCAGGTTGACATTTGGTCATTATGCTGATCAAGTGAACCAATATAGTTGTTCTGATCGAGCCCAAAAGATGTATGGCTTTTTTGATGCAGCGTGGATAGACTTTTGGCAAGTTGAATCCAAAATTTATGCTCAGCCCTTTCCTCTTTTATAAATTCAAGGATAAGAAACTGATCATCCAGATATTCAAAATGATCAATAACCGCAGGTGTTCTTAGCCCAACTTCCCTTAGCATATTCAGTCCATTGGCTTCTTTATAAAACATTTGTGGAAATCGTTGGCGACTATTGTATTTTATAACCAAGGTGCCAAGAGGACAAGTGATTTTGTATACCTGATTAATGTCTCCTCCTGAAAGCGGGGCTATGGATTCGATCGCTGTGGAAAGCCTTTCTTCAATGATCTTTTTGACAAACATGATATATTGCCTTTTGATCTAAATCTTATACACCCATTCCTCTGGGTTTTGTCTGTGAATTTCTTTGAAAAGGACAAATGCCAGAATAGTCTTACCCGTTGTCTTATCAGTGTGAATTTTTCCCAGCAATTGTTTGGTAGATACCAGATCTCCTTTTTGTACAGTGACATTATCAAGGTTCTTGTATACAGAAATATAATTTCCGTGTTGCACTAAAACGGCTTTCTTTTTCCCGGGAAGTATCTGTATAGCCAACACCTTACCATCAAATATGACGCGTGCATTGGCGTTCTTTTCGGTAGCATAAAAAACTCCGTTACTTTCAATGGTTATACCTTTAAGTGTCGGATGTGACTGTTTCCCGTACCTTCTTACGATGACCCCTCTTTCAACTGGAGAAGGTAACTTTCCTTTGTTGGATATAAAATCCTTTTCTAATGCAATGGCCTCGGGTGTTAGGGCAAAGCCCGAGCTCTTCACATTTGATTCCTTATTTGAATTGGCAATGGCTTCAGCTATTAATGCCTCAATTTGTGCATCAATCTTTTTTTCCTCCTTTTGCTTATTATTTATTTGAGCTATGTATTTCTTTTCCTTTTTCTTCACGGATTTTACCAAAACCTCACGGGAAGCTTTTTCTTTACTGATACTGTCCTTTTCCTCACGGTTAATCAGCCAGCAGTTCTTCTTTTTCGTTCCGTGTTTGAACAAGATAGTCGTTCAGATTGTGTAGTTTAATTGTTTCTTCCTTGATCTCCTCACCCTGACGAACCCTGTAAGCTGCAAATTGCTTTAGGTACTCCAGTCGTTTATAAGCCTGTAAGAAATTCTCTGAAGAAAGCAGGAACATTAAACGACTGTTCTTGGTCTTACTTTTATAGGATTGTACCACCATGTTGGCATAGTCCTTTTTAAGATATTCCAATCGTTCCTCCAACATCTTTACCTGACGCTCATTCTCCCGGATCTCAATATTGAGCTGATTCGTTTCTTCATTGATGGTATTGATCAATTTTGTCCTTACCCCAATTCGCTGTGCAAGATCAGACAGGTCAGACAGCAGGGTTTTTTCCTTCTTCTGTGACTGAAATAAAAGTGTATTGATCTCTTTGATCTCCTTTTGCAACTGAAGGCGTTGTTTTTCCAGTTCCTGTCTGGTTTGCCCTAAAAGGGATATCGGCAGAAAGCAAATGAATAGTAATAAAATAAAGGAAGACCGGAAATCGATCGATGGATAGTGTCGATGTTTGTTATCTAATATGTTAGCCCTAAGTGACATCATTCAAGTTCAATATTTCTGTAACCAGCTGGTATTGCAAAGGGGAATTTTAAAGGGACATCAAATTGCACGTTCTTATAATTTACATCTATGATGGTTGTCATATCATCAGCCTTAGCTGTGATCAAAAATCCTTTCGGGAACAAAGATTCATTAATTTTATTAAAATCTCTGTATAATATTGATAAATTTTGATTCTTTTGCGCATGAGATGATTTCTTCTTTCACAACCTTAAAATGAATTGGATCTATAGCGTATTTAATATCAAAAATAGGATTTCTTTTTTTTGCAAGCAATTCATATTTACCATCCTTAATGGTCACCTGATGTTTTTGTGATTCTAAATTCAGTAAAGTCTCTCCCAAAAACAGGTTTTGAACTTTTTCAAAGTCAAAATCTGTTCCCAGCCAACTACTGATCAGTTTAAAATCTCCCTCAAAAGATGTTTTTCCGATCTTTTCATAGAATTTTACATCTGAAGGTGTAATGATCAATTTGGCAATTGGAAAGCCCAATTTAGAAAAATTAAGCCAAATGATAGAATCCTTAACCATTCTTAGAGACCCGTTAATATTAGGTAACTCATCCTTTCCTCTGTATTTTATTTGCATGCTCGCTTTAACAGAAGTTCTGGCAAACCTTGCTTCATGGTTCTTTTTCACTATGGTTTTTGCAGGCAAATAATCTACACTTTTATCTGTGATCTTCCGGCTTTTACAAGAAGCCAAAGACAAAACAACAATGACTAAAATAATGGTACTTCTAATTAATTTCTGCATTATTCATCTTTCAGTTCCATGGCCCGATTGTAGTATTCAGTAGCCATTTTGTTATTTCCCGAGGCTTTATAACTCAGACTCATTTCTTCATAAAAGGCCGACTTCAATTGATCATCCTCAATAATATAATCCAATCCTTCCTCCATAACTGACAAGGCCTCACTGTTTTTTCTTAAACTGTTCAAGGCGCGTCCGTTCATCAAATACAAAAAAGGTTGCGCAGGAAAAAGTGAAATTCCATCCTCACTATGCTTTAACAATTCAAGGTATTGTTTTGTTTTCCATTGCTGCTCCAACAACATTTTTAAAGTAGTATAATCCTTATTTAAAGTATACTCCTCTTTTAAAAGATCTACTTTCCTTTTAGGATTGTCTACTATAATTGGTTCAGACAATTCTTCGGTTGGCCCATCCGATTCCTGTAAAAGGGATTCCTTGAGCGCCTGCAAGCCTTCTGGTAATTTATTGAGATCATCCAATTTTTTTAGCAGTTTTGTGGCGCTTTCAATTTCTCCCGATTTAATATAAAGTATGACCAGGTCAGCCTCTTCTTCCGGCTCTAAGCTTATGATTTTTTGCTGTACTTTAATGGCACCCGGATAATCATTCTGTTTTGTTTTGATGTCCTTTAAATGCCGAAGCATATATAAGTTCATGGGGTCATTTTCCAAGCCTTTCAAAACATAATATTCTGCTTCTGTATATTTGATCAATAAGTCATAGTTCTTAGAAAGCTCGAATAAAACCGCTATATTATTTTTCTCAATATTATTACATGCTTCCAATGCATATACTGCCTTGTCGTAATTACCGATTGCTTTTTGCTGAAGCGCTTCAAAAAAGAATGTTTGAAAATTAATATGCTGTTGCTCAACCAGCATGTCTTCTGTTGATACTACATCCTCCTGACCCATAGCTGTAAAGGAGCAAATAATTGCTCCAACCAAAAGGATCATATGGCGTAAGGACCTCATCAAATCTTATTTTAATATTGAATAATCTCCTATACTTATGCTGTTGAAATCTCCGTCAAAATACGCATGGTTCCCTATCATCGCTTCATTTAAATTTGCGTTCTTAATGGTTGTATTGGTTTGTATCAAAGAGTTTGTAATATGCGAATTTTCCACGACACTATCATCCCCTAAAGAAACATTTGGGCCAATTGTTGTGTTTTTAAGTGTCACATTATCACCAATATAGCATGGTTCTATAATCTTTGAATTCTCAAGAGTTATATTTTTAGAGATTAAATTTTCATGCTCCTTTAATGCAAATTGCAATATTTTCGAATTGGTATCAATAGTAATTTCCTTGTTCCCACAATCCATCCATTCATTGACTTGGCCGGGAACAAATTTCAGGCCTTTCTGCTTCATATGTTCAAGAGCATTGGTCAATTGGTATTCCCCTTTGTCTTTGATATCATGATCCAATAAGTATTGAATTTCTTCTCTGAGGATCGCTCCATTTTTAAAATAATAGATCCCTATTATTGCCAGATCAGAAATAAATTCATCGGGTTTTTCCACAAAATCAGTGATAAGGCCATCCTGAAGTTTTACGACACCATAAGCGCTTGGTTCTTCCACTTGTTTTACCCAAATTGCCCCGTCCGTTTCACCGTCAAGTGTGAAATCAGCCTTGAACAAGGTGTCGGCAAAGGCAACTACGCAAGGACCTTCCAATGAATCTTTGGCGCATTGAATGGCGTGTGCCGTTCCCAAAGCAACTTCCTGAACCGATACTTTACCTACAGCTCCAAGGTTTTGGGCAATGGCCATAAGTTTCTCTTCAGTATCCTTAGGAAAAGAGGGTCCTATTACAAAAGCGATCTCCTCTACTTTCTGATCAACAACTTTTACAATATCTTCAACCAGTCTTTGAACGATCGGTTTACCTGCAATTAAGGTCAAGGGTTTCGGAATAGTTAGGGTATGCGGCCTTAGTCTTGAACCAATTCCGGCCATGGGCACAATAATCTTCATTGTTTGTTTTTCCTTTTAAACGCCCAAATATACATAAAATTGTTGGAGGCCTGTTCGGGGTTTTACATGACAAAAGCCCCCATTTTAGCAGTATCATAAAAATCTATTTTATACTTTTCAGCCGTTCTTTTCCAAAGTAGCTTATAGGAGAAGTAGTTGGATCCATCGGCTACAATTATCTCAGGATGTACTTTCTTTAGTAACCTTTCAAGGTTGACTTTTGGTGAATTCATCAGAATCAAAACATCCGGCTTAAACCCAAAGTCTGTGTTTATAGACTGATGATCCAGCACCATGACACGTTTGTCTTCTATTCTGAAAAAATGCTTCATCCTTTTGGATTCTTCTAATTTTAGTGTCCTATGTTCTAACTGATAGTCTTTTAATAAGCGATTCTTTTTAGAATCACTGTCTCCTGCGCTTCCATAATATTGAGCGTTATTTCCAAGCCTTTTAAGAATCAAACTTTGATCATACCGATGAAAAACGATAAAAGCAGAACTTTTTAGGGTCAGTACCTTTTCAACAAGTAGGGTTATCATTAAAAAGACAGCCGCCATAAGCAAAGCCATTGACCTTTTCGCTGATCGGTCTTGGAACCAGGAAATGAAAAAAATGAGCATGATATAACTTAACAACAATAGGTATAAAGTAAAAAACACCTCCCGATAGATCAGGTAATTAAAGCTGCCTAAAATTTCAATGATCCGATTCATCATTTGGATCACCCAAACGTAAGTTTCTGTATAAAAATAAGGCAGTTGATCAAAGTGATTTAAAACAATCATAAAATAGCCCATTCCTAAAATAATTCCCAAAAAAGGAATAATGCAAAGACTACTTAAAAAAAACAAAGCCGAAAATTGATGAAAATAATACAAACTTAAGGGCAAAACTCCTAGTTGAGCTGAAAGTGATATGACCAGCAGATTCCAAAAATAACGCAGTATTTTATGATTTGGCTTCCAAAACGATTGCCATATAGGGCTTATGGCAATAATCGATAACACAGCTGAATAACTCAGTTGAAATCCGAGATCAAACAAATATCCCGGGTTTATGATCAGGCTCAAAAAGAAAGATGTAAACAAATAGTGGCTTAGGTTGTTTCTACGACCTGAATTCAGGCCAATAGATAGCACTGTGAACATAAAAACTGCCCTGATCACTGATGCTGAAAGTCCTGATAGAAATGCGAAAAACCACAAAAATGAGATGAGAAGAAGTAATTTGACCTTTTTACCATACCTGATTCGCTCCATAGGTTTCAGTATCGAATTGATAATCATAAGTAAAATTCCAATGTGTAATCCTGAAATAGCCAGCATATGCATCGCTCCTGCATTCTGATAGTTCAATACCATTTCGTTGGAAAGATCCTGTCTCCTTCCTAAGAGTAAGGCTTCCATAACAGAAAATTCTTCTTTGGGGAAATCCTTTTTCCTCAATGATTGAAGTATGCCATCCCTGTACATTAGCGCCCGGGTTTTTAAGCTATTCTCTTTGGTTTTACCCATGACAAACTCGCCTTCCTCAAGCGTTAATTGGTGGTAGATCCCTTTTCTTTTCATAGCTTCCTTGAAATCAAAAGCTCCCGGATTCATAGCACTGTTTAATTCTAAAAGATCCTGAAAAGTAAAAAGCTCTTGATCCAGAGGAATTACCCCGGTTTTTTCGTTCTTTTTGACCCGGATCAATACATTTCCCCTCGTTTTGATCTGATCGACCCCTTTGACTTCACCTTTATACTTAAAATAATAGTCATTGTGTTTGAGTTCTTCCACTAATCTGATCTGGATAAATGATCCTGACATATAGTGATGTATATAATGAATTTTATCCCAGGAAGGTTTGGTTCTGGAAATAATCAACATCCCATAAAATACCAGCAGCAAACCAGAAAAAAAAACAAAGAAAATGGGAGGTTCGTAGGAATTTAAGGCTCTAAAATAACTGACAAGAAAGGCCGCAGCTATTACGATCCCAATATTGATTGACAGCTGTGAAAAATCAAAAAAAAACCGAGAAGTATTCCTATGGTCAATGATATGGAAAAATGGACAGGAAGAAACTTTAAATCAATCAAGGCTAAGTACTTTCCAAATTAATTGTTTTATTTTCGCCTGGTAAACATTCAGATCATTGAATAAAATTCCCAAAATCTCTTTTAGGCAAATCAACAAACTTGCTATTCCTGCTATCATTTCCGGTATTGCGGAACCTTTGCTGTCAATCACTGATACGGCAATCGTTGGAAATATCAATGTAAACCCTACCGAGGCACTTGCTGCCGTCGGAATAGCCGGATCGTTTATTTCGGCCATTGTTTGGATTCTTGCACAAACCCGCTCAGCAATTTCAGCTGTAATTGCCCAGTACTTTGGAGCCGGCCGATTAAAAGAAATTTCCCAGCTCCCGGCTCAGATCATCGCCATTAACGTTGCTCTTAGTTTGTTCATTTATGTGATCACCGTTTTTTTTGTCGAGCATATTTTTGAATTATACAATGCGAGTGGAATGATCCTTGAAAAATCAGTATCCTATTATAAAATTCGTGCTATTGGTCTTCCTTTCACCCTCTTTGTATTTTCAGTTTTTGGTGTTTTCAGAGGGCTTCAAAATACCTTCTGGCCCATGGTGATCAGCATTGTTGGTGCCTCTTTGAACATCCTGTTAGACTTTGTTCTGGTTTTTGGAATTGAGGGTATGATCCCTGCACTCCATGTCGATGGAGCAGCCTGGGCCAGTGTTATTGCCCAGGGAGTTATGACCTTGTTATCACTTATCCTTTTATTTAAAAAAACACCTTTTTCGTTAAAGTTCCATTTACCAATGCATCCGGAGATTAAACGTTTGCTTTCCTTAAGTATGAATCTGATTATCAGAGCCATTTCTCTCAATATAGCGCTCTATCTAGCCAATGCTTATGCCACGAAATATGGGGCACATTATATTGCCGCTCAGACCATTGCATTTCAAATATGGCTCTTTTTTGCCTTTTTTATTGATGGTTATTCAAGTGTAGGCAATATCATGTCCGGAAAATTTAAGGGTCGAAAAAGATTATCCCCGGATTTGGAAACTGAGCCAGCAATTGAATAAATATACCATTATCATAGCACTTCTTCTTGGTGGGGTTTGTTTTATCTTATATAAAGACATTGGTTCAATGTTCAGCAAAGAGCAAGATGTTTTATCCTTATTTTACAACATTTTCTGGATCGTGATCATCATGCAGCCCAGTCAATGCAATTGCTTTTGTTTTTGACGGTATATTTAAAGGTCTTGCTGAGGCTGTAATTCTAAGAAACACTTTGTTGGCAGCCACTTTTCTCGGCTTTATTCCTGTCCTACTGCTTGGCGACTATTTTGATTTGAAATTATATGCCATCTGGATTGCTTTTTTTGTTTGGATGTCTGATGCGAGCAGGAATCCTCTTGATCATATTCAGGAAAAGATTTCTTCCTTACCGAATCAACATGATATAAGTTAGGGTTTTAAGCCGTGTACTTTGATTAATTTTACACCTCAATAAATTTAAGCATTTTTAACATGAAAAAGTCAATTCTTATCACTTTATTGTTATTGGTTATGTTTAATTTCTAAGAGCATTTCTGCTCAGGAACTAAGCCCTTATATACTTGTCGGTGAATCCCCAAATAGCTTGAATGAAACTGAACAAAAGGTTACTAATGCCCTGAAGGCATCCGGTTTTGAAATTTTAGGCCAATATAATGCTGAAAATAACCAAACCTTAAAAGTTATTGTTTATTCAAGAAAGGACCTGCAGCGAAATTACTTTAAAAGTAAAAGACCGAGGTGCTTTGGCAGCAGCCTTGAAAGTAGGTCTTAAAAGCAGATGGTCCGGGAACAACCATCAGCTATTTGAATCCTGAATATCTTGTTTCAGGCCTATTTAAGAGACGCATATGATTCTCATAAAGTTGGATTGATAAAAGTTTCGTCTGATGTAAAGGCGGCTTTATCTCCTTTAGGAAATAAAAACACAGGATTTGGTGGTTCCATGACTGCTGAAGATTTGAGAGAATATCATTATAAGATGATGATGCCCTATTTCACTGACCCTGTCGAGTTAAAAGAATTTAGTAGTTTCGAAGAAGGTGTAAAAACCATAGAAAATAATCTGAAGTCTCAAAAAGGGGCAACCCAGCTGGTAGTATAGTCCTTAAGTTTTAATGATGAAAAAGTCAGCAGTATTTCGGAATTGCTTTTTTGGATGAAGAAAAAGGTGAAAAGCAATTTTCTACCGGTCATAGGAGAAGATCACTTGGCAGCGATGCCTTACGAGATCATTATCGAAGGTAAAAAAGCCACCATGTTGCATGGAAGATACCGGACTTGCCCTTCACTGGCCCGAACTTACCATGGGAACTTTTATGAAAATCAGAAGTACTCCCGGAGATTATAAAGATGCCTTTGAAGCACTTTGTGAATAGTTAAATTTTTGTTTCACAATTGCTGTTTCGCCCTCTTATCAAAATAAAAGGGTTAGGAATATTTTATGATCAATTTGGCTGTTTTTTCGCTGGCTCCCTTTCCTCCTAAGGCTTTTTCCAGCTCATAATACTGATCGAACATGGCCTCTCTGCCCTTGTGGTCAAGGATCTTGAATAATTCGTTCTCCAAGTTTGGTTTCATTAAAATCGTCTTGAATCAATTCTGTGACAACCTCTTTATCCAGAATGAGATTAACCAGTGAAATATACTTCACATTAACAAGTCGTTTTCCCAATCTGGTAAGAAACTTCATTTCCTTTATAACAAACTACTTCAGGAACTTTAAAAAGTGCAGTTTCCAAGGTAGCGGTTCCTGAAGTCACAAAGCGCGCCGTAGCAACCGATAGCAGATCGTATGTTTTATTTTCAACTATGGCAATATTATCGTCTGATAAAAATTTATGATAAAAAGACAAATCCTGCCTGGGAGCTCCTGCTATAACAAATTGATGATCAGGAAATTTTGGAGCCATCGCTAACATGATCGCTAAGCATCTTTGTTATTTCCTGTTTTCTGCTTCCAGGCAAAAGAGCAATAATTGGTTTGTCGCTCAGGTCATTTTCAGCTGCAAAATAAGCAGGGTCGACAGGGCTTCTGTTCGCAATAGCATCCAAGTAACGGATGGCCTACAAAATGAACAGGGAAATCGTGCTTTGTCCTCATAAAATTCGCTTTTCAAAAGGAAGAATCACATACATCTGATCCACATCTCTTTTGATCTTCTTGATGCGGTTTTCTTTCCAGGCCCAGATTTGTGGAGAGATATAATAATGAACCGTAATCTTGTTTTTCTTCGCGAACTCAGCTATCCTTAAATTAAAACCCGGATAATCGACTAAGAATCAGAGCATCAGGTGCATATTCAAGTAATATCCTTTTTACAAAACTTGATATTGTTCAGTATGGTCCTCAGATTCATAAAAACTTCTGCAAAG
The DNA here is from genome assembly GCA_963715975.1 of uncultured Flavobacteriaceae bacterium. Lineage (GTDB taxonomy): Bacteria > Bacteroidota > Bacteroidia > Flavobacteriales > Flavobacteriaceae > Lutimonas. Next base: position 354,754 of record CAVQSO010000002.1, on the reverse strand, counting down.
CCCATAAATGCAAGATCTTTGTAATGCTTCACCAAAGTTCCGCCAACCTCCTGCATCAAATCACCTCCCCAAAATCTGAATATCAGCATGAGCTGTCTTCATTTTTTAAGGCTTTCATCAGGTTAGAAGCATGAAGATCACCAGAAGCTTCTCCTGAAATAATATAATATTTCAAAATTTTTAATGCTTTAGTTCTATTAATAATTCAGTTTATAAAAATTTACTGACAAAACCAAAAAGGCTACAAAAAAACAGGCCATTAAAACACCCCTTGCCCTTAATTCCTGTTTCTTTTTTAAAAAAATAAAAAAGACAAATAAATTGGGAATGGCTGCCAGTCCAAGAACCTTTCCGTACAGATTGCCTTCATTAAGGATTTTGATCGTTTCTTCAAAGCTATAGGTAGAAACAAACTCCACATAGATATAAAACCCAAAGGCCGTGGCTACAATGCCTATTAAAAATCCAATTAAAATTTCTTTTTTCATTACAATTTCCATTGTATTTAAGGACGGAGAAAATGATGTGCCGTCATATCAAATCCTACAGGGACAATTGCAATATAATCATTCTCTAAGGCCCATACGTCAGTATCTTCTCCGTGATCAAGGTTGACAAACTTTCCCGTTAAGCCAATAATACTCCTTTCCTTGAGGATTTACTCTTTTATCAAATTCTTCCACCCAGTTGGCTCTGGCCTGACGGCATATTTTAATCCCTTTAAATTTACTTGCTTTCAACCTTCGGAAAATTCACGTTGAGCACCACCCCATCCGGTAATCCATCGATCCAAGCACGTTAAGTGCAATTTTTTTGATGTCTTCTTTAAGGTGATCAAATTTAGCATTCCAGGAATAATCCAGCAAGGAAAAACCAATCGCAGGAATTCCTTCAATTCCTGCTTCAACGGCGGCACTCATTGTACCTGAATAAATCACATTGATCGAACTGTTCGAACCGTGATTAATCACCGATACGCAAAGATCCGGTTTTTTATTGAGAATTTCACTGATCGCCATCTTAACGCAATCAGCAGGAGTTCCCGAACATCGATATTCCAATTGAGGTCCCTCATCTATGGTTACAGCATCACAATAAATCGTCGAATCTAAAGTTATAGCATGACCCATTCCGCTTTGCGGACTATCGGGTGCAATCACAATTACATCTCCTATTTCATTCATAACGGAGATCAAAGTTCGAATTCCTGGTGCCGTAATACCGTCGTCATTGGTCACCAGGATCAAGGGTCGTTTTTGCATTATGTGAAGAATTTAAAACAAAAATAAAACTTTTGACGTTACCGTCTTGAAATTTATGTTTAACATTTAATTATGAGCCAAATCTGCCAATTTATAGCTAGTATTGTGTTCTGTTTTGCTGAATTTTGCAGACATTTGTCAGACAGATTGTTATTTAAGTACTATATTAAATATGGTTTTTATTATATTGTCGCAGTACGTTGAACACATTAGCTAGCGAGTAAATGAAAAAAATTTCCCTCTTTATGAAAAAAAAGTATAAAATAATTTTCCCATAATCATTGTGGCCGGAATGTTGTTTGGATTTCAAATAGCAAATAAGCCAGATCCGGAAAAAGATAAAATATTAATTGGCCTTGTGAGATACGCTTTAAAACAAGGTCATTATGAGCCACACCAAATTGATGATAACTTTTCTGAAAAAGTCTTTACTGATTTTATCAGATGCCCTTGATCCTTACAAGAGATTCTTTCTACAACAGTGATATCGATGAGTTTTCAAAGTATAAGTATTTGTTAGATGATCAAATCAAAAGTGAGGACCTTTCTTTTTACAATATTGGTCATGGAAAGATTTAATCAAAGAGTTCTGGAATCTCAGGGCTATTACAGAGAAATTCTTAAAAACTCCATTTGATTTCAGTAAAGATGAAAGTTTTGATGTTGACTATGATAAAAAAACATTTTCCTCTTCGAAAGCAGAATTAGTTAAGAACTGGCAAATCAATTGAAAGTCAGTACCTTATCGAGACTTCACGAAAAGATTGAACTTCAGGAATCAATGACAAAAAACGATAGCTTCAAGCGAAGATACATATTGAAGGTGAAGCGGATAAAGAAGCTGATTGTTAAATCATTTGAAGAGCTTGAAAAGGAATCCCGCGAAGCTGCTGAAAAAAGTCTTGATGACCTTTATACGGTAATGTCTGAATTGGATGATACCGACTGGTTTGCAATTTTTATAAATACCATGACCATTCAATTTGATCCACATACCAACTATTTCGCTCCCAAAGACAAAAAACGTTTTGATCATAACTATGGCTGGGAAACTTGAAGGTATAGGTGCAAGACTTCAAAAAAGAGATGATTATACAAGAGTCGCTGAACTGATTTCAGGAGGACCGGCCTGGAGAGGCGGAGAATTGGAAGTTGGAGATCTTATTTTAAAGTTGGACAGGCTGCTGAACCACCTGTTGATATTGTTGGAATGAGACTTGACGATGCTATTGAATATATAAAAGGGAAATAAAGGAACCGAAGTAAAATTACCGTAAAGAAAATTGACGGTTCAGTTCATGTCATTTCTATTATTAGAGACATTGTTGAATTGGAAGAAACCTTTGTTAAATCAAGTGTGGTTGAAGTTGACCAACGTAAATTTGGAGTGATCAACCTTCCAAAGTTTTATATTGATTTCAATGAGAGAAATTTTAGAAATTCCGCGACAGATATGGAGCAAGAAATTGAACGATTAAAAGAAGAAAATGTAGAAGGTTTATTGATCGACCTTAGAAATAACGGAGGTGGATCTTTAAAAACTGCCATAGAAATTGCAGGTCTCTTTATAAGTGACGGCCCGGTGGTTCAGGTAAAATACCGGGGTGAAAAACCGAATATTCGATCCGATAAGGATAATAAAATTCAATGGGATGGACCTCTTGGTTGTCTTGGTAAATGAATTAAGTGCCTCTGCTTCAGAAATTTTTGCAGCCGCCATGCAAGATTATAACAGAGCAGTTATCATTGGTAGTAAACAGTCCTTTGGAAAAGGAACCGTGCAAAATGTACTTCCTTTGAATAATTACTTCAAATATCGAAAAAGATCTTGGGGCACTTAAAATGACCATTCAAAAATTCTATCGAATCAATGGTGGTTCAACTCAATTGAAAGGTGTCGAAAGTGATATTGCCATGCCGGATAAATACACTTATTTCGAAATTGGCGAACGGGATGAAAAGAACCCTTTAAGCTGGGATAAAATCGAACCTGCAGAATATACTCCTGTTGATATTTATGAGAATTTCCATAAGGTTGTAAATGACAGTAAGAAAAGAATTGCTGACAATCCTCATTTTATCATCATCGATGACAATGCAAAATGGTTGAAACAAGGATCGTGATAAGACTCTTGATAAATTTGAACTATGAGAAGTTACAAAAATGAATTGAACAAAGAGAAAAGGAAAGTGAAGCCTTTGATGACATCGCTTTGTATGAAAGTAATTTGACTTTTAATTCTCCTCAATACGAATTACCATTTATGGAACAGGATTCAATTCTCGCCAAAAAGCGTGAAATTTGGCATAAAAATTTGAAAAAAGATATTTATATGGAAGAAGCCTTAACAGTGCTTTCTGAATTAGAAATCAATAAAAATCTACTTGTAAAAAATTAAAATTTCGAAACTATCTTATAAAAGTCCTTAACAAACTCAACTCGTTTCCTAAGGACTTTTTTTATTCCTTTTGTTAAATAACATAACTTTGCACCGTTAAAACTCAATTAGGCGCCTTTGTATAACCGATTCAAAATACACTTGGAAGAGACCTTCCCGGAAATGGTAAGCAAAAAATTACTTCTTGCGATATCAGGTGGAATTGATAGCATGGTTTTGCTGGACCTACTATCGAAAACTGACGCAGATGTGGATCTGGCTCATTGTAATTTTAAGTTAAGGGGCACAGAAGCTGATGCAGACGAGGCTTTTGTGCGGTCAGAAGCAAAAAAATATAACAAAACCCTGCATGTTACTCAATTTGATACCAAAACATATGCTTCAACGCATAAATGCTCCATACAGATGGCGGCTCGCGAACTTCGATACAATTGGTTTAAAGCTTTGTTGAAGGAAAAAGAATATGACTATTTACTCACTGCTCATCATGCCGATGACAATCTTGAAACATTTTTTATCAACCTTTCAAGAGGTACCGGAATCGATGGTTTGTGTGGAATTCCAGAAAAATCAAATCGTATACTTCGTCCCTTATTGCCCTTTAGTAAGGAAGACATTTATAGCTATGCCACAGAACAAAAACTAGGATGGCGAGAAGATCATAGCAATAAGGATACCAAATACCTGAGGAATAAAATACGAAAGGAATTGGTCCCTTTGCTTAAAGAAATTAACCCCTATCTTTTTGGAGCGTTTTTCCTCGACGCTCGATCATCTGAAGGAAACTAATGAGCTAGTAGGTGAAGCAATGAAAATTGTTCGGGACAAAGTAATCGAAAAAAAAGAGCTAAAAGATCCGTCTGTCATACACTTTAAGGTGAAAGATCTTTTAGAATTTTCAAACAATACAGCTTACCTCTACCAACTCTTTTATCCCTTTGGTTTTCATCAATGGGACGACATCAAATCCTTACTTGTATCACAATCAGGGAAACAGATTTTTTCCAAAACCCATCGACTGCTAAAACACAGAGAATACCTGCTTTTGAGTGAAATCACCGAAATACCATTTTGACACTGCAGCCAGGGAAATTCAAGATTCTGATACTTTGATCGACTTAGATGCATCTTCACCTAGAAATGGAAACCATAAAAACAAGCGGTTCTGAGTTCAATAAGAATCTTGGTTATGGGCCTAATTATGCCTATTTTGATAAAGATCTCCTAACTTTTCCATTATCTGTAAGAAAATGGAAAAAAGGCGACTATTTTTACCCTATTGGCATGATCGGAAAGAAAAAGCTAAGCAAATTTTTCAAAGATGAAAAATACTCGCTTTTAGATAAAGAAAATATTTGGTTACTTTGTTCCGGTGCAGATATCATCTGGATCATTGGAAAAAGAATGGATAATCGATTTAAGATTTCCGATAAGACAAAAACTATATTAAAAGCAACACTGCAAACATGAACTACATTTTTAAGGTATTTATATTCTTTTTTCTTATTGGACCAGTCGCGAGTGCACAAATCCATAAACCCGTGGTCTGGGATACCTCAGTAGAAAAAATAAATGAGTCTGATTTTAATTTAATTATTTCGGCAACTATTGAAGATGGCTGGCATTTATATGCGCAAAATGTTCCCGAAGGAGGTCCTATTGCTACAAGTATTATCGATAAATGAAGAAAAAGAAAAGTTCCAGCTTATTGGGAAACCGAGTGAAGACGAGGGCCATGAAGAGTTTGACAATGTATTTAAAATGAAAATTAAGTTTTTTGAAGAAAAAGCTTCTTTTAAACAGAAAATACGCTTGCTGACCAGTGATGAAATCAAGATCAGAGGGCACCCTTGAATTTATGGTATGTGATGATACTTTTTGCCTGCCTCCGACAGAAGTCGATATCAGCTTTGAAGTTCAGGGAATGGCAGGAGAGGCAGTTACAGCACCTGCAAGCCGAAACAGAGGACAAGAGTTTTCTACAAAGTACTGAGACCTTAGAAAAAACGACCAAAGTAGATACAAAACAAATTGTAGGTAAAACCAAACAAGAAAAAAAGAAAAGTCTCATGGACCTTGTTCATCTTAAGTTTTTTTGCCGGCTTTGCCGCCTTATTGACTCCTTGTGTGTTTCCAATGATACCGATGACCGTAAGTTTCTTTACCAAACAGAGTAAAACCAAAGCCATAGGTATTCGAAATGCTATCCTATTTGGTGTTTCCATTGTGTTTTTATATGTTTTGCTCGGAACCGTAGTAACCTCTATTTTTGGTGCTGATTCCTTGAATGCTTTATCGACCAATGTCTGGTTCAATATTATTTTCTTCTTATTATTGATCGTTTTTGCTGTTTCCTTTCTTGGCGCTTTTGAAATTACTTTACCCAGTTCCTGGGGCACTAAAGTGGATTCTCAGGCCGACAGAGGAGGTCTGATCGGTATTTTCTTTATGGCACTTGCCCTGGCTATTGTTTCTTTTTCATGTACAGGTCCAATAGTGGGAACTGCTCTGGTGGCTGCAGCCGCCCAGGGAGGAATTGCCCCGGTGATCAGTATGCTGGGATTCTCATTGGCCATTGCACTACCGTTTTCACTATTTGCCGCCTTTCCGGGATGGATGAACTCCTTACCCAAATCTGGTGGATGGCTCAATACCGTAAAAGTTTTTTTAGGATTCTTAGAATTGGCACTGGCATTCAAATTTTTATCAAATGCCGATCTTGTTTTACAAGGTCATTGGCTGGAAAGAGAAGTGTTTATAGCCATCTGGATCACCATTTTTGGAGCCCTTGCCCTCTATCTATTTGGAAAGATCAAATTACCTCATGATTCTGATCTTCCTCATATTTCAGTGGGAAGACTTAGCCTCGGACTCGTAGTGATGACCTTTACGATTTATATGATTCCCGGACTTTGGGGAGCTCCCTTAAAATTGATCAGCGGTTTTCCACCCCCAATGCATTATAGTGAGTCATCATACGGAGTGGGGTATACAAAGCTTAGTGATGCTGGAATGGGAACTCAAATAGAAATTCCGAAAGGAGCTCATTTGGGGCCTCATGATATTATTTCATTTCTGGACTATGAAGAAGGAATGGCCTATGCAAAAAAAATCAACAAGCCGGTGATGATTGATTTTACGGGACATGCTTGTGTTAACTGCCGAAAAATGGAAGAAAGAGTTTGGTCTGATTCCAGAGTTTTACAGATCCTTAAAAATGATATTGTTCTTATTTCCCTATATGTTGATGATAAAAGAACCTCTACCTGTTGAAGATCAATATACCTCTTCCTTAAACGGGAAAAAAGTCACAACCATTGGTAAAAAATGGAGTGAATTTCAGATCAATAAGTACAAGGCAAATGCCCAACCTTACTATGTATTACTTGATCATAAAGGCGATAATTTAAATGAATATTCTGCATATAATCCTGATATTGAAGAATATTTGTCCTGGTTACAAGAAGGTATCGGAAATTTCTAAGTCTGAATGAAGAAATTGGTATACATTTTGGTATACCTTTTGATGTTATAGGATATTTTGTATTACTCTAATCTAATCAATTAGAAATTATCATTTATGAACAGGTTTTTACTCATCATATGTCTCTTACTTTACCATAATTCTTATTCGCAAAATAATACACATTCATTTAAGCGTGGAGAGTTTTTAAAATATAAAATTCAATATGGCTTGTTAAACGCTGGTTTTGCCACTGTGGAACTTAAAAATCCTGACAAAAAAAATGATTCCGTTATTCATGCCGTTGGTAAAGGATGGACCACCGGAATGGTTGGTTTTTTATTTCCTGTTGAAGACAGATATGAAAGCTACTTTACGGCAAGCGATCTGAAACCAATACACTTTATCAGAAAAGTTAATGAAGGAGGCTATACACAGGATAAAGAAATCTTTTTTGATTTTGAATCACATCAGGCCAAAGAAATCAATCATAAAAAAGGTACCGAAAAATCTTATTTCATACAAAATAATGTACAAGATATGATCTCGTCTTTCTATTATATGAGGAATATTGATTTTGCAAGCTTTAGAAGAAAATGATTCTGTTTTGTCAATATGTTTTTCGATGGAAAAATGAATCCCATCAAACTAATAATCCTCGGAAGAGAAATAATAAAAACCAATTTCGGGAAGATAAAAACCATAAAAATCAGACCTCTGGTACAAAAAGGAAGGGTTTTTAAGGATGAAGAGAATGTGACCCTTTGGATCAGTGATGACCTCAACAAAATCCCTGTAAAAATTAAGGCTTCTCTACTCGTAGGAGCCGCAAAAGCCGAATTAATTGAATATAACGGATTGGTTCATCCTTTTCCCTGAATTTTTAACTATTCTTAGGGTGGTTTATTTCGCAAAATCGATAAATTTGCAGCGTTGTTAAAAAATAATTCAAACGTGAGGAGAAGTATTTTATTTATTTTGGGATTTATCCTTTTTTATTCCTGTCAAAAAGAAGCAAAAGAAGTAGCAGAAATTGATGCTGTAGAAGAAGTGAAGCCATTGATCATTGAAGAGTTTGGCTATATTTTGAACAATTATAAAGTAATTAAGGATACCATTAAAAGTGGTGAAAGTTTTGGAGAAATTCTTGACAGACATCACATTGATTACCCTGAAATTTATAAAATAGCGGCTGCCGCCAAGAGATACCTTTGATATTAGAAAATTAAGAGCTGGCAAACCCTATACGATTCTCGCTAAAAATGATTCTACAGAAAGGGCTCAGGTATTTATCTATCAGCCTAATAAGGTTGAATACCTTATTGTAGATTTTACAGATTCTGTTCAAACCAAATTTGGACGAAAAGAAGTAAAGATCGTCGAAAAAACAGCCACTGGGATCATTGAAAGTTCTTTATCTGAAGCCATAGAAGGGCAGAATCTAAATTATATCCTGGCCCATGAAATGAGTGATATTTATGCCTGGACCATTGATTTTTTCCATCTTCAAAAAGGAGACAATTTTAAATTGATCTATGAGGAAAAATACATCAATGATACTATTCCGGTAGGAATAGGTAATATCAAAGCAGCTTATTTTGTCCATAAGGATAACCCCATTTATGCCTTTAATTTTATTACTGATTCTACCAAGAACATCAATGACTATTACGATGAGAACGCCAAGACACTAAGAAGACAGTTTTTAAAATCTCCCATCAAATTTAGTCGGATCTCATCCAGATACAATCTTAAAAAGACGCATCAAATATTACGGCAACAAGGTAAGAGCTCACAGGGGTACTGATTTTGCCGCCAACGTAGGCACCCCGATCATGAGTACTGCCAATGGTACTGTTGTCGAATCACGATACAAAGGCGGAAATGGAAATTACGTCAAAGTCAAGCACAATTCTACTTATAGTACACAGTATTTACATATGAAAAAACGCGCCGTTCAAAAGGGGCAGTATGTAAAACAAGGAGATGTTATAGGCTATGTTGGCATGACTGGAAATACTGCCGGACCGCATGTTTGCTACCGCTTTTGGAAAAATGGCAAGCAAGTAGATCCGTTCAAACAGAAACTTCCCTCTGCAGCACCCATTAAAGAACATTTAAAGGATGACTATTTTACTTATATCTCGCCCTTAAAAAGACAATTGGATGATATTCCGAACAGTTATTTGCAAACTGAAATTGCTGCCAGTTTATCAGCTGAATAAAAAATACTTAAATCGAACATAACATGTCTTTAATCAATATCAACCCAACAACAACAAATTCCTGGAAGGAACTCTCTAAACATTATAAAGAAATTAAAGATCTTCAAATGAAATCTTTATTTCTTCAGGATACTGGCAGGAAAGAAAACATGTCGCTTCAATTTGAAGATCTTCATTTCGATTTCTCTAAAAACCGAATGACCGAGGATACCTTAGCTCTTTTATTGGAACTTGGCTAAAGAAAGTAAACTGGAGGATGCCATTGAAAAGTATTTTGGAGGAGATAAGATCAATGTAACAGAAAACAGAGCAGTTTTACATACAGCTTTGAGAAATAATAGATGCTCACCCTATACTTGTAAACGGACAAGACATCATGCCGGAAGTAAATCAAACCTTGAATAAGATCAAGGAATTTACCGGGCAAGTGTGTTTCGGGTGAGTTTAAAGGATATTCCGGAAAACCATTTACTGATGTGGTCAATATTGGTATTGGAGGTTCTGATCTGGGGCCAAACATGGTGGTTGAAGGACTTCATTATTATAAAAATCACTTAAAAACTCATTTTGTATCCAATATTGATGGAGATCATGTGGTTGAGGTTTTAAAAGAGTTAAATCCTGAAACCACCCTATTTGTTATCGTTTCCAAAACATTTACAACTCAGGAAACCCTTACCAACTCCGAAACTATTAAAAAATGGTTTTTACAATCAGCGACAGAAAATGATATCCAATACAACTTTGTAGCGGTATCTACAAATTTGGAAAAGGTAAAGGCCTTTGGAATAGCCGAAGACAATATCTTTACCATGTGGAATTGGGTTGGCGGAAGATATTCACTTTGGAGTGCCGTGGGTCTCTCGATTAGCCTTGCTATTGGGTTTGACAACTTTCAAAAGTTTTCTGGATGGCGCCTATGCCATGGATCAACATTTCAAAAACACTGATTTTCGCAATAACATACCAGTAATACAGGCCGTGATCAGTATCTGGTATAATAACTTCTTTGGATCAGAATCAGAAGTGGTGATACCGTATACCCAATACCTGGAAAAACTAGCCCCCTTTTTACAACAACTTTCTATGGAAAGTAATGGTAAATCTGTTGATCGAAATGGTAGAAAAAGTTGATTATCAAACAGGAAACATTATTTGGGGAAATACGGGAACCAACGTACAACATGCTTTTATGCAATTGGTGCATCAGGGAACCAAATTAATTCCAGTTGATTTTATTGGGTTTGAAGAGTCATTACACGGGAACAAAGACCATCATCAAAAATTGATGGCAAATTTCTATGCTCAGGCAGAAGCATTGTTTGCTGGAAAAACTGCTGAGGAAGTACACCTTGATATGAAATTTTCAGGTGATACTCAAAAAATAAATGCCTTATTGCCCTTTAAAGTTTTCGATGGAAATCGCCCTTCAAACGCCTTTTTGATCAAAAAACTTGACCCAAGAAGCCTAGGATCGCTCATTGCCAGTTATGAACATAAAACTTTTGTTCAAGGAATTATTTGGAATATTTATAGTTTTGACCAGTTTGGTGTAGAATTAGGCAAAGAATTGGCCAATAAATTATTGGTTAAATAATTGTTAAATTATGTTAAAAGAAATCACCTTTTTTAACAATCCATTTTATTTTTTTAAGTAGTTTTGCAACAGTTATTAACTCAAATTAAACTACTTATGAAGACATTTCAAAAGTTTATAACTCTTGTCTTATTTTTAATGACAGCGGTTATTTATTCACAAACGACAGTAACAGGTTCTGTTACTGACAACTCAGGCGTTCTTCCTGGAGCGACCATTCTGGAAAAAGGAACCAGTAATGGAACTACTTCAAGTTTTGAAGGAACCTTTAGCTTAGAGGTAAGTTCAAATACAGGAGAGCTGGTAATATCTTTTTTAGGCTATGAAACAGTAACTATCTCTTATTCAGGTAGTATGAACGTTGGATCTATTGTACTTCGAGAGGATGCTAATTCTCTTGATGAGGTTGTACTAGTTGGAACAGGTGTAATTGATTTAGCTGAAGGAAGAAAGACACCAATTGCGGTATCTACCATTAAGGCTAAAGAGATTCAAGACAAAATTGGTCCTCAAGATGTTACCATGACCTTAGTAAATACACCTTCTGTATACGTAGCTGGTCAAGCCGGAGGTTATGGAGATTCAAGAATCGCTGTTAGGGGATTTGGACAAGATAACACTGCTTACCTTTTAAACGGTCAACCGATCAACGGAATGGAAGACGGTAAAATGTACTGGTCCAACTGGTCAGGTATGGCAGACATTGCTAATGTCATTCAAACACAACGTGGTTTGGGATCTTCTAAATTAGCGATTTCATCTGTTGGGGGTACTACAAACTTTGTAACTAAATCAACTGACAAAAGAGAAAGCGGATTCGCTCATTTTGGTTTAGCCAACAACAATTATTTCAAAACTACAATTGCTTATAATTCTGGTAAAGCACAAAATGGCTGGGGAGCAAGTGTTATGTTCTCTCACTGGCAAGGTGATGGTTATAACGAAGGTAACAAAGGTCAAGGTCAGAACTACTTTATTTCTATAGGATATCAAGCCAACGAAAGACATAATTTCAACTTTTTATTGACTGGTGCACCACAATGGCATGACCAGAATTTCACGAAAGAGCTTTCAGATTATGAAACTTACGGTGACAGATACAACAATAACTGGGGTACCTATAAGGGTAAATACATGACTGAAAGAAGAAACTTCTACCACAAACCTGTGATGAACTTAAACTGGGATTTCAACTATTAATGAATCTTCGAACCTGTCTACAGTACTTTATGCTTCTTGGGGTAGAGGAGGTGGAACCGGTAATAGAGGAAATCGTATCAGAACAACTGACGGTTATATTGATTATGACGCCATTTATGCTTTTAACGAAAGTGTTCCCAATGGAGAAGGAGGTTATTTTGCTGCCGGAGGTGGTTATGTAACTCGTTCTTCTGTGAATTCTCATAGCTGGTATGGAATCGTATCAAATTATGAAAAGAAGTTTTCTGATAACTTAACTTTTAATGCAGGTATTGATTACAGATACTATTATGGCTTCCACCACAGGGTGGTTGAAAACTTTCATGGTTTAAACTCTTGGCAAGAAAATATCAGACTAAGAGATCAAAATAACAACCACGATACTTATGGTTCTTTCGGAACCTATAAAAATGTTATTGCTACAGAGTCTTTTAATGCTGATCCATGGGCAGCTGTTAACAGCTAAAGCAGATGAAGATCAAAAAATTGCTTATAGCAACGATGAAAGAATCACTTATGGAGGTTTATTTTCTCAGTTAGAATATGCTGATGACAGATTCTCTGTATTTGTTCAAGGTTCGATTTCAAATCAGAACCACCAGAGATTTGATTATTACCAATATGCAGATCAAGATTTGATCGATGGTACTTCTACTCAAAATGTTATTGATGAGGATACAGGACAGCCTGTACCATTGCCAGATGGTATAGAGCCAGGTACTGATTCAGAAAAGGTAAGTAATTTCGGTTTTAACATTAAAGGTGGTGGAGCTTATTTTATCAATTCGCAAAGCAGCGTTTATGGAAATATCGGATACTACTCTCGTCAGCCTTATCATGACAATATTTACCTAAACTTTACCAACCAAGTAAACCCATTAACTGAAAATGAAAAGATTTTCGGTATGGAATTAGGTTATAGGTATACTGGAAGTAAGTTTTCAGGAAGTGTGAACTTGTACAGTACATCTTGGAAAGACAGGGTAGTAAGTTCTTCTGATATTGAGCCTGATGAAAACGGACAGGACGTTGTTCTTTATACAACTAATTTTGGTGTTGAACAACTACATATGGGTCTTGAAATAGATGCTACTTATAGAATTTCAGACGCCTTGAGAGTAAGAGGATTCCTTTCATTAGGAAACTGGAGGTATAAAGGAAACTCTGTTACCAGAGTTGCTGATGAGGAACAAAACATCATTAGTGAAGAAATTGTTGACGTTGATGGTGGTGAAGTTGGAGATGCTGCTCAAACTACATTCGGTTTAGGTGGTGACTGGAGAATTACAGATCGTTTCTCAATTGATGCAGATTACAGATATTACGCTGATCTTTATTCTAATGTTGGTGCTGTAAAAGAAAACTTGAAGCTACCTGCCTTTGGAATTATGGATTTTGGAGCTTCTTACAGACTTCCAATTGGTCAAAAAACAAATAATTTATATTTCAGAGGAAATATCAATAACCTTTTTGATACCAACTATATTTCTGAATTAAGTACAAATATCAAGTCTGAGGATGGTAATGGAACCGACTATTATGGTGTTGATTCTGCTAACCGTGGATTTGTAGGATTAGGAATTACATGGAACGTAAGTATTCGATATAACTTCTAGTCATATTTAAATAATTTAAAACCCCACCCATTGATTTAGGTGGGGTTTTTATTTTTTAATGTTTACTTTTACCTTCGATTTAAAAAAATATTATCATGATTAAAATGCTACATTCTGGCTGGGCCTATATTACACTGATCATTCTGATCTTTGCTGTAGTCAATGCCCTTATTGGCCTTACTTCAAAAAAAGAGTTTAAAGACAAGGATTTACGGGTTTCTCTATTCACCTTGATCGTTGCACATTTGCAATTGATTATTGGTTTTATTGCCTATTTTCTTTCTGCTCAATTTGCCTATGTTTTAGATAACGGTATGGGGGCTGCGATGAAAGAACCTGATATTAGATTATTCGTCGTAGAACATCCTTTGATGATGATCCTGGCCATCACAGTGATTACCATTGGTTTTTCTAAGCATAAAAAACAAACTACTGACAACGGTAAATTCAAAACTATTGCATTGTATTATGGTATTGCATTGATCTTTGTTCTCAGCAGAATTCCATGGAGTCAATGGCTTTCATTTTAGTGATTGGATTAAATCCTTTCACTTTTTTTTGAATATAAGATTATGGCACAATTCTTAAAACTTATTTCATATCCGTTATCGGTTATTCATTACCTGGTGTTTGGTTTGCTTTTATTAATTTTTCATCCCATTCAGTGGTTTGCCTTTAATGTTTTTGGAAGAAAAGCGCATAGAGCATCTGTTGTTGCCTTGAATATTGGATTAACATGGAGTTTGTATTTCTTATTCTCCAGAGTCAAGTTTATTAATAAACACAAAGTCCCGGAAGGAGTTCCCATCATCATTGTGTCAAATCATCAAAGTACCTATGACATACCCCCTATGTATATGTACTTTAGAAAAAACTTTCCCAACTTTCGTATCGAAAATCGAATTGGGAAAGGGCATTCCAAGTGTTTCCTATAACCTAAGACATGGTGATAATGTTCTTGATTGAACGAAAAGACCCAAGACAGGCCATCAATACCTTGATGAAATTTGGTGAAAAAATTGAAGAAAAAAATCTTGTCGCTGTTATTTTTCCCGAAGGAACACAGAAGTAAAACAGCCGTTCCGAAACCTTTCCGCGAAAGCGGCTTAAAAATGATGGTGAAAAAAGCACCATCCTCCTATATCATTCCACTTTCCATAAATAATTCCTGGCGACTGGTTCGAAAAGGAGCCTTTCCTCTGGGAGTTGGCATCAAAGTAACCATGGAGGCACATGAGCCCATAAAATCAGATTCTATGCCTTTTCCTGAATTATTGGAAAAAACTGAAAATACCATAAACGAGGCGCTATTGAAATTAAATCCAGAGCATTGATCATTTAATTGATCTCAAAATGATCACGGTCTTCTAAAAATCTAAATTTCTCCCTTGTTTGCTCTATATGTTCAATATCAATAGAAACTGACCCAATAGCTTCTTCACCTGGTTCAAAGTTCAGTAAGGTGCCTCCCATGGCGTCGTATACTGCAGAATGCCCGGTATACACGAGTTGATTATTGTCTATTCCCACCCGATTTAAGCCTATGACATAGCATAGATTTTCGATCGCTCTGGCTTTTAACAAGGTGTCCCAGGCCAGCATTCTGGCATTCGGCCAGTTGGCGACAAAAATAATCAGATCGATATCTTCCGTATTTCGTGCCCATACCGGAAACCTCAGGTCATAGCAAATCAAAGGGCAAATCTTAAAGCCTTTATATTCAAAAGTCATGCGCTCTGTACCTGCTTTAAAAACCTTGTCTTCACCGGCAAATGAAAACAAATGGCGTTTGTCATAATGTTTAATATCTCCGTCCGGAAAAGCGACAATCAACCTGTTGAAATAATAGCCCGATTCGATGATCAACAAGACTCCCTAAAACAACACAGTTCTTTTTATTAGCCGTATCTAACATCCATTGTACCCCTTCTCCATCCATTGTTTCGGCAACTCCTTCTGCTTCCATAGTGAATCCTGTTGTAAACAATTCCGGCAGAATGATCATATCTGTATTATCTTGAATCTGCTCCAGTTTAGAAGCTTAAATTCTTTAAGATTCATGTCTATGTTTTCCCAAACATTATCTGTTTGAACCAAACTAATTGTTAATGATTTTGCCACTTTCTTTATTTTAAATTTTAGTGCTGCTGATTAGGGCCTTATTCAATTGCATTCAATATCTCTGCCCCTTTTAAAAGGGTCTCATCGCTTTTTGCAAAACAAAACCTTAATACTTTATGATCCGTTCCTTGTATATAAAACGCTGAAACCGGTATGGATGCAAGTTTTCATTCCCTGGTCCATTTTTTTGCCAATTCCATATCATTTTCTCCCGAAATACTGCTATAATCGAGTAATTGAAAATAGGTTCCAGTTGAGGGTTTAAAAGAAAATTTTGAATTTTTGATAGCGTCAAGAAACAGATCTCGTTTAGCCTGAAAAAATTTCGGTAAGGACAAATAATGTTCTTTATCCTCCAGATAGGTTGCCAGTGCCTTTTGAATAGGATGATTTACACTAAAAACATTGAACTGATGTACTTTTCTAAATTCAGTCATTAGGGCGGAAGGTCCTGCGCAATAACCCATTTTCCAGCCGGTATTGTGAAAAGTTTTACCGAATGATGCTACCAAAAAACTACGTTCTGCCAATCCAGGAAATCTTGCGATGCTTTGATGTTCAAACCCATCATAAATAAGATGTTCATATACCTCATCACTCAAGATCATGATCTTGGTCTCTTTTACCAATTCTTCAAGTTTAAGCATATCCTCACGACTCATTATCGTTCCCGTAGGATTATGAGGCGTGTTGATAATGATCATTCTGGTTTTTTCAGAAATACTTGCTTTAACTTGCTCCCAGTCTACCTTAAAATCCGGTGCTTTCAATTCCAACTCAACTGTTTTTCCTCCATTCAAACGAATTGCAGGGTCATAACAATCATAGGCCGGAGCAAAAATAATGACCTCATCATCTTTTTGAATCAAAGCAGTAATAATGGTAAATATAGCCTGAGTGGCACCTGCTGTAACGGTAATCTCAGTTTCCGGATCATAATGCGTTCCATAAAGTGTCTCTATCTTATCAGAAATGGCCTCTCTCAATGCATAGATTCCAGGCATTGGGGCATATTGATTATAGCCCTCTTTCATCGCTTTGTTGCACCAATTCTATCAATTTGGGTGAAGAAGGAAAATCAGGATAGCCCTGAGATAAGTTAATCGCCTTTTCTTCATGGGATAACTTGCTCATTACAGCAAAAATACTGGTTGAGGCATCAGGTAATTTCGAAGAAAGAGTAGAATGATAATTTGGCATCCTAAAGAAATTTAAGGTTCCTACTAAATTACTGCTTTTTCATAAAATCACTTCGTTATTCTCTGAATTCTGCAATGGTATTTTCGCTGAATAATTGTTTTTCGAAGGATGTTAACTTTTGTGGTTTCATGACATAAGTGAGCCCCTGACTTAAGTCAGGGGCTCGGTAAAATAAAAAAACCCTTCATAAAAAAGGGTTTGTTTGTATTAAAGTTGACAAATCATTGCCAAAAGTATGAACTAAATACTTGCTTTTAAGTATTCCCGATTCATTCGGGCAATATTCTCCAAGGAAATATTTTTCGGACATTCCACCTCACAGGCTCCCGTATTGGTACAGTTTCCAAAACCTTCTTCATCCATTTGTTTTACCATATTGAGTACCCGGTCTTTAGCTTCAATTCTTCCCTGAGGCAGTAGAGCGAACTGAGATACTTTTGCCCCAACAAACAACATGGCTGATGAATTTTTACAGGAGGCAACACAAGCTCCACAACCAATACATGCCGCTGCATCCATAGAAAGATCTGCATCCATTTTTGGAATAGGAATAGAATTTGCATCCTGGGTGTTTCCTGAGGTATTTACAGAAATATAAGCGCCTGCCTGCTGAATTCTTTCGAAAGCTGTTCTGTCAACAATAAGGTCCTTGATTACCGGAAAAGCCTTTGCTCTCCATGGTTCAATATGAATGGTATCTCCATCATTGAACATTCTCATGTGCAACTGGCAAGTTGTAATTCCTCTGTCAGGACCATGAGGTTCTCCGTTGATATGCAAAGAACACGTTCCGCAAATACCTTCTCTACAATCGTGATCAAAAGCAACAGGATCTTCATCTTTAGCAACCAAACTTTCATTTAACACATCCATCATTTCTAAAAATGACATATGTTCAGAAATATCGGTCACTTTGTAATCTACCATACGCCCCTTATCCTGCGGCCCTTTTTGTCTCCAAATTTTTAACGTTAAATTCATAATGTCTCTTTATTTATAGGAACGTGTTTTCAATTCAATATCTTTAAACTCTAACTCTTCTTTATGCAAAATTGCCTCGCTTGGCTTACCTGTATATTCCCAGGCTGCTACATAGGCATAGTTTTTATCATCTCTTTTGGCTTCACCATCTTCAGTAACATGCTCTTCCCTAAAGTGACCTCCACATGATTCTTCTCTTTCCAAGTGCATCCTTAGCAAATAATTCTCCTAATTCCAAGAAGTCAGCAACCCTTCCGGCTTTTTCCAATTCGGGATTTAACTCATTCAGTTCACCAGTAACTTTAACATTCTTCCAGAAATCATCTCTAATTTCCTGAATCTCTTTAATAGCTTCTTTAAGGCCCTTCTCATTTCTTGCCATTCCAACCTTATCCCACATGACTTTACCAAGTCTTTTGTGATAATAATCTACGGTATGGGTTCCATTATTATTGATGAAGAATTCCAATCTTTCCTTTACTTCTTTTTCAACTTCATCAAACTCAGGGCTATCTGTTGGAATTTTACCTGTTTGGATATCATCCGACAAATAATCACCAATTGTATATGGTAATACAAAATATCCATCGGCCAGACCTTGCATCAAGGCTGAGGCACCAAGTCTGTTGGCTCCGTGATCTGAGAAATTCGCTTCTCCTATACAGTATAAACCAGGTACAGTGGTCATTAGATTGTAATCAACCCAAACACCTCCCATTGTATAGTGAGTAGCAGGATAGATCATCATAGGAGTTTTATAAGGATTCTCATCGATGATCTTTTCATACATCTGGAATAAGTTCCCATACTTTTCTTCAATAATAGCAGCACCCAATTCTGTTACTTTCTCTTTTGTAGGGTTCGCAATATGCTTTAATTTAGCTTGCTCAGTTCCATATCTTTCAATGGCCGAGGCAAAATCCAAGATAAACCGCTTCTCCTGTTGCATTTACACCAAATCCTGCATCACATCTTTCCTTCGCTGCTCGTGAAGCAACGTCACGAGGAACAAGATTTCCGAATGCGGGATACCTTCTTTCCAAAAAGTAATCTCTGTCTTCTTCAGCTATTGCTGTAGGCTTTAATTTCCCTTCTTGAATAGCTTTCGCATCTTCTAATTTTAGCAGGAACCCATATTCTTCCATCGTTCCTTAATGATTCTGACATCAAAGTCAATTTTGACTGGTAATCACCTGATCTTGGAATACAGGTTGGGTGGATCTGTGTAAAACAAGGATTCGCAAAATATGCGCCTCTTTTATGAATTTTCCATGCCGCTGTGGCATTTGATCCCATCGCATTGGTTGAAAGGAAATAAACATTCCCATAGCCCCCTGTTCCAATCACCACTGCATGTGCACTATGTCTTTCTATTTCTCCTGTAATCAGGTTTCTGGCAATAATTCCTCTGGCTTTACCATCAACGATCACTACATCAAGCATCTCATGACGGTTAAACATTTCGATCTTGCCTCGAGCAATTTGTCTGTTCATTGCCGAATAAGCTCCGAGCAATAACTGCTGACCTGTTTGTCCTTTGGCATAAAAGGTTCTAGACACCAAAACACCACCAAAAGATCGGTTATCCAATAAGCCTCCGTAATCTCTTGCGAAAGGAACTCCCTGAGCCACACATTGATCAATAATATTTCCTGAAACTTCAGCAAGTCTGTGTACATTGGCTTCTCGCGAGCGATAATCTCCTCCCTTTACCGTATCATAAAACAAACGGTAATTTGAATCACCATCACCCATATAATTTTTAGAAGCATTGATACCTCCCTGAGCTGCAATTGAATGCGCTCTTCTTGGAGAATCCTGATACGCAAATGCTTTCACATTATAGCCTAATTCTGCCAAAGTAGCCGCTGCAGAACCTCCGGCCAAGACCGGTACCTACTACGATAATATCTATATTTCTTTTATTTGCAGGGTTAACCAGATCGATTTTGTCCTTATATGTTGTCCATTTATCTTTTATTGGACCCTTTGGTACTTTAGAGTTTAACTTAGTCATAAATGAAGAGATTAATGGTTAAAATGATGATATAAAGCAATGATGATGAAGCCTAATGGAATAGCAAATGAATAGAACTTGCCAAACGATTTCACTGCGCTGGTATACTTATTATTGAATCCAATTGATTGAAATGCCGATTGAAAGCCGTGAAGCAAGTGTAATGCCAATAGCACAAAGGCGATCACATAAGCTCCTACTCTTAAAGGGCTCACAAATTTATGTTGAAGTTCTCCAAAATACCTGTTCGGATCTTCTGGTAAAAATTCGATGTATTTATGGTTCATTTCAGGAACCCAAAAATCTACAAAGTGCAAGATCAAAAAAGCAAGGATCACTCCTCCTGAGAGGACCATGTTTCTTGACATCCAACTCGCGCTGGCTGCACCATTATATTTGACATAATTTACATTTCTGGCCTTTTTATTCTTTATTTCAAGTACAAAGCCCATCACAAAATGAAAAACGACCCCAAAAATAAGCACGGGTTGCATCGCAAATTGAATTAATGGATTGGTCCCCATAAAATGAGAGAGCTCATTAAAAAGTTTCTCACTAAAAAGAGAGGTAATATTGACTGATAAATGAATAATAAGGAAAACAATTAAGAAAAGTGCCGACAAGGCCATAGCGACCTTTCTTGCGATAGATGAAGATAAAAATCCGCTCATTTTGCTTGGTTTATAAAATAGAGTTCAAATATACCAAATACTAAAATTTTATCAGGTCTATTTGACCCGATTATTTTTTTTTGATTAACATTCCTATATTTATGCCAAACTAAAGCTAAACAAGAATGTCCGACAACATAAAGCATACCTTAAATCCTGACAAATGGATCGATCTGTATGCCGATTATCTTTACAATTATGCCATCACCAGAGTCGATGGTCAGGACCTTGCAAAAGACCTGGTACAGGAAACTTTTTTTTCAGGAATAAAAGGTAAAGATAATTTCAGAGGTCAGGCAGCTGAGCGCACCTGGCTAGTTTCCATTTTAAAAAGAAAGATCATCGATCATTATCGCAAGATCAACTCTGCCAAAGGGCAGAAAGAAGTCCGTATGAATTTTTATGAAGAGGGCGAAAAAAGGGGAAGTTGGATTGAAGAAATGGTTCCTCAGAGTTGGGGGAATGATGCCGAAAAAAAAATTGAAAATACTGAATTGAAAAATACCCTTGAAGCCTGCATCCAAAACCTGCCTGAAAAGTACAGAATTGTATTTATGTTAAAAACCGTTCAAAACTATGAAACAGAGGAAATTTGTAATGAACTCGGTATAACAGCGTCAAATTTGTGGGTAATCATTCACAGAGCAAGGATACAACTCAGAAGTTGTATGGAAGAAAAATGGTTTAAAAATTAAAGATAAGCATATGAAATTTATGATCAGCTGTGATGAAGCAACTTCTATTTGTGACAAGAATCAATATGGAGAAGCAACTCTTTCGGAAAAAATTAGCTTGAGTTTTCATTTGTTTATTTGTAAATACTGCAAGAAATATACCAAGCAAAACAGTTTAATGTCACAGCTTTTTGGTAAATACCTGACGCCTTGTGACGGGTCTGAAAAGCTCAGTGAGGAGGCAAAAGAAGAACTCAAGAA
The DNA here is from genome assembly GCA_963715975.1 of uncultured Flavobacteriaceae bacterium. Taxonomy (GTDB): domain Bacteria; phylum Bacteroidota; class Bacteroidia; order Flavobacteriales; family Flavobacteriaceae; genus Lutimonas. The sequence goes on along the minus strand of CAVQSO010000002.1, from coordinate 333,067 downwards.
GAAACTGCAAAAGGAGTTAAAAAACAACTGATAGATAATTCCCTAATCTTATGACGGTATTAAATATTCAATACCGTTTTTTTTTACCTTTGAGTAGCATCTCAACTTGCATCAGCATTTAGAAATTTGATCGTCAATGGAATATATTGAAACTATTAGGCCCTTTGCCCTAATCGCCTATTATATTTTTATCAGCTTTATTATTATCATCGTAATTCTGGATAATAAAAGGCCCGAAAAATCTTTTGCATATATTTTTTTGATTCTTTTAATTCCCGTTGCCGGAGTGATCATTTATCTCCTTTTTGGGGCCCAGTATCAAAAAAAGAAAATGCTGACCAAAAAAAGGTATTTTGACAAGGTATACTTGAATCAAATCAGCGAAATCAATAAAGTACCCCCAAAACGAAACCCAGCTTCATCATATGGCAAATTGCCTACTTTATTCTACAATATTGAACAAGTAAACTTTACTTATAACAATCATATTGAAGTACTGAATAATGGAGAGGAAAAGTTTCCAAAACTGCTTGAAGAACTGAATAAGGCCCAAAAGAGCATACATCTTGATTACTATATTATACAAAGATGATGATATTGGTAATCAAATATTTGACATCCTTTGTCATAAAGCCTAGAGCAGGGGTTCAGGTTAAAGTGATCTATGACGATGTGGGAAGCTCTATTAGCAGAGACGGATTGATCAAATTGAATTTGTCAGGCGTACAAGCCTATCCTTATATGCCCGTTCTTTTTTCAAGACTGGCTCATAAGGCCAACTATAGAAATCACAGAAAAATCGTTGTCATTGATAATGAAACTGGCTTTTTGGGAGGTATCAATATCAAAGACAAATATATCAATCCGAATCAGTTGGGACTTTATTGGAGAGATACCCATATCATGATCAAAGGAGAAGCAGTAGTTGATCTACAATACCTTTTTATAAGTGACTGGTATTTTGTCAGCGGACAGAAAATTGACCTCAACGAAGTTCGCTTTGAGAATAAACCAATAAAATATCCAACCATCTTCCCACAAGTATTTTAGGAAGTGATTATGGAAAAAGCAACCAAACCATTATGGAGGCTTTTTTTGGAATGATCACCAGTGCTCATGAAGAAGTTTTGATCACTACCCCTTATTTTATTCCTGATGAATCCATTTTTAATGCCTTAAAAATAACCTCTAAAAGCGGGGTAAAGATCAAGCTCATCATACCTGAAAAAACTGATATCCGCACGGCATTCTATGCATCGCAAACCTATTTAAAGGAACTTCTTTTGAGTGGCGTTGAAGTCTATTTCTATACAAAAGGAATGATGCACTCTAAAACCATGATCATTGACTCATTGATCAGTACGGTTGGCAGCACAAACATGGATCAAAGAAGTTTTAGTCTGAACGCTGAGGTCAATGCATTTATCCATGATAAAGAAATTGCTGAAAAACTGAAGTTTTATTTTGAAGAAGATCTAAAAGATTGTTATAAATTGCAACTTATCGATCTTAAAAACAGACCTTGGTATGTCAAAGTACTGAGCTCCATTGCCAGATTAATCGCCCCTATACTTTAAAACTAATACTATGAATTTTTTACCTGAAAATATTGATCAATACGCTTCTGATCATTCCCAAAAAGAACCGGCACTTCTACAGGAATTATTTAAAGAAACATGGCAGAAAGCCTTGGTTCCAAGAATGATCAGCGGGCACTATCAAGGCAGGATATTGTCAATGATCTCAAAACTTGTCAGCCCAAAAACAATATTGGAAATCGGCACATATACAGGTTATTCGGCGCTTTGCCTGGCTGAAGGATTACAAAAAGAAGGTGTGCTTCATACCATTGATCACAACGAGGAGCTCTATGATTTTCAACGAAAATACTTTGACCGCTCAAATTACAAGCACCAAATCAAACAACATGTTGGCGAAGCACTTGATCTGCTCCCAGATATTAAAGGTCCGTTCGATCTCGTTTTTATCGATGCCGATAAGGCAAATTACAGTAATTACTTTAAAGCTGTCATTGGCAAAATGAATCCTGGTGGAGTGATCTTATCAGACAACGTACTTTGGAGCGGTAAAGTAACTGAGGCCCCCAATGAGAAGGATGAAGATACCAAGGCACTTATCATCTATAACCAAATGATGAACGAAGACCCCAGGATCGAAACTGTTTTACTGCCCATAAGGGATGGCTTAACTGTGAGCCGAGTGAAATAAATATTCGCTGTTTTTCATCAATAATTTTTTGATTTTTTAAAATCGCCATAAGATTAGCTTCTGATCATGGTCAGTACCATTTTGAACTTTTCAACGGCTTTTAGTGCATGGGGAACATTTGCCGGCATAATAATAGAATCGCCTGTTTGAAGCAGGTGCGACACCCCATCGATCGTGATTTCGGTCTTGCCGTCTACAACCATAACCAAAGCGTCAAAAGGAGTGGTATGTTCACTTAACCCTTCACCTTTATCAAATGCGAACAAGCTGATGTTTCCCGTTTGTTTTTTGAGTATGTGCTTGCTTACAACTGCCTTATCTGCATAAGAAATACTTTTCTCGAATGAAAACTTCATTCCCTTTTCAAATTCGTTTTGTCCCATTTACTTTTGTTTATTTTATATCAAATGCTATCCTACAGCACAAAATTAAGCTTAATTTTTATGGAATTCCTGGCTTAATCTACAATGCTTTCTCGGTCTTTAATAGGCGAATCAATGCTGTGTCGATTTTCTCGGAAAAGTATCTGTTGCTTATTTGGTTTGAGCCAGCTGCTGTTTTTCTTTTGAATTAAAGACCTGTTCTAAAAGGCTGGAATGATCATCCAAAAAATCTTTAATTTCTTCTAGAAACTCATCATCTTTTTCAGTTCTATTAATGGTTAAGTGGACAATGATCGATTCCGGAGCGGGTTCATAACCTGTGGTAATTGTCCAGGTAAGGGCATTTGGGCATTCTAAAAGTGAAAAGCGTAAACCTCCTTTAATTTCTTGCCTTGTTAAAGTAAATTCTCCCCACAAACTACCTATTTCAGCCAAATATTCACTTTGGGGTTCTAATAAAAATAACTGTGAACTCATCAATTCCAAGTGTTTGAAATCAAGCGTTTTTTTAATCCCGTTCTCGTCAGTTTTGCTATTGATTGTTCTGAAAAATTCCATAGGTCTTCATTAAGGGACGAAGTTAATCTAAAAAGTATTGATTTATATTGACATATATCAGGGGAATCATATGATTATCCGTCAAATGATCAAAAAACCATTCGGATAGTCATTGTTTAGCATTTGCTGTCAATAGTTTGCCAGCCTTTACCTTATAAAGTCTGCTTTGCCCGTTCTCATACTTATCAAATTCTTCCAAAAGCTCATTCAAACTTTGGTACGATTTATCTGAATTAAGATTGCTTCTTTTACTCGTAAAATACAGCGTCATAGAATTGGCATCAACAAAAGGACAATAGTCCATTTGATCTGAATTCACCTGTTTTCCCATATTGACAGCTGGTTGCCATACATTGTCCTTATTAAAACTAACATACAAATCTCCGCTTCCCAAACCACCGGGTCGATTGTAGCCGGTAAAAATAATAAAGCTTTCATCAGACGACACAAAAGCATTAAATTCATACCCTTCAGTATTAATGGCTTCACTTAGTGAAATTGGTTTCTGGTATGAGTTTCCGTCCCACCTGCTAAGGAAGATATCATCTTTGCCTTTTGAAGTGGATAAATCACTCGTGAAATATAAATTCATATTACTGGCCAGAGAAGGATAAAATTCATTTTTTTCACTATTCACAGGTGACCCTAAATTTATTGGGCTACCCCATTCAGTGGAAACAGATTCACGGGAAACATACCAGATATCATAATCCTTGGCTTTAGCATCTGTACTTTTCAAAGGCCGGGTGGATGCAAAATAAAGTCTTAAATTATCGGGGCTTAAAAAGGGTTCGATATCCTGGAACTTACCTGAAAATGATAGAATAAACGGTTCTAGCCAGGCATCATTGGTTTTTTTAATACACATGATGACCGAAATTTCTCCTAAGGGACTTTGCAGACTAAAAAAGGCTTCATTACCCGATGAAGAGAGCGTAAAATCTCTGACATTTCCAAATTTTGACAACGCGTGGATAGCTGGCTCGGGCTTCTCGATATGCTGACACCATGAAAATTGGCTCAATAATGCGATCAAAAAAAGTATTTGTCGATTAATCATAATATTGCTGGTATTGTTTCGGAAGGGCTTCAAGTTTTTTGATTTTAATATTTTTATAGAAGACCTCAGCAGCCTCACTCTGTAATTGAATTTTTCCTTTGTTCATAGGGAACTTTTTACCATCTTCGACATATCTGGAATTTTTCAGGATCATTACTACCTCTCCATTGACTATATGGATGCTTTTATTTTCAAAACAAATGAGCTCCAGCTCGTTCCATTCTCCATGAGGTTTTTCGAAATTGGCACTGCGCATACAGTAGCCTTGTACCTCCTCGCCTCTTCCCAAAGCTAAAAATGGCTGGCTTTTATCCGCCACCGGATTCATGATATACTCCGGTAAATAAGCCCTGATATCAATGGCCGAATTGGCCTGGCTCCAGAAATCTCCCATATGACCCTGCATCACCTGGAACTCCTGAGAAAGCATCCATGACCTCCAGCTTTCTGCCCCATGTGGGCCAATAGAATGGTATAAAACTCCGGAATCTTTTAATAGTTGCTTTCGCGGATGCCATTTGGTATCACCCCACTTTACCTGAAGTTTTAAGTGGTAATTTTCAAATTCCGATTTGGTAGACACACAACCATAAATTTCTCCACTGATACGAAGAACCTGCTGCCCATCCTCTTCGATCATAGTGAAAACACCAAACTCATCTTTATTGAGCCCAATGGGTTTAAGATCATTGCCTTCAGCATCTTTGGGAATATCCCCCTTGTATCCTTCAGGATAACGATAACTCAAGTAGTTATCCCATTGTGAAAGGTCTTTATCGAGTAGGTCTCTCCACTGTGATACACCTGAAAAAGGGACCATAAGAAAACCAATAAAAATAAAAAGTGCTAAATTTTTCATGTCAAGCTGCTTTATCATTACGGACAATATTTAGAAATGGACCACTAATCGGCTTTTGCAAATTGAAATAAAATCACTTTTCCGTCACCAGAGATCACTGCGTTCAGGCCTCTTTCAACCTTTGTATAACGAATCTTTTTCGGAAACTCATTGTCTGGATTTTCACAAGTAAAACTCGTCATTTCAATTTTAGTTACTTTGAAAATTGTTGGGGTATTTGAATCCTGTTGCGACACTTCAAAGTTCCAGATGTCATTTGATTTGATCAACCTGATAGATTCCTGCCAAACCGTGTCTGCTGCTACCAAAGTATATCCCCTACCCTTTAATTCAGTATCATTTACTTTTTTCCAGTGCTCATAGGTTTGACGACCTTCTGCTTCATTGGTTCTTTTCCAGGTACCAAGCAGCCAGTCGAAATTACTATCGTTGAAGTTAGAAGCTTTCGTATTGGTTTTATAAGTGTTCATATCTGCAAACCCGAAAAAACAAAATAGACTTAAAAAAACGAGGAATTTTTTCATGGGTTTGGATTTACTGAAAAAGTATTCTAAGATACTCAATCTTTGTGAATGGGTCAAGTAGGGTTAAAAATACCAAAAGTCTGAGTAGTTAACATCTAATAATCCTTTATATGAAGTTTTGGAATAAGACAATTTATGGGGAATCCTGACTTATTTTAAGGGTTTTTCAAGCTTGTTAAATTGGGTTTAAACGAATTTTGAACATCGTTTTTTATCAATAAACCCAGTACCATCATGAAAAACATTTTCCCAAAAGAGATTTTAGACTATACTTCTGAATTGTACAGGTATAACTTCCTAAAAAGGAGTCAAGTAATCTATGTGGTCCTGCTTGCATCACTTGTTATTTGCAGCGTTGCTTTGCCTTTCATCAAAATCGACCTCTATACGGCTTCGCCGGGAATGATCAGGCCCGGAAAAGAAAGAAATTTGATCACCAGCCCCATTAATGGAAAGATCAACGATGTGCTCATTGCCGAAAACTCATCCGTTAAAGAAGGTGACACCCTTGTAACATTGGATGACTCCTCAATTTCACAAGAAATCGCTCTTATGGAAGAACAGACCGATACACTAAAACTATATATTGAAGACCTTCGATTACTGTGTGAAAAAAAAATGATTTCATCTGATTCACTGGGAACTACATTAGGTAAAAGTCAATTTCAACAATACAAGCAAAAACTTAAAGATCTTCAAGAAAATTGGCAAAGACATCTCTCAGTGTTCAAAAGGCAAAATCACTTATTTAAAAAAGGGGTCATCGCTAAAATTGAATTTGAAACTTCAACCTATGAACTGGAAAAATCTCGAAATGAGCTGCTGTATTTTAGAAAACGGCAAAAAAGCCTTTGGCAAAATGAATTACAGCAAAAAAAATCTGATTTACGTCTCGCACAATCCAAATTATTGTCATTGGAAAAAAATAAAGATCTACATTATATAATCTCCCCTTCAACCGGCGACATTCAGGAGTTCAAAGGTTTTGAAAGAAATAATTTTTTATATACCGGAAGTGCTATTGCAGAAATATCTCCACAAACGGACCTGATGGTTGAGTGTTATGTATCTCCTTCTGATATTGGTCAAATAAAAAATGATCAACCCGTAAAATTTCAAATAGACGCTTTTGATCATACAAGATGGGGCTCTGCCACCGGTCAAATTGTAAGAATCAATCAAGACATTAGTAATATCAACGATCTTCCCAGGTTCAAAGTTTTATGTTCCATCAATGAAACCGGTCTTTTTTTAAACAAAGGTATTGCTGGAAACTTTCAAAAAGGAATGACCTTAACAGCTCTTTTCTTTATTGAAAACAGATCGCTCTCTCAATTGCTATTTGATAAGCTGGATGACTGGTATGATCCTAGTTAGAAAACCTATGTCTGCACTGAATATTAAACAACACGATATTACCGACTGCGGAGCAGCCTGCATTGCTTCTATTGCCGCTTTCTATAAGCTTTATTTGCCTCTTTCAAAAATTCGTCAATATATTGGAACAGACAAAGACGGAACAAATATCCTCGGAATACTGGAAGGTGCTCAAAAACTTGGTTTCGATGCAAAGGGCGTAAAAGGAGATGCCACCAGTCTGTATAAAATTCCAATACCTGCTATTGCTCATACCCTTATTGACGGGCGCCTTAACCATTTTGTTGTCATTTACAAGGTTACTAAAAATCATGTCAGGATCATGGATCCTGGAGCGGGAAAAATAAAGCATGTCTCACTAGATACCTTCATTCAACAATGGACGGGAGTTCTGGTCATTATGCTTCCCAATGAATCATTTAGTGCCAGAAATGAGAAAATATCTCAATTTCTTCGATTTTGGCATCTATTAAAACCCCATAGATTCATTCTTTTACAATCACTTATAGGCTCCTTCTTTTACACGATCCTTGGATTTTCAACTTCAATCTATATTCAGAAAATCACTGACCATGTTCTCCTTAACGAAAACTTTAAGCTACTCAATATCATGAGTATATCTATGGTCGTTCTGCTGGTAATTCAAATTATCCTCAGCATGTATAAGGATGTATTTCTGATTAGAACAGGACAAGAAATAGATGTAAGATTAATACTAGGGTACTATAAACATCTCTTAAAATTACCTCAGCGATTTTATGATTCTATGCGTGTAGGAGAGATTTTGTCACGAATCAATGACGCTGTCAAAATAAGACTGTTTATCAACAACACTGCCCTTAACTTAATGGTAAACTTATTTATCGTTATTTTCTCTTTCCTTCTCATGTTCACCTATTATTGGAAATTGGGTTTGTTGATGATCGGCATTTTACCTGTGTATCTGCTCATTTTTGTGATCACCAACAAATTAAATAAAAAAACGGAACGTAAGATTATGGAATCCTCTGCTGACCTCGAAAGTCAGTTGGTTGAGTCCCTAAATGCCATCAGCACAATCAAACTTTTTGGGCTGGAAAGTGAAATGAATGCTAAAACTGAGTACAGGTTTATCAAGTTGTTGAAAAATGGTTACAGATCATCACTTAATGAGGTGTTCAGTCAATCATCAACCCAGGGAATATCAAGTTTATTTACCATTTTACTGCTGTGGGTCGGTTCATATTATGTTTTGGCAAAGGAGCTTACTCCAGGAGAACTTTTCTCTTTTTATGCCATTATCGGATATTTTACCGGGCCGGTTTCAGGATTAATTTCCTCCAATAAAACCATTCAAAACGCCCTTATTGCAGCTGATAGACTTTTTGAAGTTTTTGATCTGGAAACCGAAGCGTCTGAAAATTGCATTTCTTTTGATAAAGTAACCATAGAACAGATTAGGTTTAAAGATGTGACCTTTGGTTACAATAACAAAGGTCTTGTTTTCTCCAGCTTAAATTTATCCTTTAAAAAAGGAGAGATTACAGCCATTGTGGGGGAAAGTGGCTCAGGAAAATCAACCCTGATCCATCTAATTCAAGGCTTGTACTTCCTCGAGAAGGGCAATATTTTACTCAATGAACAAGACATAAAATACATAAGCAAATCAAGCCTAAGAAATATCATTAGTGTAGTTCCTCAAAAAATTCATCTTTTTGATGGAAACTTGATTGAAAACATAGCGCTTGGAGAGCTTCACGTTAATATGGAAAAGGTACTTCATATTTGTACATCTTTGAAAATGATGGATTTCATAGAGGGTCTTCCTCAGGGTTTTAATACTTACATTGGTGAAAACGGAGCAACTCTGTCAGGAGGTCAAAAACAAAGAGTTGCAATAGCCCGGGCCCTATATCGAGATCCTGAAGTATTGATACTTGATGAAGCAACATCTTCACTAGACAGTGAATCAGATGCCGCCCTTCAAAAAACAATCGTCGACCTAAGGAAAAAAAATAAAACCATTATTCTAATTTCTCACAGGTTACTCAGTCTATCCATTGCTGACAAAATTATGGTTTTGAAAAATGGAAAGCTTGTTCAATCGGGGCATCACGAAAAGCTTATCCTTGAAAAAGGAGCTTATCAAAACCTTTGGAGCAAACAATTTCCTGAAAATTACGCTTATAACTCATCTGTATAACTAAAATCAAAACAAATGAACAATTTAAAGCAACTGGAGCGACTTAGAAAAACGCATCATTTGATACAACTTGAAACTACGGGAACTCCTCTCGAACTATCAAAAAAATTACATGTCAGCCTAAGACAAACCTATCTTTTACTCGAACAACTCAAAGAATTTGATGCTCCATTAAAATTTAATCGACGTACGAAGACCTACTATTATGAATTCGATTTTGAGCTGACAATCAACATTTCTATTCAGGTAATGGCCAGAGAAAAACTAACAAATATTTATGCCGGACAATCTTTCTCAAACTATCTTTTTTCACTGCAAGGAAGATGCAGTAAGCCAAATTATCTTAGCTATATCAAAACAAAGCTAGACGTAGCGGGTTAGACGTAACCATATTTTGAACAATCAATAATTGTATAACAAGGCTCTATATAAAGAGTCAAAAAAAATCTTTAAAACTTATGAAAGAAGCAACGTATTATGGGATGCATGAATTGGGCCCTAAAGAATTAGACAACATAAAAGGGGGGGTGCCCATATTAGTCGTTTTGGGAGCAGTGACAACTGCTGTGAGTGTTGGTAAAATCTTAGATCAGGTAGGAGAATGGTTTCTTCAAGGCTGGAATAATCCCAAATAAATGTTATGGAAAATATTTCAAATATGAACTGTACCCAACTTGATAATAATGAATTAATTACTCTTCAAGGAGGGGGACCGATCAAAGAAGCTGTTGAATGGTACTACAAGACAGTAGGAAGTTTTTACAGAGGAATTTATGATGGACTCATGGGGAATGAACCCCTGATCAATTGATCCAATGATGAAATCAATAATCAATCTTGCCTATGTTTTTTTGTCTATCGGAATTTTAAATTTTGTCTTTCTCGTTGATACTATCCTAACAGATCCGGAAATAGAATTTTCAATATTTTCGATAGCAACTACAAAAACAATCAACATCATCTATTATGGTGTTATATGCTCAATCCTGTTTTTAGCAGGTATTTATATCATTAGAACTAATAAAAAAATAATAAAATGACTCAATTAGATATTACCGGACTAAGGGTTTTGAATCAAGAAGAAATCCATGTGATAAGAGGTGGGGCTGAACCCGCTGAAGGATCCTATGCTGCAGGATATGCAGTAGGGTCCTGGTTTAGAGAAATGTACAGCATTTGGTCTTATGGTCTCACCCACCTTACAGAGCGCTAAAAACAAAAATTGCCTCGTTATTTAACGGGGCATTTTTATTAGTTCCCGGAATTCCTTTTAGACAACAACCACTTTATCCTATCATAAGAAACTAGATAATGCACAAGTACAATAACGCACAGCGCATAACTCAATCTGGTATATTCCAGCTGATCTAATGTCCAAACAGCCAAAGCAAAAAATATAAACTCAATAACTAATCTAATCGGACCCGATACTGGTATAGGAGATTTGCCTGAACGACTTGGATCATCAGGAACTGCAAAGGTTCCCCACACAATGGTCATTAAAATAGGCAAGCCCAGACCCAGTACATATTGGAGCGCACCCTCAAAACTTTTCCAGCCCCATAAACCTACTGATAACAGAGCGATGAGCTCAAGTAGAAATCGAATCAAAAGATTAACAGGGTGGCTTCCCATAGTTCATTACTTAAATTAACAGCCTAGTAAAAAAAACAGATTAGAAACAACTCCGGAATGAATCTAATGATCAATTAAATCACTTTCAATAAAAAATAATTTCGTTTCCCTCTCTGTAGCAAAATAAACTTATCTGCGATCAGGTCTTTGCTACTTAAAACAAAGTCATCTATTACTTTTTCCTTGTTTACAGAAATCGAATTTTCTTTAAGGGCCCTTCTCGCTTCTCCATTTGATTTTAAAAACCCTGATTTTTCATTCAAAGCCTCTACGATCCCTAAACCATTTTCTAATTCAGCTTTTTCAATTTCAGCTTGGGGAACACCTTCAAAAACGTCCATAAAAGTTTGTTCATCAAGGGTTTTAAGATCATCTGCGGTCGATCTGCCAAATAATATCTGTGATGCTTTTAATGCATTTTCATAGGCTTCTTGTCCATGGCACATCATGGTTACCTCCTCGCCTACTTTCTTTTGCAATAATCTTAGATGTGGCGTTTCTTTATGTGCTTCTATCAGTTTTTCAACGGTATCCTGATCCAGGAAAGTGAAAATCTTGATATAATTCTCGGCGTCAACATCCGAAGCGTTGAGCCAGTACTGGTAAAATTTATATGAGGACGTTCTCTTGGTATCGAGCCAAATATTACCTCCTTCTGTTTTCCCAAATTTTGTTCCGTCTGCCTTAGTTACCAAAGGGCTGGTTAAAGCATAGGCCTTTCCTTGTACCTTCCTGCGAATCAGTTCAGTACCTGTTGTAATATTACCCCACTGGTCACTCCCTCCTATTTGTAACCTGCAATTTTTATGACTGTATAAATAAAGAAAATCATATCCCTGAACCAGTTGGTAGGTAAATTCTGTAAAACTCATGCCTTCTTTTGACTCAGCATTGATGCGGTTCTTGACAGAATCCTTGGCCATCATATAATTAACCGTGATATGTTTACCGATATCTCTGGCAAAGTCAAGAAAAGAAAGATCTTTCATCCAGTCATAGTTGTTGACCATCTCAGCTGAATTCTCTACCGCTCCCGAAAAATCAATAAATCTTTCCAAAGTCTGCCTTACCCCTTTGATATTTTTTGCCAAAGTCTCTTCATCGAGTAAATTTCGTTCATTCGATTTTCCTGACGGATCACCGATCATACCAGTGGCCCCGCCTACCAAAGCGATCGGCTTGTGTCCCGACTTTTGCAAATGCATCAACAAAATGATCTGTACCAAACTACCAATATGCAATGAGTCTGCTGTTGGATCAAAGCCAATATAGGCGACAGTTGACTCCTTTTGCAGTTGCTCTTCTGTACCAGGCATGATATTGTGCAGGAGTCCTCTCCAACGCAGCTCTTCAACAAAGTTCTTCTTCATTCTTAGAAATTTGCAGCAAATATAAAAAAGAAAGCCTTGTTTGAATTCATATCTTAGAATTATTCACTTAAATAAAGAGATTTATCAAAGCTTAAGTATCATTCAATTGTTTATTTTCGTAACATGATTTTGGTAACCGGCGGAACTGGATTGGTGGGCTCACACTTGTTATATCATCTTTTACTTGAAAATGATAGTGTTCGGGCTATTCATCAAAGAAACAGTGATCTCAATGCCGTAAAAAGAGTTTTTCAGTTTTATGTCGATGATGCTGATCATCTTTTTAACAAGATACGTTGGGTTGAAGCAAGTTTAAATGACATTCCAGAGCTTGAAAAAGCATTTGAGAATGTACGATATGTTTATCACTGTGCCGCAATCATCTCTTTTGCATCAAAAGACTATCAAATAATGAGGAAGGTGAATATTCATGGCACAACAAATGTTGTGAACCTTTGTATTAGTAATCAAGTGGATAAACTTTGTTTTGTAAGTTCTGTTGCTGCTATTGAAAATGGTGCTGAAGGGGAATTGATGGATGAAACAGACAATTGGAACAATGCCATTGATAAAAGTGGTTATGCCATCACTAAATATGGAGCAGAGATGGAAGTATGGAGGGCCTCTCAGGAAGGTATTCCTGTTGTGATCGTTAATCCGGGAGTCATTCTTGGTTCTGGTTTTTTACAAAAAGGCTCAGGTACACTTTTTAGCAATGTTCAAAAAGGTCTAAAATTCTATACAGAAGGCATTACTGGTTTTGTTGGAGTTCAGGATGTGGTAAAAGTCATGATGCGGTTAATGGCTTCGACCGTGATCAATGAGCGTTATATATTGATTTCAGAAAATCTCTCTTATAAAAATGTTTTATTTATGATGGCAGATGCCCTGGGAAAACAGCGTCCAAAAATCCGTATCAACAAATTGATCAGTGCTTGGGTTTGGAGGCTGGAGTTTTTAAGAAGTAAAATATCACTTTCAACGCCTTTATTAACAAAGTATACAGCGAAATCAGCTTTATCTAATCACCCATACACTGCCCAAAAAATAAAAAATGAACTCAATTTTGAATTTGAGCCGATAAAGAGCGCTATTGAAAGAGTTGCAAGGGATTTAGATTCTCAGACCTATTAATTCTGATATAAAATCACTCTTTTATCTCAAGTACCCTTTCAATACTATCTTTCTTTCGTGTGGCATTTCTCGCATTATCAGAAAAATCAGGAATAGAATCTTCCTGTGGCTCCATAAAATCTTTGAGATTGCCTATTCTGCGTTCAACCTCTTCAAAAATTTCCTCATAATCCTGAATATGCGCGGTATAATAGAGGTTAGACTCTGCAAATCGGGTACTGTCAATATGGTGTTTTTGATAAACCAGAGACATATAGTTCCTGTTCTTCTCTAAGTGAACATTCTGTACATTCGAAGTTCCTACGGCCAAGTGCATATCATAGAGTAAATCGATCATTTCTGCCTTTCCGATCAAGCCTTCAGGCTTCTCGTAATTCACCTTGTCTTCACAACCAAGGAATAACAACACGAATAGTATGAAATAAATAGTTCTCATTATCGGTCAAATAGTAATCGCTTACCTTTTATATGATCATTAAATTCCCCGTTGTTAAATATCAAATGACCATTTACAAAAGTGTGTGTCACTTCTGAATGGAAAGTGGTTCCTTCAAAAGGGGACCAGCCACATTTATACAAAACATTCTCTTTACTAACAGTTTGACTCTTGTTGGGGTCAATCAACACTAAATCAGCATAATAGCCCTTCTTAACAAAACCTCTTTTCTCTATCTTAAATAACCGGGCCGGATTATGGCACATTTTCTCCACAACTTTTTCCAAACTGATCTTTTCTTGTTTAACAGCTTCCATCATCGCTAAAAGTCCATGCTGTACAAGGGGGCCGCCACTAGGTGCCTTTGTATAAACCTGACTTTTCTCTTCCAAGGTATGTGGCGCATGATCCGTAGCGATCACATCGATCCTGTCATCAAGCAAGGCTTTCCAAAGCCCTTCCTTATCGGTTTTAGATTTCACTGCCGGGTTCCATTTGATAAGAGCTCCCTTTTCCTTATAGTCTTTGTCATCGAACCATAAATGATGAATACAAACCTCCGCAGTGATTTGCTTTTCTTCAAGCGGTATTTTATTTGTAAACAGATCTGTTTCAATCGCGGTTGATAAATGAAAAACATGGAGCCTTGCCCCTGTTTTTTTTGCAAGATTAATGGCTTTTGATGATGAAATGTAGCAAGCCTCTGCACTTCTTATCACTGGGTGCAGTTCCATTGGAATATCGTCCCCATAAATCTTTTTTTGCTTGTCTAAATTATTTTTTATGGTCGTCTCGTCCTCGCAGTGAACAGCGATAAGAAGTTTTGTTGATGAAAATATTTTTTCAAGTACTTCTTCATCATCTACCAACATATTACCTGTTGAAGAACCTAAAAAAAGCTTAATGGCTGCTACATTTTTAGGATTTGTTTTTAAAAGTTCCTCAAGATTGTCATTAGTGCCTCCCATCATAAAAGAGTAGTTGGCATATGAATTTTTTGCCGCTATTTTGAACTTATCTTCAAGCAATTCTTGAGTTGTTGCCTGTGGTACCGTATTGGGCATTTCCATAAAAGAAGTGATTCCTCCGGCTACAGCTGCTCTCGATTCTGAGGCTATATCTGCCTTATGGGTCATTCCAGGTTCTCTAAAATGTACCTGATCATCTATAACTCCAGGGATCAAAAACTTTCCTGTTGCATCAATAATCTTTGTGTTTTGCGGAAAGTCTTCAATATGTTCACTTATTTCCTTAATCATTTCACCTTCGATCAGTACATCGCATACTGACGTAGATCCTTCATTAACAAGGCTAACATTTCTTATTAACGTATTGATAATCATTGTTTTTTGTTTTTTGGTGGTTTTGGTAAGCCCGCAAATCTCATTTTTATAATACCAAATATGGCTTCCGTAATAATGGTTTTGCTCATTTTTGATTCTCCAAGGGTTCGGTCTGTAAAAATAACAGATACTTCCTGAATATTAAAACCATGTTTCCAGGCCTTAAATTTCATTTCTATCTGAAAGGCATAACCCACGAATTTTATTTTATCTAATTGAATCTTCTCCAGCACTTTTCTGTTATAACATACAAAACCTGCAGTTGTATCATTAAAAGGCATTCCCGTCACAAAACGAACATATTTTGATGCAAAATATGACAATAATACCCTTTTCATTGGCCAGTTCACAACATTAACTCCTTTTGAATATCTGGAACCAATGGAAACATCTGCTCCTTCTTTAACACATTTGTCATATAACCTAACCAGATCCGCTGGGTTGTGTGAAAAATCAGCATCCATTTCGATAATATAATCGTATTTCTTTTTAATGGCCCATTTAAACCCATGGATATAGGCCCTTCCCAAGCCATCTTTTTTCTTCCTTATTTCAAGAAAAAGGCTTTTGGGGTGTTCTTCTTGCAATTCCTTAACAATATCGGCTGTTCCGTCAGGAGAACTATCATCAACAATTAGTATATCAAAACATTTTGTTTGAGAAAATGTTGCTCTAATGATCTTCTCAATATTCTCCTTCTCATTGAAGGTGGGAATGATAACCAGCGTATCTTGCATAATACTTATTTAGTAGGGCAAAGGTAAAATAAATAATTGCTAATTTTGTGTTAAGAATATGCTTAATGAAAATATTAAAAGATCCTAAGTTTCAGTTTTTTTCCATACTTCTTTTATTTCTTGTAATCAACTTGTTGCAAAGTAGTTTTACCTACCTCTTTGAAGATGAAGCTTATTATTATGTTTGGTCCAAAGACCTGGCCTTTGGATATTTTGATCATCCCCCAATGGTTGCGCTTTGGGCAGCAATTGGAAACAGTATTTTTGATGGAGAACTTGGGTTAAGGTTATTAAGCACGATTAGTTTTTCCCTAATGCTATGGGTCATTTGGTCTATGGTCGACTTTAAAGAAAAATGGAATCATGTTTCTTTGTTTTTTCTTGTTGTTGTTTCCCTAACCTTTTGGCAGGTATTTGGTTTTATCATTACACCTGATACACCCTTGTTACTTTTCACTGCTTTATTTTTACTGGCTTACAAGCGATTTCTCGACAAATGAAAGCCTTGTAAACATCCTGTTCCTGGGCTTTACCATGGCCGGCATGCTATATAGTAAGTACCACGGTATTCTTGTAATTGGTTTTGTGGTTATATCTCATTTGAAACTATTAAAAAATCCTAGGTTTTGGATGGCCGGTCTTTTTGGTTTACTCCTCTTCATTCCACATCTCAATTGGCAATATCAAAATGGTTTTCCATCTTTTGAATACCATTTAAAGGAGCGAGGTAAAAAACCTTATAGCATAGTCAATAACCTTACGCATCTGGTGAATATGGTCGCTGTTGTTGGTCTTACTTTTCCGGTAGTGTACAACGCGTTTTTTAAACAGAAAGCAAAAAATATATTTGAAAGATCCCTTAAGTTTATCGTATATGGATTCTTTGTCTTTTTCTTGATAAGTTCATTCAAATCTCAGCCACAGGCCCAATGGGTCATCGTTATACTTGATACCAATTCTCCTTATTGTATTTCCTTTTTTTGTTCAACATCACAAGGCCCGTCGTTGGTTGATGATACTAGGTGGTATACAATTTGGTATTATCTTGATCATCAGGGTATTTTTTGCTTTTCCTTCTATTTCCCCTATTGAATTAGAACCTCATGTGTCACAACAATGGATTCCTGATTTAAAAACCAATACCGAAAGTAAGCCAGTAGTATTTGTCAATTCTTATCGAAATGCTTCTCTTTATAATTTTTATACAGGTATTAAAACACATTCCTACAGTATTTTAAAGGGAAGACAAAGTCAATATAACCTGCTTGATTTCGAAGCAAATATGCAGGGTGAAGATGTATATAGTGCCACTTCATTATGTTAAAGACTCAACCTAAACTGGCAAAAAGATATAACCGCTATATATATGGTAAAGCTCATTAAGGATTACCAAACTTTTGAAAAAGTACAATGTTTGATCCAATCAGCAGAAGTTATCAATAAAATCGGGGATAAATGAATTTGAATTTACATTGATCAATACTTATGATAAAAATATTACTTTTGAGCATGTTCGATTTTTATGGTGTTTTTCAAGGTTATAAAAATAAAATTCTTGCTAAAGTTCCTTTGCAAATAAGCGGTGTGACGAATTTAATGCCAAACGAAGAAAATGTGTTTAAAGCTGTTTTTGAGGCTCCAAAATTCACTGAAAATGAAACTATTACATTTAGGGTCGCCCTTGAATTTTATGACTTGCTGGAAGGCTTTCAAGGAAATAAAGTACCTGTGGTAATGATGAATCAAATTACTAACGAATAAAGGATCATGTTTGAGGGTGTAGAAAAAATATCTGTAACCAGTGATTGGATCACACTGATCTTTCTTGGTGTCTTGATCCTCATTGCTATAATTCAATTTAATTTTTCGGAGCGGTTTTCCAAACTATTTTCTCTGGTATATTCAGAAAAATACTATACAGATTATATTAAAACCAGGCCATTAATATTCAATTGGTTCCATGTTATTTTCTTTTTTATCATTATTTTTAACATTTCCCTTTATATTTATTTTGCTCTAAATGCCTTTTCTACCCCTGAAGTACAAGGACAGTTTTATTTCTATTTTCAAATCCTGATCATGACACTTGGCTATTTTATTCTAAGGTATTTTATTGGCTTTATACTGGGTAATATTTTTGAATTAGAAGAGGGTCAAAATTACTTTACATTTCTAAAAATGAGTAATTTAGCTCTGATTTCTATTACTCATTTTTCCCTTGCTTGATACTGACCAATTACAGTGTGGGTTTTTTTCATAAGTTTTTGATAACTTTCGGTATAGTGGTTTCATTGGCCATCGCATTATTTCGTTACTTTGTATTGATCAAAAATGAAAAATTAAGTTTTAACAATTTGTTCTATTTATTTTTGTACCTTTGCGCCCTTGAATTAGCCCCCTTTATAGTTCTTTATAAACTGTTTGTTGAATAAAACAAAATTATATGAAAGTAAAAACTATACTCGTTTCACAACCCGCTCCAAAAGCCGAACAATCTCCTTATTTCGATCTAATGAACAAACAAAAAGTGAAAATTGATTTTCGCTCGTTTATTCATGTTGAAGGAGAGTCTTCAAGAGAGGTAAGAAATCAGAAAATTGATTTTTTGAGTTTTTCAGCAGTCATTTTTACAAGCAGAAATGCCGTAGATCACTACTTTAGATTAGCTGATGAAATGAGAGTTACCATTCCTGACGATATGAAATATTTTTGTCTTTCTGAGGCGGTTGCTTTTTATTTACAGAAATATGTGGTTTACAGAAAACGTAAGATCTACGTAGGAACCAGAACATTTGATGATCTGATACCGTTGATCAAGAAGCACAAGTCTGAAAAGTTTCTTTTACCTAGTTCAGATCAAGTTAAACAATCAATGATTGATCTAATGGACAGTCTTAACGTAGAATGGAAAAGAGCTGTATTGTTTAAAACAGTTATCAGTGATCTTTCTGATCTTGAAAATGTATTTTATGATGTATTGGTTTTCTTCAGTCCAAGTGGAATAAAGTCTTTGTTTGAGAACTTTCCTACTTTTAAACAAAATAATACCAGAATCGCAGTTTTTGGTAATTCAACGGTAAAAGCAGCTGAGGAAGCTGGTCTTCAAATTGATATTGCTGCTCCATCAAAGGAAACGCCATCCATGACCATGGCTCTTGAAAAATATATCAAGGAGGTTAACAAATAAAACCTTCTTATAAAATATAAAAAAAGCGACTGAATAAGTCGCTTTTTTTTATTATAATTTTATTCTAGCTCGCTTTGATCATTTCAGTGATCTTAGCTTCCAGTTCATCGGCAAGCTCAGGATTATCTCCTATCAACGCTTTTACAGCATCTCTGCCCTGACCTAGTTTGGTATCTCCATAACTAAACCAAGATCCGCTTTTCTTAATGATCTCCAATTCAACACCAAGATCAAGAATTTCTCCAACCTTAGAAATACCTTGACCATACATAATGTCAAATTCTGTGGTTTGAAACGGTGGAGCCACTTTATTCTTCACGACCTTAACTTTTGCTCTGTTTCCTAATATTTTGTCTCCATCTTTAATCTGTGTTCTCCTTCTGATATCCAACCTCACTGAAGCATAGAATTTCAATGCATTTCCACCTGTTGTTGTTTCAGGATTACCAAACATTACACCAATTTTTTCTCTTAACTGATTGATAAAGATCACCGTACAGTGTGTCTTATTGATCGTTGCTGTCAACTTTCTAAGTGCCTGTGACATCAAACGAGCGTGAAGTCCCATTTTTGAATCTCCCATTTCTCCTTCGATCTCACTTTTTGGTGTCAAAGCAGCAACTGAATCAATCACAACAATATCAACAGCCCCTGAACTGATCAAATTATCAGCAATTTCCAAAGCCTGCTCACCATAATCAGGTTGAGAGATGATCAAATTATCAATATCAACACCTAAATTTGATGCATAAAAACGATCAAAAGCGTGTTCAGCATCAATAAAAGCAGCTATACCACCAGCTTTTTGAGCCTCAGCCATAGCGTGTAAAGCCAAAGTTGTTTTACCGGATGATTCAGGTCCGAATATTTCAATTACTCTTCCTCTTGGATAACCTCCAACACCAAGTGCCAGATCTAAAGCCAAGTGATCCTGAAGGAATCACATCTATATCCTGATAAGCTACATCACCCATTTTCATGACAGAACCTTTTCCATAGGTCTTATCCAGTTTATCCAATGTTAATTGTAATGCTTTTAGTTTTGCTGTTTTTTCTTTGTCTTCTGCCATAATCGAACTAAATATTTTTCTGTTTTTTTAGATAATTGTAAGGTAGCTAAAATAGGAATTTTTAGGGGTAATTTATTCCTATTGCACTTAAGATTGTTATTAACAAAAATTTGGTTTTTGGAATAACACTAACCTTAAGTATTTATTCATGCATGAATAATAGTAAAGTAAACGAATCAGTGTAATTATTTAAATGAGCACTAGCTAATTTTTTGTCATATACATATGGGGTATCCCATCTTCCATATATTCATGTCCTGTAGGAATAAAACCCAGAGATTCATAAAATTTCTTTAGATATTGCTGGGCGCCAATTCGAATGGTTTTGGTGTTAAAAGTGATTCTATTTGTTGAATTGACCTTGACATTAACTCAAAACCAAGGCCGTCTTTTCTAAAATCCTTATGCACCACGACCCTTCCTATCGCGGCTTCATCATAGTAATCTCCAGGTGCAAACAATCTGGTATAAGCAACTGTCTTGTCCTTGATCGGTTGTTGCAAATAAATGATATGCTATTTCATCCTTACCATCTAAATCCAAATAAGGGCAATCTTGCTCAACAACAAATATATTCGAGCGTAATTGTATAAAATCATGAAATTCCGAAACAGTTAATTCTTAAAGCTTTTTTAAGTGTCCAGTTCATATGAATTTAATTTAATCCTGAATAATAAAATCTTTGTGATCATCTCGCTCAAACTCAGGTTGAAGATTTGAGTGATTGATATGAAACTTATCCATTAAAGAATCGTTCAACTTTAGAACAAATCATATCAAATTCAGATAGTTTAATATCTTTATTAAATTCTATATGTGCCTCAAAATGAATATCATGGTCATTTAATTGCCAGATATGAACATGGTGTATATTGTCAATTTCCTGGAAGTGCAAGAATTTCATCCTGAATAGCTTCTATCTCGAGGCCTTTGGAGCAAAGAGCATTAATATCTTTAAAGAGTCAATAAAAATACTCCAACTCATAAATAAAAGATATACAGATATAATAATGGTAAGAACGGCATCCAAGCCAATAGATCTGATAATATTTCATAAGAATACCTCCAATCATATACAGCTACTGAGGTAAGCATATCGGTTATAAGATGTAAATAAGCAGATTTCATATTTAAATTATGATCTGCATCCCTTTTTAAGAGTAATACACTTAAACCATTTCCCAGGATAGCAATAAACGCCAACCAAATCACTAGATCACTGCCAATTTCTGTTGGTTGATTCAATCTTTTTACCGCCTCAATAGCTAAAAAAACAGCAATAATAATCAAGGTAGATGAATTGATAAAGGCTGCTATGATCTCTGCTCTTTTAAAACCAAAAGTTTGATGTAACGGTTTGTTTTTTTTTATTACTTAAGAAATTTGCGGCATAGCTGATAATTAGGGAAATTACATCAGATAAATTATGTACAGCATCTGATATCAATGCTAAACTACCAGAGATAATTCCACCTATAACTTGAGATGCAGTTATGATAATATTAAGAATTATTGAAAATAGCAGTCTATTTCCAGATAATTGGCCATGTTGATGTGAATGCTGATGACCCATAACTATTTAACAGTTATCAGTAGGTATTTTATCAATTCTTTTCTGATGTCTTCCTCCTTCAAAATCTGTACTTAGAAAAGTTTTCACAAATTGAATACTATCTTCTTCTGAAACAAATCGAGCAGGAATACTTAAAATATTAGCATTATTATGTTGTCTGGCTAAAGCAACCAATTCATTATTCCAACAAAGTGCAGCACGGATTTTTTTATGGTGATTTGCAGTCATAGCAGCTCCATTTCCACTTCCACAAATAATAATTCCCAAGATCTGCCTTTCCCGACTCCACAGCTTCCGCTACCGGATGAATAGCGTCAGGATAATCCATACTTTCTTCATTATCTGTCCCAAAATTAATTACTTGATTACCATTTTTCTTTAAATATTCAATAATTTTAAATTTATAGGTTGTTCCGGCGTGGTCATTTCCAATAGCTATATTCATGTTAAAAATTTTAAACAAAATTACATTTATTAAAGTAATAAACATAAAATTATTCTATTGTTAACGAAACTATACAGAGCGTTGATTTTAAATATTTTAGAAATAAGACTCATTTGTTAATTAATTCAGGTATAATTCTCATAAGTATATTTTGTTAATCAATATTTATTTATTAGTGAATAAAAAATTAGATGTAAACAAATTTATTTATAAGTTTTTTAGTTCTATTTATAAACAGTTTTTAACAGTATTATAAGTCATATTTTTTATAAAGTTCTTATCATAATTATGGTTAATTAAGAATTATTATATCTGTGTATAACTTTATAAAAAAATTGATTTTAAAGTACTTATCTTTTTATAAAGTGTTAATAGTTTTTTACAAATGATATTTCATAATAAAATCATTTATTTTTATTGTAGGTATTAACAAACTATAATAAACATCATTTGTTTTTTAAATTTTTAAATAAAAGCTTTTAATAATATTATAGTTGTTAATAAAAACATAAATTATAAAAAAGAAATTAAGAGAAACGTTTAGAATCTATGAGAGAAGTAAAGTGCCGTAGCCTCATTTGTTTGAGAGCATTCAACTTCTTGAAAAGTATAATCAATACTTTTTTTAGTAGCATAAATACTCAATGCAAAAATAAGGATACAAAGAAGTATTATTTTAACAATTGGCTTCATATAAATAAAGACGAGTGCTTTTTATAAATGTTACAAAAATGTTAAAATTTAAGGAATAATGAATTGAATAGCATTTGGTATAAGTTTAAATATCAGCATTTCCTTTACCAATTAATTCACCATCGGCCTGTATATAACAAGAATCGTTTTCATGTAATTTAAATTCTTTAATATGAAAACATTCTGTTTCTTTAACTTCATTAATTTTACCGTTATACAATTTTAAAATTTGCGTGATTACACTAAATAAAGTTAATTGGTTTTATCATGGTAAAATCAAAATAACCATTTTTATGATTTTTGAAATCAGTGAATTGCATACCGGCTCCTGAAAACCTACAAATACCTATAGAGAAGAGAAATATATAAGATTCCATTTCATTTGAATCGATTGAATAACTGATCTTACTTTTTTTAAAAGAATTAAAGCTGGATAAAGCCGCTAATTAAATATGCTAAAGAACCCCATTTTCTATATAAAGATAAATTTTTTACAACAAAAGCATCAAAACCAATACCTGCGGCGTTGTTAAAGAATGCTACTTTATTATTCATCTAGTCAAAGTAATTTTACCTATATCCTGAAAAATACTTTTATTGTTTTGTATAAGCTGGATGGCTTTTTCTAGGATCTTTTGGAATGTTATAATTTTTAACCCAGTCATTTCCGGTTCCTGTTGGAAGTAACGGCTAATTTAATATGTATTTGTATCAGTATATTTTTGTTTCATGATACCATTGATCATATGGTGAATGGTTCCATCACCTCCAATACATATAAATTTTGAATATCCTTGATGAATAGCTTTTTGCACTAATTCTTCTTCATGATGAGGGTATTGGGTTACGGTAAATTGATAAGGATATTTGATATTCCTTTAAATAGGATAAAATACGATCAATTTTATATTGCTTTATACCTCCTCCTGAAGTAGGATTAAATATGGTATACCAACATGTTTCTAAAGATTCAGTTTCCATTCAGTGCAAATTACAATTTGTTTTTTATTAACAGTTTATGAATCTATAATCTGATTATAATACGTACTTTTAGACCCTAGAAATAATGATTTTATGTCAAGAAGAAAAAAAAGTAAATTTAAAAGTAAAGGAAACAAAATCAGTAATTTAGATACAGATATTTTACAAGTATTTAATCAAAATTCTAATAAACTTCTCAATTATAAACAAATTGCAGCAAAACTGAATATCATTGATGCAAATGGAAGAAATCTGGTGATTCAGGAACTACAGGATTTAAAAGCTCAAGATAGAATAGAAGAGGTAGAAAGAGGTAAGTTTATCATGGTGGCTAAGAGTCATTACTATGAAGGAGTAGTTGAAGTTACATCAAGAGGTAATGCTTATGTGGTTTGTGAGGATCTGGAACATGATATTTATATTCCTTCAAGAAATTTAAATCATGCGTTAAATAATGACCTGGTAAAGGTTTATGTATACAAGAGAAAAAAGAACAAAAAACAAGAAGGTGATATTGTAGATATTATAGAAAGGGCAAAAACTGAGTTTGTCGGGGTTTTACAGAAGAGTAAGAATTTTGGTTTTGTAGTGCCTGATGATCCTAAAATGTATGCTGATATTTTTGTTTCACCAAAAGAATTAGGTGAGGCAGAAGACGGGGATAAGGTTTTAGCTGAAATCACTGATTGGCCCGCAAATTCAAAAAACCCATTTGGAAAAGTAACTCGTGTATTAGGTAAACCAGGTGATCATGATACTGAAATACATTCTATACTTTTAGAATATGGATTACCTTATGCATTTCCTGACCATGTTGAGGAATATGCTTCGAAAATACCCATTGAAATTACCGAGGAAGAGATTGGTAAAGAGAAGGGATATGAGAAAAGATCTGACCTTTACAATTGATCCTGTTGATGCTAAAGATTTCGATGATGCTTTATCATTTAAAGTATTGGAAAACGGTAATTACGAAATAGGAATTCATATAGCTGATGTATCGCATTATGTAAAGGAAGATACAGCCTTGGAGGATGAAGCTTATTTAAGAGCTACTTCAGTTTATTTAGTGGATAGGGTAGTACCCATGCTGCCTGAGATACTTTCAAATAATGTTTGTTCCCTAAGACCGAACGAAGAGAAACTTACTTTTTCGGTTGTTTTTGAAATGGATGAAAAAGGACATTTGATCAACCAATGGTTTGGCAGAACGGTTATTTATTCTGATAAAAGATTTGCATACGAAGATGCTCAGGAGATCATAGAAGGAAATACTAGAGGGAGTAGATCAATCTTTACAAAAAGCTATATTAACCTTAGACAGTCTGGCTAAAAAATTAAGAAAAAGAAGGATGTCGGAGGGGGCTATATCGTTTGATAAAACAGAAGTTAAGTTTAATCTTGATGAAGATGCAAATCCGATAGGTGTTTATGTAAAAGAATCTAAGGATGCCAATAAATTAATAGAAGAATTCATGTTACTGGCTAATAAAAAAGTAGCAGAATTTATTGGTAAGAAGAAGAAAACCTTCGTCTACAGGGTGCATGATGAACCCAATATAGACAAACTTGCTTTGCTTCAAGGTATCATTACTAAATTTGGTTATATGATCAATACCAATACAAGACAAAGCACTTCTGAATCTCTAAATAAGTTGCTTGCTGATGTTCATGGAAAGGCTGAATCTAATATGATTGAGACACTTACGATCAGGTCGATGAGTAAAGCGATTTATACTACTGAAAATATTGGTCATTATGGCTTGGCATTTGATTATTATACACACTTTACTTCACCTATAAGGAGGTATCCTGATGTCATGGCACATCGACTTTTACAATATTATTTAGATGGTGGTCAATCTGTTAAGGCCGAAAAATACGAAGAGAAATGTAAGCATTCTTCAGAGAGGGAATTTATGGCCAGCAAAGCTGAAAGAGATTCGATCAAATATATGCAGATCAAATATATGCAGGATCATAATGACCAGGAGTTTGAAGGTGTTATCTCAGGTGTTACTGAATGGGGTATTTATGTTGAGATCATTGAAAATAAATGTGAAGGCATGGTAAGGATCAAAGACATTACCAGTGATTATTTTATATATGATGAAAAACAATATGCATTGATAGGTCAAGCAGATAAACGTATGTACCAGTTAGGTGATCAGGTGACTGTAACCGTAAAAAATACTGATCTTGAAAGAAAACATCTTGATTTTAATTTAGTGGAAGACTAAAAACTGTAACAAATTATGTTTTTAAAGGTCTAATAATTGATGAAAAAATGAAACCAATTATCATCGAAAATAAATATTTAATAGATAAGAATTATAAAATTTAACTCAATGAAAAGATTAGTTTTTGCCCTAATGTTTATAAGTGCTATTGGAATAGCTCAGGAAAAAGTTACCATGAATCTTGGAGACTTTCACACCTGTAAAAACCTATAGAGGTTTACAGGTTGAATTAATAAAAGCAGATGCTGCACAGCTTATTATAGATGGCAAACGATCATCTGAGGTTACTGTTAAAAATAATAATGGAACTTTAAAAATTTCCATGAGTATAACCCACACGTTTTCAGCCGATGACGTTATGGTTTATTTATATTTTAAAGATAATATTGATGTTATTGACGCTAATGAAGGATCTTATATATTTTCGGATGAAATCATAAAACAGGAAAAATTAACGGCAAAAACCCAGGAAGCAGCCCGTATTAAGCTTGAAATTGATACAGAACAACTTGATGTTTCAGTATTTACAGGAGGAGAGGTAAATTTGAAGGGAACTTCAAAGAATCAAAATGTTAAATCTAATACCGGCGGTATGTACAAGGGTGGAACATTACAAACTGAATACACCAAGGTTTCTGCATATACAGGAGGAACAGCTGATGTTAAAGCATCTAAATTAGTGGATGCCAAGGCAAGTACAGGAGGCACTATTAGCATTAGTGGAGAACCTGAAGAAGTAAAGAAAAGTGAATCTCTTGGTGGATATATACGTCAATAGCGAAAAGTTAAGAATATAATTATTAACTTTGTTGACTAAATAATAAAATAATGATGTTACAAACGATTTTTTTAGGTTTTGTTGGTCCATGGCAATGGATTATCATCGGTTTAGCCATTTTATTACTTTTTGGCGGTAAAAAATTACCTGAATTGATGAAAGGATTAGGAACGGGAATTAAGGAATTTAAGAACGCGACCAACGAAGAAGAAGAAGCCCAAAAGGCAAAGGAGAAAAAATAATTCCTGTTTAACAGATATAAATTAAAACCTCAAATCATATTTGATTTGAGGTTTTTTTATGCTTGAAATTATCTAAGTTTCGGACTTATTTCTTTTTATTATTGTTATTATTCATTTCGTTGATCTTATTGGCTGCTAAAAGTGAAGCTGTCATATCATTGAGCATATTACTTGCCGCAGTTGGGTTATTAGGTAAAAGAATAAGGTTAGAACTGCTGTCAGCACCAATTGATTGCAAGGTATCATAATGCTGGGTAATAACGATCAAAGCAGAAGCTTCCTGAGGGTTGATACCCGCTTTATTAAGCGTATCCACACTTTCTTCAAGGCCTTTGGCGATTTCCCTTCTTTGATCTGCAATACCCTTCCCTTGTAAACGTTTGCTTTCGGCTTCTGCCTTGGCTCGTTCAACAATCAAAATACGTTGGGCATCACCTTCGTGTTGAGCAGCAACTTTTTCTCTTTCCGCCGCATTGATTCGGTTCATAGCCTCTTTTACAGAAGCATCCGGATCAATGTCGGTTACCAAAGCTTTAACGATATCATATCCATAGTCAAGCATGGCTTCTTTTAAATCTCTTTTTACGGCAAAAGCGATATCGTCCTTTTTTTCAAAAACATCATCGAGTATCATTTTAGGAATTTCTGCTCGAACCAGGTCAAATATATAAGCAGTTAATTGTTCATGCGGATTTTGCAATCTGTAAAAGGCATCATAGACCTTATCTCTTAATATCTGATATTGCACGGAAATTTTAAGGTGTACAAATACATCATCCTTTGTTTTAGTTTCAACTACCACATCGAGTTGTTGAATTCTTAAACTTAATCGCGCAGCTATTCTGTCAATAAACGGAATTTTAAACTGTAATCCGGCAGATCGGATACTGCTAAATTTACCAAATCTTTCAATGATATAAGCGGTTTGCTGCTTTACCATAAATAGTCCAAGAAAGATTATAAGTAGTATAAATAGAAGAATTGGAATTGCTGTAATCATTGTGGTTTTCTTTAAAATTGTGAAAACTAAAGTTACGAATAATAATTTCATTTGATAGCCTTGGTTGTTGAGGATAATTAATTTATTACTTTTGGTTATTTAAACCCAATGTTATTATGAAAAAATTTCTCAGCTATGCAGGTGTTTCCGTATTGATCGTCTTTATAATTTACATTTGCTTTATCTATTTTGTTACTTTCAGTGAGGGTTACAGAGCTGGTGAGCTTATTAAAATTTCCAAAAGAGGATTGCTATTCAAAACCTGGGAAGGTCGTTTGAGTCAAGGGGTTTCAGAGGAACAGCAATTCAATTTTTCTGTTCAAAAATCAGATAAGGAAGTCTTGGAGAAACTGAAGGAATTTCAGGGAAAAAGAGTAAAGGTTACTTATATTGAAAGGTTCGGCACTTTTTTCTGGCTGGGAGACACAAAGTACTATGTGAAGGAAGTTGAAATGCTTAAAAGCGATAAGAATCTGTTAAATGAATAGTCAAACATTTAAGACAACCAAAGAATCGGAGATTGTTTTAACTGAACTCATGCTGCCCTCTTATTCCAATTTTAGCGGTAAAATACATGGGGGATTTATTTTGTCTTTGATGGACAAAGCGGCTTTTACGACGGCGACCAAGTTTAGCAGTCATTATTGTGTTACCGCATCTGTTAACCGGGTTGATTTTTTAAATCCTATTGAAGTAGGGGAGTTGGTAACGCTAAAAGCAAAGGTGAATTATGTTGGTAATTCTTCGATGGTGGTTGGGATAAGGGTAATTTCTCAGAATATCATGACCGGAAAAAAGAAGCACTGCAACTCATCGTATTTTTCTATGGTCGCTAAAGATGAAACAGGCAAAAGCACAAAAGTTCCGGGGTTAATTCTCTCTAATCAGGAAGATCTCCGAAGATTTCTGAGGTCAATTGAGCATATCAGCAATAGAAATAATCGCAAAACGGAGTTTAGTAAAGACAATTTTATCCCTGAAAACTATAAAGAGACCCTAAAAAACTATAACGTTAAGATTGAATTATAAGGATTAACCCAGTTTTTCAACCGCTGAACGAATTCTCTTAGCAGTTTCGTCTCTTCCTATTAAAAATGCAATATCAGACAAGTGAGGGCCTTTTAAAGCGCCTACAAGACTAAGCCTTAAGGGTTGCATGACCTTTCCAAAGCCAATTTCTTTCGAAGTGATCCATTCTTTGATCGCATTTTCAATATGTTGAGATGAAAAATCAGCAATTTGCTCGATCACTTGACTTAGTTCCAGCATTAGGTCAGCAGTACCTTCTTTCCAATTCTTTTTAACTGCTTTCTCGTCATAGGCTTCAGGAGCTATAAAAAAGAAACTTCCAAGATCCCATAGATCATTCACAAAAGTGCCTCTTTCTTTAATTAAACCAACAACTTTTGTGATATAATCCAAGTCTAGATCTTTGTCAAAACCATTTTCCAGATGCCGCTCGAGTACAGGCACAAATAGTTGCGCTATCACGCTATCTTCTTTTTGGATGAAATACTGGTGTTGAAACCATTTTGTTTTTTCCGCATCAAACTTAGCTCCCGATTTTCCAACTTTGGAAATGTCAAATGCCTCAACCAATTCTTCCAGGTTAAACAACTCTTGTTCAGTACCGGGGTTCCATCCCAAAAATGCGAGCATATTTACAAAAGCATCTGAAAAATAACCATCCTCACGGTATCCTTTTGATACTTCCCCTGTTTCCTTATTGGTATACTCCAACGGAAATACAGGGAAACCCAGTTTATCACCATCTCTTTTACTTAGCTTACCCTTACCGGTGGGTTTAAGAATTAAAGGTAAATGCGCAAATTCCGGAGTATCCCAGCCAAAAGCCCTATATAATAAAACATGTAAAGCCATAGAGGGCAACCATTCTTCACCTCTGATCACATGTGTGATTTCCATCAGATGGTCATCCACAATATTTGCCAGGTGATAGGTTGGCATACCATCTGACTTAAAAAGGATCTTATCATCGAGAACATTGGTATCGATTTTTATCTCTCCTCTGATCATATCTTTAAGTTCAAGGGTTTCATCCACCGGAGACTTAAATCGAATGACATATTTCTCTCCTTTCTTGATTTTATCCTGTACCTCTTCAGCTGAAAGCGTCAAAGAATTATTCAATTTTTTCCGATTATGCCAGTTATAAATAAAGGTTTTCCCTTTTTCCTGATGATCGTTCCTATGAAAATCCAACTCTTCAGCAGTATCAAAGGCATAGTAGGCATTCCCGGACGAAATAAGCTCGTCGGCATATTGTTTATACAGATCCTTTCTTTCAGACTGACGGTAAGGACCGTATCCTCCATCTTTTCCAGGACCTTCATCAAAAGGAATATTAGACCAGTTAAGCGCATCAATAATATACTGCTCGGCGTTGGCTACATATCTGTTTTGATCCGTATCCTCAATTCTTAGCACGAAAGTTCCATGATGCTTCTTGGCAAAAAGGTAATTAAAAAGGGCAGTGCGAACACCACCTATATGTAATGGCCCGGTTGGACTCGGAGCAAACCTTACTCTAACTTGTTTTGTCATGTGATTCAAATTATGGCGCAAAGATAACTTGTTATAATGTTTTAAAGAATCTATGAGATAAAATTTATAATTGTATTTTTAGCTTGAAATAAAAACTACGAAATGAAAAGATATAAAGATATTTTACTGCTAATTTTGTTTATTGGCTTTTTTCATAGTATTCATGCGCAAGACTGGCCTGATTTGAATAGATTTAGAAAACAAAATAAGAGTTTAGGTTTACCTGCTCAAGGAGAACAACGCGTTGTTTTTATGGGCAATTCAATCACAGAAGGATGGCCCAATAAGGATCCTGAATTTTTTGAGAACCCTAATTATATCAATAGAGGAATAGGGGGTCAAACCACTCCCCAAATGCTGTTGCGTTTTCGTGCGGATGTGATTGATCTGCAGCCAAAAGCGGTTGTCATCCTTGCCGGAACCAATGACATTGCCGGAAACACAGGCCCAATGACCTTAGAAGAGATCAGGGACAATATAATTTCTATGGCCGAGCTCGCAAAAGCCAACAATATTCAAGTGATCATTTCTTCTGTATTGCCCGCCTTTGATTATGTGTGGAGACCGGGCTTGGAGCCTAACATAAAGATTCCTGAGTTGAATACAATGTTAAGAGATTACGCTGAAAAGAATGGGATTATTTACCTTGATTATTTTACAGCTATGGCCGATGATCGTAATGGCTTACCAAAATCTCTGGCAGAGGATGGGGTGCACCCTACAAAGGAAGGGTATATGATCATGAAGAAGTTAGCTGAAGATGCCATAAAAACCGCATTGAACAAATCAAAAACTCAAAATTAGTAGTTTAAAAATTTCTGGGTGTAATAGATTTAATGCTTAAGATATGGGAAAACGTCCTGTGATTAAAATACAGTTTCTACCTCAGTTTTAAAGATTAATCGTAATTTTAGAAATCAGTTTTGAACCATTATAATCACATACACGATAAGCTAAAAGCCTTTATAAGAAGGTATTACACCAATGAGATTATCAAAGGTTCCATATTCTTTTTGTTCTTCGGTTTGCTTTATTTGTTTTTTACATTGAGCGTCGAATACTTCCTGTGGTTGGAGCCCTTTTCCAGAACGGTGCTATTTTGGTTATTTGTGCTTATAGAGTTTATTTTACTATTTCGATTCATCCTGATCCCAATTTTCAAATTAATTGGGCTCAGAAAAGGACTTTCAGATACTGAAGCTTCTGCGATCATCGGTAAACATTTCAAAGAAGTAGATGACAAGCTGCTTAACATTATTCAATTAAAATCAATTGAATCAAAAAACGAATTATTAGTTGCCAGTATTGAACAAAAATCTAAAGAATTAACGCCGATAAGCTTTAAAAATGCCATTGTGTTTAAAAACAATGCGGTGTATTTAAAATACTTGTTTATTCCTCTTTTTATTTGGTTTCTGGTTTGGATTACAGGAAACAACTCTGTATTTACCCAAAGCCTGAATCGAGTGGTTCATCATCAGACAGCTTTTGAGGCTCCGGCTCCCTTTTATTTCCAGGTGGTAAATGACCGGTTGGAAACAGTCGAAGATGAATCATTTAAATTGGTTTTCAGAACCGTTGGAGAGTTGATTCCTGAAAATGTACGCGTTGTTTATGATGGAAAGAGTTATTATGCCCTTCCTGGACAAGATGGTTTATTATCATATGTTTTCGAATTTCCTGAAAGGGATATAGAGTTTTATATGGAGGGTAATTCAGTAAACTCCAAGCCCTATCTGCTAAGAGTCCTTTCAGCACCGAAGATCACAGACTTTAGCATGGAATTGAAATATCCGGCCTATTTGAATAAACAGCCCGATACGATAAATAATACAGGGAATGCCATTATTCCAGCAGGAACTGAAGTTACTTGGTTCGTTGGTTCCCAAAACACAGAGACACTTGACTTCACCGTAAAAAGCGATAAAGCTAAGCAGAAGGTTGAAAAAATGACCAGAGCGAATAATGGTAAATTTTTGTTGAGCAAGAAAATACTTAGAAATACCTGGTATGACATTAGCTCTTCTAATGACTATTTAAAGGAGTTTGAAACCCTAAGTTATCAATTGGAGGTTGTCACTGATGAGTTTCCGAAAATATTTGTTCAATCTGATATTGATTCAGTTAGCCGGGGCCCGGTTCAGTTTTTAGGTCAACTTACAGATGATTATGGCATATCCAGATTACAAATTGTCGCCAAAGACA
The DNA here is from genome assembly GCA_963715975.1 of uncultured Flavobacteriaceae bacterium. Lineage (GTDB taxonomy): Bacteria > Bacteroidota > Bacteroidia > Flavobacteriales > Flavobacteriaceae > Lutimonas. The sequence continues at coordinate 300,261 of CAVQSO010000002.1, read as the reverse complement.
TAGAAAATGGGCAGCAAAGTATTGGAAAGATAAATATTGATTACAGTGACTTTGAAGAATTTTTTTATGTGTTTCCGGAGGGTATTCTTTTAGAAGAAGGCAGAACCTACGAATTGTATTTTGAAGTATATGATAATGATGCCATAAGGGGTCCAAAGAAAACGGTTTCTCAAACATTCAGGTATAGGAACAAAACACTACAGGAAGAGGAGGAAGAAATTTTAGAAGAACAAAAACAAGGGATTGAAGAGGCTGAAAAGTCAAAGGAATCAGGAGAACAATTGGAAAAATCGCTTGAAGAATTTTCAAAGAAGCTTAAAAATAAGGAAGATGCTGATTGGAATGATAAAAAGCAACTTGAAGAATTTTTGGAAAGGCAGAAAAGCTATCAGGAGATGATGGATAAGAATGCTGAAATGATGAAAGAAAACCTTGACGATATGGATATGGAAGACCAACCAGATCTTGAAGATAAAAAGGATGAGCTTAAAAAACGTTGGGAAGAATTGGCCGATTATAAGGAAAAAGAAGAGTTGATCAAAGAACTTGAGGAGTTGGCTGAAAAACTGCAGAAGGAGGATTTGCTTGAAAAAATAGATAAACTGAAGGAACAAAGTAAGCAGGAAACAAGAACACTTGAGCGGATATTAGAATTAACCAAGCAGTTTTACGTTGAAAAGAAATCTGCACAGATCATACAGAAGCTAGAGGAGCTTTCAGAGGAGCAATTGGATCTGAGCACAGAGGAAATTAATTCAGAAGAAGAGCAAAAAAAGTTGAATTCTAAGTTTGATTCCCTCCAGCAGGATTTTAACGAACTCAGGGAGCAAAATGAGGAATTGAAAAACCCTATGGACATTTTCGATAGCAAGCCTGATGAGAAATTAATTGAAATGGACATGAAGGATGCTCAAGAATCATTAAAGAACAGTGAGCAAAAAGATGGCAAGGAGCAGAAGAGTAGCAAGGATAAGGCGAAAGAGCAACAAAGGAGGGCCTCTGAGCGGATGAAGGAACTCAGTAAAAAAATGGAGGCTGGTTTGATGGAAATGGAGATGCAGGGAATGGAAGAGAATATAAAGGACTTGCAACAGATACTTAAGAATTTGCTTCTTTTTTCTCTTGATCAGGAAGAACTCATGCTTTCTTTTGATAATGTGAGCGCTAAAAACGCTGATTTTCCTAAAAAATTAAAAGAGCAGATCAAACTCAAAGAACATTTTGAACACATAGATGATAGTTTGTATTCCTTATCACTCAGGATGGTGAAGTTGAGCTCTAAAATTCAGGAAGATATTGGTTCAGCGCACTATAATCTTGATAAATCACTTGAAAATATTGCTGAGAATAGAATTCAACAAGGTATGAGTAACCAGCAATATACCATGACTGCTGCGAATAATCTTGCGGACTTGTTAAGTGATATGCTGCAAAATCTTCAAAATCAAAAACCAGGATCTGGAAAAGGAAAAGGTAAAGAAGGAGAACTTAGTTTACCGGATGTTATTAAAAAACAGCAGGGAATGATGAAGAAGATGAAGGAAGGATTAGATGAACAGAAAGGGCCTGGTAAAAAGGGAAAAGAAGCGATGAGCGGTGAGCAATTTCAGATGTACCAGGAACAAAAACTTTTGAAGGATCAATTACAGGAAATATTGGATAAAGAAGGGGGTGGTGGCCAAAAAGGCAAGGCTGCATTGAATCAGATGGAGGAATTGGAGAAGATACTGCTTGAAAAGGGGATTACAAAAGAGTCGCTAGATAGGATGCAAAAATTGGAGCATGAACTTTTAGAGATGGAGAATGCGGCTTTGGAGCGAAATAAGGATAGTAAAAGAAAAGGTGAAACAAGTCGGCTCGAAGAGCAGTTTAGAGAAATTGATGCATTAAAGCAGGCTAAAGAATCGGGAAACGAGGACGAAATTTTAAAACGTAAGAGATTGGAATTGGCTCCGGATTATAAAAAGAGGGTAAAGGAGTATTTTGAACAGGATAATAGATAAGGTCAGATGATCGAATATACATTTGTTGGAAAATTTAGTTTAGAAGATGAAGCTAATATAGCTGATTGGGTAACTTTTGTTCTTGATCAGGAGGAAAAGGAACTGGGAGAAATAAACTATATATTTTGTGATGATGATTACTTGCACGAAATTAATATTAAAGCATTGAAGCACAACACATTAACAGATATTATTAGCTTTGATTATACTATCGGAGACGTGGTTTCAGGAGATATCTATATTTCGTATGAAAGAGTAAAGGAAAATGCTGAGAATTTGGGGTTAGATTTTAAAGATGAACTGCACCGGGTGATGATTCATGGAATATTGCATTATTGTGGTTATAAGGATAAGGAGGATATGGATAAATTAACCATGAGGTCGAAAGAGGATTATTACCTATCTTTGCGGACTTTTTAACACGAGGCTAAATATGTTTCACGTGAAACAATGATGATGAATTTATTTGAATCTACATATGATGTTATAGTTGTTGGTGGTGGTCATGCCGGAAGTGAAGCAGCTGCGGCTGCCGCTAATCTTGGTTGTAGCACCCTTTTGATTACCATGAGTTTGCAGAATATCGCTCAGATGAGTTGCAATCCCGCAATGGGTGGTATTGCGAAAGGACAAATTGTTCGGGAAATTGATGCGCTTGGGGGTTATAGTGGTATAGTAACCGACAAAACGGCCATACAGTTTAAAATGCTTAATAAATCGAAAGGTCCTGCAATGTGGAGTCCTAGAGCCCAAAGTGACAGAATGAGATTTGCTGAGGAATGGAGAACGCGTTTGGAAGCAAACGGACAACCTTGATATGTTTCAGGATTCGGTCAACGGACTTGCTTTTTAAGGAAGATAAAATTGTAGGGGTTAAAACGCAGTTGGGGTTGGAAATCTACGGAAAGACGGTTATTGTTACTGCAGGAACTTTTTTAAATGGAAAGAATTCATATAGGAGAAAAAACCTTTGGAGGTGGAAGAGCAGGTGAAGGTGCTTCAACCGGAATCACAGAAGACTTGGTTGCAAAGGGTTTTGAAGCTGGAAGAATGAAAACCGGTACGCCTCCCAGAGTAGATGCCAGGTCATTGGATTTTTCAAAGATGATTGAGCAGCCAGGTGATGAAGTTACTTCAAAGATTTTCATATACTGATACAGAAAACTTTAACGGAACAACGATCTTGTTATATGGCTTATACTTCACCTGAAGTGCATGATTTGTTGAGTGAGGGATTTGAAAATTCGCCTATGTATACCGGAAGAATTAAAGGTATTGGGCCCGCGATATTGTCCTTCAATTGAGGATAAGATTGATCGGTTTGCAACCAAGGACAGGCATCAGATATTTGTTGAACCTGAAGGTTGGAATACTACAGAAATATATGTCAATGGTTTTTCAACATCTTTACCCCATGAGGTTCAATACAAGGCATTGAAAAAAGTAGCAGGATTTGAGAACGTTAAATTCCTGAGATTCGGATATGCCATAGAATATGATTATTTTCCTCCCACTCAGTTGCAACACACCTTGGAAACTAAAGCTGATTAAGAACCTTTATTTTGCAGGTCAGATAAATGGAACGACCGGATACGAAGAAGCTGCAGCCCAAGGTTTAATGGCAGGAATTAATGCAGCCTTAAAAATCACAGGAGAAGGAGCCATTTATCCTAAAGAGAGACGAAGCTTATATTGGTGTTTTGATTGATGATCTTATTACCAAAGGAACTGAAGAGCCTTATAGAATGTTTACATCAAGAGCAGAATACAGAACCTTATTAAGACAGGATAATGCAGACTTGAGATTAACACCTCGTGTCGTTTGCCATTGGATCTAGCCTCAAAGGAACGTATGAATCGTGTAGCTTGAAAAGCAAGAGAAGACAGATTTATTTATAAACTTTTTGAAGGAGACAAGTATAAAGCCGGAGGATGTAAATACCATTTTGAATGAAAAAGATTCTGCAGCTGTCAGCCAATCAATGAAGATGTTTAAAATAGCTTCTCAGACCTCAATTGGATTTTAATGACGTTAGGAAGTTTTCCAAAAGTCAGAGGAGTTTATTTTGGACAAATGAAATAGATGATGAAGTGATTGAGCAGACAGAAATCCATGTTAAATATTCCGGTTATATTGAAAAGGAAAAGAATTCTGCGGATAAATTACAACGGCTAGAGAATATAAAAATTCCAATAAATTTTGACTATCAAAAGATTCATTCCATCTCATTTGAAGCAAGAGAAAAACTTATCTAAAATTCAACCCGCCACCATATCACAGGCAAGCAGAATCTCAGGGGTTTCTCCAAGTGATGTTTCTGTATTACTTGTTTATATGGGTCGCTAACTAATTCTTACCAATGAATATGGATATGAAGCAAGCTGAAAAGGAATATAAACAGCCTTATGAAAATAAGGAAAAACTAACGCCTTTTATAACTTGTATTGATCACACTGTTTCACGTGAAACCTTTTCCTTCTTTTGGATCCTGAAACAGATCTATTGGTTACGTTTCCGCGTCCTCAATGAAGCTGATCTTCCAGCTTATTATGAGAGTGAGGAATATATTTCTCATACTGATTCCAAGCGAACTTTAATGGATAAAGTATACCAAGTGATCAAGACCTATTCTTTAAAGAAAAAACTAAAATTGATCAATAAGCTTAGTGGTAGTAAAGGCCATATTTTAGATATCGGTTGCGGAACCGGAGATTTTTTATCGGTCTGTGAAAAGGATGGATGGAAGATATCAGGAATAGAACCAAGTAAAAATGCTCGCAACCTTGCCTTAAACAAAATTACTTACAAGGAAGGCATCAAAAAAGATTTGAGTGAGTATTCTGATTCGAATAAGGGCAAGTTCGATGTTATTACCATGTGGCACGTATTAGAGCATGTTCCTAATTTATTGGAATATATTGACAGCTTAAAAGACTTGCTTTCTCCACAGGGGTATTTAATTATTGCAGTTCCCAATTTCAAAAGCTATGACGCAAGTCATTATAAAGAGTTTTGGGCAGCTTATGATGTACCAAGACATTTATGGCATTTTAGTGAAAAATCAATTCGGCATATTTTTGGACAATTTGACTTTGATGTGATCCAGACATTGCCATTGATTTTTGATTCTTTTTATGTAAGCCTTCTGTCGGAAAAATATATGACAGGAAAATCGAATTTCATTTCCGGATTTAAAACTGGATTGCTATCTAACATCAAGGCCATGCGCACAAAAGAGTTCTCGTCGAAGATATATGTCATAAAGAAACGCTAAAACGCATTTTAAGGCGTTTTAAGAGACTTTTTTATTCCTTAGGTTAAGTTGTGAAGGAAATTTATTGAAAAAGAACCATAAGGAGCCCTGCAACCTCGAGTTCTATAAGAGAATTTTATATAATCATAATTTCCATAAATAACGCTTATGCTTTTCAAAAGGCCAATAAGTGAAAATTTTTGTATTGTTAATCGAATCATTATTTTACATTTGCCACACTAAATCAAAAATTAATTAGAATGAAAAAATTAGCAATAGTATTTTCTTTAATGATGTTGATGGCGTCTTGTACTCAAGTAAAGATCGCCTATGTGGATGTAGAGGAAATATTGAAGGAGTATGATGGGGCAAAGCAAGCTGAGGAAGATATGAAAGCACAATCCCAGCAGATCTCACAACAATTGGATCAGATCGCATTGCCTTTGCAACAAAAGATCCAGGAGTATCAACAAAGTAAAGACAACTTATCTGCTGCAGCGCGTCAAAAGAAAGAAGCTGAGTTAATGCAAGAGCAGCAATCCTTTCAGCAACAACAGCAAATGGCTCAGCAGCAAGTTCAGGCTGAAGGCCAAAGAATGTTTGATAAGATCAACAATGATATTGAAACCTTTTTAGCCGAATATGGTCAATCAAAAGGATACACCTATATTCTTGGATCCTCAATGCAAACGAAAAGCGTACTATATGGCAAGGAGTCACTTAATATCACAGAGGAAGTAATTGATGCCTTAAATACCAATTACGAAGCCGAAGTTCCTGCAGAAGCAGTTGCTCCAACTGAAGAACCTTCACCAGTGAAATAATTCATTGAATAGAATAGATTTAAAGAGCCCTGCATTGCAGGGCTTTTTTTATGAATAATTTTCACTTCCTTTTTTCACTTGATATTTTTCTTCACATATAATTTTTTGGACTTTCCTGCGTTATTAACACACTGTTGATAAGTTGCTATACATACAAATATTCCTGTTTTGAATTCATTTAAAAAAAACAAACAGATTGACAATAGCAATTAAATATTTGAAATACAAACAATTATAAGTTACAAATTATGAAAAGGGGATTTATATTAGTTTTTTTACTAGCTTGTTTTTTACAAGTTGCCGGTCAGTCGACGGGCAAGTATCAAATTAAATTTTTAGAAGTAAATAAGAAGAACTCAGATTATGGTGTTGCCATTTTAGATGAGAATAAATTGATTTTTACTTCAGCTGATCACAAAGTGACCACAGCTAAAAAGAATTACAATCCAAGAAAAGACCTTTATAAAGGTGATATAAATTTTGATGGAGAAATAAAAAATGTAAAAAGGGTAACTAAAGACATCAACAAAAGAGTTAACCAAACTGGTGTTGCTTACTCGAAAGATGGAAGAACAGTTTACTTCAGCAGAAACAAATACAAGAAGAAATTAAAAAAACAGAATTTACCAAAGAACAAGAGATTACTTTTATATAAGGCTGATGTTGCAGCTGATGGAAGTTGGACAAATATTAAAAAACTACCATTTAATAAAAAGAAAGCATCAACAGGTTATCCGGTTCTCAATGTGGATGACAGTAAATTGTATTTTGTTTCGGACCGATTACCGTCAAAAGGAAAAACGGATATTTTTGTAGTTGATATTTTAAATGAAGGAGATTTTAGTAAGCCCCGTAATCTAGGATCTTTTGTAAATACAGAAGGCAATGAAACAACGCCGTTCATTAGTGATGAAAACATTTTGTATTTTTCATCAGATGGCCATGAAGGTCAGGGTAAACTGGATGTATTTGCCGTTGAAGTATATGACAATGCCACATCCGAAGTCTATGAATTAGCTTCACCTATAAATAGTATCAATGATGACTTTGCTTATATCGTTAATAAGGATAATAACCAGGGATTTTTTCACATCCAACCGTTTACAAGGTGATGGATTCAATGACCTCTATTCTTTTACGCTGGAAGAAGATGTTCGACCTGGAGAATGTTTTATTACGGTTGATGGTAAGGTAAGAGATAAAGAATCATATGAAACAATTGCAGGTGCTACAGTTGATCTTTATTCAATAGATGGTAGTTTACTTGAATCAGTTGCTACTTATAGTGATGGTACTTATCAGTTTACAGTTTCCTGTGCTAAGGAATATGAATTGGTTGCATCAAATCCTGATTATCTTGATGATAAAAAACGCATTGAAATACTTGAAGAGAACTATCATTCTGCTTTACATACGAATTTGAACCTAAGCAAAATCGAAAGAAGAAAAACCGGTAGTTAACAAGATGTCTCCAATTTATTATGAATTTGACGATCGCAACATAACTCAGGAGGCTGCGGCTGAAATGGATAAGATCGCCGAAGTCATGAAGGAGAATGAGAACCTTATTATTGAAGCCTCATCATTTACAGATTCACGAGGTACAGATGCTTATAACATGGAACTTTCAAAAAGACGTGCAAAAGCAGCAGTTGAATACCTTGAAATCAAAAGGGATTGATGCAAAGCAGAATAAAATCTAAAGGATATGGTGAAGACAAGTTGATCAACCAATGTGTTAATGGTGTTGAATGTAAAGATGAGTCACATCAAATGAACAGAAGGACAGAATTTAATTTTGTGAATATTCCTGCAGATACAAAGTAAAAAGAAATCAGGATCTACCAAAAACCAAGAGTAGCCGTTCAAGACCAAGAAAACAGTTGTCCCTGTAGACAGCGAAGTCTCATAAGGTTGAAAAGATAGAACCAGTTGAACAAGGTAGCGCTTAGCGAAGTTAAAGAATTACCCAATGCAAACATTTACATGAACCAAGCTGAGACAGTAGCTCTTGAAGAAGTTAAAAAGCATTGAAAGTGCCAAGATAGAAACCGTTAAGGTTGCCGCCACGGATCATCAAATAAGCACTCCTGTCATTCTAAAACAAAGCCTGAAATTGGCTCCTGTTGTTCAGGTTGAAAAGAAAGAAGTTGCAACACCGACAGTGGCCTTGGAAGAAAAACCAATATTGAAGAACAACCAGTTGTAAAAGAAGAAAAAATTGCTGAAAATAAAATTGAGGAAATAGAAAACAAAAGTGGGAAAGTTCAAGAGGAAGCAGTTGCCTTAATTGCTGATCCAAAAGAAGAAAAAGAAGAAACAAATAAGAAAGAAGTTCAAGAAGCAGTGATCATTAATTATAACTCAACAATTGTTGCTACCAATCCTGAGAGTAATAAAGTGTTGAATTATATAGGAACTGAAAAAGTGAAAATGATTGAACAGTTATCAGAACTGGAAAAGAAATATGAAGAGGCCATTCCTCAATATCCTAAACTTTCGGATTCTTTAAAAGTGCAAAAGGAAAAAATTGCAACGATAATAGTAAATGCCCGGGAACTTGAAGAAACGGGTTGGTCCAATATCATTGAATATAAAAACAATGTGCTTCATTTTAAGAAAAAATACCGAGATCTCATGGTAAGCAATGGCAGAAGTGTCGTATCAGGATCTTCAACAAGAAGAGACAGGCAATTGGCTCATGCTCAAGCAGAACCTGTACAGGCTGATGTGGCTTATTCTGAAGAAGAGAAACAAGATGTTGCCATCATGGAGGAAAACTTGAGTGTAGACAATGTTCAGGTTACTGCCATGAAAATGAATGGGAACGGCAAGTATCAAAAAACGAATAACGCCAACAAAACAGATTTGATCAAGGTATCGTTTAAGCTAAAGAGTAATGAAAAAGTAGGTTCAGGAAGAAAGGAAGCTCATTTGGTATTACAGAATCCTGAAGGAAACGTTGAAGAAGCAAAGGGAATATTTAAAATGAAAAACGGAGAGAAGGAATCTAAGTATACTGATCATGCCATTATAAATTACAATAATCATGATGTAGATGTTACCATGTTCATCCAAAGAAAGGGACAAAATTTTCAGAAAGGTGTTTATCCTGTGAAGGTATTTCTTGAAGGAGAGTTGATGACGGTAACCAAACTAGATTTGCAAAACTCTTTTTAGACAGTTTCAAGCATAAATATAGCCAAAACGGTAAGGATAAAATATACCGTAATATTCATAGCCCCGGAGTAATCCTGGGCTATTCTTTGTCCGGTCATGAGCAAGATCAATGTGAATGAAGTGGCAAGCATTCCCCATAAAACCAAATCTGTTGTGCCTAAGGTCATCAAGATATATAAGCCCATTGTATTCAACCCAATGCATATTAGTTCTAAAAAGATGACAAAAAGTACAGCAGCGGGAACGTGATTCTTCAGAAAGGATCTTTTAAAATGTTCCTGGTAATAGATTTCAGAAACCTTTCCATTGGATAATTTTTTCAATAACAGAGTAGGTAAAACTTAAGGTCAGGTAACAAACGATTAGTGAAACGGCCAGGTATTGATTCATAAAGCTATTTTTTTGATACGAACAAAAGTATATCGAATAGCATCTATTATTTTCACATTTTTTCACGGAAATAAATATCTTTGAGCAAAATCGATTTTATGTCTCTTTTGGTAAAAAAGACTTTTTCACTATTCTGTTCATACTAGCCTTTTCTCATACCTTTGCTATCTCAAACTGATTTTAGCAATTCATGGGAAGACTTTTTTTCCTATAACAATGTCAAAGGATTTTATCAGCTACAGATAATAGGATCTTCGCCGTTGCAGATAATGCCGCATTTATTTATGATCATTGAAACAGGTGACATGGAAAAGATTTCATCTGTTCACGGTTTATCAGGAAAGGAAACAACGAGCCTGCATTACAGCGAATCTACCAACCGATTTGTTATAGGTTATCAAACAGGTTTACTTGAAATTATTGATGAAAACGGAAAAATCACAGTAGCCAATGACATAGAAAGACTGGATATTACGGGTCAAAAACAAATCAATGACATCAGCGAATACAATGGAAATTCTGTATTTGTCTACACCCTTTGGCATTGTTGTTTACGATATTGAAAACCTAAATTTTGGAGATACATTTTTTATTGATGAAAACTCTAACCCTCTATTTGTTAACGAGACGAATCGTGCATAATGAAACAATCTATGCCGTTAGTCAAAAAGGAATCTACTCAGCTGACGTAAATGATCCTAATCTTATTGATTTTAACAACTGGCTTCAGCCAGCAGGTGACTTACTGGGTAATTTCAGATCTATTTCAGTTCTAGATGATAAAATCTTTACCTGTAGTACCAGTATGCTCTATGAATTATTGGGCATTGACGAATTAAGCATAAGAAGAAACTACAACCGAACCATATTAAACTTGAGATCCTGCTGAACAATTGATGTCAGTAACCTTTCAGAAATCTGCTCTCGTTGTAGATAAGGATTTGATCGTTAATTTATGAAGCCAAATCACTTGGCACCTATGATTTTGCAATTAAACAGCTCTTTTGCCAGAGGAGATCAGGTATATTTAGCGACCAACACTTTTGGGATCTTGAAAAAATCTTTTAATGATAGCTCTTATCGAAGAGATTCATCCCCAAGGCCCTTCTTCCAATAAGATATTTTCCATAGAGGCGGCAAATAACAATCTATGGGTTGTATACGGAGGCTATAATTTATCTTTTGACCCTCTGGAAAAGAAATTTGGATACTCTCATTATAACGGATCCTCTACAGAATCAACACAATGGGTAAACAAGGCGTATGACCCCGCTTTCCCGGCACAGGATCTTGTTCATATAACTATTGATCCTTCTGCAGAAAATAAAGCTTATCTCAGTTCCTGGGGAAGCGGAATGTTGGTTGTTGATCATGATGAACCTATGGTCATTTGGGACGACAGCAACAGTGGACTGGAAGATCTTTATCAGGAAGGACAACCTGAGTCAAGTATCAGAGTGAATGGAGCTGCTTTCGACAACCGCGGAAATTTTTGGATTACAAATGCCTGGGTGCCAAAAAAATTAAAAAAACTGGAACCCAATGGCAATTGGAAAGGCTTTGACCTAAGTTCTATTGCAACAGAAAAAGTTGCTTTAGGGCTCACAGAATTGGTTATTGATAAAACAGGAAGTGTCTGGATAGGATCAAGGAGAAATGGAGCGCTGGTTTACAATGAGTCTGGTGACAGGAAAAGGGCACTAATTGCCGAAAGCACTAAGGGATCCTTGCCCGATCTAAATGTTAGAACCCTCGCTGTGGACAGGAATAACAGAATTTGGATCGGAACCCAAAAAGGGCTTGTTGTTTTTACAGGAGCAGAAAGCCTGTTTGAAGCAGATATTTATGATGCAGAACCGGTAATTATTGACGATAATGGTATACCAAAAAAATTGCTGGGAGATCAACCTGTTAATTCGATAGCAATTGACGGAGCTGAGAACAAATGGTTTGGCACCGATACAGGAGGGGCACTTGGTACGGACCCCTCAGGAAGTCAAACCCTTTATAATTTCAATAAAGACAATTCACCTTTGCCTTCGAATAGTGTTTTAAAGATCAAGATCGACAACAGTATGGGTAAAGTATATTTTGCTACGGATAAAGGAATTGTGGCTTTTAACAGTGAAGTTGCTCCTTTTGGAGAGTCCCTAGAGGAAGTCTACGCATATCCGAATCCGGTAAAAAAGGAGCATGAATTTGTCACCATAGACGGCAGAAATGGAACTCATTTACCAAAAGGGACCAACGTAAAGATCCTTGATATTTCAGGCAGACTCGTACACGAAACCAATGTGGACATTGGTCAGGAAATTAGAGGAGGAAAAGTGATTTGGAACAAGACCAACCTAAGAGGGAGAAAAGTGGCTTCAGGAGTTTATATCGTACTATTGACCAGCCCGGATAAATCAGAAACAGCTTCGACGAAAATCGCAATCATCAATTAATTTTTGAATCAAATGTTGATCAAAACCAAGGCAATTGTTTTAACTTCTATCAAGTATGGAGAAGCAGACCTTATTGTTAAATGTCTTACTGAGGAAGGCGTCAAATCATATTTGATCAGAAGTATTTTCAGATCAAGGAGCAAAAAGCTTAAAATTGGTTATTTCCAGGCCCTAAGCCAACTTGATATTACTGCATATCACAACAAGCAGGGAAACCTGAACAAAATGACCGAAGTAAGAGCCTCATATCTTTACCAAAGTCTTGCCACGAATATATATAAACAATCGATTGCTCTATTTTTAGCAGAAGTCTTGGCCTATGCCTTAAAAGAAGAGGAACAAAATCAAGTGCAATTCACCTTTATTGAATCTTCTTTTCAATGGTTGGATCAACATGATGTATTTGCCAATTTTCATTTGGTATTTATGCTTCGGTTAACCAAATATTTGGGCTTTTATCCCGATGTGGAAAACAACAATGCAGATTTCTTTGATCTTGAGGAGGGTACCTTCAAGAATTTAAAACCTTAAGAAACTTTTTAACCGGGAAAAAATTAATTCTTTTTAAATCTATTATCGGCATAAAATTTGATGATATGGTAAAACTGAAATGGAATTCGGAAGGAAGACAAATTGTATTAGACATACTTTTGGAATATTACGAACTTCATTTACCCGGATTTAAAAAGCCACGATCACTAAAAGTATTAAAAGAGGTCTTTAATGAAATTTCTTAATGCAGTATTAATTGTCCTTATAGGACATTTTTCATATGCGCAAAAATGTGTTATTGTAGATAAGGATTCTGAATTTCCCATTTCGAATGTTCATGTGACCAACGAAGATCAATCCAAAACAGTGGTTTCGGATAGAAATGGAATTCTCGATCTCAGTGGCTTTGGCGAAATGGAGCTTCTGGTATTTAACCATGTGAGTTATGTTGAGCTGGAGTTGATCAAAAAACAGATCAGAAAGGATTACACCACCGATATTTTTACAATTTAAATCTGAACTTTTAAAGGAAGTATATTTATCTGCAGCCAAAGGCGATCTTGATCGTGCAAGGATTGCCGAGGAGATTGCTGTTTTTTCGAGTAAAGACATTCAAAATGCCGTTCCTCAGACATCAGCGGATATGTTATCTAAAATTCCCGGAGTCAAGGTGCAAAAAACACAATTTGGAGGGGGAAGTCCGGTACTTAGGGGAATGGAGGCTAACAGAATCCTGTTAGTTGTTGATGGAGTGAGAATGAATAACGCTATTTACAGAAAGGGACACCTGCAAAATTCTATTACTGTAGCTCCTACCACACTTGATAAGACAGAGATTTTATTTGGCCCTTCTTCAGTGATCTATGGATCAGATGCACTGGGAGGAGTAATTCATTATTATACGCGCAAACCTGAGATATCAGAACGCATGAATACGAATCTTGAATTTCTTGGTCGTTACAGCACCGTAAATGATGAAAAAACTGTGAATGCAGGAGTGGAATTACAGTTTAAAAAACTAGCCTCTTTTACCAGTATTACACACAGTAGTTTTGGTGACTTGAGGATGGGCGAATACAGGCCTCACGGATTTGACAACTGGGGGTTACAATACGAATATTCTAACAACACCGACACTTTTTACAATCCTGAACCCATTCCGAATCCTGATCCTTCAGTACAGCGAAATGTAGGCTATCAGCAAACAGATTTTTTGCAAAAATTATTCCTGCCTCTAAAACGTGGCAATGATCTGATGTTCAACCTTCAGTACAGTAGTTCATCCAGAATTAACAGATTTGATAAACTTACAGAAAGAAGAGATGGAGAACTCAGGTTTGCAGAATGGTATTATGGCCCACAAGACAGGTTCTTATTTTCGACTCAATTCAATATCAATGCCAATAAGAAATTGCTGGATAAAGGAACTTTTACCGCTGCATACCAAAATATAAAGGAGTCAAGAATTGAACGTAAATTTGGAACAGTTGACAGATCCTCCCAATTAGAAAAAGTTCAGGTGATCAGTCTCAATGGAGATTTTACAAAAAATTTGAACCCACAGGTCAATAGAGATTTTAGTTATGGTTTTGAAGTCGCCTATAATGATGTCAATTCTACATCTAAAGGAGAAGTTCTTGACGTTGCAGGGGATAAAATTATTGGTGTAAAGGATAATTATGTGGTTCAGACCCGGTATCCTGATGGAGGAAGTAGTTATTTGAGCTCAGCCGTATATGCCAGTTACAGACAAGATTTAGGAAAGAAATCAACTTTAAATACGGGGTTGAGATTAACAAATACGGTACTTGCCGCAAAATGGGTAGATACGACCTATATTAAATTGCCTGAAAGCGATATCAAATCAATGAATACTTCCATAACCCTGACTGCAGGATATGCTTACAGACCCAATGAAAACTGGCAGATTAACGGTGTTCTTTCTTCCGGGTTCAGATCTCCAAATATCGATGACATCGGAAAAGTAAGAGAGAAAAGAGGAGACTTAACAGTTCCAAATATAGATTTACAACCTGAATTCGCTTATAATTTTGAAGCCGGATTGATCAAGTATTTTGATGAAAAGAAAACATATATTGGCCTGTCCACCTACTACACTTTGCTCGACAATTATATAGTAAGAGGACCATATGAACTAAACGGTGAGTCTCAGCTTATCTATGATGGTGAATTGGCTAACGTAATGGCAAATATAAATATGGGGAATGCCTATATTGTTGGGGGCACCATGACCTTTAAAGGTCAACTTACAAATACCTGGAGTACAAGAGCGAGCCTTACCTATACCAAGGGAAAAGCTTTTGATACAAAGGAGCCATTGTCTTCTATACCTCCTTTATTCGGAAGCCTTGATTTTAATTATGTTAGAAACAGAATAGAAACAGGTGTTAATGTGGTCTACAATGGTTTTAAAGGTGCTGATGATTATAATATTTCAGAAGGTATAGATAATATTGAACAAACACCTTATATCATTGAAGAAGATGCCTTTTACGGTAGCCCTGCCTGGTACACCTTAAACTATTATATGCGAATCAAGACCTCTAGATATGTTGACCTTTTGATCAACGTTGACAATATAATGGATCATCATTACAGGGAATTTGCTTCTGCCATTAGTGCACCTGGAAGAAATTTTTCTTTTACGGTTATAGGTAGTTTTTAAAGCAAGACATTTTTTACGGATATAAAATACTTTTGATCTCTTTCCAGGAAATCATTTTTATTCCTTGATCTTTCAATAGGTTTTTACATGTCAAACTAGTAAAAAATTCCAGATCTACCTGTCTCCATACTGCACCAAAATTGGGATGGTCTTTGGTAATCGCTTGCATTTCAGGATCATCAAAGGCCGTATGGATTAACAACATATTTAAACCAGGTTTTAAAGCCTTTATAGAATCGGTATAATATTCAGGGAGTTTACCTTCTTTATAATCTTTAAAATTTCCCAGATAGATACGATCGATTAGAACTTCATTTTCAAGAGCAAGATCCATCTCAGGAATACCGGACACCTGCGAAATCAGCTCTGAATTAAGCATAACGGGAAGCTTATAAAGCCGACCTATTTCGCGATAGACAGCCAAAAACTCTTGAGAAGCGCCAAGCGTATACATATGAGAATCGAGATGACTTGGTTGTAATCCGAAGGATAGTGCCCGGTCTATTTGCGCGCACAATTCTTTTTTCAGTTCTGCAAGTATTGCCTTATCAAGTACTTCTTGTCTGGTTTTGAAAAAGTATCCTTGGTTATCAACCAGGCTTGGAACTTCCTTTTTACTTAGAACGGGCCCAAATTTATAGGAATTCCATTCACAGGTTAAAGTCAGGTGAATGCCATAATCGAAATCTGGATATTGAAGTGCAAACTCTGCGATTTCATAAAACCAGGGGCATGGCACCATGATACTGTAAGAATTCACAAGACCTTCTTTTAGTGCCCGAATGGTTGCCCTATTTTCGGCATGTGACAAACCCGCGTCATCCGCATGGATCATCAGAAGTTTGACATCCTGTTTAAACCCGAGGTTCTCCAAAGTACTCTTAACCATAAACCCTTATAATTTCTCCGTTTCCTCTACCTTCAACACTTCTCACATAAGCATTGACTACTTTACTCATTGGAATTGGATTATGCCCAGGAAAAAAATCTTTGTACTTCTCATAGGCGTCTTCCACTACTCCTAAAGAAACAACATTGATCCTTAGTTCATTTTCGATTTCAAGAGCAACTGCTTTGACAAAACTATGGAGGGCACCATTTACCATGGCAGCACTTGTTGTTTTTGCTACCGGATCATCAGCCAGTATTCCTGTCGAAAGTGTAATGGAACCTTTTGATTTCAAATAGTCTTGACCAATGCGTACAAGGTTTACCTGACCCATTAATTTACTTCTGATACCTATATAGTAATCTTCTTCACTTAGGTCTTTGAAATCATCCCATTTGGCCTCTCCCGCAATGCAAATAATTGAATCCAGCGAGGGGATCGAATCTAAAAGAGCACGAATAGAGTCGGCTTCTTTAATGTCAACCAGAAAATCCCCGCTGTTTCTTCCGGCGATAAGGACTTCGTGTTTTTCGTTTAGTCGAGAAACAACATGTTTTCCGATGGTGCCATGACCTCCTATGATCAGAATTTTCATATGCTCTTCAATTTTAAGGGAGAAATGCCATTCAGGTTTTCTGAATTTGTTATAAGTTTAAAGATATATAAAATTTGATCTAAGTCATTATATTTTATAGCTATGAATTTCCATATATCAGCTCAGAAATATGTCCCTTAGAGTTTTTTATCCTTGCTGACCCAAGCTCATTGACAACAGACACCCCTTTTCAAGGCTGGGGAATATACCACACATTATTTTTAAGATCCACCCCGCCTTTCATTTGTTCCTGAACTACGCGGTCAACAACAAAAATGCCCTTCTCGGCCATATTTTCAAAAGTATCGATACCGTCATTTGGAAAATTCTGTCTGGTTCGGTGGATGTTAAATCGATTGGAGAATGTTTGATCAAAAGCCTGTTCAACCCCCTTTTTGCCGATCATAAAGCCAAGTAAGCCGCCCCAGGTAGCAGTGGGATTATCTGAATCCCATCCGCTTAATGCGCCAATTTTAATAGTTTCCAAAATATCTCCTTCGCCGTATAACAAGCTGACAATACTTGAAGCAAAATTGATCCCAGCAGCGAAGCACCCATTACAGTAGAGATTTTTTGAGGTGATGTCATAACCATCTTTCTGCTCAACCTGATATCTTTCATAGACCGAATCACGCGCTGTTTCCCAGGAAACTCCGGCCTCGTATTGACTTTTTACAAAATCAAACATTTTCGAGGAATAAGAATCTCCGGGAAGTCGTTTTCTCGCTTGTTCTGCCATCCAATGAATTTTTTCTTTCATCGTGAGATCCGGGTCTACAGACGAAGCTAAAGAATACATGACCACATAATATTCAGAAATCCATGCCGCATCTTCCCAAGCTGTGGTTCTAATTGGCAGATGCGCCATTTTTAGCGCAATATCTGGCCGCGAGGGTGCAAAGAATCCAAAGATTTCAGTGGTAAGCTGGGCGTCTATCATCATATAATTCTCATTATTTTCCGGCTGACTCGTTGCAGGTGGCAACATCCCTTTGTTCATAAGGTCAAGCGCAGTTTGATTGGACACCCATAGAAAATTTTCTTCTTCTGCCTTCATATGTTTTATCCAACCGTCACGAATCTGTTCAGGACTTAGTACTGTGGCTTTGTTTGTATAAAGCAGGTGCTGATACATATATTCAATATCTGTGTCATCATCGGCGCCCCAAATACTATCCTGGCCCATGAGTACAAAATCTATGGTTGGTGATAAGGAACTTGGAATTCCTTCGCCCCATATACTTGGATGATCAGGCTGTCCCCAATCTTTACGGGTATAGAAATTACCGGTTTTGATCTCACCAATATTACCGATCTTATCCATTTCTGTTACCAAGCCTGTCCAATTGGCAATGCACTCTCCCAACCAAAATCCATATAGCTGGTCTTTATAGGCTGCCCTGGATATGACAAGATCTGAAGCTTTTCTTTTATAATCGAGGTAAACAATGCCGGTATCTTTCAACGAATTGATAGATTCAGTTTGAGAAACAGCCTTGTTTTCGATCGTACAGGAATGTATTAGACCCAGACAAAGAACAGATAAAAGTGTAAAAATTGGTTTCATGTTATGCTTCAAGGTCTAATGTATGGGTTCTGGGCTTATGATGTATTGCTTAAACGGTCCTATATAATTCTGTTTTATTTTACAGTTATGGTTTTACTTAGGGTTTGTGAGGCTCCCAGGTCCAGGCTTCGTTTTGTGGGTAAACTTCCTCCAATAGAAATTGTATAATCCCCCTTCTTAAGTTCCTTTTCTCCTTTTTCATTGATCTGGTTTAGCATTTGTGGTGAAACAACAAAAGATATTTCCTGGCTTGATCCGGGGTTTAAAGAAATCCTTTGAACTCCTTTTAAGGAAAAAAGAGGGCTGTCCAATTCTTTTGAATTAGCCGTAATATATAACTGTATGATCTCGTCTGCACTTTCATCAGAGGTATTGGTCACCTTACAAGTCAATGTCGTGCTTTCTTTCTTTGAGATTCTTTCCTTGGAGAGTGCTAGATCCGAATAATCAAATTTCGCGTAGCTAAGGCCAAAACCAAATGGATACATGGGCTCCTTGGTCATATAGCGATAGGTTCTGCCGCTCATGGAATAATCTTCATAGGCTGGTAACTGTTCAAGGCTTTTAGGAAAAGTAATAGGCAACCTTCCCGATGGGGAAACCCTTCCAAACATGATGTCTGCAGCTGCGGTCCCACCTTCTTCTCCCGGATACCATGCAAACAGCAATGCATCGGCAAGTTCATGAACCTCAGAAAGATTCATGGGACAACCTCCGGTAATAATAACAATGACTGGTTTTCCATGATCTCCCTTGATCTTTTTCAAATAATCAATTTGGTTTTGAGGAATGTTATAATCTAATCTGTCTCCGGAATAGGGTGAAGAGATGGATTCTCCTTCTTCTCCTTCAATATGTCTTGTCAAGCCCATAACGACGATTGTGGCATCTGCATTTGCAGCTTCACCTGTGCTCCAGTCAATATTGTTAATATTTGGTTTGTCAAGCGTTGTACCAGGACTATACTGAACCTGGCTCCCCAAAGCAACTTTGGCGGTAATGCCTTCCAGAAAAGTGACGATTTGTGAATTTACACCAAAATAGTTCCCCAGTAAAGCATCAATTGAAGCTGCGTTCGGACCAACTACATAATACCTTTCAAGATCATTTCTTAGCGGTAAAACACCATTGTTCTTCAATAGAACCATTGATTTTACAGCTGTTTCATAAGCAAGCTCCCGGTGCTTCTTACTGTCGATCACCTCTGATGAGATCTGATTGTAAGGATTGCTTTCAGAAGGATCAAAAAGGCCTAGTTTAAATCTCGTTCTAAGCAGTTTAGCCAATTGTTCATCTATATCAGATTCTTGTATTAAGCCCAGCTGAAGCGCTTCTGTCAGGGCCTCAAAGGTATCTCCACAGTTTAAGCTCACGCCACTCTTTAGCGCTAAGGCAGCGGCTTCAGCTTTATTAGAAACCGTTCCGTGTCCTATTTCAGCGTAAAAATCGTATAGCGCACCACAATCTGTTAAAATATGTCCTTTAAAGTTCCATTGATCGATTAATATATCTGTCAAAAGACTCTTACTGCCGCAACATGGTTCATCATTGGTTCGGTTATAGGCACACATGATAGACTCTACCTTTGAGGCGACCAATTGTTCAAAAGCCGGTAAATAGGTTTCGTAAAGATCTTTTTGACTTACTATGGCATTGAACTTATGTCTTAGCTTTTCAGGGCCACTATGCACGGCAAAATGCTTGGCACAGGCAGCAGTTTTTAAGTAGGTTGGATGATCACCTTGCAGACCTTTTACAAAGGAAGCACCCAGCAAGCCGGTTAAAAACGGATCTTCCCCATAGGTTTCCTGCCCTCGTCCCCAACGAGGATCTCTAAAGATATTTACATTGGGTGTCCAGAAGCTAAGCCCGTTATAGCGTCTGTAATTACCTGCTTTTTGGGCAGCGTTGAACATAGCTCTAGCCTCATCTGAAATGGCAGTTGATACCCGATATAATAGATCTGGATCAAAAGTGGCAGCCATTCCAATGGCCTGAGGAAAAATAGTTGCATTTCCTGACCTGCCTACTCCGTGTAAGGCCTCGTTCCACCAATCGTACGGAAGTATATCAAGACGATCGATTCCAGCAGAACTATTCACCATTTGTGAAACTTTTTCTTCAATGGTCAGTGCTTCAAGAAGTAAATCGATCCTATCATCAATAGGCAGTTCAGGGTCTTTGAAAGAGCCGTTTTGAGCTTGAATAAGGCAGGGACTTGTCAATAAAAAAAGGCATATGTGCCAATACTGCCGGGTCTTTGTCAGGAAAAAATTCATAGGTTTAGATTAAGAAGCATAAAGATAGGAAATGTGATTAAAAAAAATCCAATAAATGAATATCAGCAGTAATATGCAACTTGGTTTCTTAAATCAAAAAAGGAACCAGACTTCTCTGTCTGGATTCCCTTTTTTGAACTATAATAAGCCCTTGACCCTTGGCGCAATTGGATTAACTTTTGGGTTTAATGTTTTGATTCACTCTAAAAAGATTTTTGGGATCATATTTGGTTTTTATTTCAACAAGACGGTCATAGTTTTGTCTGTAACTATCACGTACTCTTTCCTGTCCTTCATCCATCATAAAATTGGTATAAGCCCCACCGGAAGAATATGGATGTAATGCTTCCTGATAGCTTTTGGCCCAATTAGTAATTTTTTCAGCATTGGCAGGGTCAGCATCTACACCAACAAATACGCCGGCATATTTAGCATCTCTATAAGCCCAGGGGGTATCTGTAGGCCCTGGCTTGCTCGCTGCACCACTAATCGGGTACATATGCATTTGAGAGAGAGGTGTTGGGATAGTTGAGCCGAATTTTTTATGCTCAGCCCTGGCTTTAGGTCCTAATTCACTGAAGAAATCAGCTCTCCAATACCATTGCATTCCAGGTGGAAGAAGACCATCGAAGAGGGTTTGAACGGAGGGATAGGGCATCTCTCCAACATGAGCAAATAAGGGTTGTTTATCTAATACTGGTTTGAACATTTCATCAAATTTGGCTGGATCTCCTACATAACACCATACGATACCACAGAATTTTTTAAGATGTAGATGATCAGGAAATGGTGGGCCCGGGATGATCATTGTTGCCACAAAACCATTCAAATCTTCATCAGCACTATGGATAAAATCGTGGTACCATTCCATGATCTCTTCCGTTTGTTCTACCGGCCATAGGGTGGGACCACCAATAACAGTTTTTACGGGATGGGCCTGAAATTTGAAAGAAGTTACAATTCCAAAATTTCCACCACCACCGCGAATGGCCCAATAAAGATCTGCGTGTTGAGATGCATTTACTGTAACAAAAGAACCATCGGCCAGAACCATATCAGCCTCAAGTAAATTATCAATAGTTAAGCCATACTTTCTTGATAAATGACCTACGCCACCTCCAAGTGTCAACCCTCCGACACCTGTAGTGGAAATAATTCCCGCAGGTACGGCCAAACCAAATGGATGAGTCGCGTGATCAACTTCACCCCAGACATTTCCACCGCCTACTCTCACTGTATTATCTTTTGTATTTACCCTGACGTATTTAATGCCGGAGAGGTCAATGACCATTCCTCCATCGCAAATTCCCAAACCACCTCCGTTATGACCCCCACCTCTTACGGCCACTAAAAGATTATTTTCACGTCCGTAGTTTACACAGGCAATAACGTCAGCTACATCAACACATTTAACGATCATCCCGGGCCGTTTATCGATCATCCCATTATATACTTTTCTTGATTCATCGTAAGTTTCGCTACCCGGAAGAATTACATCTCCCCGGACCTGAGCTTTAAAGGCTTCAAATTTGGCTTCCATAAGTTTGATATTTAGATTAGTTAATTTCGTTGAATTAAAAGATGATGTTATAAAATTATATTGATCTGAGTTCTTAGGGTGTAATTTTTAGATCAAATAATTATATAATTGATTCAAATACGCTTTTATAAAGGCATTAAAATCTTAATCATCTTTGTTTGGGAAGGAAAGATGCCAAATCATATTTGAAATACATCAATTTGATTTCCACTAAGTTAATAAATTTTTCTTTAATGAATAAGTGTAAAGGCTTGCAGACAGCAGATGAACCCGCATTACCAGATTCCCGGAATCATTGCTTTACGGTTTTTGGGATATTCATCAAAATGGTTTTGATACCACTTATGATGACCAAGCGCCCTGGGAATTAGATTGGCAGCGGTCCATATTAGAAAAGAAAAAGCCGGTAAATTCCATGCCATGATCACATAACCGGTCCATTGCAGCAATTCTCCAAAAAGATTTGGACAGGATACGAATTTGAACAAAAACCCACTCGGAATTTTATAATTAGTTTCACCCGGCTTTCTTAAATGAATTAAAATATGATCACTTTTTTGATTTATAAAAAAACCGGATATAAAAAGCAAAAGGCCCAGGATAAAATTCCACTGATAAAATGAATTCAGGCCATAGGATTCGAAATGGGCAAGAAAGTATCCGTTAAGACCCGCATTCATGCAATTAAAAAAAATAGCAGATCCAACAATGATCAGCGGCATTTTTTTCCCCTTAGTCCTTATCCTAAAGGGATAAATAAAAGTTCGGTTCAGGTAATGAACGAGCCATAATAGTGATAAAATGCTTGCGTAAGCACTTTGGTTTGAACTCAAATAAAAATAAAGAATGATAAAAAACGAGGGCGCTTCCATAATGACCCATCCAAGCTTATTAGAAATTTCCGGACCCCATCCTTTCTTAACATGTCTTCCATAAGGTGCCGTAACATATTGTAATAACACAAAAGAGGCTATTCCTATAAGTGCCCAAATGATACTGATTAGATTTATGGTTTCTAAAGTCATGTCATTTTGTTTTCTTTAAACCATTGAATAAGATCCTCCACACTTTCTTGAGTTGCCCGGTTGGTATGCCCAAGCTCTTTAATCGCTTTTGTGCAATCCATTCTCTTTGGAGCATATTTTAATGTAATTAAGCTTTCTTTATTGATTGGCCATTTGAGTTTGAAAACGCTGTCATACAACTTAATAAAAGGTAACAATTTAATCAATAAATCAAGAGGCAATAATGAAGGGATTTTAGTTGGACGAGCGATTAGAGCAAGATCTTTTAAACTGATATAATCCCCTCCTGTAAGGTATACCTCTCCCTTTTTTGCCATTGAAATACTATTGATAATAGTTTGGGAAAGGTCGCGGACATCAACCATATTATAACCACCATCTGTAATAAATGGAAGTTTTCCCCGGTATAAATCGAGGATGGTACGGCCAAATCTTGAAGGACCCGTGTCATCTGGACCTACGATAGCAGTTGGTCTGATAATAATGGCGTCCAAATCGTTCTTTTTGACATTTTCAAGTACCTGTATTTCACTCTGTGCCTTTGTCCAGGCGTAAAAAAACGCCTTGTCACTTCTATAAGATCGGTTTTCATCAAAGACCTCATAATTTATGGGGTCTTCAGTGGCAGTAGATGAACTGATATAAATAAAACGAATCGGTTTTTGCAAGCAGGATTGGATCAAGTTTTTGGTCCCATTTACATTAATGTCATATACAGTATCATGATCCATTTCACCTAAAGAAATGGCGCTGGCGCAGTGAATAATTACATCGCTTTTATCTGATAATTGGGATAGGGCCTCCTGGTTGTTCAGGTCACCTTTGACCCAGGTCAAAAGAGGGTGATTTAAAGGAAAGGAGGAATGCCTGATCAAGGCTTTTACTTGATATTCCCGGTCAAGCAGGGCTTTGATGAGGTTTATTCCTAAATGTCCTGTTCCTCCGGTTATGGAGATGGTTTTTTTATTTTTCAATAATGGTTTTTTATGATGATCCTTTCTTAAAAGGTTTGGAGGCAGTTAAAATACATTTGAAGGGGTCCATTAGTATTTGTTTTTTGCGAAAATCTCTATTATACCAAACCAATAAGTGTGCATTAAAAACTTAAAATTCAAAAGTTTTTGATTTATAAAACGAGTCATCAAACATCACCTGGGCGTGTCCGCTTGGCGCATCATAAGGGGCCTTAGGCAAAACAGATGGATTTGAAGGATAAGAGCCATTTTCAAAGGTCAATTCCTTAAAGACACCGGCATCTTTTACCAATAAAACAGACCATCCGTTTACTTTAGTACTCTCAACAAAAATAGGAGCCCTGGTTACAGTAAACTTTGTGATGACCTCACCATATTTATCCAAAAGCAGGAAGGTACAACCTCCGGACCCACAAAAATAAGAGCCGACAAATCGTACAAAAATCTCCTCATTTCCATCATCATTTAGATCGATTTTATAGAACTGAAATTTTCTGTCTTTAGGCTCCAAAAAAGAAATATCATCTTTTAAAAAATCATTTACCAGAAAGTTTTTTAGGTTATTTGCCGTCTGCTCATCAGTCGACTGAGGCACAAATTCAGTAGCCTCTTTTTCGGAAATTACTTCTTTAGTAATTGTATCTGATGTGGTCACCTGATCAGTTGTTTTATTATTGGTTTCACTCGATTGTTGCCCCTCTCCTTTGCAGGAGAAAAGAAGTAAACAGATAAAAGCGATAAAAAGATTTTTCATGATGGTTGGTTTTTGTCAGTCTCTTAAAGTTTGAAGGTTAAATTTAAGCATTTATATAATACCTGGCAAAATCTTCGAAAGAATCAAAACTTAGATCAAAATTCTCACATTGACCAAAGCCATAATTCATAAAAATAAATGGAACACCTGCTTTTTTACTTTGGAGCATATCGGAGCTGGTATCTCCAATATAAATTGGTCTTTTCAAGTTGTAACCTGAGATGAGGGTTGAAATATTTTCATGCTTGGCTTTGTAATTTTGACCATGTGAAAGAGAACCGAGAATTAAATGATCAATCCCGGCGAATTTCATAAAATGTTTGATGGTGAATTCAGGGCAATTACTCACAATAAAGAGCTTGTATTTTTCCTGCAATTTGGGAAGGAGTTCTTTTACTCCCGGATAAATATCTCCACCTATTTCATCAATCAAATCATATTGGAACTGAATCACTTCTTTATAGCGAAGAGCCCTTTCATTTTCGGGGAAATCAGGAAGAACTATTTTAAGAAAAGCCTCTTCTTCCAACCCCATCAAATTATCCAAATCAGTTTTACTGAGGCGTTTGCTGAGACCCTGAAGTTCAAAATATTTGTTCCAGGCCAATGTATAGGTGTTGACGGCATCCCAAAGGGTGCCATCCATATCAAAGATCAAGGCATCTGCATGGACCTTGTTTCCAGTGCCGTTTTTCACAATGAAAATTTTTATCCTTTTTTAGCCAACCTTCTTATGATCGCCCATTGTTTTAAGGTTTCCTTGGCCTCTACTGCCGGGAACCCCAATACCGTTTTACCATCAGGGATATCATTAATTATTCCTGACTTCCCTCCAATGGTTACACCATTTCCAATAGTTACGTGATCTTTTACAGCCACTTGCCCCGCCATGATGACCCCGTCACCAATGGTGACCGAACCCGAAATGCCGCAACTACCGGCGATCAAACAGGCCCTGCCTATTTTACAGTTATGACCTATCTGGACCAGATTGTCAATTTTTGTACCATCGCCTATGGTTGTCGAACTGAATTTTCCTCTGTCAATACAACTGGAAGATCCAATTTCCACCTGATTTCCGATAACAACATTACCAATATGTGCAATTTTAACGATGCCTCTGCCATCCGGACTGGGTCGGTAACCAAATCCATCGGATCCAATAGTCACATTGGCCTGTAGTATAGAATAGTGACCTATAATACATCTTTCAGCAATGACGGTTCCCGGTTTTACCACGCTATGATCACCCACTTCTGCTTCATCTAAAATGGTTACGTTTGGATAGATCGTAGCATTTTTTCCAATTTTTACCCCAGCACCTATGTAGGAGTTCGCCCCTATTGTGACTCCAGAATCAATAAAGGCTGTCTCATCAACGATGGCTGAAGGATGTATACCTTGAACCAACTTAACGGCGGCGGGTGTAAACAATTCGAGCAATTGCGCCATAGCCAGATCTGCATTGCCTACCTCAATAAAGGCTTTATTTGGCCCGGGATCTGTCAATTGTAAAGAACGGTCAACAATAGCTGCTGATGCATTGGATTTCTCCCAAAGGGAGATATATTTTTTATGACCTATAAAAGTTATAGAACTTTCTTTTGCCGATTCTATTTGTTCCGGTTCAGATATCTGTTGATCTGTATATCCGATTAGGCTTCCATTAAGCAGCTTACAAAGCTCTTCAATGGAATATGATTTTGATGGATTTTTCATGATCGAAAGATAAGGATTTATTAGCAGGGGTTATTTAAGTCAATATCATTTCATATAAATTATTGACGGCATAATTTGTGGTTTTTTCTCCTACTTTGACAAAACCATAATCTTCGTAGTATTTGCACAAACGCGGGTTGGAGCCATCGCAATCCAAACGGAACTTTTTAATTTTATCCTGTTTTAACAGGTCTATGATTTTAAGCATTACGGCAGTCCCAATTCCCTGACCGCTGTATGAGGGATGTACCACCAAGGAATGAATATATCTTGTGTTTTTTTCTACTCCTTTGTCATCCCAGTATAAGGTGTCCTTTTCAAGAAGTCTGAACATGGCTATTTTGTTTCCTTCAGGGTCATAAACAAAATAGAATTCCTCATTATCAAAGCCTTCTTTTACCCAGTTTATTTTTTCCTCTGGAGGATCGATCCAGTAGCTCCATTGACTGATATTTTTTTTGGTAAGAGACTGACTGGCCAATTTGAAAAAAACCAAAGCATCTTCAAGTTCGCTCCCTAAAGCCCGTATGAATTCAATGTTCATTTTTTTATCAATTTATTGAAATCCAGCGCCTTTTCCACCCAAAAATCCAAATCAGCATCCTTATCAAAACCCTCAGGATCCACAAATAAAAAGCCTCTCATAACTGAACCCGTAAAATCCATAGGACGACTCCCTTTCTTTTTCAGGAGTTCCAGATAGGGTAACTTACCCACCCTTACCATGAGTCTGTCTTCCATGGTGTCTTTGTTAATATCAACACCGACACACATTTTGTCATTAACCATAAAAAGTAGACCGCCCATCATTTTCTTCTCCACAACCTTCCCTTTATTGGCAAGTCTTTGGCGCACTTTGTCGGCTAAAAATTCACTGTAGGCCATACGCATTATATAAATTTAGAAGTGGTATAAACAGCACACTAATTTACAAATTATAGGATATTAAAATCACCCTTAAGAGGAAAGAACACAGCGAATACCTTCCCGATCCATTTCAACTATGCATTCATTACATCGGTTGCACAAACTTTTTACAATGCGACCTTCTTTAATTTTATTGAGAAATTCGGGGTCATGAATCAGGGGTCTTGCCAAAGCGATAAAATTGAATCCGGCATCCAATATTTTTAAAATCCCTTTTGTCGAATCAACACCTCCTAAGTAAACCAGATCAATTGAAACGGCTTGCCTTACTTTCAGGGCCTTTTCAAGGAAGAAATTTGGGGTAAAATCATATTTTTTAATAATGGCAGGGCCAAATAAGGACATTGTGATCTTTTCGGCCCAGGAAGAAGCATTTATAATCATTCCTTTTAGCGGGATATCACCACGCATCATATAGAAAGGCGATTTACTCGTGAATCCTCCGCTGAGAATAATCGCAGCACAACCAATACTTTCCAGCCTTTTCGATACGTATAGGCAATCTTCAAGTGAAAACCCTCCCCTTACTCCGTCGTCTAAATTTAACTTTACCAGTACCGGAAAATCGGTTCCCACTGCCTCGATGACTCTTTTTACTAACTCCAAAGGGAAACGACTCCTGTTCATAATGCTCCCACCATAATGATCTGTTCTTTTATTGGTCAAAGGGCTTAAAAACTGGCTTAATAGATATCCATGGCCCATATGAATTTCCACAGCATCAAAATCAATAGATTTTATAGCCAATGCCGAATCGACAAAGTCTTGTGTCACTTGCTCCATATCTGCCTCTTTCATTGCCTCTGAAAACATCATTCCAGAGAGAAAACCATAGGCGTTAAAGAGTCTACTTGGTGCTATAATTTTTTTTGCCTTTTTGTTTTTTGAGAAAAACCCGCAATGGGTGAGTTGAATAGACACCTTTCCCCCTGCATTATGAACCTTTTCTGCCAGCTTTTTTAAAGGTACAAGGCTTACTTCATTGATATACATTTGGTTTTCAAAGGTTCTGGCATCCGCATTTACTGCCCCATAAGAAATGGTTGTCAAGCCGACACCTCCCTTTGCCAGGGCCACATGATGATCAATAAGTTTTTGGTTAGGGATCCCTTTGTCAAACATCCCTTCGTAAGTTGCAGATTTTAGAAAACTGTTTTTAAGGATCAAGGATGAGGCTCCAAGTGGTTTTTTAGAAAAAGCTTGGTTTAAGAAGAGGTCATTGTGATTGTCCATAAGGATGATTCAGTATTGCTAAAATAACGCAAGCCTTAAAAAGAATCAAATGTCTTGGCCTAATTTAATTTTTGCCAAAAAAACCATTGTTTATTTCAGCTTCTAAAGAATTTCTATTTTCTTTAATTGAAATTAAGACTTTGCCATTACCTTCTTCAGCAGAGAAGCCACCAACTTTTAAATAGTGATCTAACGGAATTCTTTGACTGCCTTTTATATAAGTGTTAAAGAAAACCTCCTGATCTTTTCCACTTACATCAGACATTAATCTTTTTAACTCATTCAGGGAATACCTATTATTTGTGCCCCCATATTTTTGAAATAATGTTCGCATGATATCATCCAGACTTTGTTCATTATTTGTCGATGATCGAATGATCATATCTTGCGAAATGCCAGCAAAGAAACCTCCGCTGTAAATCAACCCCCAATGATCGTGTTTTTGATCACCTTGGGTAAGCGAAAGATTCCCAACGCCATTATCAGTGTGATAGCGTTGATAAAAGAAATTATCGATGACCATCAAAAAACTTTGTTCATTTAAAAAGCCGATGTGAAATAATGATTTAAGGGTATAGTAATTGCTAACCCCTTCTTTGAACCACTCACAGTCTTCATTTTCAGGAATAAAAGATTTTCCGTTCCATAAATGAAAGAATTCATGTGCAAACATGAATCTAGCAATAAGTTGAGACATTTCATCTCCATCCTTTTCCAATAGTATGCTGATGTTATTTCCAATCACCTCACCATCGGTTTGTGAAGAAGTATTCATCACTAAGATTGCTTTTTTAAATTTATTATCTGGTGAAGGATTTGGTACCCCTCCCATTAGGTTGATATAATAATCCATTACACCTGATGTCATATCAACAAAAGATTGCCTTTGCTCAATGATTTCCTCACCACCAAAGGCAAATACCAACTCAAAATCATCTCGTTTGATTACTGTTTCTTCATGAGTGCCTGCAAAAAACATACCGTCGGATAAAGTTGTTTGATTTATCGCAGAGAATGAAATATTTGATTGATCGAGATTTTTCCAAGGCGTAGAAACCTTCCAGTTTTCATCTATTTTAAAATGAACTTCAATGTTTTTCTTTTGCTTTCCGCTCATAATGAAAATGCTTCTTCCAGTATAAAACACTCCCCATTCTCTTGCATAGGCTGCACCATCAACGCCTCCATTCCACTTAAAGTTTTCATGATCCAGGTGAACCGTATAAGACAGTTTTATTTTGGAGCCATTAGGGCTATAAATTCTCCATTTTGCGCCCTCTAAACTGTCAATTTCAATAGGGTTTTCATTTAAAGTTTTGGCCTTAAGATGATGAACAAAATGAGCCCATCTAGAGGGGAACTGATTGGCTCCGATCCCACTCATGTACAGGAGACTATCTTGAACCTCTATTATAGCCTGGACATGGGCTATTTTAGGAGAATCTTTATCAATAGTAATTTGGTAATTGTCAAAAAAAAGCTGTTCCTGACCATAAAAAGTCGCGGTTCTGAGGAGAATGAAAAGAAAAATTAATTTAAAAGATCTTTCAAGTTTTAATAGATGCATGAATCTTGTTTTATTCTATTTGATGTGACGATACCAAATAGAAAAGGGTTACAGGAAACTACTCATAGCAGATTAAAAGCTTGTTATTTTGAATCTTTTTCAGGCATAATTCTCGGGCTCCAGATTTCATAAATCGGTGCTCCCTTGGAGCTCATGCCACTGTGATGCCATTCTTTTTCAATGACTTCATACTGGAAGCTCAATTGGGCTCCCACCCGGCTGTTATCTCTTGAAAAAAATTCTATTTGTTCAGTATAAGTACCATTTTCAGTCTTATAAGTACCGCCACCTGTTCCTGAGAACTGTCCGGTGGCCGTGTTAAAGGCGATCCATTGAAAACGAGTAGAAGAAAGTATTTTCATGGTTTTGCGATCACCGGGAGTTCTTCTACCATATTGCCATCTCTTTTCCGCCAGTAATTAACCAGGCTCCATTCAAATCACCTTTCTGACCCGCATCAATTCTGGTCCAAATTTTGTCACTTCCTTGAAATGTTATTGTATCTCCCTTAAGGTCAAAAATCAATTCCTTTGTTGTACCAACAGCCGTACTGTCAGCTGAAGAAAATTCAAGGGTCAATGAGAAAATATTTTCATGAACAGTCCACGAACCGCCAAAAGTCCGAATAAATTCTCCAGAGTTCTCATGGTAATAGGTTTCCGCCAAGTATCCATCCATAACGATAGTTGTAATTATAATTTTTTCTCCTGCCTCATTCGTTTCAGAGCTTGTCCAGGCACCTTGAAGGGCCTTTGAAATATCAGATTCAACTGAGTAAAACTCATCATTAGATTTACTTGTGTCTTCAAGGGTTGATGAGTGTTTTGTAGTCGTTAACATTGAAAGCACCAGGAGTGGAATAATAACAAGGATTTTCATATTTTATCAATTAGTTTCAAAGAATTTGTTTAAGTCTATGATGACAAATTATTTAAAAGCAGGAATTCCTGTAATATCCATTCCCGTAATCAGTAAATGAATATCATGGGTGCCTTCATAGGTGATCACTGATTCCAGGTTCATCATATGTCTCATGATCGAATAATCGCCTGTAATACCCATCGCACCGAGAATTTGACGTGCCTCACGTGCGATATTTAGAGCCATGGCTACATTATTTCTCTTGGCCATAGAGATCTGAGCAGAAGTGGCGCGATCTTCATTTCGCAAAACTCCCAATCTCCAGGTTAGTAATTGCGCTTTTGTAATTTCAGTGATCATTTCAGCCAGCTTTTTTTGTTGCAATTGAAAACCGGCAATTGGTTTTCCAAACTGTATTCTTTCTTTGGCGTACCGCAAGCGCAGTATCATAGCAATCCATTGCTGCTCCGATGACTCCCCAGGCAATGCCGTATCTGGCTGAATCAAGACAACCCAAAGGAGCGCCCAAGCCACTTTTATTAGGCAAGCAGGTTTTCTTTGGGAACTTTTACGTTATCAAAGATCAACTCTCCTGTGGCGGAGGCTCTTAAAGACCATTTATGATGTGTTTCAGGGGTCGAAAATCCTTCCATCCCTCTTTCTACAATCAGGCCGTGAATTCTTCCTTCCTCATTTTTTGCCCATACAATTGCAATATCTGCAAAAGGAGAATTAGAGATCCATAATTTTGCTCCGTTGAGCAGGTAATGATCCCCCATATCCTTATAACTTGGTCTCCATTCCGCCCGGGTTTGAACCGTGATTAGGTTCAGTAAGACCAAAACAACCTATCAATTCTCCAGAAGCGAGTTTTGGCAGAAATTTGTTTTTTTGATCTTCGTTTCCATATTTAAAGATCGGGTACATGACAAGAGATGACTGAACAGAAGCCGTTGATCTGATTCCGGAATCTCCTCTTTCAATTTCCTGCATGATCAAACCATAAGATATCTGGTCTAATCCGGCTCCACCGTATTCTTCAGGAATATAAGGCCCGAAAGCACCAATTTCAGCAAGACCATTTAGCAATTGCTTTGGAAATTTTGCTTCTTGAGCAGCGTCTTCGATAATAGGAGAAACTTCTCTCTTTACCCAATCTCTGCAAGCATCTCTAACAAGTTTATGTTCTTCAGTTAATAAGGTCATCAAGAAAAAAGTAATCAGGTGCTTGAAATTGATCTGCAGACATACAAATTGAATATTTTGTTAATAAAGCAAAGTTACAATTATTGGTTTGATAAAAACAAGCGCTATAAACTTTTAAATTCATAAAAATAAATAGTTATACTTTGTCCTTAATGCGCAATACGTTTAGAAAGCGAAGAAAAGCTTAAAAAAGAAAATTCTTATTTCAGAATTATTTGCTTCTGGCAAGTCTACTTCAGTATTCCCATTAAAAATGATCTACCTTCAAAATGATCATGATTCCCCTTATAAGATTCAGGCTGGAGTATCAGTATCCAAAAGAAATTTTAAGAAAGCAGTAGACAGAAATCGGATCAAAAGACTGATGCGTGAATCATACAGAAAAAATAAATACTTGATTTACAATAATGAGGATACTAAAAAGCATATAATTATGTTTATATATCAAGGGAAGGAATGAAGTATCCTATCAACTAATGGAGGAGAAAATGATCAAATTGATTGAAAAGTTTCTTCAAAAACAAAAATCACTGGCAATATGAAAAGAACTGAAAAAGAACTTGTGATCGGCAGTCTTGTGACTGTGAGCACATTTTTATTTGCGTTTAAATCGGATTTTTTCGAAGTGGCGAAGCAAATGGAAATTTATACGACCTTGTTTAAAGAACTGAATCTGTATTATATTGATGAAATTAATCCTGCAGAATTAACCGAAAAAGCCATAAATGAGATGCTTGAAGGCCTGGATCCTTATACCAGATATTATGATGAACAAGGCGTAGAGGAGGTTAAGATCAATTCTTCCGGGGAATATAGTGGTATTGGTGCAGAATCAAGTCATTACGACAATAAACTGGTCATTACTGAGGTATATGAGGGATATTCAGCTGAGGAAGTAGGGATCAAAGTAGGAGACCAAATTATTAAGATCGATGATGTTTTTGTAGCTGATTATGACAGTGATCAGATGTCGACCTTACTGCAAGGAGTTCCGGACAGCACGGTGAATATTAGTTGTAAAAAGACAAAATGAAATGCTTAATTTCACAGTAAAACGAGAAAAGATCATCGTTGATCCTGTACCTCATTTTCAGATGGTTAGCCCTGAAATTGGGTATATCGCATTTCAACAAATTTAACAACAAGGCTTCTGCTTCTGTAAAATCTGCTTTTGTTGATTTGAAGGAAAATGGAATGAAAAAACTGATTCTTGGATCTGAGGGGTAACCCGGGAGGATTATTGAATGAGGCCATAAATATTACCAATTTCTTTGTGCCTAAAAATGAAGTTGTTGTGAGCACAAAGGCCAAATTAAAAAAATGGAGCGAAGTGTACAAAACCAAATATGAACCCATTGACCTGGAAATTCCCATAGTGGTTTTGATCGA
Organism: uncultured Flavobacteriaceae bacterium; assembly: GCA_963715975.1. GTDB lineage: Bacteria > Bacteroidota > Bacteroidia > Flavobacteriales > Flavobacteriaceae > Lutimonas. The sequence continues at coordinate 266,460 of CAVQSO010000002.1, read as the reverse complement.
TGGTAAATCAGCTTCAGCGTCTGAAATCGTGGCAGGGTCATTACAAGACCTCGATCGGGCAGTTATTCTCGGAGAAAGATCATTTGGAAAGGGACTGGTTCAGCGCTACAGAAATCTTACCTATGGAACCAAGCTGAAATTGACCATTTCTAAGTATTATACACCCAGTGGTAGAAATATTCAGGAACTCGATTATACCCATCGTGACGGAGATGATATTCCTAAAGTTCACAGAAGAAAACAGGAATTCCTTTAAAACCAAAAATGGGAGGACAGTTTATGACGGTGGTGGAATATCTCCTGATATAGATAATTGAAAAGCCTGCCATTAACCAAATCAACGAAAGCCTTATTGAAGTCAGATGCCATTTTTAATTTTGCTTCTGATTATCTATTATGATAACCCTGCCATTGCAGGCCCTGAGACCTATGTGTTCAAGGATGAAGAGTATGATCAGTTCATTTCGTTTTTACAGGAAGGAAATATCAAATTTTAAAACGAAATCTGAGAATCGAAGTTCGAAGCGGCTTTTGAGCTTTCTGAAAAGGAGGATCTGTCTGAAGGTATTCAGTCTTCTTATAAGGCACTTGCCAAGCAACTGGAGAAGCAGAAAATTTGCCGAATTGAATAAGAATAGTAAAATATCAAAGAAATGTTAGCAATGAGATCATCAATAGATATTATTTTGAAAAAGGGGAATATCAAAACCATATAGAATTTAGCCCTTTTATAAAAGAAGCTATCTCAGTTCTTGAAAATGAGGATCAATACGAAGCATTTTAAGCGAATGGAAAACAATTAAACGAACCCGGGCTCAGATTTCCACAAATGCCATTGAAAGGATTTATATCACGATGCGGCATTTATTTATTCGAGGATTTTATAAACCCATGGGTGTTTCAGGGAATGCCCTGATCAATGAACTTCTAATTTTACGTCCGGAAATCTATGGTTCCATAGGGGAGGAAATAGCTGAACTCGAAGGTTTATCCTATATCATAGACAGACTACCGGAAGGGATCGCTGAATGCCGATATATCAAGTTTAACTGCCGACGAAGGTTTGCGGGAATCGCATTTTAAAAAGATCGTTCCGGCTAAACGAAGAAGAAATTGTTACAGGATAGATCGAGATCAGATGAATATCGAAATTACCAGAGGGAGATCTGATATTTACGACATCCTGACCCATTTGACTTTTATGTTCATTGAGGCCAAAAAAATTGCCCGCAAGGTATTGATCAATGACGAGGGGCATACCATTAGAGAGTGGAACCACCTTGAGGAAGTTGTGTTGATGAATAAAAAGATCAACAAAAATGAAAGAGAAGTGCTTATCGCACATTTATCAACTTTTTTGGGGAGAACCTATGAGGAGATTCAAAAAGCAGATATCAGTTTTGCAACAGATCAGGCTCCGAACAGGTTTTTTCAGGTGATCTACTGGATGGGTAAACTATCCTTGAATGAAATTGTGGAAGATAAAAAACACGAAATCACCTTTAGTCCAATTCTTAGAGAACGGATTGGTCATCATATTTCTGGAGAAAGTTGGGCAGACAATATCAAAAAGGAACTTTTTAAGAGAGACTTGCTTGAAGATAGACCGATTCATATCATAAGTGCGAATATGCACAGTGTGATGAATTCTATTTATGCAGACGATGTTCTTGCCAAATGAAGCAAATAACAATCATGGGACCTCGCTTTTTGAATTGATTGGAAGCTCGGAAAATAAAGACCTGAGAAAGATCATTAAAAAAGGAGCAGGCAAAAAAGGGTTGACTTTTATTAAAGACACTACCGGCGCCAATATTGATGTTCAGATCATTGACACAGAAAAGATCGATCTTGAGAAAACACGTTATACAATAAAACACTCAGAAAAGGCAAAACCGGTCATTATCGTAATGGATTATGCCTTTGGAGAACAGGCTTACGAAACACTGGATGAATTATTGAAACCCTATGAGCTGGCTTCCGGTGAGAAGAAACATTTGAATATAGAGTCCGTTTCTGTTATGGGAAAAGCAGGGATTCTGGAAGGAGAAAAGGGAGATATCATGATTCCAACTTCACATATTTTTGAAGGTACCGCTGATAATTATCCATTTACAAATGAATTAAAAGCAGAAGATCTAAAAGATGAAGGTCTTGATGTCTATGAAGGCTCTATGATCACGGTTCTGGGCACTTCTCTGCAAAACAGGGATATTTTGGAATTCTTTTACAATTCTACCTGGAAGGTGATTGGCCTTGAAATGGAAGGAGCTCATTATCAGAAAGCCATTCAGTCCGCATCTAAGATTAGAGGTAACGTAAAACAATGACATTAAGGTGAGATATGCTTATTACGCTTCGGATAATCCTTTAGAAACAGGAAGTACTCTTGCCTCAGGTGGCTTGGGAGCCTCGGGAGTCAAGACCAACTTACCTCATTACGCAGAAGATTTTGGAACAGATCTTTTAAAATTGTTTTAAATTCAATTTCCGAAGTATTTCATACTTGGTTTTGGGCTTAATAGAATTTTTAAAGTATTTTTGCGTGCATAAATACAGCATGATGAACATACTAATTTTAGGGTCAGGAGGAAGAGAATGTACACTAGCCTGGAAGTTGGCTCAAAGCGCCCAATGTGGAGACCTTTTCATTGCCCCTGGTAATGCGGGAACAATGAATTTTGGGACAAATCTGGACCTCAATCCAAATGATTTTCAACAGGTAAAAAAAGCGGCATTAGAACATGATATAAAAATGGTGATCGTTGGACCAGAAGATCCTTTGGTACTTGGTATTCATGATTTTTTCCTTGAAGATGATGACCTTAAGAATATTCCGGTAATTGGTCCCCAAAAATATGCTGCTCAATTAGAAGGAAGTAAAGAATTTGCCAAGGAGTTCATGTACAGACATCATATTCCTACGGCGAGATACAAAAGTTTTACGATCGAAAATTTAGCTGAAGGGTATGAATTCCTGGACACGCTTAAGGCACCATATGTTTTAAAAGCTGATGGATTGGCTGCAGGAAAAGGAGTTTTGATTCTCAATGATCTTCAGGAGGCCAAGAAGGAACTTGAAGAGATGCTGCAACAGCAAAAGTTTGGTTCGGCCAGTTCTAAAGTGGTTATTGAAGAGTTTTTAGATGGGATTGAGATGAGTTCCTTTGTGCTTACCGATAGCGAGAACTATGTTGTTTTACCAAACGCAAAAGATTATAAGCGCATTGGAGAAGGAGATAAAGGCTTGAACACAGGTGGAATGGGAGCCATATCTCCTGTACCTTTTGCAGATGCTGAATTTTTATCGAAAGTTGAAAAAAGAGTAATTATCCCAACCATTGAAGGATTAAAGAAAGACAACATATCTTATGTCGGATTTATTTTTATTGGTTTGATCCGGGTAAATAATGAGCCTTTTGTCATTGAGTATAATGTGAGAATGGGAGATCCCGAAACGGAGGTGGTTATTCCAAGAATCCAAGCTGATCTTGTGGCGCTTTTTAAAGCCACGGCAGATAAGAATTTGAACAATTTTGATCTCGACATTGATGAAAGATCTGCCACTACCGTTATGATGGTGTCGGGAGGGTATCCGGAGGAATATGATAAAGGGAAGGAGATCACGGGGTTGGAAAAGGTCAAAGATTCGATCATTTTTCATGCAGGAACCAAGCTTTCAGGAGATAAGATTTTAACCAGTGGAGGGCGCGTACTTGCTGTAACCTCTTTTGGAACGGACTTTAGGCAGGCCCTAAAGCAGTCATATAAAAATATCGAGCAAATTCATTTTGACAAGATGAATTATAGAAAAGATATCGGTTTTGATCTATAGGGGCGGCCTCAAAGTTGTTGACGTCTGGTTTCGAACCACCAAAGCAATGAATTGATTCAGAACAGACAACATAAAAAGATCCTGGTAGCACCTTTAAATTGGGGCCTTGGACATGCTACTCGATGCATACCTGTTATTGAAGCCCTGATCAAATACAATTTTCAGCCCATATTGGCCGGAGACGGGAATTCTCTCCGACTTTTAAGACAAGAATTTCCTGGATTAACTTATTACGAGCTACCATCGACCAAAGTAGTATATGCCGAAAATGGGTATTTTTTAAAGTACAAACTGCTGTCCCAGCTGCCAAAACTCTTACGGGCGGTTAAACAGGAAAAAAAGAGAACCGAAGAGATCCACAAAATAGAAAAGTTAAGTGGCATCATATCTGATAATCGATTTGGTGTTCTATCTGATGATGTCCCAAGTGTTTACATCACCCATCAATTGCAGGTCCTAAGTGGTGCTACGACTTTCTTAAGCAGTCAATATCACAGGCAAATTATAAGCAAATTTAAGGAATGTTGGGTTCCGGATTTTGAATCCCATGAACTGGCCGGTGAACTGTCAAAACCGGGAACAGGGAAATTGGCGCTAAAATACTTAGGACCACTCAGTAGGTTTACCCATCATCCACAAAAGAAAAGATGGGATATTGTAGCGGTATTGAGTGGTCCTGAACCTCAGAGAGGAATTCTTGAAGCAAAAATTAAAGAAGAATTAAGGTCTTATTCTGGTAAATGTTTGATTATTCAGGGAATTGTGGAAGGTAAACAAACAAGGGTATCCGATGGAAATTTGACCATTGTTAACTTTATGCTGCATCAGGAACTTGGTGACGCCATTGAGCAAGGGGAGCTTATCCTGTCGCGATCAGGATATAGCAGTGTTATGGATCTTTATGCGCTAGGAGCAAAAGCACATTTCATTCCCACCCCGGGACAATTGGAGCAGGAGTATCTGGCCGAGCATTTAAAAACAAAAGGATATACTGATTTTTCCGAACAAGCTTCCTTGCATATTGACAAGCTCATTAGCGTAAAGAATTATTCGGGTTTTAGCCATAAAAAAACATCAAAAAATAATCTGGAACGATCACTTTTTGATGTCTTTAAATAAGCTGTTTATTCTTTAAATAAAGGACAAATCAGCTTTTTCCACTTCTTGTACTTTAACGATTTTGTTTGATTTATAAGTTACTTCTTTTACAGTTTCATCTTCTATCATATACCATTTACCGTCTTTTTCACCATTGTTGTACATAGCAACTACTTTAATTTTCCCTTCCTGGTTGTAGGAAACCCACTTGTCATGAAGTTTATCATTTTTGAAAAACCCCACCTCTTTTACCATTCCATTGTCGTGATAATACGTCGCTTTAACAAGGTCTTCTTGTTTTTCAAAAGTTGGTTCCATCTGCTGAGCAAATGAAACAGTCACTATCATAAGGAATACTGCTATACTTGCTATAAACTTTTTCATAATTACCTGTTTTTGATTTTTATACCGTAAAACTAATGATTTAACACTAAATAAACAATAAGTTTACAATAACTTAACATTGGAAATATTTATTTATTGTTCCCTCAGGAATATTTAAGAGCAAGTATAATGTCTAAATGGCCTTGTTCAGTGTAAAGGAAAAGGATGATCCCTGGCCTATTTTACTTTCAACAAAGATTTCCTGATCATGTGCTTCAATGATGTGTTTTACAATAGCGAGTCCTAAACCTGAACCTCCCTGATCCCTCGAACGGCTTTTCTCTACCCTGTAAAATCTTTCAAATAGTCGTGGAAGATTCTTCTCCTCTATTCCAACACCATCATCCTCAAAACTTACAAGATATTGATGATCGGAATGGGGTTTAATGCTCACTAAGGTGCTTCCGCCTAGCTTGCCATACTTAATGGAATTCGACAGGAGATTAATGACTACTTGTTCTATTTTGTCCTTATCAGCTTTGACCATTATTGGAAACTCATAAGCCTCTTTAAAATCGATTCGAATATTTTTTTTGCTTGCTTTGAGCTCAAATAACTCGAAAACATCCAGCAGGGTTTTGACAATGTTAAAATTACCCTGCTCCAGTTTCATACCCGATTCCAGTTTAGCGATCATGTCAAGATCTTTGACGATGTATGATAAACGTTCGATACTTTTATTAGTTCTCTCCAAATACTTTTTGATAAGTTCAGGATCATCTAAATCATCATCAAGAACAGTTAAAAGATAGCCTTGAGCCGTAAAAATAGGGGTCTTTAATTCATGCGCAATGTCTCCAATAAAATCCCGTCGGAAATCATCTCGATTGTGAAGTTGTTCAATTTCTGTATGCTTGGTTTCAGCAAATTTACGGATACGCTTTATGAACTTTTCAAAATCAATATCCTCTAACTCCTTTTTTAATGCAGGCTCATTGTCAAAAAGGTTTGATTCATAAACTCTATTCAATTGAAGAAAAATGAATTTTCTCATTTGAAAGCCATAGATGAAGAACAAGGCAATAAAATAGGCACAAGCGATCAGGATCAAGTTTGTCAGGCTGACCTCAAAAGAAAAATAGAAAATCAAAGATATCGCGATAAGCGTGATAAAACTGAATAAAGCCGTGCGCAAGGCCTGCTTTTGAAGAAGTGTCAATTTCATTCCCAAATATAAGGGAAGATCGTATTAAACTACAAATTTATATCCCACTCCTTTTATGGTTTTGATAAAATCGTCACCAATTTTCTCTCTGAGTTTTCTAATGTGAACATCAATGGTTCTTCCACCTACAACTACATCTTGTCCCCAGACCGTTTTTAAAATGATCTCTCGATTAAAGACCTTATTAGGAACACTGGCCAAGAGAGACAACAACTCAAACTCCTTTCGAGGAAGGGTAATTTCTTTGCCGTCAATCTCTACAAAGTATTGATCTTTGTTGATGGTAATGCCTTCAAAGCTACAGGACATTTTCTTTTTTTTCTTCTTGAGACATCAATCTTCTAAGAAGACCTCGCACTTTGCTTACAAGCACTTTTGGTTTTACAGGTTTGGTAATATAGTCATCTGCACCAGCTTCGAAACCAGCCACTTGGGAATAATCTTCTCCTCTTGCAGTAAAAAATGCAATGATTACATTTTCAAGACCCTCTATGTTTCTTATTTTCTCACAAGCTTCAATCCCATCCATTTCAGGCATCATGATATCTAACAGAATCAAATGAGGTTGAATAACTTTCGCATTCACTACAGCTTCTGTTCCTTTTGATGCTTTGAATACCTGATAGCCCTCTTTCTTTAAATGATACCCAACGATTTCCAGAATATCTGGTTCATCATCCACTAAGAGAATCTTTATCGATCCGTTATCCATTGGATTGTCTTTTAAGATTTTGTGATACAAAAATAGGTAATTTTCAACGCCTAGAACACCTGTTAACAATAACTTAATATAGTAACACAAGCAGTACTTTTTTTTGACTAACTATTAAATCGAACTTAACATTCCTATAACATAGGAAGCAGACTTTTGCCTTGTAAATTAAAATCAATTAAACTAAAAAATTAAAAATGAAAAAATTAATTCTATCAAGTCTATTAATCACCGCTTTAGCCCTTTCATTTGCAGGTTGCGCAGATGATACAGGTTCAGGAGGAGCTTCTTGTTTTAATGGAATCCAAGATGGTACAGAAACAGGAGTAGACTGTGGAGGTCCTGATTGTGCTCCATGTCCTACTTGTGATGATGGCATTCAAAATGGAGGAGAAACAGGAGTAGACTGTGGAGGTCCTGATTGTGCTCCATGTCAAGGTATAGTTGTTAAAATAGGTTTGATTACTGCAAATGAGAAATGGACCTCAAATAATATTTACCAATTGGCCGGTAAAGTGGTTGTAGATGAAGGAGTAACACTTGAAATTGAGCCGGGGACTATTATTAAAGGCGAAAAAGGAATTGGATCCTTGGCTTCTGCACTTATTGTAGCAAGAGGAGGAAAGATAATGGCTATGGGAACTGCCGAAAATCCAATCGTTTTTACTTCAAGTGAAGATAATATTCAGGTGGGTCAAAAAGCCGGAACGAATTTAAGTGAGGAAGATCAAGGTCTTTGGGGTGGTGTTTTGATCCTGGGATACGCACCAGGTTCTTTCCGAGGGGATGTAAAAGAAGTTCAAATTGAAGGAATTCCTGCAGGAGATACTTTCGGACTATATGGAGGAGACGATCCGGAAGATAACTCAGGAGTTTTTGAATATATTTCCATCCGTCATGGTGGAGCCTTGATCGGTGAAGGAAACGAAATAAACGGTTTGACTTTAGGAGCTGTTGGATCAGGCACAGTGATCAACAATGTTGAAATCGTGGCGAATGTGGATGATGGCGTTGAATTCTTTGGTGGAACCGTAAACACTCAAAACTTGCTAGTTTGGGCTTGTGGAGATGATGGATTGGACATCGATCAGGCCTACAGCGGAACCGTAAGTAATTCAGTAGTAATTCTGGGTAACAACTCAGATCACGCTTTGGAGATTGACGGACCTGAAGGATCGCTTGAAGGCCAGTATACCTTAAATAATGTCACCCTTATAGGAAATTTAGATACACCAGGTGGAGAATACGCTGACCACAGAAGTAAGGCAATGGGTGCGGATAATAATATTTACGCCTATGGATTCAAGGACAATTCAGACGTAGAGTTGGATAACAATGGAGTTTCTCAAAACTTTTTGGACGGTAAATTGAGCTTTTCCAATTGGGAGGTAGTCGGATTTGACAACAATATCTTCTTAGAAAAAGTTGCAACGGATGACAACGACGTTCCTACAGAAGAAAAAATTATTTTGAATCCTGATTTTACATCAAGAGCTGCCAACTGGACAACTCAGGTTGATTTGGGTGCAAATACAGTTGGGGCGAACCTTGGAGATTTTAACTGGACCTACGCGAAAGGGAAAGGTGCATTCTAACAAAACAAACAAGCAAACAAACGAAACAATCAATTGCTCATCTTTTAAAAGATGAGCAATTGTTATACTAAAAAGATAAGAAAGATAGAAATGAAGAATCAATTTTTATACCTGATCATATTTGCATTGTTCAGCAATTTGATCTATTCACAATCTGGTGAACTATCGGGTAAAATAATGGATAAGGAATATAATGATGTCCTTCCTTTTGCCAATGTAATAGTTAAGGAAACAGGAGCAGGTACGACCACCGATTTTGAAGGAAATTATAGTATCAGACTTGATGAAGGGGTCTATACCGTGTCATTCTCTTTTATTGGTTATGAAACCCTTGAAATTTCCGGAGTTCAAATAAAAGCAGGAGAAACCACCAATTTGGATTCAAGTATTGGACCTTTATCTAATGAGCTGGAAGAAGTTGTTGTAAGAGCTACTACAGCGGAAAACACAGAGGCGTCCATACTTAATGTACAAAAGAAATCCATTAACCTGCTCGATGGAATTTCGGCACAAACCTTTAGTAAGATTGGGGCAAGTAATTCAGCAAGTGCCGTTAAAAGTGTACCAGGTGTTTCTGTTCAAGGAGGTAAATACGTTTATGTAAGAGGTTTAGGAGACCGTTATACCAAATCCATATTAAATGGGATTGATATTCCGGGGTTGGATCCAGACAGAAATACAATTCAAATGGATATTTTTCCTACCAATATTTTGGACAATATACAGGTTGTAAAATCTTTTACAGCTGACTATCCAGCTGATTTTACGGGAGGTGTCGTAAATATTATAACCAGAGATTTTCCAAATAAGGAAGAATATAGCGTCTCTGTTGGCGCAGAATACAATCCGAACATGCACTTTAACAGTAATTATTTGGGTTCGGGAAGGAGTAATTCTGAATTGCTTGGATTTGACAGTGGGTTGAGATCTAATCCTATTCCCCAGGATATCAATATTCCTCCACCATCTGCCCAGAACCCTGCGACATCCTATTGGACTTCTCAATTCAACCCTGAAATGAAGGCCAAGAGGGAGACGAGTTTTATGAACACGAATTTAGGCCTTACGGCAGGGAATTTATATGACGTTGGTAAGGGAGGAAATAAATTGGGTTACCAGTTCGCAGGATCCTATCGCAACGATTATATTTATTATGAAGATTATAAAAACGGGAACTGGAGAAAGTTTGCTGACAAATCGATCAATGAGATGGATCCAGATAAACTTCAGAATGGTGACCTGGCCAAGAATAATGTGCTTTGGAATGTACTGGCGGGACTTACTCTCAAGACAGATAAAAGCAAATACAAACTTTCAGGTTTGCATATCCAGAACGGGGTTTCAACTGCGGGAAATTTGCGGCAAGAGATCCTATTCTCTGATGCCGTAACCATTTTTAAAGATAACCTGGAGTATACTCAAAGTCAGATCACCAACATCTTATTGAATGGAAAGCACTCTAATGATGACGGATCCTGGAACATCGAGTGGAAACTATCACCAACGCTGTCAAAGATCAACGACAAGGATATAAGGGTTGCGCCTTTCGAATTTGAACCAGACACAGGAGAATACTTTCTCAGTCCAAGTTCTGCTGGTAGCCCATTGAGGATATGGAGAGATTTGGAAGAAGTCAATTTAGTAGGTAAGCTGGATCTTACAAAGAGACATGACCTGTTCGGCAATAAGGCCCGACTGCTATTTGGGGGTCAGTATACCTATAAACAAAGGGATTTTACGATTCAACAATATCAAGTGAGGTATCAAGGAGGTACAGGTGTTGAATTTGAAGGTGATGCGGATGAAATTTTAAATCCTCGAAACCTCTGGACCGTAAATACAAGACGAGGAACCTTTGCAGAAGGAAATTTTGAGCCCACCAATACTTTTGATGCAAATCAGAATGTTGCTGCGGCTTATGTTTCAGAAGAGTTTCAGATAACCGATAAATTGAAGTCGACAATCGGTCTTCGTTTTGAAAAATTTGACCTTTACTATACTGGAACTAACAACCAGGGGAACGTAGTCCTGGACAATGAAAAAATTCTTGATAAATCAGATTTTTTCCCTTCAGCAAACTTTATATACGCTCTGAATGACGAGTCTAATGTGAGATTGGCTTATGGTCGTACAACTGCAAGACCATCGTTTAAGGAGGCTTCGATCACACAGATTTTTGACCCGATCTCGAGTACTACATTTAACGGTAATATAGATCTGCAACCCACCTATGTAAACAACCTTGATCTGAGATGGGAACGATTCACGGAAAAGGCTCAAATGTTTGCTGTAAGTGTATTCTATAAGGATTTCAAAGATCCCATTGAATTGTCTTACTTTCTTTCAGCCTCTGATCAGTTTATACCTGTGAATACAGATAAGGCTCAGGTTTATGGAGCTGAATTTGAAATTAGAAGGAACTTGGGTTTTATCGGTGGAGATAGCTGGGAAGACTTAAGTTTTAATTTGAACTTTTCTGTCATTCAGTCTGAATTGAAAATGTCAGAAGCTGAATACGAAAGAAGACTATTAAGTGCGCGCGATGGCGAAACCATTAGTGACACGCGTGAAATGCAAGGTCAATCGCCGTATCTCGTTAACTTTGGTTTTAACTATGCCAATGATGATAACGGATGGCAATCTAGCTTATATTACAATGTTCAGGGGAAAACGCTGCAAGTGGTTGGTACCGGGGACGTACCTGATGCCTATACCATTCCGTTTCATAGCCTGGATTTTATCTTGAACAAGAGTTTTGGCGAGGACAATAATTCAAACATCAGCTTTAAGGTTAAAAACTTGCTTGACAGTCAGAGAGAGGTGAGATATCAGTCTTATCAAGCTGAAGATCAAATCTTCTCAAGCTTTAGTCCAGGTAGAGGAATTTCTCTGGGTTACACATACAGATTCTAATAAATTTGAAAGCTTTGTTAAGGAGGCTCTATCAACTTAAAAACCCTTTTGATTAATCAAAAGGGTTTTTTATTTTATCAATGAAGGAGTTTTTTATTGCATGTAACTAACCCTCCATTTTTTCGGATAATTCAAGCCATCTTTCCTCCTTAACCTCTAAATCTGCAATAATATCCTGCAATTTTAGCGAAGCTTGCTCAATGTTTTCAGTTTCAATTTCATTGTTTGAAAACTTCAGTTCAATGTCGGCTTTCTTTTTCTCAAGGTTTTCAATGTCTTTTTCCAATTTGCCAAACTCTCTTTTCTCCAAATAAGAAAGTTGCCCTGGTTCCGGAGCTGTTTTTCTGCTGTCTTCCTTTTTATTTTTATCGATATTTTCGGGAGGGTTAGAATCTTCATAACTTCTGTAATCAGAATAATTACCGGGAAATCCGGTGATAACTCCTGAGCCTTCAAAGACAAAGAGTTGATCTACGATTCTATCCATAAAATACCTGTCATGAGATATCACGATAAGGTTTCCAGGGAAATCCAAAAGGAAATTTTCCAAAACCTGCAGCGTGACTATATCCAAGTCATTGGTGGGTTCATCAAGAATTAAAAAATTGGGATTTTGGATCAAAACGGTACATAGGAAAAGCCGTTTAAGTTCTCCTCCCGAAAGTTTTTCAACAAAGTCATATTGTTTTTTTCGGTCAAAAAGAAAGCGCTCCAATAGTTGCCCCGCACTGATTGCCTTACCTTTGGCCAAAGGAATATATTCACCGTATTCCTTGATCACTTCAATAACCTTTTGTCCTTCTTTAATACTGATACCGCCTTGAGAATAATAACCAAATTTAATGGTATCTCCAATGACCACTTTTCCTGAATCCGGAGGAATTGCACCTGTTATGAGATTGACAAAAGTCGATTTACCGGTACCGTTTTTGCCAATGATCCCGATTCGCTCACCTCTTTTAAAAACATAATCAAATTTGTTGATCAATAGGTTCTCATCAAAGGCCTTAGAAATATGGTGAAGTTCAACAACTTTGCTTCCGAGTCGTTCCATTTGGATTTCGAGCTGTACTTTATGGTCCTTCCTCCTTTGATGCGCCACTTCTTTGATTTGATGAAAGTCATCAATTCGGGATTTTGACTTTGTGGTTCGCGCTTTGGGTTGTCTGCGCATCCATTCTAATTCCTTTTTAAATAGATTTTTAGCCTTAGATACCGTGCTTTGTTCTGCTGTGATTCGCTCTTCTTTTTTCTCAAGAAAATAGGAGTAGTTGCCTTTATATCTGTACATATTCCCATGATCCAATTCTAGAATATCATTACATACCCTATCTAGAAAATACCGGTCATGCGTGACCATAAACAGCGTTGTATTCGCCTTTTTCAGGTACTGTTCCAACCATTCTATCATTTCAAGGTCCAGATGGTTGGTCGGTTCATCCAGAATAAGAAGATCGGGCTGATCGAGCAAGATAATGGCCAGAGCCAGTCTTTTTTTCTGACCACCAGACAGGGACCCTACTTTTTTATCGAGCTCGCTTAGTTTTAATTTGAAAAGAATTTGTTTGTATTGGGTTTCAAAGTCCCAGGCGTTCTTTTGTTCCATCAAGTCAAATGCCTTTTGATACGCATCAGCATCATCTGGATGTTTTAGGGCCTTTTCATATTGTTCAATGATCTTAAGGGTGGCATTATCCGAATCAAAGATACTTTCTTCTACAGTTAGATTATCGTTGAGATCTTCCTTTTGAGACAGATAGGCAACCTTTATATCTTTTCGGATGATAATATTGCCTTCGTCAGGGGTTTCATCACCTGCAATAATGTTTAGTAAAGTGGTTTTACCGGTTCCATTTTTAGCAACAAATCCTATTTTTTGGTCCTTATTGATGCCAAAAGAAAGGCCTTCAAACAACATTCTATCTCCAAAAGATTTGGAAATATTCTCAACAGATAAATAATTCACTTACATAATAATTTAGCAATGGTTAGTTTTGAAATGGCCTTAAAAGACTTATCCCTGATGGTTTTGATGATCGAGGACTATCCTTTGAACTGGGAAACAAAATCTCTCTGATATTGGTCCCATTGTTCTTGAGTATTGATCTTTTCATGGTCATTATTCAAAAAAAGTTTCAAATACAATTCTAATTGGTTCGGTGTTTTGTATCCGGGAATAGGAAGCAAGGTCTCTCCACTTTCATTAAAGAAAACAATGGTCGGGTAGGCGGTAATTCGCAATGCTCCGGCTAACTGATGTTGTGCATTTCTGCCACTCCTGTTAGGATCATAATCAGGATTTTGAAATAGATTGTCTTTAAAATTGATCCTTTCGTTCCCCTCCGCATTAAATTTTACCGCATAATAATGTTCATTCACGTATTTGACCACGTCCTCATTTTGAAAGGTGTTTACATCAAGCATTTTACAAGGACCACACCAGGTGGTATAAACATCCATCATAATTTTTTTAGGAGATACAGCCTGTGCAGCTTCTGCTTCTTCCAGACTCATCCAATTGATCTTATCTTTTTGAGCTGTTGCTGAGATGCTGATGAGCACCACAACGAATGTAAAAACAATCTTCTTCATTTTATTCAAATTATTCATTGTCTTAGTAGCTAAATTTTTACAAAATTACATAATAGGATCTTAAATTTTGTTAAAAGACCTAATATGCAAACACATTTTGGTTTTAATTATTTTACACCATGCATTAATTTTTTCAATACCGGATTTAGTAATAACGCAATTACACCTATGGTGATGGGTACAAAGGTAAAAATTAAAAAGAATGTTGAAATATCATATTTTGAGGTAATCTCATCAATCATTCCTCCCAATTTTCCGGAAGTTTTATTACCTATTGCTAGGGCCAGGTACCACACTCCAAACATAAATGCAATCATTCTTGGCGGTACCAATTTACTTACATAAGAAAGGCCTACCGGTGAAACACACAATTCTCCCAATGTATGAAACAAATAGGCTAAAATAAGCCAAATGATGCTAACGGAAGCCGTTTTTGCGCCTTGCGGAATGCCTGAAGCTCCATAAGCTAAAAAGGCAAATCCAATACCTAAGAAAAAAAGGCCTATTGCATATTTATTTGCAGGTTTAGGGTTGTATTTACTTTCCCACCATTTTGAAAATAAGGGAGCAAAACTGATAATAAATAAAGAATTCAAAATTAAAAACCAGGTAGCCGGAATCTGAATTTCATTCTCTTTTTTTTCAATAACGGTAGCCGGAATGTTGGTATCAATTTGTGAAGCCTGTTCTTCTGTTAAATACTTATAATTGACCCCTTTTTTATCGATATCAATTATGGATATTTTATCGTTTTTCACAAAATCATTGGAAGAGCGTATTACGGTGATATGATCAACAACTGTAGCCTCCGCAGGAACAAATGAACTGGCCATAATAGGATAATCCTTTGCAATTTGTTCACCTTTTGAATTGGTTTCTTTTAGTTGGTAAGTTTGATAACTGATTTCGTATGAATAGGTCGTGAAATTGTTATAGATCTTCCAAATTACAATACCCCAAATCAAAATAAAACTAAAGGCTAAAATTAGATTTGAAATAAAGTATTTTTTAAAGGTTTGTCGGAATAGTAAAAAAAGCACCCAGGTTATAATAGCAATAGGAACCACGGTAATAACCACATCAACAATGTTAAATATTAGCGCCGAATTACCCGAAAGAATCCTGCTTGTATAGTCTTTGGCGAAGATACTCATGGAACCTCCCGCCTGCTCAAAAGAAGCCCAGAAGAAAATGATAAAAAAAGCAAAAATGACTACCGCAAGCATTTTGTCACGAGTAATTTTACTGTACCTCACTATTCTTGATCCCAATAGGTAAATAAAAAGGATTAAAGTGATTATAATCGTTTGGTTGGAATAATCTATACCACCAAATTCTAAAAAATTGACTTTTCCGATTTTTGAAAGCGGGTCATTTATGACCCAGGTTAACCCCAAAAAAGCAACGATCACAATAAGGATTTGATCAATTAAAGTAAACGGATTCAATTTATCTTCCACTTCACGATGATCATCGGTTTCAATTGTTTTATCCTCCTTGTTTGGTTTGCTGCCTACTTCACCGAAAATACCCTGTGCCAAGGTGAACTGTAATAGGCCCAACAGCATAAAAATTCCGGCAAGACCGAAGCCCCAACTCCATCCTAAAGTTTCCCCCAAATAACCACAAAGCATAATTCCCAAAAAAGCGCCTGCATTAACACCCATGTAAAAAATAGTATAGGCGCCATCTTTTTTCTCCGGAAAATCTTTGTATAAAATGGAAATAAAAGAACTCATATTTGGTTTAAAAAATCCGGTTCCAATGACCAATAATCCTAAACCTACATAAAGAAAAAACGGACTGGCCTCAACCGCCATACTTGCATGGCCTAAAGTCATAATTAAAGCTCCAATAATAATGGCGCGTCGGTTACCTAAATATTTATCAGCTAACGTACCTCCAATAATTGGGGTTAAATACAATAAGGCTAAATAGGTGCCGTAGAGCGCTAAGGCATTTTCTCGGGGCCAATCCCAACCACCAATCCCTAAAGCACTTACCAAAAAAAGCACCAGCAGGGCACGCATTCCGTAAAAAGAAAAACGCTCCCACATTTCTGTAAAAAACAGCACAAAAAGTCCTGAAGGATGACCAAGAACTTGCGTTTCAAAAAATTCGTTATTGGCGGCTTTCATATAATTTAATTTGATAGTGCTTCTAATTTTTCTTTTGGTTTGATCACCATTTTATCATAAATAGCCAACGCAAGTATGGTGACAATACCAATTCCAACAATAACATACCATATTTTATTTGGATTGTAGGTATCCCAGATAAGTTGCGTCATTTGGGTTTGTGTTAGATCTAACTTCTCAGAGGCCATAGCGAAGTAATCATTTTTTGTAAACTCTTTGGTTACTTCGGGCATTTGTATACCTCTATTTGTCATTTCAGTTTGTAATAGACTTAATTTGTCCGACCATGCTTGGTATAAGTTCCCTGAAACAAATGTTGTTAAAAAATTACCTAAAAATATCGGTAAAAAATAGGTTCCCATATATAATGCTTCTTTTCCTTTTGGGGATATTAAAGCAATAAATGAGGAAAAGGTAGGGTTTGTCATCATTTCACCAATGGCAAAAATCATGATACCTAAAATCGTATATAGTCCATTTCCTGTATAAAAAGTGATACCGATACCAATTGAAGCTATAAAAAACCCTGCAATCATTGCGCTTACATGGCGTATTTTTAACACAAAATAGGAAACAATTAATTGAAATAAAATTATAGAACCCGCATCTAAATTAATAAGCATTTCTGGGTTTACGGAATCTCCTCCACCGCTCATAGCACTGGCAATCCAGGGGGAAATCTGGGCAATAGAGTCATGCAATGCTTTCGTATTTACCCAATCTTCAATAAATGTAGGTAATGTATAAAACAGCTGATTGAACATAGTCCAAAAACCAACCATAATTACAAGTAATATGGATAAACGGCTATCTTTTACGGCCTCCCAAATATTTTTTAAGGAACTTGAAATGGCTTCGCTAATGGATTCTACTTTTTTAACTCTATCTCCTTCTTTAAAAAAGAATATTAAAATCAGTAGGTTTAAAGCTATGACAATCGCTGCTTGCAGAAAAACTATTTTCCAACCATATTGTGTTCTTAGAGTTGATGAAAATGCCGGTCCGATAAAACCACCAATGTTCACCATCATATAAAAAATTCCAAACCCTAAAGTTGAATTAGATTTGTCAGTATTTTTTGTAATGATTGCAGATGCCACCGGTTTGAACATTGCTGCGCCAACGGCAACCCATAAAAAAACTAAAAACACAGAGGTATAGCTAGAAACCTCACCCATAAAATAATACCCGGAAATTAATATTACATAGGCAATAATTAAAGACAGTTTATAGCCAATTTTATCAGCAATTACACCGGTAAACATTGGAAGTAAATATAATATTGCAGTAACAATACCCATTATTTGACCTTTTTCAGTGTGGGTAAACCCCAACCCACCATCATCGGTAGATCCCGTAAGGTAAAGTGCTAAGACAGCAAAGAGTCCATACCAGGCCCAACGCTCAAATAGTTCCATTGCACTTGCAACCCAAAAGTTCTTATTGTAAGACCTAATAACTCCAAAAAACGATTTTTTTTCTGTGCTCATTGTTATCTGATTATATAAAAAGCTCAAGTATTGAAATACTTGAGCTTTTCGTTAGTAATTATATGTGAATCATGCTAAACTTATATTTAAACAACACCGTGCATAAGTTTTTTTAAGGGTTTATTAAATAGCATAATAATAACAGAGATGACAATTAAAACCAACCCAATGGTTAAAAAAACAGAAGTATATTTTTCTAATCCCTCAGCAGCTGTTAATGCTTCACCTCCTGCATGACCTCCTGTTAAACTGGCAATTTTTCCACCAACATAATTAGCGATTGCAAAGCTTAAAAACCATGCACCCATGGCAGTTCCTGCAATATTTTTTGGTGAAAGTTTCGTAACCATTGATAAACCAATAGGAGATAAAAATAGTTCGCCTGTTGTATGTAATAAATATAATACCACCAAAGTAAGCAATGGAACCTGATATGCTTCATTTACAAATTGTAACCCAATATTTGTCACTAAAAACCCTAGTGCCAATTGTAAAATTCCGAAAGCAAATTTCATTGGAATACTTGGGTTTTTACCGATTTTCGCCAATTTCACCCACATTACAGAAAAAATAGATCCGAATACAATAATAAAAAATGGATTAAAGAATTGCGTCATAGAGGCTGGCATTTCCCATCCCAAAATACTTCTATCTACATTTCTATCGGCAAATAAAGTAAGTGATGTACCTGCTTGTTCAAAACAAGCCCAAAAGGCAATATTAATGATCATAAAAATGAGCAAAGCGATCATTCTGTCTTTCCAGATCTTCACATTTTCCTTCGCATCTGAGGAGATTCCTGCTCTTATAAGTACAATAGAAATAAAAATAAACAATCCAACCAAGATATAATCCATTAAGCTATTGTGTTGAATTAAGAAATATGCAGCGGGAACGATTAACAAAGATAAAATACTAACAAGGTGTGCTTTGTTCAATCCACCAAACACTTTTTGTTTACCTTCTTCGGTAATTCCAAGACCTTCGGCTGCAGCATAATTCTTTCTTCCTCCCCAAAAAATGAATAAACCAAGCAACATACCTATACCGGCTAGCCCAAATCCATATTTAAATCCGTATGTTTCACCAACATATGCGATCACCGTGGTTGCAAGCAGGGCTCCAATATTAATTCCGATATAAAAAATAGTAAAACCAGAATCCCGCCTCGGATCTCCATCTTCGTATAATTTACCAACAATAGTTGAGATGTTTGCTTTAAAATAACCATTTCCAACAATTAAGGCACCCATACCAAACAATAAGAAGTGTTCGGTTCCGCCTAAGATGAGAAACTCTCCAATGGCCATTAATACCGCTCCTAAAAGCACGGCATTGCGATATCCGAGATATTTATCGGCAAGTTTTCCACCCAAAATAGGTGCCGCATAAACTAATCCGGTGTATGCACCATAAATCAGGGCAGCATCAGCATCTCCTTTCATTAAGGATTTTACCAAATAGAGGGTCAAAAGCACTCGCATTCCATAGTAGCAAACCCTTTCCCACATTTCCGAAAAAAACAGGGTCATTAACCCATTTGGATGCCCTTCTTTTATAGTATTGTTTATCATAAAATTTAGTTTAAAGTTAATTGTTGTAAATTTTTTATTCTATAATTTTGAATTCAATAAATTATTCATTGCTTTTTAAATTTTTCTCAATAAAATTAGTCATTTTTTTGAAAAGGTGTAATCTAGTGTTTAATCCTTTAGAAATACCATGGGTTCTGTCGGGATAAGCAAAAAAATCAAATTCCTTATTATTCTCGACAAGCGCATTGATCATTTGCATGGAATTCTGTATATGAACGTTATCGTCACCGGTTCCATGGATCAATAAATAAGCTCCTTTTAACAGGTCAGCAAAATTCACAGGCGAATTCTCGTCATAACCAGAAGGGTTTTCCTGAGGCGTCTGCATATACCTTTCGGTGTAAACTGTATCGTAATACCTCCAAGAGGTAACAGGGGCCACAGCAATAGCCATTTTAAAGACATCTGCTCCTTTGGTAATGGCCAGGGAACTCATGAACCCACCATAACTCCAACCCCATATCCCAATGCTGTTTTCATCGATATAGGTTCTTTTACCCAATTCTTTAGCTGATTCAATTTGATCCTCGATCTCGTATTTACCCAACTCTTTGTAAGTCACTTTTTTAAAGTCTCTTCCTTTGAATCCCGTTCCTCTGCCATCAACACAGGCTATGATGTAACCCTTCTGACTGAGCATCATATGCCAATAATCGTGGCCGTTTACGGTGTTCCAACCATTGGAGACTTTTTGAGATCCGGGACCTGAATACTGGAACAACAACAATGGATACTTTTTATTGGGATCAAAGTCTTTTGGCTTGATCATCCACATGTTAAATTCTCCATTAACCGTTTTGATGGTGGTAAACTCCTTAGTCGGAAGACCATATTCCGTGAGTTTATCCGCCAGGTTCAGATTATTCTTGATCTCTTTTATTTCAACCCCTGTTTTGGCATCTATCAAACTATATACCGTAGGATTAATAGCGCTTGAATACGTATTGACAAAATAATTAAAACTATGACTAAATTCAGCTGAATTGACCCCAATCAATTCACTCAGTTTTTTCTTCTTTTTTCCTGAAATATCAACCGAATAAATACTCCTGTTGATAGATCCCTCTTCTGTTGACTGATAAAAGACTTTTTTTGTTTTTTTATCAAAGCCGTAGTATTTTGTCACTTCCCAATTCCCGGAAGTGACCTGATTTTTTAATTTTCCCTCTTGGTTATAGTGATATAAATGGTTAAAACCATCCCTTTCACTACTCCAGATAAAACTGTTATCATGAAGAAAGGTCAGGTCATCCTTAATGCTAACATAAGCCGCATCCTTTTCGTTTAAAAGTAAGGTAGTTTCCTTTTTAGCGGCATTAAAGGAAGCAAGGTTCAGATTATTTTGATGTCTGTTAATTGTTGTGATGACCAGTTGATCAGCCTCGTAGGTCCAGTGAATTCTCGGAATATATTCTTGTGCATAAGACTTTAGGTCAATTTCGAATTTTTCATCTTTGAAAAGGTCATATAAGTGAATACTGACTTTTGAATTTTTCTCTCCTGCTTTTGGGTATTTGAAAATTTGTTTTTGGGGGTATAAATCTTGCCCATAAATATCCATGGAAAACTCGGGAACCTCAGTTTCATCAAAGCGAATAAAAGCAATTTTATTTGAAGTGACATTCCATTCAAATGCCCTTACCAGAGAAAATTCTTCCTCATATACCCAATCCGCAATACCATTGATGATTTTATTTTTTTCACCATCAGTAGTTATTTGAATTGTTTCTTTGGAAATAAGGTTTTTGATGTAAATATTGTTCTTATGCACAAAAGCTATTTTGTTACCATCCGGAGAAAAAGTAGGCTCTTGAATATTTGATTCGGATATCATCTCCAGCGTTTTGCTGGAAAGATCATATACGTAGTATTGCCCCTTTTTAGAGCGTCTATAGATGGGTTCAATTTTGACTCCAATAATTAACTTGGTCTCATCCGGGCTGAAGGTGTAATCATCAAAATATTTAATGCCTTCAAGGTCTTTTCCCAATACCACAGTTTCCACTTTTTCAAGGGTTTTATAGTCGAATTTGTCCATATAAGTGCCATAGGAGTTGTGATTCAGAATGGTATAATGATCACTATTTTTCATTGAATGAAAAGCTTCAAGAGAAGCTGTTTCAAAAGTGTTTTTTACCCAAATATCTTCTAAACTAATCTCTTTCTGTTGCGAAAAAAGTGGCTGTATCAGGACAATCAACAGAAGTAAAATAATTCTCATACCAACATATTGGAAATTAATGACCAAGTTTACGGAAAATATATGAATTGAATTCTGAATTATATCAGATTCTTGTACTTTGATTGATCGCGATTTTAAGTTTGTAATGTGGTTTTTCTAAGGATGACGACCATACTTAAGAAATTATTTAATGATTTTTATCAACTAATGGGTATCATTCATTTTCTTATGATTTTCCTTGCCATATATCCATGTCAATATTCTGGACCTATTGATTATCTTTGTCAGGCCTTAAAAACAGGAATATGTCAAAAATGATCAAAGGATTTTCAAAATTAAAAAAAGCTGAAAAAATAGATTGGCTGGCTGAAAATTTCTTTTTCGAAAAGGAAAAGGGTATTGAAACGCTAAAGCAGTATGTTAATAAAGATGCAGAACTTCAACAACTTCATGATGAGTTTATAGAAAATACGATCAGTAACTTTTACGTTCCTTACGCCATTGCTCCTAATTTTTTGATCAATGGTAAATCCTATGCAATCCCAATGGCAATTGAGGAAAGTTCTGTAGTTGCCGCTGCTGCTTTGACAGCTAAATTTTGGAGTAGCAGAGGAGGGTTTAAAGCAACTGTCATATCGACCACTAAGGTAGGCCAGGTCCATTTTACTTATGCAGGCAGTAAACAGTCCTTGGAAGAATATTTCTTATCAGTAAAGAGTCATCTTATTCTTGCAACAGATCATATAACTGCAAATATGAGGAAGCGAGGAGGAGGAATTATTGATATCGAATTGAGGGATCGAACCGACGCCATGGAAAACTATTACCAGTTACATGTTACTTTTGAAACAGGAGACAGTATGGGGGCTAATTTCATCAATTCCTGCTTAGAGACTATCGCGGAATCGTTTCAAAAGGAAGGGATTTTTGTAGTTATGAGTATTTTGTCAAATTACGTTCCTCAATGTTTGGTGCGTGCAGAGGTTTCTTGTAAAGTAGAGGAATTTTTTCCTGAAAATGCCGAAACCTATGCCAGAAAATTTGTTCAGGCAGTTGAAATAGCCAAAGTAGAACCCTATAGAGCAGTAACTCACAACAAAGGAATCATGAACGGGATTGATGCCGTTGTTCTTGCAACCGGAAATGATTTTAGAGCTGTTGCTGCAGGGGCGCATGCTTACGCCTGTAAGGACGGGCAATATACCAGTCTTACCCAGGCGGAGATCGTTGACGGAAAGTTCAATTTTTCGATCGAAATCCCTTTATCTCTGGGAACCGTAGGAGGGTTGACAAAGCTACATCCTTTGGCTAAATTGTCAATGGAGATCTTGCAGAATCCAACGGCATCTGAACTTATGCAAATTGTTGCCGTAGCAGGATTGGCTCAAAATTTTGCGGCCTTACGGGCACTTACAACAACAGGTATTCAGCAGGGACATATGAAAATGCATCTGATGAATATTTTAAATCAGTTGGAAGCAAATGTTCACGAAAAAGAACTGATTACTGAAGCCTTTCGGGGGAAAACAGTTTCGCATAGTGCCATCGCAGAATATTTGCATCTACCTTAGAACTGGTCATTAAATAGGGGGTCTTTATAGAATAATAATTTATTTCTATTTGATTCGTTTGACTTCAGCCCTAACTATTGCGTATATTTACTAAAAATTAAATAACTTCATAAAAATACTATATTATGTCATTTCAATTACCAAAATTACCATATGCCTATGATGCTTTAGAGCCTCATATTGACGCTAGAACAATGGAAATTCACCATTCTAAACACCATAACGGATATACGACCAATTTGAATAATGCCATCGGAGGAACAGATCTTGAATCAAAATCGATTTTGGAAATTCTTGAAAACCTTGATATGAGCAATATGGCCGTAAGAAATAATGGGGGAGGTTTTTATAACCACGACCTTTTCTGGAAGATCATGTCTCCCAACGGAGGAGGAGAGCCATCAGGAGCACTTGCTGCAGCGATCAATGAAGAATTCGGCTCGTTTGAAGGATTCAAAGACGCCTTTTCAAAAGCAGCAGCTACACGTTTTGGATCAGGATGGGCATGGTTATGTGTTCATAAAGGAGGTAAAGTAAAAGTTTGCTCGACTCCTAATCAGGACAACCCTATTATGCCTGAAGTTGGCTGTGGAGGTTTTCCAATATTAGGATTGGACGTATGGGAACACGCCTATTATTTACACTATCAAAACAGAAGACCTGATTATATAAGTTCTTTCTTTAATTTGATCAATTGGGAGGAAGTTAGCAAGAGATATGTTGATGGAAAATAGTTAAGGTTAACCTTTTTAATAAGAAAATAACCACGGATTGATTTTCCGTGGTTACTCTTTTTTAGGAAGTATATCTTTAATTTGAATTGTAGCAGATTATAATTGAAATTTATTTAAATGAGATCAAGGAACATAGCTTTTTTACTTGCCTTTCTGGCAGCCTTGATCTATGGAGTAAGTTTTACCGTGGCCAAGGAAGTAATGCCCTTATATATTCGGCCCTTTGGATTTATTTTGATTCGAGTTCTGGGAGCAGCTTTGTTATTTTGGACAGTTGGATTTTTCTTAAAGAAAGAGAAGATTGAAACACAGGATTACCCAAGATTATTATTGGGAGCATTGTTTGGCATTGCGCTCAATCAACTCTCATTCTTTAAGGGTCTCAGTATGACCACACCGATCAATGCCTCTGTGATCATGGTCACCACTCCAATTTTGGTTTTGATATTTTCGTCGTTTTTATTGAATGAAAAGGCGACTAAGAAAAAGATACTAGGAATTTTTATAGGTTTGTTCGGAGCCGTTATGCTGATTATTTTTGGCAAGGATTCAGGTATGGCAAGCAACGCTACTTTAGGAAACCTCTTGGTTTTTGTCAATGCCTCTTCCTATGGTCTATACCTGATATTGATTAAAAATCTCACAAAAAAATACCATGCTATAACGCTGGCCAAATGGCTGTATCTTTTTGGATTGATCATGGTAATTCCTTTTGGAATTTCTGAATTTAGTACAGTAGAATGGAATGCAATGCCTTTACCCATCCTCTACAGGGTAGGTTTTATCATCGTATTTACATCTTTTATGACCTATATGTTCAATCTTTTCGCTATTAAAGCGTTGAAGCCCACTACTTTGAGCATCTTTATTTATTTGCAACCTGTAATCGCAAGCATTTATGCACTTTTTGTTGGGAGTGATTCATTGAATGTCATCAAGGTGGCAGCCACAGTCCTTATTTTTACAGGGGTTTACCTGGTTACACGTAAGCCGAAGGAATCCTTGAATTAAGATGATTATAATGTTTCTCCAGATAAGGGAAAGATATTTTTATTACTAACTTTGTTGAAATTTAAAGCAACCCCATGATAAAATCCATGACCGGATACGGTAAATCAATAATTCAACTGGAAACAAAAAAGATCAGTCTCGAGATAAAATCACTGAACAGTAAAAATCTTGATATAAATACCAGGTTTCCCGGGGTTTATAAGGAAAAAGAAATTGATGTAAGAAAGCTGATCGCGAATAGCCTGGTTAGAGGTAAGATTGACATGTCGTTTTATATTGAATCAACGACAGTGGAAACATCAACAAAAATTAACAAAGAAATTGTAGCCAATTATATTAAGCAATTGGAAGAAATCCATAAGGAATCGGATATTCTATCTATTGCCATGAGATTGCCCGATGTGTTGAAAACGGAAAGAGAGGAATTAGATCTGGAAGAGTGGGGCAAGATCGAGACAGGAATTTTGGAAGCCATTGAAAGTTTACAAGAATACAGATTGTCTGAAGGAAAGGAGTTACGCAATGATTTCGAGGATCGAATAAAGACATTGCAAAGAAAGTTGGAAGAAGTAATTGAACTTGACAGCGATAGGCTTGAGCAAGTAAGAATAAGATTGAAAAAATCAATCAAAGAACTGGAACAGAATGTAGATGAAAACCGCTTTGAACAGGAGTTGATCTACTACCTTGAAAAACTTGATATAACGGAGGAAAAAGTGAGACTTACCAATCATCTGGACTATTTTTTGCAGGAGCTAGATGTTAAAGTATCGAATGGTAAGAAGCTGGGTTTTATCTCTCAGGAAATAGGAAGAGAGATTAACACCATAGGTTCTAAGGCAAATTTTGCCCCAATGCAAAAGATGGTCGTTGAGATGAAAGATGAACTGGAAAAAATCAAAGAGCAATTGCTCAACGTTTTATAGGTATGGAAAAAGGAAAAGGAAAACTGATCGTATTTTCAGCTCCGTCAGGATCGGGTAAAACCACTATTGTACATCATTTACTTGAACAAAAAAACCTCAATCTTGATTTTTCAATATCTGCAACATCAAGAGAAAAAAGAGGGAAGGAGATCAACGGAAAAGATTATTATTTTATCAGCCTTGAAGCGTTCAGGAAACATATCGATCAGGATGATTTTGTAGAATGGGAGGAGGTTTACAGTAATAATTTTTATGGCACACTGAAGTCTGAGGTAGAGCGGATATGGTCAGAAGGGAAGCACGCTATTTTTGACATTGATGTAATAGGAGGTCTTAGGATTAAAGAGAAATTCCCGGAGAAAACCTTGGCTGTATTTGTTAAAACACCAACGATTAAGATCATGGAAAAGCGTTTAAGGTCAAGACAGACAGATTCGGAAGAAAAGATCCGGGAAAGATTGGCAAAAGCCGAAAAGGAATTGTCCTATGCAAAGGAATTTGACATCATTCTGGTGAATGATGACCTGGAAACAGCTAAGAAGGAGGCTGAGGAATTGGTCCTAAAATTTACTTCTTAAAAGCTTTAAATTCATTAAAATGAAAATTGGCCTTTTCTTTGGAAGCTATAATCCAATTCATGTTGGACATTTGATTATTGCCAATCATATGGTGGAATACTCAGATTTAGAAGAGGTCTGGCTGGTAGTCACTCCGCATAATCCATTTAAAAAGAAAAGCTCCTTACTTGAAGATCACCATCGTTTTCAACTTGTGTTGAGAGCTACAGAAGATTACGCCAAAATCAAACCAAGTAATATAGAATTTGGTCTTCCCCAGCCAAATTATACGATCAATACCCTGATTCATTTAGAGGAGAAATATCCTCAACATCATTTTAACCTGATCATGGGTCTGGACAATTTGTATTCTTTTCCAAAATGGAAGAATTATGAAAAGATTCTCGAGGACCATGAATTGTATGTATACCCAAGAATTTCCATGAATATGTCAAGTCCAGATCTTCTCAGCCATAAAAATGTTCATGTCATTGAAGCACCTATTGTTGAGATTTCATCAACTTTTATCAGAAAAGCGATCAAGGAGAAAAAAAACATAAGGGCACTGATGCCACACAATGCCTGGATTTATTTGGATGAAATGAATTTTTACAAGTAAAAAAAGAAGATTACATTTAGGCTTCAGAAGCATATCCGGAGCATAAGAGTGAACTTAAAAACATTGTATATTTGTGCTGAAAGTCTGATCATGGAGAAAACTAAAAGAGAAAAAATTAAAGAAAAACTAACCTTTAAGTATCGTTTTGTTGTTTTAAACGAGGATACTTTTGAGGAGCGATTTTCCTTCAAGCTCAATCGCCTGAATGCATTTGTCTTTGGAGCTATTTTTTCGATCATTTTGATAAGCCTTACAATTCTCTTTATCACCGTTACGCCTTTAAAAGAATACATTCAGGGATATTCATCCACTGAATTGCAAAAAGAAACCACAAAATTGTCTTATAAAGTTGATTCCCTGAACCAGGCACTGTCAGTAAATGATCTTTATATAGAGAATATCCAACAAGTCCTTAAAGGAGAAATCAAAAGAGTAACTTTTAATAAAGACTCAGTTTTAAGGCAATTTCAAATAGATGAGATTGATTTTGCTCCTTCTTCGGTAGATTCTATGTTTCGAGAAGAAGTAGAACAGATGGACAGGTTTAGTGTCTTTCAACAAGCTGAAAAAAATACGGATATTGTTTTTTCATCTCCAATTAAGGGGCAAATCACGCAACAATATGATGATCAGGAAAAACATTTTGCCGTGGATATTGCCGTAGATGAGGATACTCCTGTTAAAGCTGTCGCAGACGGAACAGTCATTTTTACTGGTTTTACAGCAGATACAGGTTATGTCATATTGATTGAGCACGGACAGGGTTTTACATCAATATATAAGCATAACGCAGCTATATACAAGGAACAAGGGGAATTGGTAAAAACCGGAGAAGTTATTGCAAGCGCTGGTTCCACAGGAGCTTTCTCAACAGGAGCTCATTTACATTTTGAACTTTGGAATGATGGGTATCCGGTAAATCCTACCAATTATATTAATTTTGACTAAACCAGTATTCTGGGTGACTTTTAAATAGATTTTTAATTCGTGTTAAAATCGTTCCTAGCAAAAATTTACGCCGGCATTGTTTCAAGGAAAGTCCATGCTTGGGCAAATAACCCTTTTGAATCTCAAGACAAAGTCTTTAAAGGTCTTATTGACCAAGCGAAGAACACTAAATTTGGAAAAGACCATAAATTTGGGAAAATAAAATCATACCATGATTTTAAGAAGCATGTCCCTGTAAGGGATTATGAAGGATTAAAAGACTATATAGAGCTTATTAAAAATGGAGATGAAGATGTGCTATGGAAAGGGACTCCTTTGTATTTTGCCAAAACCTCCGGGACTACTTCAGGAGCAAAATACATTCCCATAACCAAAGAATCAATGCCTTATCAAATTTCCGCAGCCAAGGAAGCCTTATTATTATACATTGCTGAAACTGGAAAAGCAGATTTTGTTGATGGTAAAATGATATTTTTACAGGGATCTCCTGAAATTGACGGATCTAATAAAGTCAGGACGGGAAGATTGTCTGGAATAGTTGCCCATTTTGTTCCGAAATACCTGCAAAGAAACAGATTGCCATCCTGGGAGACCAATTGCATTGACGATTGGGAAACTAAGGTTGATGCGATTGTAAAAGAAACGGTAGTTGAGGATATGAGACTGATCAGTGGAATACCGTCATGGGTGCAAATGTATTTTGAAAAACTTATTGAAGATCAGGGGAAAAAAGTAGGAGAGATTTTTCCGAATTTTAACCTTTTTGTTTATGGAGGTGTCAATTACGAGCCCTATAGGCAAAATATGGAAAATCTTATCGGAAGGAAGGTTGATTCCATTGAATTGTTTCCCGCTTCAGAAGGATTTTTTGCTTATCAGGACAAGCAAAAGAATGAAAGTCCTTCAGATAGTGGAATGCTTCTCTTATTGAATAGTGGCATTTTTTATGAGTTTATTGTTGCTGAGGATTTCTACAAAGAATCGGCCGAAAGGATTACCATAAGAGATGTGAAACTTGGGATTAATTATGTATTGATTATTTCTACAAATGCAGGTTTATGGAGTTATAATATAGGAGACACAATTGCCTTTACGTCACTGTCTCCTTTTAGGGTAATTGTTACCGGAAGAATCAAGCATTTTATTTCTGCTTTTGGAGAGCATGTGATAGGAAAGGAAGTGGAAGAAGCGCTTAAAATTGCCACAGCCAATTTAACTGTTCAGATCAAAGAATTTACCGTAGCACCCCAAGTAAACCCTGATCCGGGGGAATTACCGTATCATGAATGGTTTATTGAATTTGAACAGGAACCTGAAGACCTAAAGGCATTGGCAACAAAGATTGATCGGGAAATGCAACGACAGAACAGCTATTATTTTGACCTAATTCAAGGAAATATTTTACAGCAATTGGTCATAAGTAAAGTTAAAAAGAACGGATTTGATCAGTATATGAAGTCTGTTGGAAAACTGGGTGGACAAAATAAGATACCAAGACTTTCAAATGATAGAAAGATTGCAGACCAGCTTGAAATCATTTCCTGACCCATGAAAATAGTATCTTTAAATGTTGGCAAGAAAACAGCAGTTCAATGGAGAGGTAAAACCTATGATACTGGCATTTTTAAATCAAAAGTTAAAGGGCCTCTGTTTCTTGATGTTCAGGATGTTCGCAACGATATTGTGATCGACAGAAAGCATCATGGTGGCGTCGAGCAGGCAGTTTATGCTTATGGATACAATCATTACGCATACTGGAGAACTCTTTACCCTTCTCTGCAAATAGATTTCGGTTTTATGGGAGAGAACCTAACGGTTTCCGAATTGGAGGAAACTAAAATTCACATTGGAGACATTTATAGATTGGGAGAGGCTGTCGTACAGGTTACAAAACCTCGTCAACCCTGCTTTAAATTGGGCATCCGTTTTAATGACCAAAGAATAGTGAAACAATTTTGGGATTCTACCAAAAGCGGTGTTTATTTTAGGATTTTACAAACAGGAAATATAGCTATAGGAGATGAATTCTCGTTGATTAAAAAAATAAAGAATTCACCTACTATAGCTGATATTTTTGTCTCTAAAAGGGCTTAAAATTTATTTTTTGGCCAAAAGATCCCTGATCTCAACAAGAAGATCTTCCTGGCTAGGACCTGCTGGAGGTGCCGGAGCTTCTTCTTCTTCTCTTTTGAATTTGTTCACTGCTTTTACAATTAGGAACATGACAAATGCAACAATGATAAAGTCAATAACATTCGTTATAAATTCACCATATAATACGGCCACGGTACCTTCAACCACACCTTCGGCATTGGCCACA
The DNA here is from genome assembly GCA_963715975.1 of uncultured Flavobacteriaceae bacterium. Classification (GTDB taxonomy): domain Bacteria; phylum Bacteroidota; class Bacteroidia; order Flavobacteriales; family Flavobacteriaceae; genus Lutimonas. The sequence continues at coordinate 236,075 of CAVQSO010000002.1, read as the reverse complement.
CCATCCCTGACGATCCATTTTAAATCCTTAAGGTCCGATTTAAGTAAAAGACCAATCAACGGAGAAACAATGCCTCCTGTAAACGAAGTTACTACGCTTTTAAAAGCTGCACCCATAACAAAACCGACTGCAATGTCTAAAAGGCTGCCTTTTAAGGCAAATTCTTTAAATTCTTTGAGCATGATATTAGATTTTAAGATTTGTGTTGAAGCGAAGATAGCAAAAATACTAAATAGCTATACGTTTAATTCTATGGCCAAAAGTTGTAAGAATTTCATAGCTAATGGTATTCGCTTGAGAAGCCATTTCGAGTATATCTTGTTGGTTATCAAATATGATGACCTCATCACCTTCCTCGCAAGGAATTTCAGTAATATCGATCATGATCATATCCATGCAAACGTTTCCAATAACAGGGGCTTTAAGACCATTGATTTTAACAAATACTTTTCCTTGACCCAGGCTCCTAAAGAATCCATCGGCATGACCCAAGGGGATGGTTGCAGTTCTCATCTTATGAGTCGATATAAACCCTCGGTTATAACCGACGCTTTCATTTTTATCAATCTCATGGATTTGCGAGACCACACTTTTAAGTGTAAGTACGTTTTTCAATTTCGAGTTGACAAGACTGTCATTTGCAAACCCGTAAAGACCCAGCCCTAATCGCACCATATCAAAATGAGCTTCAGGATAATTGAGTATTCCGGAAGTATTGCTCATATGCATCATCGGTTTAAACCCAAAGGATGATTCGAAAGATGCCGCAATGGTTTCAAATTTCTTAATTTGTTCCAAGGTGAATTGTTTTTCATTTTCATCTTCAGAAGCCATTAAATGAGAAAAAATACTCTTTACAAGAATTGAAGTCTGTCCTTTTAAATTTCCAATGAGAAAATCCACATCGGATGCTTTAAAACCAAGCCTGTTAAGTCCGGTGTTGAACTTCAAATGAATAGGATAATTATGTATCCCATTACGATCAGTTAGTTTTAAAAAGGAAAGCAATATATTTTTACTGTATAAATTGGGCTCCAGATTATACTTGATCACAAGGTCCAGGTTTTGCACCTGTGGATGAAGCACCAGAATGGGAGTATTTATACCCGATTCTCTCAGAGCTATTCCTTCATCTGTATAGGCAACCGCAAAATAATCAACCCCTTTTTGTTCCAAATATTGAGCCACACGAACGCCATCTGATCCATATCCTGAAGCCTTTACAACAGCAAGAATTTTGGTGCCATTTTCAAGTTTTGATCGAAAGAAATTGAGATTGTGTTCGATAGAAGATAACTTTATCTCCAGAACCGTTGGATTGTTATTCATTGGATTCTTTAGATATTTCCTTTTTGGCTTCTTGTTCCTTTAACCGTTCTTTAAAAAATGCGGCCCTGCTAAGTGGTTCATATTCGTGAACCTCTCCGAGAACAACCAATCGTTCATCAGGAATGGTCCGGTGACTAAAATGAGCCAGATTACCAGTCTTGGTGCAAACTGCATGAACTTTAGTTACATATTCAGCTGTAGCCATTAGAGCCGGCATAGGGCCAAAAGGATTTCCTTTAAAATCCATGTCCAAACCGGCAACGATGACACGAATTCCCCGATTGGCCAAATCATTGCACACATGAACTATTTCATCATCAAAGAATTGAGCCTCATCGATGCCAACAACGTCAATGTCATTTGCCAATAACCTGATGTTTGCTGAAGAAGGCACAGGAGTACAACGAATTTCATTTTCATCATGTGAAACAACTTTTTCTTCTGCATATCTCGTGTCAACGGCAGGTTTAAAAATCTCAACGCTTTGTTTGGCAAATTGAGCTCTTTTCAATCTTCGAATCAACTCTTCAGTCTTTCCAGAGAACATGGAGCCACAGATCACTTCGATCCAGCCAAATTTTTCCGTATAATTTACCGTATTTTCTAAAAACATTTGAGACCTATTCGGGTTGACAAACACAATATATTGCCCGCAAGTTAAAACAAAAGTAGTGAAATTCTTTAGTAGTATTTTCTTTTGAAAACGTTAATTTTGTATCTTTCTCAAATTGCGAATACTACCTGCCAAAATTTATAACCATGTTGAATAATTTGATTGAAGAACTGAAAGTTCTGGCTGAGAATATTTTAAAAGAGGACCAGGCAAATGATTTGGCGTCAAGGCTAAGTCAATCAAGAGAGTTATATGAGAAACTGTTGGTTTTGCGACATGAATTAGCGCAAGAGGAGCAAAAAAAGTCATTTGCTCAGGAAGAGTTACCAGCATCTGAATTGCAACAAGAAGTGCCTGAAATGTTAGAAAGTGTTCGTGATGATTCTTCAGAACCGGAAATAGTGACCACAACCGAGGTTATTGAGGAGGAACCACCTTTGAGTCTTAATGATTTGTTTGTGCCAACTTTTGATGGCATAAAAGAAGATATGAGTCAAAAGGCTGAATTCAAGGATACTATTTCTCTGGACGAAACAGAGAATCTTTTCCAAATCAAAAAAGAGGAGCCAAGACAACTTTCTCTTAATGATAAATTAGTTGGGAGCAGCATTACAAGTAGGACTTAACGACAGAATTGCTTTTGTGAATAAATTGTTCAGTTTTAGTCAATCAGATTTCAATAAAGTTTTGTCAAGACTTAATGAATGCAATACTAAAGAAGAGGCATTAAACTATTTTCAATATCAGGTAAAGCCAAATTACAATTGGAAAGGTAAAGAAGATCTTGAGGAAAGGTTCAAAAGTCTTATCGAGCGAAAATTTTTATAATTAATTCTCTCTGTTTTTCTTCCTATTCTCCCTCTTTGATTGTCTTTTTTTCTTAGCCGCAGCCTTTTCAGTGGTCATGCCGAAAGGGGCTATGCTGTTGACAATACCATTTTGAAGTGTCTTCCATAAAAAATTGCCAAATCCTTTATACATGACACGTTCGAACTTCATGGTAGCCTCCCTGACTTCACCATTATTTCCAGGATTCGATTTATGCACCAAATTCTTTACTGACCAGCTCAGAAAATCATTTTTTTCTGCCGTCTTTTTTTTGAAAACTTCTGCTTCGAGATCATGATATAGCATTTTCATGCTGCCCTTAGAAGTAAAATTGTTAGCGGACCCCTGAAAAGAAATATTTTCTATCTGCCCATTCAATACATTTAACCCTAATGCTGGAATGGCAGCAGAATCAAATGAAGTCATTTTTGACGGGCCTAAATATCCGCTAAAGAAAAAAGTATTTTGATCGTCGGCAAGTGGTAGCAACATATCGACATTTAAATTTGCTTTCCCCATTAATTGTGTGTTTAGATCAATTTTAAGAGGTGTATTCCGATATTCTTTTACAGAAGTAACATTGAACATATTTATATTCAAATCTTTCATGGTCACCTTCATAAGAACATCCTTGTGCTCAAGTTTTTCTTCATAAATAAGTTCACTATCATTCGACAGAAATTTTGTGAATCAAGAACGGCATTTTCAGAGTTTTGAGTTTTTCATGGGGAAGTTTAGGTCTTTTATTAAGATCAAAAGGCTTTCTTTTATCTTTGTAGATTTCCATGTTTAATTGTGACAATTGAATACTATCTATAAAAAGACCTTTATTTGATAAGATTTTTTCAAAATCTATTGCATATATTTTGATTTCTTTAATGTCGAGATCATATACATCAGTATTATAGATATAGGAGTTGGCTAAGGTCAGTTTGTTGACTGTTGGTTTGTATTTAAGATTGGAAATTTGCAAATGATCCTCACCAAAATGATATTTCAGGGCATCAATGGAAAAAAGGTATTTGATTTTTGGAAATTCAACTTTTATACGGGTCATTTCAAATACGTCTTCAACCGGGACAAGTTTAAAATAATAGGCGGCGATTTCTTCCAGTTTAAACCCCGAAACTTCAAAATCAAGGGGCTTGTTTTCGAATGAAATGTCTTTGTTGATCGCATCTATTACCTGTACTTTTAGATTTGTCACTTTTATGATATCAAGTTGGAATCCTTTTAATTCCTCTATTCTAATAGAATCAAGTTTTAATGGTTTTTTAGCTCCTTTTGAAGTGTCTTTTTCATCATTTGTAAAATGCTGATAAAGAGGATCGTCAATGATCAGTTTGTTGATATTTAAATGTTTGGAAAACAAAAGAGGCATCAGATGGATACCTTTGAATTTAAGCCTCGAAATGGAGATTTTATGCAATGATTTTTTGTCCAGCTTATTATTCTGAAGCTTTAGCATTGCAGAGTCGTTAGGACTTATATGAACACCATTAAAAACAAGAGAACGGTCAAAAAGGCTAAATTTGGTTTTTTCTATAGAAACATGAAGGTTTTCCACATTCTGATCCTCCAATATTTGAACAACTTTTTGCGAAATGATCCTTGAAATGATGACACTTCCCGAGAGAAGTATCAATGCTAAAGAAAGGACTATAGCAATCGCAATTTTGTGTTTTTTATTGAATGACATAGATAAGGTCAAAGGGTTTCAAATAATTCGTATTTAGCCAGTTTTTAACCGGCTAAAAAATAGTCTTTCAATTGTTGAAGGGTTTTCTTATCACTTCCAATAAAGATATCTTGATCAATAATGATTACGGGTCTTTTTAAAAAGGTATAGTCACTCAGAATTAACTGTTTGTAATCTGTTTCGCCAAGCTCCTGATCTTTTAAACCCATTGAACTATACTTTTTTGCTCTTCGGCTAAAAATAGATTCGTAACTTCCCGATAAAAGAAATAGTTCTTCTAATTGAGCAAGGCTAATAGGCTGTGTTTTTATCTCTTGAAATTCAAATCCGTCAAGTGAAATGGATTTCATAATTCTTTTACAAGTATCGCAAGTTTTCAGGTAGTAGATTTTTTTCATTTATTTTTACCAATGAGGCTTTTCATAACCTTAAAGTTACTTATTTTTAGATAATTTTTAAATGTATGGAAAAATTATTTGAAACTGCTTTGTTTACAAGAAGCTCTTTGTTGAAGATCTTGGAAAAGAAGTCTTACGAGGAATTGGTTAAGATACCCGAAAATTTCAGAAATTCTATATTTTGGAACATTGCCCATTTGTTGGTTACCCAACAATTACTATGTTACAGATTATCGGGTCTTGAAATTAATATAGATGAGGATATGGTGGAAAAATACGGAAAAGGATCAGTAGCTACGGAAAATGTAAAAGAATCTGACATTGAGTATGTAAAAGAACATTTGTTAACTGCAATGAAAGAAACGCACAAGGATTATAGCCGAGGATTATTTAAAGACTTTAAGGCCTATATGACTAGTACCGAAATTGAATTAAAAAGTGTTGAAGATGCGATTAGCTTCAGTGCATATCATGATGGAATTCACCTTGGGATCGTTCTTTCATTAATGAAAATAGTTTAAAATTATTTTATGGAGTTTAATACAAAAGTGATTCATGGGGGTCAACAGCACGACCCAAGTACCGGAGCGGTAATGCCTCCGATCTATCAAACATCCACTTATGCACAAGCGTCTCCCGGCGACCACAAGGGCTATGAGTATTCCCGAACAGGGAATCCTACCAGAACAGCACTCGAAAATGCTTTGTCAAGCATTGAAAACGGAAGTTATGGACTTGCCTTTGCTTCTGGTCTGGCTTCTATAGATGCCGTAATAAAATTACTGGAACCTGGAGATGAGGTTATTTCTACGAATGATCTTTATGGAGGCACCTTTAGGTTGTTTAGCACGATTTTTAAGAAATTCGGCATCAAGTTTCATTTTGTAGGAATGGATGATACGGGAAATATTGAAAAAGCAATTAATAAGAACACAAAGTTGCTTTGGGTTGAGTCACCCACTAATCCCATGCTTAATATAATTGACCTTAAAAAATGCGCTGAGATTTCCAATCGGCACCAATTACTATTGGTAGTGGATAACACATTTGCAACTCCATATTTACAAAAACCTTTGGATCTTGGTGCAGATATTGTCATGCATTCCGCAACCAAATATTTAGGAGGACATTCTGATGTGGTTATGGGTGCGCTGGTGGTTAAAGACAAGGAGCTGGCAGATAAACTCTACTATATCCAAAATGCAAGCGGCGCAGTATGTGGACCTATGGATAGTTTTTTGGTCTTAAGAGGTATTAAAACGCTTCATGTACGTATGCAAAGGCATTGTGAAAACGGTAGTGCAGTAGCTCATTATTTAAAAGGGCATCCCAAGGTAGGAAAAGTATATTGGCCCGGTTTCGAAGATCATCCGAATCACAATATTGCCAAATCTCAAATGTCAGATTTTGGAGGAATGTTATCCTTTACATTGAAGGGAAATAAATACGAGGATGCGATCAAAATACTTGAAAATCTAAAAGTATTTACCTTAGCTGAATCATTGGGAGGCGTAGAGTCATTAAGCGGTCATCCGGCAAGTATGACACATGCATCTATACCGAAAGAAGAAAGAGAAAAGACCGGTGTTACCGATTCCTTGATCAGATTAAGTGTTGGAATTGAAGCAGAAAAAGATCTTATAGATGATTTAGAAAGGGTTTTGGAAATGGTCTAGTATTTACCAAAGACATAAATTATTCCAATATTGGCAGTTATCATGGTGTCATTATTTTTATTTCCTGGGTCGTTAGGAGCATTTAAGCCCTCAACCACATCAGAGAAAAAGTAATGGTATCTGGTTTCAAAACTAAAGTCCACTTTTTCAAGACCAAATCTAACTCCAACACCTCCGGTAGCAGAAAACAAATTATCCGGTTCTAAAAAAATAGCTCCTTCTTGCCATTTACTGATCAATTCTGTATAAGGTTCTTCCTGACCTTTAAGAGAAACGTCGTTTACCAGAATATCAGGCTGAGAATAACTATAATGAATACCAACAGTTACAAAAGGATTAATCGTTCCATTAGTTCTATAGAAACTTGAATAATCTTCAAGTTCAAAAATATAATATTCCAAATTTAATCCGACATTATATAACTTAATACTTGCCTTCATGGCATCTAACTTTATCTTGTATCGAAGCACCTGCACTTCACCCTCAAAGGTAATATTTGAATTACTGATATAAGAAAATTCAGTCTTTAATTTAAAATGTTCACTAAAAAAACTTGAACCACTTCTCCAATTGTATTGACTACCAAAAAATTTCAAATAATAAGCGATTCCGAACCCCATGTTACTTTGATTCTCAGCTGCGAACTCAGTACTTAACCCCATGTCTGTTTGATAAGCTGCTATCCCAAAAAAACCACCCACTTCATGACTAAAATTTGTCTGGGCACGGGCATTTAGAAAAAAGAAGAAAAGCAATACTGCAAAAAGGTTAGGTAAATATTTCCTCATGGTTTAGTTCAAATTTAGGTACAATAGAGAACAAATATAAAAAAGAAAACGCTTAATTCTTGTTTTTAAAAACAAAAAACTCAAAATTTTAGATTTTATTGCTATAGTAATTCAATATTCGGGTCCCAATAAAGCTTTTTGAATGCCACAACTTGATTGTTTTCAACCTTAATATTTTCATTTTCCAATAGTTGCTGCATTAGATTTGATCCTTTAAAATGATGTTTTCCGGTCAAAAGCCCATTTCTATTCACAACTCGGTGCGCTGGAATGGAATCGTCTAAATGTGAGGCATTTAAAGCCCATCCTACCATCCGGGAAGATCGGGGTGTTCCTAAAAATTTTGCAATGGCACCATAAGAAGTTACCCTGCCAAAAGGGACTTGTTTGGTAATATCATATACTTTTTTGAAAAAACCTTCTTCTTTCATATTCAATTAATTTTGAAATCTGAGACTCAAAGTAAAATTTCAAACAAAAGTCAATATTTAGTTCTAAATTTCACATAAGTAATGGCTTTTTTGAGCTCCAAATATTGTTTCTCGTAAAAAGTTTGAATTGATGTAGCCTCAGAAGGTGGACTACTGCTATTGTAAATGTCGTGATGTGCAAAGATAATTTCATGATGACCCTCATGCAATAAACCAAGCAGATAACCATGAAGAAATTCACTATCTGTTTTTAAATGAACCAGCCCATTAGGATTCAGAATTGACTGATATTTCTCTAAGAAGGGCTTGGTTATAAGCCTGTGTTTGGTGCGCTTGTATTTTATTTGTGGATCCGGAAAAGTGATCCAAATTTCAGAGACTTCGTTTTTTGCAAAACAATGATCAATGAGCTCTATTTGTGTCCTAAGAAAGGCCACGTTATGAAAACCACTTTCCAAGGCGGTCTTTGCCCCCCTCCAGAAACGCGCTCCTTTAATGTCTACTCCAATAAAATTCTTTTCAGGATATTTTTGAGCTAAGGCCACTGAATATTCTCCTTTGCCACAGCCTAACTCCAAAACAATAGGGTTGTTGTTCTTGAAATAGGATTGCCATTTTCCTTTCAATGAAAAGCCCTTAAGAACTTCTTCACGACTCGGTTGAATCACATTTTCAAAGGATTCATTTTCCTTGAATCGTTTTAATTTGTTCTTGCTTCCCAAAGGAAATTCGGTTTTAGATAATAATTACTCAGTATTGGTTTTTCTGAATTTCTGCAGTTGACCAAGCCAGTAAATAAATAAATAAGAGGTGATGATGAAAAGGACGCCATTAAAGATGTTTGTAGTCCACCAGCCATCAATAGATCTAATAGCATCATATGGGCTAAACAATATCTCGGTAAAGAATTCCGCAAGAGCTCTGAAAAAATTATTTGAAATCATATTTAATTTTTTAAAATCAACTTAAACCTTCCGGCTTATGTTGTAAAAGTTTTTACATTAGCTTTTTATTGCAGCAAATATAGTTGAGTTTATGATTTACTCAGCGGCAAATTTAAAAAATATCATTATGATAGCCAATTTTTTCAATCAAACCAAGCCAATAAATTTTTTGCTGCTTTCTATTTTGGTTTTTATTATTTATTTGGCTGCTTTGATCAATGTCAACTCAGAAGCGCTGAATTTTTTCTTTTTTGTCAAGAAAAGCGTATTTCTGTTTCTTTGCCATTTTGGTCGTTTTTGTGGTAAATTTTATCATCAGAAAGAATGCTTTGACAGAAGATAATTCGTACGCCATTTTATTTTACATCATACTATGTAGTTATTTTCCTAATTCATTTATCAACGAGGCCGTATTTATCTCAAATTTCATTTTACTTTTGGCTTTTAGAAGAATTTATAGCCTGCGATCATCAATTCAGACGAAGGAAAAGATTTTTGACAGCGCCTTCTGGATTGGAATTGCCAGTCTTTTTTATGTATGGAGTTTCTTTTATTTGATTTTGGTCTATGCGCGCTATTTTGATTTTTAGAAAAATTGATTGGCGTAATTTTCTAATTCCATTGATAGGTATTTTCACTCCTATATTTTTGGCATATACCTACTTATTGGCATTTGACGATCTGGAAAGATTTAATAATTTATGGATATTAAGATTTGACCTTAGTTTAGAGGCCTACAATTCAAGTCATTTTTTGCTTCCCCTGGCTTTCATTGGAATTATGGCACTAATAGCCATTGTTCCTACAACAAAAAGATCTTTACTCGCCAAAATTGACTTTAAGGCGACCTGGACATTATTGATCGTGCATCTTATGATTTCTTTGATCGTAGTGATCATAGCACCTGAAAAGAATGGTTCAGAATTAATTTTTCTCTTCTTCCCTCTTAGTGTTCTTTTTGCCAATTATCTGCAGGTAATCAGCAGGTATTGGATCAAAGAATCAATAATCTATATCTTCATTCTAATGATCATCAATAATCTTTTGTGAGATTTACAATTTGCTTCCAAAAGCAAGATCACCGGCATCACCCAAACCAGGCACGATATATCCTTTGGAATTAAGTTCCTGATCGACTGTTGCTACCCAAAGATGGGTGTTTTCAGGGAAATGATTGTGAAACGAAGTCTATTCCTTTCTCAGCAGCGATTACCGCAACAATATGCACCTGCTTCATATGCCCCATCTTTTTTAAAACTTCATAAACGGCCGCCAAAGAGCTTCCGGTAGCGAGCATTGGATCGGCCAGTATAAGAATCTTATTATCAAGAGACGGAGTAGCCAGATATTCCACTTTAATTTCAAATTCCTCATCAGAGCTATGCAGTCTGTAAGCCGAAATAAAGGCATTCTCGATTTGGTCGAAATAATTAAGTATACCCTGATGCAAGGGTAACCCCGCTCTTAATACCGAGCATAAAACAAGTTGATCTGAAACAAGTTGTGTTTTTTTCTCTCCAAGGGGAGTCTGCACATTGTAATCTTTAAAACCTAACTCCTGGCTTAATTCATAACTAAGAATTTCACCGATCCTTTCGATATTTCTTCTGAACCGCATAGCATCCTTTTGAATCTCACGATCTCTGATCTCAGCAATAAAATGATTTAAGACTGAATTGGTTTTATCTAAATTATGTATGGTCATTTTCCAGGTGAAATTAAGAAAAAAGATGTATTCCATCAATTTTCTTTATACAAATTTCAAAAGCAAAAAATGATCCGGTCAGAAAACATAATTTCTTTGGGACACTAATCTTTACTTAGTACCCCAAAGAATAATTGGTTAAAGATAAATTCAATTAACCATTGATGATTTCTTCCTGATGTTCAATAGACTCCTGATGAATAGCCTTAAAAATCCTTTCTATAAATGCTTTAGATAAGCCTTGCCCTTCTCCTTTTTCGATTACTTTGTCAAGAATTTCATTCCATCTGGCATGCTGAAGGACCGCAACATTACTTTCTTTTTTCGCTTTTCCAATGTTCTCGACGATTTGCATTCTTTCAGAAAGTGTTTCCAGCAATTGCTCGTCTTTTGCATTGATCTCATTCCTGAGAGCTGCAAGCTTTGAAATGGATTCTTGTTGTTCAAATTGTGGTTTTCTTACCTTTAAGCTTTCCATAATTTCAACCAATCGACTGGGTGTAATCTGTTGTTTGGCATCACTCCATGCCTTGTCAGGATCACAATGTGTCTCAATGATCAAACCATCCATTTTAAGGTCAAGTGCCGTTTGGGACACTTCGAAGATACCTTCGCGGTTTCCGCAAATATGCGAAGGATCATTAATGATCGGTAAAGTAGGATATTTACTTTTTAGATCAATAGGAATTTGCCAGCTTGGGATATTCCTGTATTTGGATTTTCTAAAAGAAGAGAAGCCCTCTATGGATCGCTCCAAGATTTTTAACACCTTTCTTATGCAGCCTTTCTATGGCTCCTATCCAAAGGTCAAGATCCGGATTGATCGGATTTTTGACCAAAACTATTTTGTCAGTTCCTGCGATAGCATCTGCAATCTCCTGAACCGCAAAAGGGTTGACAGTTGTCCTTGCGCCTATCCAAAGGACATCAATATCAAATTCAAGCGCCAGTTTCGCGTGATGCGCATTTGCAATTTCTATAGCCGTCAACAAACCTGTCTGCTCTTTTACTTTTTTCAACCAAGGAAGTGCTATGGCACCATTACCCTCAAAAGATCCCGGTCTTGTTCTTGGTTTCCATACCCCGGCTCTAAAAACAGTAGCATCAGTATTTTTCAATTCATGTGCAATCTCAAGGACTTGCTCTTCACTTTCCGCACTGCATGGTCCGGCTATTACCAAAGGATGATTCAATTTCATGTCATCCAACCATGTTCTAAAATTTTTGTTTTCCATTTTTATTCTTGTTTAATACCGGCCAACACATCTTTGATTCTGTTCGTGTTTTTCATGATTTTTAAAACGTCATCGGCTGATTTTTTAGATAAGATATCTTTAAATTGATTTAAGTTTTTAATATATTCTTCTAATGATTTTAAGAGATTATCCCTGTTTTGCATAAAGATAGGGGTCCAGGTTTCCGGATTACTTTTCGCTAATCTTACGGTCGAGGCAAAACCGCTTCCTGCCATATTAAAGATGTTTTTTTCATCTTTTTCAATCTCCAATACAGTTTTGCCAAGCATAAATGAACTGATATGCGAAAGATGTGACACATATGCGATATGAATATCGTGCTGAACAGCAGAATCCATAAATACATTTTTCATTTTCAGGCCTTCAAAAATGGTCTTCACCCTATCGATCATCTCGATGCTGGAAAATTCCTTTTCGCAAATAATATTGACCTTATCTGTAAAAAGATCATATATGGCAGATTCCGGACCCGAAAACTCCGTTCCCGCAATGGGATGAAGTGCTACAAAATTCTTTCTTTTGGGATGCTCTCTTACCGCATCACATACGGCGGCTTTTGTTGAACCTACATCAAAAACCAAAGTTTTTTCCCCAATCAGATCAAGAACCTTAAGCGAAAGCTCTGGAATAATATTTACAGGCACTGCAATGATCACCACATCCATTTCATGAATTCTGTCAAAATCAATTTTCTCATAGATAATGCCTAATTCAAGGGCCTTCTTCAGATGATCGGAGTTTTTATCAATACCATAAACAGTAGCCCAAGTCGATTTTTTCAGCTCCAGGGCCAAAGATCCACCAATAAGTCCTAATCCAATAATAGCGATTTTATTCATGAGATTTCGGGTTTATTTAATCGACCAAGTACTTCCATCATTTTGTCTTCGGTCAACACATAGTGAAAATCTTATAAAACCTTCTCCCTGTGAACCAAAAACGATACCAGGTGTAATGAAAACATCATAATCGTATAGAATATGGTCCGTTAGTTCCGTGGAATTCGTATTTGAAGGAATCTTAGCCCAAACGAATAAGCCTGAACTTTCCCTGTCATAAGTACAATCCAGCTGCTCACATATTTTCCAAATGATCTCTCTCCTTTCTTTATAGACCTTGTTCATGTCATCGAACCAATCAGATGACAGGCCCAATGCTTCAACAGCACCTTTCTGAATTCCGTAATACATACCCGAGTCCATATTACTTTTAACCTTTAGAATAGCATCAAGATAGGTTTTGTGGCCTACCACCATTCCCACTCTCCAGCCAGCCATGTTAAAGGTTTTACTCAGAGAATTGAGCTCTATCGCAATATCTTTGGCCCCAGAAACTGATAAAATACTTTTGGGATGATCATTTAAGACAAAGCTGTACGGATTATCGTTTACAATTAAAATCCGATGTTTTTTACCAAAAGCAATCAATTCTTCAAATAACTTTTGACTCGCATTACTTCCTGTAGGCATATGTGGATAATTAACCCACATGATTTTAACCTTACTGAGGTCCGATTTTTCAATTTCTTCAAAATCAGGCCACCAGTTATTACCTTCTTTTAAAGCGTAGGTTATAGGTACGGCCTGAATTAATTTAGTAACTGAGGCATAGGTTGGATAACCCGGATCTGGAATTAAAACCTGATCCCCTTCATTTAAAAAGGCCATTGAGATATGCAGTATACCTTCTTTTGATCCCATAAGAGGCAGAACTTCATTTTCAAACGTCAAATCTACTTTATAGTATTTTTTATAAAAAACAGCCATTGCTTTTCTCAGTTCAGGAAGCCCCTGGTAGCTTTGATAACCGTGAATATCAGCATTTTTCAAGGCATCCATTACCGTTGCAGGGGGAGCCAGATCAGGACTTCCAATACCCAAATTGATAATGGGTTTACCCTGATCTATAAGCGACCTTACTTCTCTAAGTTTTGTGGAGAAGTAGTATTCTTTTACGTCATTTAGTCTTTTCGCTTGTGGCAGCATACTTACAATTTATTTTGGTGGTATTCACCAAGTATTTTTAAATGGGTTACTTTTTTTGATATCAGATGCAAGGCGTTTTTGTACAACACAAAATCATCGATGACCAAATCGATAAAAAAGGCATAATTCCATGGTTTGTTGATAATAGGCAATGATTGAATCTTAGTAAGATTTAAATCATGTTTGCCAAAAATATCTAATATTTCTGCCAGACTTCCGGCATCGTGTTTTGTTACGAATTTAATCGATGCCTTATCTTTAATTGAACCTAATTTACTTGGGTGATATGGACTGTCATTGTTTTTCTTGAGAATAAAAAAGCGAGTAGAATTGTTTTTGATGGTTTGAATGTCATCTGCTATAACGTCCAATTCATAAAGTTCGGCAGCCATTTTACTGGCAATGGCAGCAATCCCTTTAAGTCTTTGTTCCTGAATTCTTTTGGCTACTTCTGCCGTATCTTTTTCTTCTATTAATTTGATCTCAGGTCTGCTTCGAAAAAACTTTCTACATTGTAATAAAGCCATAGGATGGGACCATACTTCTTTTATGTCTTCCAAGCCCTGACCTTTTAACCCCATCAAATGGTGGTGTATATTAATATACACTTCCCCTTCAATGCTTAGATCAAATTCATCGATGAGCGCATAATTAGGCAAAATAGCGCCGGCAATAGAATTTTCAATAGCCATAACAGCACTGTCAACTGCCCCATCATTGAGCAATAAAGGGATATCGGTAAAAGACATACATTCCACCAATTCAATGTCTTCGCCAAAATATTTCTTGGCAACGATATCGTGGAATGATCCTTTAATTCCTTGAATGGCTACTTTCATTTTAAACTCAAATTTGATAAAAAAAAAGCCTCGATATACGAGACTTACTATGTTGTTAAAACTAATCTATACACCAAGCGTCTCTCTTTTATTTTGTAAAAAAATAAAAGTAAAACCAGTTAGCTATTTGTACAGAATTCGTCATTAAAATCAAAATTAGGCAGCAAATCTATGAATTAATTTGTCAATTACAAGGCTTTTTTAAAAAAGATTGACGATAATTCAATTTTAAAGGTAAAACTTCTTTTAAAATTTATTAAGATGTACATATCTATCTATCAAAAAATCGTTTATTTGTAATGAAATTAGGAATTTTGTATATGTCGATCGAAGTTGATAAAGTTGTAAAAGAGTACGGGACTCAAAAGGCACTAAACGAAGTTAGTTTTAAGATTGATTCTGGAGAAATTGTTGGTTTTTTGGGCCCAAATGGTGCAGGAAAATCGACCATGATGAAAATCATCACTACCTATATTGAACCCTTAAGCGGTGTTGTATTTGTCAACGGATTTAGTACAGATAAAAACGCTCTACAGGTTAAACAGTCTGTGGGTTATTTACCTGAACATAATCCTTTATACCTTGATTTTTTTGTTAGAGAATATCTAAAATTTCATGCAGACATACACAAAATAGGGAAAGAAAGAATAGAGAAGGTCATTGATCAGGTTGGTTTAATTGATATTAAAGGAAAGAAAATCGGTCAATTGTCAAAAGGATACAGACAACGTGTTGGTCTTGCGGCAGCATTATTGCATGACCCTGAAGTCTTAATCCTGGACGAACCAACAACAGGCCTTGACCCGAATCAACTAAAAGATATTAGAGATCTTATCAAAGAGATTGGCAAAACAAAAACGATTCTTTTATCTACGCATATTATGCAGGAGGTCGAAGCCATGTGCGATAGGGTGATTATCATTAATAAAGGAAATATAGTTGCAGATAAAAAGCTAAGTGATCTTCTTTCTGATCAAAATCAAATCATTGAGGTGGAATTTGACCTTGGTGTTGAAGAGCCGTTGCTAATGAAACTTCCGCATCTTAAAGGAGGCGAACAATATTGAAGAGAATCATTGGAACCTGGTATTTGATACTGAAAAAGACATGCGCGCAGAGGTATTTGATTTTGCAAAAAATAATGGTTTAAAAACTTTGCAATTAAACCTTAAAACAATGAGCTTGGAATCACTTTTTCAAAACCTAACTAACTAATTCAAAAGAGATGTATCAGACGTATTTTTATTTTTGTTTTTTCCCTGTTCTGGATATCCAATTCTTTTTCACAGGAAGTAGAGAAAAAAACGGAGGAGATAAAGGATTTTTATTTAAAAAAAGGAAAAGGTTTTGAATTCCATTTTGATCAAGACAAGTATATGTTCTACATTGATTTTAGAGGTCAATTCAGAGCATCTTATCCACACAACAATTTCCCGTCAAATGAAGATGATTTCAGTGATGATGATATTAATATGGGTATCAGTAGAGCGAGGATCAAATTCGGGGGTTATGTAGGCCGCCCTGAATACAACTTTTATCTTGAACAAGACGTCAGAGGGGGAAATTTGCTTGATTTCAGGGCTCAGATCGAAAAACTACCCTATTTGAAATTTCGGGTAGGTCAATGGAAGGCCAGGTATTCACGTGAAAGAGTCATCTCATCCGGAGCTCAAACCGGTTTGGAACGTTCTTTGATCAACAGAGTTTTTACAATTGATCGACAACAAGGAGTATCTCTATATGGAAACCTTGATGGCGGAGGAGCCGCTAATTTTAATTATTGGGCAGAAATACTTACGGGTAGTGGTCGAGGTGGTTCAGTGGGAGATGATGAAAACCTGATGTATATGGGTAGATTACAATGGAACCCGAATGGGAAGGAATTGGGCTTTTCAGGATCTGATTTAAAATTCCATGAAAAATTTATTTCTTCCGTTGCTATAGCCGGGGTGACCAATACTTCGCGCTATACAAGGTTCTCAACAAGTGGAGGAGGACAGCTATATGGTTATGAGCCGGGAGTGGACGGACAATATAAAGTTGATCAGTTTCTATTCGAAACAGCCTTTAAATACAGAGGACTAAGCTTTGACCAAGAACTACATTTCAAAAATATAGATGACAAGGTTAATCTTGAGGAAACCCGTTTGGTAGGGAACTATTTTCAGGTAGGTTATTTCTTTCATTATCTCTTTGATAAGTTTCCAAAGCCATTGGAGGTATTTGCAAGACAAGCCTTTTTCGATCCGGATACTAATGTTGCGAGTGATATTAATTATGAATATACATTTGGTTTAAACTGGTTCTTCAAGGGACATAAAAATAAACTTACTATTGATTATTCATATCTTGATTATAACCAATTTAAAATTGAAGACAATACAGATCATATGGTCCGTATCCAATGGGACGTTTCCATTTTTTAAGAATTAGCAACTTAAATGTATCTTTGCAAAAACTTTTAATTTATGGATTTAGCCCTAATACCGAAATTAAAGCATCTTAACGCAAATAATTTTTTTCTTTTAGCTGGACCTTGTGCCATTGAAGGTGAAGAAATGGCCATGAGAATAGCTGAACGTGTTGTTGAAATTACCGATAAACTAAAGATTCCGTATGTGTTTAAAGGAAGTTTTAAAAAGGCAAATCGTTCCAGAATTGATAGTTTTACCGGAATAGGAGATGAAAAAGCTTTAAAAATTCTTCACAAGGTTTCCAAGGAATTCAATATTCCAACAGTGACCGATATCCACACAGAGCATGATGCTGTCAAGGCTGCTGAATATGTTGATATCTTGCAGATTCCCGCGTTTTTAGTAAGACAGACCGACTTAGTTGTTGCAGCTGCCAAAACCGGAAAAACCGTGAATTTAAAAAAGGGACAATTTATGAGCCCTGAGGCGATGCAACATGCAGTGAGAAAAGTGTATGATTCTGGAAATGAAAAAGCAATGATCACCGATAGAGGAACCATGTTTGGTTACCAGGATATGATTGTTGATTTCAGAGGTATTCCAGTAATGCAGGAGTATGCTCCTACGGTATTGGATGTTACGCATTCCTTACAACAGCCAAATCAAAGCAGTGGGGTTACAGGCGGCAAGCCAGAACTTATAGAAACCATCGCTAAAGCCGGTATAGCAGTAGGTGTTGACGGTATTTTTCTAGAGACTCACCCTGAACCTCAAAATGCTAAATCGGATGGTGCTAACATGCTAAAGCTGGATTATTTGGAGGATTTGCTCGCCAAACTTGTCGCCATTAGAACAACGATCAATCAATTTTAACTACCTTCTGAATTCACTTAGAAAAATAGCTGTTGCCGTAGCCACATTTAAACTTTCCGTTTGTTGTTGTTCGCCGAATTGAGGGATGGTTATTTTCTTTTGCACCAAATGCTTTTATCGAATCTGAAATACCATTGGCTTCATTACCCAATACGATAACTGAATTGGCTTCACGCTTTGTTTTGTAGATGTTTTCGCCATTTAGAAAAGTCCCGTAAATTACCCTTGATTCTTTAGACAAATAATCGGCCAGATCTACATAGCTAATAGCTACTCTGGTCAAGGAACCCATACTTGCCTGAACGACTTTTGGGTTAAAACAATCGACGGTATTTTCAGAGCAAATTAACTGGGTAACACCAAACCAATCACACAATCTTATGATGGTACCCAAATTACCTGGATCATTGATGCCATCTAAGGCAATTGTCAGCCCCTTATGTTGAGGCTCTTTCTCGGACGGGTATTTCAAAAATGGCGATCACTTGATTGGGGTTGGTAAAATCACTTATCATACCGAGTTCCTTCTCGGTAATAATGTGTAAATCAGTATATTTTAAGAGGGTTTTGATATGTGATTGTACAATAAATTTTATGAAGCTGAAAAGAAGAGGAGAATAGTTCTTCCACGACCTTAATTCCCTCAGCCAAAAACAATTGGTTGGCCTGTCGAAACTTTTTTTTCTTCAAACTCCTTATAAACTTTACTTGATTTTTGCTTAACATGTAAATAGTGTTACTTTTGAATAAATTAAAAACCTGCTGTTGTCATCTTCTTTTACCAAAATACTGTTATTTGTTTGGATACTTATGCAATTGGTATCTTGTAACAGTATTAAATATGTTCAAGAAAATGAAAACTTGCTCAAAGATAATAAGGTTCTGGTCAATGGAGAGAAAAATAAGGATCCGGAGATTAACAATTACCTTTCACAAAAGCCTAATCGAACGTTATTAGGAAAACCCTTTGCCCTTTATTTTTACAATTTTGGGAATGAGGATTTTGAAATGACTTTTGAAGAATGGATCGAAAACCACCCCAAAAAATACCATAGATACGAAAGCTTTTTTTCCAAAAAACAAACATTTGTGGTTTACAAGAACAAGAGAGCGGTGAACAATTGGTTTTTAAATAAAGGGGAAGCCCCGGTAATTTACGACGAGTTGAAAGCCAAAAGATCTGCAAGTACGTTAAAGGATTATTTTATTTCAAAGGGCTTTTTTGAAGTTGCTGTGAATTTTGACACACTGAAGGTGGGTGACAAAGAACTCGAAGTGACCTATGATGTCAAAACGAATACACAGTATCTAATTGATTCTATTACAACGGATATAGAATCGGCAGTTTTGGATTCCATCTATACAGCCAAAAAGGAAAATTCTATTTTAAAACAGGGAAATCCATTTGTTTTCGAGGAATTTGAACAGGAAGAATCCAGACTTGTCAACTTGTTTAGAAATTCCGGCATTTTTCATTTCAAGAATTATAGTATGGGTTTTTGGACGGATTCTATAAAAGGATCTTATATGAAAGATGTCTTGTTGAAAATTCCTGACAGATTAGTGAATCGAAACGATTCGGTAATTAAGGTGCCTTATAAGGCCCAGATCGTTAAGAATATAAATATATATACGGATTTTGACATAAGTAATCAAAATCGCAAGGTTAAAGATTCAGCAAGTTATCAGGGCTATAATTTCTATAGTTTTGAGAAAATGAAATTTAAACCAAAGCATCTGGTCAATTCGTTGTTCATTACCCCGGAGGGCCTTTATAAGGATTCCGAAAAGTTTCAAACTCAAAATTATATCCGAAACCTGAGAACTTTCAGCTCATCCATAGATATTTCCTATATGGAAAATGAGGATGAAACCCTTACTGCGGATGTTTTTCTTACTCCTTTAAAAAAATATGGACTTGCGGTGGATCTTGATGCCACAACTTCAAACCCTAAGCCATTTGGTATTCTTGGAAAATTTTCATTTTTAGGACGAAATATGTTTAAAGGATCAGAAATTTTAGAATTGACATTTCAAGGCTCGTTGTTTAATTTGGCTGTTGACCCTTCTAACAGTAATAATTTTTTTAATGGTTGGGAAATATTGTCAAGTGCTTCAATGACTTTTCCACGAATTCTTTTCCCAGTCAATACCTCCAAGATTATTCCGAAATATATGGCACCAACGACTAACATCGATGCGAGCTTAAGTTTTCAAAAAAATGTGGGTCTTGACAGACAAACAACTACGGCAGGGATGGCATACACATGGAAAAGTTCTAAAAAAGTTGGGCACAGATTTGATCTCTTTAATGGATCTTATATCAAGAATCAAAATGTTGATAATTATTTTCTCATTTATGAGTCAGAATACGAAAAGTTGAATGATGTTTCAGAATCGATATATGGGATAAGTCCTTCCAGAAAACAAAGCTGAGAATATACGCAATTATCCTTGGTTGTTATGAGGAGCTTTCCTCGATCAATCCCAGATAATGAAATAAAATTATCCCGATGAATATGACTCAGTTTCAGATGTTCAATGAAAGGAGAGAAATTTTGATCGAAGATTCTTTTGTTCCTGTTATTTCCTATTCTTTTATTTACAATACCAGAGAAAATATCAATGATAATGATTTTTCCTATTTTACAAGCAGGTTTATCTCGGCCGGCACCTTCACAAATGGCATATTTCAAAACAGTAATGATGCAGGGCAACGTACTTTTCTCGACGTTCCAGTCGCGCAATATTTCAAAACGGAATTTGAGTATAAAAAATATTGGGAGTTAAGAGATAAAAACATTTTTGTTTTTAGGACTTTTGTTGGCGCCGCCATACCTTATGGCAATTCCGAAAACGTGCCATTCGCAAGGAGTTATAGCGCAGGTGGTAGCAATGAGCTCAGGGCCTGGAGAACTTTTGATTTGGGTCCGGGAGGTGATATAAACAATCTGGAATTTAAGGTGGCTACCTTTAAACTGGTAGGGAATATTGAATACAGATTTAAGATAACCAATAAAATAAATAGTGCATTATTTATTGATGCAGGAAATATTTGGGATATTACAAATTCGAATTTAGTCTCAGAAGAAGGAAAACTTACAAGTTTTAGTTCTTTAAAAAATACTGCGGTTGGTTCAGGTTTTGGACTTAGGTATGATTTTGGGTTTTTGGTTTTCAGATTTGACATTGGTTTTAAAACGTATGAGCCGTATTTAGTATCGGACAACAAATGGTTTGTCAATTATAATTTTGGAAATGCCGTCTATAATATTGGAATAAATTATCCATTCTAATGATTAGAATTTCGTACTTTTGTCAATTAGTTATTTACAATAAAACCAAATAAAATGTCACAAAAAATCAAATCAGGAGTAGCTACCGGCGATACGGTACAAGAGATCTTCAAATTAGCTAAAGAGAAGAGTTTTGCATTACCGGCTGCCAATGTTATCAGTTCAAGTACCATAAATGCTGTTATAGAAGCAGCCAAGGAATTGAATGCACCGGTTATTGTTCAATTTTCAAATGGAGGAGCTCATTTTAATGCAGGAAAGGGTTTGAGTAACGAAGGTCAAAAAGCTGCAATTGCAGGTGGCCATAGCGGGAGCCAAACATGTGCATATAATGGCAAAAGCTTATGATGTACCAGTAATTTTACATACAGACCACTGTGCTAAAAAATTATTGCCCTGGATTGATGGATTGCTTGACGCAGGGGAAGCGTTTTATAAAGAAAACGGTGTTCCTTTATTTAGCTCACATATGATCGATCTTTCAGAAGAACCGATTGAAGAAAACATTGAAATCTGCAAAGGCTATCTAAAACGGATGGATAAATTGGGGATGACCTTAGAGATTGAATTAGGTATTACGGGAGGTGAAGAAGACGGTGTAGACAATACGGATGTTGATGCATCAAAATTATATACACAACCTGAAGAAGTGGCTTATGCCTATGAAGAATTGTTAAAAGTAAGCCCTCGTTTCACTATCGCAGCCTCGTTTGGAAACGTTCATGGAGTTTACAAACCAGGAAATGTAAAACTTACACCAAAAATTCTTGATAACTCACAAAAATATATTGAGCAGAAATACAACACCGAAAAGAATCCTGTTGATTTCGTTTTTCACGGTGGTTCCGGATCTTCCCTGGAAGAGATTAGAGAGGCTATTGGTTATGGAGTGATCAAAATGAATATTGATACAGACCTTCAATATGCTTATATGGCAGGTGTAAGAGATTATATGGACGAAAAGAAAGATTATCTTCAAGGACAAATTGGAAACCCTGACGGTTCTGATTCTCCAAATAAAAAATTCTATGACCCAAGAGTATGGGTGAGAAAAGGAGAAGATTCTTTCAAGGCAAGAATTAAGCAGGCGTTTCAGGATCTAAATAATGTAGATACGCTTTAATAATTAAGACTTCAAAAACGGAGTGTCTCTTGGTGAGGTACTCCGTTTTTTTTCTAATTTGCCAGTTTAACTTAATTTTTATAATCTTTGCCTCTTGAAAATGGCAATGTAAAATAGACATCTATGAGTTCTTGGTTTAAAAGAAAGGATAAGGGGATAATAACTCCTACGGACGAAAAAAAAGACACACCTAAAGGTCTTTGGTACAAAACACCAAGTGGTAAAATCATTGACTCCGATGATTTAAGGGCACATTTATATGTTAGTCCTGAAGACGGCTACCATGTAAGAATTGGTAGCGCCGAATATTTTGAAATATTATTTGACAATAATAAATTCAAAGAACTTGACCCAAAATTGACGGCTAAGGATCCGTTGCATTTTGAAGACACCAAAAAGTATACGGACAGGATCAAGGAGGCTCAGAAAAAAACAAATTTGCATGATGCTGTGCGAACAGCTGTGGGTAAGTCCTTGGGGAAGGATTTGGTGATTGCAGCTATGGATTTTAGTTTTATCGGGGGGTCCATGGGTAGTGTTGTTGGGGAAAAAATTGCAAGAGCAATTGATTATTCCATAAAAAAGAAAGTTCCGTTTTTAATGATTTCTAAATCAGGAGGAGCGCGTATGCAAGAAGCTTCTTACTCATTGATGCAATTGGTGAAAACCTCTGCAAAACTGGCACAGCTTGCAGATGCCGGAATCCCCTATATTTCATTATGTACAGATCCAACAACCGGAGGGACAACCGCTTCTTATGCGATGCTCGGTGATATCAATATTGCAGAACCCAATGCTTTGATCGCCTTTGCCGGTCCTAGGGTTGTAAAAGACACCACAGGAAAAGACCTTCCTGAAGGGTTTCAAAGATCAGAGTTTTTGTTGGAACATGGTTTTTTGGATAAGATCGTTAAAAGGAAGCATTTAAAAGAACAAGTAAATCTCTATATTGATTTGATTCAAAATAATCCGATCAGATCATAAACAAAATCTTTGGTAAAATAAAAAAGGCCTTTTTCCAAAAGAAGAGTCGGGATTTTAAAAACAGATTTTATTGAAGGATCCAATTTATTGAGGTGCCGCAGATAATTTATTGTCAATCAAAATAATAATGGTACCTTTGCGGCCTATTTTAAAGAATAGTACATAAAAATTATTAATTTAAACTTTAATGTTAGCATGTATTTAACTACAGAAAAAAAGAAGGAGATTTTCGAAAAACACGGAAAATCTGCGACAGACACTGGTTCTTCAGAAGGACAAATTGCTTTATTCACTTATCGAATTAACCATTTAACTGAGCACTTAAAAAATAATCGTCACGATTTTAACACGCAAAGATCTTTGGTAAAATTGGTAGGTAAACGTAGAGATCTATTAAACTATTTGATTAAAACGGATATCATAAGATACCGTGCAATCGTTAAAGAACTAGGTTTAAGAAAATAAAAATAGAGAGAGGCATTATGCCTCTCTTTTTTTTTTTATTCAGTTAGGATTTAGAATAAAAGTTATTTAATTTCGTTTCCAAATCCGAAACCCATTCTTTGTGATAAAGAAATGGAAAACTAAAGTAATTCATTGGCAAACTATGGTCTCTTTGATTGAGACCTGACAACACAACTACAAGTTTAACCATGAATTAATACATTTACTTCTATGAAGTAAATTCTAAAGAACAATTATGAAACCAAAAGTTTTTAAGGAGGTCATAGACCTCGGTGATGGAAGAGAAATTTCCATTGAAACCGGAAAGTTGGCAAAACAAGCACACGGTGCGGTAGTAGTACAAATGGGAAAAGCAATGTTGCTTTGTACAGTAGTTTCAAACTATGATGCAAGCCCTGTTGATTTTTTACCACTAACAGTTGACTACAGAGAAAAATTTGCAGCAGCAGGAAGATACCCGGGTGGTTTTTTCAAGAGAGAAGCAAGACCAAGCGATGGTGAGGTGTTGACAATGAGATTAGTAGACAGAGTTTTACGTCCGTTGTTTCCAAAAGATTATCACGCAGAAACTCAGGTGATGATTCAATTAATGTCTCATGACGATGAAGTAATGCCGGAAGCATTGGCTGGATTAGCAGCCTCTGCAGCGATTCAATTAAGTGATTTTCCTTTTGAATGTGCAATTTCTGAAGCAAGAGTAGGAAGAGTCAATGGTGAGTTCATTATTAACCCTAGCCGTTCACAATTGGCAGAATCTGATATCGATATGATGATCGGTGCTTCTGCGGATTCAGTAATGATGGTGGAAGGAGAAATGGATGAGATTTCAGAAGAAGAAATGGCTGATGCCATTAAATTTGCTCATGAATCTATCAAAATTCAAATTGAGGCCCAGTTGCGTTTGGCAGAGGCTTTTGGTAGAAAAGAAACTCGTGAATACGATACTGCTGAAGAAAATGAAGAATTAGCAAAAAGAATTCATGATGCTGTTTATGACAAGTGTTATGCTATTGCTAAAAAAGGAACTTCAAAAGTTGAACGGACTACTCAATTTACTGAGGTAAAGGAAGAATTAAAAGCTTCATTTACAGAAGAAGAAATGGAAGAATTCGGTCACTTAGTGGGCGGATATTTCAATAAGGCACAAAAAGAAGCTGTTAGAGAATTGACTTTGGCTGAAGGGTTACGTTTAGATGGTCGTAAGACAGACGAAATAAGACCTATTTGGAGTGAAGTGGATTATTTACCTTCAACCCACGGTTCATCGATCTTTACGCGTGGAGAAACACAGGCGTTGGCAACAGTTACTTTAGGTACTTCCAGAGATGCCAATAAAATAGATATGCCGTCTTATGAAGGTGAAGAAAATTTCTATTTGCATTATAACTTCCCTCCATTTTGTACTGGTGAAGCCAGACCTTTAAGAGGAACTTCTCGTAGAGAGGTAGGTCATGGTAATTTGGCCCAACGTGGTTTAAAAGGAATGATTCCTGCAGATTGTCCTTATACAGTGAGAATTGTATCTGAAGTACTAGAATCTAATGGTTCTTCTTCTATGGCAACGGTTTGTGCCGGTACGATGGCTTTAATGGATGCAGGGGTGCAAATGATAAGACCTGTTTCTGGTATTGCAATGGGTCTGATTTCTGATGGTGAGCGTTATGCTGTATTGTCTGATATTTTAGGAGATGAAGATCACTTAGGAGATATGGACTTCAAAGTTACAGGAACTTCAGAAGGGATCACAGCTTGTCAAATGGACATTAAAATTAAAGGATTGTCTTATGAAATTTTAGTAAATGCGCTGAAACAAGCACGTGAAGGTCGTTTACATATTTTGGGTAAAATCGCTGAAACGATCTCTGAGCCAAATGCAGATGTGAAACCTCACTCTCCAAAAATGGTGACAAGAACCATTCCAAATGAGTTTATTGGAGCATTGATCGGACCTGGAGGAAAAGTAATTCAAGAACTTCAAAAAGAAACCGGATGTACCATTGTTATCAATGAAGATCCTGTGACTGAAGAAGGAATTGTTGAAATTTTGGGTACAGACCAAGATGGAATTGACGCTGTATTGGCAAAAATTGATTCTTTGTTGTTCAAACCTGAAAAAGGTAGCGTTTATGAAGTTAAGGTGATCAAAATGTTAGATTTCGGTGCTGTGGTAGAATATATAGAAGCACCAGGAAACGAAGTGTTATTACACGTAAGTGAATTGGCATGGGAACGTACAGATAAAGTCAGCGATGTTGTAAATATGGGTGATGTATTTGACGTTAAATATTTTGGTGTAGATCCAAGAACTCGTAAAGAAAAAGTATCTCGTAAGGCTATTTTACCTAAGCCTGAAGGCTTTGTAGAAAGACCACCAAGAGAGAGAAATGACAGAGGTGGACGCGATAACAGAGGCGGAAATCGCGACAATCGCAGAGACGATAGAAAGAGAGACTAAATAGACTCTTCATAGAATTTATAAAACCTCAAAATTAATTTTTTGAGGTTTTTTTTTGAGGTTTTGTAACATTTAATGTATTTCGTACGTATAAGGTATATAGACGACAAAACTTTTTAAACTAAAATTCCAACTTTTTAATGAGACAACTAAAAATAACTAAGCAGGTTACGAATAGGGAAACTGCTTCTTTGGACAAGTATTTGCAAGAAATAGGTAAGGTTGATTTGATTACAGCCGACATGGAAGTGGAACTTGGCTCAAAGAATTAAGGCAGGTGATCAGATCGCTTTGGAAAAATTGACTAAGGCAAACTTAAGATTCGTAGTTTCTGTGGCAAAACAATATCAAAATCAAGGATTGACATTACCAGATCTGATCAATGAAGGTAATTTAGGATTGATCAAAGCGGCCAAAAGATTTGATGAAACAAGAGGATTTAAGTTTATCTCTTATGCCGTATGGTGGATTAGACAATCAATCTTACAGGCTTTGGCTGAACAGTCAAGAATCGTAAGACTACCTTTAAATAAAATTGGTTCGATCAATAAGATCAATAAGACTTTCGCAAGATTAGAACAGGAAAATGAAAGACCTCCTTCTGCAGAAGAAATTGCAAAGGAACTGGATATGACTGTTAGTGATGTAAAGGAATCTATGAAGAATTCAGGTCGTCACGTATCAATGGATGCTCCTTTAATTGAAGGAGAAGACTCTAATCTTTATGATGTATTGAACTCAGGAGAGTCACCTAATCCTGACAAGAGCTTATTACATGAATCATTAAAAGTAGAGATCTTAAGAGCTTTGGAAACATTGACCCCGAGAGAAGCAGATGTTGTAAAACTTTACTTTGGATTAGGAGATGCGCATCCAATGACACTTGAGGAAATTGGAGAAACCTTTGATCTTACCCGTGAAAGAGTAAGACAAATAAAGGAAAAGGCCATTAGAAGATTGAAGCACACTTCCAGAAGCAAGATATTGAGAACATATCTTGGATAGAAAATAAAACAAATAGATTTTAAAAAGCCTGCGATTATTCGCAGGCTTTTTATTTTTTGTGTTAGTTTTGCAAAAAACTTATTCATGTCACACATTATAGCACCTTCTATTCTGGCAGCTGATTTTGCCAATCTACAAAGAGATATTGAAATGGTAAATCAAAGTGAGGCCGATTGGTTTCATATTGATGTCATGGATGGCGTTTTCGTGCCGAACATCTCCTATGGAATGCCTGTGATCTCGGCCATCAAAAAGCATGCAACAAAAACTATGGATGTGCATTTGATGATTGTCGATCCAGACAGATTTATCAGTGATTTTAAGAAGGTGGGGGCAGATATATTAACGGTGCATTATGAAGCATGCAAACATTTACACCGTACAGTTCAGGCCATTAAACAAGAAGGAATGCAGGCTGGAGTATCTTTAAATCCACATACTCCTGTAGCTGTTTTAGAAGATATTATCAAAGACCTTGATCTGGTTTTGATCATGAGTGTCAATCCGGGATTCGGCGGTCAAAGTTTTATTGAAAACACCTATAAAAAGATAGGTCAGCTTAAAGAGTTGATCGAGAAGTCAGGATCAAATGCAATTATAGAAATAGACGGAGGGGTAAATGATAAAAATGCTGAAAAGCTTGTAGCTACAGGAGCCAATGCATTGGTGGCAGGTAGTTTTGTCTTCAGAAGTCAAGATCCTAAACAAACCATTCACGACCTTAAATATCTCAAATACTAATTAAAGATCTTCCTTGAGATCCTTTAGATTAAGTTGCAGGCTAGTGATCCCGTTCCAATGGTTTTCTTCAATGGTAAAGGCAGCTTTAAAGGAATTTCCATTCCGAATCAGTTCGTGTTTGGGTCCCAGTCCAAAACCGATGGCATTATAGGTTTTGTGATCTGCGCCGCTGATAATATTTAATTTGAGATGATCTTCATTTTCACCAATTCTCCGTCCATAGCCGTTATCTCTTAATCCGCTGCAGGTAAAAACCGGTTTCATATTTTGTGGCCCGAAGGGTCCGAGTTGTTTTAGAATTCTATGAAATTTTGAGTTGATATTGGAAAGGTAAATTTCAGCGTCAATTTGTATTTGTCGCTCCAGTAATTCCTTTGGAATCGTGTCTTTAACCACAGTCTCAAATCTTTCTTTGAACTTAAGGTAATTCTTAGGATCTAAAGTAAGACCAGCCGCATATTTATGACCTCCGAATTGTTCAATAAGATCACTGCACTGATCCAAGGCATTGTATACATCAAAACCTTTTACAGAACGCGCAGAAGCAGCTAGTTTGTCTCCGCTTTTTGTGAATACCAAGGTTGGTCTGTAGTACTGTTCAATAAGTCTCGAAGCTACGATTCCTATAACTCCTTTGTGCCATGTATCTTTGTAGACAACAGTGGAAAAATCATTTTCTTCTTTATTTTCTTTTATTTGCACCATGGCCTCTTTGGTAATAAGCTGATCAATTTCTTTTCTTTCTGTGTTATAAGCGTTGATTGATGAGGCATATTCAAGGGCTTTTTCAAAATTTTCTTCAATAAGTAATTCCACGGCGAAAGCACCATGTTTCATTCTGCCTGCAGCATTAATCCTGGGGGCAATGATAAAAACCACATCAGTGATGTCAAGGGATTGCTTTTTAACCTGATGCACCAAAGCTGCAATTCCAGGCCGAGGATTTTGATTGATCACTTTTAATCCGAAAAAACTAAGAATCCTGTTTTCACCTGTCAATGGAACAATATCTGCCGCAATTGCTGTAATTACAAGGTCCAGATAAGGAACAAAGTCATCAATATTTTGGCCATTGACTTGTCCCAGGGCCTGAATTAATTTAAAACCAATACCACAGCCACAGAGTTCATCATAGGGATAGGAACAATCATTTCTTTTGGGGTCCAAAACAGCCACTGCTTCAGGAAGGACTTCTCCTGGACGATGATGATCACAAATAATAAAATCGATCCCTTTTTCTTTGGCATATGTGACCTTATCCAAGGCTTTGATGCCACAATCTAATGCAATGATCAAATCCACATCATTATCTTCTGCAAAATCTATTCCGGCAAAAGAAACCCCATAACCTTCGTTATACCTGTCAGGAATATAAGTAGCAATTTGATCATATCGGGTTCTTAAATAATCATATACTAATGACACAGCCGTTGTACCATCAACATCGTAATCTCCATAG
Organism: uncultured Flavobacteriaceae bacterium; assembly: GCA_963715975.1. Lineage (GTDB taxonomy): Bacteria > Bacteroidota > Bacteroidia > Flavobacteriales > Flavobacteriaceae > Lutimonas. Next base: position 206,769 of record CAVQSO010000002.1, on the reverse strand, counting down.
ATCATGATGTTTTGTTTTTCAGCCATGGCCAGATGTATTCTGTCAACAGCTTTGTCCATGTCTTTCATCAAAAAAGGATCATGAAGGTCTTCCAAGGAGGGTCTAAAAAAATGTTTAGCCTTGTCGAAATTATCTATGCCCCTCTGAACCAGAATGCTGCTCAGAATCGGGTCAATACCCAAAGCATTGGAAAGTTCTTTCGTTTTTTTAGAATCAGGTGTATCTTTTATTATCCAACGCATTTTTTGGGCCGTTTTTGATCATGTCAATAGCATAATTACTTGGTGAATATGGTTAAATTCCATATATCTTTTGGCATTACAAATCTCGATAATCCAAATCACTTTTTTGTGTAAAATTGCAGAGCATGTCAACCTAAAGTGAAATATACCAAATAAAAATTTCACCTGATCGGGATATAATAAAAAATGATCAAGCTATAACTTGACCATTTTTTAAATTAGACACCATTTGGATTAAATTTATCCGGTTATTCGTATTTCAAGGCGTTAACAGGATCTGAGTTGGCCGCGAGATATGATTGTGTACTTACAGTTATTAGAGCAATAATTAAGGCTATTAAAGTCGCAAATACAAAAGGTAAAATCGGCATTTCAATTTGATAGGAGAAATTTGACAACCAGTTCTTAGCCAAAAGAAAAGTTATTGGCCAGGCAAAAAGGTTCGCTATTAATACAAGTTTTATAAAATCTTTATTTAGCATGTTCATGATCTGTCCAACTGAGGCTCCAAGAACTTTTCTAACTCCAATTTCTTTTGTTCTTTGTTCGGCGGTATAGGATGCCAGGCCATATAATCCCATAGAGGAAATGATAATGGCTAAGATGGTTAAATATAAGAACATGGAACCGAAATTTTCTTGCTGTTTGAACATTGATCCGAATTTCTCATCTAAAAAAGTATAGCGAAAGGGGTGTGATGGTTCCAATTTATTCCATTCCTCCTCTAAAAATGCAATGGTGGAGTTCATATTTTCAGGTGAAATTTTAAAGGCTGTAAACCAAACTCGATTGCTCACTGAAAGAACCATAGGTCTTATTGGCTGATCGAATCCTTCTATATGAAAATCTTTTACAACCCCTACAATGTTTCCATAAATTAAATCACCCTTTTCATTAATATATTTCCCAATTCTTTTTCCAATGGCGTTTTCAATATTTAAATTTCTGATGGCAGTTTCATTTAGAATAAATGACGGAATCGAATCATTGTCTTTTTTGACATCAAATAACCTTCCTTCTGACAATTCTACATTCAGAGTTTTGAAGAAGTCAAAATCAACTTCCAAATTCCAAAGGGGTAATTGCTCTTCAGTGCCTTGAAGAACATACATATTCTGATTTGGTGTATCGCCTGGAAAATAAGAGGCTCTTGAAACACTCTGCACGGCACTATTTTTCAGAAAAATGTCTTTATAACTTCTAAAGTTTTCAACCATTTGATCCGTTTGAATAGGAACAATAATAACCTGTTCTCCTTCGAATCCGATATCCTTATTATGAAGGTAAGAAATTTGCTGAAATATAATAATCATGCCTATAATCAAAATAATGGAGGCGGCAAACTGTGTGACTACCAAGGATTTTCTGAGTATGGCACCTCCTTTTGTTTTTGTGAGATCGCCTTTTAAAACAGATACAGGCTTGAATCCCGAAAGGAAAAACGCTGGATAGCTGCCGGCGAACAAGCCATAGCATATAGTGACCAAAAGGCTAAACCCTAATGTCTGCGGGAAGGTAATCGTTGAATAGGTTTAAATCTAGTATCCATGACATTATTAAAGCCGGGCAAAAATAATTCTACCAAAATAAAAGCCAGAAATAGCGCCAGAAAACTTTGAATAACCGATTCAGTTAAAAACTGAAAGATCAGCATATTTCTAGAGGCTCCAGAAACTTTTCTAACCCCAACTTCTTTTGCTCTTTTACCCTGATCTGGCGGTAGAAAGGTTCATAAAATTAATTCCGGCAATTAAAATTACAAGTATGGCGATTCCAATAAATACATAGACATAAATGATATTGCCATTTTGCTGAATTTCCCAGTCTTTGTGAGAGTAAAGGTGAATGGTTTGTATGGGTTGTAGCTGATATTCATAACTATTGCCGCTTTCAAAGAATTCTTCCATTGTAATTTTAAGAACAGCTTCAACATTTGGTTCGATTTTTTTATTAAAATTTTCTTTCATTTCAGCTTCAAATGAGGCTAAATCTGCATTTTCTTTTAGTTTTAAATAGGTATGGAAATTATTACTTATCCAAATATTTTGTACTTCATTTTGTGCGATGAACATATTAAATTCAAAATGAGCATGTCCTTTTGGAGCTTTAACGATACCCTTAACTATATAATCTCTTCGATTGTCATAATTCACAACAGCACCCATCGCATTTTTGTCACCAAATAGCTTACTTGCAGTTTCTTCAGTTAACACAATTGCATTTGGCTCATTTAACGCTGTTTTTGGATCGCCATGTACAAACTCATAATCAAAGACACTAAAGAATGTGCTATCAGCATAAACTCCGTTTTCAACATATACTTTGGTTTGCTCATGACGCATTAGTATTTCCTGGCGACCAGTTTGAATCCTTGTGGCAACTTCAACATCGTTAAATTCTGTTCTTAGCGCCTGAGCCATGGGGCTTGGAGAGACCGGAGCATCCATTTTTTGGCCCATAAAATCGGCCTTAATACCAGTTCTGTAAATTCGTTCAGATCCTGACCAATGTTTATCATAACTCGTTTCATCTTTTACAAACATGAAGACGAGGATACTAACGGTTAATCCCAGCGCGAGTCCCAAAATATTGATAAAAGCATAGACTCGATTTCTATTAAGGTTTCTAAAGGCGACTTTAAAATAATTCTTAAGCATTTTGATAGGATTTGATTAAACGGCGGTTTGGCTAAGTTTGCTTCTTTTCTCAGAAACAATTTGACCGTCTAAAAGGTTGATAATTCTTTGTGAATAGCTGGCATCATGCGAAGAGTGGGTTACCATTATGATTGTTGTACCTGCTTCATTTAAATTGCAAAGCAATTCCATCACTTCATTACCATGAGAGCTGTCAAGATTTCCGGTTGGTTCATCTGCCAAGATCAAAGGAGGCTTTGTGATCAGGGCCCTTGCTACTGCAACTCTCTGCTGTTGACCACCAGATAATTGTTGGGGAAAATGAGATGCTCTGTGTGAGATACCTATTTTTTCAATAAGCTCATTAACCCTTGATTTTCTTTCCGCCGCACTGACCTTATTATAAATCAATGGGAGCTCGATGTTTTCAAAAACCGTTAATTCATCTATCAGATTGAAGTTTTGAAAGATAAAACCGATGTTTTGTTTTCTGACTGCAGAACGACCTTTTTCATTGAGTCCACTCACTTCTTTTCCAAGAAATTCATAACTGCCACTTTCGGGCTTATCGAGCATACCTAAGATATTCAATAAAGTTGATTTCCCGCATCCGGAGGGCCCCATTACTGAAACAAATTCTCCTTTTTCAATTTGAAATGAAACCTGATTAAGGGCAGTTGATTCAATTTCTTCAGTTCTATATACTTTGCTAAGATTCTCTAATTTGATCATGTGTTAAGTTTTAATTGATTTGTATTGTTTCGAAATTTTTAAAATCCTGATATGAAGAGCTAATGAATTTTTCTCCTTTTACCAAACCATCAAGAACTTGATAATAACTTGGGTTTTGATTGCCTAATTTTATATAGCGTTTATGTGCCTGACCTTGATCGTCAAGAACAAAGACATATTGCCCGCCTGAGGCTTGAAAATAGTTGCCTCTTGGAATCATCAAAGACTGCTGAGCCTTTGAAAGCTCAAGACGTACTTGTAATGACTGTCCGATGGTAATATCTTCCGGGATGTCGTTAACAAATAAAAGTTCAATTTCAAAGCGTTTGTTAATTACCTCGGGAAGCACTTTTTTAATTTTAAGATCTACCAATTGACCATTAAATGAAAATCGAGCCAATTGACCTGGTTTTACGGAGCTTAAATAATATTCATCCACTTGACCTTTAATTTTGAAGCCGCTTTGAACATCAATTTTTGCTACAGTTTCATTACGGCCGTAAGTTTCACCAATAACAGGATTAAAAGATGAAAGCATACCACTTACCGGCGCTTTTACCAGCATTTTTTCGATATTTTCATGGATCAATTCAAGATTTCGTTGCATCATGTTGATGGACTGATTGATCTGCTCAATTTGAATCTTATTGTCTTGACTACTTTTATTGACATTATCACTAAGCAAGTTTCTTTTCTTTTTTTCGTACTTGTAACTTTCCCTAACATCGATATAGTCATTTTTCGCGATGACATCCTTAGAATACAAAACTGAATCAGTTTTATATCTTCGTGTTGTTTCTGATAGTTTGTTTTCAGAATCAATAAGAGATTCATCTAAATTTCTCTGGTTTTTTTCCAAAGACAACCTTAAATTTCTCAGGTTATTGATCTGTTCAATAATTGCAGTTTCTTGATTGAGATACCCTAAAGTAGCAGAGGGGTTACTCAATTGAAGTAAAGGAGTTCCTTTTTCGACGAAAACGCCATCTTCAACAAAAATTTCTTTTACAGAACCGCCTTCAAGTGTATTGACCAATACTAAATTTATAGGTTCAACATCACCTTCTATTAGGATCATATCTTGAAATTGCCCTTCAATAACTTCTTTCACAGTAATTCTGGAAGCCTTTGCCTTATATATTTTCTTGTTGAATGATTTAAAACCAAAAAACACGAGTAATAAAAAGAGGACAGCACCAGCGACATACATTATTTTTTTTCTGGTCCACTTCTTTTTTTCAATCTTTTTATCCATACCAATTTGTCTCATTATTAAAAATTTTGTGGCCTAATGAATGTAGTTTCTGTAGGCAGACCATTGAACTCTTTTACTATTTCTAAGATGTAAATGAAATTCGTGATTTCGTGATTCTGTTGTGGTGTTATATATAATAGTTTTCATAATATTTTATTTAGAGGTTTATTTGATTTAGGTCCTTTGTTTATAGTATAATCGCCTGAAGGATGTTTATGATACTAATGATGATATTAATTAAAATACTGATCATGATTCATTGTTTTGGGGTTCACATTATATTGTTCAATCCTTATGCCGAAAACTTTTATTTTAGTAAAAGCTTTAAATACAGGCAATTATGTTTTTATATCGCCTCATAAACTGTTCATTTTCGAACACTCTGTTGTCCGTTATTGAACATTTTGTACTTTAGATGAAATTTAAACACTTCAAGTTTCCAATGACAAAATCAAAGGCTACAATCTTAATTATTGATGACGATGAAGATGTCCTTCTTTCTGCCAAATTGTTATTAAAGAAGCATTTTACGAATATTCTAACAAGAAACTCCCCGAAGGAACTCAATCAATTGCTTTCGACAGAATCAATAGATGTGATCATTTTAGATATGAATTATCGCATAGGATTTAATGACGGAAAAGAAGGCATGTACTGGTTAAAACATATTATGAGTGTCAGGCCTCAAATGGTTGTTATTTTAATGACAGCCTATGGAGAGGTGGAGCTAGCTGTAGAAGCCATAAAAAAAGGGGCATTTGATTTTATTTTAAAACCTTGGACCAATGAGAAATTTTTAGCTACTATTCATGCAGGATTAGAACTTAGTAGAACCAAACAGAAAGTTAGTTTATTAGAATCTGCTAATGAAGTACTAGAAGAAAATATTTCACAAAAATTTGGACCTGTTATTGGAAGCTCAGCTGCCATGCGGAAAATCCTGAAGGTAGTCGACAAAGTAAGCCAGACAGATGCAAATATGTTGATTTTAGGAGAGAACGGAACTGGTAAACAGCACCTGGCAAGGGAAATACATAGGAGGTCTTTGGTAAAAAATGGCCCTTTTGTGCATGTGGATCTGGGCGCCTTATCCGAAAGTTTATTTGAAAGTGAATTGTTTGGGCATAAAAAAGGAGCCTTCACTGATGCGCACGAGGATAAACCCGGTAGGTTTGAGTTGGCAGAAAACGGGACCTTGTTTCTGGATGAAATTGGCAACCTTCCCTATAATTTACAGTCCAAGCTTTTAACAGTATTACAAGACAAAAAAGTTTCACGCCTTGGAGAAGGAATTGAAAGGCCTTTTAATGCAAGGTTATTATTTGCTACAAATGCGCCATTGAACCAATGGGTGTCGGAAGGTAAATTCAGACAGGATCTCATGTTTAGAATTAACACGGTTGAGTTAGAAATTCCCTCCCTGAGGCAAAGACCAGAGGATATAGATGAATTTGTAAATCATTTTTTAGAAAATTTCAGAAAGAAATACCACAAGTCTCATTTAAAGATAAACGAAGAGGCACTAAAAATACTTAGAGAACATTATTGGCCTGGAAATATTAGAGAAGTACAGCACACTATTGAAAGGGGTGTTATTATGTCTGATGGGCACGAAATAAAAGTAACTGATTTTAATCTGAGTAGCAGCCCGGTTGCTAATGATGATATGGAAAAATTTGACAACCTTAACCTGCAGGAGATAGAAAAGATGCTGGTGGAAAAGGCTTTGGATAAACACGAGGGGAATGTCTCGAAAGCAGCCAAAGAACTTGGCTTAACCAGAGCAGCTTTATACAGACGTTTAGAAAAATTTAATCTATAAAAATTTGATCAAAAGATTTACCATACAAGTAACTTCCAGGATCTTTGTGATCCTGTTATTTTGTGTCTTCTTTTCCTATTTTCTTGTTCGAAATATTTGGTTCAGTAGTGCCGGAATGGCTGTTTTGATCGTCTTGCAGGTTTATTTTTTAATTCGTTATGTCAACAATACGAACTATTCATTGGTAAAATTTCTTGATGCTCTTAAAACAGAAGATTATTCAGTTTATTTCTCACCTACAAAAAAGGGCGATTCTTTTGCGAAAGTTTATGACGACTTCAATTTGATCATAAAGATATTTAAAAGAAATAAAATTGAGAAAGAAGCTCAATACAAGTATTTTAAATACATACTTGAACATGTTAATCTTGGAATTATATCAATAAATAAAGCAGATCTATTTAAAGAACATGCTGATTCCGAACTTTTATTTTTAAACAAAGCAGCCTGTGACATTCTGCAACAGCCGCAACATAAATATTGGCACAGGATTGCCAAAAACCTACCTTGGTTTGAAGAAGAGGTTAAAAAATTGTCTGATGGAGGTAAGTCTCTTGTGGATTTTGGTGATGACCTTATTAGGAAACAACTTTCGTTAGAGGTCATAGAGATCCAATTGCTTAATGCACCTTATTTGATTATTGCTTTTCAGGATATCCGTTCTGAAATCGAACAAAAAGAAATTGAGGCATGGCACAATGTGATTAGAATATTGGCCCACGAAATGCTAAACTCTTTTACTCCTGTCAGTTCTCTGGCGTCTACCATAAAATCAATGACTGAATCAGAAGATGGCAGTATCATAAAATTGAATGAACTTGATAATGAAGACTTACGTGACATAAACATGGCCGCAACAACCATTAAAAAACGATCTGATGGTCTTTTGGTTTTTGTGAAAGACTATCGAACCATTTCAAATGTTCCAATTCCAAAACTTGAACTGGTTAATGTTAAGAAATTTTTAGCTGAAATATCATTATTGATGTCTGCCAATGCCAAGGAGGCTCATGTTGAGATCAAGATTCTTCCAATTCCTGCTAACGCTACCATTAGAATTGACAGAAAATTGATCGAACAAGTATTCATAAACTTGATTAATAATAGTATCCATGCTTTGGATGGTGTCGAGAATCCACATATAAGATTAAGCTGTACCGTGGAACAAGAAAAAACCATGATAATGGTTTCTGATAATGGTAAGGGCATTGAAGAAAAAATCATGAACCAGATATTTATTCCTTTTTATACGACAAAGAAAAATGGTTCTGGTATTGGTTTAAGTCTTTCTAAAAACATTCTTAAAAAGCACGGTGGTAATTTGCTTGTAAGCTCTGAAGTGGGTTTAAACACTACCTTTACATTAATTTTCAAAAATTGATTTCCTTGTCTTTTGCAAAGTTAAAGTTTTGATAAAAGTCGCCAAAGCATCCTATTGAGGTCGATGATTTTTTAAATTTGTCTGAATAGATCTCTTTTACAATGAAACATTTTATCTTCATAATGAGCCTTTTGCTGCTGTTTTCATGCACCAAAAAGAACAAAGAAAATGTTGATAACGCCGTCTCGGAAAACACCGAAATAGAGGTATATAATTTTGATCAACTGGAATCGTTTTTGTCATCAAATACTGATAAAACTCTTGTGGTGAATTTCTGGGCTACTTGGTGTAAGCCCTGTATTAAGGAACTTCCATATTTTGAAGCTGCACAGACCAAATACAAAGAAGATATCAGGGTCATTTTGGTTAGTCTTGATTTTCCGGAGAAGCTGGAAAGCCAGTTAATTCCTTTTGTAAACGAGCATGCCATACGATCGCAAGTAGTGCTATTGAATGATCCATATGAAAATGAGTGGATCCCAAAGGTCGATACTACCTGGTCCGGGGCAATTCCTGCAACACTTATTATTAAAGGTGCTAAAAGAATATTCTATGAGAAATCATTTACACAGGAAGAATTAGAAAACGAAATATTAAAATTTTAAAACATATTCTATCATGAAAAACAAGCATTATTTTTTATTGTTAACTGTGATCTCTTTTTCCACAATTTTTTCCGTTTTTGCTTTTACCGGTATTGATACCGGAATTTCAAAAATAATATTGAGTTATCAGATAGGAGATGTAGCTGAAGATTTTAAGCTAAAGAATGTGGATGGAAAAATGGTTTCGCTGGCTGATTTTGAAGAAGCCAAAGGGTTTATCGTCATTTTTACATGTAACACCTGCCCGGTTTCTGTGGCAAACGAAGACAGGATCATAGCGCTTAATGAAAAATATCAGGACTTAGGCTACCCTGTTATTGCGATCAACCCTAACAACCCGGAAATTTCTTCTGGGGATAGTTACGAATTGATGAAGGTCAGGGCAAAAGAAAAAGGCTTCGAATTTCCTTATTTATTTGATGATGGTCAGAAAGTATATCCTAAGTATGGAGCTTCCAAAACACCTCATGTGTATGTATTGAACAAGGAAAACAATAAACTTTTGGTAAAATATATTGGTTCCATAGACGATAGTGCGAGAAATGCCGGAGCGGTCAAGACCAAATATGTTGAAAACGCTGTAGATGCCTTGATCAAAGGAAGTCCAATTGAGGTGGCCAGTACCAAAGCTATCGGATGTTCCATCAAAAAGTAAGCACTAGACATCAAAAAGGCCATAAAGACATATGGCCTTTTTTTATATTAAAACTCCAGTTTATCCAATAGGTCATTTTCTACAAGTTGAGGCAGTGTAACCTTCAAATTTGGAGATCGGTCCATTTCTCTTTTTATGGCAAAAAGCGCCTCCTTATTTCTGGCCCAGCTTCTTCTTGCAATACCATTGTTCACATCGTAGAACAACATAGACCGTAACTGACGATCAGCTTCCTCTGTACCGTCCAGAACCATGCCAAATCCTCCGTTACTGACTTCTCCCCAACCAACACCGCCTCCGTTGTGAATAGATACCCAGGTGGCGCCTCTAAAGCTGTCTCCAATGACATTGTGAATAGACATATCTGCCGTGAATTGGCTACCGTCATATATATTACTTGTTTCCCGGTATGGTGAGTCGGTGCCGCTTACGTCGTGGTGATCCCTTCCCAGTACAATAGGCGCTGAAATATGACCCCGGGCAATGGCATTGTTAAATGCAGCTGCGATTTTGGCTCTTCCTTCTGCATCAGCATAAAGTATACGTGCCTGAGACCCTACCACCAGCTTGTTTTGTTTGGCGTTTTTGATCCAAATGATATTATCATTCATCTGAAGCTGGATCTCTTCCGGAGCGTTTTTTTGTATTTCCGTAAGCACCTCCATCGCGATCTGATCAGACTTGTCAAGATCTTCAGGATTTCCGGAAGTACAGACCCATCTGAATGGACCGAAACCATAATCAAAGCACATAGGGCCCAGAATGTCCTGTACATAGGTTGGATACCTGAATTCACCCTCTTTTTCTCCCATTACATCTGCTCCCGCGCGTGAAGCCTCTAATAAGAAAGCATTTCCGTAATCAAAGAAATAAGTGCCTTTTGCAGCATGTTTATTAATTGATTTGGCCTGTCGTCTTAAAGACTCTTGTACTTTTTCTTTAAAAAGAGCCGGATCCGTACTGATCAGCTCATTTGCTTCTTCGAAACTGAGTCCGACAGGATAATACCCTCCTGACCAGGGATTATGCAAGGAAGTTTGATCTGAACCCACATGAACAAAAATATTTTCTTTATCAAACCTTTCCCAGACATCAACAATATTTCCGTGGAAAGCTATTGACAAAACTTCCAAATCATGTTGGGCTTTTTTCACTCTTTTAACCAATTCATCCATGTCTTTGATCAAAACACTGGCCCAGCCCTGTTTATGTCTTTTAACGGCTGCTTTTTCATTGACCTCCGCGCAAACGGTAATACAACCTGTAATGTCTCCGGCTTTTGGTTGTGCTCCGCTCATACCTCCTAATCCTGAGGTTAAAAAGATTTTTCCTTTGGAATCTTCACTTTTTTTCAGGATTTTTCTAAAAGCATTCATAAGGGTTATGGTAGTTCCATGAACGATACCCTGAGGTCCGATATACATATAGGAGCCAGCTGTCATTTGTCCGTATTGGGTAACCCCCAGCGCATTGAATTTTTCCAGATCATCAGGTTTTGAATAGTTGGGAACCATCATTCCATTGGTGACAATGGCTCGTGGAGCATCTTTACTCGATGGAAATAAACCCATAGGATGACCGGAATACATATGCAGCGTTTGTTCATCAGTCATTTGACTGAGGTACTTCATGGTAAGCAGGTATTGTGCCCAGTTTTGAAACACGGCTCCATTACCGCCATAAGTGATCAATTCTTCAGGATGTTGTGCAACTGCCGGATCAAGGTTGTTCTGGATCATCAGCATGATGGCCGCTGCTTTAGGGCTTTTTGCAGGATATGCTTCTATTGGCCTTGCATATATCTTGTAATCGGGTTTGAAACGATACATGTAGATCCTGCCATAGTGTTTAAGCTCATCAAGAAACTCTTTTGAGAGTTCTTCGTGCCAGTTTTTAGGAAAATACCTTAAGGCGTTTCTGATGGCCAGTTTTTTTTCTTCTTTAGAAAGGATATCCTTTCTTTTGGGAGCCCTGTTGACTCCCGCAGGATAACTCTTTTTATCGGGAAGTTGTTCCGGAATACCCTGTACGATATCCAGTTGAAATTTGTTGAAATTCGTTGTTGTTATCATTTTAAAATGAGCTTAATATGATTCAAATAAGTTGTCATACTCGCTATAGGTATCAGCGTGAAATGAAGCCGTTGACAAAAGATCTCTTTTTCTGATCATTTTTATGGCTTTTTCTATATCTATTGAGAAAATTCTGTCTTCTGTTGCAAAGTCAATTTTTTCTCTGATGGTATCATGAACGTCATCAAGTACCTCGCTTGATTTTAGTGGTTTTCTAAAATCAAATGCCTGAGCAGCACACAACAATTCAATGGCCAGAATCTTTTCAAGATTGTCAATGACACGCAGGGCCTTTCTGCCTCCAATTGAGCCCATACTTACATGATCTTCCTGTCCCAGGGAAGTAGGTATACTATCTGCACTTGAAGGGAAACACAAGCCCTTGTTTTCACTTACCAATGCCGCAGAGGCATATTGAAGGATCATAAACCCTGAATTGATACCCGTATCCTCCATCAGTAATCGAGGTGTACCTTCATATTTTCCTTCCAGAGACAGATAGGTTCTGCGATCTGAAATACTACCAATTTCAGCGGCTGCCAAACAGGCATAATCCAATGGTAAAGCCAGGGGTTGCCCGTGAAAACTTCCTCCGCTGATGATGAGCTCATCAGAAATGATCACTGGATTGTCTGTGACCGAATTGAGCTCTACTTCTACATTTTCTTTTAAATGAAGCCAGGCATTTCTCGAACTTCCGTGAACCTGTGGCATACATCTCAATGAATAAGGATCCTGCACTTTTCCGCAAAAGAGATGTGATTTACCAATTTCAGAACCCTGAAGAAATTGATTGATCCTTTTTGCTACATGTATATTTCCTTTAAAAGGTCTGGTTTGATGCAGTAGTTCATGAAAAGGCATTTGCGAACCCATTAGTCCCTCTATCATGAGGCTACCGATAAGATCAGCATGAGAAAGGCAATTGTATAATTTATCGACACACATTACGGCATGTGCCAGTATAAACTGGGTTCCATTGATCAGCGCCAATCCTGCTTTTGGATGCAAATTCAAAGGTTCTAAGCCTTCTTTTTCAAGAACTTTTCTGGTCTTTTTAACCTGATTTTTATACATCACTTTACCCTCTCCAATAAGCGGAAGAAAAAGATGCGACAAGGGGGCCAGATCTCCTGAGGCACCTACCGACCCTTGCTCCGGAACTAATGGAATGATATCTTGCTCAATATGCCACTGAATTCTGTCCAAAATGGCCATGGATATCCCGGAGAAACCTTGGGCCAAAGAATGCATTTTTAAAATCAGCATGAGTTTGGCCAGGTCTTTGTCAATAGGAGCACCTACACCCACAGAATGACTCAGAAGGATCTTCCGTTGCAATTCGGTAGTGTCATTTTTTGAGATGATGGTATCACAGAGGGGCCCAAAGCCCGTATTGATGCCATAAACTGCTTTATCTTTTTGTGCCGTTTTTAAAACGACCTCATGAGACGCCCTGATCCTTTCCTCTGCCTCACTGGAAATGGTTGCTTTTAATTCTCCATGAAGTATGGAAATTGCCTTACCTGCGGTAAGGTGATCCAATCCATATTTGAACATATCTATAAATTTGATTGTATCAAATTTACAATTATATTTGATGCTTTCTAATACCATTATAATCAATAATTAATAACCATGAGTTATCAAATTGAGCTAAGACATCTTAACTATTTTCTTGCAGTGGCAGAAGAGCTTCATTTTAGAAAGGCTGCTGAAAAGCTATTTATTTCTCAACCAGGTCTAAGTCGTCAAATAAAACAAATGGAGAGCGAACTTGGCTTTGCTTTGTTTGAGAGAACCAATAAAAAGGTTATTTTAACCAAAGCCGGTAAATATTTGAAAGATGAGGTTGCCATGTTATTGAAACATTTAAATGACAGTTTTGACCATGCCCAGCTGATCCATGAAGGAATGGAGGGGCAGATCAGTCTTGGCTATGTAGGTTCAGCCATGCAAAATGTAATTCCTCAACTTTTGTTGAAGATCAGGGAGGATCATCCAAATATTCATTATTCACTAAGAGAAATGGAGAATCCTGATCAGATTGAAGCCTTAATGCAGAAAGAGATCGACCTGGCATTTGTAAGACTGGATAAAGTGCCAAAAGGATTAGAGATCCGACCAGTTTTTGAAGATACTTTTTCATTGGTGCTTCCTAGAAATCACCCCATAGACAAAGAAAATTTCCAAGGATTGAAAAGTTTAAAAGAAGAAGCATTTATTTTGTTTGATCAATCATACAGTCCGGCCTATTACGAACAGGTGATGCAAATTTTTAAAAGTAGTGGGTTTCATCCGATCATTTCTCATAATACCGTACATGCCAGTACTATTTTCAGACTGGTTGAAAATAATCTTGGCATATCTATAGTTCCCAGTTCTTTGGGTTTGGGCTATAATATGAATATAAAGCTTATTGAGCTTGATAAAATTCCTCAAAAAACTGTGCTATCGGTGGCCTGGAATTCCACGAACAGAAACCCTATTTTAAAAAAGATCTTATCAAAAGTAGGCAGCAATTAGATCATTCAACAGATTTAATGATCAAATATATTGCTTGCGTTTAAATTTACACAATAAGACACTCTTAATTTGAAGGATCTAGGAGGGTTTTATGTGATATCTTTAGTAAATTCGTTGCAAAAATTTAAATATGAATAACAACAAACCTACATTGGTAATTTTAGCAGCCGGAATAGGCAGTCGCTACGGAGGATTAAAACAATTGGACACTTTTACACCTCAGGGTGATACCATTATCGACTTTTCGATTTATGATGCGTTACAGGCTGGCTTTGGAAAGTTCGTTTTTATCATTCGAAAAAGTATTGAAAAGGAGTTCAGGGCCGAGGTAGATAGTAAACTTAAAGGAAAGGCTGAAGTAGCTTATGTTTTTCAGGAGATTGATAAGGTTCCGAAAAGATTTTTTAATAGCGAGAGAACTAAACCTTGGGGTACCGGACATGCCATGCTTATGGCGAAAGATGAGGTAAAGGAAAATTTTGCCATTATCAATGCTGATGACTTTTATGGAAGAGAAGCTTTTGTAGCGATGGCTGAATATTTAAGATCGATCGATAAGAATTCCTTTGATTTTAGTATGATGGCTTATTTGCTTAAAAATACGGTCTCAGATCACGGCTTTGTTTCCAGAGGAGAATGTGCTGTTGACGACAAGGGATTCCTGACTCATGTGGTTGAAAGGACCCATATTGAAAAGACTAATGATGGCCTGATCAGAAAGGACGACGCCGGGAACATGATCCCTATAGACGAAAATACTGTTGTATCGATGAACTTTTGGGGCTTTACACCCAGATGTTTTGAATATACGGAAGCCTTATTTGATACGTTTTCTGGAAGAGAATAAGGATAATTTAAAAGCGGAATATTTTATTCCTTTAATTGTAAACGGCTATTTGGAAAACGGAACGGCAACCGTTAAAGTACTGACATCTGAGGCCCGTTGGTTCGGGGTTACTTACAAAGAAGATAAAGAATCAGTTCAAAAGGAAATTCAAGCGCTAAAGAATAAAGGGATGTATCCAACTCAATTGTGGTAGTATGATTGGAGTTTTAAGAGAGGTATTTGATGTTTTTTTGGCTGGTGAGGAGTTTGATTCTTTTGCAGGAATTAACCTCAGGTCATATCAATGATACTTTTCTTGTTACAACAAAACAGCAACATAAATACGTTTTCCAAAAGATCAATAAAGGAGTTTTTCCTGATGTACCCGGGCTAATAGGGAACAAGGTGAATATAAGTAGTCACTTACATCATAAATTATCAAACTTGACAAAAAAGGAAAGGCAGCGCCAGGATATTGACTTTTTTACAGACTTCTGGTGGCGAAAGCTTTTATACTGATCAAAATGGTGATTTTTGGAATGTCACGATCTTTATTGATGAAAGCCAAACCTTCGAAACGGTTACAGACCCAGAAGTGGCCTATGAAGGAGGAAAATTATTTGGTGAATTTATTTATCTCACTACGATTTTGATTCGAGCAAATTAGTTGAAGTCATACCCAATTTTCACGATATGTCTTTTCGATTTGATCAGTTCGAGAGAATCTTTAAAAAATGCATCTGAAGAAAGACTTGTTAAAGCTAAATCATATATTCGAACGAGCAAATGAATTAAAGAAAGAGATGCTCATTTTGCAAGATCTTAAAGATTCAGGTCAAGATAAGAACTAAGGGTAACGCATAATGACACGAAAATTTCAAATGCCTTATTCGACCTGGAAGGCAAGGGTCTTTGCGTAATCGATACAGATACCATCATGCCTGGAATCATTCACTATGACTTTGGAGACGCCATCAGAACAATTTGTAATACTGCTGCCGAAGATGAAAAAGACCTTGAGAAGGTCGAGTTTAACATGGATTTCTATGAGGCATATACCAAAGGGTTTTTAGAGAAAACAGGAGATGCGGTTTCTGATCTCGAAAGAAAGTATTTCCCTCTTGCGGCCAAAACCATGATCTTTATAATGGCTTTGAGATTTTTGACCGATTATTTAAACAATGATATTTACTATAAGACTAGTTTTCCGGGGCACAATTTGGTTCGATCTGCGAATCAGTTTAAGCTGATTCAAAGTTTTGAGGAGGTGATGGGTCGCGTAAGCTAAATTCAGTCAACCCGAGTGATTCATGATTATTTTTTCTGAAAAGAATAAAGCAAGGTATTTACATTATCATCTCTCAATGGAGTAATTTCCATGACTTCATAACCTAAACCAATCATTTGATTTATCAGTGGAACATGGCTTAAGGTTTTTATATCTTTTCCAGATTCATCAAAGAGATTATGATCACCATAAAGACGCTTGCGTGGCTGTCCATAATCTATATATACTTTTGATCCTGACTTTGATTGTGTGATCCATATTTGAATAAATTCGTTGTTGATTTCTGACAATGGCTTTTCATCGGCAAATTGAGCATGTGCTGTTAACCCAGCAAATAGGAGTGCAATAAGAAATAGCTTTTTCATATTTTTCGATATTTTATATGATCAAATCTAATGGGTTTAAATTTTCACATGTAATCTAAACATAAAACCGATTACAAGGTTAGTTTATTGTACCCTGCAAAAGAAAGAGTATTATTTCATGATAGGTATGAAGCCTTTTCTGCAAAGAAAATTCCAGTGACTGCGTTTCACTTCTTCATAAATTCTTTTTAAGAAACTTCAGTCTTCAGAGTTCCTTGTTCGACCTGCCACGCCGGCAGGAGTGGCATTCGATATTCAAAAAGGGGATTAATTTCATTGATCCAGATGAGAACCACTTCTGCAAATAAAAACCTGAATGCGCATTAGCGCATTTGTTTTTTTGCTTCCCCTTGCTTATGAGTAAACTCAACGCAGGAGGATACAAAAAAACCCGATGAATGAAATTCATCGGGTTTTTATTTGATGTGGGTCATACTGGATTCGAACCAGTGACTTCTACCCTGTCAAGGTAACACTCTGAACCAACTGAGTTAATGACCCTAATGATTTCCTTAAAAAGGATTAAGGAGATCAAAACTACAAATATTTTACAAATTGGAGATGCTTTAAAACACCTTCTTTTCGACTTTTTTAGTTCGACAAGTTTAAAATATTTGTAGTTTGAATTCCTTTAATTTATATCTCTAATCCTCATTTTCATATCCCCTTCCCGGTGTATAGGGAGCTCCTGATTCAATAAGTTTTCCCTCCAATTGTTTGATGTCAACATTATAAATGGATTCAGCCTTTTGTTTTAGCACAGAGATTTGATCTTTGGCAATTGAATAACTATCTCTATGCGTCTTTGTGGGGGATGAGGTCGAATATTTCTGTTCATAGCTCATCTTTCCAACCCTTGTCGCTGGATTTTGAACTTGACTGATATCCAATTTGGTCTTTACAGGATCACCATATAGAGAAACACTGACTTCATCTAGTTTATGTTCTATGTCCATTACAGTTTTGGAAAGATCTGCATACGGAAGTTCCGAACGTTCAATAGCTGATTTAATATATTTCAATTTGTTCTTTGATTCATCCATAATTTTTCTGCATGTGGCCAGATCGGCATCAAGTTGCATCACTTGTTTTTGAAATGCTACTTTTTCAGCTCTGTCATCAGCGGGCATTACCGTATTGTCTAAACCAATGACCTTAAATGAAACAGGACCTGCTAATTGACTTAATTCACCCGCACGATATAATTCCATGCTAACCGTATAGGAGCCTGGCTCAACCAGAGTACCTTCATCAATTGACTCCCAAGGATTGTAAAAAGTGGAGGTCCTTAAATCTATAGGATTTTGAAGCGTATAACGTAAATTCCATTCAAAGCGTTGCAGTCCCTCTTTGGGTTTTTTAAATTCCTTTTTAACAATTTGTCCTTTATCGTTTCTTATTGTAAAGACCAATGAAGGCTCCTCTTCATCCATTTCGGCTTTTAAAGCATTATAATCAGGATAAGCGGCATCTTTTCTATTTTTGACCAGTTCTTTTTCTTTTTCGATACGTATTTCTTTTAAAGATTTATAGCTGTCATTATAGTAGTAAGTGATCAGCGCTTCTGGATCCAGATTCGGGGCTGAATAAAAATTATCACCTTGAAAAGCTTTTTTGGGCAAGCCTAACGGAAGACTTTTTTCCCAAGAAAGAGCATCTCTAATTGGATAGATTATTGCTTTGTCGGCTGGAGATTCATTTTCAATAGATCTCAATGCTGAATAATCATCCATGACATAAAAACCTCTTCCAAAGGTTCCCAATACCAAATCATTTTCCCTTTCCTGAATGGCAATATCTCTAACAGCGATAGTAGGTAATCCTGAACTTAACTGCTTCCAATGTTGTCCCTTATTTGGCGAAAAGAAAACCCCATATTCCGTACCGCAAAAAATCAAGCCACTATCTTTATGATCTTCCTCAATTGCATAAACACTTCCTTTTTTAGGTAAATTAGCACTTATAGATGTCCAGGTTTTTCCTTTATCACCTGATTTAAATAAATAAGGTTTAAAGTCACCATATTTATGATGATTAAATGCTGCATATATCACATTTACATCATGTTTTGAAAGGTAAACACTATTGACATATGACTGTTTGGGAGCCCCTGCAATACCGGTAACTTTTCGCCAGGAAGCACCTCCATCTTCAGTGATTTGGATCAATCCATCATCTGTACCTATAGCTAATAAGATTTGGATCAATTGGTGATTCAGATAAAGCCACAATACTTCCATAAAGTGAAGTTGACCCGTTTTTGGCAACAGCATCAATACTCACAATACGATCATAAACCTTTAGTTTATTCCTATCAATTTGTTGTGTTAAATCATCACTGATAACCTCCCAGCTATTGCCATAGTCATTTGAGCGAAAAACTTTATTTGCAGCAAAATAGAGTCGTCCTGAGGCATGTCGGCTCACTGCTAAAGGAGCATCCCAATTGAAACGATATGCTTTTTCATCTTTTCTTTCAGTGGGTTGAATTCCTACTGCTTCACCACTTTTTTTATCATAACGAACTAAAAAACCGTATTGAGATTGTGCATAAACAATTGACGGATTCTCTGGATCGACCTGAGATTCAAAACCATCACCTCCATTTGTAATAAACCAATCTGCATTCGTTATGCCATGACCGGTATGTACCCTGGATGGCCCTCCCAGACTAAAATTATCCTGTGTTCCACCATATACATTGTAAAAAGGATAATCATTATCAACAGCTACCTTGTAGAATTGTGTCACGGGTAAATTCTCTTTAAAATCCCAGTTTTTTGCAGCATCAAAGGTTTCATAGATTCCTCCATCGCAGCCCACCAACCAATGCTTATTGTTGTTGGGATTTATCCACATAGAGTGATTATCCACATGCTTATAGACCTCACCTACTTTATTAAAAGTCTTTCCTCCATCATGACTCACAGACATCCATGTATCCATGGAATAAATAGTATTTTCATCGACCGGATCAGCTATGATTTCCTGATAGTAATTTCCACTTGTGGTATGGCTACCTCTTTTTTCCCAACTAGCTCCTCTGTTTATTGAAGCATAAAATCCGCCCTTGCCTTCAGCAGCTTCTACAATGGCATAAATGATTTCAGGATTTGCCGGAGAAATTGCCAGTCCAATACGACCCAATTCAGTTGTTGGTAATCCTGTATTGATTTTTTCCCAGGTATTTCCACCGTCGGTGCTTTTATGAAGGCCTGAACCAGGTCCACCTCCCACATAGGTAAATACGTGCCTTCTTCTTTGGAAAGTAGACGCATAGATCACCTCCGGGTTTCTAGGATCCATTTGGATGTCGTTTACTCCTGTATGTTCATCTACGCTGAGAACAGCCGTCCAGGTACTTCCACCATCAGTGGTTTTGTATAATCCTCTTTCTCCTCCTTTACTCCAAAGAGGTCCTATGGCGGCTACATATACAATATCAGAATTTTCGGGATGCACAATGATCCGACCAATATGTTCAGAGGTTTTCAATCCCATATTTTTCCAGGATTTCCCTCCGTCAATCGATTTATATACACCATCGCCAAAAGATACGGACCGTTGGTTATTATTTTCACCTGTACCCACCCAAATAACATTTGAATTATTTGGATCCATGGTAATGCAACCAATAGAATAAGAACCCTCATTATCAAAAATGGGAGTATACTCCAAACCAGAATTAATAGTTTTCCATACCCCACCAGAAGATGTAGCAACATAATATTCGAATGGATTGTCGGGGTTAATGGCAATATCTGAAATTCTGCCAGAGGTTAATGATGGCCCGATATTTCTCCAGGAGAGCCCATCAATTTTGACTGTTTCAAGAGGAGATTTAACTTCGTTTTTTGATTTTTTTTGAGCCTCCAAAGATTGTAAAGAGAGCAAAATAACAAGTAGGAATAGCAGGGAAGTTTTCTTCATTGGAATTAGATTTGATTAAGATTCTAAAATTAGTAAAAGCGAGTGAAACTCTAATTATAAATATGGGTAAAATATGAAATGTTACCATTTAAATGAGGAAGTGGCAGAATATTAATACATTGTTTACGTGAATTAATTCTCATGAGGTTGCTTTTGACTTTCCTGAAGATTTTCAAGACGCCATTCACTTAATTGTTTAATTCTGTTCAGCACATTTGCTGTTACTCTATTGTGTACCCATTCCCAGAGTCTGCTGACAAGTTTGCGCTTTTCCTGCCACTCAAGTTTGCCAAAAAAGTTAAAACCAACTCCGAAAATAAGCTGGGATGTAGTTGTTTCACCCAATTCAGGGATAGATGACCGTATGTAAATAGCTAATATTCCAATTGGATAGCCGCCTGAACATTCATATACGATATAGCGGGCGTTGTCAAAATCGTAATTGTCAGGAACTTCTTTTACACGGATAGCTTTGAGAAGAAAAAGTGGAATTATCGGCAGTCCTAAAAAACTTTTCATTGACTTAAATAAATAACGTTTCCATCCAAATGGCAGCATGCGGATATTCTTGTAATCATTATTAATTCGATCAACTTTTGCAATATGATTAGGCCAGCAGGAGGGGTCACCGTTAAAGTGAATTAGCTGACGGAATATATGATTCACAGGTGCATTTATGCCTATTTTATTGAGATTTAAGACTGAGTATTTGTTCGTATCAACCTCAATCCGTTGCATGATTCGTTGACTGTAATCAAAGCGCTCTTCAGATGAATCAAATTTGATAAATGTATCTTCCTTAGGTTTGTTTAAAAAGAAATAGGCTATATCTGTTAAAATACCTTTACTTAAGGCAGGTGGCTTTTTCTCGGATATATGCTCAGAAGTATTCAATGACTTTGGGATAAAGTATGAATTTACCAATAAATAACCTTTTGCTCCCAATATGTGTGATGACTTCGAAACAACGGTTAATGGAGTATTGTATGATGATTGGTATCTACCAAGTAGGGATGAATTAAATGAAATGTACATCAATAAAGACCTGATAAACGCTACTTCTCTTTTGAATGGAGGGGACAAATTTGTTAAAGAATGTATTCCAACCGATTTTCCAGGTTATTTTCAATCAGTTGCGGGATATTATTCATCATATACCGATGGGGGTACAACTAGCTGGTGCAATGTGTTTTACACATGTCAAGGAGTGACGCAACCTTGAGTTGGATTTGGTCAGAGAATTTCGATGGACTTTACTGGAGACATTACATATGTTAGACCGATAAGATCATTCTAATCCTAAAAATCAATAAATTTTAACCCGAGTGAGTAATCATTCGGTTTTCTCTATAACTAAATGCTAAAAATTAATGTTTCGTATGTTAATAATCTGGTTGATAAAAACACTAAATAAAGCATGTTTAAAAATATCGTTTATATACTTTTGACGATCAAAAAAATAAATCAATTTGTTGTTCCCCCTCAACTTAGAACATAGAATTGTGAACCTTCTACATTTGTAGAGGGTTTTTCATTCCCCTAACTTATGAATCAACTTATCTAACTCGATATTCCAATACTTCCAACCATTAGCATATACAGCATAAGGTTAGGGCATGAGGCGTCGTATGAATATCCTCAATTCAATGGCTCCCCTCATTGTATCGACTAGAATTGCCAACCCCTGTATCACTCATGCAGGGGTTGTTATTTAATATTCGTAATTAAACTAGGGGTTTTTAGGTATTTATAGTAAGTCCCCAAAAGCAACATTTATTTTTCTTAATTTTATAATGAAATAAAATGTAAATTATGGGTTTATTAGAGGGCATTATTACTTACATGGACATTGTTGGTGTTGTATTTGCAATTTTAGCATACAGTTTTTCATTGAGATTTATTAAATACACAGAAGATATAAAAATAATAAATCAATCTTATTCAAATATTGAGCAATCGGAAATGTTTAAATGAGTTGAATAGCTTGATAAAGTAATATCTTATTTAATTAAAAAGAATAAACTTATATACATTCCTCATTACTTTACGGTAAGCAATTTTTATTCTTATAACTATCTGGCTTTAAGAATTAGGTTAACATTTTTCCTTAAATTGCAACCTTGGAAATCATAAAAAAAATACTAGAATTTATTAAGGAAAATAACGGGTTTTTACATATTTCTCAGACCGGATATTTTGAACATTTTATTGTTGGAATATTAATAGGCCGATTAATCTCCTATCTATATTTCGAAAAGACTTACAATAAATTCAAATCAATTTTCCTTGGAATATTTACCGCTTTCTTTGTAGGGCTATTAAAAGAATACGTTGATCCGTTATTGGGAGGCGACATAGATAAATTAGATCTAATTTACACAGTTTTAGGAAGTATTACCGGGGCAGCAATATTTTTGTTGAAGACCTATGCCCACAAAAAGAAAATTTAACTCCTTTTTTCGACTCCTCACCACAAATCAACATTCTCATCCATCAATTCCTGTTCTTCTGGTGTTGAAGCATCATATAGACCCGCTGATTGTCTTAAAGTAAGCGATCTCTTTAGATTTCTAGGTTAGGACTATCATACAGGGCAAGAAGCTCTCTAAGGTCTTTCTGATCTTTTAACGGTAATGAATCCATAAGTCAAAGTTAGAAACTGATATTGACATTGAGGTAAGGTTTTTCCTTACTTCTGAAAGGAATTTTATTAACAAACAGAAAAGTAGTAAATAGTTAAAAAACAGGTGTCTTTCTAACCCTTGTTGTAACTTATGCTGTAACCTAAAAAATATAAAAGCCTTAACTACAATGAGTTAAGCCTTTAGGTTGTAGAGCTACGGGGATTAACTTCGTTGATCCCAGAGGGGTGTCCTTACAACAAAAAAGAAAAGCAAGCCCATGCCACACTGCTAGGTTTTATTAACCGTCTTTCATGCAATAGTATTAGTTGCGCTGATCCCCAGGACCTCCCATCCTGCAAATAGAATCTGCAAATTGCTTGTAGCAATTTAATATTCTCCTACAGATAATAAGCCATAAGCCTTAAACCTTATTTATGAGGATTAACTTCGTTGATCCCAATGGGGTGTCCTTACAACAAAAAAGAAAAAGCTCCCTTTGACCCTCGAATTTATACACCGTGTTATAGCTAGGAGTGAAGATTAACTTCGTTGATCCCAAAGGGGTGCGCCTAACAAGCTAAAAAAACAATCCCCTATCGGGTCTTGAATTTTTATTTCGGAGCTTTTTTCACTTGAGCAAGGCTCAGCTTAAAAGCTCCGAAATAAAAAAAGCCTTCTATCGAAGACTTTTCTTTTTTCTTGTGGAGCTACGGGGATTCGAACCCCGGACCTCTTGACTGCCAGTCAAGCACTCTAGCCAACTGAGCTATAACCCCAATAATTTTAAGAACGCAAATTACGACATTCCTTTTAAAACAAGCAAGGGAATATTACTGTCAAAATCAATTTTTTTGACCCTGTCATTTTCCCAAAGTTTTTTAAAAAAACCTCTTTTTCGGCGAATCACACAAAGCAAATCAGGATCTTCTTCACGCACATGTTCAAGAACACCTTGATAAACAGTCGCATTAGTAGTGGGAATATGCTTACTAATTAAACCTTCAAGTGTTTCATTTAATTCAAGATCCTTGGCGTCCAGCTTTGGGGTCTTTACTTGTAAAAGATTAATGGTTGACGAAAAGGTATTTTTTATCTTGATCAAAAGATCCAAAGTGGATACTGATTTAATCGACCCTGATTTAATGGTCATCAGAATCTTTTTTATAGGTTTAAAGCTTGTATCCGCAGGAATAATAAGAACAGGAACCTTTGTATCCTTAATGATGTTTCCGGTTATTTTACCTAAAAAGATATGTTCATCGGCTCCATCATTTTTTGTAGAAGCAATAATCAGGTCAATATGTAAAAGTTTATTTAATTGTTTTAATGTATCGATAACAGAATAACCTTTTAAGGTACTGGTTATGATCTCTACGTTTTTTTTATTGACATTGTTCAAATGATCCCTCAGGATTTCCTTACTGTCCCTTTCCATTATTTGATCCACCTTAAGAACGTTTCCACTAATCTTAGGGCTGCTATAAACATGAACAAGATAAATTTTTGCTCCTACTGCTTCTGCAAAATCAATTGCGTATTGCAAAGTATTTAAGGCATTATCGTTACTTCCGATGGGAACTAGAATGTTTTTCATATGGCAATGAGTTAACAATAGATAGGGTTAAAAATAAATAAAACTTCCAAGTTATTACCTGGAAGTTCTATTTATTTAATGTCAATATATATTAGTACCTGTAATAATCAGGTTTAAAAGGGCCTTCCACCTTAACACCAATATAATCGGCTTGTTCAGGACGCAATTCTTCCAATTCAACACCAATTTTTTCCAAGTGAAGTCGTGCGACCTTTTCATCCAAATGTTTAGGAAGCATATAAACCTTATTCTCGTATTGATCAGCATTATTCCAAAGCTCCAATTGAGCCAGGGTTTGATTGGTAAATGAGTTACTCATTACAAAGCTCGGATGACCAGTGGCACAACCAAGATTTACAAGTCTTCCTTCAGCCAGAAGGATAATTTCTTTCCCGTCAATATTGTATTGATCAACCTGTGGTTTGATCTCAACTTTTGTATCACCGTAATTGGCATTCAACCAGGCCATGTCGATTTCATTGTCAAAATGACCAATATTACAAACAATGGCCTTGTCTTTCAAAGCTTTGAAATGACGTTCTTGCACGATATCTTTATTTCCGGTAGTGGTAATTACGATATCCGCTTTGTCTATGACGTTGTCCATTTTTTTGACTTCGAAACCTTCCATTGCAGCCTGTAAAGCACAAATTGGATCTATTTCAGTTACAATCACCCTGGCTCCTGTACCCTTAAAAGAGGCAGCAGTCCCTTTTCCAACGTCACCATATCCGGCAACAACGACCACTTTTCCGGCCATCATCGTATCTGTAGCTCTTCGAATTGCATCCACGGCACTTTCTCTACAGCCATATTTATTGTCAAATTTTGATTTGGTAACAGAATCGTTCACATTAATGGCAGGCATCGGTAAAGTTCCTTCCTTCATTCTTTCATAGAGTCGGTGTACACCTGTGGTGGTTTCTTCGGAAAGACCTTTAATTCCCTTAACCAATTCAGGATACCTGTCAAATACCATATTGGTCAGATCTCCACCATCGTCCAAAATCATATTTAATGGTTTTCTGTCTTCTCCAAAGAACAGCGTTTGTTCAATACACCAGTCAAACTCTTCCTCAGTTAGGCCTTTCCATGCATATACCGATACTCCCGCCGCAGCTATGGCAGCCGCCGCCTGATCCTGTGTACTAAAGATATTACATGAACTCCAGGTTACTTCGGCTCCTAGTTCTACCAGGGTCTCGATCAATACTGCTGTTTGAATGGTCATATGCAGGCAACCTGCAATTCTTGCCCCTTTTAATGGCTTTTCATTTTTATATTCTTCCCGAAGGCTCATTAAACCAGGCATTTCAGCTTCAGCCAAATGAATTTCCTTTCTACCCCATTCTGCAAGGTTTAGGTCCTTAACCTTATATTTTACGTAAGTCGATGTTTCTGAACTCATAATTTTTATATTTGTTTAGAGTTTGCAAAAATACGAAATACCTATTAAATACTGTATGCCGATTTACAAAACCATTTCTGACGAGGGAGGAACAACCATACATATATGGAAAATTGAAGAGACATATGAGGAATTGAGAAATGGACTTGACCTGACGGATAATAGCATTTCAAGATTGTCTGGCATGAAATCCCAGCTGCATCAAAAAGGATTTTTAAGTGTGAGAAAACTATTGAAACACGCTGGCTATGAGGATGCTAATCTTTATTATAATGAATTCGGAAGACCTTTTTTAAATGACGACAAGCACATTTCGATTACCCATTCTTTTGAATTTGCTGCGGTGTTGATCAGTGATCTGGAAGCCGGTGTTGATATTGAAAAAAACAGGGAGAAAATAGTTAATATTCAACACAGATTTGTGAACACTGTGGTTGATTCTTTGTCTGATGAAGATCTTGTAAAGCAATTAACCGTAATTTGGGGGGCCAAGGAGTCAATGTATAAAACCTATCCATATGGTGGCTTGAGTTTTCATGATCATATTGGCATCAATCCATTTTTGTTTGCCGATGGCAGGTCGTCAGGAAGGGTTATATTTGAAAACTGGAAAAAGGAATACGAAATTAAATTCGAGTTTCTAAAAGAAGGTTTTACTTTAGTATATGCCCTGGTAAAGTCTTAAGGGAAGAATTCAATTGGTTATAATATTTAGTAGATAAGTAAGTTACGAAAATCATGATTTATCAGTTTTTTTTATCGGCGAAGAAGGAAGGCAGAAAGCTTCTTGCTATTCTTTTGGATCCTGATAAGATAAATCTTGAAACAATTGCTGAAACAATAACTAAAATTAATAATTCAACAGTCGATTTTATTTTTGTTGGAGGAAGCAGTGTAGAAGAAAAAGCGACGGACCAACTGGTCTTAAAGATCAAAGAATTAACGACACTACCCATTGTATTGTTCCCGGGACATTACCAACAGATTACTTCACATGCTGATGCGATCTTATTTTTATCACTTATATCAGGAAGGAATCCTGAATATTTGATCAATCAGCAAGTCAAAGCGGTTCCCTACCTTCAAAAATCGGACCTTGAAGTAATTCCTACCGGATACATTCTAATTGATGGAGGAAAAGAAACTTCGGTGCAGAAGAGTCAGTGAAACCAAACCCATTTTAGCAGATGATATTGAGGAAATAACCCAAACTGCCATCGCAGGAATGTATATGGGAAATAAATTGATTTATCTTGAAGCAGGGAGTGGGGCCTTACACCCTGTGAATCGCTTCAGTGATCAAATCAGTTAGAAAAAATTTAACTATTCCCCTTATCGTTGGTGGTGGGATCAGATCTAGAAATGAACTGCTGGAAGCCTATAAAAATGGGGCAGATGTTGTTGTCATTGGAACAGCCTTCGAAGAAAACAGTAATTTTCTCTCAAAATTTATGAAAAATGAACATATCTATTGATATATCCATGTATCCTTTACATAAGGAGTTCGAAGAACCTATTATAGCTTTCATCAAATCCTTAAGGGAATCATCATTTCATGTGGAGGAAAATGGCTTAAGCACGCAAATATTCGGACCTTACCAGGAGGTAATGGCCTTTGTTAATTCAAATATTCACAGCTCACTTCTGAATGAAAAGAATTGCGTTTTTATATTAAAGATCGTCACCGACGACAGAAGTCACCATGCAGCAGATTATTGATTACTTGTTCGAACAATACCAGGATTATCGCACCCTTGATATTGTTTTAGAAATCATTGCCGTTATTTTTGGCTTTTTATCAGTTTGGTTTTCCAAACAAAATAAGATTCTGGTATTTCCAACAGGAATGATCAGCACGTCTATTTTTGTGTATTTACTATTTAACTGGGGACTGCTGGGCGATATGATGATCAATGGCTATTATTTTGCCATGAGTGTTTATGGCTGGTATATTTGGACAAGAAAAATTGACGCATCACATGTTACCCCGATAAGCAGAACCAATGCGTTGGAAAAGAAACAATCGGTATTCATTTTTTTAGCTACCATTGTTTTTGTGTTTATTGTTTATTATTACAATGATAAATGGAATAGCTGGACGGCATATGTTGATACAATAACCACTGCCATTTTCTTCGTTGGAATGTGGCTTATGGCCAAAAGAAAAATTGAGAACTGGATCTATTGGATCCTGGGAGATATCATTTCAGTACCCCTATATCTTTACAAAGGCCTGGCCTTTACCAGTTTTCAGTATTTAGGATTTACATTTATTGCAATTTATGGATATATAGCATGGAAAAAGCACTTGAACAGTTACCAGTAAATTTGGTTAAAATTGTATTATTTGGACCTGAATCTACCGGTAAAACGACGATGTCAGAGTTATTGGCCAAGCACTATAATACAGTTTGGGTAGCCGAATATGCCAGAGAGTATTTACAGGATAAATGGAATAATGAAAGGAAGACCTGTGAAGATGCCGATCTGATTCCTATTGCCAAAGGTCAAATGGCACTTGAGAACAAGCTTGCTTTAAAGGCAGATAGGTTGCTTATTTGCGATACTGATTTGTTAGAAACCAAGGTATATTCTGAGGAGTATTATGGAGGGTTTGTCCATCCTAATTTAGATAAGTATGCACTTAAGAACACATATGACCTTTATTTGTTGACCAATATTGATACCCCTTGGGAAGCAGATGACCTGAGGGATCGACCCGGGCAAAGAGAAGAAATGTATGCCGCTTTTGAGGCTGCTCTTATCAAGTATAAGAAGCCTTACATAAAGTTAAATGGCAGTATAAAGAATCGATTGGCTGTCGCCATAAGTGCCATTGATAAATTATTAGACAAAAGGGATGATCTCAATTCCTATTCCAAGAGTTTGTAACTTTACCTCAAACAAGACTTCTTGATCAGTAAAAATGGATATTGAACTACTTTATAATGAACTTAAATACTCCGCAGTAAGGTCGGGTGGACCCGGAGGACAGCATGCAAATAAAGTTTCTTCCAAAGTTATTGTACAATTTGATATTGAAAATTCAAAGGCCCTTTCTGAAAAGGAAAAGACGAGATTATTAGATAAGCTTTCGTCTAAATTAAATAAGAAAAACCAAATTAGTTTGACCTGTGACGAGAGCAGAAGTCAGTACAAAAATAAGCAGATCGTTACTGAAAGATTATTGGTATTATTTGAAAGTGCCTTGATAGAGGATAAAAAAAGGATCCCTACCAAGGTGGGAAAACTGGAAAAAGCCAGACGACTGGAAGCTAAGAAAAAGCGAGGGCTTAAGAAAATCACTTCGACAAAAACCAAAATTGGATTAATAATCGAGTTTTGATTTTTTAATTCCCAATTGTTGTTTACATTTGCAACGATCTTATAAGGGGTGCCAAACAAAGGCTGAGATTAAACCCATTGAACCTGGAACAGATAATGCTGTTTAGGGATAAGGTTTTCAAGAATAACTGAAAATCTAAGTATTTCGATTCGAATTTCACCTCTTTAATTCGATTTTCATCAATTAAAATATCCCATAAGGGAAAGAAAATGAAACAGTTTGCTGTTATGTTCATGTTGTGTATGTCCTTTACAAGCTATGCACAGGAAAAAAGTATATTGAACGATACGATTGACTTAGAAGAGGTATTGGTAAAAGCAACCAGAGTTGATGAAAAGGCCCCTTTTGTAAGGAGTAACATCACAAAGGAAGAGATTGAATCAAGGAATTTGGGTCAGGACATTCCTGTTTTATTGAATTTTTTACCAAATGTGGTTTCCACTTCTGATGCAGGTAATGGCATTGGATATACAGGAATCAGGGTGAGGGGTAGTGATGCTTCCAGAGTCAATGTGACGATCAACGGCATCCCTTTGAACGACAGTGAGTCTCACGGTGTTTTTTGGGTAAACCTACCTGATTTTGCCAGTTCCACACAGAGTATGCAGTTACAAAGAGGTGTTGGTTCTTCAACTAATGGTGCCGGCGCTTTTGGAGCAAGTTTAAGTCTTATCTACCAATGGAATTCGTGAAGAGGCATATGGCGAACTGGGTTTTTCGGGAGGTTCATTTAATACCCTTAAAGCCAATGTTCAGTTTGGGTCTGGTATTATTGGTGGTGAAGGCAAGTTCAAATCTGAGTTTACGGGAAGGGTATCAACGATCCAATCCGATGGGTATATAGACAGGGCTTCTGCAGATCTCAGATCCGTATATCTTTCGGCAAGTTTTTTTAGTGAGAAAACATTGATCAAAGCCCTGGCTTTTGGGGGGCATGAAGTTACTTATCAAGCCTGGTATGGTATTGACAAGGAAACCCTTGAAACAAATAGAAAATACAATCCAGCGGGTGAGATCTATAACGAGAATGGTGATTTAACAGGTTTTTATGATCATCAAGTCGATGATTATAAACAGGATCATTACCAATTACATATCAATCATGATTTTGGAAATGACTGGACGGGAAACTTGGCCTTTCACTATACCTATGGAAGAGGTTTTTATGAACAATATGAGAATGAAGCTAATTTTTCAGTGTACGGTTTTGACCCAATCAATGTAGACGGTGAAGAAATCTCTTCGACAGATCTTGTTCAAAGAAAATGGCTTGGACAATCATTTTTATGGAACTACTTTTTCTGTCCTAAAGAATTTTGATAAAGTAAATGTGATCATAGGAGGTGCTGTCAACCAATATGATGGTGATCATTTTGGGGAGGTGAAATGGGCCAAATATGGCAGTGATATGATCAACCAAAGATTTTATGACAATACCGGTAAAAAGACAGATTTTAATATCTACGCCAAAGCTGATTATGCGATAAATGACAACTGGAGTTTGTTTGGGGATCTTCAATACAGATACGTAAATTATGAAGTAGCAGGATTCGATGAAGGACCTGTTTCAATAGGCTTGGAGGATCGGAACAGTTTCTTCAATCCAAAGTTTGGAGTGACTTATTTTATGGAGAAGAGCAGTTTTTTCTTATCCTATGCAAAAGGGCATAAGGAACCTAAAAGAGCTGACTATCTTGCCAATTCTGGTGTAAAACCAGAATCCCTTGATGATTTTGAATTGGGGTGGAATTATAACACAACTAATTTTAGATTAAAGACAAATGTTTACTATATGAATTATGTCGATCAATTGGTGCTGACCGGAACCATTGATGACGTGGGTAATCCGATCGCGGATAATATAGGGAATAGCTACAGATTGGGCCTTGAAATTGATGCCGCCCTAAGAATTTCTGATAAATTTATTTGGCAACCAAACCTTGCAATAAGTACAAATAAGAACATTGATAAGTATTATGAGTTTGACGGTGAATTGACCAATTTTGGCAATACAGATTTAGCATACTCGCCAAGTTTTATTGCAGCGAGTAATATCAAGTACCAGCCCATTGAGAATTTTCAAATCAGTTTATTGTCTAAATATGTTGGAGATCAATATATGAGTAATATAGCATTAGAGGCCTCAAAACTGGAAGCTTATTTTGTTAATGACCTTCAGGTAAGCTATGAGATCACAACCGAAAAATTGTTTAAATCAGTTGTATTTACAGGTCTTGTAAATAACCTGTTCAACGTAAAATATGTGTCGAATGGTTATTTCTTTACCTATGACGATACCTGGACAGACCCAGATCAGGTAACCACTATTACTGGAGCAGGATACTATCCTCAGGCTGAATTGAATTTTTTGCTGGGAGTGAATCTTAGATTTTAAGCCAAAGAGGCATTAAATATCATGTAGTCAAAATAAAAAGCTTATTGATTTGGCTTTGAAAAGGCAATACTCCATATACCTCTAAGATCTCCTTCACTATACCCTGTTGCCATATCATTAGGATAATAAGATCTGATAATGGAATCCACCGGTCTTGAGAGTTCCTGACCAAGTGTTCCGTGGCAATTCAAACACTTTTTTTCTATTAAAATAGGCGCATAATAATTTGGTATGCCATTTTGATCCAATTTTATCCTGGGCTCAAGAGAAATACCCTTATCTAGATCAGCTTGAAATTCTTTAAGAATAGCTAGTTCATTATCAGTAGGTTTATTTAATGGATTTCTTGTTTTCAGAGAGGTTCTTTTTATAAGCACCTCGTGCTGATCAGCCATTTGTTGCGTAAGGGGAAGGGCCGCAGTATTGCAAAATTCGACAGCTTCGCTAATTCCTCCTGATTTCATTTTGCTGGTAAGCGTTCCAGATAATTCCTTACCCGTGCTTTTTGAAATTAAAGATCCTTTTTCTATATACGCCGCAACCTCCTTATCAGACAAGGATGTTTGACATCCAGTTAGAAGAATGAATAGAAGAGAAAAAAAAGTTAATCTGTTAGTCATAATTGTTGTTTCACTTCACTTTTTTAAAGCCATCCTTTTCCCATTGGAGGATTCCTCCTTGGAGGTCATAGATTTTTTTAAAACCCATTTCTTCCATCAACTTTGCGGCACCTCCACTTCTTCCGCCAACCTTGCAATAAACATATACATCTTGATCTTTATTGAGTTCTCCTATAAGGTCCTTAAAGTTACTGGCTCTAAAATCAATATTAATCGAATTTTCAACATGGCCTGAGGCATATTCTTGTGGAGTTCTGACATCAATAAGAAGAATATCCTTGTTGACATTATTCAATTCTTCAGGAGTTATTAAGGAAATTGCAGATGCCGAATCCTGATCAGCGGATTTCTCGTTTTGCTTCTGACCACAGGAAACAAAGCTAATCCATAACATGGTGATCAATACAATTGTTGAACTATTGACTTTCATTTTTTTCTTTTTGATGTTATTCGTTTACAAGGTTACATAAAAAAAGGGAGTATAAACTCCCTTTTAATTCCAATCAATCTATTTTATAGCAATGTGGTGGGACATACATAATCTGTCATCTTGGCCTCTGTTTCCTTAAGGTCCTTAAATCCACCTCGAACATCTGTTACTTTTTCTACTCCATTCGCTTTAAAAATGGAGGCAGCGATCAGCGAACGATAGCCACTGGCACAATGCAAGAAATATTCCTTTTCGGGATCAATTTCAGAGAAATTATCATGAATAAAATCTAATGGGAAATTTTCTACACCCACGACATGTTCTGATAAATATTCTGATTCTTTACGAACGTCAACAGGTTTTTCCATTTCACCTTTGGCCAACTTTTCTGCAAATAAATGTGCAGATATGGAACCAATCATATCAACGTCAAAACCATGACTTTTCCAATTTGACATACCGCCTTCTAAATAACCCATGGTATTGTCATATCCTACTCTTGAAAAGCGTGTTACAATTTCATTCACCCTGTTTTCACTATCGGCAATAAAAATGATCTTTTGGTTGATGTCCTTAATAAGGGCCCCAACCCAAGGCGCAAAATTACCATCAATACCAATATACCAGGCTCCGGGAACTGTTCCTTCTTCAGCATATAGCTCCTTACTTCTTGTATCAACAACCAGAATATCTTTTTGCTCACTTAATTCTTTAAAAGTTGCAG
Organism: uncultured Flavobacteriaceae bacterium; assembly: GCA_963715975.1. Classification (GTDB taxonomy): domain Bacteria; phylum Bacteroidota; class Bacteroidia; order Flavobacteriales; family Flavobacteriaceae; genus Lutimonas. The sequence continues at coordinate 173,293 of CAVQSO010000002.1, read as the reverse complement.
CATCCAGAGGGGTTGTTCCTTTATGCAAGATGTCTTCAATACTTGTATTGATCGTTTTATTCATTCTCACATTATTGGGGAAATATTGAGGTGGTGGTTTTAAACCAGTAGTCACCTCTTCAATAAACTCCTCCTTTGTCATATCTGCACGAAGTGCATAATTCGTTTTCTTTTGATTTCCTAAGGTGTCAAAAGTTTCACTGCTCATGTTTTTACCACATGCTGAACCTGCTCCGTGATTTGGATATACAATGATATCATCCGGAAGCGTCATGATCTTATTTCGAAGTGAATCAAATAAGAATCCAGCTAAATCTTTTTCGGTCAGTTTACCTTGTTTAACTGCTAAATCAGGTCTTCCAACATCACCAATAAATAAGCAATCACCTGTACATACATAAGGTGTATTTCCTTCACCATCAGTAATTAAATAGGAAGAAGATTCCATAGTATGCCCAGGAGTGTGCAGCAAAGTTATTTTACCTTCACCAAGCGGGAATTCTTCACCATCTTTTCCATTATAAATATCATATTCTGCAGTAGCATTTGGCCCAAAAATAATCTTAGCTCCGGTTTTTTGAGCCAAGTCATATTGTCCAGAAACAAAATCGGCATGAAAATGAGTTAAGAATACATATTTTATTTTTGCATTATCAGCTTCCGCCATTCTTAAATATGGTTCGGTCTCACGAAGAGGATCAATAACAGCAGCTTCTCCATTTGACTCGATATAGTAAGCCATTTCAGCCAGACATCCTGTGAATAATTGTTCTACTTTCATTATATTTTATTTTAAATTTACCCAAAGTTAGTGAAAGGGGAATTATCATATGTAACACTTGTTACAGGAAATGTTCACTTTTTTAACGATTTGATTGTTTCGTATATTCCTGAAAACTATACTCTTTGGGTAACTCAAAGCAATTTTCCTGATAGCAATCAACAGCTTCCTGTATACTCATAAAGCAATGATCATACCGGATTTTTTTCATGAGCTTTGACTTCACCAAGGTATCTCTAACAGGACCTTTAAGCCCGGTAAATACAACTGTAATATCTTTTGAAGAAAAATAGTCATGTACTTCTTCTAATGCGATAAATGGCGCTACTGTCAAGGGCATTCAGGCTTTCACCATCAATGATCAACAGTTTTAGATTAGGACCTCTTTCCAATGCAAATTCTTTAAGTTTATCCTTGAAGTATTGTGTATTTGCAAAATACAATTGTGCATCGAACCTTACGATCAATATTTCTTCCTGAATGATCACATCATCAAACCTTTTAATGTTTCTATAAAAATGTGTACCCGGAACATTGCCTAGCACAGCAATATGTGGTTTAGTAGTTTTATAAATAAGCATAGCCAATGAAAGAACAATACCAAAAAGAATGCCTTCCTTAATTCCTACAAAAATAGTTATGAGCAAGGTACTGTTCAAAATGATCAGATCCCTGCGGTTATAACTAAGCAGGTTTTTGGGCAAGGAAAAATCCAAAAGGCCGAACGCGGCAACAATAATAATTGCCGCCAGTACAGCTTTAGGCAAAAAGAAAAAAGCTGGAGTAAGAAATAATAAAGACAAGGCAATAATAAATGCGGCAATAAGCGAAGAAAGAGGGGTTTTGGCTCCTGATTGGTCATTCACAGCAGTTCTGGCAAATCCTGCTGTTGCAGGATAGGTCTGAAAAAAGGACCCAATTATATTTCCAAAACCCAAAGCGATCAACTCCTTATTAGCGTCTACCTTGTAACTATTGTGTTTTGCCTCTATGGATTTTGCAATAGAGATGGCCTCCATAAAACCGATAAGCCCAAGCGTTAAGGCAAGTCCTGAAATTTCTTCCATAAGGGCCATATCAAAAGACAGGAACTAACAAATGCCGGAAGTCCTCTGGGGATCTCTCCTAATATCATAATTCCTTTAAGGTCGAGGTGGAAAGCATAAACAACAAGAATACCCAGAACCACAACCACCAGAGCTGAAGGGATTTTTCTACTGATTTTTTTGATTCCAAAGATCAGAAAGATGGAAGTTATTCCAACAATGGCAGTTGGCCAGTGCAAGTTCGAAAAGGTATTGATTATTTCCAATATCAAGGTATGCATTTGGTTGCTCCGGTCAAGATCGAGTCCTAAAAGATTTCCAAATTGGTTCATACCAATAATAATGGCCGACCCAGAAGTAAATCCACTGATGACTGGCCTAGATAAAAAATTAACCAAAAAACCAAGATGAAAAACACCAAAAAGAACTTGAAATAAGCCCACCATAAATGCCAGTAATACCGCTAAGACTATAAAATGGTCCGAGCCAATAGCCGCAAGGGCACTAATTCCTGAAGCTACGATCAATGAATCCATAGCTGCAGGCCCGACAGACAGCTGCCTGGAAGTTCCCAAAACTACATAGACGATTTGTGGAATCATCGCCGTATACAGCCCATAAATTGGAGGTAGTCCGGCAATTATGGCATAAGCAATTCCTTGAGGAATAAGGATAACTCCAATGGTCATACCAGCAAATAAATCACTTTTTAACCAGCTTCTTTTATAATTTGGTAGCCACTGTAAGATGGGGATATGCTTCTTTAAATGCATAAACTATTGATAATAAATAAATTAAAGCTTTATTGTTTTGACGTAAAAGGTAGTATTAACATTCGTGAAAGATACGAACTTTACAATTCTCACAAATATTTTTATCCAGCTTAGCGAAGATCTCTCGGATGGCGGTTGGTTTATCAGGGTAAAAATATTGTTCGCCTATTTCCTCCCGGAACCCTCCTTTTTTAAGGATTTCCTGACTGACGATCTTTAAACCACTAAAATACATGCCTCCGCCGTTGTCTTGCCATTTTTTCGCTTCATAGGCGAGCCATGTGGCTCCCGCAAGATCAATGAAATTGATTCCTTTTGCAATGATCAATACATGCTTTACTTCTCCCTTTTCGTAAAGATTGGCGAAAAACTCAGAAACAACTTCAAGCGCGCCAAAATAAATTGAACCATCGATGCGAACAATTTTGAGTTGCGGACATTCCTTCACATTCGGATCTCTTATGATATTTACAAACCTATGTGTTTTGGTGGTGCCAAGAATGGCAATATTCGGTTTGGCTGTTTTTTCCAAATAAAAGAACAATGAAAGTCCTATACCTGAGAACAAAGCGGTTTCCAATTCAAAGAACAAAGCTCCAAAAAGGGTGGTCCCTAAAACGATTAGTTCCCGTCCGCTACTTTTTATTACCTGGTGGATATGATGAAAATCGATAAGGTTATAACCTACAAGCAAAATAATTCCTCCCATAGCTGATTTAGGAAGAAAAGAAGCATATTGTGAGAACAACAGCAAAACAATCATTAGAAAAATAGCAGCAAATATAGCAGACATAGGGGTTTTGGCTCCTGCCTGATAATTAACCCCTGATCTTGTAAACGATCCGGACCCCATATAGCTTGAAAAAAAACTTGCGATAATGTTTGATAATCCCTGTCCTTTGAATTCCTGATTTCCGTCAATTCTCTGATGAGAAGACAAAGCAATGGATCGAGCAATAGCCACAGCCTCAATCAAACCCAGCAAAGCCAAAGTAAGTGCCCCTGTGCTCAGTTTTCGTAATATTTGTAATTGAAAATGCAGGAACTTCTGAAAGGGGGCAAGTTCGATGGAATCTCCCCAACATTTTCTATACCATTTGCTTCTCCACCTAAGAAATAGGCAAGAACACTGCCAAGAACCATGGCAATAAGCATATAAAACCTGGAAAGGGGTTTTACAAAATTTTTAATGAAAATGGCAATCAGCATTGTTCCCATGGCTACTATAAAAACATACCAATTTGTCTGATCAATATTTAAAACAATCGTTTTTAAAATGGTATAGAAAGAGCTCCCTCTTGGTACTTCCAAGACCAAATACATGCTGTAGTTGTTTAAATGCAATTAATACACCTGCTCCTGCTGTAAAACCAATAATGACCGAATGTGAAACAAAATTTACCAGCTTTACCCATTCTGGCAAGACCCATGGCAAATTGAATAAGACCTGCCATAGAGGTAAGTACAAGGGTAAGGGCAACATAATTTTCAATTTCTGTTGTGGCATCTGCCATTTCACTGACAGTGGCAAATACAACGATAGAAATTGCCGTAGTAGGACCTGAAATTAAGTGATAGGAAGAACCAAATAATGCGGCAATAATAGGAGTGATCATTGCAGTATAAAATCCATAAACCGGAGGTAAGCCTGCTATAATGGCAAAGGCTACGGCCTGGGGAATCACAATTATTGTTCCAGTTAATCCGGCAATCAAATCATCCTTCCAAGACTTTTTTGCCAAGGGCAACCAGATTAAAAATGGAAATAATTCTTTGCAGCATCAACTAATTAGTACTTGATTAAAAAAGTAAATCTGATAAAATGATCATGCAATGTTTTGAGAATCATTCCCAAAACATTGAATGAATTAAAGTATCATATTATATCTTTTAGAAGGAGGCTTACATCCAGCTACTCCTTCTGATATTATCAATTTCAGAACCCGCTAAATATTTTCCTCGTCAAAAAGTTTGATAAGCTCTTCACTTGAGGGTCTGGGTGCACTTGCACTGACAATATTTCCTTCCGGATCAACAAGAATAAAACGTGGAATTCCATTGATCTTGTAGTTTTGAACAAACTCTGATTTCCATCCTTTTGGGGCAAATAATTTGAATGCCTCCCAGTTCCTTTTCTTCAACCATTTTTTTCCAATCTTCATTAGCCTTTTCCCATGATCCACCATGTGATCTGTCATCGTCAATAGAAATACTTACAAAAGCAATATTTTTTCCGTGGTATTTTTTTTCAATCTTTTTTAAAGAAGGAATTTCAGCTTTACATGGCCCGCACCAGGTAGCCCAAACATCAACATAAACATATTTTCCTTTTAGATCAGCAAGGGAAGTTTTCCCACCATTATAATTTTCATAATCTACAAATGATGGAGAGGGAGCTCCTTTAGGCAGGTCCCTTTTCATTGCCAGATCCGCATTGATATACCTTCTGTAGGAATCAAGCATAGGATCGATGCTTTTTAAACTGCTGTTTACTATTGACGAATCAATATTTTTATCGGAATTATAAAAATTTGTGAGTTCATCTTTTATTGAAACAAATTTTTCTTCACGAGCTATAGAATCTAAAGTCATGAGCTGGTCCAGGTCAAGCAATCGTTCCTGCAACAAAGATTTTTCAGCCAGAAAATTACTATGCTCAGCACCATTTCCGGTGTATTTAACCGATTCATCAAACATTTTAGTATCTAAAGTCATGGCAAGATCAAATCCATTTTTCAAGAAGAGAGAAGTAGATTCACCTCCGTCGTAAAAAGAATATTCTCCCGTTTCCACTTTAAGGGTATCACTGAACGAACCATCCTCATTAACAGGAATTGTTTTCGAATAGGTTCGACTTCTAATGACTACGGAATCACTGTTCTTATCAGTAATATTTCCTGCAATCGAAACATAATCTTTTGGCTCGTTTTTACAAGAGACTATGGCCATGGCAACCATGAAATAGGCAAATTTTCTCATTATTGTTTTTTAAAATTAATTTTCACGGCCAAATATAAAATTAATTCTACTTTTTAGGATCGTTTTTAGCGTCTTTTATATAATAAGTTGATTTATCAGGCGTAAAGGCCCTTTTGAACCATAATGGTCTTCGAAGTCCGTCAGGACCAGGTGCCGGTCGGGTCATAGCTAACCATTCCTTATACACTTCATGTGATTTATTGGTATCAACAAAAATATCACCATAGTGATCATCCGGTCCGGGTTTTTCAATTCTTACCCTTTGATGCCAGGAATGCATACCACTTATCGGATCAGGATGAACGGCATGGGTTATATTCTGATGTACACCTCCGTCTTTCCAGAAGATCCGTTTTGAATCTTTATCATCTGATTCAAAAGGTTTGATACCCCGTTTTGTACTCATTTTCCATTTTCCTGATGCCATGTTTTCAATGTCAACTGTATTTGTCGCCCATCTGTTTCCAACAGTATCTTGTTCTCTTCTCCATCTTCCAATATGATGTGAACAGGCTACAACTCCAGGTTTCATAGACTTGAGTTACCCAGACTTTATCCACAAAATATCCTATATCTGTATTCATTTTAACCAGATCACCGGTTTTAAAATTCCATTTAGCGGCATCTTCGGGATGCATCCAGATCGGATTTCTATTTGAGATTTCTACGAGCCATTTAGCATTTCCTGATCTGGAATGAATAAGGGTTGGCAACCTAAAAGTTGGAACAAGTACATATTCACCTTTAGATTTGTCCAAATACGTCATTATGGATATGACTTTTGATATAAGTAGGTGTTGAATATTCCGGCCAGTTCCAGTCGACCATGGTTTGAGAATAGAATTCATTTTTTCTCGATGGTGTAGGAAAACCAACCATGGCTTTTCCGTTGATCATGACACCTATATCTTTGCCATTCTTTCTAATTACACCATTTTTTTTATCTACTTCAGATCCCTTCAACTGTTCTTCGCTCAAAAGGTTTTCATTCTTTTTGTAAGACTCACCTTTTTCAATTTCAAAAGCCCCATATTTTGTCATATATTCCAATTCAGAAATGCCTTCTTTTTTTGCAGCTTCAGGTAAACCTTGGATTCTTTCAAAAATATATTGGTAGTATTCTTCAATAGTAATTTTTTCTCCCGGACGTTTTGGTGATTCAAAATGTTTTCGAATACCCATACTTCCATCAGGATCAATTCTCCAACTCAATTCAATCCAGAATTCATCTTCTTCCCATACTTCTCCGGGATTCGCTTCATAGGTATATTGTAACGGGTGTTCCATTTCTTCGGGCTGCTTCCCTTAACACAGGTTGCCTGAAGGCTACCCATGTCCCACCATGAGTGGCATATGAATTAATGTCATGTCTCTCTGGTGCCAGACCCATAGGTAATACAAAATCAGCAAAAAATGCCGTTTCATTCCAGGTTGGTGTCAAGGCAGTATGCAGTCCAAATTTAGTTTCATCCATAAACATTTCCATCCAGGTAAATCCATCAGGATAGGTCCAGACCGGATTAAATACTCTTGAAAAATAAACATCCATTTTTCCTCTGCCTTCCTTTAGGAAATGGGGTAATAATTGACTCATTTCAAAAAATGCCAAAGGATATTCTTTTGGGAAATGCAATTCATTCCATTTTTTCTGAGGCTTTGGAGGATTTGGCAACTTCAGGTTTAAATTTGTTCCAGGAGTTTGGAGAAGTTCCTCCTTTTGCTCCTACAGCTACCTGTGAGTACAGTGAGAAAGTGTAAACAACGGGCTACAGCCCAACCACCTAAATTGGAGGCTCCTGCACTTCTCCAGTTATGAGTAGCAAATCGTTCTCCTGCTTCACCAATTTTCATCGCAATCTCGCGGATCATTTCTGCTTTTACACCAGATTCCTTTTCTGCAAATTCAGGAGTGTATTCTTTATATTCCTCCTTCATTGCCTCGATATAATTTTCAAAAGTGACCTCTTTATCAGGATGTTTGGCTTCAAGGTACTCTTGCCAATTGGTCCAGTTTTCGAGATATGGTCTGTTGTATAAATTCTCTTCCAATATAATCATTGCCATAGCCAAAAGAACAGCAGCTTCTGTTCCAGGATAAGAAGGCATCCAATAGTCAGTCATAGTGGCCGTATTGGACAATCTTGGGTCCATAGTTGCCAGTTTGGCTCCTTTCATTTTACCTTCAATAATACGTTGAGCATGAGGATTAAAATAATGTCCGGATTCCAAATGCGCTGAGATCAACAATATAAATTTGGCCTCGGCATGATCTGGTGAAGGCCTGTCATAACCATACCAAAGGTTATAGCCAAATCTTGCTCCTGAAGAACAGATATTGGTATGTGAATTATGACCGTCAATACCCCATGATGGCAATACCCAATTCATAAATCCTTCATGACCTGGTCTTCCCACATGATAGGCTATTTCATTATGTCTGTCTTCTTTTATGGCTTTTCTGATCCTGTCTGCAATGGTATCCAGTGCTTCATCCCAGGAAATTCTTTCCCACTCTCCATCACCTCGTTTCCCTTTGCGTTTCAGTGGAAATAAAATACGATCAGGATCGGTGATCTGATTGATGGTAGCTGGTCCTTTTGCACAATTTCTACCACGACTTCCGGGATGATAAGGATTACCTTCAAACTTTTTGATCTCTCCTGAATGACTTATCAATAAAAGCAGTCAGTCCACAAGCACTTTCACAATTGAAACAAGTAGTGGGTACAATTTGATAATTGGTCTTTTTCTTTTTGGGCCATGCCTTGGGATCATATTCAATCCAGTCATTCCATTTTTCAGGAGGAGGAAAATTTTCATACATTTCAGCCACTTCTTCATCACTAAAATGTCGCATGTCAGCGTCATGCTCCTGATAACCCTCTTTATGAAGATCAGGAATTAGGCCTATTTTCTCAGCCATATTTTCTATAAAGGATGCTTTTTTATAGCCCATGTTATTGTATTTATAAGTTCAAGACCAATTAAAGTCTTTAAATTTTTATCTTTTATTAGGCAAGAGGAATTCTTTGCGGAGCCTCTACCCAAATTTTCTCTGTAATATATATTCCAATAATTATTAAAATCCCTGCCCCGGCAAGGGTTAATGTACCAGGGAAGAATTGAATAAGGACCAGTGGAGCGATATTTCCTATGGCAACTGTTCCAAACCAGAATAAACCCTGATATTGCTCTTTTAAAATCATGTGAACCACTTTTTTGGCTGCCTTTGTTGGATGGGTAATTGTCAATTCAGACACCAGTGTAAGCAGATTGACAACCAGAGAAATACTAATTATTGTTCCTAAAATTTCCATCCAGCCTTCCGGATTCAAAACAACTGCCAATATTGCAAAGACAGCAGCTCCGGCAAGAACACTATGAACAAGCATATGCAAAGGTAGCGTTGGACTTTGCCAAAAATCTCTTCCTTTGGCCTGGGCAAATAAAAATGCCGTGTATATCGCAAGTATAATCCCAAAAAATCCTGTTAAACCTAACAGCAAGTTCTCTGGAATATTCCATTCAAAAAATGTTGCAGCTCCCCAAAGGGTCATTAAAAGCCCAAAAACGGAAATGGTATAGCCTCCTTTTACAAGCCAGGAATTCCACTGTGGTCTCAGCAGTACGTTAAGGAATCTGTCGGGTCTGTCAAGATCCATGACCAAAAACAGTCCGGTTAATCCTAAAAAGACCAATGACAATCCTACGGAAATCAGTTTAGTTGTATTGGAAACTTCATAACCCAGAATTATAGCTAAAAGTGGCACCAAAAATGCACCGGCTGCAATGGCTTTGGTAGTCACATAGGCAGAGACTTCCCAACCCCATAGAATACCTTTATCCGGAGTGTCATAGACTCTTCTGGCCTTGCCACTAAGCACATCAATATAGTTAGGATTTTCAGTTTCTTTTTTCTGATAGGCAGCCTGCAGCTCATTGTCAATACTCATTTGCAACAAATTTATATCGTCATTTGTATGCATCAATTTTTCTGCTGCTTTGGCATAGTGCCCAACACCTCTGGCTTGAGAATTCCATAGTCCGGGTCCTGATTTAGCGGTCGCATCAGGATCAATGGATTGATAGTCTCCATCGATATAAAACAAGTTTGGTTTTGTTCCTTTCTCTGGTTTTCTGACCATTACTTGTTCTCTTGCAAGCAACATGGAAATTTCTGTTTCGTGATTATCCATGTCTCCGGCAATAATGGCATGTTCAGGACATACATCCACACAGGCAGGTGCTCTTCCTACTTCAACCCGGTGAGCGCAATAATTACATTTGGCTGCAGTATTATTATCCGGATCAATATATAACGCATCATAAGGACATGCCTGCATGCACGATTTACACCCTATACATCGGTTATTATCAAAATCAACAATACCGTCATCCCGGGTATATAATGCCTCTACAGGACAAATTTCAACACAAGGAGCATCCGAACAGTGGTTGCATCTCATAACTGAAAAAATCCTTCTGGTATTTGGAAAAACTCCTTTTTCTACTTGTTTTACATAGGTCCTGTTGACCCCTATAGGTACGTCGTGTTCACTTTTACAGGCGGTGGTACACGCATGACAACCGATACACTTTCTGTTGTCAATAATAAATCCATATTTCATATGTGAAATGGCTTCGTATTAATGAGAATTCCTATTTTAATTAGGTAATAAAGAAAAAGTACCGGGAATTTACAAAGGTTTTCCGAGTACAGTCTACCAAATTTAATGAAATGCCTATTTTAGGCTGTAACATTAGTTACTTAAAGGTACGGATTGATATTCAAGATTTCAAACATTAATGATTAATTTTTTCCTCTGATACGTATTGGTTATTTTTGTTAAAACGTATCTATGAAAATTGAAGCTCTTTTTTTTGGAATGTCCAGAGATTTAGCGGGTCAAAGCCCGATTATATTTGAATTGGATGAGGGACTAACTGTTAAAATGTTTCGGGAAATTTTAGTAAAAAATCACCCAGGGTTGTCAGAAATCGATTCCTTTGCCATTGCGGTAAACGAATCTTATGCTGAGGACACTTTATTATTAACAGATAATGATACAGTGGCAATTATTCCTCCGGTGAGCGGTGGCTAAATTAATTATGGAAAACAAGATTTTTATAAAATTGACTGAAGAGGAGCTATCGCTTGGAGCATGTTATGATTTTGTTCAGGATGACAGCTGTGGTGGTTTGGCTCTTTTTGTGGGTACTGTAAGAAACAATACCAAGGGTAAAGAGGTGTTAAAATTAGATTTTTCAGCTTATGAACCTATGGCGGTAAAAGAAATGAATCTTATTGCTTTAAAGGCTATTGAAACATTTGGTATTCATAAGATCGCAATTCACCATGCAATTGGGAACCTTGCAATAGGCGAAGTTCCGGTGATCATTGCCGTTTCATCCGCGCACAGGGAAGCGGCTTTTCAGGCTTGTCAATTTGCTATAGACACTTTAAAGGAGACGGTTCCTATTTGGAAAAAAGAGTATTTTGAGGATGGCCAAGTCTGGGTCAATGCCCACCCCTGATCATATAATGTCCATTTTCTTTAGGAGAAAAGAAGCATTCATATTGGTACAAATGCCGTCTTTTAATTTGTAATCGAAAAATAGTTCTTCGTTGTTGATCTTTGCATCAAAGTATTGATTGTGAATCTGAGGGTAGATCTTTTCTATATCACAAAGGCTCAAGTCATGAGTAGCAATGATGCCGGTAGATCCTGATTTCACAAGTTTTTCAACAAACTTTCTCGACCCCACTGCTTTGTCCTTGCTATTGGTACCTTTTAAAATTTCATCAAGAATAATAAAGTATTTTTCTTGTTCCATTTGTTCTACAATGAATCTCAACCTCATGATTTCAGCATAGAAATAAGAACTTTCCTCTGCAAGTGAATCAGAAGTCCTCATACTTGTGACCAATTTGATTGGAGAATAGCGCATTTTTTTTGCGCAAACCGGCAAACCTGTATTGGCCATCACCAGTCCCAAAGAAATGGTCCTTAGAAAGGTACTTTTTCCCGCCATATTTGCTCCTGTGACAATATGAAAATCTTTTCTTTTTATGGAAAAGTCATTGTTTATCCTAATTTGATCATCCAGCAAGGGATGACCCAAGGCTTCCGCATGAATTACAAGGTCGTTTTGAGCTATTTCAGGAAAATGGTGATCAGGGTGGTTATACGCATAGTTGGATAAGGATATCTGAGCGTCGAAATAAGCAATCACCTCGAACCAATTTTCCACTTGAGAATGATAGGTTTTTATCCATGTATCTATCTTGGATGTTTGTCTAATATCCCAAAGAAAAAAACCATTACCCAGAATACCAAAAAGCATATTATTTCTTTGATCAAAGGCATCCAGAATTTTTGAAAACTCTTTAAAAATCACAGAAGCCTTTTTTTTGAAAGACCTGATCTTATCCTGTTGATCCAAAGCTAGCGGCGAATTGATCTTAAGATCTTCAATTTCTTGCAATAAACTATGATATTGTTTAAATGTGTCCTTGATTTTGCCCGCATCCAAATAGAGATGATTGATCTTCTTAAAATATGGAAAATTGATAAATAACCCTATAAAAAACCAGACCACAAGGAGGTAAAAAGAAACCAGATCAAAAACCAACAGTAGCGTAAAGAGAATTGATAATGATGCGAAAACAAAAGGGAGATATGTCATGATCGTCGGAAGAAACGGCTTATAGCCTTGTATCCATGAAACAATCGATTTGTGATCAAGTTCCACCCTGACCATTTTGGCCAAAGCCAGAAAACGTTGTCTCCAGGAAACTTTTTTAGAAAGTTCTATGACAACTTCCTGCCGAGATACAATTTGATCAGGATCGTTATCAAGAAGTAGTTGAGCCAAGGCATTTCTTCCAGAGAAGGTAGCAGTTCTGTTGATATATTGAAAAAAGGAACCTTTGCCAAACAAATCTATATCATTACTGTAATAATGTTTGGCATCAATAAACTCAGATCCTTCAGGCAGAGAACTATATTTACCCTTTAAAGCATCTATCTCAATCTCATTGATCCTGATCAATTGTTCAGAAAGATTTTTATCGGCTAAAAAAGATTGGTACTTTAATACGAGGAAAATAAAACCAACAATACTTGAGATAATGATCCCTGCCAACAGTAGCTTATGCTGATATGTAAAATATGCCGCAGGAAAAGCAATAAGAAATAACCCTAAACGCAGCACACTAAAAAGGCTTATCTTTTTTCTTAGCTGGTCCCTTTGCTTTTCAAATCGTTTTTTTTCCTGCTGATAGAATTCTAGAAGTTCAGACATTGGCCTTAGGACTTTTTCAATTGAGCAATCATGTGCTTATTGTATTAATATTGATCAATACCATTTTTTAAACTGTAAACCATTAGATGAGGAAATTTTTTCTTTATTTCTTCGGTAGCCGTATAACTTGAAATTCCCTTTTGACAGATCACAACTATTTTATCTTCCGTAAAAGATTCCAGTTTCGAAGGATCAAGACTGGAAATAGGCATCCGCAGGTGAACAGGAAAGGGAAGGGACACAGATTGATTTTCAATCACTGAGATGATTTTTAAGTTCTTATCATGAATACTCTTTTTCAGTTCATCCGCATCTATTAGTAATGAAGGATCCTGTACCTGACATCTGGCATCAAAATATTCGTTGTCGTTAAAAATAGTTTCTACCTCTTTTAAAGGGAAAGTTGGTTGCAGTTTCATCAAAAACTGAGTGTTTTCCATTGAATTATAGATCAAGACCTTGTTCATCAACGGCTTACCCGTTTCTGTTATAATTTTGATCACTTCATTGGCCTGCATCAAACCAATGATACCAACGATAGGGTTTAAGGTACCGATCTCGGAACAATTAGGCACATGTTTTTGTGGCATGGAAGGGAAGGCATCTCTTAAATGAGCGCCGCGGTCACCTTTTGATATGGCATTAAAAACACTCACATATCCGTCGTGTTTGTACAAGGAGCCATAAACGAGGGTCTTATGCTGAAGTACACAATAGTCATTCAAAAGGTACTTGGTAGCAAGGCTATCGGTACAATCAACAATGAGTGAAAACACATTTAAAGTCTCATGTATATTCGATTTGGTAATCGGTTCTTCTGTGAAACTCACTTCAACATAAGTACTTATTTCCTTAATATAGGCAGCAAGGATTTTGGCCTTAGACTTTCCAACCTGATCGCGTCGGTAAAAAACCTGTCTGTGTAAATTGCTGAGGTCGATGGTGTCATAGTCGATCAAATGGATATGACCTACTCCACTGGCAGCCAGATATACCGCAGCCACACTTCCCAAACCACCGCATCCTATGATGGCAATCCTGGAATTGTTAATTTTTTCCTGCCCGATCTCACCAATTTCAGGCAAAGTGGTCTGTCGAATAAATGTTTTCTCCTTATCAGTATTCATGGTAACCAATGGCTTATTTGCCTAATTCTTTTTTTACCGCAGTGAATTCTTCCGGCGTATTTACGTTTGTAATAAAATCGTCATCCACCTCTATAAGTTTAACATCTGAATTGATCAATACCTTTCTCGGACAAGAAATCCCCTGAGCCAAAAATTGTAACATAATTGGATAGGCCCTAGGCTCCCAAATGGTAATCAGTGGCTCAGGAAATTCCTTATTTTTTCCCTTTAAAGCGGTTGCTACCTTACTGGAATCTCTTTCCTTCATCAATAGCCGGATCAGTTTTTCATCTGCGTAGGGTAAGTCTGTTGCGAGTACCAGCCAGGCATTATTGGGATCATGCTGAAAAGCAGAACAAATTGCACCAAATGGGCCCAGTCCTAAAAATTTATCCTCTATAATATTATTCTGGTCAAGTTTTTGCTCTTTCCTAACCGACAAAAAGGTCTTTAAATTTAATTTTTCCAACATCTCCACAGAATAATCTCGCTGGGACTTTCCAAAATAATCCAACAGGCCCTTATCCGTTCCCATCCTGACGCTTTCACCTCCGGCAAGAACCAGCCCGCAAAGTGGGGCAGTGTTGGTTTCGATCAATTCCAGAATATGGTTACTGATCTGTTCTAAATCGTGAATGGAGTACACCTTTAATTTTTCAATTTGCGGATGTTTTTTCTTTAAGAAATCAAAGATCATCGACCTGTGATTCAAATTGATCAAAAAGGCAATATTGTCAAGTTGATCAATTCTTTTTAGAACTGATGCTTCCTTTTCTTCATCCAGAATGAGTATCTGTCTACCCCCGGGATAATGATTTCCATTGATAAAAACGAGATCATAAGAAGCAAACAAAGATTTGTCGGTATAAGGATTCATTTTATAAGTGCCATGACTTTTCAAATCTCCTGAATCATGAAATGTAAACTCGTCAAATAGAGGAGCTAAAGTCTCCTTATCATGAGAGGCATCCGCGTACCCCATTTTATACTTATTTTTGATACGTGCCGAAACTTCTTTGACCAGTTCCTTGATAATAGAACATTTAGTCCCAAGAACCGCCAGTTCGAAGGGAGCTATTTTCCCATAATTTCGTCTGTTAAGCTTTGCATGTTTTAGATGTTTTTTCATGAATCAAATCAAAAATTGTGTTATTGGTAAAAATATTTAGGAGCTAAAATACTTAATAAAGATCATTTTAAGAATTTCTTATAAATCTTTATATTTTGGTGACGACGATTACATGGTAATTTGATTTTTTTTTCGTAATTTAATGGGTTCAACAAAGAAGCATTAATCATATTTCCCCCGATATGAAATCTTTACTTAAAATCTTTGTTTCCTTTATTCTATCCTGTCTTAGGTTGGCTTAATGAATATTGGGTCAACCGAAACTTTCTTACAAATAGAAATGACCGATCTGCGCGATAAGCAGCTGATCTTTGGGTCATATAAATTTGATTATAAAACAATATAAATTCTAAATTTTTGAATCATGAAAAAAACCTTATTGGCACTATTTATGTGCTGCATGTGTTTCAGTTTTTCATCATGTGATGAAGATGATGTAGCCGCATTTGTACCGGATTTTGACGTCAATCTGAAGGAAACCGAAAACATTCCCGTTCAAGTCGATAAGACCGATGGTGAGTGGGTTTCGTTTACAAGCGAAGCGCCCATTAGTATCGAAAATAATGATACCAAAGACTATCTCAACAAAATTAAGTCGGTCAAGCTTACCAAATTAAGTTATAAGATCATCAACTTTGGAGGTGATGAAAACGGTGAGGTAGAAGCCTCTTTTAATGTCCAAAATCAAGTGTCTTTGATGAATGCGTTCAAAGTTAAAACGGCAGCAGAGAATGGAACGGTTTATGAAATTAAAGAAGTAGGAGAATTGAACAGAATTGCAAATGCTCTAAAAGCCGGAAATAAAGTAATGGTAAAATATGAAGGAAAAGCTTTATGTGACAATGCGGCAATGAATTTTGTGGTTGAGGTACAATACGAAGCTACAATAACCATTGATCCCTAATTGAATCTACAATATCTGTAAAAAAGGCCAATGAATTGATTTTCATTGGCCTTGATTTTTCGTAAAAAAACTTATTTCTTAATGTCGCTCTTTCCGCCCGTTTTCTCGATCACACAAATTTCTTTGATGATCATATCCTGAGAAATTGCTTTGCACATATCATAAACAGTTAATGCTGCAACACTTGCTCCTGTTAGCGCTTCCATCTCAACCCCTGTTTTCCCTTCCATTTCCACGGTGCATAGAATTCTGATAGCCTCTTCATCTAAAAATTGAATATCAATATCGATCCCGTCAAGGGGCAAAGGATGACACATGGGGATCAGGTCCGCAGTTTTTTTTACGGCTTGCACCCCAGCAATAATGGCAGTTTGAAATACAGGACCTTTTTTAGTGTGAATTTCAGTGCCGTTCAACAAGTTGACAATCTCTTTACCCAAAAACATAATGGCCTGAGCCACGGCCCTTCTTTTGGTGATTTTTTTATCGATAACATTGACCATTTTTGGCTTGTTATCTTTACCAATATGTGAAAATTTATTCAAATCAAAGTGTTTAATATCTATATTGAATTAGTGGAAAAACCTCTCCTTTTTTAAACTCGGTTCTATCGGATGGCAATTCCAAAAAGCCGTCATTTTTAGCCAAATTTGCCAGATCACCGGAACCGTTTCCAGCATCCGGAAAAGCCACAAGCCTTCCTTCTTTATTGATGATCTTTACTTGTAAAAAATAGGTCAATTCAGGTTTGAACAGAAAATCTTCCCCTAAGATGGCAAGGTTCGGATTGTCAAAATCTAACTGAAGGCTCTTGTGGAGCCATGGAACAAAATATTTAAGACAGCTCACAAATGTTGATACCGGATTCCCCGGATAAGCAAAAATTGTTGTTTGGTCTTTTTTGCCAAACCAGAAAGGCTTTCCAGGTCTTTGACGCACCTTGTGAAAATGTTTGACCACGCCCAATTCATTCAGTATCTCAGGTAAAAAATCGAATTTACCTTTGCTCACTGCACCGCTGAACATGAGCACGTCATATGTTTCTAAAAGTGATTCAATTTTTTTTCTAAGCGCTTCTTTGCTGTCGCTTATATGAAACAGATCAGGCTTGATCTCAAATCTTTTTAAAAGTGAATACAAGGTATGAACATTGCTTTTTCTGATCTGATATGGAGTTGGAATCTGATCAACTTCAACAAGTTCATCTCCGGTTGATACAATGGCTATTTTTGGTAAGGCCGAAACAAGAACTCTTGCTTTTCCGACTGTAGCCAAAACTCCAATTTCTGCCGAAGAAATTTTTGTGTTTTCAGGAATCAGGAGGTCATTTTGTTTGCGATCTAGCCCTTTCTCATGGATATTTTGAAAGTACTGGATCTTATCTAAATGAACATGAGCTGTATTCCCTTCAATACTGATCAATTCATAAGGTATGACGGCATCTGTACCTCCGGGTAACATGGCACCGGTCATGGCCTCTATACAATGATCTTCATTTGTAAGGACTAATTGTTCACTTCCGGCAGCCTGTATATTTTCGATCCTAAAATCTCTCCTTCCAGATTCAAAAACAGCAGTCTTAATGGCAATACCATCCATACTCACCCGGTTAAATGGGGGCATTTCTCTGTCAGAAGTTATGTTTTCTCTCAAAACCCTTCCAAGGGATTCTTTAAAATCAATATCTTCCAGGCCAAACGACTCAGTTTCACCTAGCACAATGCGCAGTGCATCTTCAACATCAATTAGTGTTTCTTTTTTATTCATATGCTTTTTAGCCACCTATGGTTGACATACTTTCGGAAACTGAATTGCTTCCTCTGTTGGCCTCAGCAATAAACCCATTTTTTGGTTTCTTGTGTACCGTAGCTATAAATAATTTTTTCA
Organism: uncultured Flavobacteriaceae bacterium; assembly: GCA_963715975.1. Classification (GTDB taxonomy): domain Bacteria; phylum Bacteroidota; class Bacteroidia; order Flavobacteriales; family Flavobacteriaceae; genus Lutimonas. The sequence goes on along the minus strand of CAVQSO010000002.1, from coordinate 155,362 downwards.
GTTCTTCATCACTGGCGCCATTTCTGATAAATTCTTTTATGTTGAACACGCCATCATCGAATAGACAATTCTTAAATAAGCCTGTAGCAGTGATTCGGATCCTGTTACAGTCTGTACATATCGTTCTGGTAAACGCAGGAATGATCCCAAAAGATCCTTTATAGTCTTTGATTTTAAAATTTTTTGATGTGGAAGATTTATTTGAGACCAGATTTTCCACTTCTTTATAATGCGAATTGATCGTTTGAATGATCTTATTGTAATTCCATACCTCTTTCACTTCCCGAATTCCCTTACCGTTAAATGGCATTTCTTCTATAAACCTTACAGAGACATTATCCTCTTTGGTCAATTCAATAAAATCTATGATCTCATTTGTATTGACTCCTGATTGAATCACCACATTGAGTTTTAGTTTGAGCTTACTTTTTAAAAGATCATGATAGGTTTGCATGACTTGTGGGAACACATCTCTTCTTGTAATTTCAAAAAACTTTTCTCTGTTAAGACTGTCAATGCTGAGGTTTACGGCGTTGATCTTCATTTTTTCAAGGCCGTCTATATGCTTTGAGATCAGGGCACCATTAGTGGTGATATTAATTTCCTTAAGTTTCTTATTGAATGACAAGGACTCCAGAAAATTCACAAAATCCTTTCTTACAAATGGCTCTCCACCCGTAAGTCTTACTTTGTCTACACCCAATTCACTTAAAACCCGTGTAATTCTATACATTTCCTTATAAGTAAGCAATTCTTGCCTTTTGACTATGTCAATTCCATGTGCAGGCATGCAATACTGGCAGCGGAGGTTACATCTGTCTGTTACAGCCAACCGCAGGTAAGTAATTTGACGACCGAATTTATCTACTAATTGATTCATGGATTTTTATGGCAAATTGGATGCTAAAATTACGAAATTGACAAAACTAAATGTTTCGTTTGGCAGATTATGTGTCTTTGATGATTTTTATCAATGTGGAAGTTTGTGTTTTACGGCATGATAAAGAAAGGCACCAAGATGGGCTCCGAAAAGAACAACAAGGATTGAAACCACGCCTTTTCCAACTAGAATATACATTGGCCCGGGACATGAGCCTCCAAGGGCCCAACCAAGTCCAAATATAATTCCTCCGATTAAATTTCTGGGGATACCTTTCTTCTTAGGTTCTATGACAATAGGCTTTCCATAAAGGTTTTTAAGGGTTTCATTTTTGAACAAATACATTATTACGATACCTATCGCTACTGCAGATCCAATAACGCCATACATATGAAATGACTGTAATTTGAACATTTCATAAATCCTAAACCAGGAGATCACTTCAGCCTTACTTAACGTAATTCCAAATAAAATACCTACCAGTAAATACTTGATATATTTCATCTTCAGTCTTGTTTAAAATATATAGGGTAAAATAAGCCAGGTCATGATCAAACCTCCAATAAAAAATCCTCCCACAGCGATAAAAGATTCTAAAGATAAACTGCTTAAACCAACGATCCCATGACCGGAAGTACATCCTCCAGCATATCTGGAACCAAAACCAACCAATACACCGGCGATCATTAAAATTAAAAACCCTTTGAGAGAAAGCATTGCACCTATGCTAAAAATTTCATCTGGTAAGTAACTTGAGCCCGCATTTGAAATGCCTATTTCAGCCAAATCTTTAACCGTTTCCGTACTAATAGCCACTGTATCATCTGGAGTTAGCCATTGATCAGAAATAAATCCTCCAACGATCAGGCCAATTACAAAAACAAGATTCCATTTGTTTTTTTTCCAATCAAATTTGAAAAAATCGACAAATTTTCCTGCACCCCCCATGGCACAAACGGTCTCTAAGTTAGAAGATACCCCAAATTTCTTTCCAAAGAAAAACATCAGGAACATACAAAATGCGATGATGGGTCCTGCGACATACCAAGGCCATGGTTGTAAAATAAAATCCATATTGTATTAAGCTTAATTAGTAAAAATAAATTATTCAAGACCGAACCAGGTAACATTTGTTACACATCAAAAATCAAGAACCTCGATCTTGTTTCGATATAATTTGATCCTTCCTTCATTTTCAAGCTGTTTCAACAAACGAGAAACGACCACCCTGGAGGTATTCAGATCTACGGCAATTTCCTGATGTGTGGTATGCAATTCAGTGCTTCGCATGATTTGCACCTTGTCTACCAGGTATTTGAACAATCGCTCATCCATTTTTAAAAAGGCCAGGGTATCAATAGCCTCCAACATTTCGTTGAGTCGAATATCATAGCTATCAATCACAAAACTTCTCCAAGAAGCGTATTTAACCATCCATTCGTCCAATTTTTCTACAGGGATAAAGATGAGTTCAGAGTCTTTTTCGGCAATTCCCCTGACTTTACTTTTATGGCTTTGGATACCACTTCCAAAAGTTATGGTACAGGTGTCGCCTCTTTCTAAAAAATAGAGTACAATTTCGTCCCCTTTTTTCGTTTCACGACTTATTTTTATTGCCCCTGTGAGGATAAGGGGAATATAATGAAAGGTATCTCCAATATCGAGTAACAATTCATTTTCCTTTACTTTCTTATAAGTACCTACTTTGGCAATTTCATCAATTAATTCTTTTTCGAAAACGACATTATAATATTCCTCGAGTTTTTCTCTGATCATTTTTTCAATTATTTAGGGTACAATTTATGAAATATCTGCAAGTTGATCCTCAATATAATTTAAAATAATTTTAGTGGCTCCCAGGTGATTTTTGATATAGGTCATCGTAATTATTCCCAGTTCATTCCTGTATTTCTCGTTCAAGATCAATTTGTTTAAATGATCATTAAGATCAGCCTGGTCATTGGCTACAAGACAGCCCTTAAGTTCCACCAATTCTTTGGCCTCCTCAAATTTGTCAAAGACGGGTCCTATAACCAATGGTATACCAAAAACTGCTGGTTCAAGTACGTTATGAACGCCTTCCTTATCATATCCTCCACCAACATACGCGATGTCAGCATAGCTGTAGATCTTGGTTAGAATCCCGACAGTGTCGGCAATAAAAACCTTGGCCTTAGCGTCAATGGAATCTTCTGAATATAACGAAACCGGGAAATCGATAGCGCTTTTAAGCTTAAGAATATCCTTTGGATTCATATTATGGGGTGCAATAATATATCGAAGATTTTTATGTGGATTTTGATTGATGAATTTTACAAGTTTGGATTCGTCACTTGGCCATGTACTTCCTGCGACCAAAACGATATGATCTTTAACAAAATCTTTGAGAAAATCGAGTGAATTGTTCTGTTCGAGTATGCTGGCAACCCTGTCAAATCTGGTGTCCCCGCTAATGGTCACATTGCTGAATCCAATTTTTTTCAAGAGGTTCTCGGAACTTTTATTTTGAACAAAAAAATGAGAAAACGACTGCAATGACTTTTTCATCCATTTGCCGTAGGACTTAAAAAACACTTGATCTTCCCTAAAAACACCGGAAACAAGTATTGTCCCGATCGATTGTTCCTTCAAAACACTTAGTATATTTGGCCAAAACTCATACTTGACAAAAATGGCCATATCCGGATGTGCCAGTTCTATAAATTTTCTTGCATTTGATTTGGTGTCTATGGGTAGATAGACCACAACATCCACTCCCTGGTAATCTTTCCTGACTTCATATCCTGAAGGAGAATAAAAAGAAAGAATGATTTTATACCGGGGTCTTGACGATCGGATTGCCTCAAGTATCGGTCTGCCTTGTTCAAACTCACCCAATGAGGCACAATGCATCCAAATTGATTTTTCATTAGGCTCAATAGTAGCCTTCAATTTTGTAAAAGTCTTTTTTCTCCCTTCTACAAATAAGCCCATTTTCTCGTTAAAAATAGCAAGAAATCGTACAACGATTCCAAAAAGAGATATAGCAAAATTATACAGGTATTTCATTTGTCAGCTAATTTAAAAATTTAGAGGTAGAGCGCGCAAAATATTTGTATTTTTGTCTTGCTTTACAGTGAAATAAGAATCAAAATTGACTAAAATGAAGAAAATCCAAATGGTTGACCTACAAAGTCAATACCAGAAAATCCAACCGGAAATCGACAAGGCCATAAATGAGGTAGTTGCTTCAGCCGCTTTTATAAACGGCCCTGAAGTGAGTAAATTTCAGTCTGAGCTTGAAGATTACCTGGATGTTAAACACGTGATTCCATGTGCCAATGGCACTGATGCCTTGCAGATTGCCATGATGGGTCTGGGCTTGGAACAAGGTGATGAGGTGATCACAGCTGATTTTACTTTTGCTGCCACCGTTGAGGTAATCGCTTTGCTTAAGCTGACACCTGTTTTAGTCGATGTAGATCCTGGTTCTTTTAATATTGATTTAGAAGCACTTGAGAAGGCTATTACTCCAAAAACCAAGGCCATAGTACCTGTACACTTATTCGGGCAGTGCGCCAATATGGAAGCCATTTTAAAAATTGCCGATAAGCACAATTTATTTGTGATCGAAGATACGGCTCAAGCCATAGGAGCTGATTATTCATTTAGCGATGGCACAACCAAAAAAGCAGGAACCATTGGAACCATTGGAACCACCTCATTTTTTCCTTCCAAAAATTTAGGATGTTATGGAGATGGTGGTGCAATATTTACTAATGATGATGACCTGGCGCATATCATAAGAGGAATGGTAAATCACGGGATGTACAAAAGATATTACCATGACGTAGTTGGGGTAAATTCCAGGTTAGACAGCATACAGGCAGCGGTATTAAGGCTTAAATTGCCCCATTTAGATGATTATTGTACAGCCAGAAGAAACGCAGCTCGTTATTACAATAATGGGTTTAAAAGCAATCCTCATATCATTACTCCAGTTACCGAAAAATGTGGTGAGATCTGTGACACCTGTAACTGTCATGTATTTCATCAGTATACTTTAAAAATAACAAATGGTAAAAGAGATGCGCTTCATCAGCATTTGATGGATAAAGGAATCCCAAACGCCATTTATTACCCTGTTCCTTTGCATAAGCAAAAGGCTTATCTCGACGATCGTTACAAAGAAGAACTGTTTAAAGTTACCAATGAATTGGTAGAGACGGTTATTTCATTGCCTATGCACACTGAGTTAGAGGAAGAACAGCAAGATTTTATTATTAAGACCATCATGGAATTTGTCCAATAAAATGATTTTTAAGAATTGAATTGTTATGAAAAGAAATAAAATCCTCGTTACAGGAGGTTTAGGCTTTATTGGATCTCACACTGTTGTTGAACTTCAAAAGAAAGGTTTTGATGTTGTGATCATTGATGATCTTTCCAACACCAGAATTGAAGTTTTGGATGGGATTACGGCGATCACCAATATCCGCCCTGAATTTGTACAAATGGATTTAAAAGAGAAGGAAAATGTTGCTTCTTTTTTTAAAGAACATTCTATTGATGGTGTCATCCATTTCGCGGCTTCAAAGGCTGTTGGTGAAAGTGTTGAACAACCCTTGAAATATTATGAGAATAATATTTCAACCCTTGTTTACCTGCTTAAGGGGATGATCGAAAATAAGGTAGCTCATTTAATTTTCAGTTCTTCTTGCACAGTTTACGGACAGGCAGATGAGTTGCCCATCACCGAAAATGCTCCTGTTAAAAAAGCAGAATCTCCTTATGGAAATACCAAGCAGATCGGAGAGGAAATTATTCAGGATGTGACGAAGGTGGAAGATCTTAAGGCAATAGCTTTGAGGTATTTTAATCCCATCGGAGCACATGAAAGTGTGCAAATTGGTGAATTACCTTTGGGTGTTCCGCAAAATCTGATTCCATTTGTAACGCAAACTGCTGCTGGAATTAGGGAAGAATTATCAGTTTTTGGAGATGATTATCCAACCCCGGATGGAACGGCCGTCAGGGATTATATTCATGTGGTTGATCTGGCCAAGGCACATATTGTCGCAATGGAAAGATTACTGGCAGCTAAGAACAGGTCAAAAATGGAATATTTTAATTTGGGAACAGGTACCGGAAGTTCAGTACTGGATGTGATCAATGCTTTCAAAAAAGCTAATGGCATAGATATAAATTATAAAATTGTTGCGCGAAGAGAAGGCGATATTACAGCGGCTTATGCCAATACGGAATTGGCCAATAAGGAGCTTGGGCTGGAAAGCTGAGCTTGGCTTGGAAGAAGCACTGGCTTCAGCATGGCAATGGCAATTGAAACAGAAATAAAAACCCGAGTATCTATTATAAACTTGATCAATAATATGGAAAATTCAAAAAAGAAAATTTTAATCACAGGAGGGGCTGGTTTTATTGGCTCGCATGTAGTTCGTGTTTTTGTGACAAAATATCCTGAATACAAAATATACAATCTCGATGCGCTTACCTATGCGGGAAATCTGGAAAATGTTAAGGATTTGGAGACAGAGACCAACTATAAATTTATTAAGGGAGATATTAAGGATGCCGAGTTCTTAAGAGGCCTTTTTAAAGAATTCCGGTTTGATGCCGTTATTCATTTAGCCGCAGAGAGTCACGTGGACCGGTCCATTACCAATCCAAATGATTTTATAGAAACCAATGTATTAGGTACGGCCAATCTTCTCAATGCCTTTAGAGAAATTCATGCGGGATCTTTTGAAGGAAAATTATTCTACCATATTTCTACTGACGAGGTTTATGGTTCTCTTGGGAAAACAGGATTATTTACAGAAACTACCTCCTATGATCCCCAATCTCCCTATGCCTCTTCAAAAGCCGCTTCGGATCATTTGGTAAGGGCCTATGGAAACACTTATGGGATGCCTTTTATGATCAGTAATTGTTCGAATAATTATGGCGCCAATCAGTTTCCTGAAAAGCTGATTCCCCTTGTTTATCAATAATATAAAACAATCGAAACCGCTACCGGTATATGGAGATGGTAATTATACGCGTGATTGGCTTTACGTAGAGGATCATGCGCAGCCATTGATGAGATATTTCATCAAGGGTAAAATAGGAGAAACCTATAATATTGGTGGTTTTAATGAATGGACCAATTTGAATCTGATCAAATTATTTGTAAACTAATGGATGAAAAATTAAAGCGTCCAAAGGGGAGTTCAGAACAATTGATCACTTATGTCAAGGATCGTGCAGGTCATGACAGGCGTTATGCCATTGATGCCACGTAAGCTAAATCAGGGAACTGGGCTGGAAACCCAGTGTTACTTTTGAAGAAGGACTTGAAAAAACGCTTGGATTGGTATCTGGCCAATGATGAATGGTTAGAGAATGTTACTTCAGGATCCTATCAGGATTACTATAAAAAAATGTACAATTAAGCTGAAGTCTAAAAATCAAATTTATATTTGACTCCGGCAAAAAACTTGAAGGCCCTGAACTTTAAAATTAGTATATACCTGGTAGTTACTGCTTAGTATGTTATTGACGTTGACAAAAATATCGAATTTATCATTAATATTGATAGACTCCATTAAGTTCATATCAAAATAGGCTGAATTGGTGACTCTTGTGCTTGTGTCAGGAATGATTGACAAGTTCATCTTTTCTGTCGGATGAAAAGAAGAGATCGGCTCCGGCACTCCATTTTTTTCTTGTGTATTTAGCCAAAAGAGTTGCTTTCATCAAGGGTAAATTCCAGGCATGCTCCTCAGTTTTTAAGCTGTAGGAGTTAAAGTCTATATTTCCGCCAAACTTAAATTCTTTGAAAAGATCAAAAATGATCTCTCCATTAAAATTAATGGTATTTACATCATCATAAACCACCTGAAAAGAATTCGCGGCTTCGATAACCCTTCTCGACCTCATTGCTTCCATCGGTCAAGGGAAGGATTTAATTTGTAAAGCGCTTTATTTTCCTCATTGATATACGCTGCCTTAAGATTGAACCGGATCTTGGAATTTAACAGGCCCTTGATTCCTGCATAGGCGTTATACTGTTGATTGGTTCTTTGAACATAAAGGGTTGGCGAAACAAATGGGTTTTCATGAACGAAATTTTTATAGCTGTTTTGCTGCAAGATCCCCTACCACTCCGGCATAAGCGATCAATGCCTCCTCGCTGATATTGTAAGATGCCGTAATATTTGGATAGAAATAGAATTTGCTTCCCTCAAAATTATTAGTGATACTGTAATAAAGTCTGGCCCCAAGATTAACCGTTAAATTATCTCGTAATACTTCGAAGTTAGGACTAAATCCTATATTGAAATAGGTATAGGTGAGTTTTTCAGTTTGAAAGAAATCATTTTCAAATTTTCCGTTTAATAGCTCAAGACTGATTTCGGAATACATTAATTCCTGACCAATAGGGAAATCGATTACCGAATTGATTTCAAAGTGATTTTCTCCACTTTTGAACTTATCAGAAAACCGGCTAAATGAAACATCCCCTGTATGTAACAAAGCATCAGTAAATTCAATTTCGCCTTTTAAGTAGACGTTGGTATAAGATTGACGTTCTTCGATAGAATTGATTATTGTTTCAGAATATTCGATCTCGTCTGAAAGACCATACCAGTTGTTGGAAAGATAATCAAGTCCCCCCTGCAACTTTCCAGTCAAAGGTTCTTTCAGATTGCTTGTAATACAGATCAACATCCAGATCTTTAAAATCGTCATTTAAAACAATACCATCAATTCCGCCTCCGGAAGAATGATAATTAAAAAACCCTCCAAAATCGTTATAATTAGAGGAATTACTATGCGCGAAAATCTCTATAATGGGTGTGCTATAATTTCCATAACCTGCCGAAATAAAATTGTTATAGAACCTTTCTTTGGGTATTCTTTGAAGTGTTTTTGCCTTTCCTTTTGCCGGAGTGAAGGTTGAAGCAACCGGAATGGAATTGATCGAGTAAGAGATCTCTTTTTTATTACCCAGTTCAACACTGTCGATCTTGGGTTCAGCATTGATCTTAAAAGCCTCTGAAACCGTTGGTGAAAATGGTTTCACCACGTTGATCTCTTCTGTAGTGATTCTATCTTTTTTCTTTTTTTGAGAAAAAACAACCCCACTAACCATTAAAAGTATAAGGAATATGATGTTTGTATTCATTTGTTTTCTTCCCATGTTACTTATTCTTTTTCAATTATAACAGATGAATTGGTTTTTGATTCCTTTGTTTTTATCTTGTTCAATTCTGTTCTTGCTTCTTCTACGAGATCATTGTAATCTGAAAATTTATCGAATCACACTTTCAAGAATATAAGTTGCCTGATAGGCATCTTCAAGTTCATAAAAATTCTTTGCCATAATTACCAAACCCTTACCACCCCAATATCTATAAGAAGAAAATTCGGAAGCTAACTTTTGAACGGAAACATTTGATAATTTATAATTTCCTTCGTCATTTTTAAAGAAAGCATCATAATATATTGCTTCTGCTTTCAATTCACCTGATGCCGTTTCTTCTACAAGTTTAAATGCGTCCTGAGCCTTTAAGAAATCACCTGTTTCAAAGGCAGAACTGAGCAATAATAATCTGTGCATCTGAAATGAACCTTCGGTTCTAATTTCGGACTGCTGCAGATACAGTTTCAGCATATTGCACAGCTGTTTCGAAATTTTTCAAGGCATAGTTGCCTTTCATGAGATTGCTTTGCGCAAATATGATATTTTGCTCTGTTTCTGCCTCTTTTTCCAAGCGTGAAAGTACAACAATAGCTTGTTCCCAATTTTCCTGATCAAGATAGAAATAAGCTACATTGATCAGGGACTTCTCTGTATATTGATTTTTATCCTTATCTAGTATGAATTGGTAATAGGGAACCGCTTTTTCTTTTTGACCGGTCCTGTTATAGGAATCAGCCAGGAAGAAATTCGCATCAAGTGCACTCCCTCCGTTAGGGAATCGTTCCAGGTATTTTTTAAGAGATTCAATAGCTTTATCCAGATTATTTGTGAGATAAAACTGCTCGGCCGAAGTGAACATGGTATTTTCAATTTCCTCATCTGTCACATTCACAAAATCCACATTTCTAATAAAACGTTCATACTCATCTACACGACCTTGTTGAACATATATCTGTTTGGCATTGGCAATAGCTTCTCTGGCTTCATCCGTTCCGGGATACTTATTGACTACGGTTTTGTACTTATCAAGTGCCTGATCATTTTGGTTAGCATTAAAATAGACCAAACCCTGCTTGAGCAAGGATTTTGATACCAATGAACTCATGCTGTAATTGGTTACGACTTCATCGTAGGCAGCCATCGCTTGTTCAGTATTATTCAATTTTACATAGCTATTACCCAATTCATAGAAAGCATCATCCCGTAAGGTCGATTTTAGATTGACCTCTGTAAAATCATTTAGGGCCTTGATTTTTTTATCTGTCTCACCCATATAACCATAACAGAAGGCGATTTGTAGTTGGGCATAATCAACATCTGTTTCATTCGCCTCTATTACCTTTTCATAAGCTGGAATAGCTTTGAAATAACTACTAAGCGCGAAAAAACAATCACCAAGTCTAAGGTAACTGTCGTTCAGAAGTTTTTTATCAATGGAAATGTTTATAAATTCATTAAAATGTCCACCTGCCTGATTGTAATCCTTTAGTTGAAAAAAGGTATAGGCTATATGGTATAGAACCATATTGTATTCTGTGGCTTCTTTAGCTTCAGGGATCTCCAGAAATTCTTGAAAACCGGTTAAACTCTCTTCATATTTTTTCAGCCTGTATAGGGACTCAGACTTCCAAAACAAGGACCTTGCCTTATAAACGGAATTAGAACCGTTTTCAATTGAAAGATTAAAATTTTCAATGGCCTTCGTATATTGTTGCTCTCTAAAAAGTTGTGACCCCATATAAAAATGCGACTTTGTGATAAGTATCATTATCATCTGAATCTTGCATTTTTAAGGTAGTCAAGTGCACCCTGATAATCATTAGCCATTAAATAAGCACTAATGAGGTAATCTTTTACTTCAGATTGGTCCATATCATCGGGATATGCCCTTAAATATTCTTGAATGACTTCTGCCACACTATTATAGGGATTTCCAATTTCATAGCTCAATTTGGCATAATTTAACCAGGCATCTTTTTTAATTGCTGCATTAAAATCCATTTGCTTTGCATTCCTGAATGCATTTAGCGCTTCCTGTTTTCGGTCACTTTTAAGATAGCATTCAGCCAGATGGTAGTAGGCATTTTGAGAAACAGCATTGTTTCCATCAATGATCTTGGTGAACCAGATAAGTGCTTCTTCATAATCTTTTTGCTGATAATAGGCATAGCCAAGAAGGTAATAATCAGTATTGTTCCATTTACCCTTTTTACCCTTGTAATCAAGAAGGTAGGGGATGGCATTTTCAAACTCATTGAGGTTAAAATAACTTTCGCCAATGATTTTAGAAAGTTCGGAATGCTGAATACCGTTGGATTTTTCCAATAAAGGCTAAAGCAGCGTCGATAGCTTCTTGAAATTTACCAGTCTTGAATTTGATATTGGCCATATAATATGGAATATCATCATCAAAATTCTGATCATCAGCAACCTGATTCAAATACTTATCCGCCTCAGCATAATCATCATCCTGATAGGCCATATAACCAGAATAATACTTTGCCTGTGCTCCATATTTTTCTGAATTCAACAATTGTGAAAAGTATTTTCGAGAGTTGGCAAAACTTCCTACCGCGAACAATGCATAGCCTTTTTTAAAGTTAAATTCTTCCTGGCTATAGAGGGTAAGATTATTCTCTTTGACCTTGTTGAACCATTTGAGTGCATAGGCATAACTACGATTATTAAAATAATAATCACCAACCTCCATAAAAGCTGAATTTCTTTTTGTACTCGTTGGAAATTTTTCGAAAAATGCATTCATTAAATCATCAGCATCTTTTTGCTTTAGTCTTATGGCACAAAAAGCTTCATAATAATAAGATCTGGCCCTTAGTTCGGAAGCTTCATCAAAATCGTTTTGTATTTTTTCAAAAATCAATTGCGAGGCCACATAATCTTTGTTCGAATACAATTGCATGGCATGATTATAATCCACAAGGTCATGCGTGTAAATAATCGATTGCTGGGCAGAGCCGTAAAAAAAAGACAGCAGGGTAAAAAAAATGAATACTTTGAGTAACTTCATTGGGCGGAAACCTTATATAAATCAAAAATAGCACTTAGATTATTTAGCTAACGTCAAATAATCAGATAAATTGTAAAATTGTTGATTAGTTAAACAGATTGTTGAAAACTACCTTTGATTTGTGAAAATTTACTATGATTCATTGATAAGCTCCTGCATGAATTGATTAAAATCGTCTACGAACTCCTCGTAATAAACCCCTGTGGCAGGTCCTGAAAAACCAGTGTGTATCCTCCGTACATTTCCCTTTCTTATCAATGATAATTGATGTTGGAAATGACATCACTTTATTCAGCATTGGTAAGGATTCTGAAGCTGATTCCGTAGAAGAAGTACCGGCAATCAGAAAATCGTAGGGCACACTTAATTTTTCCTTCATGGTCAACACCCTGTCCCGGGCGTATTCAAATTCTGGTTTTATTTCATAAGCCAAACCTATAATTTCAACTCCTTGACGATTGATTTTTATTATACCAGTCAGATAAAAAACGCGTTTCATCCATGCAGTTTGGACACCAGGTTCCGAATATTTGCAGGATCACTATTTTATCTTTGTATTTTTCATCCTGAAGAGAGGTCAGGTTCCCGTCGAGGTCAGGAAAGGAAAAGTCAATCTTATCATAGCCATCCTTCAAATAGGTGAGGCTATTGGCGTCAGGTAACTTAGCAGTATCATTTTTTGTCGAAACAAAGGTTTTATAACTTGTTTTTCCTGACCAGTACTCTCCTTTTAAAACAGAATCATTTTCTTTATAAGCCTTGAATTTATAAATATGATTACCGTCAAATGTATAAAGAAACATGGTGTCTTTTAAGGTATATCCGTCCAAAAACCGATAATCACCTGTTTTACTTAAAAAAGTACCTCTTAATAAGGTATCCTCAACTTTAAAGATTCCAATTGCCTCAGTTTCTTTTCCATCTTTATCTGTAAATGTTGTTTCCCATGTACCATCAAATAAAGTAGAACTTTCTACATCATCAAACCGTCCCTTTTTCCCATATGTTGCTTTAAAGGGCAATATATAGTCATCGGCATAATTTTTTATATAATCACCTACCAGGCTATCGTTAAAAATTTTCGCCTTTATACTGATATCGAATATATGCATATCAAAAAACAAAGAATCTCCAAGGATATCTATTCTGTCAATTTCCAGCTTCTCAACGCCATTGATCAGTTTAATTTGATAAGAGCCATTATCCTTAGTCACTTCAAAATTAAAAGGGATCTGATTTCCCTGAGCCGTAAGCTCACCCCTCCATATACCTGATTTTAATCCTAATTCAGGGGTAGGTTCTTCACAAGACCCTAAAACGGAAGCAATCATAATGACAGAAAAAGCCGTTGCTATATATTTTTTAAATAGATTTTTGATTCTTTCCATTGTTGTTCAACTAATTTAAGCTTTACATATAAGATGAATCCTAACTTCAGTAGGATATTCAATTGAGACGCTAATATCAGCAATTCCTCTCAAACTGTTTATGGTTTTATGTTTAAAAACTTTGTTAAAAGATTAGAATGATAGCTCATTTTTAGTTTAGCTTGGTCATATAATATTTTTTAAATAAAAATAAAATTACCATCAGTTGATAATATTCGGTTGAATCCAATTCAAGTAGCTTTATTATTTGAAATTTAAACATTAAGTTTGTTCTTCATTTGTTTTAAAAGTATTTACAAACCTAAGAATTATATTTTCGCAACATCAAAAAAAGTAACATGCTTCAATTAAAGGATGCCACCATATTTCAACGAGAAAATTTGATATTATCAGATATCAATCTTGATATTCAAAAGGGAGATTTCAATTATCTTATTGGGAAAACGGGAAGCGGAAAGAGTAGTTTGATGAAAACGCTGTATGGAGATTTACCCTTGCAAAATGGGAAGGGTTCTATTGTCGGCTTTGATCTTCAAAAGTTAAAAGAAAAGGAAATACCTTTTTTAAGGCGAAAAATTGGTATTGTGTTTCAGGATTTTCAATTGTTGAATGACCGATCGGTTCATGAAAATTTATTGTTTGTGTTAAAGGCTACCGGATGGAAGGGCAAGAATCAAATGGATGCCAAGATCAATGAAGTGCTTGAAAAAGTTGATATGAAAACCAAAGGTTTCAAAATGCCATACCAGCTTTCTGGTGGTGAGCAGCAGCGTGTTGCCATAGCCAGGGCCTTATTAAATACCCCCGAAATGATTCTCGCTGATGAACCTACTGGGAATTTGGACCCCAAAACTTCTGTAGAAATCATGAATGTTTTGGAAGAGATCAATAAGGCAGGGATAACCATATTAATGGCAACCCATGATTATGCTTTGATATTAAAATTTCCGCACAAGACCATTAAATGCGAAGGAGGTAAGATCTTTGAAGTGGTTTGATCCTTATAAAAGATTTAAAAGGATCTCGGCATTACGCTCATTATTGTAAACCTCCAGCATTTCTTTTCTTCGGATGATTTCCTCTTTTGAAAAATCTTTATCCATTGTTTTTAAGACTTGTTGCATGATTTCTTTTTTGTCATCCGCAATGATACATAATGAATCCAAACCGGATCCTTCTATTACCTTGTTATTTGCGATAACATACCTGCTTTGGAAAAGTGAATTGATCAATTTTAACTTCACACCAGAATTGTTGAATGAGTACAAGACATTCACATGGGCTCTATGGAATAATTCCAGTAGCTGATGGTCTTCCTCTATTGAGATAAAACTTATGTTTTTATACTGATCGATCTTTGAAAGCAGTTTTGTATCACTACTTTGACCAGCAATGACCAAGGGATAAGGCATCGACTTAAAAATATCAATAAGGAACAAGGCCGTTTTCATATTATCGTAGACATCTAAATTACCGTGATACAGCGCAAAATAGCCCTTTTTCGATAATTCATGCAATTTATTGTTTGGATGAAAGGCAGCTAAGAAAGTGACTTTATCACCATATTTTTTAGTAAAATGCAGGGCTTCGTGCTTTGATATAGGTAGAATGTGATCACAATGCTTTAAAACATTCTCGTAATATTTTAGTTTAACTGACGCTGTTTGATAGTAAATTTTTTTAAACAAGTTAGTTTCGTTGATCGCGAGTTGCTTATAGTATTGATGTTCAACATTATGGGTCCTTACCAGCATTTTTCTGTCTTTAAACAGTTTTTTTCTTAAAACAAGGGTACTATGAAGTCCTTCCATGAGTATAGGAGCATCGATACGTTTAAGATTCTCGACCAATTGCCCATCCCTTCTGGAACTTACTACATAGGGCAGCGGCCCCAAGGCATGGAAAAAAGATGTTTTTCTTTTATAATAGTGAACTTCAGTACAATACTCTTTTAGCACTGCTTGTTCCGGTCTTCCATATTGAAAAACGTGAAGATATATCTCGGCTCCTTTTTTGGATAGGGCCTGTATTTTGCAGAAGACATCCATCACCCCTCCGTAAGTCGCAGGGAAAGGCACATCAAAACAAATAATATGAATTTTTTTATTCAATTTTTTTGATAATTTCCATGAGTATTTTTTTTTCTTTTTCCCAATTCAATTCTGCCGCAGCTCTTTCCAGTTCCTGAAGATAGTCACTTTTGTTTACAATAATTTTTTCTATTGCAGTTGCCAGGGTTTTGGGATTTCTTTTTTTCAGGGATGCTCCAATCTTATATTCTGTTAAAAGTTCTTCTAGCAATGGTAGCTCAGAAACCAAAACAGGAATCCCGGCATGGATATAGTCAAAGACCTTGTTTGGTAAACAATACCGGTAATTCAAGCCCATATCTTCCTCAAGACTTAGGCCTATATCTGCCTGCCTGGTCAGGTTCATAAGCTCAAATGGCTTTAATTTTCCTGGAAAAATGACCCTGTCATTAAGATGATTCAGAGCGACTCTTGATTTAAGTTGATCCATGATATCTCCATCACCTGCCAAAACCAACAGATGGTTTTTTAAATGAGCCATGGCATCGATCATAAGTTCCAATCCCCGACCCATATTCAAGGCACCCTGATACAAGATGATTTTTTGATCTTTCTTTAAAAACTATAGGATCAATCTCCTTTGTCAGGATTGTTTTAGGAACATTTTTAATCACCGTAACCGGCACCTTATATTTTAAACTATAAATTTCAGCAAGTTTTGATTTACCGTAATGACATTTTTTAGTTTTGGAAAAATGAACTTTTCCAGTATTTAACCAAAAGGATCTTGTTCTTGGCCTTGCTAATCAATTCGGGAACTTCAGTAAAATATTCATGACTGTCATAAATCAATTTACAGGAAATCAATTTACTCACCAGAAAATTTGGCAAAAGCGTATCAAGATCATTTGCCATAAAGCAGATCTTTTCTTAAAAAGAGTAATTTGAAAAATAACCTCAGATTATATTCTGCGTAAAAAAGAAAACCCCTTGATTGAAAAGAAGATCGAAATCTGATTGTTTTATAAGGATTGTTGACTTGCAGGCTATTTTTCATTTGTCTGCCAATTAACAATATTTCAAAGCCCAATCTCGTTAAAACAATCACAAGTTCTAATAACACGTTGATCAGTTGCTAAATCGTTAGTTACAGATATAATGATTCTGTTCAAAAGGTCTGGAATTAGAATGATTAAAAAGGTTGATATTTAATGGCTAAACATTGCGATCGTAAATATATTAAATATTATATTTGTTGCGTCTAATTTCAAAAACGCCAAAATACAGGAACTTTGTTCAATAAACACTTTGAAACATGAATTTGAGTAAAAATGAAGAAAAACCGAATTGGTATGCGATTTTCACTAAACCAAGATCCGAAAAAAAGGTACTATCAAAGAATGTTGGATCATGACAATCGAGGCTTTTTTGCCGCTGGTCAAAGACGGTCAGACAATGGAGTGATCGAAAAAAAACCGTTGAAGTTCCCTTAATATCCTTCCTATGTTTTTGTTCATATGCCTGAAAAGGATCTTTATAAAACCCTTCCGATACAAGGAACCGTGAATGTTTTAAAGCATTTGGGTAAACCGGCAAAGATAAGAGCAGTTGAAATTGAAAATTTAAGAATTTTAAGTGGTAACGGTGAAAATCATCAGATATCAAATAGAATTGATCTTACTAAGTGGAGATGATGTTGAGGTGATTAACGGCCCGTTTATGGGTTTGATTGCTACCTGTGTAAAGATGGTAAAAATCACAGGGTTGTGGTGAAAATAGATGCACTTGGGAAGTTGTTTTAATGTCAATATTCCCTTGAGTTTTTTAAGAAAGATTGAAGAAAAAGGAAACATATAAAAGTTTAAACATGAATATTACAGTTGTAGGATCTGGTTATGTGGGTTTGGTTACAGGAACTTGTTTTGCAGAGATGGGAAATCAGGTAACCTGTATAGATATAGATCAGGATAAAAATAAACAAACTTAAAAGAAGGAATTATACCCATTTACGAACCAGGTCTTGAAGCCATGGTTATAAAAAATGTTGAAAATGGGAGCCTTCATTTTAGTACTAACTTGAAGATGGTTTAAAAAATTCCAAAGTGGTATTTATTGCGGTTGGAACACCTATGGGAGAAGATGGTGCGGCGGATTTACAATACGTGTTAAGTGTGGCTTCTGAAATTGGAAGAAGCATGACGAAACCGCTTGATCGTTGTTGACAAATCAACTGTGCCGGTGGGAACAGCTGATAAGGTAGGAAATGTCATTGCAAAGGAACTGGCCAAACGAAATGAAGATATAGAATTTCATGTGGTTTCGAATCCTGAATTTCTAAAAGAAGGGGCTGCTATACAGGATTTTATGAAACCTGATAGAATTGTAATAGGCGCAGATAATGAGTTGGCCTTTGAAACCATGAGAGATTTATATGCACCCTTTTACGCATAATCATGACGGATGATTGAGATGGATATCAGATCGGCTGAAATGACCAAATATGTGGCCAATGCCATGTTGGCCACTAAGATCTCATTTATGAATGAGAGTTGCCAATATTTGTGAACTTGGTTGATGCAGATGTCAATCAGGTAAGAATTGGAATTGGATCGGATACACGAATTGGCTATAGTTTTATTTATCCTGGGAGTGGTTATGGAGGATCCTGTTTTCCTAAAGATGTAAAGGCATTAAAGAAAATTGCAGAAGATCGAGGGGTATCACGCTGGGTTGATCTCATCTGTTGAGGCTGTTAATGACAGGCAAAAATTGGTTATCGCGGAAAAAGTGGTTCAAAGATTTGGAGAAGATCTTGCCGGAAAAACATTTGCCTTATGGGGCCTGGCCTTTAAACCGGGCACAGATGACATGCGAGAAGCACCTGCAATCTATATTGCTAAGGAACTTGGTAAAACGAGGAGCTAAAATAAAGGCCTATGACCCAAAAGCCATGGATGAAGCACAATCTTTTTATTTAAAAGATACCTCTAACTATAAGCTATTTTAATTCTAAGTATGAAACCTTGGGTGATGCGAATGCCATGATCTTATTGACGGAATGGAAAGAATTTCGTTCTCCCGATTTTGAGGAGTTGAAATTGAAATTGGTTGAGCCCATCATCTTTGATGGTCGAAACCAATATTCCCATTTAAGATTGGAAAAAAAGGATTTGAATATTATCAAATAGGTAAAAGATCCAGAATCCCCAAGAAGTTTAATTTCCTTGATAACAAAAGAGTAAAAATTTGGATAATTAAAATAAATAAGTATATTCGTTATAAAAAACCCCTCGTTATGAAAAAAATTTATCACCCTAATTTTGCTCATTGGATTATTGTTTTCATGTGCTACGAAAGATGATGTCGTTTATTTTAATGGCATGAACAGTGCTGATAATTCCATTGGATTAGACAGTTATTCACCTACTTATCATATTGATGATGAATTGGTTATTGTTGTAAATGCCTTGGATGCGGAAGCAGCCAAACCTTTTAATAAAACTTCTGTTAGTGTATCTCATGGATATCTTAGATGCAAGAGGAAGAGAAAGAATTCAAACCTATCGAGTTGATTCCGAATGGAAATATTAATTTTCCGGTATTAGGTAAAATAAAAATGGCCGGACTTAACAGAGAGCAGGCCACCACTAATGTTACAGGAAAAATTATCAGATTATATCAAAAATCCCATTGTTGATATTGAAACGGTAAATTATAGAATTACTGTATTAGGAGAGGTGGCTCGACCAGGAACCTATACTGCAATAAACGAAAGAATTACCATTCGTAGAAGCCATTTCTTTGGCAGGTGATCTGACCATCTATGGAGAAAGAGAAAATGTTTTGGTGATTCAGGATTATGACGGTAAAAAGACCTATACCAGAGTGAATTTAAAATCGAATGATTTGTTTAATTCACCAGTATATTATTTATCTCAGAATGATGTGGTTTATGTAGAACCAAACAAAACAAGAGCTAAGAATTCAGCTATTGGTGCTCAAACAGGTGTGTTATTATCGGCTTTCGGGTCTGTTGATTTCGGTGACAGCTCTTGGTTGTTACGATTATTAATACACCAATTAAAATTAAAAAAAGAGCTCTTTTAAGAGCTCTTTTTTTCTTTATATTTTATCTCGGTTGTAATCTCTGCAAACTGACGAAACATTTCCATCACGCCACAGTATTTCTCATCAGATAATTGTACTGCTTTTTCGATTTTATCTTTTTTAAGATCTTTTCCGTAAAAAATATATTCCAAGTGTTACTTTGTTGTAAATTTTGGGATGTTCATCTGTTAATTCTCCAGTAACATTGATTTCCAGATCGTCAACTTCTGCCCTCATTTTCTTTAAAAGAGAAACAATATCCATACCGGTGCAACCTGCAAGTGAAGTGAGCATCAAGGCTTTTGGCCTAACACCTTTTCCTTCACCACCTGATTCTGGTGCCGCATCGATTTTAAAATTTCCTCCCATGGTATCTGCATTGAACAAGCATATTTCCCTGCCATTGTGTTTTTATTTCATGTACCATATTGTTTAGTTTTATTAAATTGATAAATCATATATTAGGTAATCATTCTTATCGGATTGTTATCTGTAAGTAAAACCCCGGTTCCATTTTCAATTCAGAATAATATACTTTTCCATTTTTTATAGTCACACCTGTGGCAATATCCTTACGCAGCAATAAAGCGCCATCCATATCAACATAATCTAAGTCAGGCAGTAAATGAGCAATGGCAGATATACCAATTGACGATTCGGTCATACAACCCACCATGGTTTTCATGTTTAAATTTTTTGCTCTTGCCAGCATTCTTCGGGCCGGAGTCAGGCCCCCACATTTGACCAATTTTACATTTACCCCGTGAAACATGTCAAAACAGTTGTCAACATCAGTTTCGATTTGACAACTTTCATCTGCAATAATGGGTAAAACAGAATGTCTTAAATACGTATTGAATACCCTCTAAATTATCTGCAGCCAATGGTTGTTCCAGAAACTCAACACCTAATTTCTTTAATTCAATGGCATTCTTTAAGGTTTCCTCAACTTCCCAGGAGCCATTTGCATCTATCCGAAAGATTGCATCACGTATGTTGTCGTAATGCTTTGACAATAGCAAGATCTTCTTTGGTTCCCAATTTGATTTTATAAATGGGCCAGGGGGTCTCCTTCATTTTTAGCACCATATTTTCGATGCTGTCAATGCCTATAGTGAAATTTGATAGGGGATTATGTTTCGATCTTATAGATTCCACAATTCATACAATTTTTTTCCTTTTCTTTTGGCATATAGATCATTGTAGGCAATATCAAGTGCACATAGAGCAAACATATTGTCCTCTAACAATGGATACATTTTTCTCCAAAATATTTCCGGAGTTTCTTCAGATTCAGATTCAATATGTTGTCTTGATTTTGCTCAGATCCAGAATCATTTCATCTACACTTTGATGATAATAAGGATTTTCAGATGCCTCTCCATAACCTGAATATTCCCCATCTTTTAACTCTACGATCAGCACTTTTTTGTGATCATAGGATTGTCTTGAGATCCTAAAGGTATGTTTGAGCTGTAAATTATATGTACGAAGGATGAGTTTCATAAAGGACCGGCAATTATTTTTGGGAATTTCCCTTAACGATGATGACAATTTCACCTTTTGGCGGATGCTCTGTAAAATGCTCTTTAATTTCCTTTACAGTGCCCCTTCGGGTTTCTTCAAATAATTTTGTCAATTCTCTTGAAACTGAAACCATGCGGTTTTCACCAAAATATGTTTCAAAATGTTGAAGTGTTTTGACCAGTTTATGTGGCGATTCATAAAAAATAATGGTCCGGGTTTCATCTGACAACATTTTCAATCTGGTTTGCCTGCCTTTTTTTACCGGTAAAAACCCTTCAAAAACAAATTTATCATTCGGAAATCCACTATTAACAAGTGCGGGAACAAAAGCCGTTGCACCTGGTAAACAGTCTACTTCAATCCCTTTTTCTATGCAAGCTCTGGTCAGTAAAAAGCCAGGATCGGAAATAGCAGGAGTTCCGGCGTCTGAAATTAGCGCAAACCTTTCTCCTCCCTGTATCCTTTTAACGATGCGTTCCACCATTTTATGCTCATTATGCATATGGTGAGAAAGCATGGGGGTTTCAATATTAAAATGCTTGAGTAATTTACCGGAAGTTCTTGTGTCTTCAGCTAAAATGACGTCCACTTCTTTCAATACTTTTATGGCCCTGAGGGTCATGTCTTCAAGATTTCCAATAGGAGTTGGGACCAGATAAAGTTTTGAATTTTCTATGTTGTCTGAATTCACAGGAATAATTTTCTACAAATATAAAGTTAATTAAAAGCAACGGACAATCTATGGTCCATTTCTACGGATTAAATTAGCAGAAATAACTCTGGTATAATTGAATTAAAAATTGTTTTAAAAAAGTGACAACTCTTGCCTAATTGATTAAATTTGCAGCTTCAATAAAATGAAGATTACGATGTACAGGAGTCATAATAACGGTGAGTTAAGATTGGAGCATGAAGGGCAGGAAATAGTTCTTTCAGGCTGGGTTCAAAAGGTTAGAGACAAAGGATTTATGGTTTGGGTGGATCTCAGAGACAGATATGGGATAACTCAATTGATCTTTGACGCGTGAAAGAACCGATGCTACTATGGTTGAAAAGGCCAGGTCTTTGGGTCGTGAATTCGTTATTCAGGTTAAAGGTAAGGTCATTGAGCGTGAAGCCAAGAATGATCAAATGCCTACGGGAGATATTGAAATCCTGGTATCAGATTTAAGTATTCTAAACGAATCAAAAACGCCTCCCTTTACCATAGAGAATGAAACTGATGGAGGAGATGAATTAAGAATGAAATACAGATATCTCGATATCAGAAGAAATCCTGTTCGAGAGAATTTGATTTTTCGGTCCAAAGTGACCATGGAAGTAAGAAATTACCTGGCAAAGGAGGGATTTATAGATGTGGAAACACCATATTT
This sequence comes from uncultured Flavobacteriaceae bacterium, assembly GCA_963715975.1. GTDB lineage: Bacteria > Bacteroidota > Bacteroidia > Flavobacteriales > Flavobacteriaceae > Lutimonas. Next base: position 132,844 of record CAVQSO010000002.1, on the reverse strand, counting down.
GATCAAATCAACTCCTGAAGGCGCCAGAGACTTTGTAGTACCTTCAAGAATGAATGAAGGTCAATTTTATGCCCTTCCTCAATCTCCTCAAACCTTTAAGCAGTTATTAATGGTTGGGGGACTTGATAAATATTTTCAAATTGTAAAATGCTTTAGAGATGAGGATCTAAGAGCTGACAGACAACCTGAATTTACACAGATAGATTGTGAGATGGCTTTTGTGGAGCAGGAAGATATACTCAACACATTTGAGGGTCTTGTAAGACATCTTTTAAAGGAAATCAAAGGAATTGAGATTGAAGCGTTTCCAAGAATGACCTATGAAGAAGCCATGAAAACATATGGTAATGATAAACCTGACATCAGATTTGGAATGAAGTTTGGTGAATTGAATGATCTTGGCCACAGGGAAAAGGCTTTGGGGTTTTTGATGCACAGGAGTTAGTTGTGGGAATAGCTGTTCCCGGATGTGCAGACTATTCGAGAAAACAACTGGATAAGATCGTTGATTTTGTCAAAAAACCTCAGATTGGCGCCAATGGTCTTGTTTGGGTGAAATACAATCGAAGACGGAAGCTTTAAATCTTCTGTCGATAAGTTTTTTGATCAGGACCAGTTGAAAAGTTGGGCAGATCAGATTAGGATGCAAAACCAGGAGATCTTTTGTTGGTAATGGCAGGTGATGCCCATAAAACCAGAACTCAGCTAAGTACACTTAGAATGGAAATGGCAGAGGAATTGGGCTTGAGAAAACCTGATGAATTCGCACCTTTATGGGTTGTTGATTTTCCATTGCTGGAATGGGATGAAGATACCCAGAGATATCATGCCATGCACCATCCATTTACTTCTCCAAAACCGGAAGATATGGATTTACTGGAAACTGATCCCGGAAAAGTACGTGCAAATGCCTATGACATGGTGCTAAACGGAAATGAAATTGGAGGAGGTTCAATTAGAATATTTGACAAGGAAACACAATCAAGAATGTTTGACTTCTTAGGTTTTACAAAAGAGGAAGCCAACGATCAATTTGGATTTTTGATGAATGCATTTGAATACGGGGCACCTCCTCATGGTGGACTGGCTTTCGGACTTGATCGATTGGTCGCTATTTTAGGAGGTCAGGAAACGATCAGAGATTTTATTGCCTTTCCAAAAAATAATTCTGGAAGAGATGTGATGATAGATGCACCTTCTAAAATAGATGAAAGCCAGTTGAAGGAGTTAGGCTTGAAACTGGATTTTTAATACATCTGATTTTTATTCAAGTTGAAGATCAGATGATTTAGATAGTCTAAAATCATTACATTTTCAACTAATTGTTAATTATGCCGGAAAGCAAACGATTATTAGTAAGGTTTTTAAAATGGAGATATAAACATATTTCCAATAAACATTTTATTAGTATTGCGAGTGCCATTATTGGTTTATTGACAGGATTGGTTGCTGTAACGATTAAAAACTTAACGCACTTTATTCAAGAATTACTTGAAGGAGAATTTATCAGAGAGATTCATCATGTGTTTTATTTTATTTTTCCGATCATAGGTTTGTTTTTAGTGCTTTTAAGTATTAAATACATTGTTAAAAAACCGGTTGAACACGGAATTCCTGTCAACCTTATATGCCATTTCCAAATTAAAAGGAATGATGCCCCGACGTAATGATGTGGGCTTCCTTATTAACGGCTCCTTTAACTGTTGGTTTTGGTGGGTCCGTTGGACTGGAAGGACCAACGGTTGCAACGGGAGCGGCAATCGGATCCAATTTTTCCCGCTTGTTCCATTTGAATCAAACAACACGAACCTTGCTCATTGGAGCAGCCGCTGCAGGAACGATGGCTTCCATATTTAAAGCGCCCATTGCTGCAATCGTTTTTGCAGTCGAGATATTTAGCTTGGAACTTACTTTGGCCTCAATGATTCCATTATTATTGGCCTCGATTACAGCTGTTTTAACCTCTTATTTCTTTTTTGGAGATGACGTCTTACTGCATTTTCAGGTACAGGATAAATTTCAATTGACCGATGTAACTTTTTATATTTTTTTAGGGGTTGCTTCAGCTATGGTTTCCATCTATTTCAGTAAAATATATTTTGGAGTAGGTAACTTCTTTAAAAGATTTAAAAATCCCTATATGCGTTTGCTCATTGGAGGCGTCTTACTTGGAACAGTGGTTTATTTTATTCCGCCTCTTTTTGGTGAAGGCTTTGTGACCATAAACAATGTGCTGAAAGGAAATATAGTTGCTGTAGTTAAAAATAATATATTCCATACGGTTACAGATAATATTTGGGTTGTTGTTGCGCTTCTGGGTGGTTTGGTATTGTTCAAAGTGGTTGCTATGTCATTCACTTTTGGAGCCGGAGGTATTGGTGGGGTATTTGCACCAACTTTGTTTACAGGAAGTGTTTTTGGCTATTTGATTGCTTTAGTGATCAATAACAGCAATTTATTTTCACATCAATTATCATTAACAAATTTTGCCATGGTGGGGATGGCCGGCCTGATGGCAGGGGTGCTTCACGCTCCTTTAACAGCTATATTTTTAATAGCTGAAATAACCGGAGGATACGAACTTTTTGTTCCTTTGATGATCGTTGCTTCCATATCTTTTTTAATTACTAAAAGGTATATACCACATAATATTTATGCAGCTGAACTGGCGAAAAGAGGCCAGTTGATAACTCATGACAAAGACAATAATGTTTTAATGATGTTAGATATCAATAAAATCATTGAAACGAACTTTATTGTATTAACTCCTGAAATGAAGTTGGGTGAGATTCTTAAAAATGCAGTTACCAAGTCATCCAGGAACCATTTCCCTGTTGTAAACGAAGAGCATGAATTTGTAGGTGTGATTCGTTTGGATGATATCAGGCATATCATGTTTGATGCAACCATGTATGACAAAATTATAGCCTCAGATTTGATGCATGCAGATGCTGGAATTATCAATATAGATAAGGACAATGCCCAAATAATCATGAAAAAATTTAAAACTACCGGAGCCTGGAACCTCCCGGTGATCAAAAAGGGCAAATATCATGGGTATATCTCCAAATCCAGATTACTTACGGCTTACCGGAGAAAATTGATACATGTAACCAACACCTAATTCTCTAAAAAACGGATAACTTTATCCGGAAAGTCGGTAAAAACCCCATCCAATTCCAATTCATAAAAACCGAAATTTAACAAGGCCTCAAAATTTTCAAAATTAGGATGTTCATCCTGTCTGAAAGTATAGGCATGAATCTTTAAATTCAATTTATGAGCACGCTGAATAAGATCTTTTTTTTCTTCTAAAGATTTGCCGAAAGAAGTGATCCACAATTGCTCAATAGAAGGGCCGATGGCATCTGCATAGCTGGCATATTTTTCAAGATCATCAAGACTTTCCGGAAAATCCAACAATTGGGTTAAAAAGAGATCACTATTCTAATTCCTTTCTTATTCTTTGCAATTCTTTCGCATCGAAACACTGTAGAATGCAGGCATCCGATTTTTTACTGTAGCCATATTTTTTTAGGATCTGCAATACAATCTTAGAAATATCTTTACCGTGTTGATGATGAAAACCCGGGTTCTTGATCTCTGGGTAAATCCCTATGTTTTTGCCAGTACTTTTATTCATTCCCTGAATGAGTTCAATTTCATCCTGAAGGGTGTGAAGTTTAAAGTTCGATTTTTTCAAAGGAAACCTGTTTGGAAAAACGGCTTTTTTTGTAGAAAGTTCGATGCGTTCATTTACCGAAAGTCTCCTTAATTCATCTAAACTAAAGTCAATCACATAAAAACGGCCATCTGCTCTGGATCTTTCCGGATACATAAGGGCGACATCCGTAACTTCCTCTAAATAGATGTCGTGAATAACAATAGGCACATCATCCTTACTTAACACGATATCCTGTTCAATATAATCTGCGTTCATGGCATGGGCCATAGCTTTAGACTCCAGGGTATGTTCAGGTAGATAACCTGAAGCACCTCTGTGGGCAATGACGATCTTGTCAGACAATTTTGGAGTTGACATGGTACAGGAGAATAACAGAATTAGGGGTAATAAAGCCGTGTATTTCGATAAATTGAGCAAATTAGAAATTATATAAGATTAAAGATAAGACATTTTGTAATTTAGCAACAAATTTATTCGCTTCGATGAAAACAGGATTGAGATTGATACTTTTTTTTGCTCATGGGTTTAATAGTTTATGGCTATTATTTAAATTCTTCCGCCACAGGGGCAGGAGAAAAATTTATCGGGATTGGTGTGTTGGTGTTTGCATTTATATTGATGCCCTTGTTTATCTATCACCGATATAAGAACAAGGATCTAAGAAATTATTCCCTTAAGGATTTTGCTAATCCGCCAGATAAGAAAGAAGAGGATTAGTTCAGATTTCTTTTTTCAATAAAAAATCGGTTGATGAGTTCACTACATTCTTTTTCCATCACCCCGCCTGTAAACTTCGTTTTTGGATGCAGGGTAGTTTGATAATGTTGAAAACCTCTTTGAGGATCAAATGCACCAAAAATAATCTGATCAATTTGTGTCCAATAGCTTGCACCAGCACACATTTGACAAGGTTCCAAAGTGACATAAAGTGTGCACTTTTTTAAATATTTACCTCCAAGATAATCCGCAGCAGCTGTAAAGGCTTGCATTTCGGCATGTGCCGTCACATCATTTAAAGTCTCGGTAAGATTGTGGGCCCTGGCAATAATCTTTTCACCAATAACGATCACTGCTCCTATAGGAACTTCATTTTTCTCATAGGCCATTTGGGCTTCCATAAGGGCCTTTTTCATAAAATACTCATGAGTAAAGGGGCTTTCCATATTTAGAAATTTGTTTTAATGGCCACAAACTCTTCATCAAATTCATCCAGAATTTGCTGCATCACCTGCGGATCTTTATTGGTATAAAAGATTCTACTGATATCACCAGACTCAAGATTAAGCAGGTTTTCCTCGGTAAGGATGACCTTAGTTTGCCTTGCTATGGCTTCTCCAGAATCCAGAATAGCGACTTTCGTCACCTGCAATCTCTTTAATTTGATCTGTCAGGAAGGGGTAATGTGTGCATCCTAAAACCAAATGATCTATATTTTTATCCAGCATAGGGTCGATATACTTATGGAGTAAACTTGTCATTTCTGAGGAATGCATCTTGCCAGATTCAATCAATGTAACAAGGCCTTCACCTACTTGTTCTACAACTTTTACGCCCTGAGCAAACCTTTGAGAGGTTTCAAAAAGCAACTCACTTTTTAAAGTGCCTTTAGTGGCGAGGATGCCCACCACTTTGGTCTTAGAATTTAAAGCTGCCGGTTTGATGGCAGGCTGCACCCTGATAAAAGGAATAGCATAATGTTCTCTTAGGTATTTTACAGCATTTGTTGAGGCAGTGTTACAGGCAACTACAATCAATTTACAACCTTTTGACAGCAAGAATTCAGTGTTTTTTACACTGATATCTATAATTTCCTCTTTGGATTTTTCACCATAAGGGGCGTTCTTGTTGTCAGCCAGATAAATGATATTTTCATTTGGCAGCAATTTATGGATCTCTTCATAAATAGTCAATCCTCCTACTCCTGAGTCAAAAATTCCGATGGGGCTATTACGCATAAAATATAAGAAACTTATTATTTTGGCTTCGCCAAAGATAATTGTAGTTTTGTATCCGTGATTAAAAAATATTTAGAAAATATCAACAATTCAAGCGATCTCAAGAAATTGTCGATTGCTGAACTTAGTCCTCTTGCTCAGGAGTTAAGAGACTTTATCATAGATGTCGTATCGGTTAAAAAAGGACATCTGGGAGCTAGCCTTGGAGTGGTAGAATTGACCATCGCTTTGCACTATGTTTTTGATACACCTTATGACCTTTTGGTTTGGGACGTGGGACATCAGGCTTATCCTCATAAAATTTTGACCGGAAGAAGGGAATCGTTTCATACGAATCGAGAATTTGGAGGCATATCAGGGTTTCCTAAAATTAGTGAAAGTGAGTATGATGCCTTTGGAACAGGTCATTCCTCAACGTCTATTTCAGCCGCTTTGGGAATGTCAATTGCCTCAAAATTAAAAGGTGAGGACGAACAGACAGCATATTGCGGTAATTGGAGATGCCAGTATTGCTAGTGGGATGGCTTTTGAAGGATTAAATCATGCAGGGGTTACTAAATCCAATTTATTGATCATCCTGAACGACAACGAAATGGGAATTGATCCCAATGTCGGAGCGCTTAAAAATTACCTTACTTCCGTTAAGAAAGGAATGGATGCCCACCAGAAGAATATATTTGAAGCGCTTGAGTTTTCTTATACCGGTCCGATTGATGGTCATGATCTTAAAGGTCTTGTATCAGAACTGAACAGGCTTAAAAACAATTCAGGGACCAAAACTCCTTCATGTAATAACTACCAAAGGAAAAGGATTGAGTAAGGCGGAAAAGGACCAGATCACTTATCATGCTCCTGGCCCTTTCGATAAACTTTCAGGAGAACTTATTGATCAGAATGAGAAATGAATTTCCACCTAAATATCAGGATGTATTTGGATTGACACTGGTAGAACTTGCCGAAAAGAATAAAAAAATAGTGGGTATAACTCCTGCGATGCCAACAGGATCTTCACTTAAAATACATGATAGATAAATTTCCTGAAAGAGCATTTGATGTTGGGTATTGCAGAACAGCACGCGGTTACCTTGGCTGCCGGGTTGGCCACTCAGGGAATGTTACCCTTTTGTGCCATTTATTCAACTTTTCTTCAAAGAGCCTATGATCAGATTATTCACGATGTTGCCTTACAGAATCTGCCTGTTGTTTTTTGTATAGACGGGCCGGATTGGTTGGAGAAGACGGTGCCTACGCATCACGGTGCTTTTGACTTGGCTTATTTGAGCTGTATTCCAAATATGGTCATTTTTTGCCCAATGGATGAAATGGAGCTAAGGAATATGATGTATAGTGCTCAATTTGATTTGAAGGACCTTTAGCCATAAGATATCCGAGAGGAAGGGGGATTCATTCAGACTGGAAGAAGCCATTCAAAATGATCGAAACTGGCAAGGGCAGGATGATTAAAAATGGAAGGCATCTGGCTATTTTGTCAGTTGGATCCATTGGGGAAACCATAATAGATCTGTAAACGATAAAGTACTATAAGAATTTGCACATTATGATATGCGTTTTGTAAAACCTTTGGATGAAAATTTATTGGATGAGATCTTTTTGAGATTCACAAAAAGATCATTACCATTGAAGAAGGGGCTATTAAGGGAGGCTTTGGAATGTCTGTTTTGGCCTATAAAAATCATGGTAAATATGCAGGAAGTAGAAGTAGAATGTTTTGGACTTCCAGACCCCTTTATCGAGCATGGAATCTATGTCAAAATTATATGAATAGTTGGTCTTGATCAAAACAGTATTGAAATTGCAATTGATCGAAATTTGAATTGTAAAAATTGTTAAATTCGCCTTCTTTTTGAATGGATGATCAGAATTCTTAAAATACTTTTTTTTCTTTTATTTGTCTCTGGAGTTAATGCCCAGATCAAGGATTCTGTAGAGGTGAAAATTCCGATTGACACTATTTCATTAGTTCAAAGTATTGATAGTACTTTCTTGGTACAAAAGATTATACCGCGAACGATGCTGTTATTAGACAGCCTGCAATCAGATTCACTCCAAACGCCAAAAATGCTTTATATCGAAAGAGCTTTGTTGGATTCTTTGTTAAGACCTTATTATAATATTCAAATAGATTCCACTAAAAGAAATGCCTATGGCAGGGATATTATGATTACGCCGAAGTATAGAATGGTTATTGATAATTACTCTGGAGATACCTCCTATATACCACTCCCAAATAAGATTGATTATTTCTCAAAAATTAAGACCTATGGTATCGATACCATAGGTTTTTCCAATGCCATTGAACTTGTAAGTATTAAAAGAACCAAAAGAGCCACAGACCCGGTTTGGTGGGACCACAAGAATAGTGATTGGATTTGACTTGAATGAGGTCTCTTTTGTCAATTGGAACTCCGGAGGCCAAAATTCGATTTCAGGATTATTTAAAGTTGAATTCGCAAGAGTCTATGAAAAATTATACACACTTTGGAAAAACGAGGTGTCTGCCAGATATGGCTTGAACAATCAGCAGAACTTAGGTTTGATCAAAACGGATGATGAAATAAGACTATCTTCATCTTTCGGTTATAGAAAAGACACCCTTTCCAACTGGTATTTTTCAGCACAATTCAATTTTAAAACCCAATTTACAGATGGATTTAAGGATGCTGAAAGCGAGGATCCGATATCCAGGTTTTTTGCACCGGCCTATCTTCATTTGGGAATTGGAAGCCAATACAATTTAAAGGAGAAACTTTTTTCTATTTATGTGTCTCCATTAACTTTAAAATCAACCTATGTATTTGATGAAAAATTATCAAATGAAGGGGCTTTTGGTGTCGAGCCAGGTGAGCGGTCAAGGCACGAATTGGGTATTTTGGTTAGAACCAAATGGGAAAAAGAGATCTTTAAAAATGTTGCGATGGAAAACGATCTTGAACTCTATAGCGACTATATCAATGACTTTGGAAATATTGATGTGGATTGGATCCTTAATTTCCAATTTAAGATCAATAAAGTATTTCAAGCGAGCTTCAGGACTCATTTGATCTACGATAATGACATCAAGATCAAAGAAACCAATGAAGATGGAGTAGGTGGAAACCCTGGGAGCGAGAGTACAGTTAAAACAGCAGCTGGGTCTTGGAATTATTTATAATTTTTAAGACAACTTTATCAACCAAGATCGACCCCCTTAATTTTTTTGTGCAGCAAAATGGCATAGCTATCTGAGAAATTTGCAACAAGATTACATATGCTGAGAATTCTTTTGTATAGATCATCAGAGGTGTTTTTATACCTGTCTGGTAATAGCATTAAAACAAGTTTGTCATAATTGGAGAGCTGATGTGCATGTTTGTTGTTGACAGCAGTAATAAAGACTTCCAACAAATCTGCAATGACCTGGTAACCGGCAATTTCTTTTTCAATGACCTCCTTGCTTTGATAGATCTTTTCTACACTCAACTTAATGATATCATTGATCTGTGCTTCATATTTGCATTTTTCAAGAAGAGAATGTTGAAAGTCTCCTTTGAGGATGGCCTCTTCGTTTTCAATAAATATTCTAGAGGCTTCCTGAATAAGATTTCCTATGGCCAGAGCCCTTAAATAACTGATCCGATCCTGGGTATTTTGCAGGGAATTGTATTTCTTAGTATTGATGGTATCCCTGACAAGGTTGATCAGATATTCCAAGGCATAATCTTCAGAGATCAATCCAAGATTGATTCCATCTTCAAAATCAATGATGGTATAGCAAATATCATCAGCAGCTTCTACAATATAAGCCAGAGGATGTCTCGAAAAGGAAAGATCAGTGTTGTTTCCGGTTCTTTTTAAACCCAATTCATCTGCGAGTTCTTTAAAAAACGCCAGTTCTGACTGGAATATACCGTATTTTTTATCGGCAATGTGCTGACTTGGTTTTTTCGGTAAGGATTCCTTCGGATATTTAATAAAGGCTCCTAAAGTGGCATAGGACAACCTTAACCCACCCTCAATATTATTTACAGATTCACACAAGATCTTAAAACCGTTCGCATTCCCTTCAAAATCGATCAGGTCCTGCCATTGTTTAGGCTTGAGTTGCTCTTTAAATTGTTGCCCTTTTCCAGATAAAAAAAACTCGCCAATTGACTTCTCTCCACTATGCCCAAAAGGAGGATTTCCTATGTCATGAGACAAGGCTGCCGCGGCTGCAATTGCTCCAAAATCATTTGATCGATACCCCTTTTTTTCCAGTTCGGGATATTTTTCAATGACATATTTGCCCACCATACGGCCCAAAGATCTTGCCACAACTGATACCTCCAAACTATGGGTTAGTCTTGTATGTACAAAATCTGTTTTTGACAAAGGAACAACCTGGGTTTTGTCTTGTAAACTTCTAAATGAATCAGAAAAAATAATCCTGTCAAAATCAACTTCAAAGCCCAAACGAGCTTCGTCCTGATCAATTCTTTTTCTTGTGGCCTCATCGCCAAATCTTTTTAAAGAGAGTAATTTTTCCCAGTTCATACCGTATTTTTAAAGCTTGAAAGATACATTAATTTGAATATTTTCAGAGGGTTCGATCCTGAAAAAACCAGAAAGGTTTAAAGGTTTTCCAAACTCCCACTAGCTATATTTTAACAATATTTTAATTAAATAGTAATTATTCTATATTCTGTTTTATATTTAATGTCTAATTAGACCTTAAAAAAATGGAAAACATTTACTTTTTAATGATCATGGCATTGGTCGTTTTGGCCAGTTGCTGATCTTGTGGTTGGAGTGAGTAATGATGCCGTAAACTTTTTGAATTCAGCCTTGGGTTCCAAAGCCGTATCCTTTAGAACAATAATGATAGTTGCCAGTCTTGGAATTGCTTTTGGAGCTGTTTTTTCAAGTGGCATGATGGAGGTGGCCAGAAAAGGAATTTTTGTTCCGGGAGAGTTTTATTTCAATGAGATCATGATCATTTTTCTTGCGGTGATGATCACCGATATCTTATTGCTTGATTTTTTCAATACCCTCGGAATGCCAACTTCGACAACAGTTTCAATCGTTTTTGAGTTGTTAGGTGCTGCCGTTGCCATGGCCTTGATCAAGATTGGAGCCGATAATGGTTCTTTTTCGGAAGTATTAAAATATATCAATACTGAAAAGGCAACAGAAATCATTTTAGGCATATTGCTATCGGTAGTAGTTGCCTTCTCGGTTGGAGCCTTCGTTCAATATATAAGCAGGGTGCTATTATCGTTTGATTTTGAAAAAAAGGCCAAATGGGTAGGAGCTGTTTTTGGTGGAGTTGCCCTTGCAGCGATTACCTATTTTATCTTTATCAAAGGATTGAAAGGAACAGATTATTACGCAAATATTGAACCAATGATAGAAGGGAAGACCCTGTTGATCATTACCATAAGCTTTGTGGTTTGGTCGCTGCTATCTTACCTTGCAGTGGTTGGATCTAAAAATGAATATTTACAAGATCATTATCATCATTGGCACATTTGCCCTGGCCTTGGCATTTGCCGGAAATGACCTTGTTAATTTTATAGGTGTTCCGATTGCCGCATGGCAATCCTATGAGGCATGGAGCGTTTCCGGAGTTCCTGCAACAGAATTCAGCATGAATGTATTGAGCAAGAAAGTCCCAACACCAACTTTATTTCTTGTTGCTGCCGGATTGATTATGGTATTGACACTTTGGTTGTCAAGTAAAGCAAAGGGTGTCGTTAAGACATCTATTGATTTATCCAGTCAGGAAAATACCAAAGAAAGGTTTGAGCCCCATTGGATGTCTAGAAATATGGTGAAGTTTACCATGATGATATCAGATTATACAGCGACCGTATTGCCAGATTCAGTACAACGAAAAATTGAAAAGCAATTTAAAAAACCAGTAATAAAATTGTCTAAGGATAAGAAGCATGAACTTCCTGCTTTTGATATGGTGCAGAGCTGCAGTAAACCTAATGGTAGCCAGCGTTCTTATTTCCCTTGCAACCTCGATGAAGTTACCTCTTTCTACTACCTATGTAACTTTTATGGTGGCTATGGGTACTTCTTTGGCAGACAGGGCCTGGGGAAGTGAAAGTGCCGTATATAGGGTAGCGGGAGTTCTGAATGTGATTGGAGGGTGGTTTTTTACGGCCCTTGTAGCATTTATAGCAGCAGGAACGGTTGCCTATTTGATTCATCTTGGAGGCGCTACAATGATTGCAGTTTTATTGTTGTTGGCGGTATTATTATTGTCGAGAAATTATATCAAACATACTAGAAAGTCAAGAGAGTCTAAGGCTGAAGATAGTTTGAATAAAGCAGAAAGTGGTTCTATACTTGGGGTAATCGAGGAAAGTGCCGACAATATATCAAAGGCTTTAAAGCGAGTTGGAAAGATCAATTCTACAACAATTAAAGGCTTGATCAGTCAAGATCTAAACAAACTGACTAAAGCCAAAGGATCAGTGGTGAAACTGGAATCGGAAGTTGAAGATCTGCAAAATGATATTTTCTATTTTATTAAAGATCTTGATGATTCTTATCTTGGCGCCAGTAAGTTTTATATAGATGTTATTGGTAGTCTGCAAGATGTTGCCCAATCATCTAGTCTCATCGCTAAGGTAAGTCATAAGCATGTCAATAATCATCACAAGGAGCTGAAGAAAAGGCAAACAGAAGAACTCTTGGAAATTAATGACAAATTACTGGTCTTATTTTCCAGGATCAGTGAGGTGTTTGATTCAAGATCCTTTGACAAAATAGTTCCGGATATTATTGATTCAAAGAGAGCTCTCTTGGAAGAGGTAGAGATTTCAATACAAAAACAGGTTGAGAGAACTAGAGAGAGCGACTCTACCAGTCCTAAGAATACTACCTTGTATTTTATCATACTTTTGGAGACAAAGGATTTAATTATGGCCTGTATGAATATTCTGAACCTCTATTATGAGGAACATCATAAAAATAAGGCATAGTGAGCCCATATGGCTTAGAGATTTCAGGGAATACCCAGGCAATTAAACAGGTTCAAGTATACTGTCTTTTCCGCTGTACAGTAATTCTCCTACTTCAATGAGTTTTTTGACCATATCATTGACATTGTCATGATCATTTACCAGAGAAGAGGCCATATCGGTTGTAATAAGGTTTTTCCTAATGATATTGTTGATCCCTTTATTGTCTATTCTTGAGTTTTGCTTGGCCTTATTTCTCATTGCCATGAGTTTTTCGTAATGTACTTCTTTGTCCTCTTCAATTCTAAAGAGATAGATCGCTCTTAACACCCTGACAACCATCCTTCTGAATTTGTTGTACTCCTTTTTGATATATTCGTTATCAGCATAGGTATACACCGAGATATTCCGGCGAAGTTCTTTTACATCTCTTATGATTTCAACCATTTTTCGATTCGCAATTTTTATCTCTGAGATTCTTTTATGCTGTTCTTTACTTAATTCAAGTTCAGATTGGGCAATCGTAGCATACTCCAAAATTTTACCATAAATAGTTTTGACTTTATGCACGTATAGATCTCTTATATCTATGTCTATTTCCGATTGAGATTTTTTTATCAGAACTTTTGACTTTATATCAGATAAAATATCACTCCTGTGAATATTTAAAGCATGTGTCACTATTTCAAATATGGCATTTTCAAAGAGATATTTTGTTTCGTTTTCCAGGGAAGAAATCGCCGTTTGGGGGAATTCCAGTGCTGCTCGATTCAGGAATTTTGGCTCATCTATATCTTTGATTCTATGATCTTTAATCAGATAAATCAGCAATTTTTCCAACTTTTTGATAAGTGGGATCATGATGAGAACACCTAAGAGATTGAATATGGTATGAAAAAGAGCCAGTTTTAAAGCATAGTCATCTTGAGAGATACCAATAAATTCAGATAATTTATCGACAAATTTTGCCAGAGGGAAAATAAAAGAAAGAGCCACGATCCCTGTGATAAAATTAAAGATCAAGTGGGCCAGAGCCAGTCTTCTTCCAGCGATATTTGAACCTACAGATCCTATCAGCGCAGTGATCGTGGTTCCAATATTTGTTCCGATAGCCAGGGCCAGTGCGTTTTCATATTCTATCTGACCCGCAGAAAGGGCAGTAAGTACCAAAGCCAGAGATGCACTGCTCGATTGAAGAATTGTAGTGATAAAAATCCCTATTCCGGTATAGATCACAACACCTAAAAATCCAGGCACTGCATATACAGTAAGGTCAAAATATTCACTAAAAACATCAAAACCTTCTTTCATAAAATGAATTCCAAGGAAAAAGAATCCTAATCCGGTCAATATGTTGCCTATTCCTTTGAAGGCCTTGCTCTTTTGAAAAGAGAAAATGATCCCAAAAATCAGCATAGGCATCGCCAGTATGGATATTTTGATCTTAAGCCCAAATCCGGCAACAAGCCAGGCAGTGGCGGTTGTACCTATATTGGCTCCGAAAATCAATCCAATACCGCCAGCTAAGCTTATCAGGCCGGCGCTGATAAAGGATATGGTAATTACAGAGACAAGTGAACTTGACTGTATGAAAGCTGTTACAATGGCTCCTAAAGAAATACTCTTATAGAGTTTGTCGGTAGCTTTTGCTAAAATTGATCTAAGCGGCCCTTTGGTAAACACCTTAAACCCTTCTTCCAGGGTGATCATCCCGAATAAAAGAATTGAAACACCTGCTGCGATTGTCTTAAAATTGGGATTATAAAATAGACCAAGCCCCAGAACAATAAGTACAATCAAAAAGATCCATCGTTTGATCATAAAAGGAGTTTTTCATATAAACATACTAATTACAGGAGGATTTTACAACATAGCTAATAAATAAATTGGCGCAAGATTAACCAATAGATTATAATTCCTTAACAATGAATTAACCTGGATGTGACTTTTAATGAATTTCTTTGTGTAAAATTATTTTTATGAAAATTATAACTTTAGTTTTTGGTTTGCTTATTTCTGGTTTTGCTTATGCACAAGGTGTAAGTGTACAGGGTAGTGTACTTGATGGAGACTTTGATAAGGAACCATTGGCTTTTGCAAATGTAAAGGTCAAAGGATTGGATATAAATGCTGAAACATCTTTGGAAGGGGCTTTTGAATTGAATCTTTTAGAAGGGGAATACACACTTGTGATAGATTTTATCGGTTATGCACCGATAGAGATTGCGGATGTAGTGGTGTCAAACACTAAGGTGATATTGAATCCTGTTGTCTTAAGTACACTAAAGAGGACTTATGATCTGGCCTCGGCTTCTGATGACCAGTAGATAGAGAAAAATATAAAAGAAAAGACACTTCGAAAGAGTCGTGAATAATTATAAAAAACAAAAAAGAGGAAACCATCAGTTTCCTCTTTTTTGTTTTAATCATTAGGATCATTTATGATCCACACATCAGGCAATCATCAGGATTCTCCCTTGATTTTATGATCATTTCCTTAAGTTCTTCTCCAGTTAAAGGCTGCTCTTCAACTGCACCTGCAGGAAGTTCATCAGTCTTTTTAGATACTGTGAACTGAATAGCATTCACCGCAGATTTTGTTCTTAAATAGTACATACCTGTTTTCAAACCAGATTTCCAGGCATAAAAATGCATTGATGTCAGTTTGGAATAGTCAGGATCTTTCATGAATAGGTTCAATGATTGTGACTGATCAATAAAATAACCTCTATGGCGCGCCATATCGATAATATCTTTCATACTCATTTCCCATACAGTTTTGTACAATTCTTTTAATTCCTGTGGAATTGCCTCAATATGTTGAACTGATCCATTGGCACGCATGATATCTTCTTTCATGTCATTGTCCCATAATCCAAGATTTACAAGATCTTCCAAAAGGTGTTTATTAACAACAATAAACTCCCCGGACAAAACTCTTCTGGTATAGATATTTGAAGTATAAGGTTCAAAAGCTTCGTTATTTCCCAAAATTTGTGAGGTAGAAGCCGTAGGCATAGGAGCAACCAATAAAGAATTTCTTACACCATTTTGCATGATACTTTCTCTAAGCTTCTTCCATTCCCATCTACCACTTAGTTCATCCTCGCTAATATTCCACATATTAAACTGGAATTCACCCTGAGAGATCGGAGAACCCTTATATGATGAATAAGGTTCTTTTTCTTTAGCAAGTTCCATAGAAGCGGTTAAAGAAGCAAAATAGATGGTCTCAAAGATGTCCTTATTCAGTTTTTTGGCTTCCTCACTTGTAAAAGGCAATCTCAACATAATAAACGCATCGGCAAGACCTTGAATTCCAATCCCTACCGGTCTGTGTCTCATGTTTGAGTTTTCCGCTTCCGGAACAGGGTAGAAATTTTGATCGATCACGGTATCCAGGTTTCTAGTGATCTTTTTGGTGACTTTAAATAATTTTTTGTGGTCAAAGAATTTATTCCCATCGGCATCCTCTGAGATAAACATTGGAATGGCGATAGAGGCAAGATTACACACAGCTACCTCATCAGGAGCGGTATATTCCATGATTTCAGTACATAAATTGGAAGAACGAATCGTACCAAGATTTTTATGGTTTGATTTTCTGTTGACCGCATCTTTATAAAGCATATAAGGATTTCCAGTTTCGATCTGAGCTTCGAGAATCTTTTCCCATAATTCTCTGGCCTTGATGGTCTTTCTTCCTTTTCCTACTTTTTCGTAACTGGTATATAGCTTTTCAAACTCATCCCCATAAGTATCAAAAAGGTGGGGACATTCATTAGGACACATCAGGGTCCATTCTCCATTCTCTTCAACACGTTTCATAAACAAATCAGGAATCCACATGGCAAAGAACAGATCTCTTGCTCGCATTTCTTCCTTACCATGGTTCTTTTTCAAATCGAGGAACTGAAAAATATCCGCATGCCAAGGCTCCAAATAAACGGCAAAGGAACCTTTACGTTTTCCTCCTCCCTGATCGACATATCTTGCCGTATCGTTGAATACTCTCAACATAGGAACGATACCATTAGAAGTACCGTTAGTACCTCTGATATAAGACCCGGTGGCTCTTACGTTATGTATAGAAAGACCTATACCACCTGCTGATTGAGAAATTTTGGCCGTTTGCCTTAGGGTATCATAGATTCCATCGATGCTGTCATCTTGCATTTGTAAAAGAAAACATGAAGACATCTGTGGTTTTGGTGTACCGGCATTGAACAAGGTAGGAGTAGCATGAGTAAAATAGCGCTTGCTCATTAATTCATAAGTTTCAATGGCAGCATCCAGATCGTCTTTATGGATACCCACAGAAACCCTCATTAACATGTGCTGTGGTCTTTCAACTATCTCTCCGTTGATTTTTAAAAGATACGATCTTTCAAGTGTTTTAAAACCGAAGAAGTCATAACCAAAATCACGGTTATATATAATGGTTGAATCCAGTTTATCTGCATTGTCTTCAATGATCTTATAAACATCTTCAGCGATCATAGAAGCCTTTTTACCCGTTCTTGGGTTTACATAATCATGAAGATCCTTCATGGTCTCACTAAAGGACTTTTTAGTGTTTTTATGTAAGTTGGAAACAGCTATTCTGGCTGCTACTTTTGCGAAATCAGGGTGTGTAGTGGTCAAAGTGGCAGCAATCTCGGCTGCAAGGTTATCTAATTCCGAAGTTGTTACTCCATCATATATTCCTTCTATCACTCTCATCGAAATCTTGATAGGATCAACCAAATCATTTAATCCATAGCACAATTTTCTAACTCTTGCGGTAATTTTATCGAACATTACCGGTTCTCTTTTGCCGTCTCTTTTTACTACATACATTTATTTATTATGTTTATTAAGGTTAGTTATTCTCATGCCTTAGTCATGAGCCCATATTACTCGTTAAAAACTATAATATCTGAAAGCGATATTATAATGAATTTGAATAGACTTTTAGTCTGTTCTAAAATAGAATAAAACCACAGTCAATTCGGAAAACTGTTTAAGATGTTGTTAACAATCTGTCGTTAATAATTATATAACAGCACATTATCAACAAAATATCTTTTAAATTTTTAAAACAATTGAATAATTAGAAATCGGCATCGAAAGAAATACTTCCTGTACCTCCTGATTTTACGCCTGCTTTTTGATATTCTGATACTCTTTTTTCAAAGAAATTGGTCTTTCCTTCCAAAGAGATCATTTCCATAAAATCAAAAGGATTCGTAGCATTATAAACTTTTTCACATCCGTATTCCAGTCAATAACCTGTCAGTTACAAACTCGAGGTATTGTGTCATTAAGCTAGAGTTCATTCCAATCAAACTTACCGGCAAGAGACTCTGTGATAAATTCTCTCTCAATCTTTAATGCATCAACAAGAATTTCTGTAATTCTTTCTTTAGGAACCTTATTCATGATGTGATTTTGATGCAAGTAAACAGCAAAATCAGCATGAAGTCCTTCATCTCTGTTGATCAATTCATTGGAAAAGGTCAAACCAGGCAATAAGCCTCTTTTTTTCATCCAAAAAATAGAACAAAAGCTACCGGAAAAGAAAATACCTTCGACAGCAGAAAAAGCGATTAATCGTTCTGCAAAACTATCGCTGTCTACCCATTTCAGTGCCCAATCAGCTTTTTTCTTGATTGCAGGAAAAATTTCAATAGCCTGAAAAAGTTCATTTTTTTCATCTTCATTTTTAATATATGTGTCAATCAAGAAGAGAATATACTTCAGAATGTATATTTTCCATCATCAACTGAAATCCATAGAAAAATTTAGCTTCAGTGTACTGTACTTCACTAACAAAGTTTTCAGCCAGATTTTCATTAACAATACCGTCAGATGCTGCAAAAAAAGCTAAGATATGTTTGATGAAATACTTTTCATCATTACTCAGTTTATTTTCCCAGTCAATTACATCTTGTTCGAGGTCTATTTCTTCAGCGGTCCAAAATGAAGCTTCTTGCTTTTTATACCAGTCCCAAATATCATTATGTTGTATAGGAAAAATAACAAATCGGTCTTTGTTGGGACGTAAAATAGGTTCAATATTTGACATAATTGGCGTATTGTTGGTTGATAAATTAATAAATAGCAGGGAATAATTGCAGCGCAAAGATTCGACATTTTACTCGAATATAAAATCTTAGTTATCCACATTGACTCGAAAGTTTTTAACACAGTGGTTAAAAAGTATTTTTACCTGATCTTTTTTAAGTTTAAAATGACCGAATTGATACAGGTACTTTCTATGTATCAGTGAATTACAAAAATAGCATAGAGTAAAATAGATAGTTAAAAATTATTTTTGCATGAATTGACCAAGACTCATAAGTTGGTAATCACTCATTAAAATTCTGTTGTTGGTTTTTTGAATATCCAGAACCTGCATAGATCCTTTTTCCTTTGTTGAAAAATTTTCGTAGTTCATTTCCATCATAAAACCCTTTGCTGCTTCCGGATATTTGATCAAAAGTGTTTCCTCCAAGTGATTCGCTTAGGTTGAAAAACATGTTTTTATGGAAGAGAGACAATTCTTTGGTTACCCAATAAGAATATTTGTTTGAATCGTTTTGAGCGACAAATTCTTCGCAGTTGTAACCCAGGATCTCTTTGGATCTTCCGGTTTTTTTTAGATTTTCAAATTCGGTATCCTCTTCAATTGATTTAATTTCATCAACATCTGGGTCATGAACATCTGATTCATCTATATCAGTCATTGGCATTAATTGGGCGATTTTTTGATCTTCCATGATAACAACAATAGCTTTATTTTTATCATCAAGTATCGACAGAATCGAATTAGGTGTGTCCTTAGAATCTGAATTTTTATCATCAAACATCTTTGTTGCCATATAGGCTTCATTTTCAGAATACCACATTTCATAATTGACATCAGTTGATTTATCCTGATCTGTAACAGTCATTTGATAAATGACTCTTGTATTGAAAACATAAGATTCCTCTATTTTGATATCTTCGGCTCCTGCGGTCATCATTTGCTGCAGCTGCTTTTCATATTCAGGTTGATAATCAGGATCAACTTCCAAAAGACTGTCCAGGGTTTTTTCAGTTTCCTGTGCGGCTTTTTCAGCAAGAACATCTTCGGTGGCCTGCTTTACCTTGTTTTTTAGTTTTTTAAGTAATTGTGCTTCCAGGTTGTTGACAGACAAAAGACTGATCAACATGTACATTGATAATACTGTAGTAAGTCTCATAGGTTTGTATTTAGGGGGTTAAAACAAGCCATATAAAGTTACGAAAAAGAGACCCTTATACAATAAAAAAGGGTCAATATAATTGACCCTTTTTTTGCGAATCTCTTCAAAAAGAGAAACAATACATCCAAAATACTCTTTCGTTTATATTTTATTCAAAATAATTACTATAAGTATATGCTTTTGTAACCAAACGCCATGTCATGGTTAACATAAAAATGACAAAAAGAGTTTAAACATAAATCTAACAAGCTGAAATAAAGATGTTTAGCTCTCAATAAATTCTATAGATCGTTCGACGGCCAGAGATAAATGTGAAGGTAATTCACGATGGGTCCAAGGTTGCGAACTTCCAAAAGAATGATTGGCACCTTCAATGACCTCTAGTTGACTTTCAGGATACCATGTGTTAAGATTTTTCGCTTCTTTTAGAGGAACGGTTTCATCCATGTTTCCATGAACAATGAGATAAGGAATGGAAAGTTTTTCCGCTGCTGTTTGGATGGTTAATGCTGCTTCATTTGATTTAAAGCTTGTATAAAACTGAAAGTAATGAGGCATTTGTTGATTAGTTCTGGCATTTGTTATATAGGCAATCCCATTTTTTCTCCAGAATTCAAGTGCTTCTCCCTCAGGAAATCTACTGGCAAAATCTGAAACACCTGCCCATGAGATCACTTTTGATATTCGTTGATCATTGGCAGCCTTTAAAACCACAATTCCTCCTCCCCTAGAATGACCAATAACTGATATTTGTTCGGTGTTTATTTCTGCTTGATAGGAATTGTCTGTATGCAAGCCAGGAAATAATTGAGTCCAGATCATCCAGTTCTTTTAGATAGTTATTTTGGCCGAAGGCTTCGAGATCAGGAAAATCGATAGGTTGTTCTTTTGTACCACCGTTATGAGAAAAGTTCATTTTTAGAAAAAAAAAGTTCCGTTTGGCAAATTCCTCGGCAACCAGGTTCCAGGCCCCCCAGTCTTTATAACCCTTGTAACCATGGCAGAAGATCACAACGTCTTTTGGAGAATTACTTTCCTGGTAAAAGAGATCTGCTAAAATCGGCAGATGATGTTTACCCTCAACTTCAATGTTTTTAACTATTCTCATAAAGGCAAAAATAAGGATTTGAATTAATAATTGAATACTGGTAATTCTTTCTCCTGAAAAGGAATACTGATGTCAAAAATCTCCATAATGAGATTGTCGAGTTCAAGAATAAAAAGCGAAATACTTTCTTCCGTTATCAAACCTCCATTAAAGGCCATAAATCCATCTTTTAGGTTTTTAAAGGAAATTATCCCACTCTCCATAGAAACATCCTTAACAGACAGTTTATGCTGATTGAGATACATATAGGCATAGGTTAAAACCTGAAAACTTTTTGAAAATTTTTCATTAGAACCGAGTAGACTCCAGTCATTAATTTTAAGTTGAGTTTTTGTAACCTTACCGGTTTTGTAGTCCATGATCCTGAGTACACCATTGATCTGATCTATCCTATCAATCTTTCCCCTTAATTTCACTTCCATATCGATCCCTTTTACATAATGAAACATTTCGATTGGGACTTCCAGGCCTAAGATTTTGATGATTTTTCCTTGTTTGAGTTCTCGTAATTCGAAGTTCAGGAAATTCAACACAAATTGTTTGGCAATTTCATAAGCCAAAAAATTCTTTCCGGAAGTGATCGCCTTTGAAGAATAACTTTTGTTAAACTGCCGGGTAACTTCATCTTCGACCAAAAGAATCATTTGCTTAACATCTCTGATCTCTAAAGTTTTATTCAGAAATGGGAGGTAAAGTTGCTCCAAGGTATCGTGAACAATGGTTCCAAAAGTATTTGCCGCAACTGTTTCTTCAATTTCTTTGAATTCTTTAATACCAAGAACACTTCTTTTATAAAAATCCAGAGGATTTCTAATATAATTGGTAAGAGAACTTGGTGAAAACCCTTTTTCAGCAAGCTTTATAAGCTTTGACATTACCGTATCCGTTTTAATAATGTTGTTCAGCACCAGGGGTGAGGAATTCAATTTTGGATTGATGATTTTTTTTTGAAACCTAACCTTATCCAGTTGTCCTAAAGCCTTGGCTGTATGGAGCTGTCTAATAAAACGACTTGGTTCACCCGATCCAAAATCATCAGTGATGTTGTTGTAAATCAAGTAGATATTTTCTGCTCTGTGCAACAATCTAAAAAAGTGGTAAGAAAAAATGGCATCCTTTTCAAAAAAGGTAGGAATTTTCTTCTCCAGCTTGATATCTAAAGGAATAAAAGAATTGTTACTGCCAGAGGCAGGTAAAAAACCTTCATTAACTGAGGTAATGATAAGGTTCTTAAAATCAAGCCCCCTTGATTCAAGAAGCCCCATAATTTGAAGCCCCTCCAGAGGTTCCCCCTGAAATGATAACTTTTCAGTTTTAAGAATATGCTGAAAGATCTGGTAAAGCGTATTCAAATTATCAATAAACCCAAAATTTTTGTTGAGGTTAGACAGTTGTATAAAAATATTATAATATCTGTAGAGGTATTCCTGATGAAGTTGATCCTGCTGTTTTGCACCCTTCAGGTGTTCAATTATTTTGATGATCTTTTCAATAATGCTATTTATATCATTATTCCATTCTATAAATACGAGTTCAAACAGGCTGGAAAGATCTTCAAATTGGGCAACAAGATCCATTAATTGACTTTCTGAAACAAAAATAGTATGATCAGTATAAAGAATTGTTTTAAGGTCTTTTTCAACATCTTTATAGGCGACCCATTGACTTTTGAAAAATGGATCATTAAGTAGGGATATCAGATCTTTATAATAAAACGATCCCTTCTTTTTTCCATTTTGATCGATTCAGTGCAATTTGAACAGGGACTGAAAAAAAGTGTTTAGTGATACATTTTGTAATTCATAACCCATTGTAATGTTGGCTTTCGCGATTTCTTTGGGGATAGAATTCAATAAAGACGGTAATAATTTTTCATTTCCTAATATGACAGCAGTATCTTTAATTCCATTATTTTGTTGCAGTTCTTTTAGCAGAGATCCCACGTGCTTGATCTGACTTATGTTTTTGGGCAATCCATGAAAATGAATGGTTTTTGGGGTATTGATATTGTTTTCTTTCCATTGAAACTCATTGGATATATAATAAGGCCAGGATCGTCAAGTACTTCTTAAAAAATTGCTCTGACTGATTGTTTGACTTGGTATAGAAATTGTCATGATCCCAATATATTGATGCCAGATCATCGTCAATAATTGCCTGTATTATTTTTTCTTCAGCTTTATTTAAAGCATTGAAGGCAGCAAAAACAAACTTTTCGTTTTGGTGTTTTTCTTTATAGGACCCCAATGATTCAGTTGCTAATTCGATATACCAGACCCTGATAACCAACTTTTTTTACACTTAAATAAGATTTAAATGCTTGCATGATATATAATGACCTTATTGAAAAATGAGAGATATTTTTTGACCAGTATGACTTCCTGCTTCGCCTCCAGGATCCCATTGCTCTATTCGTCTTGGTATCACTGAGATAAGCCAGATATTGCTGCCGTATCAAACAGGTTGCTGTCGAGATCATTGAAATCCTGAAGAAGTATTGAAGCCCATTTGGAAAAACTTTCAAAAGTATCGGTTTCCTGTTTAGGAGTATTTTCCTTATAGACGCCATAAAATTCGAATATGAGACTAACCGTATCAAGTACATCAAACCCTGTAATTCTTTTACAAATTCTTCAATACTTATATTCTGTGGAAGAAAGGTGTGTTGTTGTAAGTTGTTGTTTAAGAATATTCTTTAAAAACAACCCTGACCTTTTATTGGGAAGAATAAAGGTAGTCGCTGACAAAGACGAATCGTTTTTTAATACCTCGGAAACTAACTTTTGAAAGAAAAGATTGCATGATCAAATGTAAACATTATTGCATAAAAAAACCATCCGTTTAGTAACGGATGGTCTTAATTTATTGAAATTAAGAAGAGTTTATCTTTCAGCGTACTTCAGAGAAGATTTCAACTCTTCTGTTTTGCTGTCTTCCTTTTCTTGTTTTGTTATCTCCAATTGGATTAGCATGAACCATATCCTTTAGCAAGTAATCATATCTGCAGGGAATCCTTTTTCAACTAGATAAGTCTCTAACTGCATCAGCTCTTGCTTGAGACAATCTTGCTATTGATCCTGTCGCTACCAGTACTGTCAGTATGACCTTCAACATCAAATCTTAATGTTTTGTATTGGTTAACAATGCTACTTATTTGCTCCATTCTGATTTCAGTTTCATCAGTGAATTTAGAACTTCCAGTTACAAAGTAGATAGCTCTTGCCAAATCAGTGATTTCTTTTTGAACTTCAGCAGAAACGATAGGACAACCATTGTTTTCAGCTACACCAGCGATATTTGGACATTCGTCATCTTTATCAAATACACCATCACCGTCAGCATCTGGCCAAGGACAACCTTCGTTTTCAGCAGGACCAGCAACATCTGGACACTTATCATCTTTATCAGCAACACCGTCACCATCTCTATCTGGACAACCATTTAATACTACAGGACCAGCTTCATTTGGACAAGCATCATCTTTATCTGGTACACCATCACCATCAGAATCAGGACAACCATTAAATTCAGCTAAACCAGCCTCGTTTGGACAAGCATCTTCAGAATCCTGGATTCCGTCACCATCAGTATCAGGACAACCGTTGAAAGCTTCTAAACCAGCAACTTCAGGACAAGCATCATATTTGTCATAGATTCCATCACCGTCAGTATCAATACCACCGAATTTAAATACTACACCAAGAGCATGTTGACAGTGAGGTAAGTAATTTATCTTCGTCAAATGAATGCTTGTATTTAGTTTGAACGTTGACACCTAACCATTTGTTGAACCAAAGGTTAAAACCTAAACCAGCATTAGCAGTTGCATCTGCCATCATCCTTCTAACCAAGTGTAACCACCACCACCTAAAAAGATGTAAGGATCAAACCAACCATAATCTCTTACGAAATTATATTTGATGTCAACATCAGCTGAAATATAGAGAAGCTCTAGCAATTCTTAGATCACCAACATTATTAATTTAATTAAAAGTTCCAGTTAATCCAACTGAGAATCCACTTCCTACGTAATAACCAACATCTTAATCTGGAAATAACACCAGCAGTGTTCCAATGATCTGTATTGAAAAAATCCTCAAACATATCACCAGTGATTTCGCCATCGCCGTTATATGGCTCGATAATTGGATTGTCGCTACCAGCTAACATCTGCTCCGGTAGGATAGAAGTCAACCACGTTGGTTCCCAACTCAATGATCCAGCGATTATCTTGATCCTGTGCACTAATGTTGTTGGCAAAAACAACAACCAATGCGATTAATAATAATTTTTTTAAATGTTTCATTGTAATCAATTTTAAATTATAATCTTTTAATTGTTAAGTAAGCTTAAATTTTAAGTAATATTTAACAAATATATAAAATCTTGCCAAATAACGTCGCTTTAAGCATTTTTTTTTTATCGCTCATTATCAGGCTTAAAGTAAATAAGTTTAAAGCCAATAGACCCATTTATTTAGTAAAATACAGCTCTGTTATCTTCAATATCAGCGTTTTCTTTTAGAGCTTCAAAAATAAGCAAACTTCTGCTTGTTAAAGATCTTTCCAGGTTCATTTTGTTTGCATTGTAATTTTGCAATTCAGTTGGCAAGGGTTTTTTTCGTAACCACTGCAAAAGCAACTCCGCTCTTCCCAACAATATTTTTAGCCAACTCATTTTCTTCCAAAGCAGTCACAACACCTGATATATCAACAAATCTTCCCACACCGGCAAATACCGGGCTCGTATTTGAAACGGCTAAACTACTTCTTTTTGGTAACCTTGATTTTGCTCGGCAATTTCATCAAGGGTAGTTCCGGTAGATCTGCTCCTTAATCAATGCAGCTTTCTTTTCTTTCATCAAAATATTTCTAACATTCTGACCTTTTCCAGACAGACCAGCTTTGTTTTTAGCAGTAAGCATCACAACGGCATATCCATTGTCAATATCAAACCTTTTAACATTGCCAACCTCTGAATTTTCTTCAAAAGTCCATCGAACAATTTGTCTTTGAGAGCCAAGTTCCGCAATATTGTCATCGAAAACCTTCAAACTAAGCACTGGTCGAACATTTAGATTTTGCTCTTTTGCCAAGTTCAGCCATGTCTTTTCCGGAAGTTAGAGCTCAGAGGCAAATGTCTCGGCTTTTTCAAAAACATCATTCTCTGTTTTTTCAGAAGGATCAATTCTTCTCGAGAAAGTAGCTATCTGCACATTTCTTTGTTTGTTCTTTTGATCGTCAATTCGAATAATGTGGTAGCCAAACTGAGATTTTACAACACCCATATCTCCTTTTGAATTTTCAAAAGAATAATCTCTGAATTCAGGAATCATGGTTCTGTAAACAAACCATCCCAAATCTCCCCCATTAGCTCCCGAAACCTTGTCAACCGACATTTCCCTGGCTAATTCTTCAAATTTCTGATTATTTCCTTTAACAACTGACAATATGCTATCAGCCACTTTCTTTGCTTGCTCAGAGGTCTGTGTAACAGAAGCATCCGCTGTTGAACTGCCTACAAATGGAATAAGGATATGGCTGGCCTTTACCGAATCGGGTAATTGCTTTACGGCAGTTACTTTTGATAACTTATAAAATCCGTTGTCCTTATAAGGACCATAAACTTGTCCAACCTCTAAGTTAAAAATCGAGTCAGCAACACTATTTTGAGGTAATCCGCTTTTATTGTAAAAGGAACCGTCATAAGGCGTATCAGATTCATTTTCGGCATTAAACTCAACCATGTCGGAAGCATTTCTTAAATCCGGCAACGGTAACATTTGACTTAGCAGCGTTACTGTATTCCTCGCGATCATCCAACATATTCAGTAATTCTTGTTCAATGGCCGTTTCATCTTCTGGAGTCGCTTCTATCTTGAATTGAACGAATTCAATGTCTCTTGATTCTTCAACGGTATAGTCTTTTGGATGTGCCTTGATATATGATTTCATCTCATCAGCAGTAACTGTGATCAAACTGTCAGGAATACTTGTAAACGGAACATAAACGAAATCCACGTCTACACTGATATTTTGAAAGTAGTAATCTCTTTTGCCTTCACTTAAGGTACTTCCCAAACCTGCTCTAATAAGTGCGTTATATGTATTTTGCTCAAGATTCTTTTTAATACCTTTTTCGTAGTTGATCCAGCTCATCCACGCAGCAGCACCATTTGCATCTTCCTCAGAATTATCTTGTAAGGTGGCAATGTATTCTTTTAATTTTTCAGGATCAAAAAATCCAGCTTCGTTAGCGAATTGCGGACTATTCTGCGAAGAGATTTGTGTTACCATGGCATCCCAAACATCTTTTTCTCCTACAACAACGCCTGATTTTTCAAGTTGTGTTTGATAGATCTTTTCACGAACCAAAGTGTTCCATGCATTATTTACATTTTGGATATTCGATGACCTTCCGTTAGATCTGCTTCTGTTGAACTCTACTTGTTGGGCAAATTCCTCTCTTGAGATGGGTTCACCATTAACTTCACCTATATTAGTGGCGGTTTTATTAAAAAGGTTTCCATCAAAGAGTCCGCTTAAGACAAATGAAAATAATGCCAGAGCGATTATAATAATTAAAAATAATGATCTCTCTCTAATTTTCGATAATACAGCCATTTTCTTTTCTATTAAAAAATTTAGGTTGCGAAAATACAATTTACCTTTTAATAATGAAAGGAGTTTAATACTAATTTTTTAAGCGAAAAATGGACCTATGTGTCTTGAAATAAAACTTTTAAATAGACTTCCTCAATTTTAGATGCACTCACCTTAAGTATTGTGAATCTATAATTGTCAATTTCAATGATTTCTCCTGTAGAAGGAATGTTTTCAGTATGATTCACAATGAGTCCGCCAAGGGTTTCGTAAGTAGCTGTCTTCAGCAAGATTCAAACCATATTCTTCATTAATATAGTCTACTTCTAATCTGGTAGAAAACTTAAATTCCCGGTCATTGACTTTTTCTTCTAATAAATTAAATGAATCATGTTCGTCTTCAATGTCTCCAAACAGTTCTTCTATAATGTCTTCAATGGTGATTAACCCGGAGGTTCCTCCGTATTCATCCAGACACAATGGCAACACTTTTACTTTTCAGAATCAGATCATTAAGAATGTCATGGATCATCATGGTTTCAGGAACTATTTCAATGGGCAACAGAATGGACCTTATATTCTTTGGTTTTTTAAACAAGATCAAAAAAATGCGCATATCCAATGATATCATCCAAAGAGTTATTGTATACCATGATCTTTGACAGCCCCGTATCCATAAAGAGCTGTTTAAGGTTATTTGTTGAATCATGAACTTCTACTGCCATGATCTCGGTTCTGGGGATCATAGCTTCTCTGGCCTTGACATTATGGAAGTCAAGTGCGTTTTGAAAGATTTGAATTTCCGAGTCTACCTGATCCTCGGCACTTTCTAACTGCTCATCTATATAATGTCCTAATTCGGCCTTTGTAAAAGCAAGTTGCACCTGATCTTCTCTTGACATTAAAGAAAACCCGAAGAAAAAAATCAGATAAAAGGGTAATAAACCTTGAGATAACATAAAAGAGAAGAAAGAAAAAATATGCCGGAAAGGCAAACAGGTTCATAGCTTCATTGGCATAGATCCTAAATACGGCTTTTGGAAGGAATTCAGCCGTGACCAAAATAGCAATGGTCGAAATGAAAGTTTGGGTCAATAACAACAAAAATTCATTTTGAATGTAATCACCAAACAGGCCCATTAAAAGATCTCCCATAAAATATCCATAGATCACCAGGGCAATATTATTACCCACAAGCATGGTAGTGATGAACTTCGAAGGTTTTTGGGTAAGTCTCTTTAAGACTTTTGCCAATAGCGTATCTTTTTTCTTTTCAAGTTCAAGGTGCATTTTGTTTGATGAAACAAAAGCGATTTCCATACCTGAAAAAAAAGCAGATAAAAGCATCGAGCTCAATATGATGATCAGTTTAATGATCATTCTTTCTTTTCGTGTTTTTCAAATCGTTTTCTATATTTTTTCCTGAAGAAATACATAAAGATCGCCAATAATCCGAATGCCAGAAAAATATAGGCTTTATTCGGTTCAGAATTCCATCTCAGAATCGTTTCAATAATAAAAACAATTGCAATAATAAGGTATGCAATTTCAAAAAATTTAAAATATTTTGCCATAATTATGGAGATTCTTTAACATAAACACTTCCTTTGATAGATTTCATATTTACTTTACTTAGGTCTTCATTAGACTCAAATCCTATACCGTGAATAGTATCTAATTGGGTGATCAAGGTGAATTCTTTTTCAGTATAAATATAATGCTCATTTGAATCCCAGAAAAGCTGACTCGTGAATAATTTTGTTTTTTCGGCCGGATTTACAATACTAACACTGTCTTTGACTTCTGAAATATTCGTATTTGTAAAGGTAATGGAATATCCGGCAGTAAGAATCACAGAATCTCCCTTAGTATCAAAACTTACAATTTGTACTCCATCGGGAAATAGCGTGTAAGGATGATCCTCTCTGTTTGAAAAATCATGCATA
Source organism: uncultured Flavobacteriaceae bacterium (assembly GCA_963715975.1). Taxonomy (GTDB): domain Bacteria; phylum Bacteroidota; class Bacteroidia; order Flavobacteriales; family Flavobacteriaceae; genus Lutimonas. Next base: position 103,366 of record CAVQSO010000002.1, on the reverse strand, counting down.
ACAGGAGCCGTTAAAATACTTTTTACTCTGCCCGAATCGGTGTGAATCAGGTATACATTTTTTGCGGCTCCTATGGGGAGGTTTTTTTCGGCCAAAAAGTCCTGAACTTCTTTGATATCATTACCACATGAAAAAAACATTGCTACTATAAAGATAGTAGCAATGTTTAACAATATGATATGAAATCTTTTTAGCCATAGCTCAATACTAAGGGATTCTGGCTGTTTCATTGATCCAACATCCAACCTGATGTGTAGCTCCTGAAGTAAGACCCTCTGTGAACACTAATTTTTTAGAAGGCGCGCTAGCCATATAACTTTTTATGTATTGGTTGGCAGTAGAGGTAATCCCAGGATCGGCTGCCTTGGCCTCTCTTGCCTTATCGGCTGCTGCAACATAAACCATTCTTTTAGAAATTTCATCCGTACCACAAGTGTTGGCACTGGAAGCATAAAGATTTGAAATCAATAAGTAAGCACTACCCATACTTGGTCTTTCCTTGATGGCAAGACGCGCATATTTTCTGGATTCAGATCTTGAGCCTCTCTTTTTCATGATCATGGCAACTCTGTAATAATATTTAGCTTTTTTATAATTATCAGTTTCAAGATCGATGGCTTTATTGAAATACTCAATAGCTTTATTTGACTCTCCCTGTTCCATTAAGATACCCGCATAGAATACATATGCATCTGAAGAAGGTGCAGCATTTACATAGGCCTCTACCATTTCAGGATAAATAGGATTGTCTGTACATTCCTTTTGATTCAATCTGGAAACAGCTCTTTTTAACCAGGTAACATTATTTTTATTAGCTTCAAAATTGTCCTTATATAAAGGAATCAATCTTTCACAGGTCGCAACTTCTGTTAAGGTATTGTCCAGATATCCTTCTACCTGACCAAGTGCTGTAAGATTTACCTCTGCAGCCCTCTTTTTACTTTTTTCTTTTGATGATAGTTGCCCTCCTCCTGAAACTTTATTGTTCAAGGCATCAAGCTCTCTTGAATAATTTTCCATTTTCATACTTACGGCTTCAGTAATGTCATCATACGTATCAAAAACTCTCTGAGGATTTACATCCTTTTCCATTTCTGTAACCGTTTCAAAATATTTGCCAAGATTTTTTACACTCATCCCTGTAGGATCGGCTTTAAATGATTATCCTAAGTTTATCAAAGATCTCATCTTTCAAATCGAAATTTCTTCCAAGACTGCTCTCTTAAACAAGAAAGTTGGCCCAGTCACTATAAACTTTACCCAGGTTTTCTGGAAAATACTTTACCCTTTGTTCATAAACATGAATCACTTCAAAGCGTGTTTATGTCATTTCCTCCTTATTTAATTTAGAGGTGTCAAAATAATCTTTTTCAACCTTAAAAATATAATCATTGGTTTGAACTTTTTGCCCTTTCTTGCACCGTCCATTATACCGGCAGCCATATCATATTTAGTCTTCGGCCATTTTTATACCATCACTAAAGATAATTTTAGAAGCTTCCGGACAGTTTTCCAGACACCATTTCCAAGGTTCGTAGGCGGCCTCATAATTTCCCATTTTTACTGCCTCATGAAATAGAGATAGATTTGTTTTACATTTGTCAGGTTCACTTCCGTACTTGTCTTGAGCATACCCAGTAAAACTTCCTCCTGTCAGGAAAAGCATCACTACAATTAATACTGTCTTTGCTGATTTCATTTTTAAGATTTGTTAATATTAATAAATTTTTTGTTTTCTAAACCATTTGTCATTCAGAGACAAACTTAATCTAAAGTTGAAAAACTGTTCTTCAACCAAATTATTATCTGTTGTGCCTCTTTTACCAATTCGAAACCCAAATTTACATTAGATAATTTTAAACCCATTGGTAAGCTAACACCAAAAGATATGCCATACTCATTTATGTCGGTATCATTCACCACTAAACCAGTCTTTTGATAGTTAAAGCCAGCCCTATATGTAACTCTGTTAAAATAACTACTAATCGAATTCATATTTGGCGTAAAAAAGCCACCTACAGAAATATTTGAAAAATTATCATAACGATAAAAATCAATATCATCGTAAATGCCTCCTGAAAATTCCAATGCGTTTTGGAACGTATATTCTGCGCCCACAAACCACTTATTGTCTTCACCTATTCCTGCGCTAATCAGCAGTTTTTAAAGGAGCTACAATGGTTGCTGTATAATTAGTACTTGTTAAAGTGTCAACTGGTATACCGAAACCACTGTCACTATTTAAAACTCGAAAAGAAGTTGCACATCACCTCTTTCTTTGAGGGTTGATTCCAAATCTGTGGCCACTCCGAATTTTACCCTTAGATCTTCACTGATTTTTGGCCCATAATGTACCGCCAAGTTTTACAGAAGTTCCTTTGACATTGGAGTTCGTAATTTGCTGTGTTGCCAATTGAACATCACTTCTTCTATTGAGCACATTATTATCGATACCTCCAAACACATATTCAATTTCAGCGCCCAATTGACAGATCAAAAGGGAATTTATATCCATATCCCAAAAATACGCGATTTGTTCCTCCATTACCATAATAACGATCCAATTGAAGGATCTCACCGTCATCACCAAACCTTTGGTCGATCAGTGTATAACCGACTGCAGTATTCAGTTGAAGCCCCATGAGCAAGCCCTGGTTTCCTCTGATAGGAATTCCTAAGGCAATATAGACTCAATGCAGCAGCAGAGCTGGTTCCTGTGTTTTCTCCGTCATTGACAAAATTTGTTTTATTACCTCCGGAGAAAACATAGGTAGTCTAGTTTAACGAACCAACAGAAGCCGGATTTGTAAAACTTAATTGATATTCGCTATTTAATGCTCCACCCATCTGTCCCATCGCAATTTCTTCAACCGTTTTTAAATGTGCCTGATCTCCGATTCCAAATAAAGAATATGGAGATGAATTGGTTGCCTGTGAAAAACTTAGTGTTGATATAAAAAGAATAGCAATTACTATTATATCTTTTATCATTCGTCTATATTATGTATCAAAATACTATTCAATCCCTCCAATAAAAAATTTGGAATGGCAAATATGCTACTTTTTAAGTTTTTTGCCAAGAAAATTGTATCACCACCTGTTAAAACTACTGTTAATTTTTGATATTTCTTCTTATATTGGCTGATCACCCCTTCAATTTCTTGAATTACACCATTTAAAATACCCCTGTGAATTGCATTTTCGGTAGAATCACCAAGTTCAGGAAGTACATCGGTTCTTTTCCAGTAATGGTAGATTCGCCGTATAGTGATTTACTGCTTTGTATCGCATTTCAATACCCGGAGAAATATCACCACCAAAGTATACTCCATCCTGATTAAGAAAATCAAAAGTAATGCATGAGCCCGCATCGATGATGAGTACATTTTTATCGGGAAATTGACCTTTGGCGCCTGCAACTAATGCCAATCGATCAACGCCTAGCGTTTTTGGGGTTAAGTATTTATTAGTAAATGGCAGTTTGGTTTGGTGATTAAGCTCAATCAGATTGACCAATTTTTCTAATTCTAAAATAACGGCCCTGTCAAGATTCGTTACATGTGAAATGATACGCCCTTTTAATAGTGTATTGTTCAGTGATTGATAAAACCCTTGAAATGACCTCATCTGAATGAAACTGATCTTTAAAGATTAATATAGTTTGTTGGAATACAGCAACTTTGATTTGTGTGTTTCCAATGTCAATAACTAAATTCATAGTGGAATGAATTGAAATGCGAAATTACAATAGATTTTTTAATGAATTGTTTTGATAAGAATAAAAAATAAATTTATATTTGCACCCGCTCAAAGCGATGGTGCCTTAGCTCAGTTGGTAGAGCAATGGACTGAAAATCCATGTGTCCCTAGTTCGATTCTTGGAGGCACCACTTTAAAACCCTTAAATCAGTAATTGAATTAAGGGTTTTTTCTTTCTATGTTTTATCGTAACATCAATAAGTACAGAGATAAATTCTTAATTCAGCTCACAGGTGAAGGCCTAATCAGGTATTATGCTGTTTTATCTTTTGAAACAACTTTTACATGATACTTAAATAAGCCACTTAATTTATCCCAAAAGTCACCTCCCAAGACAAAGAAGCTGGAAACAAAGATCATATCCGAAATGAGATACCACCATACAGGAATGTCTTTAGAGAGAGGGAAGAAATGGGTTGCATACGGAAGCATAATTCCGATAATTATTGGAAGGCTAAACATGATCAAACCTATTCGATATCTTGTCAAACTCACCTCATCAGCAGGGGCAAATCGTTTTACATATCTGAAGACCTTTTCCTTTATAAATTCAAACCCTGGTTTACCCATGACGGCAATTGCGATGATCATAAAGATTTCCGGAATGCCGAATGCCAGCAAGCCCGAAAGTATATTCTTATATGAAACCGGCAAGTCTGAACCTATCACAAGGGGAATCAATAAAGGGCTCATAAATCCGACGATCAGTATGATACTTCCCAATATCAGTTTTGTCTTTGGAATTTCAGGTGTCTTGTTCATTTCATTTTAATTCTTTTGATTTGACCCCTATCTTTTTTAAGAAATACCCTAAAGGTATGATGATTAAAAACGAAAGCGTCCATATACCAGGACCTAAAGTTGCAAAAGGCAGGGAAAATAAAGATGCTATTGGTTCGGGTAAAAATTCAAATAACATAGCGCGTTCTTCATCCTTATCGATCTGATCAGAAGCGAGCTTGTTTTTTCGAACATACATCCAGTTATATACGCCAATAAATCCTGCAAGGGCCAAAAATATGCTTTCCATCTGCAAAGCAAATGTCATTCCGTCAAATTCCATATCAAACATAACAAAGTAAAGATATAGCATCAGACAAACCATTTGAATAATGGCTAATGAGGCATGGATGGGTGAACTTCTAACAAGGTTACCCAATTGTTTATTGGTTTGGATCCAATAGATCAGAATAAGAATTAACCCTACAATGATCACAACAAGTTTTATAGAATGCTCATTATATATTTCTACAAGAGATAAGTAATTCAATTCTGGATCATCCGGCCTGGGTAATATCATAAATATCTCAAAAAGCAATAAGGCATAAAGCACATTAACAATAATTTTCAAACTAAATAATATACCCACTCCTCGCTCTATTTCCCCTTTGGTAGGCTTCTCTGTTTTAATGAGTTTTACCATCTTAATTTATGTTAGTTTCCTAATTTGTAACACCTTACTATTTCCCGACCGGCATGGTATAGGAGAGGTTTATTCTGAATGCATTTTTCACAGCAGGGCCTTCCCAAGACTCATATATGGCGCTCGTTTTATATTCAATATAGGCATTCCATGATGCTTTTTCCAAGACCCAGACTTTCCCAAAACGAAGACCTAATGGAAGGTAAAATCCTTTGGTATTCCAATCGTATAAAGCTACCATATCTGCAGTTTGCAGATAAATACCAGTAGTTCCAAATCGATAAGCTAAAAAGGGAGCGATCCCAAGCGGATTAGCATCTGATTGACCGGCCGGCAGCGTTGAAGGATCAATACTCCGCCAGGTTTGTGTAAAAAGTAAACCATAAAACCACTGACCACTATTGTTTACAATGGCAGCAGCGAAACCATAACCCCATTCATTTTTTGCTACATCTTCATCTCCGGGAGCAGTAACCAAAGGGCCAATACCCGCCCTGCCTGTTCCCCAATCAGTCGCTTTCGGAATAACAAGTGCGAATAGTTCAGTGTTTCCAAATCCGGATTTCCCCGAATTCACATCTTCGTAGTGACGAATCGTCAAACGAGGCAGAATGGTCAATTGATTTTAGCGGTACCGGAGCCACAACTCTCAATTGAAAATAATTATCCAATCCGGCTGGACGAGGACTACCATTTACAATATCGTTGTAATAATCGGGCATTGACTGATAAGCCGCCTGGAAACTCCATTGTGTTGCGGTAGCATCCATGGCCTGAGATTCACGGCTCTGTTCGCCTTGTTGAGTTGATTCATCAGTTTTTTCCGCTTCTTGTGCTTTTAAGACAAAACCTGTAAGAAAGCATACGATTAAAAATAATATTTTTGTTTTCATTGATCTTAATTCTTTTTTTTATTATTCCATATATATTGATAGGCTAAGGAAATAGCATCAAAATCCGGCCCTCTTTTAAAACGAATGCCAGAATTATAGGCAAACTTGAGTGTATGCTTTTTTGCAAGAGGTAAAGCATAAATCAGACCGAACCTTGCTGAGGAGATCTCCGTATCTCTTGGTGTACCATTCAATGATGTTCGACCCCCAATAGCATATCCGGTATTTATTGCGATCCACATTTTTTTAGGCAATTCTTTTATGACATGTACTTTAAAGGTATACAGGGGTTTCTGGGATAATTCATTTCCGTTTAAAAAATTCGTATTATTCGTAAATATCCACATCCCCACATAAGATTCAATGATCCATTTCTCAAAATTCCGTGCATAACCCCATTGAGGTTTTATAGCCCAACGGTTTGAACCTAAATTGATCAGTTCTTCCGGATCATATTTCCCGGTAGGTGCTACAATTTGTACACTGAGCCCTGATACATTTTTAGGCTTGTAATTTTGAAATTCAGAAATAGTCATTGCCTTAGATCCGACAAAATTGACAGAAAAACGAAGTCTTACATCTCCAAAACCATTCTGAGTTTGAAAACCACTCTGTTCTTCGATGCGACCTTGCCAATCACCCATTACATATGGAATCACAGCATCTACTTTAGCCGACAAATCAAAAAATTTGATAGACCTGACATAGGCCAACAGCCCGGCATGAATATTTGAGTTCAGGTCTTCAATGGGCAAGGCCGGGTCTAAAAGTAAATTACCATGTGCATAATTATACGCCGCAACTGCAAAATTTGTTCCTACCGGTAAATTGTTAATTACCCTTGGTTCTAATTCTTGACAATATCCAAAAACATAAATCAAAGAACATATAACAATTGATCCAATTTGTTTTTTAAGGCAGCTTATTGGTCCCATAAAAATAGCGATATATATTTCATGGGGTCCTCTTATTTAGCTCCTGCATTAATTGATCATTAACACCTCTAATTCTGTGGCTTGTAACTCAATTTTTGTAAAACTTTATCAACACCCAAAGAACCACCACTTACAGGTGGAAAATCCTTAAATGTTTCTAAAAATTCGCCCACATATGCTTGTGCAGGCACAAACAGCCACATATTATCGGCCATCCAGCGCATATACATTGCTGATTCATACGAAACTTCAAATGGGTCAGCTCTTAAATTAATAACTACCGGCCAGGATGGTGTTTTTCTATAGGCGGTGCTAATATCCCCTTCCATAAGTGCGAAATGAATTTTCCAATTGTTATAGCGTATGGCATTCAAATTTCCGCCGGCATCAAAATAAAAAATCTCATGCCTTGGAGATTCTTTAACTTCTCCTTTAAAAAATGGCATCAAATTATATCCATCTAAATGCACTTTAAAATTTTTGCCATTAGCTTGATATCCTTTCAGCAACTTCTCTTTGACATCCGGTACACCGGCTGCAGCCAGTAAAGTCGGCATCATGTCTTCATGTGAAAAAATATCGTTATACACAGTTCCTGCCTCAATGGTACCAGGCCAACGAATAGCACAAGGGGCTCTAAAACCACCTTCCCATGTTGTTCCTTTTTCTCCTTTAAAAGGTGTAGTACCTCCATCTGGCCAGGTGAATTTTTCTGCACCGTTATCAGTAGAATACATGATAATTGTATTGTCAATAATTCCCAGATCTTCTAATTTTTTAAGAACTGTTCCTATAGCTTTGTCGTGTTCAACCATACCGTCAGGGTATAAGCCTATTCCGGTAACTCCTTCACTTTCGTCTTTTAAATGAGTCCAAACATGCATACGAGTGGCACTCAGCCATACAAAAAATGGTTTACCTGCTTTATGGGCACGTTCAATAAAATCTATGGCAGCAGCTGTGAATTCCTCATCCGCTGTTTCCATGCGCTTTCTGGTTAGTGGTCCGGTATCTTCAATTTTTCCATCTGAATAGGAATGAATCACTCCTCTAGGACCAAACTTTTTATGAAATTCGGGGTCTTTTGGATAATAGTAAGATTCCGGTTCTTCTTCTGCATTCAAATGATATAAGTTTCCGAAAAATTCGTCAAACCCATGATTTGTGGGTAAATGTTCATCCCTGTCTCCTAAGTGGTTTTTGCCAAATTGCCCGGAGGTATAACCCTGGTCTTTCAACAATTCTGCAATCGTGGGTTGATTATCCTGAATTCCTTGTTTGGCACCTGGCATTCCAATAGTCAATAAGCCTGTTCTGAAAGGATGCTGACCTAGAATAAAAGCTGCTCTCCCGGCAGTACACGATTGTTGGGAATACCAATCTGTGAACATGGCGCCTTCCTTGGCGATTCTGTCAATATTAGGAGTTTTATAGCCCATCATACCGTGGTTATACACGCTTAAATTGTCCCAGCCAATATCATCGCCCCATATGACAAGTATGTTGGGTTTTTTTGATTTCTGGGCCATCATACTAAAACACAACAGCAACAGTGGCAGCAGTAAAGTTATTTTTCTCATATCTTTAGTGTTTAATTTAATAGTTGATCATAAGTTCAGTTTTCAGAGAGAAAGCTTGTTTTAAGGCATTAAATTTATTCAGAAGGTGAATACATTTCTACCCATCAAAAACTGCTGAAACAAAATTGAGGATAAACAATATAAAAATGAAATATCAGAGGTATACTTTAGGTTAACTATACTGAAATTAGTCTAATTTAATTAACCCAACTGTTTAGGAATTCTGAGAGATTAATAGAAGTCTCCAGGTTTAATTTTTGTCGAAGACGATACCGAAGTACCTTAACAGAATTGGGTGATATATTTTTTATAGCTGCTATTTCTTTCGTATTTAATTGCAGCAAAAGCAGCGATGCTAAATGTAATTCATTGTGTGTTAGAGAAGGATAGGATTTTTTCAATTTTGCTCTAAAGGCATGATTTACTTTTTCAACATGCTCATTGAAGTGATTATAATCATGATGCGCTAATAACTGAGATTTTATGTTTTTTAGGATCTCTCTAAGGTTTTCATCATCAAATTTTTCAGATTTTTCTATGGTAAGTAATTTGGTATATATAGATTTTAGAAACGCTCTATTCTTTGTTATTTCAACTCCGAAAGATGTAAGATCTTTATTCTTAAACTGTAATTCCTGCTGCAGTCTAAGCTTTTCCAACTCAGTTAATTTCAATTGTTTTTCGTTTAATTCACTCTGCATAAGCTTTATTTTCACTTTATTCTTCGAATAGAAGTCGACAGATAGTCTCGCCCCGAGAATTGAGGTAAATAGAATAGGGTAAATATCTAAAGGTGCCATGGAAGTAAAATAATTCCTTAAAAATCTGGACCCGGCAGCACTGCTTAAGATCTCTTCTAAAGCAAGAAAAATAAATACAATGGTCAATACCACGAATGAGTTCGCACCTTTTAATTTCCTTTTCTTAAAAATTATGGAAGAATAGGCCGTTGTCAAACAAAGCCCCAGGAGGCCTATGTGCGCAATGATTTGCCAAAGGGCATAATCAGACTCGTCAGGATAAATCAGTAAAACGAAGAAGGCAAAAGCAAAAATAAAAGACAAGATAGAAGAGGTCGTTCTCTGCTTGTTTTCTATTAATTCAAAAATCAACCATGGAAATATTCCGTAATATATTGCTGCACAAAAGATGATGGCATAATGCATCTCCAATTCAAAAACAACCGATAATCCAATAAGAAGAAAGTATAGTCCGGAAAATAAACTAAAGATGCCAAAGTAGAGGTATAGTTTCTGAGATTTGTCACTTGTCCAAATAAAAAAACTCAAAATTGCAAAAGCAATGTTAAAGCCAGAAAACAGCGAGATAAATATGATATTTGCTCCTTGATCCATGAATAAGTAGTGATCTGTAGAAAATTATGATGGTAAAAATACTAAGAATTGTTATAACGCTTTATTAAATGAGTATTAATAAATATTTCTCGAGTCTTAGCTTCTGGGTAACAAGATAATATTTGCTATTTAATGAAGAGAGCGTAATTACTTGGCATAAAGCATATGATCTCCTTTGTAACACCATATAAGATTATCATAACATTATCATTTTTCATTTTGCAAATGCAGATTTGTATTTTTAGTAAATTGCAATTCCTTTTTATATAAGCTGAAAGGGAATTGTCACTTATGATTAAAACGAAATTATACAGACCTCCTGTTACAGATGAAATTATCGAAAGACCTAAACTTCTCGAGGTTTTCGGTAATTTCACCTACAAATCTCTGGTATTATTCGTTGCCCCTGCCGGATATGGCAAAAGTATAGCTATCAGCCAATGGTTATCAAGTCAGGAAAAGAAGTATGGATGGTTTTCCATAGACAAGGAAGACAATGATTTACAACTATTCCTGTCTTATGTCATTGCTGCACTGAAAAGGGCCTTACATGATAAGGAACTGATGGCAGAGGAGCTACTTTTAAACCCAACATTGCCCCCATATGCAACAATTTTAAGGGTATTGATCAATGACCTTGATCAAGTAGAAGATGAACTTATCCTAGTATTGGATGACTTTCACTTGATCAAAAACAAAATGATTCATGACCTTATCTTCGATCTGGCCACTTATTCACCCAGTAACTTTCAACTCATTGTTGCAAGTCGGTCTTATCCTCCATTTAATTTATCAAAGCTTAGAATCCAGAACAGCGTTTTTGAAGTAAATATGAGCGAGCTGAGATTCGATCGTTCAGAATTTAAGTCTTTGGTAGAACTTCATCTTTATGATCTTCAAGAGAGACATTTTCAGGATGTCATGACATATACTGAAGGATGGCCCATAGGACTGATAATGACCCTTCATGAAATGAAAAAATCGTCAAACAAGAACCTGATTCTTGAACGACTCAAAAATTCCGGAGCAAATTTTTACGAGATATTTATGCAGGAGATTTTTGCGAATCAGTCTCCAACGATTCAGAAATTATTGATTTTAACAGCGCGATTGGATCGTTTTAGCAGGGATCTGATCGATTTTATTTGTGTTCAAAACAGTTTTTGTGGCGATGACTGGGATAAAGAATTCTCTTTTATAAGACACCTACAGCAAAACAACCTTTTTATCGTTGCTCTTGACAGTGATGATGAATGGTTCAGGTACCACCATCTTTTTCAAGAGTTCCTAATTAGAACAGGACAAAAATTTCTTAATGAATCTACCTTTGATCATTTTTTTCAAATTACAAGTACCTGGTTTAAAGATCATCAATTAACGACAGAAGCTCTTGGCATTGCCATGAAAAAGACAAACATTTCATATGCGGTGGCTATTTTTGAAGAGCGTCGGAATCATTTGATCAATGCCGAGCAGTTTAATAAGCTCAGAATACTGGTTGACAAGTTTCCAAATGAAACTATAGTTAATCATCTCTCATTGTTATTATCTAGGGTACTTTTATCCGATACAAAGGCAAGTTACGCCGAAATGCAGGCTGACCTATTAACAGCAAAATCCAAACTGGACCAAATTGAATCAAAATCTGCAGATTTGGATCTACTTGCAGGTGAATATCATAGCCTGTCTTCTGCTTTAAAATACTTTACAGGTGATGTAAAGGGGGCCATAGAACATGCAGATACAGCCCACTCATTGCTTCCAAATGATTACGGTTATTTTCGGGAGTTCGCTTTGGGAATCAAGGCTATGGCGCTTTATTCTGCTGGATCAGCCAAACATAGTATGGCTATAGTCAAGGAAGCTCTAAATAATCATACGATTCATGATTCAGTGATTTTCATAAGAAATCAAACGATTCAGAGCTTGATTTATGCCATGGATGGAAATTTGGAGTCACTTAAGGAAACAACCAGAGCTTATTTACTCCCTGCCAAGAATAAAGGCTTAATTATGAGCTGGTTCATGTCTAGTTTTCTTCTTGGGGTTTCATATTATCAAACAAATCAATTAAAGAAGGCCAAAGAATATTTAGAACCCCTTGTTTTTTCAAATTATTTTGGAAGACCCTTTTGGAATATTATAGCATCCTGTTTCTATGTGAAAACATTGATAGTCTTAAAAGAGAAAAATGATCTTCAGTTATTTTTCAAAAATTTGGATGAGGTGGTCACTGGATTAAGCAACAATGAAATGTATTTGCAAATGTTAACCGCTGTAAAAGCCGAGGTTAATTTGTTCGATAGGAGCTTTTCAACAGCACAGAATTTGGCTAATAAATTCGATTTGAGCACTTTTCCTAAAGTTTTCTTTTTTTATTTTCCGCAATTGACAACAGTAAAACTCCTTCTTTGTGAAGGAGATATCTACTCACTAAAGCGTTCAGTTACAATACTTGATGAGCATATTGATCAGGCTCGCCATTTGAATAATGATACTTTTTTGATACAATCTTTGGCTTTGAAGTCTATATACTTTTATAAAATGAATTCAAAAAAGCGATCATTAGAGTGCTTGACTGAATCTATTGAAAAGAGCAAAGGGACTTTACATACAAGAACTTACCTCGATCTGGGAGAAATGATTTTACCTGTTATCTCATTATTAAAAAAAGGGTCTAAGATTACACCCCTGATGATGGAGCTAATTAGAGCCTTTGAGCAGACGAATGACCATTTTAATTGTTCTGAAAATTTAGAATCCAATAGAAGTAAAGATCAGTTGCAAAAACCACTTTCAAAAAGGGAAACCGAAATTTTAACTATGGCCGCTGAAGGTTATAAAAACGTGCAGATTGCTGAAAGCATTTATGTGTCAGAAGACACTGTAAAAAAACATCTTTACAATGTCTATAAAAAATTAGCAGTAAAAAATAGGGTTAGTGCTATTCTTAAAGCCAGGGAATTGGGTTTTTTCAAGTAGTGGGCTATTTTTATCTTATCTTATCTTATCTTATCTTATCTTATCTTATCTTTATCCTTTATCTGGATATTTTGATTTCTTTCTGGGATAAATTCCACTTAAGTGGAATTGATAGATGCTTTTTCTATGTTTATCTTTGAGAGCATTCGCTTTAACACAACTAATTCATTTCCCCCATGAGTTTTTTTTGGCTTTTTTTACTACCTAATTTATTGCCTTTCCCCTTGCAAGTTAGGGCCCAGTTTTATCACTTGGCCATGCTTAACGGTAAGGTCATTGACCCCAAGACCAAATTCAATACTGATAGGATACTTTATGACGAATATTGCTTTAGCTGGAACATTAAACAACGCTATTGGCTATAACCTAAGGGGACTTTGAAAAATAAGATCGACCGGTGTAACTACTAAAATTATTAAAAAGAATAATAGTGTATAACTTTTAAAAGGATAAAAAATGAACAAACAAGAAAGAATTAACGATATGCTTAATCTCGAATCAGGCATGTCAAAATGGAAACAAGCACAGCCTCTCGATTTTGTGAATAAAGCCACACAGAATTACAACTTTCCCAACTGGCAAACAGGGAATGATGAGTCGGTGTATTACAACTTAAATATTGCATCATTTTTCAAAACGCGTATAGTGATGCCACCGGCTGTAACTAGTATTCTCGAAAGGGATCTGCAACCAGAGTTATTAGACATAAGTTTTAATAACGTTGACGGGAGCGCCAACCCAACACTTGAAGAGTACTTAAAAGGCCCTAAGCAAGTGCAAGCCATGATGATGGCCCATAAGGGCAAAGTGGTCTTCGAAACCTACCCAGGCATGAATCCCTCTGATTTGCATGTTTGGATGTCGGCTTCCAAAACAACCGCTAGCTTAATGCTCACCCTTCTTTGGGAAGAAGGTAAACTGGACTTTGATAATATGGTGTCTGCGTATGTACCCGATTTAAAAGGGAGTGCATGGGATCATATCACGGTTAAAAATGCGATGAACATGGCGGCTGGCCTGGACATGGAAGAAACATTTGAAAACTTGGTGAATCCAAAGACAGTGATTTCGCACTTTTTCAGTGCAGTATTTGATGCCACAGGAGACTGGAAACAGTTACTCAAAGAAGCTAAACCACTGGAAGGAGAAAAGCCCGGTGATCGTTTTAGGTATTCATCAGCCATTACTATGGCACTTGTGCTGATTGCGCAAAACATCACACAAAAGCCATGGGAAGCATTATGGAAAGAACGTGTTTGGTCAAAAATGGGAGCGCGTAATCCATTTGTCCTTGGCTTAGCACCAGATGGAACACCTATCCCTGCTGGAATGAATAATACCACACCAGAAGATATGTTGCGTTACGCTATGCTTTACACCCCAAGCTGGAATAAGGTAGCTAAAGAACAAGTAGTTTCCGATAAAGTATTGAAACGAACGCAAACACTTGGAAGTCCTGAGGCCTATCATAAATCTACAGAAGAAGCTTACGGCACACGTTGGTTTGGTGAAGTGCCCTATATGAATACCGCTCAATGGGATCATTCATTCGAAGATGGCGCCATGTTTAAACACGGAAACATGGGTCAGGGTATTTACGTAGATCCGGCTCGCGATTTCTGTGGGTGTTATTTCGGTTTGGCGACCAATGATGAATCGATATCTGGCACAGATCACTCGCCTGGTTACCTGCGCACAGCGGCAAAACTGCTGGCGGGAAAATAATAATATGAACTAACAATAAGGGCTTTGTATCTGAGATACAGAGTCCTTTTAATAAAATGACTTAAATGAAAGCATCAGAAACCTCGAAGACTTCGAAGATTCCCTTTGAGGAGGCCTGGCGCTTTATCTTAAAGGTTGGTGTTGCAGCCCACAAATACGGCTCTACTTCGACCCGGTTAGAGTCTTTTCTTACCGGCTTATCAAAAAAAATGGGCTACCTGGGTGTATTTAAATCTACCCCGGTAGAAATTGTATTTGCCTTACGAGAAACCCCCGATTCAATTCAGCGCGTTGAGGTGATGACCACAGCATCTCCCAATATTGATTTAGATAAATTGGCCCGATTAGGGGAATTGCTAAACGAGATCGATGCTGGAACAGTATCCATTTCTGATGCCTATGCGCGCATCGATGCTATCGACCAAATTCCCCCTCCATGGGGAAAATTTGCTAGTATGCTCGGTTACGTTCTGGTCGGACTTGGCTTAGCGCCACTTTTGGGTGCAGGTTTGACCGATACACTGTTCGCAACATTTTTCAGTATGCTTGTTTATGGTTTGGTCTTACTTTCATCGCGTATGGGTGCTAACGCAATGTCGTGGATGCCGCTTTCAACCGCTTTGATTGTAGGCTTTCTTGCAACTCTTTTTAAACACTGGGTGCCCGAACTTAATCTTGTCTTGGTTATACTATCTGCTGTTGCCATTATTCTGCCGGGGTACTCCATCAGTCTGGGTGCTGGCGAATTGGTGGCACAACACATCTTATCGGGTATGTCGAATCTGATGAACGGGTTAATTACACTTTTTAAGCAGATTGCCGGTGCCTTAATCGGGATTGGAATGGCAGGGCTTTTGTTTACGATTCCAGTTGCTCAACCTGAAATACCTATAGACCAAAGGTGGATGTTGTTGCTTTTTCCTTTGCTTCTTATTGGTTTATGCCTGGCTTTCCAAACTTCCCGAAGAGATTTACCCTGGGCCGTACTGGTGTCTGGTCTTGCTTATTTAGGCGTACTGGCAGGAAGTGCACTATTGGATAGTAATCTTGGCAATCTATTGGGTACGATCGTTGCCGTAGTTATTGCTAATGTATGGGCACGAAAAACAGGCCGTCCAACCTCAATTGTGCTGATTCCAGCGGTTGTGATGCTGGTAAGTGGAACGATTGGTTTTCGTGGTTTAGCCTCTATGGCCGAAGGACAAATGATGATGGGTGTACAACAGTTTTTTCAGATGTTTATAGTGGCCATGACCATTTTAGTTGGAATCGTGATTGGTTATACCATAATTCGACCGGTGCATAGTTTGTGAATCATATGTTGTTGAATGATATTAATAGAGAAGGCAAGTGCAGCAGGATTTTCCAAAAGGAATATGTATAAAATTGAAAATAATACAAAAATTAAATTAAATAATATGATCCGATTTACTTTGCTATGTGCTTTTTGTGTTGTCTGTCTTAATGCAGAGGCGCAACAGTGGAATCCCGGGGATTCATTGAATCTTAAAAAGACCGATTCCTCTCGTATCAGCGAGTTTCGCGATAATGTGATGAACTATACGGGTCAGGATCTGATTGATGCCTCCTTCCCCAATTCCTGGCCGATTTTTGGCTCTAAAGCGCGAATGGCTATAGGCGGTTATGTGAAACTGGATTATATACAAGATTTTGACGGTAGCTATGATCGCTATCAATATGAAATTCAAAACGTTCCTGTTCCCGGCGATGGCAGACCCGAGCAAAGTGGCTATATGAATTTGCATGGCAGAGAATCCCGACTGAGTATCGATGTAAGAACTGTCACAGAGAAAGGTATGCCTATGGAGGTATTTTTTGAATTTGATTTTTACAATTTAGACCGTGGCCCTTTTGTACAAACGCCCAGATTACGTCATTTTTATGGAGTTTTGGGACGACTGCTGATCGGCCGCACCTGGGGTACTCAAACCGATCTTTATGCAGTGGCGAATGCCATTGATTTTGCAGCTGGCGATGCCTTAACGGGCACAAGGAGATCTCAAATACGGTTCGAAGACAAATTGGGTAAGAAATTCAAGTATGCCCTTGCCTTGGAGATGCTTGAATTTACTGGTGTTGATGCACCTGATTCTCTGGGGCAAGCGAGCCAGAATCTTCCCCTTTTGGCTGGGCGAATAACAAAGAACACAGCCTCTGGAGGCCGTTTGATGCTAGGCGCTTCGTTATTTCAATTGAGATGGGACGGGCAAGGCAACCTGCCTAACAGCACGGCGATGGGCTGGGGCTTAAGTTTCACCGGCCGTGAATATTTTGGCAACAAGCATTACTTCAGTTGGATGGCTAGTTATGGCGATGGATGGGGAAGTCAGATCGTTTCAACGCTGGGAACCCAAGCCTCGGCAATTCTTACTCCTGATGGAACACTGGAGACCATGAAAGCCTGGAACCTGGGAGCGAACTTAGCTGTTCACCTTTCAGACGTCTTAACTACCAATGTATTTGCCAATTGGTATGCCATAGATCCTTCGGAGTATCGGGATGAGAACAAGATGAAAAGCGGAGAATCTGCTCATTTGAATCTGATCTGGTCTCCGCTTAAGAAAGTCAATGCCGGGGTTGAGTTTATGATCTTGCGCAGAACCAACGGAGATGACAGTTCAGGCGTTGGTAGAAGGCTTCAATTCATGATCAAATATATTATATAGTTATGGGTCATTTTGATCTGTCCTGAATTATGTGTGCACTGAATTAGTAGATATGTATAAAAATGAAATTTTCAAAATAACCTCAGATAATTCATACTTTCTAATTCACGAATAATTTAAAATATAAATCCAATGAAAACTCAAGACAGTATAAAAAAAGCGGCCGATCTATTGATAAAGGCTCGCCTTGAAAATAAGTTGATAACCTTACCCGATAAACTACGTCCAATAAGTATAGAAGAAGGATACCAAATACAGGATGCAATCATTGAGGAAATTGGCATTCAACAGTGCGGTTGGAAAGTTGCTATTACCAATGATGAATTGATGCTAAAAGCGCATGTCAATGAACCGATTTCAGGCCCTTTATTCGAAAAATGGATTAGCCCTACACCTAATATCATAAATCATGGTCTGCCTTCGCTAGCGGATTTGAATTTGAGTTTGCCTTTACCATGGGAAAAGACTTATACGACAAAGGGGAGGATTACACCCCAGAGGAGGTTAAAAATGCCGTTGCTACATTGCACCCCGCCATCGAAATTATAGGTGCACGTTATAACGATTTTCCTCAAGGGCTAGGAGTACAAGATATCATAGCCGACCATTGCAACAATTACAGTTTTGTCTATGGTAAAGCGGTGCCAGAATGGGAAAAACTCAACTTAGCTGACTGTGAAGTCGTAGCACTATTTGACAACCGAGAAATTAATCGAAATACAGGAGCAAATGTTTTGGGGACACCACTCAACTCGCTTACCTGGTTAGTCAATCACTTAATCAAACGTGGTCATCACGTCAAAGCAGGAGACTGGATAACCACAGGTGCTGCAATAGGACCATTGCCCAAAAGCCCAAGCGTCAAAGTAACTGCTGATTTTGGCGATTTGGGTGAGGTCTTTGTGGAATATGAAAATTAAAGATGAATAATGAACATAGACAAGACAAAAAACATATCACGAATCAATAATACTTAAACCTCAAAAAAACATGAAAAAATTACTTACTTTATTATTGCTCACATCTGGTCTCATCAGTGTGTGTGCTCAGGAAAAGATAGACAAATCGGCGAATTCTAATCAGGAATTTGACATTGTTATTTTAAACGGCCGTGTCATGGATCCGGAGACGTCTTATGATGACCTAGCAAATGTTGGAATCAAAGACGGTATCATAACAATGATTACCAAGACAGAAATCTCCGGAAAGGAAACGATTGATGCTAAGGGTCATGTTGTCGCACCGGGCTTTATTGACACCCACTACCACGCTGTAGATGTTTTTGCGACTAAAATGGCGCTCCGTGATGGGGTTACTACAGGGATGGATCTTGAACTTGGAGCTTACGATGTAAAGGCATGGTATGACCAGAAGTCCGAAACTGGCTGGCAAGTCAACTATGGAACTACAACCGGGTTGAATATGGCACGAATGAAAATTCATGATCCTGAAATTAATTTAACAGGTCCGAAAGATTTTTCAATAGCCGGAGCATCAATAGCTAAAGCTGCCGAGGATGGTGTTCCCGGATGGTCGATAACAAAGTCTTCTATAGATGAGATGAACCAGATCATGCAGATAATGGATGAGGATATGAGACAAGGGGCGCTTGGTGTTGGTGCAGGCGTAGCATATATGGCCAACGGTAATACCAGTTACGAGTTGTTCTCGGCGCAAAAGGTAGCCGCAAACTACAACCGTCTCACATCGGTGCATACGCGCTATCACCTTAACCAAGATACACCAACTGAAGCTCCTATTGCTTTTGACGAGATATTTACAAATGCTATGTTACTGGGTGCGCCACTTTTGATGGCACACAACAATGACTATGGCTGGTGGGAGATTGAAGAAAAATTACAGCTTGCCCGGGAAAGAGGACTCAATATGTGGTCTGAGTATTATCCTTATGCGGCAGGGTCAACCCCTGTTAGTGCAACCTTTCTGCGTCCGGAAGTATGGAAAGATAAATATGGTTATGCATATGAAAAAACACTTTACGATCCGGTAGATGATGCCTACTTGACCGATGAAACGTATGCTGATTTGGTTAAAAACAATGCCGGTCGTGCTGTAGTTGTGTTTTTTCCTTACAGAGACAAATGGATGCCTAACTGGTTGACGATTCCACATATGACGTTAGCAAGTGATGCAATGGCTGGTATTGGTGATGATGGGGAATTATTATCTTGGGATGCCGACTGGAACGAATACCGTGGCCACCCGAGAACATCGGGAACTCGTGGTAAGACATTCCGCTTGGCACGAGAACAAGGGGTGCCCTTAATGTTTACGATTTCCCAGGCGAGCTATTGGGTGGCAAAGCACTTGGATGATACTGGCCTTGAGGCTATGCAAGAACGTGGAAGACTGCAAGTAGGTAAAGATTGCTGACATAACCATCTTTGATCCTAAAACAATAACCGATAATTCTGGCTTTAAAGTTGGAGAGCATGGTATACCTACTACCGGAATACCCTATGTAGTTGTTAATGGCGTTATCGTAGTCAAAGACAATAAAGTACTTCCTGTTAAACCAGGTAAGGAAATCCGTTTCCCGATCGAAGCCAAAGGTCGGTTCGAACCAATTGTTGTAGAAAAATGGCTTAACGAGCATACCATTGGAATCAATCCAGACCTTTTAAAAATCCATTTACATGACGATTCTGGTGCAGGTCAGCAGTTAAACAGTGAAGAAGAACATAAATAGGATAAGCAGTTATTCTCTTAAATAGAAAATCATGAAAATACAATTGTCAAAACTATGCCTTCTCATTTTGAGTTCGATATTGATTTCAAGTTGTCAGCCTTCCTCAAATGAGACCAAATCGGAGCAAACGGAGGTTTCTGCTGACACGGAATTTGACGTAGTCATATTAAATGGCCGTGTCATAGATCCGGAAACCAACTTTGATGCCATGCAAAATGTTGGTATTAAAGATGGAGAAATAGCCATTATTACTGCAGATGACATTAATGGTAAAGAAACAATCGACGCTACTAACCAAGTGGTTTCACCTGGATTTATTGACATTCATGCGCATGGTCAAAACATCGGGGATTACCGTATGCAAGCCATGCAAGGTGTGACTACCATGCTGGAGTTAGAATCTGGGGTTTTACCTGTAGGCCCTTGGTACGAGAGTCAAGCAGCTAAAAAATTACCGCTAAACTACGGTACGGCATCAGGGTGGACCTATGCAAGAATAGCCACTTTTTCAGATACCGAGCCCGAAGCCACGGTTGCCTATTTTCAGAATGCTCAAAAAGATTTGGATTGGAAAATGAATATCGCTACTCCTGATCAAGAGGAGAAAATTTTGGGCTATGTAGAAGAGGGGTTAAATGATGGCGCTCTGGGTATTGGTATTAATGCCGGGTATGCCCCAGGTTACGGGCAAAAAGAATACTATGCTTTGGCGAAAATGGCTGTAAAACATGACGTAGCAACCTATACGCATGTGCGTTATGCAAGCAATATGGAGCCTAAAAGTTCTTACGAAGCTGTTAAGGAACTTATTTCAAATGCAGCCTTAACAGGTGCGCATATGCATTTATGCCATATTAATAGTACCTCTTTAAAAGACATTGAAGCCATTATTCCTTTGGTAGATGATGCTTTAGCACAAGATATCAATATCACCGTAGGGGCATATCCCTGGGGTGCTGCAAGCACGGTGATTGGCGCAGCTATGTTTTCCGGAGAAGGCTGGCGTGAGCGTATGGGGAGTACGGCAAATAATTTTCAGTTGGGTACAGAACGTATGACTGAAGACCAACTGAACGATTACCAAAAAAATAAGCCGGGAACTTTTATTGTATGGCACTTTTTAGATGAAAGTAATCCTGAAGATCTGGCACTGCTCGATAAGTCAGTGATGCATCCCAATATATTGATTGAATCAGACGAGATGTTCTGGATGTATTTTGACGATCAGGGGCAAGTTGAAAATTACGAGGGCGATGCTTGGCCACTGCCGGAAGAAACTTTTAGCCATCCAAGATCGAATGGGACCTTTGCTAAAATACTACGATCGTACGTGCGTGAACGGAAAGTAATGTCGCTAAACGAAGCCATCCGTAAAATGGCATTAATGCCTGCGCAAACCATTGAAGATTTTGTACCTCAAATGAAAAAGAAAGGAAGACTACAAGTAGGTATGGATGCAGATATTACTGTGTTTGATCCCGAAACCGTTGCTGATGTGGGCACATATGAAAAACCAAATCAACCTGCGGTTGGTGTGAATTATGTCTTGGTAAACGGGGTGGCCGTGGTAAATAAAGGTAAGTTAGTCACAGAGGCTGCTCCGGGTCAGCCTATAAGAAGAGCTATAGAATAAGAATAAAACTAGAAATTAAACAAATGAAAATATTCAGAACAATTAAGTACACGCTGTTAACCGGGGTACTAGTCTTTAGCGTAAACGTTTTATCAGCACAGGATGAAGGCGAAAAAGAAGCTACTTCAGAAGAAATTGCGAAAGAACTGGCAAATCCCAACACTGTCCTAGGTACCCTGGCTTTCCAGTTTGATTATATGAATTATCGAGGTGATCTGAATAACGCAAACAGTCAGAATGGCTTTGATCTAAATTTTCAACCCAATTTACCAATACCACTTGGAGAAGGTGTTAACCTTTTTATAAGGCCTAATATCCCTATTTACCTATCTCAACCTGTATTTGGCGCAAATGGTTTTGAAAATAAAATTTAACTATTATCTTCGCCTTTTTTCAAAGGAGGATTAGATGAAATTCACTGTTTTTTTTCATCTTTACTACATTCTAAATCCAGGAAATAAACCATTTATATGATATCTTTTCAAAGACTCAATATGGATAACTCATTTTTTATGAATATCAGTGGGTGGAAAATATTGATCGATCCCTGGTTAGAAGGAACCGAAGTAGATTATTTTGAATGGTTCAATACCCAATGGCATAGAACGCCTCCTTTGACGTATGATAATATACCTGACTTTGATACGATCTTAATTACACAAAAATATCCTGACCATTTTCATCCGGAAACGCTGAAAAAATTAGATCCAAAACACATAATTGGCCCCAGATCTTTGGAAAACAAACTAAAAAAACTCTTTCCTGCAGCCAAAATAGAGGGGTTGGACTCAAAGAATAATACGACTCGAATCAATATGCACACGGTCACGTTCCTTGGTACTAAAAGAAAGATAGATCCAATTTATGACGCCTTTGTTTTAGATGATGGAAAAGCCAGTGTTTTTGTTGCCACACATGGATTTCATTTCAACAACAAGGATCTTGACTTTTTAAAACAAACATCTCCTTGTCATCTTTTGATCACTCCATTTAATTATTATAAGTTGCCTTTTTTTCTGGGCGGATTAGTTTCACCAGGTCTAAATGGAGTGAAACATTTATGCGAAATCCTGGAACCGAAGAGGGTCGTTGCAACACATGACGAAGATAAACATGCAAAAGGCATTGTATCAAAGTTTGCTAAAATCAAGCGATCTTCATCTTCGAAGAACCTTACAAAACTTCCCTGGTTGGGGAAACGGTATCTTGAAGTAAACCACTATAATCAAATTCAAATATCATGAGCAACAAACGAAAAGCCATCTTAGAAGTAACGATGATGTACATCATAATCGGAGCTTTGGGATGGATGTGTTATTATGTTTTAGATGATCAAGAGACTGTAATGAGGTTTCTTTATGCAGATTTAGCGATGACTATTGCTACTTTTATTTTTTCCATAATTAAAAGAAACAGTAGTGTTTATGATCCCTACTGGACAGTGATTCCATTCTTTTTCATTATTCAATGGTTTGTTTACTTCGGAGGTTCAGATTGGCAGATCTATCAATGGATATGTGCAATTGTGGTTAGTTTATGGTCTTGGAGGTTAACTTTGAGTTGGGCAAGAGGATTTCCGGGATGGCATCATGAAGATTGGAGGTATGTGAATTTCAGAAATCAATTTGGAAATTATTTCCAACCCATAAATTTCCTGGCTATTCACCTGTATCCCACCCTGATTGTATTCTTGGGAATGTGGCCTTTATTTTGGGTTTATGATTTTGGTGAAATCCAATTCCCCTTTCTTTTTTACAGTGGAGCGTTTATAGCTTTTTTGGGCATCTGGTTTGAATTTAAGGCAGACAATCAATTGGCCCGTTTTAGAAAAAGAAAAAACAAGAAAAAAGAAGATATTTTGAGTACTGGAATTTGGTCTTATTCCCGAAACCCGAACTATTTGGGCGAAATTCTTTTCTGGTTTGGATTGTTGGGAATGGGCTTTTCCTTCAATTCACCCTGGTACACTTCATTGGGATCAATTGGCATGCTGTTAATGTTCCTGTTCGCTTCGATTCCTATGAAGGAAAAACAAATGATCAAAAACAGGCCTGAGGCATTTAAGAAATATAAAAGTGAGGTTTCAGTTCTAATTCCATTGCCATCAAAAAAAGTGAAGTGATCATGAAAACTTACCTTTGGGCCCAAAAGACAAAGGAATGTACTTTTGTTAGGTAAAGATATATTTTGATCCCTGGGGGTCAAATAATTTTGAGAAATGCATAATCATGGGAAGATGAAATAAAATCTTTTTAAACAAAATAAAATTTAACTATTATATTCGCTTCTTCTGAAGAGACCGTTAGATGCAATTAACCGGAAAAACTTTATGGATAACAGGAGCTTCTTCAGGAATAGGAAGGGCTGTGGCCATTGAGTTGTCTCTAAAGAAATGCCATTTAATTCTTTCATCAAGAAAAAAGCAAGACTTAGAGCAAGTAGCACTTATTTGTAAAAAAAATGGGAGTACGACAACCATAATTCCATTTGACTTAGCTGATTCAGCATCTATAGAAGACGCCACAAAAATTGTATTAGAAACTGAAAAAAAGATTCATGGCTTGTATCACTTTGGAGGAATCAGCCAGCGGTCTTATGCCAATGACACATCAATAGAAGTAGATCGAAAAATATTTGAGGTTAATTTTTTTGGAACGATAGAACTAACTAAAAAAGTATTACCAACCATGATTGAACATGGAGGAGGACAAATTGGTGTGACGACCAGTATTGTTGGAAAATTTGGGTTTCCGTATCGTTCTTCCTATGCGGCAACGAAACATGCTTTACACGGTTTTTTTGAAAGTTTAAGAGCGGAAAATGTTTCAAATAATATCTTGGTGTCAATGATTATTCCTGGTCGGGTTAAAACAAATATTTCTGTAAATGCTCTGGATAAGGATGGGAATACACATAATAAAATGGATGAAGGACAGGAAAAAGGCCTGTCTGCTGAGATATCGGCAAAAATCATAGTCAAAAAATTAGAAAAGGAAAAAAAAGAGATCTTAGTGGGGGGAAGTGAATTGATCATGGTTTATATTCGTAGGTTTTTTCCTAGATTGTATTATTATTTGGCAACTAAAGTTGAACCCCTCTGATCAAATCAAAAAAGGTGAAATTGTAATGAAAATAAACGGAATTCAACAACTGGGTGTAGGCGTAGAAGACGTACATGAGGCATGGAAATGGTATCGGAAACATTTTTCTATGGATATTCTGATGTTCGACGAAGAAGCAGTAGCAGAGTTAATGCTGGCACACACTGATGGAAAGTCAAGAGCAAGGCATGCAATTTTAGCCTTGAATATGGAAGGTGGAGGAGGTTTTGAAATCTGGCAACATACAGATAAAAAGCCAAGCCCTATTGCTGTTCCCATTCTGCTGGGAGATTTGGGAATCAATATTGGGGTTTTGAAAACTGATAATGTTGAAGCTGCATATCAGAAATACAAAGATTCCGGATTGAATTTATTGGGTGACATCTCCCTAACACCCGCTAATAGTAAACATTTTTTTTTAAAGGATATTTATGATAACCTATGGGAAGTTAAAGAACATCCTGTAGTGTTTAAAAAAGAAAAATCGGTTAATGGAGGTGTTTTTGGAACCATCATAGGTGTAAAAAATATTGAGGAAAGCCTGGTCGTTTACAGAGACATTTTAGGATTTGATCAGACGGTATATGATAAGACAGGGGTTTTTGGTGATCTTGCAGAACTACCCGGAGGGAAGCAAGAATTTAGAAGGGTTTTATTGCGTCATTCAGATGTTAAGAACGGTGCCTTTAGTACGCTTTTTGGAAAATCTGAAATTGAATTGATACAAGTCAAGGGCAGGGAGCCTAAAGGCATATATGAAGGTCGAATCTGGGGAGATCCGGGTTTTATTCATCTGTGTTATGATATCAATGACATGGATGCTTTAAGAGAAAAGGCAAAAGCTCATGGATTTCCGTTTACGGTTGATAGTGCCCGAGCCATGGATACTTTTGATATGGGTGATGCAGCAGGAAACTTCGCTTATATCCAGGCTCCTGAGGGTACTTTGATAGAATTTGTAGAAACCCATAAAATCCCTTTGATCAAAAAATTAGGATGGTACATCGATTTCAGAAAAAGAGGAAATCATCCACTGCCTAATTGGATCTTAAATTTATTTCGATTCAAGAGGGTTAAATAAACAGATAAAAGGCGCTTTCTTATTGTTCAATCCCATACTCTCGTGCATGCATTCTGGCAATCGGAAGGTATTTTTTTAAGTCTTCGATCCGTGTATCATTAGAGGGGTGTGTACTGAGAAATTCAGGAGGAGCTTCCCCCTTTGAATTTTCCTTCATTCTTTTCCATAATTGAATGGCCTCTTCAGGATCATAACCGGCCATGATCATAAACACCATACCAAGTTTATCAGCTTCAGTTTCATGCGTCCTGCTATAGGCCAGCATGCCAACCTGAGAGCTGATACCATAGATGCTGTTCCATAGCATTTGGGTTTCATAGTTTTGTCCGGACGTACCAATAGCTACAGCTATTCCTCCTAATTGCTGCCCATAAGCACTGGTCATCCTTTCCTGGCCGTGTTTGGCGAAAGCATGTGCTATTTCATGCCCCATTACTGCTGCAATACCATCAGTATTTTGACAAACGGGTAAAATACCGGTATAAAACACCACTTTGCCTCCTGGCAGGCACCAGGCATTCATTTGATCGTCTTGAACGAGTTTAAATTCCCATTGGTAGTTATTTGCTTCTGCTGTCATGCCATTGGCTCTCATAAATCGGTCAACAGATTTCGATATTCTCAGCCCTACATCTTTGAATTTCCTGACTCATTTTAGCATCTGTTGACAACTTATTCTCTTTTAAGAAATTCTCATATTGCGCAAAACTGGCAGGTAATATTTGAGAATCATCTACTATATTAACTCGTTTTCTTTCGGTAATTGGCACAGTACTGCACGAATAGACGAATAGGATCAGCATGAAATAAACTACTTGTTTTCTCATAATTCTAAATAAATCAATCTTTTTAAAGAGCTGCAAAGGTATACAATTGAGGCGATATTCTTAGAGAATTACAATTATTTAAAGGATTAAAAGCATTATATTTTTTACTTTATGTAAAAAATACTTTACATTATGATAAAAATATCTTACATTTGTATCAACTTTAAATTCTATGTGATGAAATTAAACTATTTGTTCCCCCATCGATTCAAAAGAATTGGAACTTTGATTTTGATTCCTTTTATTCTTATAGGCTGGTATGTGGTTAATTATGACATTGAACCGGAAATGTTCGATTTTACTGTTCCCGCTATTTTTGTGGACGAAATTATGGGCGAAAAGTTTGTATTTGGAATGACTGAGAATAATATACTGAACGAAATAGTTGGAGTCGTATTGATTATTAGTTTTCTGATGGTCGCATTTTCAAAAGAAAAGCAAGAAGATGAACTGATCGCCAAGATCAGACTTGACTCCTTGGTATGGGCTACCTATGTGAATTATGCAGTACTACTGTTCTCTATGCTATTTATTTACGGAATGTCCTTTCTCTGGGTAATGATTTTCAATATGTTTACGATCCTGTTGTTTTTTATCGTCAGGTTCAACTGGCAGGTCAAGAAACTGAATAAAACCATGACCCATGAAGAATAGTATTAAAGTAGAACGGGCCAAAAAGAACATTACCCAAGCCGAACTGGCACGATTGGCCAAAGTGAGCAGGCAGACCATCAACGCCATGGAGTTGGGAAAATATGTACCGTCAACAGTTTTAGCATTGAGACTTGCCAGTATCTTCGAAACAGAAGTAAACAACATTTTTACCCTGGAAGACACAGACTGGGATTAATTGCTCCTTTCATTGAGGAGTCTGACCTTAATTTCCTTTAACTCTCGAGGCAATTATTTTTTCATGCCCTCACCAGGATGATAGGATGAGGTAGCTCTTTCAATCACATCTTCCTTGTAATAGGCAACTGTTTTGAACTGGGCATCAGCATAACGTTTGGCCTGGTCATCGAAATGAACAGATTCGGGATCACCGCTCTGTCCGCCGGCTAACAGGGTTTTCGCTTTGCACCTTGTCGCCAAATTCAACTACAGCCACAAAGCTATTTCCACCAACTCCGTAGATACGTTTTGTATTTTCACCATGTTTTGTTCCAAAAGAAGCCAAGGCTCCCCAGTATCCGCTAGCCATCCCAACAGGGAGGCTGGGAAGGCTGTCATTGAATTGTTGAACGATATCCCCGTTAATTCTTTGGTATCTGTTGTATTCACCCCAGGGTGTTTGCCACTTTCCAAAATCGGATTCGAGTTTTTCAATGGCTTTAGAGAATATGTCCAAACGTTCTGCTGTAGAGGACTCCTTGCTCATATAATCGATCATTTTGATAAATCCTTTTCTGTCGTATTGAACATGGCCGGAATTTAGATAGGCATCTAAATAATATTGAGCCAAGGTCATCGGGATGGAGTTCTTTTCAACGGTGAAATCCCATGAGCCCAGAACTTCTAAGGCTGCTTTTTGTTTGTCATCTAAATCAGTTGCTGATTTCCCTGCTTCTAAAAGGCCGGTGATCAACACTTCTGCTCCGGGAAGATATGGATCATAGGCCAATTTGATCAATTTGTCCAAAGTAAGGTTTTCCGCTTTTTTCAATAGGGAAACAGCATGAATACCTCTATAATTTTCTGGAAAGGAAGTCATATAAACCGGATAATTTTCTGGTTTAGGGCTTTCAAAATCTGCTGCGGTAAAGGGTGTAGAATTGCAATTTTGTATCCACCCGGTTTCAGGGTTTACAATCAGTATATTCTCCTCAACAGTATGGAGTCCATTCCAATCTGTTTCTGGATTACTGCCATCAACGGGCCTGGAATAATCAAACAGTGGGCTTCTTTTAGGAATGAAGTTGCCGTGATAATAGGCAATATTTCCCTCCGAATCGGCGAAAACCGTATTGTTTGATGAATTTGTTCTCATCCTCATCATTTCTTTGAATTCGGTATGATTTTTTTGTTTGGTCCTTAAGAATGATTGCTGTAAAGCCTTAACAGGTTCCCACATGAGTGCAGTTGCCACCCATTTGTCATCGTTAGTATGGGTAATGGGGCCGTGATGCGACCTATAAGCTGTAAAAGCTTTTTCCTTGACCCCTTCATCGGAAATATATTTTAAGGAAACCGGATATGACTCCAACGATCGCTTTTCATCGCCATAGGTATATTGCAGTCCATCTTCGTTTTCAATTATGGTCTCTTCAAATTCATCAATAATATCAGTACCCGTGGAAGTGTGCATCCATCCCGTATTTTCATTAAAACCTTGATATACAAAAAACTGACCCCAGGTTACTGCGCCATAGGCGTTGAGTCCTTCTTCGCTTACCACATGAACTTCACCCCTGAAGAAGAATGAAGTGTGTGGATTGATCAATAACATACTCTTACCGGATTGGGTCAATTTTCCACTAATAGCCAGTCCGTTCGATCCTTGAAGGTCTCCATAATTCAACCTGAGCATACCATCATAGACCTCAGCCAATGCTGACTCATCCTTTGTATCATAAAATTTCCGGATCTTTTCGGTAGATACCCTTTCTATATCTCCTCCAATGGAGCCTTCGCTGAAATAAAATGGCATCCAGGGCTCAAAATGATCCAATAATTTAGGCTCCACCTCAGGATGGGTCGCCAAATAATAATTGATGCCATCGGCAAAAGCGATACATAATTTTTGCATCCAAACCGGGCTTGCTTCAAAATTTGAAATGGCCTCTTCCTGGGTCATATACAAACGGGCTCTAAGGTCACTGTAAATCGCTTTTTCGCCGTCAACTTCTGCCAAACGCCCAAGGGCCCAGATATAATTCCGCTCCACCCTGTTAAAATCATCTTCACATTGCGCATATAATAATCCAAAAACAGCATCAGCATCTGACTTTCCATATATATGAGGTACACCAAAATCATCTCTTATGATTTCAACATTTTTGGCTTGTTCCTTCCAACGTTCAAGGTCCTTTTTACCTTCTATATCCTTTTGGTTTGGTGCACAGGCAACTATAGCCAATAGCAATAAAATAAATACTTTTTTCATGAAATTTTGATGCTTTTTAAAATACTCAATACAGACAAAGATAATTTTTTTAGGGATGTTGCGCTCTAATACGTTCCTGAATAACAAGTATAAGTGCTACTTTGATCAAACCAATGCATATTTTCAGTATTTTTAGGCGTCTGTAGCTGAACCATAAATTGCGTAAAAATTGTCAACCCTCCTTAACTGAAACCCATGAATGAAGCTCGAACAATTCAAGAAGCAACCTTTAGCCCTAAGATCAAGACCTATATTTTGTTATCGGTTGGATTTTTTCTTTTGATTACCATCATTGGAATTCCTTTTTTACTGATCTGGCTGCTTGGTTTTGGTCAATATGTAAGCAAGAGATATTATGAAAACCTCAAGTGTAAGCTTACAACACGTCATCTAATTTTTAGCAAAGGAGCTTTTTTTATGGTGGAAAAGACGATTCCATTAGAGAATATTCAGGACCTTACCTTTTTACAGAACCCGATTTTGAATTTATTGGAATTACGAGTACTAAAGATTGAAACAGCAGGAAGTAGCAATCCTCATGGCAGTGATATGAAGCTTATTGGAATCGTTCAGGCAGAGCAGTTCAAACAACAAGTGCTGGAACAACGGGAATTACTTGTGCGAAAACCAGCTGATGAAATTTCAGTAAAAAAAGATGAATCTTTGGAAGTACTCCTTGAAATAAGAGACCTGTTAAAGGAAATTAGATCAACTAAAAAGAAAAATTAAAGAACCTATGAGGATATTATTGACCGGAGCAACAGGTTATATTGGAAAGAGATTACTGCCGGTTTTGGTAGAAAAGGGACATGAAGTGATTTGTTGTGTAAGAGATCGAAAAAGATTCAACCCTCCGGAATCCATAAAATCTAAGATCCAGATCATAGAATTGGACCTTTTAGATAAGGCGTCCATGTTGAATATTCCACATGACATTGACGGGGCTTATTACCTGGTGCATTCCATGTCTTCTTCAAAAGACTATGAACAGCTCGAATTTGAGTCTGCCCATAATTTTAAAGAGGCTTTGAACAAAACCAAGGTGAGACATGTGGTATACCTCAGCGGGATCATTAATGCAGATAGTTTATCAAAGCATTTATCCTCCAGAAAGAATGTTGAAGAAGAGTTAGGAAAGGGAAATTTCAGTTTGACCACCCTTAGAGCAGGAATTATTATTGGTTCGGGAAGTGCCTCTTTTGAGATTATCAGAGATCTGGTTGAAAAGTTGCCTGTGATGGTCACGCCAAAATGGCTGAATACAAAATGTCAACCTATTGGGGTGGCAGATGTCATCAACTTTCTCGAGAAGACGCTTTTTAATGAAAAGGGATATGACAAAGATTTTGATATTGGTGGCCCTGACATTCTAAGTTATAAGGAGATGTTATTGGAATTTGCCAAGGTTAGAAATCTTAAAAGGTATATTTATATTATTCCAGTCATGACCCCCAGACTATCTTCATATTGGTTGTATTTTGTTACATCAACTTCTTATAATTTGGCGATAGCCCTTGTAAATAGTATGAAGATTGAAGTGATTTGCCGAAATAATGATTGGGCAAAAACACTTGGTATAGAGCCTATGAGTTATAAGGATTCCCTGATCAGGGCTTTTAGTAAAATAGAAAATAATGAAATTCTTTCCAGTTGGAAGGATGCAATGAGCAGCGGAGATTTCAAAATGAATATTTCTGACTTTATCAACGTTCCTTCCTTCGGTTGTTTTAAGGATGAAAGAGAAATGGTTTATGATGATTATAAGACCACTATCGATAAGATTTGGAGAATAGGAGGTCAAAATGGATGGTATTACGGTAACTTGCTGTGGAAATTTCGTGGCTTTCTGGATAAATTGGTTGGAGGTGTTGGGCTAAGAAGGGGCAGAACCAGTGAAATAGAACTGAATTCTGGCGACGCTGTTGACTTCTGGAGGGTTTTGTACGCTGATAAAAAAGAAGGCAGGTTGTTATTGTTTGCTGAAATGAAACTTCCTGGGGAGGCCTGGTTGGAATTCAGAATAAAAAATGACAAGCTGGTGCAAACAGCAACCTTCAGACCTGTTGGATTGTTGGGCCGCTTATATTGGTATGTTGTTTATCCCTTTCATGGTTTTATTTTTAATGGAATGCTCAAAAATATAGCTACTTCGGCTACATAAATATTTAAATATAAAGCAGTTATGGGTAAGGCTATATTTTGGTTTCGAAGAGATTTAAGATTTGATGATAATACTGGTTTATTAGCAGCTTTGGCTCAAAATGAATCTGTATTGCCCCTATTTATTTTTGACGAGCAGATCATCAATGAACTTGCTCCTGATGATCCCAGAGTTGGTTTTATCTATGAATCACTTCAGGTTTTAGATGATAAACTTAAAAAGTATGGCAGTGGAATTTTAGTTATAAAGGGAGATCCTCTTAAGGTCTGGAAAGAAATTCTGAAAAAAGAAAAGGTTTCAAAGAGTCTATAGCAACAAAGATTATGAACCTTATGCTCGTGAGCGAGATAAAAAAGTAGAAATCATGTTGCGGGAAGCATCTGTTGAATTCCACCAATTTAAAGATCAGGTTGTATTTGAAGAAGGGGAGATCGCTAAAGATAACCAAGAGCCCTATCATGTTTTTACTCCCTATAAGAATAAATGGTTGAAGAAGTTTAAGCCAACTGTGTCATACAATTCTGTGCCATTTGAAAATTTTTATAAGCAGACCATATCTTTTCCTACTCGTGATGAGCTCGGCTTTAAGCAAGCAAAAATAAAAGTAGCCGATTTTGACTTGTCCGGAATTGATCAATATGGGTCAAATCGAGATTTTCCGTCTAAATCGGGAAGTACACATTTGGGACCTCATCTGCGTTTTGGAACCATCAGTATCAGAAAACTGATAGAAGAAGTTAGATTGTCAAGTGATGTTTTACTCAGCGAACTGATCTGGAGAGAGTTTTTTATGCAGATTCTTTTTCATTATCCAAGAGTGGTTCATCAAAATTTTAAATCAAAATATGATGGTATTAAATGGAGAAATGACCAGTCTGATTTTGAGAAATGGTGCCTGGGTCAAACAGGTTATCCCATGGTTGATGCCGGAATGAGAGAATTAAATAAAACGGGTTACATGCACAACAGGGTAAGAATGATTACCGCCGGATTCTTGTGTAAGCATTTACTGATCGACTGGCGTTGGGGAGAAGCTTATTTTGCCTCTAAACTTCTCGATTTTGAACTTTCATCGAATAATGGAAACTGGCAATGGGCCGCGGGTACAGGTTGTGATGCGGCTCCCTATTTTCGAATTTTTAATCCTTATGAGCAGCTCAAAAAATTCGATAAAGATATGCTCTATATCAGAAAATGGATACCTGAGTTCGACACGACCGATTACCCTGAGCCAATGGTAGATCATAAATTTGCCAGAGAAAGAGCCCTGACAACTTATAAGATTGGTTTGGAGTAAGAATGGTTTTTAATAGATAATTTTCACAATGCTTACATTATATAGAACAGATGCTTTTGACCCGGATTTTGTACAACTCGTAGGCCTGCTGGACCGGGAATTGGCTGAAAGAGATGGGGATGAACATTCTTTTTACCAGCAGTTCAATCATATTGATCGTTTGGGGTACGTTGTACTTATAAAAGATAACGATCGCGCCATCGGATGCGGAGCCATCAAAGATTTAGATGGTGAGGCGATGGAAGTAAAGCGCATGTTTGTCTTGGCAGCGCAAAGAGGAAGAGGTGTTGCAGGTTCTGTTTTGGCAGAATTAGAAAAATGGGCTTTAGAATTAGGATATACGAGTTGCAGGTTGGAAACCGGAAAAAGACAACCGGAGGCCATAGCACTTTATAAGCGACAAGGCTATCAAAGAATTCCGAATTATGGTCAGTATGCGGAAGTCGAAAACAGCATTTGCTTTGAAAAGATATTAAAGAAGGTGAAGACATGACATGTCGTCTTTATATCGCTGTTTTAGTAATAGATTTGACATATCTTATTAAAACAGAATGAAAGCGATTTTTAGAAGCATCATAGGAATGACCGTGATCATAGGGCTGTTTATGTTATTTGGAGCTTTGATCAAATTCATCACTCCCGAATTGGAACCCATTACTTCTGCAGTCAAAGGATATGTATTTATCACCCTTTTGATGGGAATTGTAATTATTTCAAAATCAGGTATAGAACTCTTCCGTAAACCTGGTTCAAATAATGATTAGGATCTTCATTTTAGGGTGAGACTCTCTTATTATTTCGAGCTTAGATGATCTCAATAAGCTCATTTTCAGTGAATTTGTTTACAACAAATAACAAGTCAAAAAGGCAAATAATTTTATCTTTCAGGATTAATTCCTATTTTTGAGCGGTTTGGTGAAATTAATCTTGAAGGAATGAAAGAAAAAATCGTAGTACTTTTTCTCGTGTTGATCTGTGGCATGACCTCAAATGCCCAGGAGAAAGTGCATGTATCCGAAATAGAAGAAAGGAATATAGACGGAAAAACGATTCTCTATGCTAATGAAATTCAGTACAATGGAATCGTGTATGAGAATTATAGCTCTCCCAAATTAAAGTATACAGTCCAGAATGGCATAAAAAACGGCCCGTATGAACTATATTATGAAAATGGTCAGATCAATAGAAAGACCTCTTTTAAGGATGATAAATACGATGGAGCTTATGAGGAATACTATGAGAATGGACAACTAAAGATCAAAACCAGTTTTAAGTCTGGAAAATACCATGGCTCATTGGTCATGTATTATAAAAACGGTCAGAAAGAAGCTGAGGGAAAGCATGTTGATGGAAGGTTTGACGGGATACAAAAGAAGTACTACGAAAACGGAAATTTAAAATCTAAAATAAGCTACCAAATGGGGCTGAAAGAAGGTCCGGCTTTGAAATATTATGAGAACGGTGATTTAAAGGAAACCGCTTTTTATTCAAATGATCTGCTCTCAGGAGTCTACGAGAATTTTTATGAAAATTTGATGCTCTATGTCAAAACTGAATATGAGGAAGGCGAGAAGGAAGGGATTTTTCATATGTATCATGAAAACGGAAACTTAAAAAGAAAGGGTTACTATCTCAAAGGGAAAGGAAAACGGGCCATTTGAAATTTACCATGAGAATGGAAAATTAAAAAGAAAAGGATTTTTCAAAGAAGGCAGATTGACCGGTGATTTTGAAACTTACGATGAAGAGGGTCGCTTGGTCAATAAAATGACTTATAAAAACGGACAGGTTATTGGATAACATAATGTGGTTATTTAGAATGATTCTGTAATAGCTTGAAATTTTTCTAAACACTTTAAAAGCATTTATTTTTTATGTAACTTCATAGGATAAATTTTTAAAAAACTAAACACATGCTGAAGAGGGATGAAGTTTTTTACAAAATTTGTTTTGATTCTCTTTTAGAAGGATTATGCATCGTAAATGAAGAGGGAAGAATTGTGATGATAAATTCTGCTCTAGAGGATATTTTTGGTTATAAAAAGGTAGAACTGATCGGTAAAAAGATAGACCTGCTTATTCCTGAATCCCATCGTAACACCCATCTCAAACATTTTGCTGCGTATACCAAATTCCCTAGAAAATATAAAAAGGGTAAAGGACGAGAGTTTCTCGGATTACATAAGGATGGAAGCCTAATTGATCTGGAAATTGGTTTAAATTATTTTAAGCACGAGGGGTGTTTTTATGCTAAAGCGCTTGTTTCTGAAATTAGTGTGAGAAAGCAGAAGGAACAGCTTATTAAAGAAAAGAATCGAACGCTGGAATTTGAGGTTCAACAGCAAACAAACCAATTGATACACATTGTTTCAAAACTTGAAAGATCTAACTTGAAATTAAAAGAAGAGATCAAAGAAAGAATCATTGCTGAAAATAGAGCAAATATGGCTTTTGTAAGAGAGAAGGAACTCAACGTCATGCAAACCAAATTCATTTCCATGGTTTCACATGAATTCAAAACTCCTTTAAGTGGCATTATTACTTCAGCAAGTTTAGTGGAAAAACACAATGAAAATGTAAATAATGAAAAAATAGCCAAACACGCTAATACAATCAAATCGCTTGTCATTCAGATGAATAATATCCTTGATGATTTCATCTCTTTGGAAAAAACGGAAAGTGAAAACTATCCTTTACACTTATCAAAGTTTAGGTTTTGTGATTTGATGAATAAACTCTTAGAAGACAGTAAGGCAATTCTCAAAGAGGGGCAAAGAATCGAAATTACGCCTTGTAAATTGCCGATTGAAGTATGGCAAGACAGAAAGGCAGTAGAGATCATTATTAATAATGTATTGTACAATGCCATTAAATATTCTCCGGAATATTCTGTGATCAAGATAAAATTTCATAGAAACGATTTATTAAAGATATCTATTGAAGATCGAGGGTATAGGTATACCAAAAGAGGCTCAGCAACTATGTTTTTGATAAGTTTTACAGGGCAAAAAATGCACTTACCATTCAAGGTACAGGAATTGGACTAAATACTGTAAAACGCTATTTGGAAAAACTAAATGGCAGTATTGAAATACAAAGTGAGGAAAACATAGGAACCAAAGTATTTATTAAGCTGCCTATTGATTTCGAAAAATTAAAAACTCAGGTTTTAAAACACAAAAGTATAGAATCAAATCATTAATGTGAGCTTATGAAAAAAAAGATTCTAATAATTGAAGATGATAAAATTGTCAGAGAAAATACTGCTGAAATTTTACAACTAGCAAATTACGAAGTAATTACAGCAGAAAATGGAAAGGCCGGTTTGGAAAAGACCACATTTTTCAAGCCGGATCTTATCATTTGCGATATATTAATGCCTGAACTTGACGGATATGGTGTTTTACAGATCATGATGAGAAATAAATCGCTTCAAAGGATCCCGGTTATTTTTATGTCTGCCAAAACCAAACATGAAGACATTAGACGAGGAATGGATCTTGGAGCGAGTGACTATATTACCAAACCTTTTGAAGAATCAGAGTTGCTCAGCGCGGTGGCATCCAGATTAAAAAGAAAGGCAATCATGGAAAGTATCGGGAAGCATGAATCCGGGGTAGATAAAAAATGGCGCATTGAAGAGATCGAAAAAGCATTTAAACACAATGAAGCCATGGAATATAAGTCGGGAGCAACCATCTATTGTGAAGGAAGTATAAGCAATCATATTTTTTATATTAAAAGAGGAGAAGTAAAAACATTTAAGATCAATCATGACGGCAAGGAATTGATCACAGAAATTTTTACAGATAAAAATTTTTTCGGCTTTACTTCATTTCTTGGAAACAAGCCCTATGTTGAAAATGCGGAAGCGATCAAGAATTCAGAAATTATAAGAATTCCAAAGCATGAATTCTTAGACCTGATCAAGTCAAATCCTCAGCTCGGCTTGAATTTTATTGACTTAATTACCAGTGATCTTGAATTTGTTAAAGATCATTTAATACACCTGGCTTATGATTCAGTAAGAAGAAAAACAGCAGATGCCATTTTGCAACTTCAGGAAAAAAGAGGAAGCCAGAAAGGTATTGAGATTTCCAGGTCTGACCTGGCTAGTTATTTGGGGATTGCAAAGGAAACTTTAACAAGGACCCTGACCGACTTCAAAGAGGAAAAATTGATAAGCACGAACAAAAATGAAATTCACATTCTTAAGAAGGATCTACTGCGAAAGATACAGTAAGGATGACGAAAATCAATAGCAGTCTTGATGAAGGTCAGTGATATAGTTCAAAGATTGTCTTAGTTTTAATTACTTTTAAAACTATTGATCATGAAAAAGATACTTTTACCTACAGATTTTTCTGAAAATTCAATCAATGCCATTGAATATGCCAGTCATTTATTTAAAGATGTTCCCTGTAAGTTCTTTTTGTTGAATGTTTTTAAGATTCCCTATTTGGCTAATGAAGAATTAATGGATCAGAATGTTGCTCAGCTAGCAGCTTTGGAGGAAGAAATGCACGAAACTTCAAAGAAAGAAATGAAGGAACTTCTTGACCGTCTTCCAAAGAACACAAAACATGATTTTGCAACAATCAGTGACTATAACCTATTTAATCTGGCTGTACATCAGGTAGTGGAAGAAAAAAACATTGAGCTCATTATTATGGGTACCAAAGGAGCTACCGGAGCTAAGGAAATCTTTTTGGGCAGCAACACGAGCTGATGTGATCATGAGAAGTTCTTGCAACGTCATAGCCGTACCAGAAAATCATACCTACAAACCTCCCAAAGAGATTGTTTTTCCAACTGATTTCCAGATCGATTACAATTTTGAAGATCTGGCACCATTGATCAGTTTAGCCGAAATGAACAATGCTACGGTAAGAATAATTCATTTTAGTGAAAAAACAGACTTGGATGAGCATCAAGAACATAACAAAAGAAAA
Source organism: uncultured Flavobacteriaceae bacterium (assembly GCA_963715975.1). GTDB lineage: Bacteria > Bacteroidota > Bacteroidia > Flavobacteriales > Flavobacteriaceae > Lutimonas. The sequence goes on along the minus strand of CAVQSO010000002.1, from coordinate 65,162 downwards.
CTAGAGTTCCTTTTTAAAGAACATCAAACATAAGTATTATACACTCTCATCTTCTGATTTTGAAGAAGGTCTTAATTGTTTTATACAAAGCAGAGGAAATATCGATATGATCTGCATCATTGGAAGGCATTACGGTTTCTTTCAAAGATTATTTTTTAAGCCTAAGGTCAGAGAGCTTAGCTTCCATTCAACAATACCCTTATTTGTGATACATCACTTAAATGAATAAACATGGATATTTCAATTTTTTTAGCCAAATTTTGGGGATGGTTTTTTATGCTGTTTTTTATTCTTTTTATGATCTATCCAAAGCGGATCAAACAAATGTTTGTTTTTGCAAAAGATGATAAATTCATGATCATTTTATCGATTTTTGGCATCATCATCGGTTTATTGCATATTTTGGCACATAATCTCTGGGTAAAAGACTGGAGGATCATCATCACCCTATTTGGTTGGTTCAGTTTGTCTAAAGGAATCAGTCAATTTGCTTTTCCGGGGTTCGCAAATAAATGGATTCAGAACATAGATTTTAAATGGTTTCAGTTTTTACTGTTCTTATTGTTCATTGTCGGCTTAATTTTACTAAATCAGGCTTATCAATGGGTTCCCTATTAATGAAGTGACCCTTATTGACCAGAATCAATTCTTTCATTGACCCTGGTCATTGTTTTGCTTTTTGAAGTGTCGTAGGTTTGGTATACTAAATTAAAGAACCGCGAATATAACGGTTCAAGATCAAATTCTATGAAATGTTAAGAGGCAGCTCAAGTGAAAGCTTGTTGGGCCTTGGAGTCAAAGATAGGTTTTATAGATTGATGAATATCTGGCTGATGATTAAGATCTGATAAGGAATTTAATGTAGGATATTTTAAAGTATAAAAGGTATTTTTGATTCAAAGGGAACAGGAAATTAAAAACTTCCTGTTCTTTTTTTGAACCTGTTTCTCATAACTCAATCATTTTTTTCAGGTATTTTTTGATCAATCGCTGATGAGGATCATTAATTCTTATGAGCCAGGTCATTGTCCAAAAAACTAATCCGGGGTAATTTTATAGCTAGTAATGAGTAACAGTATTAATTAAAACCAAAAGCATCATGAAAAAATTATTGTTAGTTTTATTAGCACTCGGGTTAACCACCCAGTTCTACGCTCAGGTTATTAATGATGGCATGTTACCTGAAGTTGAGGTTCGTGCCACAAATTACAAATATCTGAATAGTATTGATAACAGCGAGGCCGCGGTTTCAGTTCAACTACTGGAAGACATGGTGGCTAAATTCGATGTAAAAAGTTCAGAATTTTATGAAGATGGAAGTGATTTCTACAGGGTTTACTTCTATATACCTGATGGAAAAATAGTTGCGGCCTATGACCGTGACGGAAAGATCCTTTACACCATTGAAAAGTTTAAAAATGTGGCTTTACCAAATGATGTAGCTGCTTCCATTGCAGCAAGATTCCCAGGATGGAAAATTGCAAAAGACGTCTATAAGGTAAATTTTGACGCCGATCTGGGTGCACAAAAACAATATAAGGTCGTCTTGGAAAATGGCAAAAAAACCATTCGAGTAAAAGTTGATGAAGAAGGTACATTTTTATAAGAGACGTGTTTTGTAAAGAAGAGAAAGTCGCCCCTCCAAGGGGCGATTTTTTTTGATGAATATCATTAGTTTCATTGACCTGGGTCATTGCTTAAAATGAGACTTCAATGTAATTTTGACCTATTAATAATTAAAAATATGTTATCATGACACTTGTAAAATTTAAAAAATCCAGATTACCTTGGTACGACACCATGTTCACCGACCTTCTAGGTTCTGACAGGTTACTTACCAATGACTTTTTGATGGAAAACAAGTGGATTCCTGCAATGAATGTCAAAGAAACAGAAGATCTTTTTGAAATTGAAATTGCAGCTCCCGGTTTTACAAAAAAAGATTTTGATATTTCCATTGAAAATGGATTGTTAAAAATTTCTGCTGAGAACAGTGAAGAGATGAAGAAAGAAGAGGATAATTTTACTCGTCGTGAGTTCAATTACAATTCGTTCTTTAGATCATTTACATTACCAGAAAATGTAAATGAAGATGAAATGATCGATGCGACCTATAAGCGTGGTATCTTGAAATTAGTTTTGAATAAACTTCATGTGGATGAAAGTACTCCAAAACGAGTGATTGAGGTTCATTGATCATTGAAGTAGGGAGTCAATCGACTCCCTACTTTTACAATTATTAGTTTCCCAAATAAGAAGAATATTATGGAAAAAACCAGTAGTAAGTTGTATGGCCTTCACGAAAGTTCCGTATCATGGATCAATGAATTGGAGTTTATGAATGATGAGCAAAATTTTTTGGAACACTTGCTCAGTACTCATTTTCTTGATTTGAGTGCTGAAAAATTATACGAAACAACCAGAAAGCTGATTCGAAAACTTAAAGAAGTTGAAAACATGGGAGTTGAACTTACCAAGGAGATTCAAATCCACAATAAAAAAATTGCAGCAGTATTGGAAGGAGATGATAAAATCAGCGAGAAAGATTTGATAAATGGCCATGATATGATCCAAAAAGACTTTGAGAGTTATGTGTTGAAATTCAAATATGTCAAAAAGAAAATATTTGGGATCATTAAAGAAATTATGGTCAATCACAAACAAAAACTGCTGATCAATAGAACATAATTTAGCTTTAGATCTGTTTATACCCCCTCATTATGAGTAAATAGGTTGTTTTGTAAAAAGCAACCTATTTATTTTTTCTCAATTTATAAATACTGGAAGCCAAAGGCTCCAAATGAATTTTTAGCTGCCCTTCACTATTTTCTACGCTCAAAGTATTTTGCGGTCCATCCAAAAGCTGATCCTCCAAAGTATAGACCCCGTCTTTGAGTTTCCATGCCTCAACAATTTCTTTTGGCAACTTGAGGTCAAGGTTGTATTGATTTTCGGTATCGAAATTTGAAATGATGATCAATTGCTCATTTTCCGTCCATCTTACAAAAGAAAATATCCGATGGTCATAGGCATTGTTTTGGTCTTTATTATAGTAATGTATTTCGCGATAATTACCCATCAATGCCTCACTATTAATGGTAAATGACAGCAGTTTTTTATAAAAGGATCTCAACTCTTTTTCCTCTGCTGAAAGAGCTCCTCCATCAAACTTTCCTTGATTTGTCCATCTTTGAAAATGAGGTACGCCAATATAATCGAATATGGAAGTTCGGGTTGGAGAGCCGAAGCCGGCATTTTCTGCACCAGGTTCACCAACTTCCTGAGCAAAATATATCAGTGTGGGTGAAGTACTGATGGTTGTGGAAACCACCATGGCAGGTTTACCTTTTTCAGCAGATCCTGCAAAGTCAGGACTTGCAATACGCTGTTCGTCATGATTCTCAAGAAAGTGCAGCATATGATGTTCTATGTCAAAAATTTCTTCCTGTACCTTAGGAATATGGTCTGTCCATCCATGGCCCTGCACCATATGTTTGATGCTGTCATAAAATCCGACTTTATCATATAAATAGTCCATTTTCCCTAAATGGATATAGTCACGATAAAGCCCGGGATTATAAACCTCGGCTAGTAATAAGGCTTCAGGATATTGCATTTTAATAGAGGAATTCATATAGCTCCAGAACTCTACAGGGACCATCTCAGCCATGTCATAGCGAAGGCCATCAACGCCTTTTGCCAACCAAAAAAGGGCAATATCCCTGAATTTTATCCAGGAGTCCGGTACGGGTTTATTCTTCCAGAATTCAAAATGTGCTTTATGGTCCATGTTTTCAAAACCACCTGGAAGCGAATCAAAGTCTTTGGTTCCATCGGGCCTGACCCCGTAATTGATCTTTACTGTTTCATACCAATCATTTTGGTGTGGCTGGGATAGCCTTGATCCGTTACCTGTCCATTTAGCAGGAATTTCAGTAAACTTACCATCTGCCAAAGCATGTTCCTCTCCTCCTAAAGGCTGATAATTATTATTCCATTTAGGAACTTGAAAGGATTCTCCAATGATGTAATAAAAATTATTGTCTTTTCGATATTCAACACGATCATCATCATTAGCACCAAAATCGGATATACCTTCAGGATTGTTAAGCCCTTCATATTTACGAGCGATATGGTTAGGAACAATATCAATGATGACCTTCATATCCTGCCCGTGAGTTCTCTTGATCAAGGCATCAAATTCTTCCATTCTCTTTGAAGGATCTACCGCCAGATCAGGGTCAACACTATAATAATCTTTAACGGCATAAGGCGAACCAGCACGTCCCTTAACAACATCAGGGTCGTCGTTTGAAATTCCGTATTTTGTGTAATCTGCAACCATAGCGTGGTGCAAAACACCGGTATACCAAATATGCGTTACACCAAGATCACGAATTTCTGACAAGGCTTTGTCGGTAAAATCGTTGAACTTTCCAACACCATTTTCCTCTATGGTACCCCAAGGCTTATTTGTTGTATTGTCATTTCCAAACAGGCGGGTAAAGACCTGATAGATCACTTTTTTATGTTCTTTATTTTTCATTTCCTCTGTTTTCGGAATATGTTTTTTTTCGCAGCTGAAAAATAAGACGAATATTGCTAATAATATAGAGAAGGTTCCTTTTTTCATATGAGAAAATTAAGGTAGTTGTTGCTCCAATAAGACAATCGAGAAAGGTGTGTCCAGATGTACAAGTCCATTTTTTACTTTGGCAGTTGAATTCGAGTAAGCATCTTTTAGCATTACACCTTCTTCGAATCTTTTTCCAACTGAAATCGTCTTGGCTCCTTCCGTAAGATCCAGCCCTATAACCACGGCGTCTTTAAACTCGCCCTTGGCATAGGTTCTTTCGAAAACATAGGGTGATTCACTGATCATTTTATGTTGACCGGCACCAATAGAAGGATGATCTCTTCTGAAAACGCCAAGTTTTTGCCAATGACTTAGAATAGCCTGGGTCTCCGGATTCGTTTTTATATCCTCCCAATTCATAAACGATCGTAAGGTGGCGTCTCCTTGAGTTCCTTCAAAGATCAGGCCTCTGGCTGATTCGTCTCCGTAATAGATCTGGGCAGAACCTGCCGATAACAATAATTTTGTAGCCGTTTCATATGGTTTGTTGCGTTCTTTATCAAAAGGACTACCATCGTCATGAGAGGTCAGGTAATTCAAAACCTGGAATCCAGAGGTCTTATTGTTAAGCACCTCGCTATACGTGGAAAAAATCGTTTCATAGCTCTCATTAGCGCTTTTCTTAAATTCAAAGTTGATCATACTGTCGAAACCATGATCGTAATAATTGACTTTTACGTCTCCAAAGTCAAAACTTTTTCCAGATGAAATAATGTTATAGTCATATACTTCACCAACCATATAAAATTCATTGTCATCTAAAACCTGATCAGCATTTTGTTCTTTCCAGTCGGCAAAAGCAGTTTCACATTGCGCTTTGAACTCGGCCCATACTCCTTCTTCTATATGTCTTACCGTGTCTGCTCTGAATCCATCAATACCAAAGTCTCTCACAAAATCAGATAACCATTTGATAATATAATACTTGGGAGCTCTTGGATAACCTGTTCTTTCAAAAAATGCATCCAGTTCGGCCATTTCCTGTTCATATCTTCCTTCTTTTTTCCACTTTTCTACAAGTTCTTTAGGAAGCTCAACATTTTCGTTTGATTCGGTGAGAATATCGGGTAAGTTTTCCACCAATGTACAGGGAACAGCAGTTTCATAGGAGCTGTATTCGCATTTTGGACTGGTTCTAACCCAATCATTTGGCCAGACCTCGTCTTGTTCCGTTACAGGACCAGTGTGATTGATCACAGCGTCCATTACGATCCTGATACCATGTTGATGTGCAACCGATACCAATTCTGCGAGATCTTCCATACTTCCAAAATTAGGATCCAGGGCAGTCCAGTCTTTGGCCCAATATCCGTGAAAGGCATAGGTAAAACCTGTTCCTTCATCAGTTCCTCCATGAATCTGTTCCACCACAGGTGTAAACCAAATAGCGTTTATACCAAGATCGTTGAAATAACCTTCCTTGATTTTTTCAGTGATCCCTTTGATGTCACCTCCCTGAAAACCTCTTAAAGGTGCAGTAGGCAAATTTCGCTCAAAATTGACGTCATTGGTCTCGTCAGCGTTATTAAACCTGTCGGTCAACAAAAAATAAAGATTTGCATTTTCCCATACAAAAGGGATTTCAGGTGCTGGAGCAGATTTTAAATCTTGATTACTTTGTTTGCAGCTGGTAAAAAGAAAAAGTAAAGCTGCTCCTGTAAGTATTATTTTTTTAAACATGATCATTATTTTTTTTACTATAGTTATGTTATTGGCCAGTTTCGAACAACCAGATAATGGCTGGTTCGAATTCTTCACGCCAAAGTTTTTCGTTGTGTTCACCCTCTTTAACCACCTTCGATTTAATATTGTTTTCGGGGAAACCTGCAGCGATCATCACTTGGATGGTTTGGCTCATTTTAGCAACCATTTGCTCACTTTCTTTGTTTCCTGCCATGAAATAGATCTTGCTGTCTTTTAAATTGCCGTGGTCCTTTGCAAAATCTAAACTCTTTTTGACCATTTCAAAAGAAGGAGAAAAAATACCTGCTTTTCCAAAGGTCTCAGGGTATTGCAGGGCTGCGTAATATGATATAAGACCTCCTAGCGAACTACCCATGATCGCGGTTTGTTCGCTGTTACTTTGCGTTCGGTAATTTTTGTCAATAAAGGGTTTTAAATTTTCTTTGATAAATCGAATATAGGTATCACCCTGCTGCTTTGAAGGATATTCGGGAATTTCCCAGGGGGTGTATTCGTCTATTCTTTCGCTACCTCCATTGTCTATACCGACAATAATGAGTTCAAGTTCATGGGAATTTTCTAAACGATCAAGAGTTTCATCTACTTCCCACTCTCCGCTATAGGATAAGGATTGGTCAAACAGATTCTGACCGTCGTGCATATAGACAACCGGATAATTCTTTGATGAGGTATCATAGGATGCCGGAAGATAGATCCAGACCCTTCTTTTTTTGTCCAATGGAGACATATCAAAAGAGTTATCAAGCAGATGTACACGAGATGACGCCGTACTTTTCTTTGGAGTAAGATCGGCCCATTGGGCTATATTAACTTTAAGCGTATCCATCTTTTTGGTAAAGGAGAAAGACCTGTTATCAAGTTGTCTTCCTTCTGTATCTGATTCAACTGATTCCCAGGAGCCTCTTGTAAATTTAAAATGGATGGTTTCTTTAGATCCGGGAAGAATGATCTTATGCTGTCCTTGATCAAAGGCTAATCTATAAGCATCCTGACCACCTGTCCAACCTTCGAAGTCTCCCGATACATATATATCATCAGTCGAAGGTGTATTTTCAGGCAGGCCTTCCACAAGTAAAGTGACCTGACCAGTCATGTTACTTCCACAAAGAAGCCATATAAAAAGTACTATAGAAATATTTGAAAGCTTATTGCAAGGCATTTTATTTGTTTGTCGTTAAAATCATAGCGCCTTTTTCATCCAGCTTCAAACTGTTTTTCCAAACTACTTTTTTATCGGTAAAAATGTTAGTGAGTTCCTTATCCTCCAGTGTCATTTCTTTAAATCTATTGAGATCCAGTTCAAAAGGTTCCTCATTCTTATTAAGGATCAAGACAACAACTTGCTCATCAAGAATTCTAAACAATACATATACACCATCCTTGGGTGAAAAATGAATTGTTTTTCCTTCTTGGATAGCCTTGCTTTGCTTTCTAAATTGAAGAAGCGTTTTGACATAATTTTGCATATCCTGCTGTTCTTTGCTCAATCCAACTCCAGTAAAAGCATTGACCTGGTCTCCTTGCCATCCTCCCGGGAAGTCTGTTCTTATCAGACCATGGTCACCTGGTTTAGCGGTATTTTGCATCAGGATCTCAGTTCCGTAATATACTTGAGGTATTCTGGGTAGGGTCAAAAGATAGGCCATAGCCATTTTGGTAAGTACCGGGTCTTCATTCAGCTGTGTATGGATACGGTCCATGTCGTGATTATCTGGAAATATCATGATATCTTTTGGACTTGGATAGTGAAAATCATTTGCCAAACCTTCATAGATTTTGACAAATCCGGTACCCCAGGTTTCTTCATCTTTAAGTGCATCCACAATATTTTTTTGCATAGGAAAGTCCATGGTCGACCTTAAGTTGGAATCATATCCATCCTTATTATCGGCACCGTCCTGCCAGTAGCCTACCAGTAAAGGGTTATAACTCCATTCTTCACCTACAATACTAAAATTAGGATATTCGTTCATAATCGCCCCTGCCCAATTGGACATGAATATTTTGTCGGGATAAGGGTACGTATCTTGACGAATTCCACCCAATTGTGCAGTCTCGATCCACCAAATACTATTTTGGATCAAGTATTTGGCCATAAATGGGTTGTCCTGGTTCAGATCTGGCATGGTATCTACGAACCAACCTTCAGTCATTTCTTTGGAGTCAATTTTTGCGGCATAGATGTCCTGATTGGTTGTTCTTTTATGGTTTGAATAAACAGTTTTTTCACCGGATTCAAATTTTGCCTGATAATTGACCCAATCTTCAAATGGAAGGTCTTTCATCCACCAATGCTCAAGGCCGCAATGGTTGGCAACCTGGTCCATGATGAGTTTGACACCTTTTTCACTTGCTTTTGAAGAGAGTTCAACGTACTGTTCCAAAGTACCAAACCTGGGATCGATTTCATAGAGATCTGTAATCGCATAACCGTGGTAGGATGATTTTGGCATGTCATTGGTAAGCAACGGGCAGGGCCAAATGGCGGTGAACCCCATATCACTTATATAAGATATATGATCGGTAATTCCTTTGATATCGCCACCATGGCGTGCATAATCATCTTTTCGATCAATTTTCGATTCTTTTAATCCTGCAACAATATCATTTTCAGGTTCAGCATTTGCAAATCGATCTGGGGTGATCAAATAGATCACGTCTGAACTATTGAACCCTTCGAAATCTTCTGAAGGTCTTAACCTTGCCTTTAATTCATAGTCATATTTGAGCTTCTTTTTACCTTTGGTGTCAAAAACAATGCTCATCGTCCCAGGCTTGGTTGCTGAAGAGATTTTAAGATCTAAAAACAAATAGTTCGGGCTTTTGGCCTTATGAACTTTTGCGATGCTGACCCCGTCATATACAATCTCCGGAGCATAGGCAGATATACCATCTCCTTTTACCAGTAATTGTAAGGTAGTATCCTTAAATCCAATCCACCAGTTTGGAGGTTCAACACGTTCTATTTGTGCCATTACTGTTATGCCCCAGAGCATTACCAAACTCAAAAATATATTTTTCATGGATCAGAATTTTAAATTATAGAATTACCAAGTCTTTATTGAATATAGTTACTTCTTTACCAGAAACAAAAATACTTACCGGAGTATCAGATTCATTATAGAATTTACAACCTTCATGATTTTTGAATACTTTTATCGTATGATCTCTATACTTGATTTTAAAAGAATACGATTTCCAGTTTTTCGGAATTTTTGGGTCAAAGGATAATTGATCATTAAAATTTCTCATTCCGCCGAAGCCTTGTACAACTGATAGCCAGGTACCCGCCATACTGGTGATGTGCAGCCCTTCATGTACTTCATGATTATAATCATCAAGATCTAGTCTGGAGGTTCTCAGATACATTTCATAAGCTTTGTCAATCCGGTTTATCTTAGCTGCTAAAATAGAATGGACACAAGGAGACAGGGATGATTCGTGTACCGTTAAGGGTTCATAAAAATCAAAATGCTTCTCAAGTGAATCCTGATCAAAGAGATTCTCAAAGAAGTAAAATCCTTGTAAAACATCTGCTTGCTTTATATAAGGTGATCTTAAGATCCTGTCCCAGGACCATTTTTGATTGATGGGTCTTTCAGATTTAGGAAGTTGATCGACCGGGATAAGTTCCTTGTCAAGGAATCCATCCTGTTGAAGAAAGACATCATATTTTTTACTGTATGGAAAGTACATTTGATCTGAAACCTTCGTCCAGGATTGCATTTCTGTTTCATCCAGACACACTTTTTCAGCGATTCTTACATATTCTTCAGGATAATCATCCTTAAGTATATCAAGGTTTTCAAGGGCATATTCAATGCACCATTTTGCTAGAAAATTTGTATACCAATTGTTGTTGACGTTGTTTTCATATTCGTTAGGACCGGTAACACCCAGGATAACATATTGGTCTTTGTCAGCTGAATAAGTCGCTCTTTGATTCCAGAATCTGGCAATGGCAATAATCACTTCCATACCATGAGTGATCACATAGTCAAAATCGCCGGTATAATTCACATAATTATAGATCGCATAGACCATGGCTCCGTTTCTGTGAATTTCTTCAAAAGTGATCTCCCATTCATTATGGCATTCTTCTCCGTTCATGGTCACCATAGGGTAGAGGGCCGCACCATTAGAAAAACCGAGTTTTTCAGCATTTTCTATGGCTTTTCCTAATTGGTTATATCGGTAGATCAATAAATTTTTTGCCACATTTTTGTCCTTGGTACTCATGTAAAAAGGAATACAATAGGCTTCGGTATCCCAATAGGTACTTCCACCATACTTTTCTCCGGTGAATCCTTTTGGACCGATATTTAACCTGGAATCTTCACCACTATAGGTCTGATTCAATTGAAAAATATTGAACCTGATGGCTTGCTGAGCCTTAATATCACCAGAAATCGTGATGTCGGCAGTATCCCAGATCTTATTCCAGGCTTTTACCTGTTTTTCTAAAAGTACCTCAAAACCAATATCTGCAGCCTTGTTCAATTGTTGTTTTGAAAAGTTCAGCAGTTCGGCATTTGGATGGTTCATACCTTGGGTATACCCTCCATATTTTACAATAGAAAAAGTATCTCCGCTGTTTACCAGAGTGGAATAGGCATAACTGATACTCTTTTCAGTTGTCTTTACTTCCTTATCAATATTGATGACATAATCATTAAGAATTAATTCAACTTTCATGCCTGTACAAACATGAAAGTTAGTTTTCAATGTTTTTGACATGATATAAGCTTCATCATCAGTTTCTTTCTGTTCTAATATTTCCCAGAAAAATTCATCATAATTGCTATCTTCATTCATAATGCCGGCATCCAGATAAGGACTGAATTCTATCTCCCCTTGAAAATTAATTGGCGTGACACTGTATTTGATGGCACCTACTTCCTGAATATCCATACTTAAGAATCTGGTAACATGTACTTTAGCCATGTCTCCATCCTCAAATTCAGCAATAAAAGAACGTGTTAAGACGCCATTTCTCATATCCATTTCACGGGAAAAATCAATGACCTTACAAGAATTCAAATCAAGTGTTTTACCGTTGATAATCACTCCAATTCCAATCCAATTTGGGGCGTTCAGAACTTTGGCAAAATATTCAGGATAGCCATTTTTCCACCATCCCACTCTTGTTTTATCAGGGTAGTATATACCTCCGATATAACTTCCCTGAAAAGTTTCACCGCTATAATGTTCTTCAAAATTGGCTCTTTGTCCCATGGCACCATTTCCAATACTGAAAATACTTTCAGATGCCGTAACATTTTCTTTGTTAAACCCTTCCTCAACAATTTTCCATTCGTGGGCTTTTATATAATTTAAATTCATAGTCTTTTTGATTTAAGCTATCAATTTCTGAATGAAATCGATTGTTAATTCACTTGTATTACTTAACATAAAATCTGCTTCATGTAAAATAGCGGCATCTCCAATTCCGATACTGGTCATTCCCGCTTTGTTTGCTGCCTCAATACCCGCCTGTGCATCTTCAATTACGATACAATCTTCAGGTGGTACGCCAAGTTTTTTTGCAGCGATCAGGAATACTTCAGGATCCGGTTTTGCCGTACTCACATCATTGCCGTCAACTATGGCATCGAAAAGATCAATCAGATCGAGCGTTTCAAGAATAAGTCGGGCATTTTTACTTGCAGACCCGAGAGAAAAAGGAACCTTGTTCAACTTGAGATAGTGCAAGAGGTCATCAATACCGGGTAAAATTTCAGAATGGTCCATTTTAGCAATATATTGCAGGTATTGTTCATTTTTTTCTTTTAGATATGTTGTCTTTTGATCTTCTTCAAGATGTACTTTTCCAATGTCCAGAAGAATCTCTAAAGAACGGACACGGCTCACTCCTTTTAACCTTTCATTCTGCTCTGTTGTAAAGTCAAACCCCAGTTGATTGGCAAGTTCTCTCCAGGCCAGATAGTGGTATTTCGCTGTATCCACGATCACCCCGTCAAGGTCAAATATAATAGCCTTTCTACTCATGATATTTATTCTGTTTTAAGTACAACTTCATCATCTACATCTTTTACTTTTATGACCAACGCAGCAGCGATAAGGAAGGAAACTCCGCTAATGACTAAAGCAAAAATGGGATTTCCGTTGTATACATACTTAACAATTGGCCCTCCGATCAAGGCATTAATGATCTGTGGGATCACAATGAAAAAGTTAAAAATACCCATATAAACCCCCATTTTTCTGGGAGGAATAGAACCTGCTAGAATGGCATAAGGCATCGCTAAAATACTTGCCCATGCAATTCCAATACCGACCATTGACAGTATGAGCCAATACTGGTCTGGTGCAAAATAAATTGACAATAGACCAATTCCTCCTATGATCAACGACACTGTATGCGTTCTTTTACGTCCCAGTCTTTTTGCAATGGCTGGGAGAAAGAATGCGTATACTGCAGAAACTGCATTGTACACTCCAAAAAGAATTCCTACCCAGTCACCTGCATTTTGATAGGCAGTACTGCTGTTGTCATCCAGTGAAAGGCCATATACGTGGTGTGCAATGGCGGGTGTAGAAAACACCCACATACCAAATAATCCAAACCAGGAAAAGAACTGCACCCAGCTCAATTGCCTCATGGTAACAGGCATGTTTTTGAAATCAGTAAAGATGTTCAGTAAACTGGACTCTTCTACTTTTTCCTCTTCTTCGGCACCATTGATCAGTGCCATTTCTTCAGGAGAGTATTCTTTGGTCGTAAAAACGGTTATAAGAATACTAATGATCAGCACCGCTGCCCCTATAATGAATGAAAGCATTAAGCTAAGCGGCACCTTTCCGGGCTCCGCTGTATTTGAGATTCCAATCCAATTTGTAAGTACGTAAGGCAACCAGGACCCTATCACGGCTCCGATTCCTATAAGGATGGTTTGAACACTAAACCCTAAAGTTCTTTGATCACTCGGTAAGACATCTGCCACAAGCGCTCTAAAAGGTTCCATAGCGATATTAAATGATGCATCCATGATCATCAACATCCCTGCACCAACCCAAAGAGCCGGCATAAAAGCAGTAAACATATCTGCGTTAGGCATTAATATCAAACCGAAAGATGCCAGTATGGCCCCGGTAAGAAAAAAGGGTCTTCTTCTTCCGAGTTTTGTCCAGGTCTTATCACTGTAAAATCCAATAATAGGTTGAACAATAAGTCCCGTAAGAGGAGCCACAATCCAAAACCATGACAATTCATGAACATCTGCCCCAAATATTTGTAAAACCCTGGAGGCATTTGCATTTTGAAGTGCAAACCCCATTTGAATCCCCAGAAACCCAAAACTCAGGTTCCAGATCTCCCAAAAACTAAGACGTCTTTTTTCCATAATTAAATATTATTTGATGAATGAAATAAATTCTTCAATAAAATCAAATGAAAACATTTGACCCATAAAGCAGCCTTTGAGACGTATAAATTGAAAAAAATAATTTCGAAAAAGGTGAGACATTAAAGCTCAACCCGTCTAGTGAAGTATTAAATAATTAGCAAGTCGTGAAATATTTACTAATAAGAAGCAAATATATAAAATTTATTTATTAATTCTGAAATTGTACTTTTTTAGTTGAATTTCGAATTTTAAGATCAGTTTGGATCAAATGGGTTTTGTACTGATATTGAGCATCTTGTGAGTCAATTTCATCCAGTAATAATTCCAAAGCTTTTTGCCCCATGGTTCTTCCATGCTGAGCCACTGTGGTCAACGAAGGAGTTGTAAATTCTGAGATCAAGCCATCAGTAAAGCCAATAACTTCAATGTCATCGGGAACATGATACCCAAAATTTCTGGCAACCTTCATCGCAGTTGCAGCGTATATTTCGTTAACGGCAAATATGCCATCCGGTGTTGAATTTCCCTGAAAAAGCACAGATAATTGCTCTTCAATCGGCAATTTCTCATCAACTTCAATAATGTGATCTTCATTTATGACCATATTGTTGTCGTTAAGGGCCTTGATATAACCTTCTTTTCTTTCATGTCCTACGGTAACATAATCTGGAGTGGTAATTAATGCAATTCTATTACAACCGTTTTTAAAAAGCTGCTCGGTAGCTAAAAATGCACCGCCTTTGTCATCAGCAATTACCTTGTTACAATTCATCTGATCTACCACCCTGTCAAACATAACCAGAGGAATACCATTATTGATCAATTCATGGAAATGCCGGTAATCATCTTTCTCTTCAGTTTCTTTGGCAACTGAAACAATAATTCCATCAACTACTCCATTTGCCAGCATTTCCAGATTCAGCACTTCCTTTTCATAGGACTCATTGGACAGGCAGATCATTACATTATACCCTTTATCATTCGCAAGTTTTTCGATTCCGGTAATTACTTTGGTAAAAAAATGATGAACGATTTCGGGAATGATCACCCCAATGGTTTTTGTTTTTTGGTTTCTTAAGTTCAGCGCTAAACTATTGGGCTTATAGTGGTAATATTTGGCAAAGGCTTGTATTCTTTCCTTAACCTCCAAGCTGATCTCATGACTATCTTTTAAAGCCTTGGAAACCGTTGAGATCGAGACGCCAAATTCTTTGGCTATTTTTTTTAATGTAATTTTTTGCTTCATAAATATTGTACCTAAACCGCCCTTTATTAAAAGATCCCAATTTCATCAAAATAGATCTGTAAAGAGATACCATCTAAGGAGTTAACCTTCGGTAAAATTAAGGGGGCCAGTAATGTTGATAAAAATAGGTAAATTAAATGGGTGAAAAAAATCTTTTAAATGAGCCAGTACCAATTACTCAATTTGAGGCGAATATTTTAACATATTTGTAAAAACACGTCACTAATTTTCGAATTTATTAACGTTTTCGGGGTTTCGCAATATTTCACTTTAACGTTTTCGTAATAAAACTTATCAACACGAAAACGTTTTCGTAAAATTTTAGAGGTCTAAATTTTGTGTTAAATTCATGTTAAGGAATTAATTTCGTCGCGTGAAATATTAAATAACAGCAAGTTTAATTACAAATCATAGTGCTTAATAACTAAATTCATTTATATGAAAAAAATTAGACAATTAGTCTTTGCGATTTTGTTTTTATTACCGATGTTGATGTCCGCTCAGGAACAGATCAATGGTAATGTTAAAGATGACCAAGGAATGGACCTTCCCGGAGTATCTGTAATGGTACAAGGTACAACCCAGGGAACAGCAACCGACTTCGATGGAAATTTTGAAATTGAAGTTGCGGCGGATGCCATATTGATATTCTCTTATGTTGGATATACCAATGTAGAGATGCCTGCTAGTGCAAATATGCAGGTTGTAATGCTGGAATCAGCAGAGAGTTTGGATGAAGTAGTACTGATTGGTTATGGACAAACAACCAAGAAGGATGCAACAGGAGCTGTTGAAAAAGTAAGCGAAAAAGAGTTCAACGTGGGAGCCATTGCTTCACCTGAACAACTGATCACGGGTAAAACTGCAGGTGTGAATGTAACGCCTCCAAGTGGTAGACCTGGTGAATCCGGAGCTGTAAAAATCAGGGGTGGTGTTTCATCTTTAGGTAACAACAGTCCGCTTTATGTAGTTGATGGAGTTCCAATTGACCAAAAAGGTCCTGCTTTGAATTCTATCAATCCTAATGATATTGAAAGTTTTAACATCTTAAAGGATGCTTCTGCAACCGCGATTTACGGATCAAGAGCAACCAATGGTGTAATTATCATTACGACAAAATCGGGAAGAATGAATTCTGGTTTTAAAGTTGAAATAGATAGTAAATTTTCTGTGGGAGTTAAATCTAATACAGTTGATATTCTGAGCGCCGATCAATTCAGAGGAGCGGTTAATAGACTAGGAAATGACGATGCGTCAAATTTAATAACACCAGGAGGAAACACAAATTGGCAAGAACAAATTTATCAATCGGCTTTTGGTACAGATAACAACCTTATCATTTCTGAAGGATTCGACAACAGTTCTTATAGGGTTGCCTTCGGATATACTTATCAGGAAGGTATTATGAAGACAAATGATTTTACCAGACCAAGTATTGCCATGAATTTCAGACAAAATTTGTTTGACAATTCTTTAAAAATGGATTTCAATCTTCGTGGGTCATGGGTAAAAGACAGATTTGGTGATAGCGGTGCTATTGGTGGTTCAGTTAGTTTTGATCCTACAAAACCCGTTTACAGTGGTAGCCCTGAATTTGGAGGTTACTGGGAATGGTTGAACGATGATGGAAGTGTTAATACGCTGGCCCCAAGAAACCCGGTAGGTCAATTGATGCAAAACACCAATGATGCCAATACGCAAAGATATTTGGGTAATGCTAAATTTGATTATAAATTTGGCTTTCTTGAAGGTTTGAATTTGGTTGTAAACCTTGGTTTTGATTATTCTGAAGTAAGTGGGCAGTTTATTGTTCCCCGAGAATCAGCTGGTGGTTTTAATGATGGAGGTTCTGTAAGAGATTATACAGAAATGAAACGAAACACCCTGGCAGATATCTACTTGAACTATGTCAATACCTTTGCCGAGAAGCATAAGGTTGATGTGATGTTAGGTCACTCTTACCAGGATTTTTATCGTGAAAATTCTAATGTTACTCAAGATGGAATAGGAAGCCCTCCTACTGGAAATCCTCGATTGGTTTCCCTGAATGCACTTGAGTCTTTATTTGCTCGTGTGAACTATACATTTAACGAAAAGTATTTATTGACATTTACTTATCGTCGTGACGGATCTTCAAGATTTGCTCCTGAAAACAGATGGGCAGATTTCTTTTCCGGTGCCTTGGCATGGAATATTTCAGAAGAAGCTTTCTTAAAAGATTCTGAAGCTGTATCAACTTTGAAATTGCGTTTAGGTTTCGGACAAACCGGTCAGCAAGAGATCGATAAGGATTTTGGATATTTACCAATCTATACTCCTGGAGATAATGGTGTTAGATATCCTTTCGGATCTAACTATTACAATACGCTGAGACCAGAAGGATATGATAAAAATATCAAATGGGAGGAATCAGATACCTATAACATTGGTTTAGATTATGGTTTTGCAAATGATGTGGTAACAGGTTCAATAGAATACTTTAAAAGAGAATCTACAGATATTTTAAGTACTATTGCTCCTCCATCAGGATCTAACCTGACCAATAATCTATATACGAATATTGGAGATCTATCAAGTGAAGGTGTTGAATTTACAGTGAATGCTGATCTGTTCCAGACAGAGAACTTTACCTGGAACATAAATTTCAATGCGACTTGGTTGAAAAATGAAATCAAGAAATTGAACAATGTTGATGATCCGCTTTCTCCTGGTATTGCACAAGGAGGCATTAGTGGAGGTGTGGGTAATACCATTCAAACACATAAGGTGGGATATCCTCAATTTTCATATTTGGTATACGAACAAGTATATGATGAAGCTGGAAAACCACTTGAAGGTGTTTATGTTGATCAATTGAGATACAAATGATGATGGATGTAGACCAGATGGAATCATAATGACAGTGATAAGAGAATTTATAAAAATCCTAATCCGGATTATTTATTAGGTTTTTCATCTTATATGAATTATAAGAATTTTGACTTCTCATTTACATTGAGAGCTGCTTTAGGAAACTACGCTTATAACAATGTGGCGTCATCCACAGGCTTTAATGGGGCCCTATATCAGCTGGGATCATTAAGAAATGTTCATGCTTCTCTTTTGGAATCAGAATTCAATACCCAACAGTTGTGGTCTGATTATTATATTCAGGATGCCTCTTTCTTAAGAATGGATAATATGTCCTTGGGTTACACTTTTGATAACCTTAAAAATGGAGAAGTTGGCTTTAGACTGTATACCACGGTTCAGAATGTATTTGTACTAACTGAGTATGACGGTTTGGATCCTGAAATAAGTGGAGGTATCGATAATAATTTTTATCCAAGACCCAGAACTTTTTTACTTGGATTTAACATTAACTTTTAAAAGCATTGATGATGAAAATATTTAAAAATTTAAAATTTAAAGTAGGTATTGTCGCTTTAGTGCTTACGCTTGGATTTGTTTCCTGCGAAAGTGAATTAGACAAACAACCTGTGACTGAACTTACCGAAGGTCAGGCTTTTACTGACCCGGAGGCTTATACAGAATTTTTAGCCAGAGTATATGCAGGCATTTCAGTAAGTGGCCAGGAAGGTCCTGCTGGTAGACCCGATATTCAGGGTATTGATGAAGGATTTTCAAACTATCTACGTCAATTCTGGAAACACCAGGAATTGAACACAGATGAGGCAATTATTGCCTGGAATGATGGAACAATTCACGATCTACACAATCATGTATGGACTCCGTCAAATGAATTTATCAGAGCCATGTATGACAGGATCTATTTTCAGATCGGAATCGCCAATCAATTCTTAAGAGAAACTACTGATGAAAAATTAGATGGCAGAGGAGTTGATGGAAATTTAAGAGCTGAGATACAGGTATTTAAAGCAGAGGCCAGATTTTTGAGAGCGCTTAAGTTACTGGCATGCGATTGACTTTTACGGAGACATTCCTTGGGTGACTGAAGAAGATCCGGTTGGAAACTTCTTTCCAGAACAAGTTGATAGAGCTGTTGTATTTGATTGGATTGTTAGTGAATTGAAGGCGATTGAACCAACATTGGTTGGAGCACGTCAAAATGACTATGGTAGAGCCGATCAGGGTGCAGCCTGGATGCTTTTGGCCAAATTGTATTTGAATTCTCAAGTTTATACTGGGGTGGACAGAGCTAGTGAAGGCCATGGAATATATTGAAAAAGTGATCGGTGCCGGATATAGCCTTACCGATAATTATACCGACTTGTTCCTGGCAGATAACAATCGTAATGGTTCAGAGAATGAGATCATCTTCCCAATTCAATTTGATGGATTAAACACAACTGGATATGGAGGAACTACCTTCCTGACACATGCTCCTGTTGGAGGAAAAATGAATGCTGCTGATTTTGGAATCAACGGTGGTTGGGGTGGTATCAGAACTACAAAGAATTTCGTTTTCCAGTTTGATTCTGGAGTTGACACTGATGCTTTGAATGAAGCCATCGGACCTGCTTCAAAATGGGGTCTGGTAGGAAGTGCCACAGTAAATGGATGGGATGGTCCAGACATGACGATGTACGAATCAGGAGCAGAACAATATGGAATCTATGCACAATTAGTCGCAGGAGAGATCAAATTTAGATTTGACAATGACTGGGGTTTGAACTTAGGTGACAACGGTGCTGACGGATCTCTTGAAGAAGGTGGGGCGAATATAGCGATTGCCGAAGACGGAGGGTATTATATCGCTTTAGACAGAGCCAATAATACTTATACAATGACAGCAATTGGTGATGATAGAGCCAATTTCTTTACCGAAGACCAAACCCTCGAGATCGAGGATCCTTTTAACTTCTCGAATGGTTATGCCGTTGAAAAATACAGAAATGTGGATGTGAATGGGAATCAAGGATCAGATGGAGGAGGAGATTTTGTGGATGTGGATTTCCCCATGTTCCGTTTGGCAGATGCCTATTTGATGTATGCTGAGGCCTTTTTGAGAGGTGGAGGTGGTAATGCAAGTACAGCCGCTGACTATGTAAATGAGTTGAGAGAGAGAGCTTATGGAAGTAGCGCCGGTAATATTATGGCTACAGACCTGACACTTGATTTTATTCTTGATGAAAGATCGAGAGAATTACATTGGGAAGGGCACAGAAGAACTGACTTAATACGTTTTAACCAGTTCACTGAGAATGGTGTTTGGCCATGGAAAGGTGGCGTGATGGAAGGAAAAACAACTGAGAAGTTCAGAGATATATATCCGATTCCTTCATCAGATATCATTGCCAATCCTACGTTGAAGCAAAATGATGGTTATTAATTTAAAACATAGATATATCATGAAAAAATATATAAATAAAATATTGTTCTTACTGACCTTCTCGGCATTGCTGATGAGTTGTGAAAAGGATGATGTTGTTGTGATCAATGAGAATTTTTCAACAGCAATAAGCCTTGATAATGACAATATCGTTCTTGAAGAGGCGAATGAAGGTATGGAGGTTCTTAGAGTCAAATGGACCCAGCCAGATTTTGGTTTCAACGCCGCTGCTGAATACAATATTCTTTTTGATCTGGCAGATGGGGATTTTTCAGCCCCAGAGACAGTATCTGCAGGTTCTGCCTTGGAAAAAGTATTTAAGACTGAGGATTTGAACAAGATTCTTTTGAATTTAGGTGCTGAGCCTGGAACTGCAACGCAGCTCCAAATGAAAATAGACATCATTATGTCTAAGCAATACAGCAAAGCTTCTGACGTTTCCAGCCTGACTGCAACGCCTTATTCAGGTGTTCTTGACCTGACTACATCTTGGGGTGTAGTAGGTAGTGCAACACCTAACGGATGGGGAGATGGACCAGATACACCATTCTTTAAAACAAGTGAGCCTGGTATCAACGTGGCCTATATCAACATGGTTGAAGGTGAATGGAAGATCAGAGAAAATAATGACTGGACTGTAAATTATGGGTCAGATAGTAATGACGGAACCCTGCAAGCAGGAGGAGGAAATATTCCTGTAACTGCCGGTACCTACAAGATCACGTTTGATGAAAACAACTTGACCTATACTATAGAAGAGTATTCATGGGGATTAGTAGGTAGCGCCACTCCAAATGGATGGGACGGACCAGATGTTCCATTAATGTATGACTCATGTTCTGATACCTGGAGAGCAGTTGTTAAATTGATCGAAGGAGAATGGAAGATCCGTCAAAATAATGATTGGACTGTTAATTTAGGCTCAGATGGAGCAGATGGTAATTTACAGCCAAACGGCGGAAATATTCCAGCTACTCTTGGCTACTATGAAGTCATCGTTGATTTCAATAAGTCTACTTATACTATTGAGAAAACCAGTGTATATGGAGTAGTAGGTTCAGGATATAATGATTGGGGTGGAGCAGGACCTGACTTCGCATTTACACCTGATTATTGTAATGAAGGAATTTATTATGCCAATAATGTGACCTTATTAGACGGAGAGATCAAGTTCAGAGTGAACAATGATTGGGGCGTTAATTATGGTGACACAGGTTTGGACGGAATCTTGGAGCTTGACGGAGATAATATTCCATCAGTTGCGGGTGTTTATGATATTATGTTAGACTTTAGTAACCCTAATGTTCCTACATATACGTTGACCGAAAAATAAATTTGATTGTTAGTATGAAAAAGGGCTGTTTTTGACAGCCCTTTTTTTCCTTAAAAAAGAGTGAACTATGCATAAAACTTTACTTACTTTATTATTTATTGGAACTTCTATATTCGCTCAGCAGCAAACAGTCACGTTTGATATTAACCCGGCTACTTTTGATGAAGATGAGATGATCACGATCACTGCTTCAGATTTTAGCCCTGCTGTTTGGGGAGTTAGCGATGTGTATTTATGGGCCTGGTCAACGGCAAGTGGCGTGGAACAAGATGCTCCTAATAATGGAGAGTGGACGAAT
Organism: uncultured Flavobacteriaceae bacterium; assembly: GCA_963715975.1. Taxonomy (GTDB): domain Bacteria; phylum Bacteroidota; class Bacteroidia; order Flavobacteriales; family Flavobacteriaceae; genus Lutimonas. Next base: position 43,285 of record CAVQSO010000002.1, on the reverse strand, counting down.
TCAGATGAGGCACAAAAACTAACCAATAATGGTAACGGAACCTATTCAATCTCTTTTGTTCCCAAAGACTTTTATGAAAGAACCGGTCTTGAAAGTATCGGTTTTTTGGTAAAGGCCAAAAATGGAACGGGAGATAAAAAATCACAGGACAATGTTGTCCCGGTTGGAACCGTAGAAGTACCTCCTGTAACAGAAGCCCCTGTTCCCAATGGCATGCTTGATGGTATCAATTTAAATCCTAATGACAATACAAAAGCCACACTTGTTCTATATGCTCCTTTAAAGAGTTTTGTTTATCTGCTGGGAGATTTTAACAATTGGCAAAAGGAAGCGAATTATTTATTGAAAAAGGATAGTGCAAAAAACAGATTCTGGATCGAACTGACTGGTTTGACACCTAAATTTGATCATATGTTCCAATATTTAGTCGATGGAACCATACGGATCGCTGATCCATATTCAACAACAATTCTTGACGATTTTAATGACCAGTTTATCGATGAGATCACTTATCCGAACCTTCCTGATTACCCAACAGGGAGCACAAGTCATGCTGTGACCTTGTTAAGAACGGGAGATGATGAATTTAACTGGCAGACCAATAGCTATGAGTTGCCTGAAAAGACTGATCTCATTATTTACGAACTTTTGTTAAGAGATTTTGATGCCTTGCATAGTTTTGACGCTTTAAAAGCACGGCTTGATTATTTGGAAGAATTGGGTGTAAATGCCATCGAGCTGATGCCTGTGAGCGAATTTGACGGAAATGAATCCTGGGGTTATAACCCATCTTTTCATATGGCCTTGGACAAGTATTACGGCACTCCAAAAGCTTTTAAGGAGCTCATAGATGAGTGTCATAAGAGAAATATGGCCGTAATTTTAGATGTGGTGTATAACCATGCTACGGGCCAAAATCCTTATTACAGGATGTGGAATAACAGCAATGGCGGATACGGTGGTCAGGCAAGCGCTGACAGCCCTTTCTTTAACCAGGTCGCTACACATTCGTATAGTGTTTTTAATGACTTTAACCACAGTAAGCAAGCGACAAAAGACTATGTCAAAAGAACTACCCAATATTGGATCGATGAATACAGAATTGATGGATTTAGGTGGGATCTGACCAAAGGCTTTACCCAAAATTGTACAGGAAATGAAAGTTGTACCAATGCCACACAAGCAGATCGCATTGCAGTGTTAAAAGAATATGCAGATTACCAGTGGGCTATTGAACCTGATTTCTATGTGATCTTTGAACATTTAGGCACCAATACTGAAGAAACCCAATGGGTGAACTACCGCTTGGATGAAGGTAAGGGAATCATGATGTGGAGCAAACTTACAGATCCATACAATGAAAGTACCATGGGTTTTCATGACAATGGAAAATCAGATTTTTCATGGATAGACTACAAGAATAGGAACTGGACGGTTCCGGCTAATGTAGCTTATATGGAAAGTCATGATGAGGAAAGACTTATGTATAAGAATCTTGAATTTGGAAATTCCAATGGATCATACAATGTCAAAGATCTTTCCACTGCTTTGGAAAGAGAAAAAATCGCAGGAGCTTTTTACTTTACGGTTCCCGGACCCAGGATGATCTGGCAATTTGGAGAACTGGGATATGATTTTAGCATCAACAGATGTACAAACGGAACGATTAGTAATGACTGTCGTCTAAGCAATAAGCCCATTCGTTGGGATTATTATGATGATCCGGAAAGAAAGGCCGTGTATGATGTATGGGCCAAGTTAATTAAGCTAAGACTTCAGGAAGATATATTTCAGAACAGCAGACTTTACTTTAGATGTGGCCGGTGCAACTGGTTTGAAAAAGATTCAATTAAACGATGACGGTTCTGGTTCCAGCTTAAAATTCGTAAACATCATTGGAAATTTTGGTGTTTCAGCCCAGAGTATTGATCCGGACTTTCAGGAAACAGGTATCTGGTATGATTTACTGGATGATAATAAGGAACTCAATGTATCGAATGCCAATCAGTTGATCTCGCTACAACCGGGTGAATTCAGAGTATATGGAAGCAGTCAGGTGGCCCTTCCGGTTCAGGAATATGACCCACTCGGGGAATTAAATATTTATCCCAACCCGGCAACCAACAATTTCAGAATCAATAAAAATGTGCAAAAAGTTGAGATCTTTGACCATACGGGTCGCATGATCAAAAGCTTTTCAGGAGATTTCTTTCCCGATCAGGAATATGACGCCTCATTTTTAAAGCCTTCGATCTATTTCTTGAGAATCAGCTCAGAGTTGGGAAGTAGCTCCAAAAGATTAATTATTGAGTAATTAAACTTGAATTCTGAACAAAAAAAGACTGCTGTAAAGCAGTCTTTTTGTTGTATAGGACACTTGTTGAATACAAAATTATCTGGATAAAATGAATTTAGATCATTTTTAAATTATTCACTTCCTGTTCCGTTAAATGACGCCATACACCTCTGCCAAGATTTCTTTTGGTAAGTCCTGCAAAGATCACGCGATCAAGTTTGATGACATGGTATCCAAAATGTTCAAAGATCCTTCTGACGATTCTATTCCGCCCTGAATGGATTTCAATACCCACCTCAAATTTAGGTTTGTTATCGATATAGGAAATCTTGTCAACGAAAACCATTTTGCCATCAAGCACAAAGTTTTCAGAGATCTTTTTAAGATCCGCCATGGAAAGTTTTTTATCTAGTGTAGCCTGATAAAGTTTTTTTACCTGATGCTTGGGATGGGTTAGTTTTTTCGCCATTTCACCATCATTGGTAAATAATAACAGGCCCGTAGTTTCCCTATCGAGTCTGCCTACCGGATAGATTCTTTCTTTTGTGGACCTATGAATTAATTCCATAACCGTTTTCCTATTCCTTTCATCGTCCATCGTGGTAATATAGTTCTTCGGTTTGTTCAGCAAAACATATCGTTTTGCCTCAGGTGAGATCAATACATCGTCAAACCTCACTTCGTCTGTCGGCTTTACTTTATAGCCCATTTCAGTAATGATCTTACCATTTACTGTGGCGCTTCCGGCACTGATATAAGTGTCTGCTTCTCTTCTTGAACAAATACCTGAATTGGCAATGTACTTGTTCAGTCTGATTTCGCCCGAATCACTTGTCTTTTTAGGTTTTGATGGCCCTTTTTTAAAAGATTTGATCTTTTCCGGATGTGGCCTGAAGTTCTTATCCTTTGATTTTCCTTTAAAAGAACCTGAAGTTGATGCACTTGATTCTCTTTTTTTAGCATTGCTGCCAGCTTCTCGCTCCTGTCGTCCTCTCGACGAGTTGTTTTTTGCGGTCATTTGTAAATTTTTTGCAAAAGTACGAATTCATTTCAATAAGTAACTGGAAATCTGAACATAGCTAAACTTAATTTGCTAATTTCAATGTTTTATCGAGTCATTTTGAGGAGGAGAACGCTTATAAAAATCTCGAATTCACTAATGCTTTTGTGGGCTATTATTCCATCGTACAACAACGGCGTACAGTCTATAAGGATCTATTAGTAAAAAGCAAGGACTTGAGGGAGTCTCTGCAAAAATCAAAAGACTAAACTATTACACTTTGATGATTCTTTGAATGATCACAGAAGTATCGATCAACATGATACTCAATACACCAATTAGAATAATGAGTTTAATTGTATTGTGAAGAATAACATAGTCTTTTTTAGTACTCGCTTTCCACAAATAAATAAGGAATAAGAAAAAGACAACACCCACAAAATAAAAGTAGTATTTCATCATTCCGATCTCAGGATATTCCCAAAGAAAATAAACGGGATTCATGGTCAGGAAAATCAGCAATGTGATTAGAATTTTAGTAAAATGTTCCCCATAAGTTACTGGAATAGTTTGGTAATTCTGAACGATATCTCCTTTGATATTTTCCAGATCTTTTAACAGTTCCCTGATCATCAATACAAAAAAGAGAAACGCAGCATAGGTAAAAATGATGGTTGAGAAGTTCTTGTAGTAGATAAATATGGCAAAAAATGGTAAAATGGAAAGTATAGAAGCTGAAAACAGCCCCATGAGAGGGTATTTTTTTAATTTATGTGAATACAACCAGATCAGAAAAATATAAATCGCAAAAAACAAAGCGGCTCGCCATGACACTAAAAACCCAAATACAACCCCTATAAAATTGAGAAAGAAATAGATCTTCAATTTAATTTTTTGACTAACAATACTGTCGATCTTTGATTTTATGGGTTTATTGATGAGATCCTTTTTACTGTCATAAAAATTATTGATAATATATCCTGAAGCTATGACACACATGGTGGCAAGCACAAGAAAGTAAAGATCCAGGTTAAAAATAACGTTACTTAAAGTTTGCTCAGGAGAAAAGATAAAGATCGCAGCCAGGTATTGTGCCAATACAATGATGGCAATATTATAGCCCCTTACTACAGATAGCAAACTTAGAAATTTAAAGAATAGCGAATATTTTTTTTTGGTCATAGGCTCTTTGTTGGGCCCATTGTTATAAGCATCCATAACTTAGGGATGATTAAAATCTATAAACCATTTCTAATTTATGGTTTTGCAGCAATTTTTTTGTTTTCTCGTAGTCTTTTGTAAAACCTAAAATATAACCTCCACCGCCAGAGCCACAAAGTTTCAAATAGTAGTCATTTGTATCAATTCCTTGTTGCCACAATTGATGAAAGGAATCGGGAATCATCGGTTTAAAATGCTTTAAAACGACTTTTGATAATTTTTTTACATTTCCAAATAAGGATTTAACGTCACCATGTAAAAAGTCATCTATACAATTATCGGTATAACGAGCAAAATCACGATCGATCATTTTTCTGAAACCTTCATTTTTCATCTTGTTCATAAAAATGTTCACCATGGGTTGGGTTTCACCGATCATCTCTGAATCTAACAGGAATACCGCCCCTTTTCCTTCTTTTTGAGAGGGAATGCCGGTGGCTTCTAAATGATCTTTAGAATTGATCAAAATGGGTAAACTCAAATAGGAATTCAAAGGGTCCAAGCCAGAACTTTTACCGTGGAAAAAAGATTCCATTGTCGAAAAGATCGATTTAAGCTTTAGTAATTTATCTCTGGTAAGATTTTCCAGAACTGTAATTTTATCATCAGCGTACTTGTCGTAGATAGCGGCAACCAAGGCTCCCGAACTTCCTACACCATATCCCTGAGGAATACTGGAATCAAAATGCATATTACGATCAATATCACTTTTAAGCTCATCCAATCTCAATTTAATATTTGGATCGTTAAGGTCTTTAAGATATTGATAAAACGCTTTTAATTTTCTATTGGAATCACTTGACTTTTCAGACAGATCATCAGATACGATCAAGGCACCCTGATACGAATTATATGGAATCGCCAACCCTTTGGAATCTTTGATAATGCCGTACTCTCCAAACAAGAGGATTTTAGCGTAAAAAAGGGGGCCGTTCATGTTATCCATTTATTTAATTCGCTACAAATATAAGAGAAAAATACATTTAATTCTATATGCTTGATAATTAACGCTTAAATTCTATAAAACTTGTATGCGTATTCAACATTTATGAGCTTCCTTAAGAGGAGGCTGATTTTGCTCCAGATCCTGCATGGTCACTAATAAACTGATTATTTTCGCAAAAGCTTGCAAGTTCTGTCCTAATGAACTCGTCGACGAGCTCTTTATCCTTATGCGGAAATAGTACATGAACATTCGCACCAGCATCCAATGTAAAACATATATGGCACTTTGAACTTTTTCTAAAGGCCCAAATTCTTTCGATAATTTCTAAGGTGTTCGGTTTCATCAAAATAAAATACGGATCAGAAGTCATCATCATCGCATGAAGAGATAATGCTTCTTTTTCTACGATGTCAATAAAACCATCAAGGTCACCAGTTTTTAATATGGGCATTAAGCGACTCATGTTATTTTGTGCCTGATCAAATCTTGCCTCGGCAAACGGATGGTCTACCATTAGATTATGCCCCACCGTTGAAGATACTTGTTTAACACCTTTATCAACAAGGAGAATGGTATCGTGAAACGTTTCAAAGACCTCATGAATTTCTCCGGGATATCGTATTCCAAAAAGGTCACTACTTCCGATAACATCCGGATGTTGCCCCCAAACGACCAATGGCCCTTCAAGACTTCTTGCGGCACTTCCCGAACCCAATCTTGCTAAAAAGGAGGCTTTTTGTAATAGATCAGCTTCGCTCAGGTGTGGATCCATTATTTTTTGAAGGCTCATCAAACATAGTGCTAAAGCACTCATCCCGCTTGCACTTGATGCGATACCACTGCTGTGAGGAAAAGAGTTTTCTGTTTCAATCCTGAATGAAAAATCTGTAATAAACGGAACATAGTCAAGAATTCTGTTAAAGAAACTTTCGATTTTTGGTCTAAAGCTGTTCTTTTCTTCTCCTTCAAAAAAAACTTTAAAATCAAAAGATCGCGAAGGTATTTTTTTTGGTGAATAATGTAATGTTGTCGTTGTATGGCAGTTGGTTAGGGTAAAGCTGATCGAGGAGTTTTTAGGAATTTGGGGTTCAGTTTTCCCCCAGTATTTTACCAGCGCAATATTACTCGGACTCTGCCAGCATATGCTTCCATCCGTCAAATTAACAGTATGCTTAGGCTCAAAAACGAAATTCTTTTCAATCAAAATCTGAAATATTTCAGCAAAGATAATTTTTTAGCTATACATTATCTAATCTTAGTTTTACATCATTCTTATAGGTCCTGCTGATTGGAATAGCCTTCTTTTTGATTTCAATGAATTCCTGAGTAAACGATTCAATTTTGTTGATGGCTACAATATAGGACCTGTGAACCCTTAAAAAATCATTTTTTGGAAGTTTTGCCTCGATACTTGAGATTGTCTCTCTGGTAACAATTACTTTGTTGTTTGTATAAAGCTTTAGATAGTCTGACAAACTTTCTATATAATCAAGATCTGAAAAGTTAATTTTGATCATTTTCCTTTCGGATCTTACAAAAATAAAATCAGATTTCTCCGGGTTAAGGTTCACCTGAGGGCTTTGCCGGGGTACTATATGTTCATGATGGTACTTGCTTATAGACTGAAGAAGTCTTTCGAATGAAATAGGTTTTAACAAATAATCCACAGCTCTTAGATCAAAACCGTCGATCGCATATTCTCTATAGGCAGTGGTAAAAATGACTTTAATTTTCTTGTTGATGGATTTCGCAAAAGACAAGCCCGAAATTTCGGGCATATTGATGTCAAGAAATATCAAATCAATGTTTTGAGAACTCAGCATATTGAAAGCTTCAACTGCATTTTTACAGGACCCTACAACCACTACGGATTCGATTTTTTTCAAATGGCCCTCCAGGATCTCACGCGCCATAGGTTCGTCATCAACGATGAGACAATTTATGGTATTTTTCAATTCAGACATTAATTTACATTATCAATTAATAAATCCACCAGAAACCAATCCCCTTCGGTTTTTACAATCAGTTTATATTTCTTGGGATAGATCAAATCTAATCGCTTTTTTATATTTTCCAGTCCAATCCCCGGTTTTTTCAATGGATCATCTTCTGATTTCACTGTATTTCTTATTTCGAGCCTTAAGGAGTCATTGTCCAATATGATTTTTATATCAACCCGTAAATAACCATCGATTAAATTGCCATGTTTAAAGGCATTTTCAACAAATGGAATCAGCAGCATAGGAGGTATCATCTTCTTATGATCAATATTCTCTGTTCGAAAAGATACTTTTAGGGTATCTTGAAATCTCATCTGTTCTAGTGCGATATACTCTTTGAGGTGCATGATCTCTTCTTCAAGACTTACCCTGGGTTTGTTTACCTGATATAGAATATAATCCAGCAAATTAGAAAGTTTGAGAATGATATCAGGAGTATTGATGGATTGCTTTAGTGCAAAACCATAAATTGTATTCAGCGTATTGAATAAAAAATGGGGATGGATCTGTTTTTTAAGGTATTGTAATTCCTGATCTTTTAATTGTAACTGGGTTTCAAGAATTTTATTCTGAAGTTCTTTGTTTTTTGATTCGGTTTGAAAATTATGATTCAAAAGATTGACAAAGCTCACCAAGAGAACAATCAGATAAACCAAAATAAGGATAAAAACATAATTCCTGCTCATTGGAGGCATCTCATCGATCTGCAAATTTGATAAAAACAAGAGACCCGTGAATATGGTCATGAGTATAAGCCAGGTCGACAAGATGATGGTATAAATACTATAGAGAGCAAACAGGGCGTACTTTTTTAACAGTAGATATTTAGGAATCAGATAGTAAACAACAAAATAAGTGGTGATCATGGTCACGGGTAACAGAAAGGTTGAAAACCAAGTCACAAAGTTTGCATCCGAAGAATTATAGCTAAAAAAGTAAACATAAAAGAACCATACCCCGATCCAAAAGAGAAAGTGGACGGCGATAAAACTTGAATTGATAATTTTACTAAAATTCATTGTTGCAATTTGCATATTTTATTTCAATTCTAGGTTTTATATAGGTGATTGACTAATTTTGATATGGATTCAACCAAGTTTTTAATAGAATTTACAATCCAATTGAAATATTCGTCAAATCCATGACTAATTCATTAATTCGTCGCATAAGATTTTAGACAAGAAGTGATTTGGATATTTTTGGCTTATTAATTTTAAATCTAGTTACTATGTTATTTGATCGTCTGAACGAAGGCGGGCCATTCTTTATGTATCCGCTGTTATTAATTCTAATTTTAATTATCATTCTTATTGTAAAAGGATTTTTACAAAAAGGATCCGTTGACAAAACCATTAGTCTGATCAGTTCAATTGCCTTATTTGCTATTGTCTGGGGTTTTCTTGGACAAATCATTGGGTTAATTGGTGCTTTTGATGCGATTGAATCCTACGGAGATGTATCGCCAGAGATTATGGCCGGAGGATTAAAGATCGCTTTTCTCCCTCCTGTTTTTGGGATGTTTAGTTTTCTTATAGGAAGATTAGGGATCATTATCCTGACCTGGATAAAGAAAGATTGATGTTCCAAATTACGATAAGCTGATAAGATATTCATTTCCCAATCGAAATGGATATCTTTGCTAAAATAACCAGCAAATTGAGTAGAAAAATAAAATTGATATGGGATTTTAGAGGACCCGAGGCCCTCGAAATAGCCAAGCACCATGTTATTCACCTGGAGGAGTTTGCCGTTAAAGACAAACTTTTCTTTTATGAAACGGGCATTACACCTGTCAACGAACTGTATTGTATTGCCTATATCACTGTGAAAGAGGAGGATATGATAACTTATCGAGATGCCTTAGTTCCTCATCGAGGTGAAGTAGCTAAATAAAATCAAGATATATTCTTTTTTATATAATCATTAATCGTACATTTGCGATGAACAATTAATAGGCATAATGAAAAGATCTGCCAAAGAGTTTGAATATTCTGAGGATACCGAACAATTGGCCAAATTTGCCAAGGCGCTTGGTCATCCGGCCAGAATTATTATACTGAAGCATTTGAGCAATCAGAGTTGTTGTTTTACCGGAGACCTGCTGGAGGTGTTGCCTCTTGCCCAATCGACGGTATCGCAACATTTGAAAGAATTAAAAGAAGCCGGCCTTATTGTTGGTGAAGTAAATCCACCCAAGGTAAAGTACTGTATCGACATGGAGAACTGGAACCTGGCCCAGCAATTATTTTCAACGCTTTTTAGGGAAGATTTTTCCAAAATAAATTGTTGTTAATCATGCCGGACCGCATAATAATAAGAACCATGGAACCTGCTGACTGGAAGGCTGTCTCAGAAATTTATAAGGAAGGAATTCTAACGGGTTTCGCCACTTTTGAGACCGAGGTTCCTTCATGGGATCAATGGAATTCAAATCATATTGCCGTATGCAGACTGGTTGCAGTTGCCGGCAAAAAGGTCAAAGGATGGGCTGCTCTTGTCGCCAGTTTCTTCACGATGTGTGTATGGAGGGGTAGCAGAAGTAAGTGTCTATGTTGCCAAAAATGCAAGAGGGAAACAGATAGGAGAACAATTGCTAAGGGAACTTATTGCTCAAAGTGAAAAAGAAGGATACTGGACTTTACAATCAGGTATTTTTCCAGAGAATACAGCAAGTATTGGTCTACATAAAAAATGTGGATTTCGAAAAATTGGGTTTAGAGAAAGAATTGCCCAGCTAAATGGTGTTTGGAAAGATAATATTCTCATGGAAAAAAGAAGTGAAAAAACAGGTTAAATAATCTTGGATCATAAAAAGAAATTAAAAATAGAAAATTATGAAAGTAGCAGAATTCATTGAAGTATTAGCGCAAAATAAGAACAAGGAATTATTATTTTCTTATGCTCAAGACAAATTGGTTGGCGCAAATTATCATTTGACAGAGGTTAAAAATGTGCAATTTGATACAACCGATTGTGGAGGAAAGACCAATTTTTGGGAAGAAACGCATTTTCAACTATGGGAAAGCCCATCAGAATTGGGGAAAAGAAATTATATGACAACTGATAAGATCTTGTCTATATTGACCAGAGTAAATAGTATCAAAGCCTTAAAAACAGACACTGAGGTTAAAATGGAATATGGTAATGAAGCCTTTACCACTTCGGTTATGCCGGTAAAACATATTGAAATTGACGGGAAAAGGGTTTACGTGAGTTTGTTTTCCGAAGCAACAAGATGTAAGGCTAATGATGTTTGTGGATTATCTGCGGTCGATAGAGATGCAGAAAGTCCTATATTTGAAGAGCAAAAACCAAAAATTAAACATTCCAGCTCACAAGCCATGTCCTCTTGCGAGCCAAACAGTGGATGTTGTTAATTCAGAAACCTAATTATGGCATTATTTGCAAAAATCGAGGGGTACATTTCAAACTTAAATGTAAAAAGCATACCCAATGATAGAAAAAAAACACTTCAAATACTTGCAGATTTTATTGGTGAAAAGGCGAAAACCAGCGATGTGATAAACCTTAATTTTATTTGTACGCATAATTCCCGAAGAAGTCATTTGTCTCAGGTCTGGGCACAAACACTTGCCCATTATTTCAAGGTGACAAATGTTTATTGTTATTCCGGCGGAACCGAGGCAACTGCTTTGTTTCCGATGGTTGCAGAAACGTTAAAAAGCACTGGTTTCGAAATTAAAAAACTATCAGAAGGAAATAATCCTGTTTACAGCATTAAATATTCAGAAAATCAACATCCCATCATCGGTTTTTCTAAAAAAATGGATGATCATTTCAATCCTGAATCAGGATTCGCAGCCGTTATGACATGTTCTCAGGCGGATAAAGGTTGTCCAATCGTTCCTGGTGCTGAAAAACGGATACCCATCACTTTTGAAGATCCAAAAGCATTTGATCATACGCCACTACAGGCTGAAAAATATGCTGAAAGAAGTATGCAAATTGCAACTGAAATGTTTTACGTTTTCTCTAAAATTCAATCTTAATGGCACCAAAAAAATTAAGTTTTCTTGATAGAAATCTAACCTTATGGATTTTTGTAGCAATGGCTATTGGAGTTGGAGTAGGCTATTTTTTTCCTACTTTCCCAGACTTTGTTAATTCATTTAGTAGTGGGACAACTAATATTCCGATTGCCATCGGACTGATTTTAATGATGTATCCACCCTTGGCAAAAGTTAAATACTCCCTGTTGCCTAAAGTTTTCAAAAACACAAAAATACTTTCAATTTCCTTAGTGTTAAACTGGATCATTGGTCCTGTTTTAATGTTTATTTTGGCAATTACATTCTTAAGAGATTACCCGGAATATATGGTTGGATTGATCTTGATTGGACTGGCCCGTTGCATTGCGATGGTCTTGGTTTGGAATGACCTTGCTGAAGGGAGTAGTGAATACGGAGCAGGACTGGTTGCATTAAACAGTATTTTTCAAGTTTTTGCCTATAGTTTTTACGCCTGGATATTTATAACAATTCTGCCGCCATATTTCGGATTTGAAGGAGCTATTGTTGACATTTCAATAGGAACAATTGCCGAAAGTGTTGCTATTTATCTGGGAATACCTTTCTTGGCAGGTATCATGAGCCGTTTGATTTTGGTAAAACTCAAAGGTGAAAAATGGTATACAGAAAAGTTTATACCAACGATTTCACCAATAACATTGATAGCCCTATTGTTTACCATTGTGATCATGTTTTCGTTGAAAGGTGAATTGATCGTTGAAATCCCCATGGATGTACTTATTATTGCCATACCCTTACTTATTTATTTTTCATTGATGTTTATCATTGGTTTTTTTGTAACCAAAGCAGCGGGAGCCGAATATGATAAAACTGCTTCTGTAGCATTTACGGCAGCTGGAAATAATTTTGAATTGGCAATTGCGGTTGCAATAGCAGTTTTCGGATTGAATTCGGGGCAGGCATTTGCAGGAGTTATTGGACCCTTGGTAGAGGTTCCTGCATTAATTTTGCTGGTAAAGGTCTCGTTTTGGTTTAAAAGGAAATATTTCTGAATTCTAATTCACGGGGTTTCTGCAATAGCTTTTGCTGCAATATATCCTCCCGTCCAGGCATTTTGAAAATTAAATCCACCGGTTAGCCCATCAATATTGAGTACCTCTCCGGCAAAGAACAAGTTTGGGTGCAATTTGCTTTCAAATCTTTTAAAATTGATCTCCCTTAAGTCAACTCCTCCGGCTGTTACAAATTCTTCTTTGAACGTTGTTTTTCCATGCGAAGTCAGTGCTGTTTTTGTAAGTTTTTCCGTAAGGTTTTCTAACTGCTGATTAGAAAGATCTGACCAATTCTGGTTTGAATTAATTTTGGCTGAAGTAACCAGCTTTGACCATAGTCTTTTAGAAATTTGCTCATAACATGATTTAAGCATCACATTCTTTTTTGGGCTGTCGTTTCTTTTGGATTTTTAGATATTCCAATACTTCAGCATATGGCATATGAAGCCAATTAACAGTCACTGAAAACTGATAATTTAACTTCGCCAAATGAATTGCGGCAAGAGAAGATAATTTTAAAATTCCAGGACCGCTTAGACCCCAATGGGTGATCAACAGTGGACCACTGCTCTCAAATAGCCCCTCTTCAAGACTAATATGAGCATTTGGAACAGAGATTCCAGGAATATCCTCAAGGATAGGATCCTTGATGTTAAAAGTGAATAATGAGGGTACAGGTTCAATAATATGATGCCCCAAACTTTTAATGATACCCCAGATTTTGGTGTTACCGCCTGAAGCAATTAGTAAACAGTCGGCTGTAAATTTTGTGTTTTTTGTTTCGATGAAGAACTTGTCATCTTTTTTGTCAACTTTAAGGACATTTTCATTCAGCAAAACATCGACCCCAGCGCGCTCAGCACTTTCAATAAAACAATCTAAAATGGTTTGAGAACTGTTCGATTCAGGAAACATCCTCATATCATCTTCGATTTTAAGTGGAATTCCCCTTTGTTCAAACCAATCTATGGTATCACCCGTCATAAAAGTGTGAAAAGGACCCAGTAATTCTTTTTTGCCCCTCGGGTAATATTCAATAAGTTCTTTAGGGTCGAAGCAAGCGTGGGTCACATTGCACCTTCCTCCACCCGAAACCTTGACTTTTTGAAGCACCTTACTACTTTTTTCCAAAATGGTCACCTTTAATTCAGGATTCGATTCGGCCATATTGATCGCTGAAAAAAAACCGGCAGCTCCTCCGCCAATAATGATCACTTCTGTTTTTTTGTTCATAGTTTTTTTATCATCGATGTATAGGGAATCACGGTAGGAAACCCCTTTTGTCTGAAGTAAGTTGTTGTCGATTCATCTCCGGAAGCCAAAATAAAATCACCTCCCCATGCACCCAGGCTTTTAATTTGCCCCTTATAGTCTGGAAATAGTCTTTGTTGAACAGGTTCAATATCAAGTATTTTTGAAAGAATTGATTCGTGTTCCTTGAGGAGGTCGTTAAATACATGTACAGTTGCAGCAGATAAAAGATTTTCCGTTAAAAAGGAAATATCTTTGATGATGTTCTGATCTACTTTTTTCTTTTTATAAGCCTTGATACTTTCGCTACTCACTTGTTTTTTGTTGAGATGAACAAAATAAAGCTGATCCTTAAAGATGGGATCAAATGTCACCTGCTCATATTTAGGCAAACCATGATCCAAAGCATAGGTAATTGGCTGATCGACTTTGGCGCAGGCAATATCATAGCCACTGCCTCCAAAACTGCTGAATAATAATTCAAATGGATCGATACCTGACCATTGGGCTATATTATTGATAAGGGTTGAAGAGCTTCCCAGCCCCCAATCACGTGGGAATTGTAGTTTACTGCTAACATGGATTCCCTTTTTGCCGACTAAGAATTTGTCATTTGCTTTTTTGGCTTCAAACAAGAATACGCTGAAGGGTATGGGCTACCTTTTCTTGCCCCGTATAATTGATCAATTTCAGATCCGCCAGGTTGAATTTTCCCTCAAACCAACTGTCACCCGATTCATCCAGGCTTTCCCAAAACAAAACACCTTCTGAATCAAAATTACTGACAAGCATTTCCTGACCAAAAGTAGTTGGTAATGCTAAACCGGTGGCTCCATCCAGAATAAGATATTCACCACTTAACAGTAATTTTCCGTTGCTATAGAATCTTTGCATGATATTTTCTGGCTTTTAAAAGAGTTCAATAGCCGATTAAGCCTCATCTTTATTGTAAATTGGCAAGACCAAAAAGGAAAGTCCACCAAAAAAAAGCACCATCACAGTTTGGGCCGTCCACATGATCCACCCAAAGGCAAGTGCCGGATTTTCATCAATTCCATAGAGCGTAATGGCGCTGGCCACAAAGACAGGATAGGTCCCTAAACCTCCATTGGTAAGTGCCATACTCAAGTCCTCCCACTACAAAACCTACAATGATGGCTCCAAAGGCCATATGACTCGTTTCAGGCAGGGCAAAGGTCACTACATAGAACATCAGTACATACATCACCCAAATAAATAAAGTGTGAAAAATAAATGCCCATTTTTTTTCATTTTAAAAATACTAACAACTCCCTGGATCAGACCTACCACAAAGCTTTGAATTTTTACAACCAACGGATGTGTTGATTTTTTGATCAACCAAATGAACAAAACACCAAGAATTGCCAATAATCCTAGAATATACCAGGTATAGTTTGTGCTAGAATCGTCTTCCTTGAAAAGATAGGAAGAAAGAAGCTCTGTTTGATAAACAAAGGCCAATGCAATGATTCCCAATAACATGATCACATCTGCAACGCGTTCAGATACGATGGTGCCAAATGCTTTTTCAAAAGGGATGTGTTCATATTTAGAAATCGTTGTTGCTCTTGCGATCTCACCAGCCCTTGGTACGATCAAATTTACGAGATAGGCCACCAAAACAGCCATTACATTATTGGCAAATTTTGGTCTGTAACCCAGTGGATCCAGCATAAATTGCCATCTGTAGGCACGAGACAAATGGCTGAGTATTCCAAGTAATAAGGAAAAGGCTACCCACCAGTAATTAGCAGTTTCAAAAGAGTTTTTAATTGCCTCTATGTCTGTTGGTTTCAACTTTGATAATGAATACCAAATCAAGAACACCCCTAAGGCAATAGGGAGTGCGGTAAAAATGATCTTTTTAGGACTGATTTTCAAAAACTATGTCAATGAGTTATCTTTTTCATTCGGGAATATGATAGCAGGCTTGAACAATTTAGCTTTCTCAAATTCAAGCGAAGCATAAGCTATGATAATGATGATATCATCCTTGGCTACTTTTCTGGCAGCCGGTCCGTTAAGAATAATGTCACCACTTTTTCTTTCCCCTCTTATGGCATATGTTATAAATCTTTCTCCATTGTTAATGTTAACAATATGAACTTTCTCTCCTTCAATAATATTGGCTGCATCCATTAGATCTTCATCTATGGTAATACTTCCAATATAATTCAAATCAGACCCCGTAATTCTTACGCGATGAATTTTTGATTTTACAACGTCAATAGTCATTTTTTGCTTAAAAATTTAACGGTGCAAAGTTAATTAATTTAGAGCTATGTTATCTATTAATCTGACCTTGTCGGCAAAAACGGCAATAAAAGCCCTGTATTTGATATTGGGAATAATTTCATTAACAGGCTTAAGTGTCTCTGATATCAGCTATATCATAATATTCTAGATCCAAGTCAGCGTTTTGTATAAATTCATTTTTAACAAAACTTTTAACTTTAGCTATATCGCCATTTTCAAAGAGTTTTTTACTTTTTAACAGTGTTTGATATATTTCGGGAGCAGCAAGGCGCTGTTGTTGACTAAGTCTTGTATTTCTTGAACTCATGGCCAAACCATCATTTTCTCTATAGATATCGACCGAAACAATCTCAATCAGGTAAAGCTTCCAGGGCAACCATTTTTTTTATGATCAATAACTGTTGAAAATCTTTTTCCCCAAAATAGGCTTTATCCGGTTTTGTAATCAGAAAGAGTTTTTTAACAATGGTCGCCACCCCATCGAAATGACCTTTTCTGAATTTGCCTTCCATCACCTTGTCAAGTCCTTCAAAATCAAACGACTCTGATTTTGTTGCTCCTTGGTAAACTTCCTCTATACTAGGGGTGAAAACATAATCACAACCAATTGATTCCAATGCCTTCAGATCAGCTTCAAGGGTGTTTGGATAGTTGATAAGATCTTCCTTTTTGTCGAATTGAGTAGGGTTAACAAAAATGCTTACGATGACCCGATCGTTTTCTTCTTTAGCTCTTCTGACTATGGAAAGATGGCCTTCGTGAAGTGCACCCATGGTTGGCACAAGTCCCAAAGTAGAATTTTCGACCATGATCGGATAAACTTTGCTGAAGAGATTTTATAGTTTTAAAAACCTCCATTTTGCTGTTAAATAATGTTAATTGAACCGTCAAACTTAAGATTTTAATTCGAATATCGCATATATTTTCGTAATTTTGCAGCGATCCAAAAAAGAATGATAAATGAAAGATAAGAGAATCCTTTATATTTCGTCTGAATTAACCCCCTATTTACCCGAAACTGAAGTGTCAAAAATGGCATTTGAAGTGCCTAAGGAAATGCATCATCAAGGTGCTCAAATAAGGATGTTCATGCCGAGATTTGGAGTGATCAATGAAAGGAGACATCAGTTACATGAGGTAATCAGGTTGTCTGGTATGAATTTGATCATTAATGATATGGATATGCCGTTGATCATTAAGGTGGCTTCATTGCCAAAAGAAAGAATGCAGGTGTATTTCATAGATAATGATGAATATTTCAGAAGAAAGGCTGTTTTTACAGATGAAGAAGGAAATCTATTTGCTGACAATGATGAAAGAGCTATATTTTTTGCCAAAGGAGTTATAGAAACCGTCAAAAAATTAAACTGGGCGCCAGATATTATTCATATTCATGGGTGGATGGCTTCGTTATTGCCTCTTTATTTGAGAGAATATTATAAAAATGATCCATTGTTTGCAGATAGCAAGATTGTAACTTCGGCTTTTAATTACCACACTTCCGGTGTTTTAAGCGGACAGAAATTAATTGATAAGATCATGTTTGATCAGATTGGTAATGATAAATTAGGTTCATTTGCTGATGGAAATGGCGACAGCTTTGTCAAAATTGCCATTGAGAATTCAGATGCTGTGATTCGAGGTAGTGAAGAACTAAGCGATGAGGTCTCAGCAGTTATCGACAAACTCGATATTCCTGTGCTCGATTATTATCCCATAGAAGGATTTACCGAAGCGTATTCCGACTTTTATCTCAACAAAGTTTTATAAAAGATTGCTAAAACATTCAAGAACAATTTATGTCGTCTAAAAGAATTGCCATTTTTAGAAATATTGGTGTAGGATTGATATTTTTATTAGGAATCGTATCATGTGAAAAGGACCTTGAAGATATAGCGGTTGACCTGGCTGGTCAAAGGCCCTTTGATGTTGGCGATTCAATTTTTGAGGTTGTTACTTATCATCGAAATGTTGATTCATCAAGAGTTGACAATAATGATCTTGACAAGCCACCAATCTATTTGTTGGGAGTGAATAGTAATAATAATTTTGGTAGCCTAAAGAGTGATCTTATTGCTCAGGTTGTATTACCCGCATTAGGTGCAGATTTTGGAGATAATGCGGTCATAGACAGGGTAGTGGTTGATATTCCTTATTTTTCAACGAGAGATGGAGATCAAAAGGCAGTAGATCCGATTTCTGGCTTACCTATATTAGATGATGGGGGTGATACCATAAGTGTCCCAAACTTCAAATTAGATTCAATTTATGGAAATGATGAATTGGCTTATAAAATTACGATTTTTGAGCTTGGAACTTTTTTGAATACGCTAGATCCTGATGATCCGACAAAAAATAAATCTTACTATTCTGATAAAGAATATGTTGTAAATAGCGAATTGCATCAGAGTGATTTTATACCCAATAGGAACGACACGGTATTATACGTTGAAAGAAGGTACCTTGATAATGATCCGAGCACAGTTGATGACATAGATACCATCAAAGCGGAGACTTCAGCACCATCAATAAAGTTTGATCTTGACAAACAATTTTTTAAGGAACGATTTGTAGAGCATGATAACCCGGCTGACTTTCAAAATAATGGAAATTTTACCCGTTATTTCAGGGGTTTGTATATAGATGCTGAAGGCTTTGACGGATCTCTTATGAATCTGAGAGGATCAGATGCGACGATGACCATTTACTATACCTATGATAGAATTGTCACTGAATCTGACGGTGTAGACCTTAATGGTAATGGAGTTACAGGGGAGGTAGATGTGATTGTCAGAACAAAACAACAACAAATATATAACTTTCGCAGGAGTAAGAACTGGAAAATATGAAAGGTCATATGCAGGATCAAAAATCGAACAACCGTTATTTAATCCTGATACTGAAAATGGAGAAGCAAAATTGTATGTTCATGGAGCCGCAGGTTCAGAAGTAATCATAGAATTGATGGATGAAGAGACCCTTGAATTTGTAAAGCAACAAAACCTGCTGATCAATGAGGCTAATTTAGTGTTCTATGTTGATGGTGAACAAGGTGAAATTCCGCAAAGATTGTTTTTATACAAGTATGATTATAATTCTTTAATAAGCGATTTTTACAGACCCAGATTTGGCCCTGACATTTTTGGCGGTACTTTGGAGTATGATGATGAAGGAAATCCTGAAAGATACAAGTTTAGAATAACAGATTATATCACCGATGTTATTAAAGGAGACGAGCCAATCGCACTTTCCAAATTGGTTTTGAAAAATTACGTAGTTACCGACAACTTGAGTGAAATCGCTTTTGATACCATTGTTTCCAATTGGAATTGGATTCCTAAAGGTGTAGTATTGCACGGAAATTTGCCCTTAGATAATGATAAAAGGGTAAAATTGGAAATATTTTATTCGAAATAATTCTTTAACTTCGGCACAAACAAATTCCTGATAATTTATAGGATTTCTCACCCTAGGTAATAAGTTATCAGGATTTTCGTTTTGAATACTAATAAAACTCAAATAAAATGTGTGGAATAACTGGTTATATAGGTTATCGTGAAGCTTATCCGATAATCATTAACGGATTGAAAAGATTGGAATACAGGGGCTATGACAGTGCCGGTGTTATGTTGTTTGATGGCAAGCAGATCAATCTGGCCAAGACCAAAGGAAAAGTTGTAAGTTTAGAAGATAAGGTTAACCTGGAGATTTCCAATAAAGGGTTTATTGGTGTAGGCCATACCCGATGGGCAACTCACGGGATCCCCAATGATGTGAATTCTCATCCCCACACTTCTCAATCAGGAAATCTGGTTATTGTCCATAACGGAATCATTGAAAATTACGATACGATAAAGCAAGAATTGATGAGTCGTGGCTACCAGTTTCATTCTGATACTGACACGGAAGTGTTGATCAATTTGATAGAGGAAATCAAAACAACGGAAGGTGTTAAGCTGGGAAAGGCTGTTCAAATTGCACTTAACCAAGTGATTGGTGCTTATGCCATAGCCGTTTTTGACAAGGCTAAACCGGACGAAATCGTAGTAGCGAAATTAGGAAGCCCTATTGCTATTGGAGTAGGAAAGAACTTTGAAGAATTCTTTATTGCTTCCGATGCTTCTCCATTTATCGAATACACCAAGGAAGCCATATACCTTGAAGATGAAGAAATGGCGATCATAAAAAAAGGCAGACCTGTCAGGGTTAGAAAAATCAAAGATGATTCATTGATCGATCCAAATATTCAACAATTGAAAATGAATTTAGAGCAAATCGAAAAAGGTGGGTATGACCATTTTATGCTCAAGGAGATCCATGAACAGCCAGACGCGATCACTGATACCTTAAGGGGTAGGTTATTGGTTGATGAGGCGATTATCAAGTTATCAGGTCTGGAGAATAATATGAAGAGATTCCTTAATGCCGACCGTATTATCATTGTTGCCTGTGGTACCTCATGGCATGCAGGTCTGGTAGGAGAATATATTTTCGAGGATTTCGTAAGAATACCAGTGGAGGTAGAGTATGCTTCCGAATTCAGGTATAGAAACCCTGTCATCACCGAACGAGACGTGGTGATAGCCATTTCACAATCTGGAGAAACTGCCGATACATTGGCAGCGATCAAACTGGCCAGGTCAAAAGGAGCATTTGTTTTTGGTATTTGCAATGTCGTTGGATCTTCTATTGCCAGAGAAAATGATTCCGGGGCTTATACCCATGCAGGACCTGAAATTGGTGTTGCTTCCACCAAAGCCTTTACGACACAAATAACGGTGCTATTAATGATGGCTTTAAGATTGGCCAGAGCCAAAGGAACGATGTCAAGCTCAGACTACAGAATGAATTTACGTGAGCTGGAATTGATCCCTGGAAAAGTGGAGCAACTCTTAAAGATAGACAATGATGTAAGGGAAATTGCCAAAGAATACATGCTGTCTACGAATTGCCTGTATTTGGGTAGAGGATATAACTTTCCGGTAGCTTTAGAAGGGGCTTTGAAGTTGAAAGAGATCTCCTATATTCACGCTGAAGGTTATCCGGCTGCAGAAATGAAACATGGCCCGATTGCTTTGATTGATGACAGGATGCCTGTTGTGGTGATTGCGACAAGCAAAGGACATTATGAAAAAGTAGTGAGTAATATTCAGGAAATCAAATCCAGAAAAGGTAAAATTATAGCCATTGTTACTGAAGGAGATACTATAGTAAAAGAAATTGCCGACCATATCATCGAAATACCGGAAGTATCAGAAGCTTTTTCCCCGTTGTTAACCACCATTCCATTGCAATTATTGTCATATCATATTGCAGTAATGCGAAATTGTAATGTTGATCAACCAAGAAATTTAGCAAAATCTGTCACGGTGGAGTAAATCTCTCAGGTATTATTTTTTTGAATTAAAATGCACAACCGGTACTTCCCAGGTGGCAGGATCGCCAATAATACCGTGGGTATAGCTAATAACTTCTAACCTTTGGGGCGAAACTTTTATCAATTGATAGCCTTCGGATTTATTTGGATAGAAAGCATCCCATTCAGTTTTCCATCGCTTATCTTTCTCTGACTGATCATTTATTAATACAGCAGTGCCTTGAATTACCGCGTATCCTGAAGAATTTTTATCCAAGTAATACAAGGTTACTTTTGGATTATTCTTTATTTGATTTACTTTTCTGCTTTTTGGGTTGGTACCGAACCAAACCGTAAAATCACTTTCGGGAAGAAATGGGTCCATTACTCTTACAGAGGGAAGCCCACTTGCATCTAAAGTGATTAACGCGCATGTACCGGCACTTTCCATGATATCTCTTGCGGCATTAAGTAAATCTTTTTCAGAGAAATCTTTATGAACTGCTTCTTGACTGAAACTATTGAACGATATAAAAAGAAGGATCGGGAAATAGATACGGAAGTAATTGCTTAGTGGAGTCATTTGAGTTTCATTTACAGATGAAGTACTTTATTTGATGAGTAATATATAAAAATACGCCTTTTCTGAATACAACAAAAGCCTTATGTCTCGCTCACCTTGTTTACTTTTCAGATAAACCTGGTTCTACACAAGACAAACAGCAGCATTGCAGCATTGTAGCATTGCAGCATGTCACCATTAAACCTTACTTCCCGTTAAAAGTATTCATGGTATTGGCCAAACCTGCCAGGGCAAAAGAAGTAATTGCTTTAGCAGACTTTTCTATTCTTTCTTTGAGTTGCTCCTGTTCTTCAGGTTCCCAGTTGCCAAGGACGTAATCGACTTGTCTGCCCTTACCATATTCGCCTCCAATGCCAAACCTAAGTCGGGCATAGTTCTGGGTTTGTAAAACTTCGTTGATATTGGTCAATCCGTTATGTCCTCCTGCGCTTCCTTTTGCCTTTAATCGTAATGTTCCGAAGGGAAGGTTTAAATCGTCAGTAATTACCAGGATATTTTCCAAAGGAATATTTTCAATTTTTTGCCAATAATTAACCGCCTTACCACTTAAATTCATGTATGTATTAGGCTTTAATAAGATAAAAGTCCTGCCTTTATATTTGAAACGGGCAATGTCACCAAGCTTTTTGGTTTCAAAGGTAATTTGTTCTCTTTCCGCAAGAGCGTCGAGAATGCTAAAACCGATGTTATGTCTTGTATTATGGTATTTTTCACCAATGTTTCCAAGACCAACAATAAGAAATTTTTTCATGTCAGGATCAATGTTACTTTTTGCCTGAAAAAACAAGCTAAGTTTTTGCAAAAATTTCATGTCATAAAGATAAAAAAAAGCTTTCCGAATTTCGAAAAGCTTTTATATCCATTATGAACCTCAGATTTATTCTGAAGCAGGAGCTCCTTCAGCAGCTGCTGCCGCTTCTCCTTCTCCTTCTGCACCTTCTGTTTCGTCCTCATCATCCTCTTCTTCACCTGGCGCTGCAACTGATAAACGAGAAACTCTAACCTGAACAACAACAGTATTTTCCGGATGAAGAATTTTAAAGTCTCCAGTAGCCAAATCTGACACCAACACTTTATCCCCAATTTTCAATGTAGAAATATCTGCATTGATAAAGTCAGGTAAATTTGCTGGAATCGCTCTTACTCTAAGTGTTCTATAAGGGTTACGTAAGTTACCACCTACCATAACACCTGGAGAATTTCCTATAAGTCTAATAGGAATATCCATAGTAACTTCTTTGTCTTCTGATAACTGATAAAAGTCTACGTGTAGAATTTTATCTGAAACAGGATGGAACTGAATGTCTTTTAAAATAGCTTTAAACTTGTCTCCATTTTCAAGTTCAATCGATGCGGTATATACATTTGGAGTGTATACCAATTTGCTAAATGACAGTTCGTCTGCTGAAAAGTGCATAGCTTGGTCTCCTCCGTATAAAACGCAAGGAACCTTTCCAGCATTACGTAAGGCTTTGGTTGACACCTTGCCCACGCTTTCTCTTTTAGATCCTTTGATCGTAATTGATTTCATTTTCTATATTAATTAATGTTACATTATAAATTGTCCGCTGATGGATGTGTTGGTCTGAACTTTCTTCATCACGTCAGCGAATAAGGGCGCGCAAGATACAACTTTTATTTTAGAACTTTGCTTTTTAAGCGGTATAGTATCTGTAACGATAAGTTCCTTTAAATCAGACTTTTCTATCCTTTCATAGGCCGGTCCGGATAATATTGCATGCGTGGTTAATGCCCTAACACTTAAAGCGCCTCTTTCCATCATGACATCAGCTGCTTTTGTTAAGGTCCCTGCTGTGTCTACCATATCATCGACGAGTATGATATTTCTACCTTCAACGTTCCCAATCACTTCCATAGTGTCAATGACATTCGCCTTTTTTCGCTGCTTATAACAGATCACCACTTCACATTTTAAATATTTAGAATAAGCATAAGCTCTTTTTGAACCACCCATATCAGGTGAAGCAATAGTAATATTGTCAAGCTTTAAAGCTTCAACATGAGGTAATAGTATAGTGGATGCAAATAAGTGATCCACGGGCACTTCAAAGAAACCCTGGATCTGATCGGCATGCAGGTCCATGGTCATGATCCTTGTTGCACCTGCCGCCTGTAATATCTTAGCCACAAGCTTGGCTGCAATTGGAACCCTTGGTTGGTCTTTTCTATCTTGTCTCGCCCAACCAAAATAGGGCATCACTGCTGTAATATGTCTGGCAGATGCTCTTTTCGCTGCATCGATCATTAACAGCATTTCCATCAAATTATCATTGGGAGGATTAGTAGATCCTATTAAAAAGATTCTTCTGCCTCGAATTGATTCTTCAAAACATACCTGATACTCGCCATCACTAAAAAGATTTTTTCTGACTTTTCCCAATTCCATCCCGTATGACTCGGCTATTTTCTCCGCAAGGACAACACTTTGGGAAGATGCAAATATTTTTGGTGATAAACTTTCAGATTGCATAAGGTTTTGTTTTTTAGGATTTTGAATGGATCATTTGCGATTGCAAAATTAATTAAATATTTCCATTAGTAAATACTAATTGTAAAGAAATTAGACTGTGATTCAGAAGTAAGATAATTGTGAATTAGCTTAAAAAAAGATTATATTTTTCCACAAAAAGTTTATATTTGCAACCCCAAAAAAGAAGTATTTTACTTACTTTTTTTCTGGACTACTCAAAAAGAGGCCTTGGTGGCGGAATTGGTAGACGCGCTGGATTCAAAATCCAGTGATTGCAAGATCGTGTGGGTTCGATTCCCACCCAAGGTACAACAAAACAAAAAAAAGGTGAATTGTGAGCGAGCTTCAAAAAGAAAGCTCGCTTTCTTTTTGAAGTGAAGCGATCAATTCTTTTTTTGTTTTTCAAGCGTAGCTTGAAGGGAACATTGGCGATAGCCAATGAATCCCACTACATATTGCATAAACGGAAAGCTCGCTTTCTTTTTGAAGTAAAGCGATCAATTCTTTTTTTGTTTTTCAAGCGTAGCTTGAAGGGAACATTGGCGCTAGCCAATGAATCCCACTACATATTGCATAAACATGAAAGCTCGCTTTCTTTTTGAAGTAAAGCGATCAATTCTTTTTTTGGTTTTCAAGCGTAGCTTGAAGGGAACATTGGCGTAGCCAATGAATCCCACTCAATAAACAAGTTCGCTTTCTTTTTGAAGTAAAGCGATCAGTTCTTTTTTTGTTTTAAGGCGAATCAACATTGCTCAAAATCCTTAAAATATTCCCTTACAATAGACAATTAATAGTCAGAATATTATGTAATATTAAAAAAAGGGTGGTAAATTTATGGAACGATTAAATTGTTAATGATGCTTTTCCCCAAAGATAAATTACAAGAAATTGTTACAGCATTGAATTCGATAATTGATAAAATGTATGAATTTGAAAGTAAATACAAATGTCAAATCGATAATGTTCATCCAAATTACTCCCAAAGCGCAAAAAATCTGGTTCATTATTTAGCCATGCGTTCTTTTAATATCAATGTTTTTCAACAAAAACTGGAGGATATTGGATTGCCTATTACGCTTGAATCTCAGAATAATATTTTGTATAGTTTACTGAACTTGAGAACTATTGTTTACAGCTTACTCGAGTATCAATTATTTGATGAAAAAAAAGAATATTTTGATAATAATGAGGTTAAGAAAATTCTCGAAGATAATTCCAAAGCACTTTTTGGAAGCATAAAGAATGATAGAAAAACGGCTATTTTGGTTACGCAACCTGCCGAGGCGGCAAATGATGAACATTTTATCAAGTCTCTTTTAAAACTAGGAATGGACTGTGTCAGAATTAACTGTGCACATGATGATGCCATAATTTGGAAGAAAATAATTGATCATGTTCGGACGAATGAACCAAATTGTAAGATCATGATGGATTTGGGCGGACCGAAGCTCAGAACAGGTAAAATGAAACCGGGCCCCAAGGTCATTCATATAAAGCCAAAAAAAAATACCATGGGTCAGGTAATAGAACCGGCCAGGATTTGGCTCGCTCCATACGGTATAATGCCCCCACGGGGTAAAGAAGTTGATGTCATTATTCCTGTGAATAAAAAATGGCTCCGGAAAACGAAAAAGGGAACTTATATTATTTTTAGAGATTCACGTGATAAAAAGTGCAGCATTTATATAGATGGAAAGGAAGATAAAGGACGCTGGGCCTCTTGCAGTAGTTCTGCCTTTATAACCCCGGATACGCTTTTAAATGTTTTTTTGGAAAAAAAATCGAGGAAAGAGATCCATACACTTCAGGAATTGTTGCCGTTGGATGAAGTTATATTTTTATTTGAAGGTGACTTTTTGAGGCTTGATAAGGAAGCCATTCTTGGAGAACCTGCTATTATATGATGAAGAAGGTAATCTAAAAGAAATAGCTCATATATCCTGTACCTTACCAGAGATTTTTGATTATGTAAAATTAGAAGAACAGATCTATTTTAATGATGGTAAAATTGAAGGGATCGTAAAAGAAACCCATCCTGATCATATAATTATTGAAATTACCAATGCAAAAAAGAAAGGAAGTAAATTGAAAGCTGATAAAGGGATCAATTTGCCAAATAGTGTTTTAGGTGTAAAAGGATTAACCAAAAAGGATAAGAACGACTTAAAATTTGTAGTAAATCATGCAGATGCAGTTAACTTTTCTTTTGTCAATACTAAAGATGACGTTGAGGAATTGCTCAATGAACTGAAAAAATTAAAGGCAGATATAGGGATCATTTTAAAAATTGAAACTAAAGATGGCTTTAAAAATTTACCAAGTATATTGTTAAAAGCAATGGAAAATTATCCAATTGGTGTCATGATCGCAAGAGGTGATCTGGCCATTGAAACAGGTTGGAAGAACTTTGCCATTATACAGGAAGAAATTTTACAGCTTTGCGAGGCGGCGCATTTACCTGATATATGGGCGACACAGGTTTTGGAGAATTTGGCCAAAAAAGGAATACCTACCAGAGCAGAAATTACCGATGCCGCAATGGCACAGCGCGCCGACTGCGTCATGTTAAATAAAGGGCCTTATATAGAAAAGACAGTTAAAATGCTTGATAAAGTACTTCGCAAGATGCAGAGAATTCAAAGGAAAAAAATAACCATCTTACCTAAACTCGAGTTTTCGGAAAACCTTCATTAAGCGATGTTTTCCTATTGTAATATCCATCTTGTTAGAACTACCTGAACAAATCTATTTGTTTTTAATAACTTTTCTCATTCTTTGTGGCCCATACCACAACCAAAACCCCGTCGCCGTAAATGTGAATAATGCCAGTCCCATAGTAGTGGTATAGATCAACTTAATGATTTCTCCCTCCGTTTTAAATAATACATCCAAAACACGACCATCATGAATATTCTCTATTAAATCAGACCTTCTTTGCTCAATTGAAAGTACTTCTCCTGTTGTGCCATCAAGTTGAATGCCCCAATAGTGATTTTCAAAAACAAATTTGACAATTCCCTTTTCAGGTCTTGCATCGATACGTTGAAGCTCCAGATCTATATCTTTTTTAACTGAGTTTTGTAAAGCTTGAAATGCTATGGTTTGCAGGGAGTCAAGCGGTAACCAAGTTTTTACATCTGATGAAACCCCTTGTTTTGATTCTGGATGAATGATTCCATTGCTATTTTTTTTCCAGCCAAGAAGTAATCCTGTTATCGAAACTATAAAAAACAAAACAAATAAGTATACACCCATGGTTCTGTGAATCTTTCTAAATAGTCGTATTAATTTTGCTTGTTTTTTTCGTTCAGTCATTACAGTTTTTTAAATAATCCCAATAATTTGTTTTAAGGTAACAGATACTTGTCTTATTCTCCAAGCTGCTTCAATCGGTCAATCATATTTTGATTTTCCGGAGTTCAGATTTAATGATTTTTCGAAATTACCCTTGCCTTTTCTCCTTTCCATATACTGCACGGTCGTTATACTGTAAACGGGCAGAACCAAACTTGTTGAAGAAACATTTATCAAAGACATAGCATATATGCTGTTAAGGCATCTTTTTCCTTTTTTGATAACTTCAATTCCAAAATTAAATTAAAAAACTCAACGGTATCATCCAAAGTGGGTAATCTATCATCGTGCAAATAAGGAGGCGAATCTTTTATTCCCCTTAAAGGGAACGTTTTAATGGGGCCTTCCGGACGACCTTTATAAAAGCGTTCTACTTTTAGGTCATGCATATAGTCATCTACAAAGGCAGGTCCATAATGACAAGATGCACATTTGGCTTTTCCTTTAAACAACTGTTCACCAAGTAACTCCTGTTCAGATGCTTTTTCCGGAATTAAATTGCCCATGGCATCTAATTTTGGCGCCGGTGGAAAATCTAACATCGCATTGAAATCACCCATCCTGTTTGCTACGGATTTTTGATGCCCTCTAGGGCCAATATGTTGCATCATACCTGGATCACCATCAAAATATTCTTCAATTTCAGCAAAATGGTCCATACTTCTAATCGATCGTTTTGAGGACAGCTGTAACAAATTATAATTCCCCCTCATAGATGGCGTGCCCACACGCAGACGCGCTAAATGAGGTCTGCTATCAGGTGATAATTCAAACGCACCATTTGTATGGCCATTCACATGGCAGGAAAAACACGAAACTCCCGCACTTGCTTCTTTGGTGACCCTATGGGGTGTTTGATTAAACCAGGTTGTAGGTGTGGGTCTCAACAATTCCTTGAGACCTTCCATTTGTTCCGGAGTTAATAAGCCATTGAAAATTTCATAGTAATTTGACAAGGTAATTTCTCTACCATCGGTTACGTCTCCGAGTTCTTTATGAGTAGTCAAGAACATTGGGGGTGGGAACTCAGGCAAATAGGCATCTGGGTAATCGTGATCCACATCAATTCTCATGTGTTCAGGATGTACTGCGTTCCAATTGTCCGGAAAAACCATATGGGCCGTTGAGGCTAATGGATGCGCTAATGGTTTGAAAGGGAACAGGTCTTTTTCCTTGATTTCACTGCTTGACAACTCAGCGAGTTCTTCATAGGAATTGATCCCTTTTGGTAATCTTGCAACAGGACCTTTCATGATCGGCTTTCGCCCTCCTGACATTAATTTCCCTTCGATAACCTTATTTGTAAAGTCATATCGAGAATTCATATAGGCATCAATATCTGCCATCAATTTTGGTTTTTGATTTTGATGAAAAGAAAGCCAATCTTCCCATTCCATTGGAAGATTAGGATCCATAAATGAAGACCTTCCTTTTCCTCCGTATTTCCATAAATCAAATGGGGTGCGTTCTCCTTTTTTGACATCCGGATAAGGAATTAAAGAGTCTATATGGCCCGAACCTAAATCATAGTCAGGCTCAATATAATTTTCAATAACGGCTCCAGGAGATTGGAGCAAATGCAACTTATCTTTGACAACTTGAAAGCTTAAAAAAAGTAAACTTCCAAAAAGAAATATGTATCCTAATCGTTTTTTCATTATACTTGAGTTCTTAGTTGTTAATTGTTCAAAAATATAAAAAAATGGTTTGCTCTGATGATGCAAAACTAAAACACTTTTAATAAGGGTTAAAAATGGTGTGGACTATGAATTTTTGTGCGGTATGGCGGTTGACTTTACATGTGTTTATAGTCGTTTTTGTATACAGTTTTTTTACTCTTTTTTCACATTGATATTTGGCACGCTAACAATTTCAAATGTTGCAGAAGCCAGCTGTACTTTACCATCTGTTTTTTCGATCTCTTTTCCAATCAGTTCATTTAAAATATGTTTAGTATATCTTCTCCTTTTATAGTCAACAATATAGCGCAGATTGAATTGTATCCAATTGTCGGTCATGGTGATTGCCAGCGTTGGATCTACCTCAGCGTTTTCTATATAATACTTCTTTACAACCTGATTCCACTCTGAAATTGATTTTGACACATATTCAGATAATGTTTCGGAGGCAATTCGAATTACAATCGTCTTGGCTAATTCAATATCAGAACCATACCTTATTGGCAGATTAAATTCATCCCAAACAAAAGGAAAATCTTTGGAATAGTTATATACAGGGCCTTTGAAAACAAATGCATTGCTAAGTTTCACTATTCTTCCACTGTAATTATCGCTTGAAACCCACTCACCAATTTCCATCATGGTAGTATATACACTATCAATATCAATGACGTCACCTTTAATGTTATTAATTTCTATTCTATCACCTGGCTTGTAAACACCAATAAAAAAAATGTAAAACGAGCCCGCAACACTTAAAATTAACTCCTGTAATGTTATTGTAATACCTGCCGTGAGTAATCCAATGGCTAATGCAAAGTCTTTAATACTGCCTGTGAAGAAAGAAATTGTAACTATTACGAGTAAAATATAACCAAAAAACTCAACTGCTTTTTGAGACTTATACCTGATCGCAGTATCCGGAAGCTTCCTTTTTAAAAACCTTCTTAAAAATGGAATTGTTAATAATATAAATACCGCCCAAATTAAATATTTAATTATTTTGAAAGAAACAGGATGTTCATTTAACCATTGGCTTATGTTTTCAAATACCTCCATCAGTTTTTATAATTAAACAACAATTTCACTTAAAAGGGAGCAGACGTTTAGACACTAATTTTAAGGGTTGTAGCTAACTATAAATTTATGCAAATAATTTAAAATAAGCATTTTAATTCTGATAGTCTTTTTGCACTATGGCAATAAATTTTTAAGAACGAACAAGAAGATTGAATCTTATTTTATGTTGTTTCAATACTAACATGAAAGATGGCATCGCCTTTATGAACAATGGGTGCAGTATTCAAGCCGAAAATATAACAGTCAAATGGGGCAATTACTTTTTTTTCAAATTCTCCGAAAGGATCAAAAATCTTACCTAAAATCTCTTTACGTTTAACCTTACTGCCATTTTTTACTTGTGATTGAAACATTCCTGAATAAGGAGCACGTAGCCACTTACTTTTTTGCACAATGATCGGATCTTTTTTAACTATGATTTCGCCATCCTGCATTTGTAAACGTTTCATTATATTCAGGGCCCCTTCAACTCCGTAATCAATAACAGATTGGTCCAGATCGAGCGATTTCCCACCTTCAAAGAGCAAAATAATTTTACCCATCTTATGGATCGTTTCTCTAATTGATTTTGGAATATAAGCAGAATTTACGATATATGGTGCACCAAATACTTTCGCGAGGTCAAACGTTTTTTCTTCTTGCAAAACACATCTGAACATTGGTGAAATTTTCCCTGCCAGCGCCTCCGGTATGAAAGTCTATAACGTAGTCAACCAATGGGGCGATTTCATTTGTGAATTTGTAAGCAAATTGACTTGCCAATGATCCGGTTGGCGAGCCAGGGAACATTCTGTTTAGATCTCTTCCATCTGGAAATTCCCTTGACTGGTTTAAATAACCAAATACATTAAAAACGGGAATACAAATTATTGTACCTCTTTTGGGTTTATTGTATTTTTTTCTAATGATCTCCCGTAAAATGGCAACACCATTTGATTCGTCTCCATGTACTCCTCCCATGAGCAGCAAAACAGGACCATCATGTCTGGCCCGTTCTACTAATTACAGGAATGCGCAAACTATTTCTTGTATGAAGTTTAGCAACATCCATTTCAAGAATAGCACCTTCCCCTTTTTTAATTTCTTTGCCTAAAATTTTAAATTCATTATTAGACATTTCTCTCAAGATACTTTATAATTTCTTTTGCAATATCCTTTTTAGTTGCGGCTTCAATACCTTCCAGACCAGGAGATGAATTAACTTCCAAAACCAAAGGGCCACTTGATGATTGTAACATGTCAACTCCAGCAACACCAAGTCCCATTGCTCTGGCTGCTTTAAGTGCAGTTAATTCTTCCTGATCTGATAATTCAATAATTTTGGCACTTCCTCCCCTGTGAAGGTTAGAACGGAATTCTCCTTCCTTGCCCTGACGCTTCATAGCGCCTACAACGTATTCCGTCTACAACAAAAGCTCGAATATCTGCTCCACCCGATTCCTTGATGAATTGTTGGGCAATTACTCTTGCCTTTAATCCATTAAAAGCTTCAATAACTGAACTTGCCGCGTTGTGGGTTTCTGCCAATACGACACCTAATCCTTGAGTACCTTCCAATAATTTTAGTACCAAAGGCGCACCTCCAACCGACTCAATGACATGATCAACATCTTTTGAATAATTGGTGAATACTGTTTTTGGCAAACCAACACCTGCTCTTGCCAAGATTTGTAAACTTCTGAGTTTATCCCTTGAATCTGACCAATGCTTGTGACTCTACGGCCGAAAATATATGCCTCATCTCAAACTGGCGTACTACGGCATGTGCCGTAGAATGTAACAGATGCCCCAATTCTAGGAATTATGGCATCTATGTCATCTAAATATGCTCCATTGTAATAAACCCTTGGATTTTTCTTTTCGAGCTCGAGGATACATTTTGAATGATCAACAACAATTACTTCATGACCTTTTTCTTTTGCCGCTTCTACTAATCTTCTGGTAGAATACAATTTTGGATTTCTTGATAAAATCGCAATTTTCATAATTATCTTTTATATAGTTAAAGGAATACTAAATATTTTTATTCCATTTTAATTTTACGGAAACGTTTTTCAAGGAGGTATTTACTAAAAATCGTTTATTTAAAAATTTCCTTCCCAGTAATATAGGGACCTTCATATCACTTCGATCGCTCAATGACAATTCTATTGGATATTCTTGATCAAAAATGACAATGTTGGTTTTAATAATGAACCTGTTGCTCCACACTTCCAAAGGAGCTTTTTATGGCTTTCGCCTTATAATTTTTTACTTTGAATACCCTTTCCTCGTATTCAGGATGTGAAGGATCCAAGAGTTTGAATTCGATATGTTTTACTCCATTTCGGTCAACTTCCTTAACTTCATGGCAATGAATTGACGAAGTATAGGCACCAGTGTCAACTTTGACATCAATTTCTCGTAAATTTAATTCTGGAAAATCCGCTTTATCTATTCTTCCAATAATATGCATATCAATGATTCTTTTATTCTATGGGGTGCCTTTATCGACATTTATAAATTATGATCATATGTCAGATAAACATTAAAATTCCGGGGTCTAATATAGCACTATTTGATCGATGTAAAACAGCTTACAGGGATTCTTCGATTTTCTTGTTTATTTAGGATTCCACCGGTCTTTGACCCATTTTTTTTCTTCCTCTACACTTAAGAAGGTCCAGGCCACAATTCTACTAGTTTTGTTGCCCTGACCCATTGGGATCGTTTTGTACTCTTCCGCCATGATTTCATCAAGTTCCCGGTATATGTATTTGAGGTTAGACTGTTTTGACACCAGCGTGGAAAACCAGCAACACGATTTTCCAAATTGTTTGCTTTCTCTGATCATGTTCAGGATAAATCGTTTCTCACCACCTTCTGTCCACAATTCACCCTCTTTTCCTCCGAAATTCAATTCGGGTTTTTTGATTTTTTTGTTTTTCAGGTTACTAAGTTTACGTAGCGTACCTGCCTGAGATTCTTCCAGCGAAGCATGAAAGGGAGGGTTGCAAATCGATAGATCGATCAGTTCGTCCTTTTGAAGAATACCGGCAAAAGCATCTTTGCTATTGGCCTGTAAACGGCATTCTACGTTTCCTTTTAAATTTGGGTTTGAATCAATTATTTTATTGGCAGAAGCTATGGCAGCCTGATCAATATCAGTACCTATAAAAGACCAGCCATATTCGCTGTTGCCGATAATTGGGTAGACACAATTTGCACCCACCCCAATATCAAGACATTTGACGTTGTCACCTCTTGGGATGTTTCCTGAGTTACTAGCGCCTAAAAGATCTGCCATATGATGTAAATAATCTGCCCTTCCAGGAATCGGTGGGCAAAGATATCCTGCGGGAATATCCCAATAGGTCAAGCCATAATAGTGGAACAGAAGGGATTTATTTAATGTCTTTACAGCTTCCGCATTAAAGAAGTCTATGGTTGGGTCACCGTATTTATTTTCAGTTACAAATTGCTCCAATTCCGGACAGCAATCGATCAGTACTTTAAAATCATAGCGCTCGCGGTGCCGATTTCGCGCATGTAACCTTTCTTTTTTTGCGGGATGTTCTTTCTTTTTTTCAGACATGTATAGGGCGCTGGTTTGGTCCTCTAAGATAAGACAATCTCTTCGGATAAGATGCAAAGATTTTGGTAGTCTGAATTGTTCCAAATATCAACCAAAGCGAAAAATAAGGATAATGAAATGACTCTTTGAATGAAAAGAATGATTTTGATTTGGGTAACTGTTTCAATTCTTTTCCACTTGAACTGTCTTTCTCAACTTGGTCATATCGAAATTCTTTTTCCTTTATTCGATCAACAACAGCAGTATATGTCTGATCATCCATCTGTGGAGTTCTGCAAAGTATCCAAAGGTAATCCCTGTTTGGATGACCTACCACGGCATAGCTATAATCATGAGCTATATCTATTTTAGTTTTAATCGCAATACATAGGAATCTGCAGTGATAAATAAAATTGTTTGATCAGCGTTGAAGGCAACATTTGCCGTTGCCTGACCTGTTTTTATGGTTCCAAGATGCTTGCCTGCAGGACTAAAGATAAATACACCTCCGGGTCCTGTGGCAAATAAATAGCCTGCATCATTCACTTTTAAACCATCAGGTAAACCTTTTTCCGAAGAGGTCAACTCGGTAACATCATGGAATATTTTTTTTGAAAGAATTCCGGATTCCTTGTCAATATCATATGCCATCCAAATGGCGCGTTCAGGATCAGAATTAGCTACGTATAATATTTTTTCATCGGGAGAAAAAGCGATGCCGTTGGGGCGGCTCAATTCAGCATCCATGATGTGAAGGTCTCCCGATGGGTCATATCTGTAAACCCCCTGAAATTTCAATTCTTTTTCAGGATCTTCCATCTGTTTTGGTAATCCATAAGGGGGATCCGTAAAAAAAAGGTTGCCATTGGAATCATATACAGCATCATTTGGACTATTCAGTTTTTTTCCGTCAAAATTATTCACCAATGTTGTAAATTCAGGCTTTGGATCATCAACTCCTGGAATCATTCTGGCAACTTGCCTGTTGCCATGCTGGCACAAGATCAGAGTTCCTTCCGGATCTAAAAGTAATCCATTGGCACCAGGTTCGGAACCTTCAAAATGTGATCCCGTAAAACCTGAAGGTTTAAGATATTCTTGAACACCTTTGTCTTTTGACCAACTGTAGATCGTATTTCTCGGAATATCAGAGAAGAGTAATAGTTTGTTCTTCTTCGAGCCAAAGGGGTCCTTCGGTCCAGCTATGTCCTTCAGAAAGAATTTCCAGTTTTGATGTTGGATCAATAAGCTGGTTTAATTCCTCGTCAAGAACTTCAATATAACCAACGTCCAAATAGTTTGTTTTTGTTTGGGTAATTTCCTTTTCTTTTTTACAGCCTGCAACCAGTGTAAGCATCAACAATGAAATGATATGTATTTTCATGAGGGTTGGTTTTATTAAAAATGTGCAATTTAATCTTTAAAAAATATTTTTACTCCGAATGATTTATAAAATCTATAGATAAATTTTAAAGAAAATCAATAACATGTTCTATCGTTTCTGCTTCAAAAAATTTAGGGTCTTCAATTTTGATATCTACTTTTTCATAGGCCCATGTAGTGTGATAAGGTACATGGATGGCATAGCCTCCTAATTCCAATACAGGCATAACATCCGATTTTATAGAATTCCCTATCATTAAAAAATGTTCCGGTTTGCAATCCAGATGTTTCAATAGTTTGGCATAGTCGGATACTTTTTTATCACTCATGATCTCGATATGATGAAAGTGTTTTTCTAAGCCTGATTTGATCAGTTTCCGTTCCTGGTCCAGCAAATCACCTTTGGTGGCCATTACCAATCTGTAATCTCCGTTTAACTGCAGTGAGGACCTCTTCAACACCATATAGAATTTCAACGGGTTTATTTAATAATTCTCTTCCCAGATCAACAGCTTTGTTTACTAATTTAATATCAGCAGTATCGTTGGTAATTCGACCTATTGTTTCTACCATACTTAGTATAAAACTCTTAACACCATAGCCGTATAAAGCCAAATTGTCCATTTCGGTTTTGAACAATTCTTTTTGAACGCTGTGATGGGGTAAGAAATCTTCCAGAAGATTACTGAATTTCTCTTCGGCTTCTCTGAAATACGGTTCATTGACCCATAAAGTATCATCTGCGTCAAATGCGATTACTTTTATATTTTTCATCTATAATGGTTCTTTTTTGATTTTATTTATGATCTGTTTTCATGGTTCCTTACCCTAAACAACATTTCCTGTCAATTGCTATTCTCCTTTTCTCAGATCCCGAACCGTCTTTGATTCAAGGTTAAAAAAGAGAAATTTATGATGTGCTGTTTCCCCAACAGGGCTCTGCGCCTCCAACCCGATTTTCACTTTTTCAGCTTTGGGCATGGCAGCCAATCGACACATGTTGTATTTTTTTCCATCCAAAGACCAGTGCAAGGCATATAAGTCTCCTTTTCGGATCATTTTTAACCATATTTGATCCGAATTATTTAAAATTGCTCCATTGGCATCATCTGATACCATGCGGGTTACTACACTTACAATACTTTTTCCTGTAGCGTCAGAATTTTCAAAAGCGAATTTGATCCAATGCGTATCGTCGATCATCATAAACAAGGCACAAGCGTTCCATTGATCCTTAAAATCAGGCTGAACCACAGCCGTAGCAACAAAATCTCCTTTTATTTCCTTGTACAGGTAAGGAGCAGTGGCTGTGGCTTTTTTGCTTTCAGGATCTATAAAAAAATCTGTATTTCCTTCAACTTCAAGGTGTAGTTCACCCTTTGAAATTGTATGATTTTTTGGCTGATTGAGCCATTGGAACCCTTTTGTTTTTCCTGATTCCATTTCCAAAAATTGATTCGTCTTGTCGCTCGAGATCATTTCCTGGGCCAAGATGTCATTTTGGAAGTAGAAAAGAAGAAATAGGTACATTATTGCGATATGGATATTGATCTGTTTCATAGGGTATGATTTAATGTAAACTGATGACTTTAGTGATTTTCCAATTCTCCATCTCTTTTTTCCAAAGGATAATAAATTTACTTGGATTGGATATGGCATCAGGCTCCTGATTATTAAAGAATTTATGATAGCCTATTTCAACGGCTCCATAGTCATGAATAGGGTACACTTCTATACTTCCCTCAACCAAGGTTCTGGTCACCTTTCCACAGATGTTATTTTCTGTGGCAGCTAAAATATCAGATTTTGAAGTGCTTAGCCCAGACTTGTCATGAAAAAACTCAATCTCCTCTGCATAGATTTCTTTTTGTTTTTCCATGTCGCATGAATTATAAGCCTCAAAAAAAATGCGGTCCATGTTCTCAATGGTGCTGTGTAATTCCTGATCTACTGGCTGATATGGTGGAATTGTATTTTGAGCAGCAGCCGAAAACGTAAGGGTTAAAACAAATAGGATGTATAAAAAGTTTAATTTCATAAGAATAGTTTTATCACATGTCTATTATAAGTGTCACGGATGGTAATTGTGTTACGAAGACCACGCTAAGTTTATAATTTTATCGTTTAGTTGCTCCTATCCAGGTGGCCTTTTTCCAAATATATTCCAAGGGACCATGAGAATTCCTACTTAACCACCATTTACAAAATCGAACTTGAAAGAAATAAATGACAAAGCCTATCAACAAACTCAGGGTATAACCGGTGTAGGGTGCTAAATTCAATCCAATTGGGAAGAATATGAGCGCACCGATCAACGATTGAGAAATATAATTTGTCAAACTCATTTTGCCATAATAAGTTAGATTCTTACTTCTTTTCTGAAACTTCTTATTTTGCCAGACCAAAACAAAGGAAGCCACCAATACAAAAGTAAAAGCAAGTTTCTGCCACATGTCAAAAACCACTCCAACCGTTCTTTTTATGATTGGGGTGGAAGATTCGTCATACCACTGCACTTTAAACATATATAAGGGAGCAAAAACAATCGCAGCAACAATGAGGGTTTTGACCCAAAAATTGATATTTTCCTGAGTAGAAATAAAAAACTCTTTTCTTCCAATATATAGTCCCAGAAGGAAAAGCCCCGCAGTTTGTAAAAACCTACCCGAACCAATTGCCCAAAACAAACTGGCTTTTTGACCCGTCCATAGGTTGGCTTTTAAAAAGGATAACCACTCTCCGGTTTTTGCGACCCCAATGACCTCTCCGTACAAAGGACCAATACCTAAATTGGGTAAACTATAGTCACTAGTGGTCAAACTCATTATAAAATGAAACCATTCCACTGGTTGCAGCAAGAGAATAATGCTCAGGATCAATATACTTATATCAGTCCAATGACGAACCAATACCAGAAAACCTCCAACAAATACAAATAGCAGCAAGACATCGCCACCAGGAAAGAATGCAGCATTAAGTGTTGCAAATAATGAGAGCAATACTAAGCGCCAGATAAAGCGCCAGCCAAAATCAAGTCCTTTTTTTTGCTGATTTGAAAACTGAATATGAAAAGTAAATCCAAAAAGAAGCGCAAATATGGCATATGCCTTTCCCGCGAATAATCCGAAGGTCAGGGTAAAGGTACTTTTATCTAAAATAGTTAACCATGATGCTTGATTTTCAACGTCAGGATAAACCGGATAAATAAAATGCTCCACACTATGCACCAAAAGTATGGCAATAACTGCAAACCCGCGTAAGGCATCTACGACCTGAATGCGTGACGCATTCAAGGGGTCTAAAGGTTTGGTTTGACTCTTCATAAACTAAAGATGCGAACTATCTTCAAAAATATCGGATCCTTTTTACCAGGATCCGATGGTTACTCATTTTCTGCTTTATTTAATTAAAACTTCCTGTAAGGAGCATCCAAAAAGGCGTTGGCCTCTTCTTCAGCGAACCTGGCCTTTTCATTATCCCAATGCAAGGTTTTATTAGGGAAACGTCCTGCGATCACACCCAGTAAAATGGTCTCAGTTAACCTTGATGCATATGAAAAAGGAGCCGTAGTTTCTGCATCGCCCAAACAGGCATCCACAAACTGATGGTAATGCTTATTACTTTCCTTATTGTAATCACTTGTTGGAGGTCCTACCTCTTCTTTGTTTACTTTTGAGAGATCGAGATCAACATATTTTCCATCTACGATATGCCTTGGCAATTGCATAAAATGGGGCAGGAGTAAGCGCCCTTTTTCCCCTATGAACATAGCACCCTGATCAGGTAGTTTGTCATTATTTGGCAATTTTAGATCTTCATGAGCTTGTGGGGCACCCGGACCATCATGCCAGATCCAGGTTAATGTATCAGTTGTATAATCTGTGCCCGGGAATTCGTAGGTAACGATATTTTTTTCTGGAAAACCAAATCCATTTGGAGGTCTACAGTCGTTTTTAATCGTCCTTGGTACATCTAGTTGTAAGGCATTATAAGGAGTATCAAAAATATGTACTCCCATGTCTCCTAAAGTTCCGCAACCATAGTCAAGTATTTTTCTGAAGTTACTAGGGTGGTAATAACCCTCTTTATAGTCTCTTTGAGGAGCAGTACCCAACCAAAGATTCCAGTCCAGATTATCTGGAACCGGGTCTGATCCCTGAGGTTCCGGTCCATCATAGCCCCAGTTTTTTGGCGACCACGCCCTAACTGTTTTTACTTTCCCGATAATACCACTTTGAATAAGAATAGTAGCGAGCTTATAATCATAAAAGGAATGAACCTGAATGCCCATTTGAGTTACAAGTTTCTTTTTTTGAGCCATTTTTCTCATCGCTCTGGCCTCGGTTACATGATGGGTGAGCGGTTTTTGACAGTATACGGGTTTATTCATTTCCATAGCCATCATAGATGCAGGGGCATGTGTATGATCTGGAGTAGACACAATGACAGCATCAATCTCTTTCTCCATTTCCTTTAACATGATTCTGTAATCTGCATAAACAGCAGCTTCAGGATACATTTTCTTGGCATCAGCAAGCATTTTAGCATCTACATCACAAAGTGCCACAACCTCAACTGCTGAATGGGCAGAAGTAGCTTTAAGGTCTTCAACTCCCTTGAATTCCTAAACCAATATGAGCGGTTCTTAATTTTTTGTTTTTTGACAAGGCCCAAAGGGGAGAAGGCAAGAATGCCCCCATTGTTAAAGCTGCTGTACTCTTTAATAAAGTCTCTTTTTTTCATGTGCTGTGTTTTATAATTTTCTGATCTTGATGTTTCTAAACCAAATAGGACTTGAATGGTCCTGAAATCCTATATATCCGGTCTTAAAGGAGCCATAAAGATCGGCATCCTTCCATTTACCCGCATTTTTTTTTGCCTGCCACTCATCTGACCAGGGAACAAAAGAAACTACTTTTTTACCATTGAGCCAATGTTCTACTTTTTCAGGAGTAAAAATGATCCTTGTTGAATTCCATTCTCCAACCGGATAAAGAATTTTTTGAGATGCATCCGCAGGATGCATGGCATAATCTGATCCTGTTTTCTGCCAATCCTGAAGATCGGCGAGATTTTCTTTCACCCCCATACTTTCATTATATGAAGTCAAATCGTGAATAGAAGCGTAATTTGCATCGTCGATGAGTTGGTATTCCGGTGAGATATCCGGAGGACCGGCACCTTCGAATACCTTCTTTTAAATGATAAAAAATACCACTGTTTCCACCTTCAGGAATTTTCCATTCAACATATAATTCAAAATTGTCAAATTCTTCTTTGGCATAAATGATATCCTGACCACCGGTATAATCTTGTTCCATTCCCAGTTCAGTATCAAAGGTAAGTACGCTGTCTTTGGCTACCCAACCCGGAGGAAGGGTTTCTCCGTTATAGGCTCTCCAGCCCTCTGTTGACGTTCCGTCAAAAAGATAGATCCAATCATTGGTTTCAGTTGAAGAGGACTCTTTTTGAACTACTTCTTTTTCATCATTTTTAATTTCTTTTTTACAGGCAACAAACACTGTGCAGAGCAACATAATCGTAAGCAGATATTTCATAGGTCTAATTTCTTTTGGTAAGATATTTTGATTCTATTTGTAAATGTACAAATCAAATTGAAAAATAGCATGCTTAGTGGGTCATAATTAGGGTCTTAATGGTTAGACTCCAGATTTTGGGGGTTGAATGGCATATTTTTAAAGCCAAGTCACCTGATGATCATTGATCAGCTGACCGCAATGTAAATGAGATCTTTTCAATTCCGACATCTGTCATAAAGACCTTATCCTTTTTGAACCCAAAGTTGAGATAAAAATTTACAGCCGGGGTATTTCCATGACCCGTTTCCACAGTGAGCAATGCCGCTTTAAAATCATCGCGAACAAATTGCAGGAGCTTTAACCCAATACCTTGTCTAAAGAATTCCGGGGCTACGGTCAGGCTTCTGATGTGAATGTGATCCTTGTAAATTTCCAATTCCATCACGGCACATAATATTTCGTTTAAAAAGTAACCATAAAATGAAGTCTTGCTTTGTTGAATTTCATTAACGGTCCTTTTCAAAGGGGGAAAATCATCGTGTTGTAAAATTTCAGCTTCCACCGCATAGGAGCTCTGGAAGATCGCATAGATCATTTGACTGAGCTTCAAGGAGGAATTGTCTATTTTCCTGATCATAGTTGGAATTTGACTAGGTTCTTTTTAAATGTTAAACAATGATATAGA
Source organism: uncultured Flavobacteriaceae bacterium (assembly GCA_963715975.1). Lineage (GTDB taxonomy): Bacteria > Bacteroidota > Bacteroidia > Flavobacteriales > Flavobacteriaceae > Lutimonas. The sequence goes on along the minus strand of CAVQSO010000002.1, from coordinate 1,549 downwards.
TAAAAAAGGAAACTATTAATGAATATGAATGAAAAACATCAGTAGAATAGGCTATTTAAGGGAGTTGCTTATTGAAATAAACTTTAAAATCTGAGGTTTATGCAAGCCAAAGTCATTGAAAGTTGTATTTTTGCAAAAAAATTAAAATATGAGTGCCAAGAAACGAATAACATTTGACGTACTAATTGAGATTCCAAAAGGGAGCAGAAATAAATATGAATATGATTTTACGCTACACAAGATTCGATTTGACAGAATGTTGTTTTCTTCGATGATGTACCCTGGTGATTATGGTTTTATTCCTGAAACCCTTGCACTCGACAAGGATCCTTTGGATGTTTTGGTATTAGGTGCTGAACCTACCTATCCTATGGTCGTGATGGAAGTTAGACCCATTGGAGTGTTTCATATGACCGATGAAAAGGGACCTGATGAAAAAATTATTTGTGTCCCTGTAAATGATCCTATTTATAGTAAGAGAATGGATATAACAGATCTTAACCCTCACAGGTTAAAGGAAATTGAACATTTTTTCCAGGTTTATAAGGATCTTGAAGAGAAAAAAGTGGATACCGGAGGATGGGGAAATGCAGAAGAAGCCATGAAAATATACAACGAGTGTGTAAGGCGTTATGAAGAAAGCGAACACAAGAAAAAGAGAACCTTTACGATTTAACAAAACAAGGAGAAATTAGCTTCTAAATACAAACCACCATTTATCTGAATGGTGGTTTTTTTTATCACATAATATTGATTACTTTTAGCCCCTTAAATAATCAAATCACTAAAAAAAATAACACTAAAAATGGAATTAATCTTAAATTATTTGTGGTTGTTTGGCGTACTTGCACTGGCCTTTGTATTCATTAAAAATGCTTGGGTGGCTAAACAAGACGAGGGGAATGAAAAAATGTCAAAGATCGCAAAACACATTGCAGATGGGGCCATGTCGTTTTTAAAAGCAGAATATAAAATCTTAGCGATTTTCGTAATAGCCGTAGCTGTCTTACTTTATTTTAAAGGAGCGAATGAAGAAGGGTCTCATTGGATGGTTGCCCTTTCATTTATAGTGGGAGCAATATGTTCGGCTCTTGCCGGATTTATTGGTATGAAAGCAGCGACAAAAGCCAACGTCAGAACAACACAAGCTGCCAGAACTTCTTTAGGTAAAGCGCTTGAAGTAGCCTTTGCAGGAGGAGCTGTTATGGGTCTTGGAGTTGTTGGTTTAGGCGTTTTGGGACTTAGTGGTTTATTCATGATTTATCAGGGAATGTGGCCTTCTACCGGCCTCTCCCCAGAATTAAAAGCAGAGAATATTTCAATGGTATTAAATGTGCTCTCCGGTTTTTCCTTAGGAGCATCTTCAATAGCATTATTTGCGCGTGTTGGTGGAGGAATTTATACTAAAGCCGCTGATGTTGGTGCCGATCTTGTTGGAAAGGTTGAAGCCGGAATTCCAGAGGATCATCCTTTGAACCCTGCCACAATTGCAGATAACGTTGGTGACAACGTTGGCGATGTTGCAGGAATGGGTGCCGATTTATTTGAA
>CAVQSO010000001.1:297500-380485 GCA_963715975.1 uncultured Flavobacteriaceae bacterium | reverse complement strand
AGTTGTCGGAGAGTTCCCGATAAAGCTTTTGCCATTCCAATGTATTCCTCCAAAGGTGCTTACAGCGATGGCCATCATTGATGATTTCTGAATAAAGTTTCTTCTTTTCATTGATACGATTTGATTTTGTTAGATCGTGAACTTAACCTAATAGGGATCCTTTTCAAAATGATGTAGGATGAAACACATGAATTTCTTTCCCAAGCTACCATTATTGTTAGCCGGGGTTTAATTCTTTCTGATGGAATGTATGCGAAGTTTGTTTTGATGGATTTGGCATTGTAAACTATTTTATAAAAAATTTCGTTATTGATTTCATGGATAGAGAAACGATTGATTTATACACCAGATACGAAGGGCTAAATGACGCTGATATTCAGCAGATGAGTATTCAGGAACTCTTTGACCTTAGGCACGATATGTTGGAGCTTATGAACAAACTAGGGGGTTTGTTGACAAAATAAAAACCCGAATGATGATTCACTCGGGTTGATACGATTTAGATTCGTAATGTATGTAGCTTAAATCATTACCCCTCAGAAATTTTTTAAGCCAAACGAATATACAACAATTATAAGACTTATACTATGCTTCAACTCCTGAAGTAGGAATCTGAATGCATGAAAAGCAGCAATTTTCAATTGCATGAACTACCCCATCACCACGCAAGTGGTCACCTCACTTCCGATGACCTTAATTGTCGCTTTCGATACTCAAAGCGGATTAACTTCGTTGATCCTTTGAGCTCTATTTTTTAGAATGTATCCGACACTTTTTATGATTCGTCGATTTGGATTTTCCATTTAATTGATAATAATCTTTTATTAATTGTTTCTAAAGTATTAAGTAATTCATTTTCATCCGGAAAACTGCCATAAACCAGATTTATAAAGTCGGTTTTATATGTGGACTTCAAATCATCCCATACAATTTTAGGGTTTTCAAATAGCAAAGAAGAAGAAGGATGATTTTCTAACCATTTGTTATTGTTCTTAAAACTAATTACATCTTCTTGGGCAACCATTAATAGCATATCATCAAATTTCTTAGAATTAAAGAAATTTAAAAAATCCTCATCGGCGAGAAGCTGGTGTAAATCATAAATATGTCTAATTTTTTTCCTTAAAACATCAGTTGGGTTTTCATAATATGAGAATCGCACCAAACTCATAATTTTTTCACAGATTGTTCGAATAGGTTCCAAAACAAGTAAGTCAAAAGGAAGTAAATTATTTTCACTCGCTATTTCAAGTTGTTTGTTATCAATCATCATTTTTCCAACAAAGGAACAAATGCATTTTGTTGTATAAGGTTCGAAATACCCTAGCCAAGTTGCTTCAATTACGATAGCATCTCTAACTTGACCATAATCACCTTGAAACTCTTTACTGAAGGAATGAGCTGTTTTGCGATTCATTCCCATTTTGTGAGTTAAACCTGGTATTTCTATTTCGGGTAGTACATTATTTACGACTTCACCTATCCGTTTTTATCTTAGTTGTGAGTTTATTATTTGATTCTCCTTCTCTTCTTAATACAACGAGGTCTATATCTTCTGAAAATCTTTCGATTATATTATAACATTTTGATAAGGCTGTCCCTCCTTTAAAAACAGTGTCTTTGCCAATATCATCATTAAATATATTGAAAAGAGCATAGGTTACCCAATAATCTTTTTCAACGTATATAGCCGGTATTTGCATTTGATCAGATGTGGCCTGTACTGCTTGTCTAAAAAGTTTCTTGTCTAAATGAAGTCTCATAGTATATTCCAGTCAGAAGTTTTAGTTAACACTTCATTTGCATTAAATAACTCATATTTAGTAATTGGATTAAGAGATTCTTTTAAAGAAAATGTTATTGGATTTTCTTGTATTTCATCTAGTAATGCTCCTACTAATGCTCTTGTTGAAGGAGGATATTTTAGGGATAATCGGATTAACTCTTTTTTATCATCTAAATTCAATTCTTTAAATATTTCCAAAAAGCGTAGACAGGATGTTTTTATGTTTGTGTCTGGTATTCTCTTAAAACTGTTTTTGCAGTTTAGCCTTCTAGTCTGAAACCTCAACATTAAAAAAACAACGAAAATGTATGCATGTCCTCTTGACGATCGTACAACAACCGAAATCCATAGATTTCACATATTTTTTGGTTGATGGCCAAGCCAAGTCCAAGGGATTCCTTTGCCGGACTGCCTTTCTGAAAACGGCTGAACAATTTTTCCGTAGCGATTTCGGAAACCTCCCCCGTATTGGTAATCTCGAATTTTTCCTGGTTCAATCACCATTCGTATAGATCCCCCTTCCTTATTGTGCTGTACGGCATTTTTGATGAGATTGGTAAAAAGGATGTCGGCCAGAATATGATCGCATTCTACGGTAACGGATGTAGTTCTATGGATACTTCGAGATGTTTAAAATTGATGATTTCCTCCATATTGCTAAGGATGTTCTCAATGATGGCACGAACATCAACACTGTGCAATCGCGTGAATTCTTGATTTTCGATTCTAGAAATCAAGGTCAACGATTTGCTGATTTTTGAAAGTTTGTTTGCTTCTTGATAGACTGCCTGTACCCATTGCATTTCATTCTCATCCAAGTTTTTACTTTCCAATAACAAGACCATTTTGTTGCGGATGATGGCCAAGGGAGTCTGTATTTCGTGGCTAATATTTTCGTTGAACTCCTTCAGGTTCTGAAAATCTTTTTTGACTTGATCCATCAACGCCGTAATAACAGTCATTAAGCTGCTTAAACTCATTGATATTGGAGGGTTTTAGGTGTACAGGCTCTTTACTGGCAATATCATAATCTTTTAGCTGGGATAAATTGTGGAAAAAGGGTTTCCATGCCCATAGATAGTTGCGTTGGTTGATAAGGAACAAACCGACTGCGAGCATTAATGAGATCAAGGTAGTAGTCGCAAATAACCAAAGAATCAATTCGTTCATCTCCAAAAGAACATGCCGGAGCGTAATCCTTGTTTTCTGGAGCCGGAGGATACGGTAAACTGATAAGTGCGATAAGGAATCAATTTATTGGCATACGCTTCAAAAACCAACGTATCGCCAAATTGATTTTGTTTACTAAAGTTATTAGGGACTGACTTTTTGTTATAAACGTAGTTAGAATGTGGCAAGCTATCGTTTTCCTTTAATGTATACCTGATGCGCTCGCTTTCATGTAGTAATACGTCATTTACCTCATTGTTGACGGAGTATTGGATGACATAATAATCCACCGCGATCATAATCGGAAAAAGGAATAACAGAAAATAAAGATAGTATGTATTGGTTTTTCTAACTAAATTCATTCGCGATCGGTGAATTTGTATCCAACACTATAGATAGATTGAATATAGTCATTACCACCCAATTCGGCAATTTTTTTCCGTAGATTGGCCAAATGGGTGTAGATGAATTTATAGGAGTCAGCCATTTCTATATCATCGCCCCAAAGGTGTTCGGCAATGGCCTCTTTTGTTAAGAGTCGATGTCTGTTGACCACAAAAAAGTGGATAATGTCAAACTCTTTTTTGGTAAGGTTCAAAAGGTGGTCATGTACAAAGACTTCATGGCTATCGGGTTTTATCTTTATTTCGTTAAAAAGGATTTCCCTGCTGCCATGGTAAGCTTTTCTTCTGTAAAGTGCCTTGATTCTGGCATTGAGTTCTGCCAGGTAAAAAGGCTTGGTCAAATAGTCATCCGCCCCGATTTCCAGTCCGTGGATTTTATCCCCCACGGCATTCTTAGCCGAAATAATAATGATGCCCACATCAATGTTTTCCTTTTTTACCGCTCTAATGATATCTAAACCATTACCGTCGGGTAATGTAATGTCAACGACCAGAATATCGTATGGAAAGAACCCTATTTTGTCATTGGCCGATCTATAATTGGGGGCAATTTCACAGATGTTCCCTTCCTCCTCCAGAAAACTTTTGATGTCCTGTAGCAGTTCAACATTGTCTTCGATTACAAGTACTTTCATGATTGTTTCTCATTCTCCATTTTCGATGTGGTAACAAAACTAATCTTGGAAACAAGGGCATTGTCAATAAATCCAATCATAGTTTCTTTGGTAAATTTAAGAATAATGAGGGATTTTGAGAAAAATGATTCGCCCAACATTTTAGAAATTCTTAATGAATGTATGACAGCTTAAATTTTCCTAAAGATTTTGTCCGTTTATTATAATTGAAAAAGACCTTCTTTGCACCCAAAGGAAATACCGCACTTCTTGAAAACGATGTTATCATCCAGTTGGCAAGCCCGTCATGGTAAAGATCATTACAAACAAAGCAACGGTTTCCACGATCCCAATAATCATGATATATTTTGCCGTATCACTTGCTCCCGCCGCAATGGCATCACAGGCTCGTGCCCCCGCCTTGCCTTGAAATATGGCCGAACCTGCCATAGCTGCACCTGCAACAAGTCCAATGATAATTTGCCAGATGTATGAGTCAGGGGCTCAGATTGGCATCAGCAATGGCATTTTTCAGAATCATACCATAAATGACCTGTGAGAGAGGTGCCCCTACAAAAATGAGGAGAGCGGTTGCTGCCTTCTGTCCGCTTATAATCATTTTTTTCCAAGCCCCAATGGCCGCCATTCCCGCTATTCCCGTTCCTATTGCCGATCCTATTGAAGCGATGCTCAAAGACATTCCCATATCGCCCAGTCCTGTTACTGTTGTTGTCAAAATTGCCATATCTACCATAATCTATAGTTTTATTGTTTTTATCATTTTATCCTGTTGAAATGGATGTTTCCGTTTTATTCTTTATATCCATTTTCTGGGGAAATCAGTTTAAAGGGTTTATAAGCTTCACCCGAAAACTGCACGCCCAGATGGCCTGCAAACTCCAACATATTCAATCGTATGCCATGAACCATCACGGCCATAAGGGCCAAGGCAATGTTCAAACCATGGCCCAAGAGCAACGCAATGGCCGCCATGATCAAGTTGAAGATGCCCATACCCGCTGTTCCTTCAGGCAATATCATGTTGTTAAAGCTAGCCGCCACCGCCGCCGTAGCCATTCCCACGGCAAAAAGCCGCACGTAAGAGACAATGTCCGAAAACCCACTGATCAGGCTTAAGGGCAAGTTGGCCAGGGACATCCCCATACTTTTGAAAAAGTTTTTGCTTTCCACGGAAAAAAGTGCCACCAAGATCGCTCCCCACAAGAATAGCCAAATGACCCCAGTCCGGCATGGCTTTCCCAAGCACCAATTGTTCGGTAATCAAAAAACAGTCCCCAGACCAAAGCAATCCAACCTACTTCGCTAAGTGCCTTGATCGAATTGATGAACTGAAAAACTCGAATACCGTGGGCAATGGTCAAGTGAATGGCCCCAATCAAAAACGACAGGTGCATCATAAACGAAATATTATCCACCCCAAAACTGGCGATTTCCGGAATGATCAAATTCGTTGAAAAAAGGAAGTGCGGCTAATCTGTTCCGATCCAAAATAGGTGCCGCTCAATACGCCCCAGATAATGGTTGCCCCACTCAAGTACATAAATCAAGCATCTGCATCTGCGCCGCTAATTTTTTTCCGAAACAAGAAAGTGACCAAGAAGAAAAATCAATCCATAACCTGCATCACCGACCAGCATGGCAAAAAATAGCGCAAAGGCTACCAAAAAATAAATGGAGACATCCACTTCTTTATACCCTGGTACGATGTCAATGAATTTCATAACGGGATTGATGATGCTGATCCATTTTGGATTTTTGATATAGACAGGCACATCCTCTGGTTTTTCAGGATCCGCAATGTGGTAGCCCCAATGGTTTGCTTCGGCTGCGGCAACAAAATCGTCAACGGCATGACGGGGAATATAGCCTTTCAGATATTTTAGCCTTCCCTCGATATCGCCCATGCCTTCAAAGGCCTGTTGCATGCCCAGTCGGTCTTTTAAAAGCAGGTGATAGTCTTCAAGCCATGCTATATTTTCGGCCTGGTCTTCCAAAAAATGTTCCACCTCTGCCAGTTGCCGTTCTTTTCTATCAATTTGTTGCTTGATGTCTTCAAAGGACAATTTGGGCAATGATTCTTCTTTATGAGTCAGTTTTTCGGATTCGTTTCGTGCAATCAATACCATGGGAACCTGGTCATTGCGTTCCGGGAGCTTTATCAAGGTACACTTTTGGTCCAAGGAAGCTGCCACCGATTTATCCAACAAATACAACCGAAGATAAATTCCTTTCTTTTCCAAGATAGGCAATATCTTTAACATGCACCTTTTCGCCCCAGGTTTCATACCAGCTGCGTTGTTGACGTAGGTCTTCGAGTGTTTCTTGGCCTTTTTGTCTGATATCTTCCGTTTGCAATACGCGGTCCACAAGCTGCTTGGGATCGTTGGCGGAATATTTTTTACGGTCTGCGGTATCATTTTTCTTTTTCACATAGTCTTTGAGAACGGCGATAGCCCTTTCGGTACGCTCAACAGCTTCTATACGTCTTTCCAGTGTTCCATTTTCAGGCTGATTGATTTCCTTGATATCCACTACGCCAAGTTCACCCAGTTGCAGTATGGTATCATCCACCGAACGTGCACGTGGTAAAAAGCAATATTTCTTTCATCCTGACAATCATGCCGATGCCTTTTTTTCCTCTTTTTTCTTTTTTACCAATTTGGCACACCCGATGGCCAATCGCTCCACATCACCCAGATAAATTTCGATTTTTCTGATGTTTTCCTTAGTCTCGGGGATGAACACTTCTTTAAGGGCATTTTTCATTCGTCGGGCCTCGGCCAGTTCTTCCCAGAGCAGTTCTAGATTGCGCTGCTCGATTTCCACTAGGGTACGATTGGTCTTTTGATCGCTGAATCACTTCCATGGCCGCATCCACCCAAAGGGGTGTGTTGAAAAGGTCCACTTCCGTATCTTCAAAAACAATATCTTCAAATACTTCAATGGTCACCCCGGCGATTTCCTGTTTTTCCGTGATTATACGGTCTACTTTTACCATTTCGGACAGTGTCAATGGTTTCCTCGGCCATCACGGCCACCCATACTTTTGTTTCTTCATTGGTTTTTGCAATGGCTTGTTTCAATCGAGCAATATTGTTTTCTATGGTCTGTACTACCTCCTTCAGCTTTTGTTCCTTCATCTCAAAAACGGGTAAGGCGGTATGGTATTCCTTCAGTTCTAACTTTAAGGCCGCCAGGGTGTTTTTGTTCATCAAGATTTTATCGGCCATGTTCAGTCTTTTTTGTGATGTTCAAAAAATTATCAAAGCCTCTGTTCTTGGTCAAAACTCCACCATCGTAGCAATAGATCAGCAACTTCAGTTTATAAATGACCAAGGCTCCAAAATCGGCATAATGCCCAATGGAAAGTTCCTCCAACTTGTCCCATTGCCATTTCAGGAGTTGGATTTCCTCTTCCAATGGAGTGCCTGGCACCAAGGGCAACGAGTGGTTTTTTTGTTGTGGATGATCCAACCCATTTTTTCGTGAGATGCGCAGTTGTTCGATGTCTTTTTTAAGGGAATACATATAGGTTGAAAAAGCGCCTAATACCTTGTTTTTACTTTTTTGAAAGGCATCCGAATGAATATTATTTAAATCGATTTGTTGAAATATTCGAAATGGCTTTTGGATTCAAGAACTTACGGGCTTCCTCCTCCAAAATGACAATGATGCCCTTCTCCGCCTCGGAAGGAGCGGCATATTTTTTTAGGATGGAAAATACCTTGGAACGTTCCTCGTCCGTATCTTGAAAAGACAGATAGGGCAAGCTGCTCATTACATATTCCAAGTCTCCCGTAATCATATGTCCGATTCGTTTTTAAGGATTTGCACCCACTTTGGGCTCAGGTGTACATTCAACAATTCGGCCACTTCTTCGGGCGAAATATGGTAACTCCATCCTTGGTCGGTTTTGGAAATAACGAACCCATTGGGTAAGCTGGTATCCTTGGTGATGGAGTCCAGATTATCCGATTCCTGTAGACGCTTTCTGGATTTTTTCGGCCAGTTTCTTTTCCATATGTTCAGGAAGTTTTAACGCTACCCCACTGCCCACATTTTCCACTACTTTCAAGATTGCCTTTTCCATGAGATCGGGGGTAAAGTTATTTTCCACTTCCTGTTCCAGTGCCGCTTTGAACAGTTTTAGCAAATCATTTCGGACGGAGACGATGAGATCCCTAGCGGCTTGTCTGCAGGGCAGCTTCCCCTTTTTTAAGGGTAGCCTGTGCTTCTTTCTCGGCATTATTTAGAAGGTCGGCTTTTTTAGCTTCTGCCTCTTTAATGATTTTTTGGGCCTGTTGCCTGTGCGTTTTCCACAATTTCCTTTGCTTCCTTGTCGGCGGCTTCAATGGCCTCAGATTTCAAGGTGGCGATCAATTTATCTAAGGTCTTTTCACTCATGGGTCATCTCTTTTAAAATTTTGAACTTCCCTTTTTTGCGGCCAATAATCTTCAATCAGTTTAGAGGACAGTCCCACTTCTTCTTTTTTAAAATGTTGGGCAAGGATTTCCCAACACAGATCCAAGGCATCTTCCAATTCCAGATAGCGGAAAGGGATCCATCAATTCCCTTTGGAAGGTCTTTCGATAATCTAATAACCGAAGAGAGTAGTCATCTTTGACCGAACCGAATTTTTGGGCCTTTACCCGTTCCTCGGCCTCTGATAACAATCGGGCCATGGCGTTCATGATGCTTCTATGGTCCGGACGCGTGCGGTCGTTTACCTGTTGCTTTAATCGGCTGAGGGAACCGAACAGTTCCAAATAGCCATCTTTCATGTAAAATTGTCCCTCGGTAATGTATCCCGTGTTGTCAGGCACGGGGTGGGTAACATCGTCCATGGTGGTCACCCCGAGAATGGTCAGACTTCCCGCTCCCTCAATATCGGCGGCCTTTTCATAACGACTGGCCAGCTGCGAATACAGGTCGCCTGGATAGCCCTGATTGGCGGGAATCTGATCTTGGGCATTGGCCACTTGCCGCAGATAGTCTGACCACTGGGTCATGTCCGACAGCAGGACAAACACATTTTTTCCCTGTAGCGCAAATTGCTCAGCAACGGCCAAGGCCAGATCGGGCACCATCAGTCCTTCCACAATCGAATCCCTGTGGGTATGAATGAACATGATGGTCTTGTTCTTGCTGCCTGCCTCTTCGATGCGCTGTCTGAAGTAATGGTACTCGTCATATTTCAGTCCTACACCACCAATAATGATCACATCGGCATCGGTTTGGGTGGCGATATTGGCCAGCAAGCGGTTATAAGGTTCGCCTGCCTTGGCAAAAATTGGTATCTTCTGGGAACGCACCAAGGTGTTGAACACATCGATCATGGGCACTCCTGTACGAATCATTTCTTTGGGAATAAGCCTTTTTACAGGATTGATGGAAGGCCCTGCCACCCGAACCCTATCCGAAAGCAGTTCGGGACCGCCGTCAATGGGCTGGCCGTTGCCCGAATAGACCCTTCCGAGCATGTCATCGGAAAATCCGACCTGCATGGGTTTTCCGAGAAAACCGGATCTTGCAGTCGGTCGAGACCCCAAATCCGCCCCCGAACAATTGTAGGGTCACCTGGTCGCCATCCAAGGCAATTACCTGTGCGAACGCTTTTTGTCCGTTGGGATAAATCACTTCGGCAAGTTCCTTATTGTGTACCCCCTTGGCCTTGATACTCAGAATGGCCCGCCCGATACTATCTATGTTCTCATACGTTTTCTGGAACATGCTCCTTTTGTTTAACCAAGTTCAATAGTTTTGATTTTTTGTTTTTCGAATTCTTCCTCGTCCGGTCTCATAGAGTTCCAATCGAGAAAGGCCTGTCGGATAAAGTTGAAGTGCGACCGAATCTCTTCTTTCCCCTTGATGTCCACAGGTGCATCAATGACTTCCTTGACCATATCGAACATTAATCGTAATCGGTCGGGATGGGTCACCCCGTCCACTTCATGAAAACTGTTCTGCTGGAGGAATACCGCATCGAGCAGTTCGGCTTTTTGGTAACGGATGTAGGACTCATCGGTAATGCCCTTTTCACCCATCAGGATGATGTTGGAGGCGATGCTCTGGCCATCGCGCAGCAGTTCCAATAAATAGGAAACCTCCTCTTGCTCCAAGAGGGAAGGATATTTTGAATTACTGTCGATTCGGTCGATGGCGGGATATTTCCGGGCATCGGACAATGCCCTTGACAATCCCCAAAAAGCTCCTGTACTCAAAAGCGTGGCCTGGGTAACGGGTTCGTCAAAGTTTCCGCCCGCTGGGGAAACCGTACCGATAATGCTGAGTGAGCCTGTGCTGCCATTCCCAAGATTTCCACTCCTGCACGATCATAAAAAGCGGAAATTAAAGTAGAAATATACATGGGGAAGGCTTCGGGACCGGGAATCTCCTCTTTTCGACCCGAGGTCTCACGAAGTGCCTGCGCCCAACGTGAGGTGGAATCGGCCAAGATCAACACGTTCAATCCTTGTTTGCGGTAGTACTCGCCTACCGTAGTGGCCATGTAGACGGATGCTTCCCGAGCAGCAACGGGCATTGAGGAGGTATTTCCCACAATATAGGTGCGGTCCATCAACGATTTCCCCGTACGGGGATCTATCAGTTCGGGAAAATCCTTAAAGACTTCCACGGCCTCCCCTGCACGTTCGCCACAGGCGGCGATGATGACCACATCGGCCTGGGAGTGACGGGCCAGACTGTGTTGTAATACCGTTTTTCCTGCGCCGAAGGGACCGGGATTGCAGGCAGTACCTCCATAAGCGATGGGAAAAAGTGCATCCAAAATACGGATTCCCGTGGGCATGGGTTTTATAGGTACCGAACGCTCGTTAAAGGGCATGGGCTTTTTTACTGGCCATTCAAAGGCCATTTTGAGTTCTATGTTTTTGCCTGTACTATCCTTGATAGTGGCAATGGGATCATCAACGGTGTATTCGCCCTCCGGCGCAATATGCTCAATTGTGTAGTCGCCTTGTATTGAAAAAGGGACAAAAATCTTGTGTTCGAACAGTTTTTCGGGCACGGAACCCAATATGGACCCGCCTGTTACGGTAGCTCCTTTTTCGACCATTGGTGTAAAATGCCATTTTTGGGTGTTGTCAAGCGGGTCTACTTCAAGGCCTCTTTCCAAAAACCATTCGATTTTTCCCAATTCGTACAAGGGGTTTTGAAGGCCATCTGTCACGGACCCCAATATACCGGGTCCCAATTTTACGGCCAACGGAAGGCCTGTAAACTCCACGAGGTCGCCTACCTTCATCCAACTGGTATCTTCAAAGACCTGCAAGTATACCCTATCACCCTCTTTTATGTCGATGACTTCGGCTTTGAGCCTTTTACCATCTTCGATAATGATATAGGCCACCTCTCCGTTCATAACGGCCCCTTCTGTAGTTTGTGCTCCAACAAGCGACTCGTTGACACTTACTACTTTTCCTTTTGATTTTTGCATCTTGTATGGATATTTCTCAGCTACCGCGTAGTTTGCGTATTTCCTTCTCTATTTTTTGATACCAAATTTTATCCATGATATCCTTTGCGCTATTTCTGTACATTCTGGCCTTCTCCGGTTGGTTCAGTTTATCATAGACCTTAGCCAGTCCTTTGTAAGCGGGTACATGCATATCGTTGATATTGAGACAGGCCTTAAGCTGATCAATGGCTTCTTCATAGAAACCATCTTCAATCAATTCCATAGCAGTACTATGAAGTTGTTCAATGTCCTTGATGTGTGTTTCCAATTGAAGGGAGATGACATCCTCGGATTTTAAGGTTAGGAAGGAACATGGAACTTCCCGTACCACTTTTTCGGTAACGCTTCCCATAAACATGCGGTTGAGACCTGTTCTTCCTGAAGTACCCATAATGAGCAGATCGATCATCTTTCTCGAAACAGTACTGAGGATTTCTTCAGCAGGATTTCCCTTGGGAATTTCCTTAGTCCAATGCAATTCCTTTAAATTGAATTTCCTTAGGAACAAATCGAACTCTTTTTTGTGAAGGGTATACCGAAGTTCATTTTCTTTCTCCTTATCCTTTTCGGAAGTAAACCAAGTTGAACTCTGTAATTCACACACGGCTAAAATGGTCAATTCCGACTTGAACTTTCGTGTCATGGTAATAGCATTCTTAAGCGCCCGTTTGGAAGCATCCGAAAAATCAACGGGACACAAAATATGATGCACATTGAGCAATACGCCCTCTTTAATCACAAAAACAGGCTTTTCACTTTTTTGTATAATGCGTTGAGCCGTAGTGCCCAACCGAAAAGTGTCCCCTTTTTGGGTTTCTCCTGAACCGAGCAGTATCAAATTGGCGCTCACATCTACTGCTGCCTTTGGAATAGCTTCATGTGGGGAACCGACCATCAACAAAGGTTTACCGACCCTTACGCCTTCTTTCTTGATCAAGCTTGCTGTTTGCTCCAATTTCGTTAGTGCTGTTTCGTTCAATAAGGTCCTAACTTTTTTGTTTACTATATCAGGGGTAGTATATGGATAGGAATAATGGTCGACTGAAATATCTTCGCCAATTCAATGGCACTGGATACCACATTTTTAGAGGATTTTCCAAAATCCTGTGCCACTAAAATCTTTTCTAAAAGTTTCATTGTAGATTGTCTTTAACTATGGGTTCATGTTCAATATGAAATAGGTTCTTGCCACTGTTAGAGCTTTCAATAAAAATAACTAGCAATTCTTTAGAGAAACTTAAGAAATGAATGGTGTTATGGATAAGCTCAATTCATTGGTAATGAGCTTAGTAGTTGTAAATACTTTTTCTATCATTTAAGCAAGATTAAAATTTCTTCTTGCGTCACCCTTTTCTAAAGTTTTGCTAAAGAATCTGTTTTTAAATTTCAAAGATAAAACAAGCTAAGGCTACAAAAATTATTGTCAAACCATTATGTGGATTAGAAAGAACAATAAAAAATCCTAACGAATGAAATATTGATTCACCTAAATACTTTGAAAATGATTAAAATACTCATACCTGTAGATTTTTCTGACACTTCGACAAACGCATTGTCATATGCTCTTCAACTTTTTGGGTCATCCCCTTTAGAAGTAACTGTACTGCCATCTTATGGCGTAGAGTCCACCGCGCTTATAATGAAAAACCTTGATGATGTGCTGGTGAAGGATGCCAGACAAAGAATGGATAAACTTCTGGAAAACGTTCAAAAAGAGCATCCCGATGTAGTATTTAAATCCAAAATCATCAAAAATTATGCCGTCTCCACCATTGTGTCATTGGGCGACAGTGGTAATTACGATTTTATTGTAATGGGCACTAAAGGGGCAAGTGGACTTAAAGAAGTCTTTATGGGAAGTGTTGCCGGTGGGGTGATATCCAAAACCTCCGCTCCTGTGCTAGTGGTGCCAGCGAATCATACCTTCCGACCTTTGAAGAAAATCGTATTTGCCGTTAGCGATAGTCCATTCTCCGATGCTAAAGTGATAGAACCATTGCGCAAAATTGCTATGATGCACAGGAGTAAGATTAAGGTGTTACATATTCCCGACAAGAAAACGCCTCAAATTGATAAGGCTTTGACCGCCATAGAAGATTTAAACCCTTCGATTGACTATGCCTTTGGTACGGGTGATACTAATAAAGACCTGAACGAATATTTAATGAAGGATTTTTCCGGGTTGGTTTGCCTCATTCGAAGTAAGAAAGGATTTTTGGATCGACTATTGAACGAAAGCGTAACCCTAAAGCAGACCTTTAACAGTCCCGTACCGTTGCTCGTTCTACATGATTAATGCTTGAACTTTCTTATAATAAGAAATTATGATACAACTCGAAAAAATATTGCTGGCAACAGATTTCGGCAAATCATCACATAAAATCTTGAAAAGTGCAATAACTTTAGCAAAGGCCTTTCAATCAGAAATCATTCCTATGCATGTATTGCCCAACAATATTATAAACGACAAAGCAAGGATATTACTTAACGATGCAGCAATAGATAGATTGGATTTAATTCATCAAAAGATTAAAAGAGAAGGTATAAAAACAGCAAAACCTATTCTCGCCTATGGGAATCATTTCGAAAAGATAATACTAACCGCAGATAGCAACAATGTCAATATGATACTTATTGGAGCTGGTGAGAAGTTAAAAAGTGATGTTTTCCAATTAGGTACTACTGCTGAAAAAATAATTAAGCTAAGTAATAGACCTGTATGGGTTGAAAAAAAAGAAAACAATTTAAATGTGAGAAGCATATTATGTCCAATTGATTTTTCTAAAGAATCAGAACATGCATTAAAAAATGCAATCACCATGTCACGCAGGTTTAAAGCAGAGTTGATTGTTTTTAGCGTTTACGAAGTACATAATTTGAATCCGCCAAACGATGATAGGTCCTATTGGGTTCATGACAAAGAACTTGTGCTTTCATCACATAAAGATGAATTTAATTTGTTTTTAAAGAATTTTGACTTAACTGATCTTTATTGGAAAAAAGAGATACAGATAGGAGACCCGGCCGTAGAGATACTCAAAGCGCTAAAAAAGTATAAATCCGATTTGCTAATTATTGGCACAACGGGTAAATCAGGTTTAACAAGGATTTTGATGGGCAGTGTAACTGAAAAAGTTATTCGAGAAGTTCCATGTTCATTTATTACCATAAAATCTGAGGATCATCAACCTTCTGAGATGACCAATTTAACTTAGTACCCTAAAAAAAATAGGATGATTGTATTTGTTTTTGGTCTGCCAGGTACCGGCAAAAGTTATTTTGCTTCAAGACTTGCAAAAATGATAGATGCGAGCTATGTCAATAGTGATAGGGTAAGAAAGGAACTATTTACACAAAGAACATATTCCCATCATGAGAAAAAAGTGGTATATGATGCCATGCTCGACAAGACGAAAGAAGCAATAGCTAAGGGTCAAAATCTGGTACTCGATGCCACATTCCATAAAAAAGAAACTAGAGACACTTTTATGAAGCAATTATCAAGTCAGGGCGAGGTTTTTTATATTAGATTATATTCAATAGAAAGTACGATCAAAGAGCGATTAAAAAAAAGCAGGCCTTATAGTGAAGCTGATTTTGAAGTTTATAAACTAATCCAGCAACAATGGGAACCGTTTAACGAGCAATATTTATTGTTGGAATCGACGAATAATAACATTGAAGAAATGTTACTCAAAGCTTTGCAATACCTAGGTTGGAAGAATGATACAGGAACAAATAAATAGCTTGCTCTTAAAAGGGGAATTTCCGGAAGTTTCAGCAGAACGGGAATTGATTGAAACCCACATATCATGGGTGTTTATTTGCCAGCGATTCGTTTACAAAATCAAAAAGCCTATTAAATATTCGTTTCTTGATTTTTCGACTCTTGACAAGCGTAAAAAATGTTGCAAAAAGGAAATTGAATTGAACAAGCGGTTCACTGATGGTATTTACCTTGATTTAATTCCGATTAACAGAGTTAATGACCATTATCGAATCGGAGGAAATGCGGGGACAGTAATCGACTATGCCGTGAAGATGCTTAAAATGGATAGGACCAAACAAATGGACCAGCTTTTGGTTCAAAATAAAGTAACGAAATCCAACATTCAAAACCTAGCCAAAAAAATCGCCCGTTTTCATCAGAATACCGCTATAATTGAGGAAAAAGACGTGCTGGATATTCAGGAAAAATTCAACGATTTAGAGGGGGAAAAGGAGTATTTGACAGCTCAGCCCAATGGTGGTATGTATGCATCAATTATTAGGAACGCTATAAAAACCTCCGATGACTTTTTAAAGAGAAACAAGGATTTACTATTGGCTAGGCTCAGGGCCGATTTCTTCAGGGACTGCCATGGCGACCTTCATTCCAGGAATATTTTTTTATTACCGTCGCCTCAGCCTTTCGATTGTATTGAATTTAATGATGATTACCGTCAAATCGATGTCTTGAATGAAGTTGCCTTTCTTTGTATGGATCTCGATGCATTTGGAAAAAAAGATTTATCCGAGCTATTTCTTGAATGTTACAATCAATTTTTCCCCTCATTGACATCATCAAAAGAGTACCAACTTTTTCTTTTTTACAAGGCCTATCGCGCCAATGTGCGTGCTAAGGTCAACAGTTTGCGGGCTAAGAGTGCCGTGAACAAAAAAGAAAGAACAAAAGCATTGTCCGAAGTAGATAAATACCTTCTGTTGATGGAAAGCTATTTAAAAACCCTTAGTTTATGATAAGAGGATTTCAGGTTTCATTTTCAAAAGTTGTATATCTTCACTCGCTTTTCTTTCTATTACACGAGCGAATAACTGTTTTGAAATGTTTTATAGCTATCTCCCTTTTCTAAGTATTGGGCTTTTATTAACTCGGCGGTAATTAGTTTCCCTCTTACCTTAGGTTGAGAAAACTAATTAGACATTTTAAAAATGACCTTGATAGGATTGCCTTCGGCTTTCCTGAAAAGCTCCGTTTTGAAAAAGAAAACCTCATATTCCGCTGTCGCGTAATCTTGGTTTTTTATTTGTCGCAGTCTTATGCAATTGAAGGTAGGATTACTTGAATTGGTCATGATAAGGATTGCCTTCGGCTTTCCTGACAAAGCTCCGTTTTGAAAAAGAAAACCACATATTCCGCTGTCACCTGATTTAGTTGTTATAATTAAGGCAAATTTACATTTATGAATTCACGCATTTCATGCATTCATGAATTATCACAAAGCAGGATTAGTTTCATGATCCTTAGAATTCCCAAATTCCGCGTAAAAGCTCGCAATTTTCGATTGAAAGACTCTTCGATCATTTAGAGTTCACGTATTTACATTAAATATTAAGGGATTACTAAGTGAGTCACGGAACGGATTGCTTTCAGCATCCTGACAAAGCTCCGCTTTTTTTCTCGTTCTCACATTCATGCATTCATGCATTCTTGCATTACAGGATTGCTTTCAGCATCCTGACAAAGCTCCGTTTTGAAAAAGAAAACCGCATATTCCGCTGGCGCGTAATCTTGGTTTTTTATTTGTCGCAGTCTTATGCAATTGAATTTGCAACGATCCGCTCCAAATAAAAAACCCTTCGCCTGCAAAGCGAAGGGTTTTCTTTTATCCGTGACCTCGACAGGATTCAAACCTGTAACCTTCTGAGCCGTAATCAGATGCGCTATTCAGTTGCGCCACGAGGCCTGATTGATTAGGGCTGCAAATATATTTCTTTTTTAGAGAATAGAAAATAATATAATTAAAAAATTATATCCCCATTTGCTCTTTAAAAGCTTCTAAGATAGGAAGGGCTTTTTCACGGTCTTCTTCATAAATAAAAAGTTCAACCTGTGAGGGTGAACCTCCGTAAAAACCTGACCTGATACCTGATTGGAAGTTGTTTTTAATCATGGAAGGAATTTCCTGATCGTCCAAATCAATTTGAAGTCTTTGAATTTCAATAAGTGAACCCGTAAAAAATCTGATGTGTTTTGATTGATCATCCATAATCGTACGTTTTCTTAAAGATACGAAAATGACTTGATTTGAAAATGGCTTGATTTGAAAATTTTAAAATTACTTAGCACTTAAGCCTTAACACTTAAGCCTTAATACTTAATCCTTAAAACTCAATCCAAGCTGTTTTTGGTTACAAAATACCGCCAGCCGATCAGGGCCATTTGCCATTTTTTAGCCTTACTCATATCTACTTCCTGTTTGCCCAGACTAGGCAGTATGGTTTTGTTGATTTTAGCCAAGAATCTTAAATACTTGTTTTTTCATAGGGGCAAAAATAAAAAATCGCCTTGAATAAGGCGATTTTTTATTATTTAGTTTTGATGGAAATTACTTTTTGGTTTTGATAACGACTACGCCATTCTTACCTTTTTCTCCGTATTCTTCAATAGCCTTGTCACCCTTGTAAACATTAACGGTTTCAATATTTTCAGGGTCTATGTCTTCTATACTTCCACCTTCAACTTCTTTTCCATCAACGATCATTAACGGTTTTTCACCATCCTTCACTAATGAACATCATTTTATGTTTGTCATGATCATCTTCCATAACTTCAACGTTGACCTCCATTTCTCTGCCGTCTTTATGATTTTTTTAACAATTACGTTTTTTCACCATCAGTATCTTCATCAATTTCAATGACTTTGATCTTTTTAAGTTTTGTACTGTCGCCTGATTCTGAGATCCAAACATTTTCAGAATGAGGCCCATGTATTTCTTCTGTGACTTTTTCTCCCTTAACGACCTTGACATGGGTTTCATCACCATCCTCAGATACAAAAACATAATTGTTCACGTCTGAGGTTGTGGTTTCCGCTTCCGGAAGTAACAATCACTTTTTTATGAATTTTATCTCCGTCTGAAGTGAAAAATATATTATGATCGTCCATACTTTCCATATTTCCTACGGCAAGGTCTCCTTCATTATTGAATTTTATACTGATTGGTTTTATGGGGTCAGTGCCTGTTTGATGAATCTGAGTTTTATTACCTTGTTTATTCTCTAAAGTAAGATGTATACCGATAATTTCATTATTATCATTGTATTTTAGTTTTTTATACTGCATTGAAATTCCTTTTTTCATCAAAGAGGCCTTTAATTTTTCAAGATCACTTTTTTGAAATTCTTTGGTAATGACTTCCATCTCCAGATCTTTATTGATCTCAATTTTTTCAACTTTTTTTTGTTGTGCTATGACCTTGGTATTGAAGGTGAAAACAAAAATGATGAGTAGCAGGTATGATAAACATGAATTTAAAATACATCATGTTGCCTGATTTGTTTTTGTGTAACATATTGATTCTTTTTTTAATTAGTGAATTATAGAAATTGCTTGTTAATGCTAGTGAATAATTTGGTGTCATGGTTTTTAATAACAAATATTGATAAGACGATTTTGTCTTAAGACCTTGTTGAGCTCCTTGATCGGCGATAAATTCAAGATTCTTTTGAATTTCTCTGTGGTACAACCATGCCAAAGGGTTGAACCAGTTGAAAATGATCAACAGTTGAGAAAGCAGTATATCGATGCTATGGTGCTGTGAGGCATGTACTTTTTCATGTTCTAGGATCTGTTCCAGTTCCTGCCTGTTAAAACCGTTTTTAGGATAGATGATATAGTTAAAGAATGAAAAAGGGCTGGTTGACGCATCGGCTTCGATAAAGACATAACCATTTTGTTTCTTTTTAGGATATTGTATGATAAAGCGTATGAGGGATCCAAGTTGTATGAGGAATCTCATCCCGAAAAATAAGATGCCCAAACTATAAACTCCAAGCAGTATTGATGTCAAACTCAAACTGAACTTATTGTCAGCATTGTCTGTTTCAGAAATGGTACCCACTATTTGTTCAACAAAAACACCCTCCACAGTTACATATTCTGGGATGATCACAAATGGAAGAGCAATTGCCGTGATGATACCCAAAATAAAATAGACCCTAATGCTTTGAAAAAATGTTTCTTTTTCCAGGAATAGTTTGTAAAATAAAAAGAACAAACCAAGAATAGCCGAGAATTTAATAAAGTATTCCATGGTGCTTAAGATTGATTTTTTTGATTCTTTTCAATAATCGAAATGATTTCTTTGAGTTCACTAACACTGATCTTTTCTTCTTTAGCGAAAAACGAAACAAGGTTCTTATAGGAGTCCTCAAAATAATGTTGAATCGTTTTGTTCATAAAGGTTTTTTTATACTCCTCTTTACTGATAGCGGGATAGTACTGATGTGATTTGCCAAAGGCCTTATATTTTATAAATCCTTTTTCCTCCATATTCCGAACCACAGTTGATATGGTATTATAATGAGGTTTAGGATCTGGTAATTCTGCCACTATATCCTTGACAAAAGCCTGTTTTAGCTTCCAAAGGACCCGCATTATTTCTTCTTCTTTATTAGTGAGTTTCTCCATATTGATTTTTATCTCTGGTCAAATATAAACTAATAATATAGTTATATAACTAAAAAAATAGTTATTTAACAAAAAATTAATAAAATGTGGTGTAAAAGTGAAGAGAAGATCTATGATTCGACCAGCCTCCCTGCGAAGCTTGAATTTAAGATCGAAGAAATGGGAGGCGTAACAAGAGAGTATTTGCAATTTTTTTGATCATGACAAACCTGCTCGAAACTTTATAATTCTGTTTTCAGCAACTCATTTCTAAGTTATATATTTGCACAAATTGACTTCATGAATTACTTATTTATATTGCTAGGGTTTGTCATTCTGATTCTTGGTGGCAATTCGCTACTGAAGTCCGCAGTATCCTTGTCTCTTAGATTGAAAATTCCAAAAATAGTTATCGGTATGACCGTGGTTTCATTTGCCACTTCCATGCCTGAGTTGATCGTTAGTTTAAAAGCGGCGCTAGATGGACATGCCGATATTGCACTTGGGAATGTGATAGGTTCAAATATTGCCAATTTAGGTTTTGTGCTGGCCATAGTGATCATGGTAAGTACCATCAAAGTGGAAAGAAGTTTTTATACCACAGATTGGCCGGTCATGATGCTGGCCTCTGTGATGCTGTACTTTTTTCTGGCTTTTGACGGTGAATTGCAACGATGGGAGGGCTTTGCGCTTTTCTTTACCCTTATTCTCATCTTGATCTATTTGTTCAAATTTCAAAAAGTAGCTGTTATTGACGAAATGCCTGAGGATGATGTGGAGTATCCTCTTGGAAAATCACTTTTATTCTTGCTTTTAGGGGGTGTCGGACTATGGGCCGGTTCGGAATTACTTATCGAAGGAGCTGTAAACCTTGCTGCTGATTATGGTGTAAGCAAAAGGGTCATCGGTATTACCATCATTTCTGTAGGAACCAGTATTCCTGAACTGGCGGCATCTTTAGTGGCTATAATCCGAAATGAAAAGGCCATTTCTCTTGGAAATCTATTAGGATCAAATATGTTTAATATTTTGGCTGTACTGGGAATTACTTCAATGATTACACCCGTTACTGTTGTGGATCAGGGACTGATCGACTTTGATCTTATTTGGATGCTTGTTCTGTCTCTGAGCATATTCCCGTTGGTTTTTACACCGGGAAGGATGCGCTTGTCCTGGGGAGAAGGTTTAATTCTTTTGGGCTCATATGTTGTTTTTATCAGTATGGTGATATAAAAAATGCCTTCTTAAAAAGAAGGCATTTTTTATATTAACCAATAAAAAAATCTTTTTACAAATTAGATTTTAGCAGATTTAACAGTTTGGATAATTCTACCTGCAATCTTATATGGATCACCATTAGAAGCTGGTCTGCGGTCTTCCAACCATCCTTTCCAGCCGTTCTCTACAGTGATAATAGGAATACGAATAGAGGCACCTCTGTCAGATACACCATAGCTGAAGTCAGAGACGTGTGCAGTTTCGTGTAGTCCTGTTAGTCTTTCATCGTTATATGCTCCATATACACCAATGTGTTCATCAGTAACAGGTCTGAAGGCTTCACAAATTTTCATATAAGTTTCTTTAGAACCACATGTTCTTAAAGTCGTGTTAGAAAAGTTAGCATGCATACCAGAACCGTTCCAGTCACCTTTAACCGGTTTTGGATGTAATTCAATATAGTAACCATAACTTTCAGTCAATCTATTCAACAAATAACGGGCGATCCAGATTTCATCACCGGCTTTTTTGGCACCTTTTGCGAACAATTGGAATTCCCATTGTCCCGGGGCAACTTCCTGGTTGATCCCTTCAAAGTTTAAACCTGCGGCAATACAAAGATCTGCATGTTCTTCAACAAATTCTCTTCCCCAAGTGTATCTTCCACCCACTGAACAGTAGTATTTACCTTGTGGGCCAGGAAAACCACCTCTAGGAAAGCCTAATGGAAGATCTGTTTCATTATCCATTAAAAAGTATTCCTGTTCGAATCCAAACCAGAAATCGTTATCATCATCATCAATTTTTGCTCTACCATTTGATGGGTGTGGTGTTCCGTCTGCGTTTAAAACTTCAGACATCACTAACCATCCATTTTCTCTTGCCGGATCAGGATAGATGGCAACAGGTTTTAATAAACAATCTGATGAACCACCTTCTGCTTGTTCAGTAGATGATCCGTCAAAAGACCATATTTTACAATCTTCTAGTTTTCCACTAAAATCTTCTTCAATTTTAGTTTTACTTCTCAATTCTTGAGTAGGCTGGTGACCATCTAGCCATATGTACTCTAATTTTGCTTTGCTCATGTTGTTTCAGGATTATTAATTTCAGGACAAATATAATTATTATTGATTTACATTAAAATAAATGGGGGTAAATATGTTGTGGATCATATTATTTTTATGAATACCCAATTTTTAGAGGGGTACATTTAAAAAATCAGTATTTTTACACCGATAAAATTTAATTTTTAACGTATGTCTACTTTCAGATCCAGGGCCTTGCAACAAACTTTGAATAGGAAATTGATTCCGATCAAGGAAAAAAAGAATCGTTCGGCCTATTTTGCCAGTCATGTATTTAATGAAGAGAGCATGCAGCAGCACCTTACTAAAGAAGCTTTTCGAGGTGTCATGAATGCGGTGAAACACGGCTCCAATATAGATAGAAAAATTGCCGATCAGGTGGCAAATTCAATGAAGAACTGGGCCTTGTCAAAAGGAGTTACCCATTATACACATTGGTTCCAACCCTTAACCGGCGGGACTGCCGAAAAACATGATGCTTTTTTTGAATTGGGGGAAGACGGTAAGGCACTGGAAAGGTTCGGAGGAAATGAACTGGTGCAGCAAGAGCCCGATGCTTCCAGTTTTCCCAGCGGAGGAATTAGAAACACTTTTGAGGCAAGGGGGTATACTGCCTGGGACCCAACTTCCCCGGCTTTTATCTATGGTACGACACTATGTATTCCTACAATTTTTGTAGCCTATACGGGAGAAGCCCTGGACAATAAGACACCTCTGCTGCGAGCTCTTAATGCCATTGATAAACAAGCTACCGGAGTAGCTCAGGTATTTTGATAAAAATGTATCAAAAGTAAATGCTTCTCTGGGATGGGAACAGGAATATTTCCTTATTGACAAGGCGCTGGTCTTATCAAGACCAGATCTTGTGTTAACCGGAAGAACGTTGTTGGGACAATCATCTGCCAAAGGACAGCAATTAGACGATCACTATTTTGGAAGTATACCTCAAAGAGTCATGAGTTTTATGATCGAGCTGGAAATGGAATGCATTAAATTAGGCATCCCGGTCAAAACCAGACATAATGAAGTGGCTCCAAATCAATTTGAAATTGCATCCATTCATGAAGAAGCGAATCTGGCAGTAGATCATAATGCACTTTTAATGGATATTATCGGTAAGGTGGCATCAAAACACCAACTAAAGGTGTTGCTTCATGAAAAGCCGTTTCAAGGAATTAATGGCTCAGGTAAACACAACAACTGGTCTTTGAGTACTGATGGTGGTGTGAATTTGCTAAGTCCCGGTAAAACCCCAATGAGAAACCTGCAATTTCTTACTTTTTTTGTAAATACCATCAAGGCGATTCATACATATGAAGAACTGATGAGGGCAGAAGTGGCTTCAGCCAGTAATGACCATCGATTGGGAGCCAATGAAGCTCCTCCCGCCATTATTTCTGTATTTATAGGGGAGCAATTAACTGCTGTGCTCAAGGAATTGGAAAATGTCACCGATGGTAAACTCTCTCCGGAGGAGAAAACGGACCTTAAATTGAATGTGGTAGGTAAGATACCTGAGATTTTACTCGACAATACCGATAGGAACAGGACTTCTCCCTTCGCTTTCACAGGTAATAAATTTGAATTCAGGGCGGTAGGTTCAATGGCTAGCTGTGCCAATTCCATGACCGTTTTAAACACTATTGTTGCTAAACAATTAAAGGATTTTAAAGAGGAGGTTGACAAATTAATTGACAACAAATCTTTCAAGAAAGATGAGGCGATCTTTAACGTGCTTCGAGAGTATATTAAAGAATCGAAAGACATTCTTTTTGAGGGAAACAGTTATGGAGAGGAATGGGAGAAGGAAGCAGCTAAAAGAGGTCTTAGCAATAACAAAACCACGCCTCAGGCCGTGAAAGCCAAAGTGAGTAAAAAAGCTTTGGATCTTTACAGTGAAATGGAGGTGATGAATGAAAAAGAGATCATGGCGAGACATGAAATAGAATTTGGAGCCTATTCATTAAGGATACAGATCGAAGGGAGGGTTTTGGGAGATATCGCCATGAATCATGTGATTCCGACCGCTGTAACTTATCAGAATACCTTGATCAGAAACGTGAAAGGTTTAAAAGAGGTTTTTGGAGAGGAATTTCTAACAGTTGCTAAAGAGCAAATGGATCTGATCAAAAAGATCTCTGAGCATATATCAGGTATTACCAAGAAGACCAATGCCATGGTGGAAGAAAGGAAAAAAGCAAATAAAACTGTGGGTGCAGAAAAAAAGGCCATTATGTACTGCGAAAAAGTAAAGCCCTATTTTGAGGAGATTCGATATCACTGCGATAAGTTAGAGCTTATGATAGACGATGAATTATGGCCCTTGGTAAAATATCGTGAAATGTTATTTACCAGATAATATAAGCCTCATTGTAGAAACAGGAAAATGAAATCAACTATTTTGTTTAGATTTACTTCCAAAAATTTAAACCTTAGAAATTTAATATGAAGAAATTAGTACTTTTTACCTTGTTAATTGGAGTAAGTATACAAGCTCAATCCAATAAAACAGAACAACTCATCAATGAAATAGAACCAAAAGTTATTGAATGGCGAAGAGATTTCCATGAGCACCCGGAATTGTCGAGCAGAGAGTTTGAAACTGCCAAAAAAATTGCTGCCCATTTGGAAGGATTAGGAATGGAAGTACAAACCGGAATTGCACATACAGGAGTAGTTGGAATTTTAAAAGGTGGTAAGCCCGGACCAGTGATTGCGCTGAGGGCAGATATTGATGGTTTACCTGTTACGGAAAGAGCCCCTTTACCATTTGCCTCGAAGGCTATAAGCACCTATAATGGTGTGGAAACCGGTGTTATGCATGCCTGTGGTCACGATACCCATATTGCCATGATGATGGGTACTGCCGAAGTACTCAGTAAAATGAAAAAAGATTTAAAAGGAACTGTCAAATTCATTTTTCAACCTGCAGAAGAAGGGGTTCCCCCTGGAGAAGAAGGTGGTGCTGAAATGATGGTCAAAGAAGGGGTTTTAAAAAATCCGGATGTAGATGCCATCTTTGGTTTACATATTAATGCGCAAACCGATATTGGCAAAATAAAGTATAAGCCTTTGGGCACCATGGCTGCTGCCCAGCGATTTGTGATCAAGATCAATGGTAAGCAATCACATGGCTCAAAACCCTGGCAAGGAAATGATCCTGTTTTTGTCGCAGCTCAAGTGATCACTGGATTAAATGGGATCATTAGCAGAGATACGGACCTCACAAAGGAAGCTGCTGTTATTTCAGTTGGCTTGATAAGAGGTGGGGTAAGAAATAACATTATTCCGGAAGAAGTTGAATTGATAGGGACCATTAGAACCCTTGACTATGACATGCAAAAGAAACTGAATGAAATGATGTTATTCAGGGTAAAGGCCATTGCTGAAAGTTATGGTGCAACGGCAGATATAACTATTGATAAAGGTATTCCAATCACTTATAACGACCCGGAACTAACGGCAAAAATGTTGCCATCATTAGAAAGTTCTGCTGGAAAGGATAATGTTATTTTAATGAATGCGACTACCGGGGCCGAAGATTTTTCTTTTTTCCAGAAAGAAGTGCCAGGATTTTATTACTTCGTTGGGGGAAAGCCTCTTGATGTCAAGGAAGAAGATGCTGCCTCTCATCATACGCCGGATTTCTTTATTGATGAAGAAGGTCTTAAATTAGGTGTTACTTCAATGGTAAATCTTGCATTGGATTATATGGAGGTAAAACGAAAATAGTAATTGTCACCCTTGTTACTTATAATTCATTTTAATTTCAGAAATTTGCACAAAATTTATAACTAATACGATATATGGGATTATTTAATTTATTTGGAGGAGGTACAAGTGTTGCGTCAATAGAACAATATTTGGAAAATGGAGCCGTGGTCATTGATGTAAGAACCATAGAGGAGTTCCAGGAAGGTCATGTACAAGGGTCAAAAAATATTCCATTGAATACAATTGGCAGTCATTTGGATGAGATCAAGAATATGAATAAATCAGTAATTACTTGTTGCAGAAGTGGTGCCCGTAGTGGTTCGGCGGCGACAATTTTAAAACAACACGGTGTTGATGCCATTAACGGAGGTCCTTGGGGCAGCGTTGCGAATTGCATTAAATAACTGAAGGATAATATTTTTATTAAAAAGGAAGTAAGGTTTACTTCCTTTTTTTATTGAATTCTATTTCCGGTAACTTTTTCTTTAGCAACTCAATTTTTTGTTCCGTTTTTTTAAGAAATTTTATGTGGGCTTCAGACGAAGCATCGAAGGCTCTGTGGGCCAAAGACTTTTGAATATCGTCGATCTCAATCATTATTTGCCTTGAGCTTTCACTGATCCAGGATTCCTTGAATAATTCCCAGATATAGTCTATAGCCATTTCATTTGGATGGACCAGGTCCTTTTTATAAAACCTATAGTCTCTCAGGTCATCCATCATGATCTCATAAGCGGGAAAATAATCGGCATCTATTTCTTTTTTAACCTCATGTATGGCTTTATGAAGTAAGGATTTGCTCAATGTATTTTCTATGAACCCATCCTTTAGGTGTCTTACAGGGCTTACCGTAAATATAAAAGAGGCATTTTTGTTAATGCTGCGAATCAAATGGGCAATTTGCCTAAGGCTGCCAACAATTTCTTCAGAAGAAAGCAACTCTTTATTGAAAGATTTCTGCGGAATCTTATGACAATTTCCAACGATCGAATTGTTCTCCTTCCATTTATAAACCCATGAGGTTCCTAAGGTAATGATCACATGTGTGGCTTCCCTGAGTGCCCTGTGCCCAACTGCAATGTTTTTATTGATGTTGTCGAGTACCTGCTTAGGATCACGGTTGTCAAATTTGCTATGATGGTTAAGACTCAGCCATAGTTCCCCATGTTTCAGTAGATTTTCTTTTGAATAACAGCCATTTTCAACACAGCTTCGCACAGCCGTCTCAATAGCTTTGGGATTAAAAAGTATGCCAAAAGGGTTGGCAAAAGTGTCAAATTTAAAATATTGGAATTTACCTTCCATATGTTCAGAGAAACAAGAGCCCAACAAAACCAGACTGGAATGATGATCAAGTTGATTAGATACAGCTGGGCAGTTTATTTCTGTTCTGAATTTCATTTTAGTTTTTCAATAGCTCTTCAGCTGCCTGTAAGGCCTGTTTTAACCCTGCAGGATTCTTACCTCCCGCGGTAGCGAAAAATGGCTGACCTCCGCCACCTCCTTGTATGAACTTTCCAAGTTCCCGAACAATATTGCCGGCGTGCAAACTTTTAGTTTCAACCAGGTTTTTAGAGATATAAATAGTTAAGATAGCCTTTCCGTCAAGGTCCGAGCCTCCAATAAAGAACAGATTGTCAATTTCTCCGGCAATTTCAAAGGCAATATTTTTCATAGAACCTGCATCTGTATCCAGGAGGGCTCCGATAAAATTCACACCATTGATCTCCTTTTTATTTTTGATCAGGTCATCTTTAAAAGATGCTGCTTTCAATTTATTTAATTGCTCAATTTCCTTTTTGAGCCTGTTGTTCTCGTCTTGAAGATTTTGAACCGATTTCAAAAGATCAGCTGGATTTTTAAGCACTGCTTTGATTTTTCCAAAAGCTTCGTCCTGTTCAAAATAATAGTCTCTTACAGCATCATTGGTTATGGCCTCTATTCTTCTAATTCCAGAAGCAATTGCGCTTTCGCTCATGATCTTAAAATGCCAGATGTCACCTGTTTTTTTCACGTGGGTTCCGCCACAAAGTTCTGTTGATTGGCCAAATTTAATGGTTCTCACAGTATCACCATATTTTTCACCAAAAAGCATGATGGCTCCCGATTTTTTGGCTTCTTCCAAAGGAACTTGTCTGTTTTCCTGAAGAGAAATGTTTTCCTGGATTCTTGCATTGACGAATTGTTCAATGCTTTTTAATTCATCAGAACTCAGTTTTGAGAAATGTGAAAAATCAAACCTGAGGCTTTTAGCATGTACGGCAGATCCCTTTTGTTCCACATGGGTACCAAGAATCGATCTTAGCGCCTGATGTAACAAATGCGTAGCAGTGTGGTTGCTCATCGTTCTGGAACGATATTCCTGATCTACAACTGCTTTAAAGTTTTGAGTGGTGTCATCCGGAAGGCTCTTGGCATAATGAAGAATCAGATTATTTTCTTTCTTCGTATCAATAATATAGATCACATTGCCATTGCTTGATTCAAGATAACCCTTGTCACCAACCTGTCCGCCTCCCTCCGGATAAAAAGGCGTCAAATTGAAAACAAGTTGATACATGTCACCATCTTTTTTAGAAGACACTTTTCTATATCGAGCAATTTTGACTTCAGCTTCCAGATAATCATAGCCTATGAATTCCTGTTCCAAGTCATCGATCAGAATATGCCAATCATCCGTATCCACAGCAGCGGCGGCCCTTGACCGTGATTTCTGCTTTGACATTTCTTTATCAAATTCAGCTTCGTCAAATTCCATACCCTTTTCCCGCAAGATCAAGGAAGTCAGGTCTTTTGGAAACCCGTATGTGTCATATAGCTCAAATGCTTTTTTCCCTGAAATGCGATGCTCCTTGGCATTGGAGATGATAGAATCCAGTAGGATAAGTCCCTGATCCAGTGTTCTTAAAAAAGAATGCTCTTCTTCCTTGATCACGTTGTGGATCAGATGTTTTTGGGAGACAATTTCCGGGAAGTTTTCACCCATTTGCGCCTCCAAAACATTTGCCAGTTGAAATATAAAAGGTTCTTTTTTATTCAAAAAAGTAAACCCGTAGCGTATCGCCCTTCTTAAGATCCTTCTGATAACATAACCAGCTCCGGTGTTGGAGGGTAATTGTCCGTCCGCAATGGCAAAAGCCACAGCCCTGACATGGTCTGCGACCACTCTGATAGCGACATCTGTCTTTTCATCCTTACCATATTTCGTATCGGTAATGGTTTCGATCTCTCTGATGATCGGCATAAAAACATCAGTGTCATAGTTTGATTGAACCTTTTGGATCACCATGCACAGTCTTTCAAAGCCCATACCTGTATCAACGTGTTTTTCGGGAAGTTTCTCCAATGAACCGTTCGCCCTTCTGTTGAATTCCATAAATACAAGGTTCCATATTTCTATGACCAAAGGATGATCCATATTGACCAGGTCTTTACCAGGTACTTTTTTCTTTTCTTCTTCTGATCTGATATCTACATGGATCTCGCTACAAGGGCCGCAAGGTCCCTGAGCGCCCATTTCCCAAAAATTATCTTTTTTATTGCCCTTCAGAATTTTATCAGCAGGAATATGCTGCAGCCAAAAATCATAGGCTTCCTGATCAAAATCAAGCTGATCATCTTCATCTCCCTCGAATACGGTCACATAAAGACTGTCTTTATCAATTTTAAAAACTTCGGTCAATAGTTCCCATGCCCAGGCAATTGCTTCTTTTTTAAAATAGTCACCAAAACTCCAGTTGCCAAGCATTTCAAACATGGTATGGTGATAGGTATCCATACCAACTTCTTCAAGGTCATTGTGTTTCCCGGAAACTCTTAAACATTTTTGGGTGTCAGCGATCCTTGGTTGCAGCGCTTCTTTCTGCCCTAGAAAATATTCCTTGAATGGATTCATTCCTGCATTGACGAACATCAGACTGGGATCGTCTTTATTGACCAGCGGAGCCGATTGAACAATTTCATGCTGTTTAGAAGCAAAGAAGTTCAAAAATTGTTTTCTGATTTCCTGTGACGTCATAAAATATAATTAAAAGCCATATCTTTTGGATATATCAGAGACAAAAAAAAATTGTAAATTTGTTTTTTATGCAACTGATCTAGGCTTATTTTAGTTGCAAAAATAGTATATTTATAATTATGGCGAAGGTAAAATATTATTACGATTCTGATACCTTATCCTATAGGAAAATAGAGCTTAGAAAGCGGGATAAATTCAGAAGGATGATGGCTTTTGTGATGGCATCTGCACTTATGGGAGGATTCATCGTTTTTATCATGTATCAGTTCCTTGAGTCACCCAGACAAAAGGTGATGAAGCGTGAGCTGGAAAACATGAAGCTGCATTATGAATTGTTGGAAAAGAAGATGGCTCAGGCAGAGGAAGTACTCGATGGAATTCAAAAAAGGGACAACAATATTTACAGAACCTATTTTGAGGCGAATCCTATTCCCGAAGAACAAAGAAAAGCGGGTTTTGGTGGGGTGAATCGATATAAATCAATGGAAGGATTTGATAATTCTCAAATGATCATCGAGGCTACCAAAAATATTGACATACTCTCAAAACAACTGTATGTGCAATCAAAGTCTTTAGACGAAATTATCAATCTTGCCAAGGACAAAGAAGAATTACTCGCTTCAATTCCTGCGATACAACCTGTAAGTAAACAGGATCTTACAAGAATGGCTTCTGGTTTTGGATGGAGGCTTGACCCCTTTACAAAGGCACGAAAGCGACATAAAGGAATGGATTTTACCTCTCCTAAAGGCACTCCTGTATATGCCACGGGTAATGGTAAAGTGATACGCGCAGATGCCGGGTCATCAGGATTTGGAAAGCATATTAGAATAGATCATGGTTTTGGGTATGTGACCTTGTATGGTCATTTGTCTAAATACAATGTAAAAAAGGGTCAAAAAGTGAAAAGAGGTGACCTTATAGGTTACGTGGGAAGTACGGGCCGTTCACAAGCACCGCATTTACATTATGAGGTTCGCTATAACAAAGAACAAGTAAACCCGATCAACTTTTACTATGGTGATTTATCACCGGAAGAGTTTCAGGAAATGTTAAAAATGGCTTCGCAAGAAGGACAATCTCTCGACTAATGCAAATAGATCTACCCGATAAAAGATATTATAAAATAGGAGAAGTAGCCAAGGCTTTTGGTGTAAATACTTCATTGATAAGATTTTGGGAAAATGAATTTGATGTTCTAAAGCCAAAAAAAAATAAGAAGGGGAATAGATTATTTACTCCTGAGGATCTGGAGAACCTTAAAATGATTTATTTTTTGGTAAAGGAAAAAGGTTTTACCCTTGAAGGAGCAAAGAATAAATTAAAGGAAAATCCCGAGGATGTATTTTCCAAGCACAAGATCATTTCGAGGCTGGAAGAAATCAAAAACGAACTTATTGAAATAAAGAACCAACTTTAAATTTAAATAGATTATCATGAAAAAATGGCTTCCCTTAATTATTATCGCAGTTATCGTTATTGGCATATTCAGGTGGGGTGTTGGCTTGAACAACACTATGGTGGAGAAACAAGAGACTGCCAAAACCCAATGGGCTAATGTTGAAAGTGCCTATCAAAGAAGATCTGACCTGATACCAAATCTTGTGAGTACCGTTAAAGGTTATGCTGATTTTGAAAGAGAGACCCTAGAGGCTGTCATTCAGGCCAGAGCCAATGCGACGAAAACAACAATTGACCCTACCAATATAACCCCGGAACAAATGGCTGCTTTTCAGGAATCTCAAAATTCACTTTCAGGTGCGTTGAGCAGATTGATGGTGGTTGTAGAAAAATATCCGGACCTGAA
This sequence comes from uncultured Flavobacteriaceae bacterium, assembly GCA_963715975.1. Lineage (GTDB taxonomy): Bacteria > Bacteroidota > Bacteroidia > Flavobacteriales > Flavobacteriaceae > Lutimonas. The sequence goes on along the minus strand of CAVQSO010000001.1, from coordinate 348,774 downwards.
GGCAAATCAGAACTTTTTGGAATTGCAGAGCCAATTAGAAGGAACTGAAAACAGGATCAATGTAGAAAGAAACAGGTTTAACGATTTGGCAAAGGACTATAATGTATATATCAGAAAGTTTCCCGCATCTGTGGTGGCAGGCTTTTTGAACTTTGATCCTATGGCCTTGTTCCAGGCTGCTCCGGGAAGCGAAAACGCGCCTAAGGTAGATTTTAATTAATTCTGAAATCATCATAATTTGGGCCAAAGCGCTTGCTTTGGCTCTTTTTTATCATATATGAGTTTATGGAAGTTGAACAATTTTTAACCCAACAACAGGAACAGGAAGTGATCCATGCGATCCGTGAAGCTGAAAAAAACACTTCAGGAGAGATCAGGGTTCACTTTGAAAAGAGCCTGGATCAGGATGCCCTGAAGAGGGCTCAGGAATTATTTTTTCAACTGGAAATGGATAAAACCATCTTTAAAAATGGTGTATTGTTCTATGTGGCAGTGGATGATCACCAGTTTGCCATTATTGGAGATGAAGGTATTGATAAGAAGGTTCCGGATGATTTCTGGGAAAGTGTCAGAGATGAAGTAATCTCTGAATTTGTCAAAGGGAATCACGCAAAGGGACTTGTTAGGGGAATTCTTCATGCAGGGGAAAAATTAAAGGAATATTTTCCCTTTGGAGACAAGGATGAAAACGAGCTTTCGGATGAAATTTCGAAACGTCATTAGCATTGTATGACCCTTTATTCATAAAACAATTTTGTATTTTTGCAAATAATTTAAAAAGCTTCAATGTCTATATTTCATAAACTCCGCGTGAAGGAGGTAAGAAGGGAAACTGTGGATGCCGTTTCAGTATCTTTTGATGTTCCGGATGAGTTAGAAAAGGAATTCAGGTTTTTACCTGGTCAATATATCACAATACAAAAAAACTTACAGGATAGTCTTTTAAGAAGGGCCTATTCCATTTGTTCTTCACCAGGAAGTGGAGAACTTAGGGTGGCCATCAAACATGTTGACAAAGGAAGGTTCTCTGATTTTGCAAACAACATTTTAAAAGAAGGTGATACCTTGGATGTTGCCGGGCCTGAAGGACGTTTTACTTTGGAAGTAGATGCAAGTAACCACAAGGATTATTTAGCAATTGCAGCCGGAAGTGGAATCACTCCTGTTATTTCTATGATCAAGGCAGTTATTCAAAGTGAAAAGGACAGTAGGTTTGCATTGATTTACGGAAGTAAATCAGGGGAAAAGACCATATTCAAAAAAGAATTGGATGCACTTGTAGTCGCTGCAGGAGGGAGGTTTCAGGTTCAGTATGTGTATAGTCAGATCATCAGCGATAAGGCCTTGTTTGGAAGAATAGACACAAAATTGGTTAAAGAGCTTTTGAAAAATAAATTTTCAGGCTGGAACTTTGATTCCTATTTTCTTTGTGGTCCTGAAGAAATGATTGATGAGGCCAAAGGTATGTTGATCAAGAGTGGCGTAAATGAGGATGACATTAAATTTGAATTGTTTAGCAGTACTTCTAATAAAAAGGAAGTGACCAAATCGTTAAGTGGAAACACCAGGATCTGTGTTGTACTTGATGATGAAGAGACCACTTTTGAAATGAGAATGGATGAGCTTATTCTCGATGCTGCACTCGCCAAAGGTCTTGACGCTCCTTATTCGTGCCAGGGGGGTGTCTGCAGCAGCTGTTTGGCCAAAGTAGTTGAAGGCAAAGCTGTAATGGAAAGAAATACTATCTTAGACGAAGATGAAATTGAGGAAGGTTTGATTCTAACCTGTCAGGCACACCCAGTTACATCAACAATTAAAATTGATTACGACGACGTTTAGTAATTTTAGACTGATATGATTACCCTATGATCAACGAATACGTCAATGCCGTATTGTTAGGTTTCGGACTGGCTTTTATGGTGGGACCGGTTTTTTTTACTTTGATAGAAACCAGTATCACCAAAGGGGTTCGTGCAGCTATAACTTTTGATATAGGGGTGGTACTTGCCGATATCATGTTTATCACCATATCTTATTTTGGAAGTGTCAAGATTTTACAAAAAATTCAGAATGACCCAAGAATTTTTATGATTGGAGGAATAGTTCTAGTGAGCTATGGTCTGTATACTATTTTCTATCAGAAAACTAAAAAGATCGTTACAGATGAGGATCTGGTAGTGGTTGAATCGAACAATTATGTGGGGTTGTTTTTCAAAGGGTTCTTTTTGAATACCATAAATTTTGGTGTATTGGCTTTTTGGTTAGCTATAGTCATAGCTGTGAGTTCCAATTTTCAAATGGATTCAGCAAGGGTTTTTAAATATTTTGCCATTGTGGTAATCGTCTTTTTACTGACAGATATGGGAAAGATTTTGGCAGCAAAACAGTTAAAAGCCAGATTAACACCTGTTGTTTTGAGAAAGATTCGTCATGCACTGGGTATCTTCTTTATTGTTTTTGGGATCATTTTGGCTACAAAACGATATATTCCTGAAAAGACTATGGATAGAATTGACAATGTGATCGACAAGGTAAGATCTTAATTGTTTTGAACCTTTAAGTTGTATTTATCCGCTACTTTGTGAAATACTTCCAGTTTGTCCTGATTTTTCAGATCCTTATACATATACCCAATTTTTTTTGCAGCATCAGCTCTATAAGGAGAATTTTGCGACGTATAGATGGTATAAGCCCGAATAAGATTATCAAGCCCGGCTTCTTCCTGATCTTGTGTATATAAGATCAATCCCAAGCCATAATACCCTTCAGGATCATCTGAATAGATATCAATGAATTTTTCATAATAAGTAACTGCCTCGCTGTATTGCTGGTTCAGATTGTAGGTAATGGCAATATTTAGTAATGGAAGTCTACCTTCAGGATAGATTTCCAAAGATTTTAAATAGGCTGCAATCGCCTGTTCGTATTGTTTATTTTTTCGATAACTGATACCCAGATTATCCCAGGCAAACGCAAAATTGGGATCGATCTCTACTGCTTTTGAGAATTTTAAAATTGCATTTTCAGTATCTCCTTCATTGATATATTCCATTCCATCATCATAAGCAAGTTGGGCCAGGACATTATCAGAGGAAGCGTATTTAAATTTTTTGTTTTCTGTAAAAGCGAGCTCCTTTAACGACTGGCAATGTTGAACCAAATAGTTTTCCACCATTTTATAGTTCACGTCATTTGGCTCTTTTTTAGCATTTCCTTTTTCATTTTTTGCAGTTTCAAGTGATTGATTAATGCAATTTGAGATATTGTCATTTTTGGCCTCTGAAGAAGCTTCAATTTTAGAAATACATTCACAGGCTTCGTTGACGACTGCCAATATTTTTTCGTCCGTATTGTTCTGAGAATAGCCAAGAGCAATGGAGAAAAAAAAGATATATTTGATTATTTTCAAAAGAAAAATATTTTAAAAGTGTTCATTATTGATTAAATACCAGTGCTTCCAAATCCGCCTTGTCCGCGTTTGGTTTCATCTAGAACGCTCACTTCCTCCCATTTAGTATGTACATACCTTGCAATTATCATTTGAGCTATTCTGTCACCATTATTAATAACAAACTTTTCACTCGATAAATTGACCAAAATAACACCTATTTCACCCCGGTAATCAGCGTCAATAGTTCCTGGTGCATTAAGAACACTGATTCCAAATTTAGCAGCCAGGCCGCTTCTTGGTCGAATCTGTGCTTCGAATCCGGGAGGGAGGGCTATAAACAAACCGGTTTTGATAATGGCTCTTTCCAGTGGTTTTAAGTGTAATGGCCTCTGTTAAATTAGCCCGCAGGTCCATTCCTGCAGACGAACTGGTTTCATATGAAGGAGTCGGATGCCCTGATTTGTTAATGATCTTGATAGCTATGTTTTCCATATTTGTTTGATTTCTGATTTTTGAGTCCATATGATTAGTCCTGTGAATACAAGAATGATGACCGTTGAGACCATATAATTACCCCTGAAATAGATAAATGACAAAAAGCTTCCGGTTGTTGTGACCGTCAAGGTTAAAAAGATGGTTTTCAAGAGGATATGGGATATGGTAATATTTTTTTCCGTAAAAATAACTGAGCAGGGCAATGAGCATGTAAGTAGATAAGCGTTGCCCATGCAGAGGCCATATATCCAATTATTGGAATGTAAATGATGTTAAGCCCTATCGTAATCAGGGCTCCAAGGATGGAAAAGTACATTCCGTATCTTGTTCTATCAGTTAGTTTAAACCAAACCGAAAGATTGTAATAAATACCTAGAAACAAGATTGGCTAACAGATATCACCGGAACAATTTCAAGCGCTTTAAAATATTCGGGCTTTCCGAGTAGCAGATGGGCAAACTGGTCAATAAAACCTATGATAATCAGCATAAATAAAGCACCAAAAACAATGAACCAGTTCAGTATTCTGGCATAGGTTTCTTTCGCATTGGTCTTCTCTGCCTGGTTAAAAAAAAATGGTTCCGCACCCATTTTAAAAGCCATGATATACAATGACATAAAAACACCTAAGTTTGTAACAGGCGGCATAAATTCCCATTTGTTCCTTTCCAAGATATTTGCTTAACAGTAATTTGTCAAGATTTTCATTGGTTACATAGGCCAGACTACTGATCATTATGGGGATGCCATAGGTAAGCATCCTATACGAGCATTTTCTTGTCAAAAGAAATTTTGAATTTAAAAACCAAAGGAAACAATAATAAGAAAGTAACCAGGCTGGCCAAAAGATTTGCAATGAAAATAAACAGTACCAAGGGTTGAGTCGTAAAGCCAGCAATAATAAACTCCGGAACATAATTACCATGTGCCAATGCATTTGGCACATATAAGAGAAAATACAAATTGAATATCGCAAAAATGACAACATTCAAAATCTTATAGAAAGTAAACTTTATAGGTCTATTACTCACCCTCAGATAAGCAAAAGGAATAACCAGTAAGGTGTCAAAAGTGGTAACCAAGGATTAAAATTCTTAAAGTCAAGGCAGCTTGTGAAACCTAGATGAAGCGCTATGGTATCACTAAAAATAAAGGATACAAGCATAAAAAGTAAAGTTGTAGCAAGCAAACTTATAAAGGCTGTTGAAATAACTTTTCCTTTTTCCTTTTCCTTGGTAAAGAACCTGAAAAAAGCAGTTTCCATCCCATAAGTAAGTAATGCATTGAAATAAGCTGCGTACACAAAGTAAATGGTACTTTCAGCATAACTTTCAGAAACAAGTGTGTTGGTGTGCAAGTTTAACCAATACAATGTTGATGGCCCTTGGTAAAACGGCGGCGATTCCGTAAATAATTGTATCCCTAAAAAACCGTTTTAACGTGCTCAATGTGCAATTGGTTGAATAATCTTTGAACAAAAATAAAATTTATGAGATATAAAAGAGGAAATAACCACAAAATCTTTTGACATAAAAAAAGCCCTTGCAACTGCAAGGGCTTTTTTTATGTCTTAACTAAGAATTAAGCTTCAATAGGTTCAATAGATACATATGATCTATTGTCTTTTTTCTTAGTAAATTTTACGATTCCATTTACCTGAGCATGTAGTGTATGGTCTTTACCCATATATACATTTTCACCTGGATGATGTTTAGTACCTCTTTGACGAACTAGAATGTTTCCAGCTAATTGCGCCTTGACCACCAAAGATTTTTACACCTAATCGTTTCGATTCTGATTCTCTACCGTTCTTAGAACTACCTACACCTTTTTTATGAGCCATGATCTAATATTTTTACTGGGTTAATTTATTTTTTAGGGCTTTCAGCCCTTTTGGGCTGCTGCCTTTTTAGAGCTGTTGCGCTTTTTTTCGCCGCTGCTTTAGGAGCTGCTTTTGCAGGTGCCTTTCCCTCTTTTGTTGCTGTTTTCTTAGCGGAGCCGCTTTTTTGGCTACTGGTGCTTTTTCAGTTTTAGTTTCTTCACTTTTTGCAGCAGCTTTTTTAGCTGGAGCTTTTACAGAGATACCCTCAATTTGGATCTGAGATAAATACTGACGATGACCATTTTTCTACTTTAAAACCTTTTCTTCGTTTCTTTTTGAAAACGATCACTTTATCACCTTTAAGATGACCCAAAACTCTTTGCAGTAACTACTGCATTTTCTATAACCGGGGCGCCAATAGTTACTTTTCCATCGTCGAAGTAAAAGAACTTTGTCAAAAGAAACTTTTGAACCTTCTTTTTCCTCCAAGCGATGAACAAAAACCTTTTGGTCTTTAGCAACTTTAAATTGCTGCCCTGCTATCTCTACAATTGCGTACATGGATTAATGTTTTTGCTTTTTTAACTAAAAATAATTTGCCCATTTCAATTAGGCGGGTGCAAATATACATCTTTTTATTAAATGGTAAAAACTTTTTAAAGGCATTAATTGACGCATCATAAGAAGCTGGTTCAAAATCCTGAAAATTATTTTTTTCCTTTGTTGGTAAGATATACCCCCAAAAGGATCAATGTACCGGCTAAAATTTGACCAAAGTGTAGTTTTCACCATCCATAACTCCCCATAATAAAGCAACAATTGGGATAAGATAGGTCACTGAACTTGAAAATATGGGTGATGACATTTGGATCAGCTTGTTAAAGAAGGTCTTAGCCATTGCGGTTCCGAAAACAGACAAAAGAACAAGGTAGTAGTAAGGAAGTTTCACTTGTTCTATATAATCGAAATGGAAAAAATCGGTCAACCAGAATACAACCAAGGCGGGTATAAAAATAATGATAAAATTTCCAGTAATAATGGTGACCGCTTCGAGAGTCCATCAAGATGTTTTTTAAGAATGTTCACATTGAAAGCATAGCCAATTGAAGCGAAAACGATCAACATGGCAATATAAGTAGTTTTGATCCGGATTCAGTTCCGCTCCTTTGAGTATCAGGATCAATGCGCCTATCAAACCAATGATAACTCCTATGAATTGCTTTCTTAAAAAACTAAAACCGAAAAAAAATGCGCCAACCACTAAAGTGTTCAAGGTGTAAGTGAATTTAGGATCGATACGATAGAACTGTCAATTTTTTCGACGGCAAAGGCAAACATGAACGCAGGGAAAAATGTATCCGATAAAAGCAGTTATTGCAATATAGTACCATTGCCTTTTGCTTACCTTGGAAATATGTTTAGATCCAACTGTAAAAAGTGTTAGTGCCGTAAAAATAATTCTAAGGGCTCCTACTTGCATTGGGCTTACGTGAATGAGCGCTTTTTTCATCAAAATGAAAGAACTACCCCATATAAAGGCAAGGATGAGTAAGAATAAACCATCTTGATTGTTTGCTATTCATGGTTTGTCAGTGACTTAGTTTATGAATATAATCCTTATTTTTGCCGAATATTATTAAAAATTAAAGAGGTGAAAGTACTCATTAAAATTTTTTCGGTAGCCATATTGGTCTTGTTTTTTAATTCTTGTGAATCCAGAAATGGAACCAAAGCAGGATGTCAAAGAAGCATCTGAAACAAAGGTGGTGGCACAAAACCTGAAACAGGTAAAAGTGGATATAAAAGGAATGACATGTGAAATTGGATGTGCTCGATTGATCCAGTCAAAATTGTATAAAGCAGACGGTGTGACCTTTGCTAAAATTTCATTTGAAGATAGTTCCGGTGTAGTGAAATTTGATCAAAATAGAATAAGTGAAGAAGGAATAAAAAAGATAATTGAGAATGACAGCCGGAGGAGATATTTATTCTGTAACTGGGATTCATGAGATCGATGATTGTTTCTCAGACTGATGAGTTCAATGACTTAAATAATCTAGCTATTGCATTTGAGAACTGAAATGTTCGTTATTTGCAAAATATAATTAACCCTAAAACTATAAAATTATGAAATTAATGAAATTACTTTTCGCTTTGATGCTGGTAAGTGCTATTGCATTTTCGTGTAAATCAGAGAAAAAGGATGCCGGTGAAGCTATTGATGATGCAGTAGAGGAAACAACAGAAGCTGTTAATGACGCAGCTGCAGATGCCGCTGACGCTGTAGAAGAAGGAGCAGAAGCAGTGAGTGATGCAGTAGAGGAAGGAGCAGATGCCGCAGGTGATGCAGCTTCAGATGCTGTTGATGCTGCAGGGATGCTGTAGAAGAAGTAGCAGCGGCTGTGACTGAAAAAAAATTACAGTTGTTTATCCTAAAGACACAAAACTTCAAAATGAAGTGAAGGCTTCTTTGGCAGAATTTGCAAAAAGTAACCCAAAAGTTGAAGCTCATTTGCATACTGCTTATGCATTTGCATTTTTCCCAAAAATTACAAAAGGAGGTCTTGGAATTGGTGGAGCCGGAGGTAAAGGATTGGTATTTGATAACAAAACCGTTGTTGGAGAATCCAGACTTGCTCAGGCAACTTTTGGATTGCAGGCTGGTGGTCAGCAATACATGGAAATCATATTGTTTGAAGATCAAGCTGCATTTGACAGATTTACAGCTGGAAAAGTTAAATTTTCAGGTCAGGCTTCTGCAGTGGCTTTGAAAGATGGAGCTTCAGCAGATATTGATTATCAGGATGGTGTTGCTATATTTACAAAAACTATTGGTGGCTTAATGGCTGAAGCTTCAGTTGGAGGACAAAGCTTTAAATATAAACCAGGAATAAATTAAGAACTTGTATTTATCTAGAAATATTGAAAGGAGCGCTTATGGCGCTACTTTTTTTTGATCGAGGCAAAGATTTTTTAGCTATTTATTAGCTTTTTAAACGATTTATGCTTTTATTTTGTTATCATTAATTAACCTAATCTCAATTTAAAATGAAAATTGTAAAAGTATTATTCGTATTTGCCTTGGTGAGTATGATTACTGTTTCTTGTAAGGAAACAAAAAAAGAAGAAGTTCAGGATGATTCGGCTGTTGAAATGACTGAAGAAGGATCAGTTGCAGGTGGCATGGATGCGACTGAAGATGATGCAGCTCTGATGATGGATGCAGCAGCTGCAGGAGCCGCAGCAGCTGCCGGACTCACGACTGGAACAAAGGAGATGCCGAAGGTACTATGGAAGCGCTGAAGGTACTGAAGCTGAATCTAAAGGAGTTGAACCATAGTAGTGCCTGAAGGTGTAATTGCTGAAGAACTTGCTGATACACCTGTTATTTATCCCGGTTGTGCTGGATGTAATGAAGAAATCAGAGCTTGTAATAAAGAAAGTTTTATTGCCTATATAAAAAGTGAATTCAATCATGAGATTGCTAAAGAAGCTGGATTAAAACGGGCGACTATGAAATTGGAGTAGTAATTACAAGTAAATAAAGCAGGAAGAGTGTTCTCATTAAGAGTGAACCGCTTCTGACGAGCTTTAAAAAGATGAAATGGAAAGAGTTGTAAACAAACGCCACATGTTACACCTGCTACCATCAAGGAGGTAACCTGTGGAGTTAGTGTTAAGTTTCTTGTTGATTTTAAAGTAGAAAAATTATAATTAAGTACATGTTTAATATAAAAAACCTGAATTGAATTCAGGTTTTTTTTTGATTTTAGGTATATTCTCGAAATACTTCAGAATTTCTTCATATTTGTTTTTGTATATTGCGCGCTTAATTAAAAAATTAACTTAAAATTAACAACTATGAAATTGATCAAAGGAATTTTTGTAATCGCAGTATGTAAGCGTTCTTACATTTTCATGTGACCAAACTAAAAAAGAAACAACTGATGCTGTTGATGCAGTAGAAAATGCTGCTGATGCAACAGCTGATGCAGTAGAAGATGCTACTGATGCTGCAGCTGATGCGGTTGAAGGAGCTGCAGATGACGCACAACAAGCTGTTGACTCTGTAGCTGCTGATGCTGAGAAAGTAATTGATTCAGCTAAAGTAATGGCTGACTGAACTATGAAAAAATGTGAAGGAAAATGTGCCAAAGATGGTAAATCTTGTGACGGAAGCTGTAAAGCCTAACACATAAACTTCATAAAATTTTTAAAAAGCTACCCTAGGGTAGCTTTTTTTTGCTCCAGATTGAAATTTTCTTTCTTAACGAATAGTATAAAAACAATAGGCTGATCACATAGAGAACGCCAACCAACTGATGAAGTGTTCCATAAACAAGTGGGATACCGGTTTTGATCTTCAATAAGGTCATAATACCCAGAAAAACCTGAAACACAACAAGAAGATAAGAAACGGTTAACCATTTTATCGCACTGGTATGTACATGATTTCTTTTTTTATGATAAAAGTACACTGTGAGTCAATAAGATCACATATGCAAGCATTCTGTGAACAAATTGAACCAGTGCCGGTGCAAAAGCAAATCGGTCATAATTGGTTAGATTATGTAATGTCCAGTTATTGATGTTGCAGTAAAACCTCTGGTATAAAGGTGCCGTTCATCGAAGGCCATGTCGCATAATAAAGCCCGGCTCTCATACCAGCCATTAATCCTGCAAAAACCAACTGAACAGCAGTAAAAATCAAAAGGATCATAACAAATCTGGTATGGCCCTTTTTCGGTTTGTTTTCCATAAGGTAGACATCTGCTATACACTTTACCATGGCTCCGATAGTTACCACTGCCAAAAGAAAATGCAGCGTTAGTTTATAGGCATTTACCCATGGTCGGTCTACCAATCCGCTCATGACCATAATCCATCCGGCAGAAGCCGTCAAAGCAGCGAGGAGCACGACAAGTGCAAGTCTTTTGATCAGGAAAATATCGATCTGTTTTAGAATGACAAAAATGATAAAAGGAATTAGAAAAATAATTCCCAGAGCTCCGGACCCACAGACGATGAAAGTATTCCCAGAAATAAATGAATTTAAAATCCTTTAGAGTAAAGTCAGCATTGATTTTATGATATTGTGGGGTTTGTTTGTAAAGCTCAAATAATTCGAGCCATTCCTGTTTGTTCATAGGAGGGATCACTCCGGTAATGATATCCCAACTTGTGATTGATAAACCTGAACCCGTTAGCCTTGTTATGCCACCCAGGATAACCTGACCAATTAGCATGACAAGACCTGTCAGGAGCCAGAATCTTATCGTTTTGTTATAGAGGTATTTTTTCTTCAATTGTATTCTAATTAAATAAGTTTCAATCTTTCCACTCCAATGATTCAATCATGCGAATGATATCTTGTTGCAAATAATTTATAGCCGGTTTTATAGAATCGTAATTTGGTTGAACATCAAAATAAACGGCTCCTGTAATAAAATGGCGGCTACTGTCAGTGACGTGAAACTGAATTGGAGAAGCAGCATTACCTGTCACCTCAAATATTGAGCCATAGACTTTTTTTTGCTTATTGATATATGGGGCTGAACTGATACCATCGGCCTTAATGGTATGGTTAAAAGTTAATTTTTCAGCTTCAAGTAATAATTCTTTTAGATTGTTTTCAACAGGCCTGTAAGTCATGTTAATAGAAGCCTTTAACTTGGGATAGTCTATATTAACCCAACATTTACTATTTAGTTTTACCTGAGTAGTACTTGATTTATCAAATGTATAAGGACATTCACTATTGATCATCTCATATACTGGTGCCGGATACTCAAGCCTTAATTGAGCCTTTGGCTTAGGAAGCACCTCTTCTTTGATGCAGCTAATGGTAAATAAGCATAATAAACCAGCTATCGCAATATTCAATTTTATTTTATTCATTATTGTTTTTTCTTCATTGGCAGGTTAACTTTAACCTGTTTAATTCTTTTTTTATCTATGGCCTCAATGGTGAAATTATAATTTTTAAAGCTGACTTTATCGTTCTTCTTAGGAAATTTACCCGTAATCTCCAGTATAAAACCAGCCAGGGTTTCAGCTTCGTATTTATGCTCCTCAAAAACTGCTTCCTGTATATGCAAGACCTTGTAAAAATCTTTTAAGGTGGTTTTTCCTTCAAAAACATAGTTAAAATCATCCAATTTCGAATATGATAAGATCATTTTGATCAAATTCATCAGATATATCGCCTACAATTTCTTCAATAATATCTTCTAAGGTAATCAGGCCAGATGTTCCACCATATTCATCAACGACAATTGCCATATGATTCTTCATTTCTTGAAATTCTTTTAAGAGGTCATCAAGTTTTTTATTTTCGGGAACAAAAAAAGCTTCTCTGATGATCTTTTTCCATTGAAAGGTTTTTTTACTCAAGTGAGGAATCAGATCTTTAGTATAAAGTATACCTATTATATTATCGACATTTTCCTTATAAATAGGAATTCTGGAATGCCCCTTTTTAATGATCTTTTCAGTTATGGCTGTAAATTCTTCATCCGAACTAAGGGCAAAAATGTCCATCCTAGGACACATAATTTGAGACGTATCAGTGTTTCCAAAATTGACAATACCCTGTAAGATCTTTTTCTCTTCCTTTGTGGTTGCGCCTTTAGAAGTCAATTCCAGTGCCTGAGACAAAACTTCAACTGAAAAATCAGATTGCTTTTTACTTAATTTCTTCTCAACTAAATTTGTAAGGTTTAGTAAAGGGGTACTTAAGAAAGTCAATAAAGAGTTTAGAAAAATCATTGGTTTGGCCATAAAGGAGGCGAAACTTGAGGCATTTCGATTTGCATAAATTTTAGGTAAAACTTCTCCGAATAAGAGGATAAGAAAAGTAACCAGGACAATCTCCAAAAGAAATTTGATCAAAGTAGAAGACAGACCTGCGAAATAATAATCACCAACATAAGTAAATAGGAGTATAAATAAAATATTGATAAAATTATTTGATATAAGGATGGTCGCTAATAATTTTTTAGGATTATCCAGTAATTGATTCACCTGAAGAATATTTGGGTCACCTTCTTTTTCAAGATCTGCTTTTGATAAAGAAAAGTAAGCGACTTCAGTACCAGAGATAAAACCAGATATAACCAATAGAATCAACAGTGAAATGATTCCGGTTATGCCTTGCCAACCAAATTCTATTGCCATAAAAATACTTGCGGGTTCAGGATCCAAAGAATAATGTTTTAATTCGAACTAAATTTAAAATTAAAACGGCAAATCATCAGTAGCATCTTTTAAAGAATTTGACTCCTTAGATTTGCTTTGATTTACCTCAGGAGCAGTTTCTGAAGAGCCAGGATTATTGAGATCCTTTTTTGTGGTAAGAAAAGTCATATCGAGTGCGTGAATTTCAGTCGAGTATCTTTTAACACCTTCTTGCTCCCATTGTCTCGTTTTAATCTTTCCTTCAATAAAAACCCTATCTCCTTTGCTTAAAAATTTTTCACAAAGCTCAGCCAGTTTATTCCTGACAACTACATTATGCCATTCGGTGGTTGTCACCTTTTCACCTGTTTGTTTGTTGCTAAATGATTCATTTGTGGCAATAGGAAATCGTCCAATACAATTTCCACCTTCAAAATAATGCATTTTTACTTCATCGCCCAAATGCCCAATCAACATAACTTTATTCAATGAGTTCGCCATAATAATCAAATAAAAATCAAAGATAATCAAATTGCAAGGTATGCATTAATTTGCGTTTTGATATTTATCAACAAAATTCTGCAATAATACAGGAAGTGCCAAGTTTTCCAATTCTTGCCATGGGGTCGCATTTCGGGGAGATTCGATAGGTTCAATAACCCAAAACGTGGTATAAAGAGTTTGATGCGTGAGTTTGTGCACTAATCGGTAGTTCGTTATGCTTTTTAAGGGTGTATGAACTATTGATCAAAAGGTCTGTTTGAATGATCTCTAAAAGTTCAGATTCATCTTGCAGATCATGATGCGTTTCATAAAGAGGAAATTCATATAAATTTTGCCAGATATCTTTTTTCTTTCTTTGTTGTATTAAGGTTGATTCTCCTTTAAAATCTATAACCAAATAATTAAAATAGCGTTTTCTGATTTTTAGTTTTTTCAGCTTTACCGGTAAAACATCTATTCTTTTTTCTTGAAGAGCATAGCAGGTATCGTTAAAAATACAGCTATCACATTTAGGTTTTTTTGGTGTACATACCAATGCTCCAAATTCCATCAAAGCCTGATTGTGAGTTCCGGGATCATCAGGATTTAATAACTCTTCGGCCAACAATTTGAATTCCCGGATACCTTGAGATTCATTAATAGGTGTTTTTATTCCGAAAACCCTGGAGAGAACTCTGTATACATTCCCATCAACAGTTGCGTAAGGTTGATCAAAAGCGATGGAAGCAATTGCTGAAGCTGTATAATCTCCTATTCCTTTAAGCTTTATAAGTTCAGTATAGGATCTAGGAAATTGCCCATTATATTCACTGGCTACAATCTTTGCCGTACTGTGCAAATTTCGGGCACGTGAATAATACCCTAAACCTTGCCACAATTTTAAAATTGTCTTTTCATCAGCCTCCGCAAGGTCAAAAATGGTATCAAATTCGGTTACAAATTTTTCATAATATGAAGTTCCTTGCGCGATGCGAGTCTGCTGCAGAATAATTTCAGATAACCATATCAAATAGGGATTATTGGATTTTCTCCATGGTAAATCCCGTTGATTAATTAAATACCACATTATTAATGTGTTAGAAAACTTAAAATTTTCTCTCATTTTGCAATAGTACAATTTTTTTATCTAATTAAATTTTAATCATTTAGCTTTTCGAAATTGATTTATTGTATTATATTTGCCCCCTCAAATAATGAATTAAATAACGTATAAATAATTTAAAATGACAAAAGCAGAGATCGTAGCTAACATTTCAGAAAAATCTGGTATAGAAAAAGCTGATGTTTTAAGAGTGGTTGAGGATTTTATGGTAGAAGTGAAGGATTCGTTGAACCAAGGGAATAATGTTTATTTACGAGGATTTGGCAGTTTTATAGTTAAGGAAAGAGCTGAGAAAACTGGAAGAAATATTTCAAAGAACACAACGATAAAAATACCTGCTCACAATATTCCAGCGTTCAAACCTGCAAAAGTTTTTGTAGAGAGCGTTAAAAAAAGCGTTGCAGTAAAATAATAAAAATCTTATAATTCAGTTTATTATGCCAAGTGGTAAAAAAAGAAAGCGCAGTAAAATTTCTACGCACAAGCGTAAGAAAAGAAGCAGACAAAATAGACATAAGAAGAAAAAATAACAAATAGGTGAGGAATCACCTATTTGTTTTAAATTTTCAGTTTAGTACGTTCATTGACATAAAATTTGTTTAGACAAATACGGAGGTTATTAAGAATAACCACACACAATTATTAATCAATCTATCTGCATTATGATCTCATGGTCAAGGTGGATAGATGCAAAAATATAACAGAGTGAAAACAGAATTAATTATTAGATCGAATTCCTCTGATATAGATTTTGCCTTATTAAAAGATGGAAAACTTGTTGAGTTACACAATGAAACTTTGGACAATAATTTCTCAGTTGGAGATATATTTTTATCCAAAGTAAAAAAAACTTTATCGGGACTAAATGCATCATTTGTGAATGTAGGAAGTGACAAAGATGCCTTTTTACATTATCATGATTTAGGACCACAATTATCATCTTTAAAAAAATTCACACAACAAGTAAGTACAGGGAAAAGAAAAGATTTTACCCTTAAGGGTTTCCAATTTGAGAAAGATATTAACAAACATGGAAAAATCGATGATGCTATAAAAGCGGGACAGAATATGCTAGTTCAGGTTGTGAAAGAACCTATTTCTACCAAAGGACCGCGTATAAGTTCAGAATTATCGATTGCAGGGCGCTATTTGGTTTTGGTTCCATTTTCTGATCGTGTATCAGTATCACAGAAAATCACCAATAATAAAGAAAAGGAGCGGTTAAAAAGATTAGCTCAAAGTATTAAACCGAAAGGGTTTGGTGTTATTTTAAGAACAGTTGCTCAAGACATAAAAGTAGCAGAATTAGACCGGGATTTACAATATTCGGTTCAACGTTGGGTGAATATGTGTAAGCAAATACCTAATGCACAAGCACCTCAAAAAGTTTTATCTGAATTGAACAGAGCGTCATCAATCTTAAGAGACGTCTTCAATGAGTCGTTTACGAGTATTATTACAAATGATTTATCATTACATCAGGAAATTCTTGACTATTTGGAAAGAATAGCACCGGAGAAAAAATCGTATTGCTCAGCATTATAAATCGAGAGTACCGATCTTTGATTATTACGGAATTGAAAAACAGATAAAATCGGCTTTTGGCCGTACTGTTTCAATGCGAAAAGGAGCTTATCTGGTTATTGAACATACAGAAGCTTTGCACGTAATAGACGTCAATTCAGGAAATAGATCCAACAAGGCTAATTCACAAGCAGATACAGCTCTTGGAAGTAAATATGATCGCAGCCACTGAGATTGCGAGACAACTTCAGTTAAGGGATATGGGAGGAATCATAGTTGATCGATTTCATTGATATGCATATCGCAGATCACAGAAAAAAATTATATGATCATCTTAGAAAGGAAATGAGTACCACGTACAAAGCACAAGGTATTACCACCTAGTAAATTCGGCCTGGTGCAGATTACTCGCCAAAGAGTTAGACCCGAAAGAAATATCAAAACTAATGAAGAGAATCCAAATAAGAATGGAGAAGTAGAGGCCCCTATAGTTTTAATTGATAGAATCGAAGCCAATTTAACCAGGATCATGGAAGATAATCCAAACAGGAATTGCATTACATACGCATTCTTTCATTGCTTCCTATCTTACGAAAGGTTTGAGTTCAATTCAAGTAAAATGGTTCTTAAAGTATAAGAAATGGATCAAAATTAGTTCCAAGAGATGCTTTTCCATATTTAAAATATCAATTTGTTGATCAAAACGATAAAATAATAAGGTAAATATATATCATAAAGCCCCGCTGAAGCGGGGCTTTTTTTTTGCTTCTATGGGATTATTTTTGTCACCAATGTTCTTGAATCCTCAAGTTTCGCTCGAAGAATATATATACTTCGAGAAGGAAATCCAGACCAGTTTATATCAACTAAATTTGTATGAACAGAATGATCTTTTAGTTTTCTGCCATTAAGATCAAATATCTCAAGCCGCGTTATCGTATCCTTCGTGTTGGTGCTAATCAAAAGCATTTCTTGAATTAGCTGCCAAACAATTCTGGTTGGTTCTTCGGTTGTTACGGGATTTACTTTTGGTTCAGACATGAACATGAGTTCAAATCTGTTGTTAATCTTTAGGGACTCTCTTAAAACAAAGCTGTAAGGTGAGTGTAACAAGTTGTGATTTTTATTGAGGACTTTATCATAGAGGATAATTTCTGTTTGTGTAAAATCACCTTTTAAATGATCTATGCCTATAGTTAACAAAGTTTCCTCCTGAATTCTGCTGTGAAGACCTAGTTGAATTTTTTCATTTCCCTGAAAGCTAGGTAAGCCTTGAATTGCATATGGCTTATCATCCGCAAGCGAATAAAAGTTAATTGGGTTTTGTGTATCTATTCTTGGTCCGTCAAAATTATTGTCAAATGCGGTAGTCGCCCCATCTATAAATCCAATGAGGATTTGGCTAAAGGCACCTTGGTTATTTGTTAGATTCAGCCAGATCTTGTTTTTATTTACGCTGTCTTTCGGCTTATTTGATTTGAAGAAATTATCATTGTGTTCAACGGTCCTCATCTCATTTTTAAAAGTTAGAACGCCTTTTTTTAGTCCTTCTACAAAGAATCCCTGGCAACTGCTTATATATTGAGTAGGCTCCTTTCCTTCTGGATTAGCTTTGATACCACCGGTTCCAAGAGTATACATAGCATAATCATTGGCGTTATAACTCTTGTCTGCCATGAGATTCTTGAATTGTAAGAGGGGTACTATGGGTCCAGAAATAAAGGGTTCCACTTAGTAGGCCATTATTTTTTGGATGATTGAGCAGTAATTCTGCATCTATAGCAGAAGGATAAGGATTCCCAATAAGGTTCCAGTGGTGCTGCTCAGGAATTGATTCGGCAAGAGCATAAACAGGCATTTCAATAATACCATTATTGACTAATCCGTTAAATGTTACGTTTTGCACTTTTGTAAAAGGGGCGGTTTCAGGAGCCATGGAGGTATAACCCCTACCAACCTGCATTACTCCCGAAGCACGCACCCATGCATTGTTATTATCATCTATTCCGTCATTGTTCAGGTCTTCAAAATCCTTTGTTGAAAAATAGTAAAAGGAATTTTTTGGAGAATTCCAGAATACAGTCTCCAATAGGGCGTTTTGAACGGGGCTTGACCAATAAGTATAATCATAAGGTTTAAGCTCAGTTGTGTTTTTATGAATGAGTATGTCACCCTTAATATCAATATTACCAAGATCATCCACCATGACCAGAGAACCTTCATGGCTTACCTCTAAAGTTCCTTCTGCCAGCAGATCTTTTTGGATCCTGACATGGTCGGATGCCGAAATAAACAGCGTAACATTTGGTAAAATGTGTAGCGTACAAGCTTCGATGTTCCCGTGCATTCCTGTCGAATAATTACTTTCAATTACAACTTTGCGGTAAGCATCGGGTAGTCCATTTGTCCAGGATTCTTCGCGCCAGTTGGTTGAACCTGTATGATGAATCCCAATTCTTGTATTTGAATCTGGCTTAGCAAAATCAATTGCTTCATTTGTAAGGATAAGCCAGTCTGATTGGTGAAAACCTGTATTAGCTGTAGCCGCATCACAACCATATTTCCTGATCATGCTCAGGTTGGATCCCCAATTTCCTGAGGACCCAATGATATCTGTTCGGTTGGCCCAGCATGTTTCGGTATCTGAAGTAGAAATGATCAGGATATCATCTCCTGTGAAATTACATACAGAAGTTTTGATCTCATTACCGTCAATAGCATAAGCCGGCTCGGTGACATTAAGTGAAGCAGAGTATTTAATCGACTGACCCGGAGCAATGGGGGGAATTAATCTTTTACTGCTTGGTTTTAAGCCTATTGGGTGCTGTGTATCTTCATTTCGAAAAAGTGCCAGATAGTAGGTGTTTTCCGGGCTAAATTCATTGCTGATGTTTGTAATTTCTATCCATTTGTTATTTGCATTTCCTTCATAGTACTGTGAGATGATCAAAGGATGTATCGTGGGGCCTGTACCTTCCCCCTGAATGATAAAATCAAAAGGGTTTTCAGAGGGGTCAGAATTTATGATTTCTACCCTGGCCGTATGTATACCCATTTGATTTGGCCTGAAGTCTATTGTAAATTGAAGGCTGTCATTAGGTGCAATTGATTCAGTGCCTTCGAAATTCGTCGAGAATTGAATGGCGTCTGTACCAGAAATAAGAATTTGATCTATAATCAATTTTTCATTCCCGGTATTTTTTATAGTAAACGATCTTTGGATCAGGGTATCTTTTGCAGCAGGCCATGCACCAAAATAACTATTGTTGTTCAAAGATGTAGATGCACTTCCATCAAAAATATCTTTTCCCTCACCGTATAGTTCAATCTCGGGAAGATCGCCTTGGCAGTAGCTGGCATGGGTACCCAGGTCACCTGTCTCTTCAAACCCATAGCGATCCCATTCCTCCATGTCAAATTCATTATTTGGAGTTTTGACTTGGCTTTTCCTTCTGAGTGTGACATCTTTTCCAAAATTGATCGAATCCCCAATTTTACCAACAAGATCGATGATCTGTTCGTTTTTTTGCAAGGCAATTTTGTCATCCCCATTATAGTCCATGACGGAACTATTGGTACTTAGATCTGCCGAGACAGAAAGTGATTCGGTATGATCTTCAATTAGAAATGTTGACAAAGACTCAAGAGTTCCAGATAACGAGAGCTTGGCTGATGAATCAACATGAGCACCTGTATATTTTACGAGTTGGTATTCACTTAGATCAATACTTTGATCACTGGGATTATATAACTCAATATAATTATTTCTATGGCTCGTCGATGAGCCGCCTTCCAGGTATTCTGAGATCATTAATGATGAGCAAGGAATGACGGGATCACCTTCGAGTCGAATATGATCAAGCCCGGCAATGTCAGAGCCATTTTGTTTGATGCTGATCCTTAATTTTATCAAAGAAATAGTATTGGGTATTTCAATACTTACGGTAGTCCATTGCTCATAGCTTAAATCATTTTGACCGTCAATGAACAACACTTCTCCTTGAGATTTTCCGTCAAACCATAGTTCATATTTCATGTCATCGCCGTTGTCGTAGCCCTGCACTAAAACTTCAAACGAGAGTCTCACATTTCTGAAGTCAGCAATGTGATAAGAAGTAAGTTCAATATATTCAAAGCCAGATGAGCCGCAGTTTCCATTCAGGTCTTGAATACCCCAAAAATGATTCCCTTCCATTGGGAGAATGTTTCCAAGAGCAGCTATGATAGTTCCAACTATCACCCTGATCAGTGCAGGGGGGAGTTGAGAAAATTTCTATCGGCCAGCTATCACCTGATTCTTCAAAACCCTGCTTGGTTATCAGGGAGTTTTGGGCAAAGGATTGGATCAGATACAATAACAAATAGAGACATAAATAGTACTTCAGCATGATTAAGCAGATTAGTTTTGGAAAAATTGCCTGATGAGAGTACTTTTGGAATACTATTATTTAATTACATGCAGGAAAAAAAGTTAACATATACGCTGGAAGAAGCCAAAAGATCGCTTGAAAGATATTGTGCCTATCAGGACCGATGCCATCAGGAGATAGATAGGAAACTCAAGGAAATGAGAATGATTCCGGAAGCTTGTGAGGTCATATTTTTGCATTTAATGGAACACGATTTTTTGAATGAAGAAAGGTTTGCCAGAAGCTTTGCCAGAGGTAAATTTCGGATCAAACAATGGGGGCGTCAACGCATAGAAAGAGAATTAAAACTAAAGGAAATATCAGCTTATAATATTAAAGCGGGCCTGAGTGAAATATCACAGGAGGAATACGAGAAAACCTTTATGGAAGTAAGTACAAAACGGTTTTTAAGTGTGCATGAAAATGATCTATATAAAAAACGTAAAAAGGTAGCAGATTTTCTATTGAGAAAGGGATTTGAAAGCCATAAAGTATATGAAGTACTGAAGGACCTGGAAAGGGAAAATAATTCGTGAATTAACAAAAATACCCTGATTGTTTTTAGTATATTTGTTCCCCTAAATTTTTTGATTATGAGTGTACAAAGTCAGGTAATGGAACAGATGAAAGTGGCGATGAAGGCAAAGGATACAGTGGCACTTGAATCATTGAGAGCATTGAAATCAGCATTTCTACTGGCGAATACAAGTGGAGGTAATGTTGAACTAAGTGAAGAGGATGAAATCAAAATCGTCCAAAAATTAGTGAAGCAAAGAAAAGACAGTGCGGCTATTTTTCAAGAGCAGAACAGAATGGATCTTGCTGAACCTGAAATTGCGCAAGCGAAAATTTTGGAACAATTTCTTCCAGCCCAAATGGGAGAGGAAGAATTGAAGGCAGCTATCGAAGCCATCATTAGTCAAACCGGAGCAAGTTCCATGAAAGACATGGGTAAAGTAATGGGAATGGCCTCAAAACAATTGGCAGGAAAAGCTGACGGAAAAGCAATATCAATGGTCGTTAAACAATTGTTGACATAAGTGATTAAGAATAAGTAAGATTCCTGCTTTCGCAGGAATGACAATGGCCCCGTGGCGCAACTGAATAGCGCATCAGATTTCGGCTCTGAGGGTTACAGGTTTGAATCCTGTCGGGGTCACAAGAGTAAAAGCTTAGCACAAAGTGCTAAGCTTTTTTTGTTTCAGTATGTTTCGAATTTTATTAGAATAAGAACTGAAACAAAAAAAGGTTCTGCAATTGTAAATTGCAGCTTTTACTCGGAATTTTGAGATCAAAGGATCATGAAATAATCCTGCCTTCATTTTCGACGGTCTCTTCAAAAAAAAAACCGATCACGCTTTGGCGTGATGCGGGTTTTCATTCTCAAAATGGAGCCATTTCAGGATCAGCGGCGTTAATCCTAAAGTTTAGCGACTTTTCGATTTTCAAAGCAGAACCTTATCAGGAAGCTGAAAGCAATCCTGATGGTTTTGTGACCAGCAAAGAGTTAGAGGACCAGTAAGCTTATCCTATTTCATCATAAAACCAGTACCTTAAAATAAGGTTCAAGTCTTACTAAAATGAAGAAAAACAGTATTATCCAAATAATCGAAGTATCTTTGCAATTCTTAAAACAATAAATGACTTTCAAAGAATTAGGGCTATTACCTTCAATTCTCCGAACCCTGGAGGAACAAGGATACGAAAAGCCAACCCCCATACAACAGCAATCCATACCCATCTTATTAAAAGGCAGAGATCTTTTGGGATGTGCACAAACCGGTACTGGTAAAACAGCAGCATTTGCTATTCCTATACTTCAGCATTTGAGCAAGCCTCATCATGAACCCAAGGGAAGGCGAAAAATAAAAGCATTGATTATTACTCCAACAAGAGAGTTGGCGACACAAATAGGAGATAGTTTCACAGTGTACGGAAAATACACGAATTTGAAGAACACTGTAATTTTTGGTGGTGTCAAACAAAGAGCACAGGTCGATGCCTTAAGGAGAGGAATTGATATATTGGTGGCAACACCAGGACGTCTTTTGGACCTCATTAACCAGAAACAGATTAGTCTTAGAGATATTGAATATTTTGTTTTGGATGAGGCAGATCAGATGCTCGATATGGGCTTTATTCATGACGTAAAAAAGATAATTGCCTTGTTGCCTAAACAAAGGCAGTCCTTATTTTTCTCGGCTACAATGCATCCGAAGATTGTGGCATTGTCAAAACAGATTTTGGGAAATCCTGAAAGAGTAACGGTCCAGCCTGAACAGACCACAGCAGAAAAGGTTGAGCAAAGCCTGTATTTTGTTACTAAAGGAAACAAGATCAAGCTCCTTTTACATTTATTGCAAGAGCATGACATGGATTCGGTTTTGGTTTTTTCAAGAACCAAACACGGCGCAAATAAAATTGTTAAACTGTTGCTTAGAGATGGATTTGAATGTGCTGCAATTCATGGTAATAAATCCCAGAAAGCCCGTGAGCTTGCCCTTGATAGTTTTAAAAAGGGGAAGATCAAAATTTTAGTAGCTACAGACATAGCGGCAAGAGGGATCGATATAGATGAATTGTCTTTTGTTGTAAACTACGATCTTCCTAATGTGCCAGAATCTTATGTACATAGAATTGGCAGAACGGGCAGAGCAGGTTCAAGTGGTATGGCTATTTCTTTTTGTGATGCATCTGAAAGACCATATTTAAAGGATATTGAAAAATTGATCGATAAGAAGATCACTGTAGTTCACGATCACCCTTTTGTGAATGATAATCTGGAAAATGAATCCTTCCGACCTGAACGAAAGCATGGTCATAAAAAGAAGCCTAAACCAGCCTCAGCTTCAAAGGCACAGGGTAGCGGAGGAAAGAATAATTACTGGAGAAAGAGAAAGACCAGGGGACAAAGAAAACCTTCCTAAACTTACTCCTGATCGTTAAGAAATTCTGTTGATCATGATTTAAATCATTTTATTTCTGAGTATAATTTCATGTACTTTATAATAGTTTTAAAGGCCATGTAGGATGAAAAAAAATGAACCGATTTCAAGTATCATGACCAAGGAGGTTGTTACTTTGAGCTTAAAAGGATACGCTTTATTCGGCAGAAAAGAGAATGAAAACACACCATATCAGACACATGCCTGTTGTGGAAAATGAGAAACTGATCGGCTTGATAAGTTTGTCCGATCTTCAACGTGTCAGTTTTATTGATGCCTATGGCAAGGAAGGTACAGAAGACACCCCAATCTATAATATGCTTAGACATCAAAGACCTGATGATCAAAAATCCATTAACAGCAAGTCCTCAAACCACCATTTTGGAGGTGTCAAAATTACTGGCAAGTAAAGAATTTCATTCTTTACCTGTTGTAGAAAAAGATAAACTGGTAGGTATCATTACCACTACGGATCTCCTGCATTATTTTATTGAATTGTGCTGATCCAACATGGCGGCAACTTTGTGGACAATGGTTTCTGCCAGTTTAAATTTTGATTCTACGGTCCATCCGGCAACGTGAGGACTTAAAAGTACCTTATCTGAATTGATCAAATATTGAAAATCTTCAGGTAAGGTATTTTCTTTGGAAAAAAAGTTTTCAAAAGAAGTTCTTTTCATATTCCAAGAACATCAAGACAGGCTCCAAGAACTTTTCCGGTTTCCAATGCACTTGACAAGATCTTTGGTAACAACTGCAGAACCTCTGGCCGTGTTGATCAAATAAATATTATGTTCAAATTGTTCCAAAAAAGAGGCATTGATCATATGCTTTGTCAAGTCTGTTTGAGGCGTATGCAGACTAAGTACCTCTGTATTTTCAAATAATTCCTCAAGAGTTACCTGACGGGCGTTAGTCATCACCAACATTCGGTTTAATATCATAACAGATTACCTCGCTGTCAAAACCCTGTAGTTTTTTGGCAAAGGCTTTTCCCATATTACCATATCCAATAAGGCCAATCGTTTTGCCTTCGAGTTCGATTCCGCGATTGTCTTCTCTTAACCAGATACCTCTTCTGATTTCATTGTCTGCTTTTTTGAATTTATTAAAAAGAGCAAGAATCATCCCCAAAGCATGTTCTCCTACAGCATTTCTGTTTCCTTCCGGAGCAGCTATAAGCCTGATGCCCTTTTTTTCTGCAAAATCGACATCAATATTTTCCAGCCCCGCACCAACTCTGCCAATAAACTTTAAGCTTTGTTGCTTTTTCCAGAAAAGATTTGTCAAGAGAGAAACGACTTCTAATGATCAGCCCTTCATAGTGATGGATCTTTTTTTCAACTTCAGATTTGCTTGAATCATAATCTTCATGACAGTCGAATTTGCAAGTTCTTTTAAGCCTTGTAATAGAATAGGATGATTGCTGTCTAAAAAAAGCACTTTCATGATTTCTAATTTTTTACAAAAATATAGGAACTTAATTATTAAAAGATCCTTAATTTTAAAAAAAAATATTTATGAAACGTATTTATTACATGTTGTTTTTTGGTTTAACATTCTTGATCCAAACATCTTTGGTAGCACAGGATTATTATTTTGAGGCTTTTAAACCCTTTGATAAATCAATTCCTAGCCCGGAAGAGTTTTTAGGCTATCCGATAGGCGAATACCATACAAGACATGATCTGGTTGTTGCTTACATGTATACGCTTGCTGAACTTTCAGATAAGGCTTCAGTGACTGTTTATGGTAAAACACATGAAAACAGAAAATTACTTATCCTGAATATAGGAACTCCATCGAATTTGGAAAATTTGGAAAGTATTCAAAGTCGCCATATGGAGGTCGTCGATCCGAATACTAATGTGACCGATTTTAAGGATCTTCCCTTATTCATAAACATGGCCTATGGGGTGCATGGAAATGAGCCTTCAAGTACAGAAGCTGCAATGCTGACGGCCTATACTTTAGTAGCCTCACAAAATGAATCTGTTCAAAAATATTTGGAGGAGGTAATCGTGTTTCTTGACCCCACGATCAATCCTGACGGAAGAGACAGACACAGCAATTGGGTAAACACTTATAGAGGACAGCCACTTATCTCAGACAAGTTTGATATTGAACATAATGAGGGATGGCCCAGAGGAAGGACCAATCATTATTGGTTCGATCTAAACAGGGACCTGCTTCTTGCAGTTAACCCGGAATCGAGAGGGCGTTTGAAATGGTATCATCAATGGTATCCAAATGTTGTGACTGATTTTCACGAAATGGGAACCAATAGTACCTATTTCTTTGAGCCTAAGAACAAATCAGCCTCCATAAATCCAATTACACCGGCTGAGAACCGAGATGTGCTCAATAAGGTATTCGCAGACCAGTTTGCTGCTGACCTTGATCAGATCGGCTCTTTTTACTTTACTGATGAGGTTTATGATTCTACCTACCCCGGATATGGATCTACTTATATGGATCTTCATGGTGCACTTGCATTGTTATTTGAACAGGCAAGCTCCAGAGGGCATCTTCAGGAAACCCCAACGGGAGAAATTTCATTCTCTTTTACCATACGTAACCAATATGTTTCCAGTATAGCAACCATTAAGGCAGCGATAGCCAATAAGGAACTTCTATACAAATATCAAAATGATTTTTTTAAGAAATCGTTGCAAAAGGCAAACAGTTCTAATATTAAAGGATATGTTTTTGGAGACGCTTTTGATAGAAACAGAAATAAAGCTTTTCTGGATGTGTTGCTTCAACATCATATTGAGGCCTATCCGATCACTAAGGATCTAAAGGTCAACAATACCACTTTTAAGGCAGGAAGCTCCTATGTAGTTCCGACCAATCAGAAGCAATATTATATGGTACAATCCTTATTTGAGACTTTTAGCAAATACAGGGACAGTATTTTTTATGATACCTCAGCCTGGTCGATGGTCAATTTTTATAATATGAAATACCAGCCTCTTTCAAAACTGCCGGCAACAGGTTCATTGGTTACATCAGACAACAATGGCGCAATGGTAGAGGAGGTGGCAAAAAGCAATTACGCCTATGTCATTCCTTATGATGATTATTATGCCCCGGCACTTCTCTATTATCTTCAGGATCATGGATTAGTGGTTAAAGTATCCAGTAAACCATTTACAATTAAGATAAATGGTAAGGATCAAAATTTTCATCGGGGAGCCTTGATGGTTCCGGTAGAGGATCAGTTTGAACTTGACAAAGACGCAGTATATAAATGGGTGAAAGAAGGCAGCGAAAAGTTTGGAGTTCAGACCTTTGCTGTTTCAACTGGAATGACCGTAAAAGGAAATGGATTGGGAAGCAGAAGCTTCCAGACTTTGTTGAAACCAAATGCGATGATGGTTGTAGAAGGCTCAGTGAGTTCGTATGAAGCAGGAGAAGTATGGCATTTATTTGAGGACAGAATGGAAATGCCGCTTGTTAAAGTTCCTGAGGGCAGATTTTATCAAACGGATATTTACAGATATAATGTTATCATCATGGTGTCAGGAAGTTACAGATTGCTGAATAAGAAAGAAAAGGACAGGATCAAGCAATGGGTAGCTGATGGAAATACACTTATTACAACCGCCAGAGGTAGTGATTGGGCAGTAAAACAAAAAATTGCTGATGAAGTATTGATATCTTCAAAAATTGATACAATGTCTGCACAGAAAAGGAACGATTATGAAAAAGCGACCGGAAGTATCGAAAAGCACAATATTGGAGGAGCGATCTTTGGAGTAGATCTCGATATCACCCATCCTATAGCTTATGGGTATCAAGAAAGAAAGGTTCCCGTTTACAAGAACAACAGGGTTTGGTTGTCTCCAAGTAAAAATAGTTTTTCTACGGTAGCCAAATACCTCGATCAACCTCATATAGACGGATATATAAGTAAGGAGAATTTGGAAATTATGAAGGGTGCTGCATCAATAGTCGTGAGTAAAAGAGGTAAGGGTAGAATCATTCTTTTCGCTGATAACCCTAATTTTAGAGGAGCCTGGTACGGGACCAATAAATTATTTATGAATGCAGTTCATTTTGGATCCTTGATAAGGATACCTCAATAAACAAAACTGAAAAATCGGTCATAAAAAAACTCCAAAGATATCTTTGGAGTTTTTTTATGATAGCAGCTAAGTTTTTACTTAGTTGTTCAAAGCTTCAGCACCACCAACGATCTCTAGGATCTCATTGGTTATAGATGCTTGACGTGCTTTGTTGTATACCAACAGTAAATCATCTCTAAGCTCTGTTGCATTATCGGTTGCTTTGTGCATAGCGGTCATTCTAGCTCCGTGTTCTGATGCGTATGAATCTCTGATCGGCTTTGTATAACTGCATTTTCAAAGCCTTAGGAATCAAACCTTTCACGATCTCAGTCTTATTAGGCTCGAAGATGTAATCAGCATCGGCATCCTCAGTTTCTTCAGCAGGAATAATAGGTAAGTACTGTTCCTGTGTTACGATTTGAGTGGCCGCATTTTTAAACCTGTTGTAAACAAGATCAATCTGGTCAAAATTTCCATTGGCAAACTGTTCCATAAGATCTTCTGCAAACGGCGTGGTATTTTCAAAAGTAAGATCATCAAAAAGATCACTTTCAAAATTATAGATGCTAAAAGTTTTGGATAGTATGTCATTCCCTTTTTTACCAATAGTAAGCATGGAAACATCTTTACCCGCATATTTGTTTTTGGCCATTCGGCCGCCTCTTTAATTACTGATGAGTTAAAACCACCACATAAACCTCTGTTAGAAGTTATGGTAACGATCAAAACCTTTTTGACTTCTCTTTGTTGTGTATAAACACCTCCATCATCCCCTTCAAGGGTAGCACTAAGATTTTGCAGTAACTCGGTTAATTTATTAGAATAGGGACGCATTTGCACAATCGCATCCTGGGCTTTTTTCAACTTGGCAGCAGACACCATTTTCATGGCACTGGTGATCTTCATGGTTGACCCAATGGATGAAATTCTATTACGTATCTCTTTTAAATTTGCCATTCTTTATATAATTATAAATTTGGAATTCAATGTTCCTGAATTCAAAACTTTTAATGTTTTATTCATATTTCGCAGAAACCTCTTTAGCTACTTTTTCCAAAGTGTCAGTAACTTCATCAGTTAACTTTCCAGCTTTTAATGTGTCAAGGATATCTCTGTGTTTTGCATTCAAAAATTCAAGATAATCTTTTTCAAATTCTTTTACTTTTTCAACAGGAACCTTTTTCAACAAATCCTTCGAACCAGCATAGATGATAGCAATCTGATCTTCTACTGCAAATGGATCATTTTGAGCCTGTTTCAAGATCTCAACGTTTCTCTTACCTTTTTCAATAACGCTTAATGTTGCAGCATCAAGGTCAGAACCAAATTTAGCAAATGCTTCCAGTTCACGATATTGAGCCTGGTCAAGTTTTAAAGTACCTGCTACTTTTTTCATTGATTTGATCTGTGCATTACCACCAACACGAGATACTGAAATACCCACGTTAATTGCAGGTCTAACTCCCGAGTTAAACAAGTCTGAGGTTAGGAATATCTGACCATCTGTAATAGAAATTACGTTGGTTGGAATATAGGCAGATACGTCACCTGCCTGTGTTTCAATGATAGGAAGAGCAGTTAGTGAACCACCACCTTTTACCTTACCTTGAAGTGATGGAGGAAGGTCATTCATTTGAGAAGCAATTTCATCATCATTGATCACTTTTGCAGCTCTTTCAAGAAGTCTTGAGTGTAGATAAAATACGTCACCAGGATAAGCCTCACGTCCCGGAGGTCTTCTCAACAACAAAGAAACCTCACGATAAGCTACCGCTTGTTTTGAAAGGTCATCATAAATAATCAATGCAGGTCTTCCTGTATCACGGAAGTACTCTCCAATGGCAGCTCCGGCAAATGGAGCATAAAATTGCATTGGAGCTACATCAGAAGCGTTAGCCGCAACAATAGTAGTATAAGCCATGGCACCTTTTTCTTCAAGGTTCTTGGCAATACCTGCAACAGTAGATCCTTTTTGACCTATGGCAACATATATACAATATACTGGCTCACCTGTATCATAAAATTCTTTTTGGTTGATAATGGTATCAATAGCAACCGTAGATTTACCTGTCTGACGGTCACCAATGATCAATTCACGTTGTCCTCTTCCAATTGGAATCATCGCATCAACAGATTTAATACCTGTTTGCAAAGGTTCAGTTACAGGTTGTCTGAAAATTACTCCAGGAGCTTTTCTTTCTAATGGCATTTCAAAAGTTTCTCCTTCAATTGGTCCTTTACCATCAATTGGTTCTCCCAAAGTATTGACAACTCTGCCAAGTATTCCTTCACCTACATTGATAGAAGCAATTCTCTTGGTACGTTTCACTGTAGCACCTTCTTTGATAGCAGTAGATTCTCCTAGTAATACTACCCCAACGTTGTCTTCTTCAAGGTTAAGAACGATACCTTCAAGTCCGCCTTCAAAAACCACTAGTTCTCCATACTGTACATTTGATAATCCGTAGATTCTGGCGATACCATCACCAATTTGCAATACAGTTCCTATTTCAGTTAAGGTAGCTTTACCTTGAAATCCTGTTAGTTGTTCTTTTAAAATTGCTGAAACTTCAGCTGGTTTTATTGTTGCCATTTTTACTAGTTATTATCTTAATTAGATTTTAGATATATATTGATTATCTTCAAATTGAGAAAGCAGATGCTTTAATCTGGATGACACACTGGAATCATATAGTTTGTCTCCAATTCTCAATACAAATCCTCCAATGATCGAAGGGTCTATCACATTGTTCATAGAAATTTCTTTTCCGACAGATTCTTTAATTTTTTTAAGAATTTCTGTTTCAAGCTCTGTGGTCAGAGGAACTGCAGAAGTAATTTGAGCCACTTCTATTCCTTTAAGGAAGTCATAAATAACCACGTATTCCTTAGCCACTAAATTTAATATAGGGAGCCTTTTGTTTTCAATCAAAAGATTTATAAGACCCATGGTAATACCATTGACTTTTTTCTCAAAAATATTAGTCAATACTGCTTGTTTAGGGCCAGATTTGATTACCGGGCTTTTTAACATGATTTCCAGATCATGATTCTCCTCAATAGTTGACTGGATCAATATCATGTCATCATTAACCTCCTTAGCAAATCCTTTTTCCTTTGCAAGGTTCAATACCGCCTTAGCGTATCTTAATGCTGCTCTTGTTCCTTTCATGCTATTATTTTAAGCTAGCTTCGTCTAACATTTTTTCAATCAACTGTACCTGCTTGCCCTTGTTAGATAATTCATCTTTCATGATCTTTTCAGCGATTCCAATTGATAACTCAGCTACTTGATTTTTCAATTCAGTAATAGCAGCCAGTTTTTCATTTTCTATGGTTTGTTTTGCCTGTTCAATGATCTTATTTGATTGAGCTTTTGCTTCATCTTTAGCCTCACTGATCATTTTTTCTTTGATCATTCTGGCATCTTTTAACAAGCCATCTCTTTCAGCCCTTGCTTCTTTTAAGATCTTTTCATTGCTGGATTTGAGATCAACCATTTCCTGACGAGCCTTATCGGCTTCATCCAAAGCATTTTGAATACCTTCTTCTCTGCTGTTTAATGCATCTAAAATAGGCTTCCAAGCATATTTTTTCAGTAAAAAAAGCAAAAGAACAAAAAGGATTATTTGCCAGAAAAAAAGTCCAAATGAAAAATCGTTGATTAATTTCTCCATGTGTTTATTTTGTAAATATTAATATTCTTTTGAAAACAATAGCTATAACCAACCGTTACAGCTATTGTTAATGTTAAGATTAAACTGCAAATAAAGCAGCAAAACCAATACCTTCAATAAGCGCAGCTGCAATTAGCATCGCTGTTTGAATTTTACCTGTAGCTTCAGGTTGACGAGCAATAGCGTCCATCGCTGAACCACCAATTCTACCGATACCGATACCGGCACCAATTACAACCAATCCTGCACCTACAATAGCTGGAATCTCCATAATATATATATAATTAAAAATTAAACATTCAACTTATTAATGTGCTTCATCATGCTCGTGTTCTTCAACCGCAAATCCAAAATATAAAGCAGAAAGCATGGTGAAGATATAAGCCTGTAACAAGGCAACTAATAATTCAATCATGGAAATCGCAAAAGCCAGATACAAATGACAGACTGCTTCCTATCCAATTTTGAAAAACAAAGATCAAACCAACCAAACTCATCAATACAATGTGTCCGGCCATAATGTTCGCATACAAACGAATCATCAAGGCAAATGGTTTGATAAATACTCCTAATAATTCAATGGGAGCTAATATGATTTTCATTGGAACCGGCACTCCTGGCATCCAGAATATGTGTTTCCAATAGTTTTTATTTCCTGAAAATTGAGTGATCAGAAAAGTCAAAATTGCCAAAGCAAAAGTCACGGCAATATTTCCTGTCACATTTACTCCCAAGGGCGTCAATCCAAAAAGATTTAAGAACCAAACAAAAAAGAATACCGTTAGTAAGAAACTCATATATTTTTTATAATGTTTCTCTCCGATATTAGGTATAGCGATCTCATCTCTGATATAAACAACTAATAGGCTCAAAGAATCTTCCTGCTCCTTTAGCAATTGGACCTTTACCAAATGATCTTGCCAATCCAGTAAATAAAAGCAGCATTAAAACACCTGTTACGATGATCATCAAAACACTTTTTGTAATTGAAAAGTCTAAAGGTTTTATATTGGTGGGATGGTGATGCTCATCAAGAGTCAATGTTCCTTCAGCATCAGTTCTGTATATTTTATTGTGGTATAATGTATAGTATTTTCCATTGCTTTCAGCCACTGTTTCTCCATGATGAAATTTCGAAGAAGAAAATAAATGAAAGCCTTCATCAATAAGAATTACAGGAAGAGAAAAACCATAGTGTTTGTTTTTTTCAGTATCGCTAAAAAAGATAAAATCGTATGAATCCTGGATATGATGATTGATACTTTCCTTGATTTCTGTTTTTATATCAATTTGTTCTGGTGTTCCCTCATGCTCTTCATGCTGGGCATTTAGGTTCAAGCTAAAAACTAAAATTGTGATTGTAAGGAATTTTACTAAAAACTTACTTTGCATCTTTAACGAATTATATTGGCTTAAAAAATCTGTGCAAAAGTAATATATTTATTTGGATAGATTATAAAGAAAATCTTATTTTTTTAGAAATTCAATGACACCTAAAGTTTCCAAAATAAGACTAATTAAATAAGGAACAAAAAACGCAGCAAATTCAAGCGAATCAAGCCCTCCATCAAGTTTGTAATAGGGGTAAAAGAAGATGAAAAAGAACAAAAATTTAACAAAACTTCCACCCATATAAAGGAAGCCTATTTGTTCAGACATTTTATTTTTTAAGAGAAAAAGAGTAAGGTAAATAACCAAAGCCAAAGAGCAGTTTACAAGATATGCGGCAATGATGCGGTTGTCAAATAGAGGTGAACCCAATTTATAGAGCACAAAGATATGGATCCCGAAAACTATGGATAGGACAAAGATAAGTGTCAATGAAAATTTAGAAAATGACTGCATGATCACTTAATTGTCCAGATTTTTTAATTGTCTTAACAGGCTGTAAAAAGATAAGACAATCCCTAACAAGGTCAATACAATGGTATAGGTGTTGTTTTCAGTATATTTTGCATCGAGCCATTTACCCAAGCGAGCAGCCAGATAAATGGTTATCCCCATCTGAAGCCCTATCCCTGTAAGTACGATGTATTTATTAAGCTGTTTTTTTGGTTTTTTCTCCGTCATTTTGCATTACTTTGACCGAACCTTTCATGGCGCAGGTGGCATTAAATACTGCTCCCGGCTCTACGGATAATTTACCCATAATCACGTCACCGCTAATATCAGCTGTACTTTTTAAAGAAAGAATTTGGTCAACAATTAGTTTTCCTGAAAATGTACCCTCAATGTCTGCATGTGCACAATCAATGGTTCCGGAAACAAATCCTTCTTTACCAATTACTACCCTGCCACTGGTTTTAATAGTACCTTCAATTTTGCCGTCTACTCTAAAATCGCCGTCTGATTTAATATCACCAACAAGCGATGTGTTTTTTGCGATTGTGTTACGTTCTCCAACTGGACTCGGACTTTCTTTTTTTTCGTTGAACATAATAGTATAGTTTTAGTTTTGTTGCGATTCTTCTTTTAAACCTGATAATTTTTCAAGAGCCTCTTTAGCATGATCACTTTCTTCAGTATTGGGATAGTTTAAGATAATCGTATTCAACTTTTCCCTAAATAGCTCCTCTCCAACTGTTTTATAGAGGAGGTAAGCTTTTAATAACTCAAATTTTGCTTCAATTTCAAGGCCTTTAAAACGTTCAAGCCCTTCATTAACTGTTCTTAGGGAGTATTCGAAATCTTCTTCTTCATAGCAAACGAAGGCAGTTTTATACATATACTCCGGACCATCATCATCGTTGCTGCTCTCTAAAACGCTTTTAGGATTTTTGATCATTTCAGCATAACGAGAGTCCGGATAATTAGTAACGATATCTTCCCGGTATTTATTGCTCTTTTCTGCGTTAAAAAATTCATAGGTTTTATATAAATGATATTTGGCAGGTAAAACCAAGGTTTCTTTGGGTTCATTCTCAAGAAATTTTTCAAAATCCACCGCGGCTATTTCGTATTCCCTGAATTGCTCCTTGTAGATGAGTCCCAGGTTGTAATAAGCATCGTTTCGAACATAATGTATGCTGTCTATAGCCTTTTGACTTTTGGGAATTTGTTCTTTATAAAACGCAGCATTAAAGAGCATACTGGTGTCCAGTTCGACCCTAGTCTCTTTGACAGCAACATCAGTATTCAAACCGATATTTTGTGCGATCAACCAAAAATCACCTGGAGATCTGTTTCCATATTTATTCTTGAATTGTTGTTTGCCCAATACCAACAACCTGTGGGTTGTAAAAATAAAATGTACCTCCGTCAGTCATTGTTATTAGTGGTAATAGCCAGATCACCCAATCCCGCAGTTGCATCAGTTTGTTCCTTTAACAGTTGCTCAGCTTCATATTTCAGCTTCAGCTGTTCTATATATCCCTTGAAATAGATGTCTTTTTCTTCTTCTGACATACTGACCAGGCTCAGAATACTATCGCTTTTTCTGGCAATGTTCTCATAATAAATCACGTCGTTCAGACTTTCTCTTTTTCGTATGATCTTTCTTATGCGTTTGGTATTTTGATCAATGGGAATTTGTAAGACACTATCATAATAGGCTCCTGCTATTTCAAAATTGGTTTTGTCAAAATAAAAATCACCAAGACTTTCATATGAAAGGCTTTTTTGATAAGGCTTCGAAGTATTGTGAATCACTGATAATTCAAATAATCCTCGCGCCTTTTCAAAATTTTCATTTTTTAAAGAAATCAATCCGGCCTGATAGTATAATTCATCTAAATAGGCTCTGTTATCACGGTCTTTAATAAGATCTTCCAGCGTATAAACAATGATACTGGTACTGTCTGCCTCAGAATAATTCTTAGCCCTTTCAATAGCAGCATGCACCTTATATTTTTGAGGTATTTTTTTCATATAACCCAGCGATTCAAAAACCATATTCGACGAGTCGATTTTTTCCTGTTCTCTGTAAATTTGACCAAGTATAAAGAGGTTTCTGGGACCTTGGTTGAGATCAGTCAAGTAATAGGTTGCCTTTTTTAAATGATCAATGACCAGATGTGTACTGTCTAATTGTGTATAAGCCATGGCCATTGCTGTATGGGCTTTTTCGAATTCCTCATCCGTTACCTCTATGCTGCGCAAAACAGATCTCAGGGTTTCGATTGCCAGTTTTTCATTTTGCAGCCTGATATGTGCCTTGGCTTTCCATATTTTGGTTTCTCTGTATAAATTGGCATTGGGATAATTCTCAATGCCAAAGGTAAAAGCCTCTAAAGCAGGTATAAACCTTTGCAAATAATATCTTGACTTGCCTAATAAAAGGTAAGCATCATCGATCTGATTGTTCTTTTCAAAACCATCGATCACCATGGAATGTTTCTGAATAGATTTTACGGCTTTTTCTTCTGATTTATCAAAGCCCTGGGCTTCATTATCGTTTTGTATGGTTTGGCCGGGAAAAGGAATAATTTCTTCCTCTATTTTTAAAGGTTCAATAGGAAGTCTTTCCCAAAAATTATCTTCATAAGTATTATCCAGCTGGGTTTTGGCTTCTTCAAAGGCTATCTTTCCATTGTAAAGCACATTGTACTTTGCAGTCATCGCATGACTGGTACGATTGATAAAGCTGTCTTTTTTTGTAGAACAGCTTATCACCAGTAAAATCGATCCGATACAGAATATGATACGTTTTATGCCTTTTTTCAAAATCTTAGCCTGGGCTTGTCTTTATGGTTTGATAAACGACGGGGATTGGGTAAAAGTACAAATTAATCATAAATCTTTTATGATTACTGATTGGATTATGACATCATCATCAATCAAACTTTAATATTTCTTATCCTCTGCCTAAGAATCCCCTATTTTAAGCCTCAAGTATGTCAAGCTAGGTAGCAAAAAAATGTTCTAATTCCCTTAAGGTTTCTTCAGAAGTTTTAAGATCCTTTATGATCTCTCCTTTATTTAATACAACTATGCGTTCGCAAACTTCCGTGATGTGACCAAGGTCATGACTCGAGATCAAAAGGGTCGAGCTTGATTCTTCATTAATCTTCTTTAAGTGTTTTTTTTAGCCTTATTTGTGTGGTAGGGTCAAGATTGGCAAAAGGCTCATCCAGAATAACAACTTCGGGCTGACCTATGAGTGCAGCGACAATTCCTGCTTTTTTTTGATTTCCTTTAGAGAGATCTCTTAGGTATTTTTTTTGACCCAAAATTTCATCATTAAATAGTTCCTCAAATTGTTTGAGAAAGGCATTTAAATCAACCTGATTCACACCTCGAAGTCTTGCAATAAAGTCAAAATATTCTTCAGGGGTTAAATAACCGATCAAAAAGCTCTCATCAATAAATGCCGAAGTAAATGGTTTCCAATCTTCACTTGTATTCACTTGTATGT
This sequence comes from uncultured Flavobacteriaceae bacterium, assembly GCA_963715975.1. GTDB lineage: Bacteria > Bacteroidota > Bacteroidia > Flavobacteriales > Flavobacteriaceae > Lutimonas. The sequence continues at coordinate 312,303 of CAVQSO010000001.1, read as the reverse complement.
CATTGTTCAATATATTTCCGGTAGTGGGTTGAATCAAATCAAGAATCAAATTGAAATAGGTTGTTTTACCCGCTCCATTGTTGCCTACCAACCCAAATGATTGACCTTTCGGAATTTCAAGGACGGAATGTTCAGCACAGTTTTCTTTCCGTATTTTTTACTGAGATCTATTGTGTTTATCATGATTTGTTTAATTGTCCTGATCAAAAGCATTGATCATTTTATATTTGGAGTTGATATATTTTTTTGTAATAAATTTCATGAGTTTTTCGTGAAATAGAAAACCCAGTATGCCTATACCAGTAAGGATGGCAATGCCACTTTCAAAATTGATCAATTTATAAGGCAAATAGAACAAACCTACCGGGAATAACAGCAGAGGAATACCAACCAGCCATTGAACCGCTCCTGTTCCCTGATAGTTAAAAGCTGCCCTTTGTGTCAGGTCTATCTTTTTTCTGTTAAAGGAACCCGCAAAAAGTAGGACATGTGTATTGATCCCAACATTATAGATCATTGCGGCAAAATGGATCAACAAGACCTTCCATCCGAAATATACATAAGGAATACTTAAGATAAACATCAAAAATGCGCTACTGGCCATTAAGAGATATTTTGATTGCAAATAATCTTTATAAGGAATGTTTTGGCTCATGAGCAATTTATAATAACCACTGTCCCATGCAGGAATAAACTGCCCGAAATTGATCAAAAATATTCCGGTTACAAAAATGCCGACAAAAACATACATGACTTGCATGGACTGGTATATAGGATTCGGGTAGAATATCAATCCGTAAAAAAGACCAATCAGAACAATAAAAACTGATGAACGAGGTCTTTTGTTTCTCCAAAGCATGCGTAAGTCCAATTGTAAAAAAGGTGCACTTGCTCCAAATCGATTGGTCCATGAGAGATCAGATGAGGAAGCGACTGTTGTTTTTGATTTTAAGGATTGATCCAGATACAATTGACTGATCAACATTCTAAAATTTATAAAATAGAGGAGAAGGAGCAACCAAAATAGGAATCACCAGATAAAAGGAGCTGGAGATGATCCAGTTTACAGCCGCTGAACAAATAGGCATCAAGCGTAAGTATTTTAAAATGATTCAGAAAGTATAAGAGTACCAATAATAAGAAGTATGGGCAGCATGGACAGATCTGTTGCAGCAGATTTACTCTCAATGATAAAATTTAAAAAATTGACAATTTGGGTTGCAATAAGCATCAAGAAAATCCAATTCATACCATTGTAAGGTCATAACCTTCAGAAATCAGAATGACTCCAAAAGGAATCACAGTAAACAAAGGCAAAAAATTAAAAAAAGACAGAACTGACTTTCCCAAAACGTAATGAACGATCCTGTATTTTTTTGATCGGTAGTACCAATAAGAGGTTTTACGCTCATTACCGGAAGTTTCTGAAAAAAAAACCGCATAAGCAAATCCGCCAAAAACCAATAAAAGAGATACTGATTGACCATATTAAACGGGTCTTTATCAGGAAAATTTCCTTGAGCAAAGGATAAAGACTTATTCCCAATCCAAAAAAAACAAGAATAAAATAGAGTGCCATAAAAACAAGAAAAATATTTAAAGCAACACTTTTTTGCCAATAGGAGGATCGAATGAATTGCTTCCATTCAAGTCTTGTAAATTCTGATACCATAAGTTTGGTTTATGATATTGGTATCGCTAAAATAAACTATGTTACAAAATATCCTTAAGAATATTTAAATTTCCCGTAAGGACTTTTGATGGTAAGTTTTTTGGATAGCTGATTTTTCAACCCGACCCACAATTTGCGCATCAACACCAAAAGATTTCGAAATATTGATCAAGTCCCCAGCAATATCTTGCAGGTACATATAATTCCATACGATGACCACAATTAAAGACCTGATACATTTCTCTCCAATTGGTTTTGGATTGTTCCTGAATTAAGTTTGAACAAGGGAGGAACATCAAATAAATTATCTTTGATGACATGAAGGTTGTCAACAAAATGAAGAATCTTGGTTTGTGCTCCGCCACTGCAATGAACCATACCATGAATCTATCTCGGTATTTCTCAAGCATTTTGATAATGATCGGAGCATAGGTTCTGGTAGGAGATAGAACCAATTTTCCTGCATCAATGGAAACACCTTTCAACTTATCCGTAAGTTTTATATTTCCCGAATAAACCAGATCAGCAGGAACGGCATGGTCAAAACTTTCAGGATATTTTTTTGCGAGGTAGTTCGCAAAAACATCATGACGAGCACTTGTAAGACCATTGCTGCCCATCCCACCATTGTATTCTTTTTCATAGGTAGCTTGGCCAAAAGATGCAAGTCCGACAATTACATCTCCATCTGCAATATTGGCATTGTCAATGACATCATCTCTTTTAAGTCTTGCGGTTACTGTAGAGTCAACAATAATGGTTCTTACCAAATCTCCAACATCAGCAGTTTCCCCTCCTGTTGAATGAATTTTCACCCCAAAAGCATTTAAGTTCTCTGAGTAATTCTTCGGTGCCATTAATAATGGCTGAAATAACTTCTCCTGGGATCAGATTTTTATTTCTTCCAATGGTGGATGACAACACAATATTGTTGAGTTGCTCCCACGCATAAAAGATCATCAATATTCATGATCAGGGCATCCTGGGCAATTCCTTTCCAAACTGAAATATCACCTGTTTCCTTCCAGTACATATAGGCAAGAGATGATTTTGTTCCCGCTCCGTCTGCGTGCATAACCAAGACAATAATCTTCATCATTGGTAAGATAATCCGGTACAATTTTGCAAAAAGCCTTAGGAAACAGTCCTTTGTTTACATTTTTGATGGCTTTGTGTACGTCCTCTTTTTGAGCCGAAACACCTCTTAGACTATATCTGTTTTCCGGAGTACTCATGATGCTTTTCTTTTTGTTCAATAAATATAGGTACTTTTTATTGTAGTCAATGATGGCTTTGCCTTTGTGAAGAATATCAGCTCCGATAATTCCTTTGACAGGATCCAGCCTCTTGTTTCTCAAGCGCATTATTGATATGGCTAAGATCGATCAAAATCAATGCAATTTTATTTAGTTTGAATTTACCATAACGATACTTGTTTTTTGAAGAAATCAAAGTGTCGATTTCACTGGGACCCGCGCCGCTTGCTTTATGTTCAGATTCTTTGGTCTTCAGATTAAAAAAGTCGATATCCTCAGTTCCAACACATGATTTGGAGGCTCCTGTATCCAAGTATAAAATTACCCTTAATCCCATTGATTTTGGCATTTGATCTCAAAATGATTTGTGACTGTCTTTTTTAAGTTTGATCCTTACATATCCCTGATCAAATAAAAAATCTTTTAAATCCTGCATGGGTTATAATAACTGATTTAAATTGTTCCAGGAATCTGATGTCATTTTCATAAAACATTCTGATATCAGGAATTTGATAAAACAACATGGCAATTCTTTCGATTCCCATTCCAAAAGCATATCCCGTATACTTTTCAGGATCAATATTGGCATTTTTAAGTACATTCGGATCAACCATTCCACAGCCCATAATTTCAAGCCACCCTGTACCTTTTGTGATCTTATAGTCGGTTTCTGTTTCCAGTCCCCAGTAAATATCTACTTCAGCACTGGGTTCAGTAAAAGGAAAATAGGAAGGTCTTAGTCTGATTTTTGATTTGCCGAACATTTCTTTTGTAAAATATAAGAACGTTTGCTTTAAGATCAGCAAATGAAACATCAGTATCAATATACAAGCCTTCTATCTGATGAAAGATGCAATGTGATCTTGCCGAAATGTCTTCATTTCTAAAAACCCTGCCCGGAGAAATGGTCCTGATAGGAGGTTTGTTATTTTCCATATACCTTACCTGTACCGATGAAGTATGGGTCCGCAATAGTATGTCCGGATCTTTTTCAATAAAAAAAGTATCCTGCATATCTCTTGCAGGATGGTATTCGGGTAAGATTCAATGCCGTAAAATTATGCCAGTCATCTTCTATTTCGGGACCTTCAGAAACAGTAAATCCTATTCTGTGAAAAAACATCAATGATCTGATTCTTAACAATTGAAATTGGATGTCTTGCACCAAGTTCAATTGGTTCTCCCGGACGCGTCAGATCTCCATAAACTTTTTTTCAGAGCCACTATTTTCAAGCGAGTTTTTCAGCTCATCGATTTTAGTCAGTTGCCGCATTCCTCAATTCATTCAGAGATTGACCAATTTCTTTCTTCAAAGATGGTTCCACTTCTTTAAATCAATGAATAGTTGTTTTAGGAGCCCTTTACTCCCTAAATACTTGATTCTAAAGGCCTCGATTTTTTCCGAACTATCGGTTCTAAAATCTTGGATATCATTTAAATGATCAATTATTTTTTGCTTCATTTCTCCAAATAAATTTAGATGGCAAATTTACATTTTTTTGTTGGAATCTTGTTTTAATCCTATGCAATTTTTGAGTGCAGTGAGTACGGTTTCGAACAGTCTGAATTAAATTATGTTAAAATTAATGGAAATTAAAACCTCATTCCGTAGTTGGTTATTGGGAATTTAATTATTTTTGCTATGAAAAAATCGAATTATTAATAATTTAAACCCTATAAAATTATGAAGTCAAAAATTATAGAAGCCTTTATGGAAGAAGTGGAGGCACGAAATGGTCATGAACCAGAATTCATGCAAGCTGTTCAGGAAGTTGCCGAAACGGTTATACCATATATTATTACAAAAGATATTTATCATGGGAAGAATATTTTAATGCGGATGGTTGAGCCTGAAAGAGCCATTACTTTTCGTGTTGCCTGGGTTGATGATCAAGGGGAAATTTGCGTGAATAGAGGATACCGTATCCAGATGAATTCAGCAATTGGTCCTTATAAGGGAGGATTGCGATTTCATCCAACCGTGAATATGAGTATTTTAAAGTTCCTCGCCTTTGAGCAGGTATTTAAAAACAGTCTTGACAACCTTGCCAATGGGTGGAGGAAAAGGTGGTTCTGATTTTGACCCTAAAGGAAAATCTGATAATGAGATCATGAGGTTCTGTCAAAGTTTTATGACTGAACTTTACAGACACATTGGACCAAATACAGATGTTCCTGCAGGAGATATTGGTGTTGGTGGAAGAGAAATAGGTTATTTGTATGGTATGTATAAAAGACTTAAAAATGAGTTTACAGGAGTATTTAACGGGTAAAGGTATGTCTTGGGGTGGATCTTTGATTCAGACCTGAAGCAACCGGTTATGGTACTGTCTATTTTGCTGAAAGCATGCTTAAGACCAGAAATGATTCCATGAAAGGTAAAACAGTTTTGGTTTCAGGATCTGGTAATGTGGCACAATATGCCACAGAAAAAGCAACTCAATTAGGAGCCAAGGTTGTTACCTTATCTGACTCATCTGGATATATTTATGATGCTGACGGTATTGATGCAGAAAAACTGGCTTTTGTAATGAACCTTAAGAATGTAAAAAGAGGAAGAATCAGTGAATATGTAAAGAAATATCCTAAAGCTAAATTTGTTAAGGGACAAACGCCATGGAATGAAAAGTGTGATGTTGCCATGCCTTGTGCAACTCAAAATGAATTGAATGGAGATGATGCCAAGGCACTTTTGTCGAATGGATGTTTTGTTGTGAGTGAAGGTGCAAATATGCCTTCAGATTTAGATGCGGTTCACGCCTTTCTTAAGGCCAAAATCTTGTATGCTCCGGGAAAAGCTTCCAATGCGGGTGGTGTTGCTACTTCAGGTTTGGAAATGAGTCAGAACTCATTTACGTTTGAACTGGACAAGAGAAGAGGTTGATGGTAAACTAAAGGATATCATGACCAATATTCACGATTCCTGTATTAAATATGGTAAAGATGACGATGGTTATATCGATTATGTAAAAGGAGCCAATATTGCCGGTTTTGTTAAGGTGGCTGATGCCATGTTAGCTCAAGGGGTAGTCTGATACCTTGAAAAGGATAATTCAAAAAAAAACCTTTCGTAGTTAACGAAAGGTTTTTTTTATTTGAAGAATGATGGTGTCTTATTTTACACTATGCATATAGGCCGCTAATGCCTCTAGCTCATTTTCTTTTAAATCTTTTACAAAACCATCAAGATTAGCTTTCATAATTGCTACCTGACCCGGATCGGTTTCTACGATAGCTTCTTTATCACCTTTTAAGAATTCCACTAGACTAGCATCATACTGATCGTAAATTTTAACGATGTCTTTTACAGAAGGGCCTACGATCTTAGCGTCGATTTGATGACAAGAAACACAGGTTTTTTCTGTAAAAAGCTTCTCACCTAAGGCAATCATATCATCTTTGGCAGCAGGAGCTTCTTCAGCAACTTCTATAGGTGCCTCTGCTTCTTTTTTAACATCTTCTTTTTTGGTTTCCCCGCAACTTATTATTGCCAAGGAAAAAATAGCAAATACAAAAAGTATTTTTTTCATAATACAAAATTTTCTGGTTAAATTATGAATACAAATTTATCACAAAATTGCCAAACCTGTGCAAGTAATGTAACATATTTATACTAAACAATTCATTTCTCATTCTTAGATTAAAAGTGTTAAATTTACCGGATAATACAAAGATGATGATTGAAAAATTACAGATAGTAAAACAACGTTTTGATGAGGTGGCTGATTTGATCATACAGCCTGATGTAATTACAGACCAAAAGCGCTATGTCAGATTGAATAAGGAATATAAAGACCTTAAGAAAATCGTTGATAAAGGTGAAGAATATAATGCCTTATTGTCAAATATTGAAGAAGCCAATGAGATCATTTCTGATGGTTCAGACGCTGAGATGCTTGACATGGCTAAAATGCAGCTGGAAGAGGCCAATACCAGACTACCTGAACTTGAAGAGGAAATCAAGTTTTTACTGATTCCAAAAGATCCTGAGGATGAAAAGAATGTTATTGTAGAGATCAGGGCCGGAACCGGGGGTGACGAGGCCAGTATTTTCGCCGGAGACTTATACAGAATGTATACCAAATTTGCAGCTGATTGTGGTTGGAAGGTCGAGCTTGAAGATCTTAGTGAAGGTACTTCAGGAGGCTTCAAGGAAATTATTTTCAGTATTAGCGGAGAGGAGGTTTATGGAACCATGAAATTTGAATCAGGAGTTCACAGGGTGCAAAGGGTTCCGCAAACGGAAACTCAAGGCAGGGTGCACACATCTGCTGCTACCGTTATGGTCCTTCCTGAAGCAGAAGAGTTTGATATTGATTTAAAAATGAGTGATGTAAGGGTAGATTATTTTTGTGCCTCAGGACCGGGTGGACAGTCTGTGAATACCACCTATTCTGCAGTTAGGCTAACGCATGTTCCAACAGGTATTGTGGCTCAATGTCAAGATCAAAAGTCCCAGCATAAGAATAAGGACAAAGCATTCAAAGTATTGCGTTCACGTATTTATGAAGTGGAACTGGAGAAAAAATTACAGGAAGATTCAGCGAAACGGAAGACATTAGTAGCCAGTGGAGACAGGTCTGCAAAAATCAGGACCTATAATTATCCTCAGGGTAGGGTAACTGAGCACAGAATTGGGTTGACCATATATGACCTTAGCAATGTGATGAACGGAGATCTTCATAAAATTATTGAAGAGCTGAAACTTGAAGAGAATTCAGAGAAACTGAAAGCAACAGAGAATGAATTTTAGAATTTATTTTGTGGCATAGGAGGATATAACATCTGCCGATAAGACATAAAAAAACCTGAGGAAAAGCCTCAGGTTTTTTTTTATAAGCAAGAATTTTGTTTTATTTAATTTTATCTACTATCGCTTTAAAAGCTTCAGGCTCGTTCATTGCAAGATCGGCAAGAACCTTTCTGTTCAAGTCGATATTGTTTGCTTTGATTTTACCCATGAACTGCGAGTAAGATAAACCGTGCTCACGAGCTCCTGCATTTATACGCTGAATCCATAATCCACGGAAATTTCTTTTATTTTGTTTTCTGTCACGATATGCATAAAGCATTGCTTTTTCAATTGCGTTCTTTGCAACAGTATATACATTCTTACGACGTCCAAAGTATCCTTTGGCTTGTTTTAAAATCTTTTTTCTACGAGCTCTTTTAGCTACTGAATTTACTGATCTTGGCATGTTTTAAATTTTTTTGTGTGAGGCAGATTTAAAATCATTTGATGAGCACTAACACATGGTTTATAATTAATTACCTGTTAAACCTTATTGGTTTATTTTAACGCTAATTGTTGTTTGATGTTTGCCTCATCTGATTTGTGAACCAAACCGGCATGTGTCAATTTCAATTTACGTTTCTTGCTCTTTTTGGTCAAAATATGACTTTTGAAAGCGTGTTTTCTTTTAATCTTACCGGTACCCGTTAGTTTAAAACGTTTCTTAGCACTGGATTTTGTCTTCATTTTAGGCATCTTCTTCCTATTTTATAACTTGCTTATAATATTATATTTCCTACTCCTTATTTCTTCTTTTTGGAAGCGATGAACATGGTCATCCTTTTCCCTTCTAGTTTTGGCATCTGCTCAACCGTACCATAATCTTCCAATTCCTGAGCTAATCTTAACAATAATATCTGTCCCTGATCCTTAAATACAATTGATCTTCCTTTAAAGAACACATATGCCTTGAGCTTGGCTCCGCTTTCTAAAAATTTGATCGCGTGTTTCTTTTTGAACTCAAAATCATGTTCATCCGTATTCGGTCCAAATCTAATTTCTTTAACAACAACCTTAGTAGCTTTAGATTTTAATGCCTTTTCACGCTTTCTTCTGCTCGTAAAGAAATTTCTTGTACTCAATGATCTTACAAACCGGAGGATTGGCCTTTGGAGAAATCTCTACAAGATCCAATATCCAGTTCATTTGCTAATTCTCTGGCTTTTCTTATCGGATAGATACCAGTTTCCACATTATCACCTACAAGACGTACTTCAGGAGCATCTATTCTTGTGATTTATCTTGTGTAAATCTTCTTTAATAATTCTCCAAGGTTTTCTGACTCCTCTGTTTCTTCTAATTGCTATAACTGTAAATTTTTATTCCGTTAGGATTGGTTAAACTTTAAAATTGTTGTAATATTTTATCAATTTCTTCCTGAATGAATTCTGGAAACTCTTCTACTGTAAACGATCCCAGATCACCTTCGCCGTGTTTTCTCACTGAAACCGTACCATCTTTTTCTTCATTCTCGCCTATAATCAGCATAAATGGAATCTTACTCAATTCCGCATCTCTGATCTTTCTTCCAATCTTTTCATTGCGGTTGTCAACGAGGGCGCGAATTTCGGAATTTTCTAGCAAATGTAAAACATTTTTAGTATAATTTTCGTATTTCTCGCTGATTGGTAGTAAAATAACTTGTTCCGGCGTCAACCACAAGCGGAAAATTACCCCCAGTATGCTCAATTAAGATGGCTATAAATCTTTCCATAGAGCCAAAAGGTGCGCGGTGGATCATCACAGGTCTGTGTAGCTGGTTGTCAGATCCTTTATAAGTAAGATCGAATCGTTCAGGAAGATTGTAATCAACCTGAATCGTTCCCAATTGCCAGTTTCTGCCTAAAACATCCTTTACCATAAAGTCAAGTTTAGGTCCGTAAAAAGCAGCTTCACCATACTCGATGACGGTTTTAAGTCCTTTTTCCTTAGCAGATCTCATGATCGCATTTTCAGCTTTCTCCCAGTTTTCATCACTACCGATATACTTTTCTTTGTTATCAGGGTCACGGAGCGAAATTTGCGTGGTAAAATCTTTAAAACCTAAGGCGCTAAATACATAAAGCACAATATCAATTACCGCGTTGAATTCTTCTATCAACTGATCTGGCGTACAAAAAATATGCGCATCGTCTTGAGTGAAACCTCTTACCCTGGTTAAACCATGCAATTCTCCACTTTGTTCATACCGGTAAACCGTTCCAAATTCAGCATATCTCTTAGGCAGATCCTTGTAAGAATAAGGTTTTACATTGAATATTTCACAGTGATGCGGACAGTTCATTGGTTTTAATAAGAATTCCTCATTCTCTTTTGGTGTGTGGATAGGTTGAAAGCTATCTTCTCCATATTTCTCATAATGACCTGAGGTAACATAAAGTTCCTTTTGACCTATATGCGGACTGATCACCATTTCATATCCGGCCTTCTTCTGTGCTTTTTTCAAAAAATTCTCCAATCTTTCTCTTAATGCAGCTCCTTTAGGCAGCCATAAAGGCAGACCCTGGCCAACTTTTGCAGAAAAAGCAAACAATTCGAGTTCCTTCCCCAATTTTCTGTGATCTCTTTTCTTGGCCTCTTCTATAAGTTCAAGATATTCCTTCAACTCTTTTTGTTTGGGAAAAGAAATACCATAAACTCTTGTGAGTTGAGGCTTGTTTTCGTCTCCTCTCCAATAGGCTCCAGCTACACTCATGATCTTAACGGCCTTGATGATACCCGTATTAGGAACATGTCCTCCACGACACAGGTCTGTAAAATCGCTATGGTCGCAAAAAGTGATGTCTCCATCAGTAAGGTTTTCGATCAGTTCCACCTTGAACTCATTGCCTTGCTCTTTATAATAGGAAAGGCATCGGCTTTGGATACTTCACGCATTTCGAATTCGAACTTTTGACGAGCAAAATCAAGCATTTTATCTTCGATCTTTTTAAAATCATTCTCAGAAATACTTTCGCTTCCAAAATCCACATCATAATAAAACCCGCTATCTATCGCCGGGCCAATGGTTAATTTGGCCTGGGGATGAAAGAACAAGATGGCCTGAGCCAATAAATGCGCTGATGAATGCCAGAATGCTTTTTTACCTTCAGGATTGTTCCAGGTATAAGAGTGTAAGGCTGCCATCAGTCAGTCAAAGGGGTTTTGGTTTCAATGGTATCTCCATTAAACTGTGCAGAAATAACATTTCTGGCCAATCCTTCACTGATACTTTTTGCCACTTCCATTGGAGTCGTATTCTTTTCAAACTCCTTTACACTTCCATCCGGTAATGTGATTTTGATCATATGCTTATTATATAAGGACGCAAAGATACATATCCGATTTTAAATATTGAATAGAATATGATCGTAAAATTCATGTATCAAATAAGGGCTTTTCAAAAGTGTATATATATATTATGGTGTCATGCTATATTTTAAGGTCAGATTTTAATGATTCTGTTCAAAAATATTTGAAAAAATTTCTGATTGAAACCTCACGTTATCAGTTCGTTGCAAAATGGCTGAAAAAAATAGCCAAAAAAGTGAACAAATAATTAGGATGGTATTCATATTTGATTGTATTTTTGCAGCCGCTTAAAAACAGTAATACACTTGTTTTAAAAGCAAAGTTCAAGTTGAAATAAAGCCAGGAAAAAGCATCAAAAAATAAATAAATATTTTCAATATATTTATTTGGTGATTATAGAAAAAGGTTTTAGTTTTGCACCCGCTTTCAGGGGGTAGAGATTTTGGAGAGGGAAGAGAGCGAGAAAAGGAATTAAGATAGTTCATTGAAAATATTGAAGATTGACAGCGTAACAAAGAGAGTAAAATTATTTGTTTTAGGTTTTGAGCGATCTAAGATCTATTCCGAGTCATATTTTTTGAGAGGCTTAACATCGTACAAGAAATTTAAGAATTTATACGATGGAGAGTTTGATCCTGGCTCAGGATGAACGCTAGCGGCAGGCTTAACACATGCAAGTCGAGGGGTAACAGGATTTAGTTTACTAGATTGCTGACGACCGGCGCACGGGTGAGTAACGCGTATACAATTTACCTTTTACAGAAGAATAGCCCAGAGAAATTTGGATTAATGCTCCATAGTATTATTTGGTCACCTGGCCAGATAATTAAAGCTCCGGCGGTAAAAGATGAGTATGCGTCCTATTAGCTAGATGGTAAGGTAACGGCTTACCATGGCGACGATAGGTAGGGGTCCTGAGAGGGAGATCCCCCACACTGGTACTGAGACACGGACCAGACTCCTACGGGAGGCAGCAGTGAGGAATATTGGGCAATGGAGGCAACTCTGACCCAGCCATGCCGCGTGCAGGAAGACTGCCCTATGGGTTGTAAACTGCTTTTATACAGGAAGAAACTTATCCACGTGTGGATAACTGACGGTACTGTAAGAATAAGGACCGGCTAACTCCGTGCCAGCAGCCGCGGTAATACGGAGGGTCCAAGCGTTATCCGGAATCATTGGGTTTAAAGGGTCCGTAGGCGGGCAATTAAGTCAGAGGTGAAATCCCACAGCTCAACTGTGGAACTGCCTTTGATACTGGTTGTCTTGAGTTATAGTGAAGTAGATAGAATATGTAGTGTAGCGGTGAAATGCATAGATATTACATAGAATACCGATTGCGAAGGCAGTCTACTAACTGTATACTGACGCTAATGGACGAAAGCGTGGGGAGCGAACAGGATTAGATACCCTGGTAGTCCACGCCGTAAACGATGGTCACTAGTTGTTGGGGTCTTGTACCTCAGTGATTAAGAGAAATTGATAAGTGACCCACCTGGGGAGTACGATCGCAAGATTGAAACTCAAAGGAATTGACGGGGGCCCGCACAAGCGGTGGAGCATGTGGTTTAATTCGATGATACGCGAGGAACCTTACCAGGGCTTAAATGTAAGTTGCATGATCTAGAGATAGATCTTTCTTCGGACTACTTACAAGGTGCTGCATGGTTGTCGTCAGCTCGTGCCGTGAGGTGTCAGGTTAAGTCCTATAACGAGCGCAACCCCTACCGTTAGTTGCCAGCATGTTATGATGGGGACTCTAGCGGGACTGCCGGTGCAAACCGAGAGGAAGGTGGGGATGACGTCAAATCATCACGGCCCTTACGTCCTGGGCTACACACGTGCTACAATGGTAACGACAGAGGGCAGCCACCCCGCGAGGGGGAGCGAATCCTTAAACGTTATCTCAGTTCGGATCGGAGTCTGCAACTCGACTCCGTGAAGCTGGAATCGCTAGTAATCGGATATCAGCCATGATCCGGTGAATACGTTCCCGGGCCTTGTACACACCGCCCGTCAAGCCATGGAAGCTGGGGGTGCCTGAAGTCGGTGACCGCAAGGAGCTGCCTAGGGTAAAACTAGTAACTGGGGCTAAGTCGTAACAAGGTAGCCGTACCGGAAGGTGCGGCTGGAACACCTCCTTTCTAGAGAAAGAGATGTTATGTTAATTGAAAAATGGTTTTTACTCTTTTTGTTGTCAATCTTTATAATATATAATATACTATATAGGCTATAATACAGTCTCGTAGCTCAGCTGGTTAGAGCGCTACACTGATAATGTAGAGGTCGGCAGTTCGAGTCTGCCCGAGACTACTTTTTAGTTTTGGAAGGTATATTAAGATTAAGGAAATTTTAGAAGTTGAGAATTTCAAATACATATTCTGAATATAATTTTGGGATTTAGACTTTGGAATTTTCCCATATGGGGGATTAGCTCAGCTGGCTAGAGCGCCTGCCTTGCACGCAGGAGGTCATCGGTTCGACTCCGATATTCTCCACGATGAATGCTTTAAAAAGCGTGAATCGGAAAGAGAATAATTTACAAAGCTTGCTTTATTGAATTATTCGATTGAGATTCTTTTAAAGTATTCTCAAAATTGAAGTTTGAGGACGGTCTCGCAGAGACACTCCGAAAAGCTGAAAATTTTGACAAAATATTTGGTTTAAGATTTATAGGTGCTTTGAAAGGTATTTATAGGGAGATCAAAAAAGTTCATTGACATATTGAGATAATGATATCGTAAATAAATCAGATTAGTAACTATTTAGGTAGTTATTAATTCTAAGTTATAAAACAAAACAATAAAGAGTTCATGATAATAATGACGTTATTGATTTATTAATAATTTTGTATGTTATCGCAAAAAGTACAATAAGCTAAAGTAAGGGCGTATGGTGGATGCCTAGGCTCTCAGAGGCGATGAAGGACGTGATAAGCTGCGAAAAGCTGCGGGGATTGGCACATATGATTTGATCCGCAGATATCCGAATGGGGCAACCCGGCTACGTGAAGCGTAGTCACCTCGCAAGAGGAGCAAACCCGGCGAACTGAAACATCTAAGTAACCGGAGGAAGAGAAAACAAAAGTGATTCCGTAAGTAGCGGCGAGCGAACGCGGATTAGCCCAAACCAGTGTTGTTACGGCAATACTGGGGTTGTAGGACCACGATATTCAATGCTAATAGAATTAGAACTGTTTGGAAAGACAGACCATAGAGGGTGATAGTCCCGTACAAGTAATAGAAGTTATTGATAGTGGTATCCTGAGTAGTGCGGGGCACGTGAAACCCTGTATGAATCAAGCGGGACCATCCGCTAAGGCTAAATACTCCTGAGAGACCGATAGTGAACTAGTACCGTGAGGGAAAGGTGAAAAGAACCCTAAGTAAGGGAGTGAAATAGAACCTGAAACCGTGCGCTTACAAGCGGTCGGAGCCACGCCTTGGCGTGGTGACGGCGTGCCTTTTGCATAATGAGCCTACGAGTTACTTTATCTAGCAAGGTTAAGTGATTAAGTCATGGAGCCGTAGCGAAAGCGAGTCTGAATAGGGCGAATTAGTTAGATGTAGTAGACGCGAAACCGAGTGATCTACCCATGGGCAGGTTGAAGCTGTGGTAACACACAGTGGAGGACCGAACCAGTTGACGTTGAAAAGTCTTTGGATGACCTGTGGGTAGGGGTGAAAGGCCAATCAAACTCGGAAATAGCTCGTACTCCCCGAAATGCATTTAGGTGCAGCGTTGTGCTAAGTTTTATAGAGGTAGAGCTACTGATTGGATGCGGGGGCTTCA
>CAVQSO010000001.1:0-295000 GCA_963715975.1 uncultured Flavobacteriaceae bacterium | reverse complement strand
TGACTCAAAATCAATCCATAAAATGTCAATTACATTATTTATAAACTTAAAAACACACACATGGGATTAATTTCATTTTTAAAAGGAGCAGGGGAAAAAGTATTTGGTAAAAGCGATGCATACCCTTGAAAAGGAAAAAGCTGAAGCAATAGTAAAACATATTAATAAGTATGATTTAAATGTTAAGGATTTGGTTGTTACGGTAGAAGGTGAAACAGTAACATTAAATGGTGAAGTTTCAAGTGTTTTGGAAAGAAACAGAGTTGTGGTTGTAACAGGGAATGTTGCTGGTATCAGTGCTGTAAATGACAATCTTGTTCTAAATGTTCCAGAACCTGTTGAGCCTGAGAAACAGTATTATACTGTTGTAAAAGGAGATTATTTGTCTAAAATAGCAAAAAGGGTTTATGGTGATGCCATGAAGTATAACGTTATTTTTGAAGCTAATAAACCCATGTTAACAGATCCAGATAAAATATACCCTGGCCAGGTTTTGGTGATTCCTGCCTTATAAAATGGTAAAATGCTGAAATTGAATGGAATGCGTGAATAATTATAAATTTTCAGATAACCTTCAAATAAACAAACTAATTAGTTGGGTTCAGGGAATTTGCATATAAAGCTTAACATATTTAACATCAAAGGACAATTTAGTTCTTGCTCAGGCTATTTATTAAAATTACATTTGGATAATTAATAAAACTTGACCTTATGCATATTAGAATTACGTTACTTTTAGTGTTATCCCTTTTTAGTTTCGAAATCGGTCAGGCTCAGGAATTGAGTTTTGAAGAATACAACCCTAACTTCCACGCTTGTTGTACCTGAAAAACAGGTTTTAAAAGCCAAGTTCCCTTTTATAGACATTCATGGACATCAATACAGAATGCCCGAACAAGATCTGGCACCTGTAATTGCGGCTATGGACACTTTGAATATGGGAATTATGGTGAATTTGAGTGGTAGATCAGGAGAAGAACTCATAAAGTCTGTACAGAATATAAAAGAACACTATCCAAATCGTTTTGTTGTTTTTGCCAATATTGATTTTGAAGGAGTAGGGACCGAGAACTGGACGGAAAAAGCAGTGCTTCAATTTGAAGAAGATGTTAAAAACGGTGCACGAGGATTAAAGATCTACAAAAGCCTTGGGATGCGTTATAAGGACAGTGATGGAAAAAGGTTGGCAATAGATGATATTAGATTGGATCCGATCTGGGCCAAATGTGGAGAGCTGGGTGTACCTGTGTTGATACATGCTGCTGATCCTAAATCATTTTGGGATGACTTTGATGGCGATAATGAAAGATGGCTGGAATTAAAAACACATCCAAGAAGAAAGAGGAGTGCATCAGATCCTGCTTCCTGGGAACAAATTATAAGTGAACAGCATCATATGTTTATGAAACATCCTAAAACAGTTTTTATCAATGCACATATGGGATGGTATGCCAATAATCTTGGGAAACTCAGTGAACTAATGGAAGAAATGCCGAATATGAATGTTGAAATAGGTGCGATCATCGCCGAATTAGGCAGGCAACCTAAGTTTGCGAAGAAGTTTTTTGAGAAATACCAGGACAGGATACTTTTTGGCAAAGATAGCTGGAAGCCTGAAGAATTTCCCACTTATTTCAGAGTCCTGGAAACAGCTGATGAATATTTTCCCTACCATAAAAAATACCATGCCTTTTGGGCCATGTATGGTCTAGATCTTTCAGATGAAGTGCTGAAGAAGGTCTATTATAAAAATGCACTTAGAATTGTGCCAGGACTGGATCGTAGTTTGTTTCCTGATTAGGCATTTTAGTTATCCTGATTATCCTCATCTTTGATATCAAGTGAATCCCGTTTTGGCTCATCAAGGACTTCATCCACAAACTTGCTGATCTCTTCATTCAGTTGGTCTTGTGAACTCATGTTGTTGATTTTAAGATTAAGTGCTGAATAAGCATCAATGACATTATTATTTTCCTGAGCCACCAATGCTTCTGTAATTGTAGGAATGGTCGACATATCAGCAAGTCTTAAGGTTTCGCTGTACAGTACATTCAATCTTATTTTCACTTCTGGAAGGTCAAGTTTTTCAACTCTTATGGAATCTCTTAGTTGTAAGGCAAGTTCAGAAAGTTCAACGCTATTCAAAAGAGCTTCGTTCATAGATATTTCCTGATATTGAGTGATCAATTCGTCAAATTTTTGATACTCGGCCCATGTTGCAACCAACTCTTCGGATTTTGAATTAAGCCTGATAATAGGCTTTTCCGATTTGATCATACTGCTTTCCATTGGGATGGAATCATTTTGTTCCTCAGTTTTCTGCTCTTTGTTTTTACAGGCAAAAAGGAAAAGTGTAAGCAATAAAAAAGCAATAAAAATCTTGGGCATTGCACTTGTTTTTAATGATTCAAAAATAAGCAATAATATCAATTGGCTTCATACCAAATCAATAGTTTTTCTCTTTGAGAACTCCTATCTTTGACTGATTTTTTAAAATTGTAAAAGATGGATTCTAAAATTCTAATTATAGGTTCAAGTGGACAAATAGGAACAGAGTTGGTTCTAAAACTGAGAGAGATCTATGGTAATGAAAATGTTGTGGCTTCTGATATCCGTAAGGGAAATTATGAAGTAATGGAATCCGGACCCTTCGAATTTCTTGACGTTACGAATAAAAACGACATAAAAGAAGTGCTGGAAAAGCATCAGATCAAAGAAGTTTATTTGATGGTGGCTATACTTTCGGTGATAGCCGAGCAGAACCCTCAAATGGCCTGGGAGCTGAATATGAATTCACTTTTTAATATTTTGGATCTAGCTAAAAACGGGATTATTGAAAAGGTGTTTTGGCCTAGTTCTATAGCAGTATTTGGTCCTGATACACCAAAAAAGAATACGCCTCAGGATACGATCATTAAACCATCTACAGTTTATGGGATCAGTAAACTTGCCGGAGAAAACTGGTGTGCCTATTACAGTAAAAAATATGGTGTTGACGTTAGAAGTATCCGGTACCCGGGATTGATCAGTTATAAAACAACTCCAGGAGGTGGAACAACGGATTATGCGGTTGAGATCTTTTATGAAGCGATCAAAAGAAAGTCTTATACCTGTTTTCTGGAAGAAAATACGGTGCTTCCGATGATGTATATGGATGATGCAATTAATGCAACTATTGGAGTTATGCAAGCCCCAAGAATGAGCTCTTACATTTCGTATAACTTAGGTGCCTTTAGCTTTTCACCTAAAGAACTTGCTCAAGCAATTACAAAACAGATTCCGGAATTTACGATAAGTTATAAACCAGACTCTCGTCAGGAAATAGCCAAAACCTGGCCTGAAAGTGTCGATGATTCTCAGGCAAAAAAAGACTGGGGTTGGGAGGCAAAAACTGACCTGGATCAAATGGTCGAGACTATGTTACAGGGGTTACATTATACTATCTAGTTAGTTTCTATTTTTGTTACGTCTAAGTAGATCCAAAGTAAAAATAATGAAGTATATATTAGAGAAAAGTTTACAGACAGCACATAGTTATACTGAGTATAAAAAAATGGTGTTGGAATTGCTAAAAGAAGGAAAATCAACAGGAATGAACCAAAATGAAGATTTATTTCATTTTACCAAGTTGAACAATCAAAGAATGAAACGCCTCGATAAGCAAACAAAACTGAATGAGGAAACACTTAGCAAAACTCAAAAAATAAATAGAGACTTTACCTGGTTGGTACTTACAGAAAGCTGGTGTGGAGATGCTGCTCAGACGCTTCCTGTGATCAACAAATTTGCTGAGGCCAATAAAAAGATTGATCTTAAGGTGGTACTAAGAGATGAGAATGAAGAATTGATGAACCAGTTTCTTACCAATGGCAATAAGTCCATTCCCAAACTCATCGTTGTTGACAATCACTCTAAGGAGGTGGTTGGATCATGGGGTCCAAGATCTGCTAAAGCCACAAAAATGGTCATTGATTACAAGGAAAAATACGGTAAGATCGATGCCAAATTAAAAACAGATCTTCAAAACTGGTATAATGAAGATAAGGGCTTTCAAATTGAAATGGAAATGGTAGAACTTATAGATGAGTTGATCCTTTAATATGCTGGTGCCATATGAGGAATTGACATCCGAAGCAAAAGTTTTGATTTATCCTGGAAGCAGGAAATTATTTCCTGTTGAATTACCAGAAATAGAGCAAGAATTAAGGAAATTTTGTCAGGAACTTGATGGAATTGATCTTTGTTTTAAGCTTGAATACAATAGATTTATTGTTTTTATTATTTCAGAGGAAACCCCTTTAAATCTGGATCAACATAACCTACTGGTTGGTTTTGTCCAAGAGCTTGAGAAGCGTTTTGACCTTGTTTTATTGGATAAGGTGAATGTTTGTTTTAAGCAGGGACAATATGTTCAAATGAAAGAGATTCCTGATTTTAAGGGATTGATTAAGAATAAAGGAGTGTCAAAGAAAACCATCGTATTTGATCATATGATCAATACAAAATATGAATTTGAAGATTCATGGGAAATTCCCGCAGGAGAGAGCTGGCTGTCACATTTCTTCTAAGCTGTAAGCGCTTCCACAAAAGACTCCGGACTTATCGCCTTAGAGAGGTCAAAAGCCCCGCTTTTCGTTCTTCGAAGAGATGAAAGATGACCTCCACTATGCAGCTCCTTTCCAAAATCACTCGCAATAGATCTGATATAAGTGCCTTTACTGCAAAGAATCCTAAATTGAACTATAGGTAATTCAATTTTAGTAATGTCAAAATCTAAAATATTGACTTCTCTTGATTTGATTTCTGTCTGCTCTCCCTTGCGTGCCAATTCGTACAGTCTTATGCCATCTTTTTTAATGGCAGAATAAATAGGGTGGTTTTTGATCGATCAAGCCTTTAAAAGATTCAGCGGCAGCATAAATATGCTCTTCTGTGATATGTTCGATTGGAAAGGTTTGATCGATCTCGGTTTCAAGATCAAATGACGGGGTTGTTGCCCCAAGGGTGATGGTACCTGTATACTCTTTGTTTTCAGCCTGATACTCATTGATCTTTTTGGTCATTTTCCCTGTACATAGGATCAACAAACCCGTAGCCAACGGATCAAGGGTGCCTGCATGACCCACTTTTATTTTCTTTAAATTAAATTTTTTACGAATGGCCCAGCGTATTTTATTGACCACCTGAAAAGAAGTCCAGTTTAAAGGTTTGTCAATAAGGAGAACTTTTCCGTTTAAAAAATCTTCAACTTCCATTACATATAAAAATATGCGTAACCAATGGCAATGGTTCCTACGATAAAACAATAAGCAGAGAAATAGTAAAGTTTACTTTTCTTTACCAAACTGATCATCCAGCTACAGGCCAATAACCCTGCAATAAATGATGCCGCAAATCCAGCCGCCATAACTCCGAAATTTTCATCACTAAAACTGATACTACCTCCCATAAAATCTTTGGCAACCTTTCCTAAAATTAAAGGAACTACCATCAAAAATGAAAAGCGAGCAGCTTTGGTTCTATCCACGCCAAGCAATACCGAGCTCGAAATAGTTGCTCCGGAACGTGAAATTCCGGGTAACATGGCTATTGCCTGAGAGATACCAATGATAAATGCGTTTAGGTTAGAGACATTCTTGTTCGTATTTTTGGCTTTATCGGCTAGAAAGAGCAATAGTCCGGTTATGAGCAGCATGAATCCAACGAGCAACACGTTTCCGTTGAAAAAAGCTTCGAGTTCTTCTTCAAACATCAAACCAATGATCGTTGCCGGGATCATAGAGATAATAATTTTTACAGAGAACATAAATTCTTCATTCTTTTTGAATTGAAAGAGTCCTTTTATGATCTCAATTACATCCTTTCTAAAAATGACTAAAGTGCTAAGCGCAGTTGCAAAATGCAAAACAACTGTAAAAGTGAGGCTTTCTTTTGGAACAGAATTGTCTCCGAATATGACCTTGGCCAATTCCAAATGGCCGCTTGATGATACAGGCAAGAATTCGGTAAGACCCTGGACGATTCCAAGGATGATGGCTTCTAGGTAATTCATATTTGGTGGGTATCAATTCGTGTTAGTATTCTCGCTTTAAAGTTATTTGCCGGGATTGGCCATAATGGCATAAACTTCGATACCCAAACCAATAAGTACTATCGTGGGGGCCAATCTAATTCTTCGAAAGTTATAGATTTCTGCATTGAACACATTCGGGTCGTCACTTCCGCCACCGATCATAAGTGCAAAACCAAGTAAAATAACTGCCGCACCAACGATCAATATCAGGTAATTTTTTTTTCCGAAAAGGAATTCCCCCTGATTTTTATTTTTCTTCTCCATACTAGTAGTATAATTCGTCAGTTCTTAAATTCAAAAATCTTTGTGTCGCCAAAAAAGTACTTATCCAGGTAATAAGGATACCCATTCCAAATATAATTCCAAATAAACTGGCCAATTCTATTCTATTGTCAATCATTCCGAATTCAGGGAATGTTGCATTCATATAATACAAAAGCAGGGCCAATTCAATAATAGCAAGAACTGCTCCAATAATCCCTAATTTAACACTGTTCCATATAAAAGGTTTTCTAATAAACCGTTTTGTGGCACCAACCATTTGCATGGTTTTTATTGTAAATCTTTTGGAATACACCGATAACCTAATGGAACTATTGATAAGGACCACCACCACTAAGGTCGCAAGACCGCAAAACACAAGTATGAACAAACTTATTCTACGCACATTTTTGGTAAGAAGGTCTATCAATGGTTTATCATAAGAAACAGATGATACATATTGATTGGTTTTATAGATTTGCTCGATCTCCTCCATTTTTTCAGGAGAAACAAAATCGCCTTTCACATAAATATCAATAGAATTTTCAAGTGGATTGTAGCCAAGAAAATCCATAAAGTCCTCTCCATTAGCTTTTTTGTAAATCTCTGCTGCCTCTTCCTTGGAAATAAATTTTGTACTTTTTGTAAAACTTTGCTCGTCAATAGAGACTTGAAGATTTAAGATCTGATCACGATTCACATCGTTTTTTAGAAATAAAGTAATTGCTGCACTCTCTTTAAAGTAATTAGATACTTTTTTGGTATTCAACACAAGCAGCCCTAAAACTCCTAATAAAAACAGCACCAACGAAATACTGATCACTACCGATATATAAGAAGACCTGAGTCTTCTTTTTTGGTATTTTTCAAAGGATTTACTCATAGAATTTCTAAGCTTTTAGCGAATTGCAAGGTAATTATTTCTGCATAAAGGGCAAATAAAAATTCACTGGCAAATTGGTTATTTTTCACGCTCCTGACATAGCTCAATCAGCACACCATTACTGCTCTTTGGATGAAGAAAAGCAATGAGCTTGTTGTCTGCTCCTATTTTTGGTTCTTCATGGATCATTATGAAGCCTTCTTTTTTTAATCTTTTAATTTCATTAAAAATGTTTTCCACTTCAAAAGCGATATGATGGATTCCTTCACCTTTTTTTTCTATAAACTTTGAAATGGGACTTTCCTTTGAAATTCCTTGTAATAATTCAATTTTATTAGGACCTGCTTGAAAAAAAGAAGTTGAAACACCTTCACTCTCAACGATTTCCGTTTTATAAGGTTTTTTTCCAAATAGACTCGTAAAAAGTGAGTTGGATGTTTCAAGGTTTTTAACTGCTATACCAATATGCTCAATTTTTTTCATTACCAATAGTCTTTGTTCTCAAAAATAAAGATTTTATACTAATTACGTTTTGATGCTCCATTAAATCGAATAATACTATTTTTGTACTCATGGAAACAAACAGACAGAAAAAAATTGCAGGAGTCATCCAAAAAGATTTGGTGGATATCCTCCAGGGAGCGGCAAGAGATGGAATGAAAGGTGTGGTTATCTCTGTAACTAAGGTACAGGTAACGACCGATTTGGGGCAAGCCAAGGCTTATTTGAGTATTTTTCCATCCGATAAAAAGGAAGAAATCATGGAAGGAATAAAAGCGAATACTGTGATGATCAGACATGCACTTGCATTGAGAACCAAAAACCAATTGAGAAGAATGCCTGAGTTAATGTTTTATATTGATGATTCTCTTGACTATATTGAATATATTGATAAGGCATTAAGGGGAGAAGATGATCCCATTAAAAACGAACAAAAATCTCCTAAAAAGAAAAACTAACAGGATTGAATTTTCCCTTGTACATAGCTAAGCGCTACCTAGGTTCTAAAAGCAGTAATAATGCGATAAATATTATTACACTTATCGCGACTCTTGGAGTAATCGTGAGTGCTATAGCTTTATTTATCGTGCTTTCGGTATTTTCTGGTCTTAAAGATTTTAGCCTGAGCTTTATTCGAACAGCGGATCCTGATCTTAAGATCACTTCGGTTGAGGGGAAGTCATTTCTCTTTGATGAAAATATAGAAAAGGTTTTGCTAAGGGAAAAAATAGCCGCCTATTCAAAAGTTATTGAGGAGCGTGTGTTCTTAAGTTATGGTGAAAAATCTCATGTAGCGAGTATTAAGGGAGTTGACGCAAATTATTTATTGGTAAATCGACTGGATACAGCTGTTTATTTTGGGAATTGGGTCAATTATGATGCGAAATACACTGTGGTGGTTGGAAGCGCTATTTCCACCGCACTATCTATTGGATCATATGATTTTTTAGAGTCACTTAAGATTTATGTCCCTAAACCTGGGAAGGGTTATATTACCAACCCTAAAACGGCCTTTAATCAGGTTGGAGCCCAAACGATTGGCATTTACAGACTGACTGATGATATAGACAAAAAATTTGTTTACAGTAATTTAAGTCTGGCACAAGACCTTCTCGGTTATAGAGAAAATCAGATTAGTGCAATAGAATTGAAACTTATAGAAGGTGCTTCAGTAACCGATGTTCAGGATGAATTAAAGGAAAGTTTAGGAAATGATTTTGAAGTAAAAACCAGGCAGCAGCTTAATTCTGTTTTTTACAAGATGCTCAATACTGAAAATTTAGTCTCTTATTTGGTGTTTACCTTGATTCTGATGATAGCCTTGTTCAATGTGATCGGAGCCATAGTAATGATGATCATTGACAAAAAAGAAAACTTAAAAACATTGTTCCATCTAGGTTCTTCAGTGAGGGATATTCGTAAAATTTTTGTTTTCCAAGGCTTTTTACTTACCATATTCGGACTATTTGTGGGATTGCTCCTGGCCATCCCCTTTGTTCTTTTACAAAAAAAATATGGCTTTATCATGATCACTCAATCCCTGGCGTATCCCGTAGAATTCAAACTCATTAATGTAATACTGGTTATTGTTACTATTGTTATTCTGGGTTATCTGGCGGCCAAGATTGCAAGCGCCAGAATTTCGAACAAATTAGTGGAATAGTGAGGGGGGAGTTTTGGGATTTCAAGGTTTCACTTAAGTGACCCCTTGACTTAAGTCAACCTCTTACTTAAATCAGCCCCTTAGAAGTTAACAATTCAAGTTGTTTGTTACCAAATGGAAAATAACCATTGTGATCTTCAAGAAGAATAAACTTTATCATATTTACAATCAAGGAAACAACCGAACAAAAATATTTTATGAGGACAGAAATTATGATTATTTCCTTTATAAATTGAAAGTCTATGTGCTTCCATATGCTGACATTCTTGCCTGGTGCTTAATGCCAAATCACTTTCATTTAATGGTTTATGTTCGTGACACAGAAAAATATATTTTGAACAATAGTGAGTCTAAAGACCAGAAAACAAGATCATTAAATGATTCTATTGGAATTTTATTACGGTCTTATACAAGAGCAATAAACAAACAGGAAAATAGGAGTGGATCCTTATTTAGAAGTGGGACAAAGGCTGTTGCCATAAATAGCTTGAAAAGTTTAATGCCCACTTTGGCCATTACTCAAAACATCTTACTTCTTAGATCTATTTTGTCAGAAAAACAGTATCCTCAGATTTGTTTCAATTATATTCATTTAAACCCGGTAAGAGCCAAATTGGTGAAAAACCCTCTTGAATGGAAGTATTCCTCAGCGCAAGATTTTTATGGAGAACGGAAGAACAAATTAACCAATGTTGAAGTTGCTCAAAATTTTGTAGAGATCGACTTGGCCCCTCACTTAAGTGAGCCCTTTACTTAAGCCAAACCCTCACTTAAACCACCCTCTCACTGCTCACCACCAAATTTCTCTAAAACCTCTTCAAATACCTGAAAAACTTCTTCTTTAGTGTCGCTGGTTACCATACGTAGTCTGTATTCCTTAAAATGTGGGATTCCTTTAAAATAATTCGTGTAGTGACGTCGGGTTTCGAAAAGTCCAGCGTGATCTCCATTCCAAGCAATAGCCATTTCTAAATGCCTTTTTGCTGTTAAGACTCGCTGGGTAATTCCCGGACTTTGCAGATGCTCTCCTGTTTTAAAATAGTGTTTTACTTCATTGAAAAACCAGGGATTACCAATACTTGCTCTTCCTATCATCGCTCCGTCAAGCCCGTATTTGTCTCTCATGATCACTGCTTTTTCCGGAGAATTTACATCTCCGTTACCGAAAACCGAAATATGCATTCGGGGATTGTTCTTTACATCTGCAATCGGTTCCCAAACAGCATCTCCTTTATACATTTGAGCTCTTGTGCGACCATGGATGGCAATGGCTTGAATACCAACATCCTGAAGCCTTTCAGCTACGTCCTGAATATATATAGAGTCATGATCCCAACCAAGTCTTGTTTTTACGGTTACGGGTAGTTTCGTATGTTTTACCATAGCCTCGCTGAGCTTTACCATTAGCGGTATATCCTTTAGTATCCCGGCACCTGCACCTTTACTTACCACTTTTTTGACTGGGCACCCAAAATTAATATCTATAAAATCAGGGTTGGATCTTTCAACAATTTCAATCGTTTTTAACATCGATTCCATGTTCGCTCCAAAAATCTGGATGCCTACTGGTCGTTCTTTATCATAAATGTCAAGTTTTTGAACGCTTTTAGCCGCATCCCTGATCAATCCTTCCGAAGAAATGAACTCAGTATATACCACGTCTGCTCCGTTCTCCTTGCAAAGCGCCCTGAATGGTGGATCACTTACATCTTCCATAGGAGCCAGTAATAGGGGAAAATCACCTAATTCTATGTCACCAATTTTTGCCAAACCTAAATTTTAGGCTGCAAAATTACGATTTTTTTAATCATTAGGCCAAGGCATGTATAAATGCTGACCATGTGGTTGAAATCATTTTTTTAGTTTTCTTTTGCCTGGATTTCTACATCCTTCCGGAAAAAAAGTGATATTTTCGAGTAATCATGTTTCCAAAAGAAATTACAGTGGAATTCATGATACTAGTTTGTAGCTTATTGGATCGACTAAAATTTATCTGGAATGAAAAAAAAATATAACTGGGCCATCTTGGGCTGCGGAAAAATAGCTCGAAAATTTGTACAAGACCTAAGTTTACTGGAAAATGCCAACCTATATGCCGCCGCATCAAGAAACCTGGACAATGCTCAGCAATTTGCGAATGACTTAGGGTTTGAAAAGGCATATGGCTCCTATAAAGAAATGGTTCAGGACCCCGAGGTTGATATCGTTTATATTGCAACACCTCATGCCATGCATATGGAACATAGTATCTTGTGTATGGAGCATAAAAAAGCAGTTTTATGTGAAAAGGCTTTTGCGATGAATACCAAAGAGGTCGACCGCATGATAAAGGTTTCTAAGGAAAACAAAACGTTCCTGATGGAAGCGTTTTGGACCATATTTTCTGCAAAATTCCTTAAAGTAATGGAATTATCTAAAGAAGAAGGGCTAGGTCAACTGAAATTTGTAAAATCAGATTTTATGTTCAAAGCTGAATTTGATCCAGACAAGAGATTGTATAATATAGATTTAGGAGCCGGTTCTTTATTGGATATTGGTATTTATCCCATTTTCAGATCTTTGATGTTGTTGGGTAAACCAACTTCCATAAAAACCATGGCAAATATCCGTTCAAATGGAGTGGAAGATAGTATAAGTATGTTGTTTGGTTATGAAAATGGTGCCATGGCGGTACTCACTTCAAGTTTTGAGAGTTCTTGTCATAATGAAACTGAACTTTGCTTTGAGCATGGTTTTATCAAGTTTATACGGGAGCCTGAATTTCCAATTCTCATTGAAAGGAATGGTATTCAGGAAGAAATCCATATTGAACAACCCAAAGGAATGGGCTATGAACTGGAAGCGAAACACGTGATGGAATGCCTTGATCAGGGATTGATTGAAAGCCCTGTTTTACCTCTGTCAATA
Source organism: uncultured Flavobacteriaceae bacterium (assembly GCA_963715975.1). Taxonomy (GTDB): domain Bacteria; phylum Bacteroidota; class Bacteroidia; order Flavobacteriales; family Flavobacteriaceae; genus Lutimonas. Next base: position 282,712 of record CAVQSO010000001.1, on the reverse strand, counting down.
AGCAGGGAATTAATGGAAATCATGGATGCGGTTAGAAAGGACGCTGGCATCATCTTTCCCAAGCATGATTAAAGGTGAAAATTAGGTTTTGCCAATCAACTAATTGGTTATATTTGCGCAATTATTGAAGACAGGCACAAACGGATGAAGAATATTAGAAACTTTTGTATCATTGCTCATATTGATCATGGTAAAAGTACCCTGGCGGACAGGTTATTGGAATTTACCCATACGATTACTGATCGGGAGAAACAGGACCAGCTACTTGATAGTATGGATCTGGAACGAGAGCGGGGCATTACGATAAAAAGTCATGCGATCCAGATGGATTATGAATATAAAGGAGAGCAGTATGTGCTGAATTTGATCGATACACCCGGACATGTTGATTTTTCCTATGAAGTATCGAGATCAATTGCATCCTGTGAAGGAGCGCTGCTTATTGTTGATGCGGCTCAGAGTATTCAGGCTCAGACCATTTCCAATTTATATTTGGCTCTTGATAATGATCTTGAAATCATACCGGTTTTAAATAAAGTGGATCTTCCAAGTGCTAATCCCGACGAAGTAACTGATGATATTGTAGATCTTTTGGGTTGCGATCCTGAAGAAGTAATTCACGCCAGCGGGAAAACCGGCTTTGGGGTTGAAAATATTTTAAGTGCGATCATAGAAAGGGTTCCTGCTCCAAAAGGAAATCCTGACGGTCCTCTTCAAGCCTTGATCTTTGATTCTGTTTATAACTCTTATAGAGGGGTTGAAACCTATTTTAGAGTAATCAATGGAGAAATAACAAAGGGGCAGAAGATCAAGTTTGTCGCTACGGGGAATGAATATTATGCAGATGAAGTTGGCACCTTAAAGTTGAGGCAAGTAGCTAAAAAAAGTATAAAAGCAGGAGATGTTGGTTATTTGATCACAGGGATCAAAACAGCAAGTGAAGTAAAGGTAGGTGATACGATTACAGATGCGCTGAATCCTACCCAGGAAATCATTGAAGGTTTTGAAGATGTAAAGCCCATGGTATTTGCAGGTATTTATCCTGTTGATACGGATGAATACGAAGAGTTAAGATCTTCAATGGAAAAGTTACAGCTCAATGATGCCTCCCTGGTATTTGTTCCGGAAAGTTCAGCAGCCTTGGGATTTGGATTTAGATGTGGTTTTCTCGGTATGTTACATTTGGAAATTATCCAGGAACGATTGGAGAGAGAGTTTGATATGACCGTAATTACTACGGTTCCAAACGTATCTTATCATGCCTATACCAATAAGTATCCGGATACCATGATCCTGGTCAATAATCCAACGGATCTTCCGGAACCTTCAACGCTAAACAGGGTTGAAGAACCTTTTATCAAGGCAAGTATCATTACAAAAGCTGATTTTGTTGGTCCGGTGATGAGCCTGTGTATTGAGAAAAGAGGTGAAATAACCAATCAGACCTACTTAACTACGGAAAGAGTTGAACTGACTTTTGATATGCCACTTTCTGAAATTGTATTTGATTTTTACGATAGATTAAAAACCGTATCCAAAGGTTATGCCTCCTTTGATTACCATCCTATCGGATTCAAAGCTTCTAAATTGGTACGGGTAGATATACTCCTTAACGGACAGCCGGTTGATGCATTATCCGCATTATTACATGACAGTACCGCATACGGTATTGGGAAGAAAATGTGTGAAAAACTGCGAAAATTAATCCCAAGGCAACAGTTTGATATTCCTATTCAGGCGGCCATTGGAGCGAAAATTATCGCAAGAGAAACCATTAAAGCTTTGAGAAAAGATGTTACGGCCAAGTGTTATGGGGGTGATATCTCGCGTAAACGTAAATTACTTGAGAAACAGAAAAAAGGTAAAAAACGTATGCGTCTGGTGGGTAATGTAGAAATTCCTCAACAAGCTTTTATGGCAGTCTTAAAACTCAATGAATAATTCTTAGTCATCTGAAAATAAATCGGGGCTTTTTCCTTTGTTTTCAATTGTCTTATCATTTTTTGACGAACCCTTTCTGACCTTAACAGGCTGATTTTGACCCGTCAGATGATCAACGATCTTATCTAAGGGACTTCTTGAGTCATCGGTTAATTGACTGGGAACCGTGGTTAAATTACCATCTCTTGCAGCAATGTATTGTGGTGATAAAATTTCCACTCCAGCCGTATTGAAAACATCAAGGATGTTTTTATGGATGTCAGAGTAAATAAGGGCCATCTTTTTAGCTTCTTTACTATAAGCATTTATCTCGTAAGACACATAATTGTCATCTAAGCTGGTTTGAAGAACAAAAGGTGCCGGTTCAGGTTCAATATGCATACTTTTGGAGGCCGCTTCGATCAGCAATTGTTCCACTTGATTCCATGGCACGTCGTAGCCAATAGTCACTGAAGTATGCAGTAACAATCCGTTTTTATCCACATTCGCTGAATAGTTGATCAGGTGGTTATTGATGATATTGGCGTTTGGAATGGTGACATCTTCATTCTTGATCGTACGAATCCTGGTGACCAATAAGGTTTTTTCAATGACGTCTCCAGTTGTATTTTGTATTTTGACGCGATCACCAATTTGATATGGCCTCATATACGTAATCACAATGCCGGCAATGATATTGGCGATTGCTGAAGTAGATCCAAAAGAGATTAGCGCTCCAATAAAAATAGAAACGCCCCTAAAAGCCGGTGATGTAGATCCCGGAAGGTGAGGATAGATCAATACAAGAGCAAAGGCCCATATTAACAGGCTAATAATTTTTTGTGTGGTATTCGCCCAATCCTTGGGAAAACCTTTAATGATGAATTTTTCGGCTTCTATGTCCTCAACGATATCCTTCTGTACGCGGATCACATATCTGGTAATAAAAATAATCACAGTGATAAAGATCAAATTTGGTAAAAAATCAATGAATCCAAAGAATACAAATTTAACCGGTCTGGAGAGATAACTGTAAAACGTGCTTACAAGATCTTCAGTCCAGGGGAAAAAGCTGAACATGAATGGGAGGTAAGTGAACAATACAAATAGGATAGTTATGAATCTCATCACATTTGAAATAAAAACAAAAATGTTTGTCGTATTTCTCGGTATAAAATATTTGAAAATATTCTTTTTACTCTTCAAGAACTTTTTTTCAAACTTTGATAAATAGGCATTTAATTTTTTATAAAGCCAATTGATCAATTTAATAACAACAATCAATATCAAAAGTGATAATAGAAAATAACCTACTCTAATGAGCCATTCCTGCGTGCTTAAATCGTATTTATGATCTTGTTGTAAAGCTTCTTTAAATTTTTGCATCTGCATTTCAGCAAGCCGCGAAATAGCAGTGTTATTTGTTTTTGCATCATTTTCGGTAACAATAAAAGCGACCTGATCATTATACATGACACTGATAAAGTTATTTTCAGTTTTCAAATAGACCGTATCAATACCTTGTTTATAGTCTTCGGCCAATGTTTCCAGTCGATGGGAAATTTGATTTGCGCGGTAAGTAACCGGATATTCCCTTGGAGAATGACTGATCAGAAACAATGTATCCTCTTTGAAGATTACGGGTGCCCTTGCTACCTGATCTGGATGTATTATTTCCTGAGTTGTCCATTCCTGATCATTGGAAGTCAGACTGTCTTGGGTTGTTGATTGGGCAAAAGCCATTGAAGAAAACAGGCTTATGATAAATGCCAATAAAAGTTGAGGGGAATGCATAAAATCTAAGGTTTGATATGCTAATATAATAGAAAAAAATCTATTTACCTGAAAATCCAGCTTTTATGCAACATATATAAAATTATCTTTTTTCTGAAAAGAAATCAAACTAAACAATTCCCTGTTTGATGAGGAAATTTTCCAGATGATCGGCCGTCTGGAAGCAGGAAGTTACTTTTTCCACATCTTCACAAAACCTGTTATGGTCAGGATTCGCACTGCAATCGATCACACCCAGATCAATCCGGTTGAATTTTTTATCCACTAACCGGCATCTTTCCAAAAGCAGATCAATGGAATCTTCACCTTTGGTTTCAAAACCTCTTTTAGAAAGGTAACCTTTTAAATAGTTTTCTATGGCATTCAGTGAATTTTTACAAACCAGAAAGGAGACCACATCTTCCTCGGGTTTGAACAATTCTTCATTGGCCCTGCGCAGTTGTTGGTTGGCTTTTTCAAAATGATCCTGAGCTTTTTGATCCATAACCTGAAAAAAAAAACCTCGCATGATGATATTTCATGCGAGGTTGGGTTTAATAATATTACAAGCTTTTAAATAATTCTAAACGTTCCCATTTGGAATCCACTTCTTCTTGTGCTTGCACAAGTAACTCATTGGCCAAGGAAGCATTTTCTTTAACAACTCTTGTAAAACGTGCTTCATTGTACATGAAATCTTCTAAAGGAGCTGAAGGAGCTTTAGAGTCAAGTCTGAACTTCTTACCTTTTGGTTTAGAAGGGTCAAATCTGAATAATGGCCAATATCCTGTATCAACGGCTTTGCCTTGTTGTGTGGCGCCATCTTTAAGATCATAACCATGTTCTCCACAATGAGAGTATGCAACGATCAAGGAAGGTCCATTAAATTCAGCAGCCTCTTTAATGGCTTTTAATGTTTGCACATCTTTAGCACCCATGGCAATCTGCGCTACATAAACATTTCCATAAGAAATAGCTTGCATGGAGAGGCTCTTTTTAGGCGTTTTCTTACCTGCAATTGAGAATTTCGCACTTGCCCCTAATGGAGTTGCTTTAGAAGTCTGACCACCGGTATTTGAGTATACTTCAGTATCCATCACCAGGATATTGATATTCTCTCCGGATGCCAAGACATGATCTACACCACCATATCCAATATCATAGGCCCATCCATCTCCACCAAATATCCAAACTGCCTTTTTGCGCAAGGTATTCAGTTAATTGATTCAGTTTCTTGGCGTCCTCATTATTGTCAAGAATATTGAGGGTTTCTTTTAATTTGTCTATGTCGGCAAATTTTTTCGCTTTTTCAGTTTCATCAGACTCCGGATTATCTAAAATATCGGATACCAATTCACTGCCAACCAATAACTCCATTGATTTTAAAAGGTCAACTGCTATCTCTTGTTTTTTACTAAGAGCCAATTGCATACCTAAACCAAATTCTGCGTTATCTTCGAAAAGTGAATTTGCCCATGCCGGGCCTCTGCCAAATTCGTTCGTTCTATAAGGTGTTGTTGGCAAGTTACCTCCGTAAATTGAGCTACAACCAGTTGCATTAGCGATCATGATACTGTCACCATATAATTGAGTGATCAATTTAATATATGGAGTTTCTCCACAACCTGAACAAGCTCCCGAGAACTCGAACAAGGGTTGAAGGAACTGAGCGCCTTTAACATTTGAGGTACTTAATTCAGTACGGTCATAATCAGGCAGATTGATAAAGAAATCCCAGTTGAGATTCTCAACAGCGTCATGTTCCAGTTTTTTTCGCATATTGATCGATTTGAAACCAGGAATCTCTTTGCTTTCTGCAGGACAAACTTCCACACAAAGGTCACACCCTGTGCAATCTTCAGGTGATACCTGCAGCACATAAGACTCATCTTTTGAGAATGGACGTCCTTTAGCAGGTACATGTTTCATTGTCAAAGGAGCTTCATACAATTCTTCTTTTGATACAACTTTTGCACGAATAGCAGCATGTGGGCAAATGGCCACACATTTATTACACTGTGTACAAATGTTTTCATCATCCCAGATTGGAATAAAATGTGCTATTCCGCTTTTTTCGTATTGTGTTGTTCCTGTTGGGAACGTACCGTCCACAGGGAAAGCACTTACAGGCAACTCATCACCGCGACCAGCAAGGATGGTTTCGAAGTACTTCTGTTACAAAACCGTCAGGAGCATTGGTCATCGCTGATACAAATTGTTTCTTGCTCGTTACTTGATTTGGATAGTCAACTTTTTCAAGATTTTCCAATGATTTATCAACCGCATTAAAGTTCATTTGTACCACCTTTTCTCCCTTATGAGAGTATGATTTTACAATGGCGTCTTTGATTTTTTGAATGGCCTCATCTTTTGGCAGTATACCTGAAATTGCAAAGAAACACGTTTGAAGAACTGTATTCGTTCTTTTTCCTAAATTGGCATCTTGTGCCACTTTAGAGGCATCTACGATGTAAAAGTTCACTTCGTTTTCAATAAGATGCTTCTGCATTTTTTCAGGAAGTTTGTCCCAGATTTCATCTTTAGAATAAGGAGAATTCAAAAGGAAAGTTCCTCCTTTTTTCAATTCATCAATCATATCGTATTTCTCAATGAAATTAAATTGATGACTGGCAATAAAATCAGCTTTTTCAATCAAATAAGAAGAGTGGATAGGTTCTGGACCGAAACGTAAATGTGAAATCGTCTGCGCTCCGGCTTTTTTCGAGTCATATACGAAATAACCCTGGACAAAATTATCTGTGGTTTCTCCAATGATCTTAATAGAGTTTTTGTTACCACCTACAGTACCATCTGATCCTAAACCATAGAACATACAATTAAAAGTAGTTCTTCTTAGTTCAAATGTTGGATCGGCCATCAAACTGGTATGTGTCACATCGTCTATGATACCAACAGTAAAATGATTTTTTGGTTTGTCTTTTAAAAGTTCATCGTAAATTCCTTTTACCATTTTTGGTGTGAATTCTTTTGATGATAATCCGTATCGACCTCCTACAATAAGAGGCATCTTGTCACCACCTTCCATAAACGCACTTAAAACATCCATATATAAAGGTTCACCTATACTTCCAGGTTCTTTAGTTCGGTCAAGTACAGCTATTTTTTTAACTGTTTTTGGCATCTTTTTTATAAAATCTTTTACAGAGAAAGGTCTGTATAACCTTACAAATAAAGCACCTACTTTTTCACCATCATGCGACCATTTTTTCTAAGGATTCCCAAACAGGTCCTTCACCTGATCCCATAATAATGGTTACTCTTTCAGCCTGTGGATGTCCTATATAATTAAACAGATCATATCTGCGACCGGTATGTTCATAGAATTCATCCATCACATCTTGTACGATTCCCGGAACTGCATCGTAATAAGTATTCGCCGCTTCTCTGGCCTGGAAGAAAACATCAGGGTTCTGAGAAGTACCTCTTATTACCGGGTTATCTGGGTCAAGAGAGTGTTTTTTATGCGCCATGATACGATCTTCCGGCATCATTGCTTTGATCACATCATCCGGAATGGCATCTATTTTTGAAATCTCATGAGAAGTTCTGAAACCATCAAAAATATTCATAAAAGGAATTCTCGATTTTAGCGTTGCAACTTGAGAAATAAGTGCAAAATCCTGTGCTTCCTGGACAGATCCGCCAAATAGCATGGCAAAACCTGTTTGTCTGGCTGACATCACATCACTATGGTCTCCAAAAATAGATAAAGCATGTGTGGCAACCGTTCTGGCCGCTACATGAATTACAGTAGGTAATAACTCACCTGCCATTTTATACATATTGGGTATCATGAGCAATAAGCCCTGAGAAGCGGTAAAAGTAGTCGTAAGAGCACCTGCCTGCAATGAACCGTGAACTGCACCTGCTGCACCACCTTCACTTTGCATTTCCACGATACGTGGAATGTTGTTCCATATATTGGTTTGTTCTTTCGAACTGTAAAGATCTACATGCTCACCCATAGGTGATGCTGGTGTAATGGGGTAGATAGCACAAACTTCATTTGTCTTATGTGCTACTCTGGCGACAGCCTCATTGGCATCACATATTATTTTTTCGAATCGTTTTTTCATTTTATAGTAAGTTTATAAATATGAGATAAGTTTATTACTGGTCAATCATGTAAAGGTTATATGATTTAACAGGGTAAAATTAGATCTTATGGAACACTTAAATTATGACATAAGTCATAGGGTACTGATGCTCAGTAAAGACCATAAAAAAAGAGTATCTGATATCAGACACTCTTTTTAGTTTTTTACAAGGAAGATTTTTATTCTCCGTGCATCCAAACTTTTTTAGCCAAAAGTTCTTCTTCTGACTCGACGTGATCTTCATCAGGAACACAACAGTCAACCGGACAAACGGAAGCACATTGTGGTTCATCATGAAATCCTTTACATTCCGTACACTTATCTGTTACAATAAAATAAAATTCATCACTTACTGGTTCGTTCTCTGCATCAGCATCAACAGTTCTTCCATCAGGAGTAGTTACTTCCCCACTTAAGGATGTCTCATCTGAATAAGACCATTCACTGTCAGGTTCATAAATTGCGTTATTTGGACATTCTGCTACACAAGCGTCGCAGTTGATACATTCGTCAGTTATTATTATAGCCATTTTCTAATTATTTAAATATTATCGAACAAAGTTAAAGAATTAAAATTTCATAAAATTCAGGCAAAAAGAAATTTAGAACTATTCCAAATAAGACGGCTCAGAATATTAAATGTAATAAAAATGACAGATTGATAAAAGTCATATTCTGAAAGTTCAAGGCTGCTTACTTTTAGCTACTAAATATTATAGGGTAATGTAAATTTTAGTAAATTTATAAAAAATATGCAGAAGATGACTGTTAATAAAATGGAACCAACAACACATGAAGTGGAATCTTTAAGTGCGGTTGTAATCAGATTTGTAGGAGATTCTGGTGATGGAATGCAGTTGACTGGAACACAGTTTACTGACACCTCAGCTATGTTTGGTAACGACGTGGCAACTTTTCCCAATTATCCTGCTGAGATCAGGGCACCTCAGGGCAGTCTTTATGGTGTCTCAGGTTTTCAGGTTCATATTGGGAGTGTTGAAATAAGTACTCCGGGTGATGATCTTGATCTATTGGTCGCCATGAATCCCGCCGGATTAAAAACCAATTTACATGCGGTGAAGGCTGGGCATACGATCATTGTAGATGTCGATGCATTTACAAAAAAGAATCTACAAAAAGCCGAATACGAAAGTAATCCCCTGGAAGACGGAAGTCTTGAGAATTACCGGGTGATAGAAGTGGCAATGACCTCCATGACCAAAGAGTCTATTAAAGATTTGGGTCTTGATAACAAAAGTATCACCAGAAGCAAGAATATGTTTGCCTTAGGTATAGTTTACTGGATGTATAACCGTGAAATGAGCCATACATTGAATTTCTTTGAACAGAAGTTTAAGTATAAACCTGAGATCGCAGAAGCAAATGCAAAAGTTCTTAAAGCCGGATTTTATTATGCGGAAACGCTCGAATTGATTCCGAATGCATATAAAATAGCGCCTTCGGCAATGCCTAAAGGAACCTATCGTATTATAAATGGAAATACAGCCACAGCCTGGGGATTTCTTGCAGCAGCAGAGAAGTCAGGACTTGAATTATTTCTGGGTTCTTATCCAATTACGCCGGCAACTGATATTTTACATGAACTGGTTAAACATAAGAATTTTGGTGTAAAAGCTTTTCAGGCAGAAGATGAGATCGCGGGTGTTACCTCTTCAATTGGTGCTTCCTTTGCAGGAGATCTTGCCATTACCACTACTTCCGGACCGGGTCTTGCCCTAAAAGGAGAAGCTATTGGCCTGGCCTTGATGACAGAATTACCTCTGGTTATTGTGAATGTTCAGAGAGGTGGACCATCAACCGGTTTACCAACCAAAACAGAACAATCAGATCTTTTACAAGCCATGTATGGCAGAAATGGTGAATCACCGGTCATTGTTATTGCGGCAAGTACACCTTCAGACTGTTTTGATTATGCTTATATAGCAGCTAAATTGACCCTTGAGCATATGACGCCGGTAATCCTGCTTACAGATGGATATATTGCCAATGGCTCAGAACCATGGAGGATCAAGTCTATCAACGAAATGCCTCGCTATAAAAACAAATATTGTTAATAAAGCATCTGAAACCTGGCATCCTTATGACCGGGATAATGATACCTTGGCAAGAAATTGGGCCATACCGGGTACACCTGGTCTGGAACACAGAGTTGGTGGACTTGAGAAAGATAAGGTTACTGGAAATGTGTCATATGTCCCTGAAAATCATGAGTATATGACCAATATTAGAGCAGAAAAAGTAAAAAGGGTCGAAAATTATATTCCAAAACTTGAAAGCCGAATACCATGAAGAAGGTGATCTGTTGGTTATCGGATGGGGAGGAACTTATGGAAGTTTGCACTCAGCGGTACGAAAGCTGGACGCCAAGGGCTTCAAGGTTGGTCATGCCCATTTTCATTACCTCAATCCTTTCCCAAAGAACACGGCTGAGGTCTTATCTAAATTCAAGAAAATAGTAGTTTGTGAATTAAATAAAGGGCAGTTGTCTACAGTTTTAAAAGGCAGATACCCTGAATATAAATATACACAATACAATAAGGTGATGGGCTTACCATTTTCAGTTGTCGATTTGGTAGAGAAATTCAAGAACTTAATTAAAGAAAACTAAGATGCAAGATACTATAGAAAAAAAATATACATTCAAGGATTTTGCCAGTGACCAGGAGGTTAGATGGTGTCCGGGTTGCGATGACTATGTGATCTTAAGATCCATGCAAAAAGCGCTTCCTGAGATGGGTGTAAAAAAGGAAGACGTGGTCTTTATTTCAGGAATAGGGTGTTCTTCGCGATTCCCCTACTATATTGATTCTTATGGAATGCATAGTATCCATGGAAGGGCAGCTGCCATATCCAGCGGAGTCAAATTGGCCAATCCTGATCTAAGTGTTTGGATGATCACCGGAGATGGTGACAGTCTTGCTATCGGAGGAAATCATTTTATTCACGTACTCAGGCGAAATTTAAACCTGAATATCATCTTGTTCAACAATGAGATCTATGGATTAACAAAAGGACAGTTTTCACCTACCTCATTGATAGGTCAAAAGACCAAATCTTCTCCATATGGAAATACCCAGCCACCCTTTCATCCAGGCGAACTGGCTCTTGGAGCGCAGGCACGGTTTTTTGCAAGATTAGGGGGTAACAGTCCTAAGGAAATGACCAATCTTTTTATCGAAGCAGAGAAATTCAAAGGAACCTCATTGATTGAAATTCTTCAAAATTGTGTCATTTTTAACGATGGTTGTTTTACCCAATTTACGGATAAAAATGTCAAAGAAGACAAACAGATATTTCTGGAACACGGCAAACCCATGATCTTTGGAAAGGAAAAAGATAAAGGTCTTGTGTTAAATGGTCTGAAGCTGGAAGTTGTGACGATAGGGGAAAATGGGGTAACTGAAGCGGATATTTTAGTACATGATGCCAAATGTGAAGATAATACTTTGCATCAGATGCTTGTCAAATTACAATATCCTTTGGCTACCGGAATCATTCGAAGTTTTACAGATTCAACTTTTGAAGAGCGTGAAGAGTTGCTTAATCAGCAAGTGAAGTCCCAGTCAAAATTTTCGAAAGTAGATGAATTGTTTTTCTCCGGAGAAACCTATGAGGTTAAATAGAATAAATTATTTTTTAAAGGGTGACAATCGTCATCCTTTTTTTTTAAATCACGAAATACATTTGTGTACTAATTAAGAATATCAGTTATGGGGTACGAAGCGATTTTAGTATTTTTTATTGCGGGCGTTTTTTTAATCGTGTTAGCCAATTTCTTATCAAATCTGATTTCTCATAAATCGGAGAATCCTGCAAAAAAAGAACCTTATGAATGTGGAGTTGAAACAATAGGACCAACTTGGATTCAGTTTAAAGTAGGATATTATCTTTTTGCTATATTATTTTTAATATTCGATGTTGAAGTTGCTTTTTTGATTCCATGGGCAGTGGTTTTTAAAGAAGTAGGAACTGTGGCCCTGGTTGAAATAATTGTGTTCTTATTTATTTTAGGATTAGGACTGTTGTACGCATACAAAAAAAGAGCCTTACGATGGGAGTAGAAAAGAAAAGATATTTAAGTCAGTTAGAAGCTGAAGGTTTAAAAGAGGTTGTTCCGGATAGTTTTCCCGGAAAAGTAATCCCAGCGGGAAATGGAGCGAATATTGTGGTTACCACCCTGGATTCTGTTATTAACTGGGGTCGATCCAATTCGCTGTGGCCTCTGTATTTTGGCACCAGTTGTTGTGCCATAGAAATGATGCAGACGGGAGCTCCGAAACACGACTTTTCGCGTTTTGGCTTTGAAGTAGCCAGACCATCCGCCAGACAAGCCGATCTAATTATAATTGCAGGAACTATCGTGAATAAAATGGGACCGGTATTAAGAAGATTGTATGATCAAATGGCCGAACCTAAATACGTTATTGCCATGGGCGCATGCGCAATTTCAGGTGGTCCGTTCTATTATAATACCTATTCTGTAATTAAAGGTGCCGATCATGTAATTCCGGTTGATGTTTATGTACCGGGATGTCCTCCCAGGCCCGAATCATTATTGGAAGGGATGATCATGTTACAGGAAAAAATCAAGAAAGAGAATATGAAGGAAAAGATCAATCCAATTGACGGTTTTGATGAAGGAAATATTTAGCATCTAAGCATACAGATACCATGAAAAACGAAGAACTACAAAATATTATTAATGGCTTAGGAGAAAATCTGGAATTTACAGAAGAAGGATCGGAGTATTTAACGCTAACGGTTTCTAAAGAACAGCTTCACGCAGTTTGCAGTAAGTTAAAAACAGAACCTGATTTAAAATTTGATTATGCTTTTTGTATCACAGGAATGGACTGGGGTGAAGAATTAGGTGTTATTTATCACCTGGAATCCACCGAATTTAAACATGCTATCGTTGTAAAAGTTAAGACTGAAGACAGGGAGAATCCAACGCTGGATTCTGTTTGTGATATATGGAGAACAGCTGAATTTCACGAAATGGAAATATTTGATTTTTTTGGTATAAAATTCAATAATCATCCAAATTTAAAACGCCTTTTCCTAACTCCGGATTGGGTGGGATATCCATTGAGAAAAGATTATGTAGACGAAGCTAATATGATTGTTAAATAAGGATTTTATGACCAATCAAGAATTAAAAACCAAAATAAAAACGGAAGAATACTTCGTTAATATGGGGCCCCAGCACCCTGCAGCTCACGGTGTTTTGCGTTTGATATTAACCATTGATGGAGAAATAATCAAAAATGTTGAGCCAGATCTCGGTTATATACATCGCTCTATAGAAAAAATGTGCGAAAGAGATAGTTACCAACAAATTGTTCATTTAACAGACAGAATGGATTACCTGTCTTCTCATATTAACAATGAAGCAGTTTGTTTAACTGTCGAAAAAGCTTTAGAGCTTGAAATCCCGGATAGGGTTCAAGTTATAAGAACCATTATTGGTGAACTTACCCGTATCGCATCTCATTGTTTATGGTGGGGCGTCATGGGAATGGACCTCGGAGCATTAACCACCTATTTCTATGCTTTTAGGGATCGCGAGATGATCAACGATATTTTTGAAGAAACCTGTGGAGCGAGATTGACCATGAATTATAATGTTCCTGGCGGCCTGATGTTTGATATTCATCCCAATTTTGTAAATCGAACCAAAGAATTTATCAGGCATTTTAAAACTAAACTTCCTGAATACGATCGTTTATTAACCGGAAATGTAATTTTTGAAAAAAGAACAAAAGGGGTTGGTATTCTTACAAAAGAAGACGCGATTTCATTTGGCGTATCCGGTCCGGTTGCAAGAGGGTCCGGTTTTTCAAGTGATGTAAGAAAACACCATCCTTACAGTGCCTATGACCGCGTTGACTTTAAAGAAGCCTTATTTACAGAAGGAGATACCTACGCGAGATATAAAGTAAGAATAATGGAAATGTGGGAATCCATGTCAATTATTGAACAATTGATCGATAATATCCCGGAAGGAGAAACCAAAGTGGCAACAAAAGCAGTAATTAAATTACCCAAAGGTGAATTTTACCAGCGTGTTGAAACAGCAAGAGGAGAATTAGGGGTTTACATAAACAGCACCGGAACCAAAAATCCGTACAGGGTTAAATTCCGTTCACCGGGATTTTCGAATCTATCAGTTTTAAACCATATTTCAAAAGGAGCCAAAATTGCCGATTTAGTAGCTACTATGGCTTCATTTGATTTTGTAATACCCGATATCGATCGCTAATATGACTAATTTTTTAATGATGAATTTACCATTAAGCATAACGAAAACAATAAGTGATTGGATTTATTCTATCATGCCGGAAAGTGCAGCCACAGTTACAATTTGGGTTTTAGTTGCAGCAGCTTATCTGGCCTTATTTGCAGTAGCAGGATTGTATTTGGTATTGTTAGAACGCAAGGTAGCCGCGTGGTTTCAGTTGAGGTTAGGACCAAACAGGGTGGGCCCAGGCGGGATGTTTCAAACCATGGCAGATGCCTTAAAACTGGTTTCTAAAGAATTGACAAGTACTGATAGGGTTGACAAATTTTTATACAATTTAGCGCCTTATTTTGTAATTGTTTCTTCATTAATTGCAATAAGTGTTTTTCCTTTTTCAAGACAATTTCAAGCCTTTGATATCAATATTGGCTTGTTCTTTTTAATTTCAGTCTCTTCAATTGGTGTGATAGGAATTTTACTTGGAGGATGGGCAAGTAATAATAAATTTGCTTTAATAGGTGCCATGCGAAGCGGTTTGCAAACCATTAGTTATGAATTATCAGTAGGGATGTCCATATTAACTATGGTTTTGTTGACGGGGTCTTTACAATTGTCGGAAATTATTGAGGTTCAAAGAACCGGTGGCTGGTTAATCGTGCAAGGACATATTCCTGCGCTCATCGCTTTTATGATTTTTATGATAGCCGGAACGGCCGAAACCAATAGAGCGCCTTTCGATTTGGTAGAAGCAGAATCGGAACTGGGAGCAGGTTTTCACACAGAATATTCGGGTATGAAATTTGCCTATTTCTTTCTCGCAGAATTTATCAACATGTTCATTATTGCTTCAATAGCTGTTGTGTTATTTTTTGGCGGATGGTTATCTCCTTTCGGAATCACAGATGCAATTACATGGTTTCCGGAATCTATTTGGTTTTTGATAAAAGTACTGGTCATTATTTTTGTGATGATGTGGTTTAGGTGGACTTTCCCAAGATTGCGGGTAGATCAGTTATTGACCCTGGAATGGAAGTATTTATTGCCAATAAATTTGGTGAATATAGTCATCATGGCGATTGTGGTTTGGTTGAATTGGATAATTTAATAAATGATATAGAACGATAATGAGTTACTTTTCAGATATATATAACGGAATAAAAACCTTATTAACCGGAATGAGTGTTACGGGAGGTTATTTTATTCATGCGCGAAAAGGCAGTATAACACAACAATATCCCGACAACAGAGATACATTAAAAATGTTCGATCGGTTCAGAGGTGAAGTTGTCATGCCTCATAACGATGAAAATGAACACTATTGCACCGGATGCCAGTCTTGTGAAATAGCATGTCCCAACGGTTCAATTGAGATCATCTGGGACAGACAGATTGATCCGGAAACGGGGAAAAAGAAAAAAATGATCGATAAGCATATCTACCATTTGTCTATGTGTACCATGTGTGGCTTATGTATCGAAGCCTGCCCAACAGATGCCATTGTATGGGCCCAGAATTACGAGAATTCTGTTTATGACCGAAGTGCGCTCACAAAAGTATTGAACCAACCCGGCTCAAAGGTAAAAGCAGGAATTGAAGATTAATATTATGGAAACAATTTTATTTTACATTTTATCTGCCTTGATCATAATTTTTGCAATAGCATCAGTTTCAAGCCGTAAAATTTTAAGAGCAGTGATTTATCTGTTATTTGTACTGGTAGCGATTTCGGGCATATACTTTATGATTGATTACAGTCTTTTGGCTGCTATTCAATTAGCCGTTTACGGAGGGGGTGTAATTGTGCTGATTATTTTTTCTGTCTTGTTGGTTCATCATGTAGAACTCGAACTGGAAATAACTCCTTTAAGAAAAAAAATAATTGCAGGAATGATAAGCATGGCAGGTCTGGGAATAACGCTTTGGGCAATCTATACATTTCCTTTCCAAACAGCTGGCGCAGACAGGGTAATTGAAGTAGCCGATATTGGAAGAATTTTATTGAGCTACGGCGAAGGTGGATTTATTTTGCCTTTTGAAGTAATGAGTGTTCTATTATTAGCAGTGATGGTTGGAGCAATTGTCATCGCTAAAGGAAAAAAATTAAAAGAATAAAAAATGATCGAAGGTATTAGCATATATGAAATTTTAACGCTTTCAAGTGTTTTATTTTTTATCGGAGTTTACGGTTTTTTTACAAGAGAGAATTTGATAACAGTATTGATGTCGATCGAATTGATTTTAAATGCAGCTGCTGTTAATTTTGTGATCATTAATACTTATCTCTACCCGGATTTTTTACAAGGTGCAATTTTTTCAATTTTTATTGTTGCAATGGCAGCTGCCGAAACAGCTTTAGCGATTGCAATTATTATCAATTTGTACAAGCTTGTTGCTTCGGTTGAAGTCAAGGATACCCAGGAGATGAAGTATTAAAATAGGAGAAAAAGAATTTAAATAGAATACAATGGATTTTACTTATAGCATGTTCATTCCGCTAATACCCCTGGCACTTTTTGTGATCTTGGGTTTATTCAGCAAGAAAATTCCGGCTTCAGTTTCGGGATGGATGGGGTCTTTGGGACTGGCAACTTCGTTTGGATTGTCACTTTATACAGCTTATAATTATTTTATGTATGCTAAAGTAGATGGTGTTTACCAAACCTTTGTGCATAAGTACACCTGGTTGATCTTTTCGGATAAATTGCATATTGATATGGGTGTTTTAATAGATCCAACCTCAGTGATGATGTTGATCGTTGTTTCAACCATATCTTTTATGGTACATCTGTACAGCAGAGGATATATGAAGGGAGACGATGGATTTACTCGTTTTTTCGCTTACCTGGCATTGTTTAGTTTTTCTATGTTCGGATTGGTTTTAGCGACCAATTTGTTTCAAATGTATATTTTTTGGGAATTAGTTGGCGCCTCTTCCTTTTTATTAATTGGATATTATTACACAAAACCTTCGGCGGTTGCAGCAGCAAAAAAAGCTTTTATAGTAACCCGATTTGCAGATCTGGGCTTTTTACTCGGAATTTTACTCGTCAGTTATTACTCGGGAACTTTTGATTTTGGTGAATTGAACAATCCTGAAGGCTATCTTATTACCAATTGGGCCAGCACATCCTTTATGGGGCTATCGGTGATGACCTGGGGTTTGATCCTTATTTTTATGGGAGGTGCAGGTAAATCGGCGATGCTTCCGTTTCACATTTGGTTACCTGATGCAATGGAAGGCCCAACACCGGTTTCAGCCCTTATACATGCAGCAACCATGGTAGTGGCTGGTGTGTATTTGGTGGCGAGGTTGTTTCCTGCTTTCTATTTTGTTGAAAATGGATTTGCCTTGGAAATTGTGGCTTATGTAGGGGCAATTTCTTCTCTGGTGGCTGCAATTATTGCTTTGACACAAAACGATATAAAAAGAGTTTTGGCCTTTTCAACCATGTCACAAATTGGTTATATGATGTTGGCTTTAGGTGTTTCAGGATATGATGGTCACGATGGGCTTGGATATATGGCATCTATGTTCCATTTATTTACCCACGCCATGTTTAAAGCCTTACTTTTCTTAGGTGCAGGCTCGGTAATTCATGCTATTCACAGCAATTATTTGCAAGATATGGGAGGCTTAAGAAAATATATGCCTGTAACACACATCACTTTTTTGATTGCAGCTTTATCTATTTCAGGTTTTCCCGGATTAGCAGGTTTCTTCAGTAAAGATGAAATCTTAGCAGCGGCTTATGAGCATAATACAATGATCTATATCAGTAGTGTTTTTGTTGCCGGTCTGACTGCTTTTTATATGTTCAGGCTGTATTTCGGAATTTTTTGGGGTAAGGAAAAACAATACGATCATGTCCCACATGAATCTCCGATGTCTATGAAAATACCAATGTTGTTTTTAGCAGTTATGAGTATAGGAGCTGGTTATATACACTTTAGTGAATATGTGACAGCCGATCATATGCCATTTGAAGCACATTTGAATTATTCACTGGCCGCTATCGCTACAACTGTTGGATTAATTGGTATTGCTCTCGCTTTTGTGTTTTACAAAAAAGAAAACGATTTACCTGAAAGAATTTCAAATGCTTTTGGTGTTATTTATAAATGGACCTATCATAAATTCTATTTTGATGAGATCTATTTATTCGTGACCAAGAAAATAATTTTTCGATTAGTAGCAGCTCCTTCCGCATGGTTTGACAAAAATGTGGTGGATGCCTCAATGATAGGTATCGGTAATGTTACGGCATCATTCTCAAATAAAATTAAAGGTATGCAATCGGGTAAATTTCAGGATTATGCGATGTCTTTTATTGGTGGTGGAGTGGTTATCGCTATTGTAATTTTTTATATATGGATAAGTTAATTTAGAACTATGGATATTTTAACACTTTTTGTAATAGTTCCGGTTATAACAGTTTTGGTATTAGGCTTTGCAAAAGATCTAAAGCAAACAAGAGTGGTTGCTTTGATAGGAATGCTGGTTCAGTTCGGTATGTCGGTAAATTTAGTTTTTGCCTACATTAAAGAGAGATCTGTCAACACAGACATTATGGTTTTTGTTAAGGATTATGCCTGGTTTGACAGTTTTAACATACATTATATCATTGGCGTGGACGCCATATCGGTTGTTATGATCGTACTTACATCTGTGGTTGTTTTAGCAGGTGTTTTTATCTCATGGATGGTTGATGATCTGCCAAAAGAGTTCTTTATTTCTTTGATCGTTTTATCTGCGGGTGTATTCGGATTCTTTATTTCAATAGATCTGTTTACCATGTTCGTCTTTTTTGAAATAGCAGTGATACCTATGTATCTGCTCATCGGGATATGGGGTTCAGGTCCAAGAGAATTTTCTGCCATGAAATTAACCTTGATGTTAATGGGTGCTTCGGCAGTATTATCGGTTGGGATATTGGGGATTTATTTTAACTCCAATGCAGATGGAGGAGCCTTGACTTTTAATATTTTAGAAATAGCTCAGGTTAATATACCGGAAGCAGCCCAAAATTTATTTTTCCCATTGACTTTTGTCGGTTTTGCTGTTTTAGGAGCCTTATTTCCATTTCATACCTGGTCACCTTCGGGTCATGCTTCAGCACCAACAGCGGTATCTATGTTACACGCAGGGGTTCTGATGAAATTAGGGGGGTATGGAATTTTTAGAATTGCCATGTATTTATTGCCCTTAGGAGCAATTAACTGGTCTGATTTCTTTACGGTCCTTGCTGTAATTGGAGTCGTTTACGGGGCATTTGGGGCCATAATGCAAAAAGATCTAAAATACATTAACGCTTATGCATCTGTTAGTCACCTTGGTTTGGTTTTGTTTGCTTTGTTAATGATGAATAAAACAGCCTGGAATGGAGCTATTATCCAGTCCTTATCTCATGGTTTGTTAACAGCCTTGTTCTTTGCCTTGATAGGAATGGTTTACGGAAGAACCCATACCAGAGATATTGCGAAGTTAGGTGGAATCATGAAAGTATTGCCATTTATTGGTGCGGTATATGTTATTACAGGATTAGCATATTTAGGCTTACCCGGATTTAGTGGTTTTGTTGCAGAGATGAACATTTTTGTAGGAGCCTTTCAACACGACGACACATTTCACAGAGTATTAACCGTGTTGGTTGTTTCTTCAATTGTTATTACTGCGGTTTATATTCTAAGAATGATAGGTAAGATCATGATGGGACCTTTAAGCAATGAAGAATATAAAGATCTGCCAAAGGCTACATGGTATGAAAAAACCGGACTTGTACTATTGATGGTTCCTGTTGTGTTAATTGGAGTAATGCCATTCGGGCTTGGAGAAATGATAAAAGAAAGTATCGAACCTTTTTTAGAAAGATTACTTTAAAAATTAAAAAAAATGAACTGGGAAAGTTTACTATTAATGCGAAATGAATTGGGGTTATTGGCGGTAATATTGTTGCTGCTTATCTTCGAGATATTTTCTACCAAAGAGCAAAAAGGCAAGATCGTCTCCGTTGCTATCGTACTTTTTATGATCCATACCGTTATTGGATTTTTACCTATAAATCAAGGAACTTTATTCGGGGGAATGTTTAAGACCCATGCACTTTTGTACTTTTTTAAAAATACCTTGAATATTGGCGTTCTGATCTTATTGTTGCAATCGGCAGAATGGCTTAATAAAAATGTAGTAGAGCAGAATAAAGCAACTGAATTTTTTGTATTGCTTTTTTCTTCCCTGTTGGGAATGTATTTTATGATTTCTGCAGGCGATTTCTTAATGTTTTACATCGGTTTAGAATTAGCCACCTTGCCTGTTGCGGCATTGGTAGCTTATGAAACTTATAAGAGAGATTCGGCAGAGGGCGGGGTTAAATTAGTTTTGTCATCTGCTCTGGCATCAGGAACTGCTTTGTTGGGGATTTCATTTTTATATGCCACAACCGGAACGATTTATTTTGATGCAATGGCAGCCATTTTAAGCAGTTCAAATTTAGCAGTTTTAGGATTTATATTTTTCTTTTCAGGATTGGCTTTTAAAATTTCACTGGTGCCATTTCATTTCTGGACAGCAGATGTATATCAGGGAGCACCTATAAGTATTGCTTCGTTTCTATCTGTAATTTCAAAGGGTTCGGCCGTAATGATTTTAATGATCATTTTGTTTACTGTAATGAAACCTTTGATGCCCGTTTGGAGTAAAATAATTTATATAGTAGCAATTGCTACGATGTTCATGGGTAATTTATTTGCCTTAAGACAGCAAAATATGAAGAGATTTTTGGCTTATTCATCGATAGCTCAAGCCGGATTTATTTTACTGGGATTTTTGTCAAATGATCAACTGGGTTATTCTACAATAGTTTATTTTTTGGCGGTTTATATCTTTTCTAATTTAGGAGCCTTTGGTGTTGTTCAGGCCTTGTCTACTGCCTCAGGTAAAGAGAATATGGATGATTATGAAGGGCTCTATCGCACTAACCCTAAACTGAGTTTGGTTATGATGCTGGCCCTGTTTTCATTGGCGGGTATACCTCCTTTAGCAGGATTTTTCGGTAAATTCTTTTTATATACGGCAGCAGCGAGTAAAGGGTATTATTTTCTGGTTTTTATCGCTGTAGTCAACGCAACGATCTCTTTGTATTATTATTTATTGGTCATAAGAGCCATGTTCCTGAGAAAAAATCCAAATGCCATACCTTTCTTTAAAAGTAAGATCTATATGAGGTTGGGTTTGATTCTTGCCGCATTAGGTATTTTAATAACCGGTGTATACAGTCCTCTGTACAATTATATATTTGAAATTAGTAATTCTTTTTTAAATTAAGTTTTTATGGGATTAGGAGGCAAACATTTATTTGGTAGTATTGGAGAGCAACGTGTAACTTTTGTAGAAAAGAAAATTGAAGCAGCCCGAAAAGATTTTTTAAAAAAATTATTAGAAGTCAATGGTTATGAGGTTGTTATAGAAGAAGAAAAAAGAAAGTCTGAAGAGGAGCCACAACTATATACCGTTGGAGTTACCGATATGACTTTCAATCCGACAGTTTATGTTTTTCAAAGAAGATTGAAGACTATTGATGGTAAACATATTGTCAATCAGGACTACTGGAATCAGGAATCGGAAGATACAAAACCTCAGTATTGGAAAAACTCCTGATCCATTGAATCATATTCCTTAATGATGGTACGTTCAGTTTTCAACATATGAATAACTTTATTGTTCTCTCATATGATTGTTAATTTATTGACAGATTAGAGGTGCTACCTTTGAATCCCTGTCATTTTTTCATCACCTTTAATATTCCTATCCAATTTTTTCAGAATCCGATAATTATTTTATATCTTGAAAAATTGAAACAAAGAATGTTATACTATTGATTATCAATGGTATGCATTTTTATTCTAGTTAGTTATCTATGGAAATTTTGAATGTTAGTGCCGAGTGTTTTCCAATTGCCAAGGTTGGTGGATTAGCTGATGTGGTAGGTGCATTGCCAAAGTACCAGCAAAAAAACGGTGTTACATCGAAAGTGATCATGCCATTTTATGATAACGATTTCTCCAAGGGCAAGAGTTTTAAAAAGTTGTATAAGGGTCATTTAAAATTAGGAAAGCTTCATTATGACTTTGATATTTTGACTCCAAAGGAGCCTCTGGAATTTCCTGTTTACCTTGTCAATATTCCAGGTTTGTTTGATCGACCTGAAATTTACTCTTATGAGGATGACACAGAACGTTTTCTGGCGTTTCAATTAGCAGTATTAGATTGGATGGTTCAGTTGGAAAGCAAACCATCTATAGTTCATGCCCACGATCATCATACAGGTTTTTTGGCATTTTTAATGTCACATGCATCGGCTTATAAGGCCCTAAGAGAAATTCCCACAGTTTTTACCATTCATAATGCACAATATCAGGGTCAGTTTGGCTACGATAAATTAAGGTACTTTCCCGAATTTGATTTGAAGAAGATGGGTTTTATTGATTGGGACGGAGCCATCAATCCTTTAGCAACTGCCATCAAGTGTTCGTGGCGAGTAACAACTGTATCCCCGGGTTACCTGAAGGAACTTAAGTCAAATGCCAATGGGTTGGAGGAACTGGTGAATCAGGAAAGTGAAAAATTTTCCGGTATTCTGAATGGAATTGACACCAAGATATGGAATCCGGAAACAGACGAACATCTCGTCAAAAATTATTCATCTAAAGAAAAAAAATAATGAAAGCACTTTTTTATACCAGAGAATTTCCCCCATATGTTTACGGAGGAGCCGGAGTCCATGTGGAGTATTTAGCAGAAGAACTGTCCAAATTAATGGAAGTTGATGTACGATGCTTTGGTGACCAGGATGAAAAGGAAGGGAACTTATCTGTTAAAGGTTTTCCATATGATAATGCTGTTTTTGACAAGTCGAATGACAAGCTTAAAGCCGTGTTCAAAACGTTAAGCACATGTATTCATATGAATGCGGACGAAGTAGATGCTGATATAGTGCATTGCCATACCTGGTACGCTCAATTTGCAGGTATTGTGGCCAAGCTTTGTTATGGTATTCCCTTGGTCATTACAACCCATTCTTTAGAGCCTTTAAGGCCGTGGAAAAGAGAACAGCTTGGCAGGGGTTACGATGCTTCCTCATGGGTTGAGAAGACCGCTATTGAAATGGCTGATGCCATTATTGCTGTTTCTGAAGAAACAAAAGTAGATGTGCTGAATAATTTTAATGTAGATCAGGACAAGGTTAAGGTAATTTATAATGGAATTAATCTTCAGGAATATGTTGTAACAGATAAGGTTTCAACGCTTGAGAAATACGGTATTGACCAATCAAAACCCTTTGTATTGTTCGTAGGTAGGATTACCAGGCAAAAAGGAATTATACATCTGGTCAATGCAGTTAAATATATAGATCCTGATACACAGATCGTTCTTTGTGCTGGTGCGCCTGATACCCCTGAAATCGCTAAAGAGATGGAGGATAGTGTTGCAGAAGTTAAAAAGAACAGGGATAATGTGATCTGGATCGATGTCATGTTAGAAAAGGAAGAGGTCATTCAATTATATTCTCACGCAGATGTATTTTGTTGCCCTTCTATTTATGAGCCTTTCGGAATCATTAATATTGAAGCCATGGCCTGTGAAACAGCAGTTGTTGCAAGTGCTGTGGGTGGTATTAAAGAAGTTGTGGTTCATGGTGAAACAGGAATTCTTAGTTCAATTAGAGCAACAGAACTGAAGCACCTTTTGAGCCAAAAAATCCTGATAAATTTTCAAGAGACCTTGCAGCAGGTGTAAACCAATTGATATCAAATAAGGAGCTCACAAGACTAATGGCGAAAAATGGAAGGAAAAGAGTAGAAGAAACCTTTGATTGGATCGCTATTGCCAAGCAAGTAGAAGAATCTATATAAATCACTGATTTAATGAAGCAAGGATTATTGGACACAACCCGTGAAATTTTGGATTTCACATCTGGGAAAGAGGCCAATAAGTCAGACCTGTGTGAAAAATTCGGGCTTGATAAATCATTGCCTTTATTTGTGTTTATTGGAAGGTTGGTCAATGAAAAGGGAGCAGATCTGTTTCCAGCAGTATTGTACAAATCATTGCTGAAGAAGGATTGCTCTTTGTTCATACTGGGAGAGGGAAAGGATTCGATAGAATCTGAATTGAAATCATTACGGTTTCATTTTAATAAAAACTATGCAAGTGTCATAGGTTTTGATGAGGCCTTAGCTCATAAGCTGTATGCAGCAGCTGATTTTCTTTTGATGCCTTCAAGAGTGGAGCCATGTGGATTGAATCAGATGTATGCTTTGAGGTATGGCACCATCCCGATAGTTAGAAGAACCGGAGGATTAAATGATTCGGTTATTGATATTGGTGATGATGGTTTTGGCATCTGTCACGTCCAGGCCTCCGTTAAAGACATTTGTGATTCAATGTTGAGAGCCAAGGAATTATATCAAAATAAAAAGGAATTAAAGCGAATAATAAAAAAATGCATGAGAATTGACCATTCTTGGGATAAATCAGCCCAAGAATATTTAACTTTATACAAATCTTTAACCCCATAAATATATGTTCAATAAAAAAGTATTAGCAATCATACTAGGAGGAGGACAAGGTTCTCGATTATATCCATTAACGGAAAGTAGATCTAAACCTGCAGTACCCATAGCAGGTAAATACCGATTGGTCGATATTCCGATTTCCAACTGTATCAATTCTGACATAAAAAGAATGTATGTATTGACCCAGTTCAACTCAGCTTCTTTGAACAGACATATTAAGAACACCTATCACTTTAGCTTCTTTAGCCAGGCATTTGTAGATGTACTTGCAGCTGAACAGACTCCTATGAGTGATACCTGGTTTCAGGGAACTGCTGATGCTGTAAGACAAAGTATGCATCATTTTTTAAGGCATAATTTTGAATATGCCCTTATTCTATCCGGAGATCAGTTGTATCAAATGGATTATAACATGATGTTAGAGCAACATATCAAGAGTGAAGCTAAAATTTCGATAGCTACGATTCCTGTAAATGCTAAGGATGCTACTTCTTTTGGTATCATAAAGTCAGATGAAAATAATGAAGTTACTTCCTTTATAGAAAAGCCTGGAGAAGAGTTATTGCCTGACTGGACCTCAGAGGTTAGTGATGAAATGAAGTCACAGGGTAGAAACTATCTCGCTTCTATGGGTATTTATATTTTTAACAGAGATTTATTGATTGAGTTGATGGAAAATCCCAATACGAATGATTTTGGAAAGGAAATCATTCCTCAGGCCCTGGGTCAGCATAAAATAACCAGTTATCAATACGAAGGTTACTGGACGGATATAGGGAATATTGATTCTTTCTTTGAAGCCAACCTGGGCTTAACTGATGACATTCCTGCTTTTGATCTCTATGACAGAAACAAGAGAATCTATACACGGGCAAGAATGCTTCCTACTTCGAAAATTTCTGGAACCACTTTGAACAGGAGTGTTATAGGGGAAGGTTGTATCATACATGCTGCCAAGATCGATCGGTCGGTGATAGGAATTAGATCGAGAATCGGTTATGATTCAACAGTCATCAACACGTATATGATGGGTAATGATTCGTATGAAACGTTAGAGGAGATCAATAGAAATCAAACATCTATTTTAATGGGTATTGGTGAACGCTGTTTTATAAAAAATGCCATTATCGATAAGAATTGCCGTATTGGTGACGATGTAAGAATTAATGGAGGCACTCACCTAAAAGAGAAGGAAACTGAGATGTACTGTATTAGGGATGGTATAGTTGTGATCAAAAAAGGAGCGATCATTCCAAAGGGATATGTTATTTAAGAATTAATTTTTCGAGCATGTTAAAGCAACAAAGAGTGGTCATTGATCATGTTTCACCGCAGATCAACGCAGGAGAATTTTCTATAAAAAGAGTGGTTGGTCAAGTAGTGAATGTTTCAGCTGATGTATTGGCCGATGGGCATGATGTAATTGCTGCATCTGTATTGTACAAGCATCAAAAAGAAAAGAAATGGCAAGAATCAAGAATGACTCCTGGTCATAATGATGATTGGTATGGTTCTTTTAAGGTTGAAAAGCAAGGTTATTATGCTTATAAAATAGAATGTTGGGTTGATCATGCTTTGAACTGGCAGTATGGGATTGGTCGAAAGATAGCTGACGGACAGCATGTGAATTCAGAATTGGAGGAAGGTGTTCTGTATGTTGAAGAGGTGCATGAAAATGGCCACTGCAACAGAAAAAACCTATTTAAAACAATTACTGAACCTGTTTAAAAATGAAGTAAGCTATCAGGAAGCAATAACTCAGGCAGTATCCGATTCTCTTAAATCAATATTTAAAAAATATCCTAATAAATTTCTTGCCAATACTTCCAAGGAACTTGGTGTCTATGTGGATAGAAAAAAGGCTTTGTTTAGCACCTGGTATGAGTTTTTCCCAAGGTCTTCTTCAAAAGAGCGCGGTAAACACGGAACCTTTAAGGAGTGTATTCCCTTGTTGAATAGGGTAGCAGAAATGGGTTTTGATACCCTTTATTTCCCACCAATACATCCTATTGGAGAAGTGAATAGAAAAGGCAAGAATAACACCACAACAACCGAAAAAGGAGATGTGGGGTCATGTTGGGGCATTGGATCTAAATTAGGTGGGCATAAAGATATTCACCCGGATCTTGGCACCCTTGATGATTTTAAGGAATTGATTGCGAAAGCCAAAGAACTTGATATTGAAATTGCAATGGATTATGCCCTGCAGGCAGCTCCGGATCATCCCTGGGTAAAAGAGCATCCTTCCTGGTTTAAATGGAGGCCCGACGGAACAGTTCAGTACGCTGAAAATCCACCGAAAAAATACCAGGACATACTTCCTATTTATTTTGAAACAGAAGATTTTCAGGCTTTATGGCAGGAATGTCTTGATATCCTGTATTTTTGGATAGACTGTGGTATCAATATCTTTAGGGTAGATAATCCACATACCAAACCCTTTTATTTTTGGAACTGGATCATTACGGAAGTAAAGAAAAAATATCCTGACATTATTTTCCTGGCAGAAGCATTTACCAGACCAAAAATAATGCAGCAGTTGGCCAAACAAGGCTACACACAATCATATACTTATTTTACCTGGCGCGATAATAAACATGAGTTGATCAACTATGTCGAGGAATTGACCAAGACGGAACAAGCGGAATATATGAGACCAAATTTTTGGCCCAACACGCCTGATATCAATCCGTTTCATTTGCAAGGAGCAAACGAACCCAAGCATATACAGAGATATGTTTTGGCAGCAACCTTAAGCTCAAATTTAGGGATCTATGGCCCGGTATTCGAACAAATGATCAGTAATGCGTTGCCTGGAAAGGAAGAGTATATGAATTCAGAAAAATTTCAGATACAGCATTATGACTGGACAGTTGAAAATTGGCTCATTAAATTGATCTCAGGAATTAACAAGGCGAGAAAAGAGCATGAAGCACTGCAACAAACTAATAATATTAGGTTCTGTCATATAGATAATGATCAATTAATTGCATTTTATAAATGGAACGACGACAAAACAAGTGAGGTTATTGTTGTAATTAGTCTTGATCATCATCATGCTCAAAGAGGTACAGTTCAATTACCAATACAAGATATCGGTGTTGGACATGATCATCAGTTGAAGGTCAGGGATGTAGTGCCCGATATAGAATATACCTGGAATGGAGAATGGAATTTTGTTGAATTACACCCAAATATGCCATTTCATATTTTTGAAATAATTAAATAATTTATGTCCGAAAAGGCCACTGAAACCAAACTACAGTCTCCCTTTGAATTTAATGGGATATGGGAAGATTTGCTTGATGATAAGGATTTTACACAGGTCCTTTTATCAGAGGTCTTGGAAGACTATATTTTGAAGCAGCGCTGGTATGGCGGGAAGGCAAGCAAAATTAAATATATAGAACTCAGTGAATATTTCAGGATACAACAACACGGAGAGGTTTATTTTGGACTATTGCTGGAAATCGATTTTGTTGAAGCTTTCTACCACCATTATTTTTTGCCGATAGCATTTGTAACGGATGTCAGTTTTGCCAAAAGTGATCGTATTCTTCCAATCAAGATTCAGGGACAACAAGGCTATATCATAGATGCCATTAATTTGGAGGCATTCAGAAAACTTGTTTTTGAAAGAATTTTGGGAGCGGCACCTTTCGACAGAACAAAAGTGCAATACCATCGAAGTGAATCTTTTAGGGATGTTGTTTATGAATCTTCGCGATTTATGGGACTGGAACAGAGCAATACTTCCATCATATACAATGATCGGTATGTTTTGAAGTTTTTTAGAAGAATATTTGCCGATAAGAATCCTGATTATGAAATGAGCAGGTTTCTTAGCGAAATAAAGGATTTTGACAATACGCCGGCCTATCAGGGGAGTGTCAATATTATTGATTCAGATCATGTCAACGTAACGATAGCCTTGATGCAGAAACTGGTTCCTAACCAAGGTGATGCCTGGGATTATATGTTAAAGGAACTTCATGAGGTCTTTCTAAATCTGGATAGAAAAAATATAACTTTAGATGCTTTGCCAACGGTTGATATGTTCGAAAGATTACAGATCAACGAAGTTTGTCCTGAGATTATTGATTGGGTGGGACTCAATTTATTGTCCAAGATCAGGCAATTGGCGGTGAGGACGGCAGAAATGCATATTGTTCTTGGATCTGAATTTGAGGATACTGCTTTTACACCTAATCATTTTAACGGTGATTACGAAGTTTGGCTGAAGAACAGATTGCTGTATCAGTTTCAAAACAGGTTGAATATTATAGAGAACCAGATGCACAAACTGGATGGTATGGCTTTGGATCTGGCTCGAGAGTTTCTGGAAAAAAAGACCTTGATCAGAAAGAGGATCACTAACTTTGACTGGACAAAACTGAAAGGAGAAAGAATTAGAGTTCACGGAGATTATCATTTAGGCCAAATATTGGTGACCAGTGATGATTTTTATATACTCGATTTTGAAGGAGAACCCGAAAGTACCATCCGTGACAGGAAAGTGAAGCAGCCTCCATTAAAGGATGTGGCAGGTTTGTTCAGGTCTTTTCATTATGCGATCTACGCAACCGTTTTTAATAATGCTGAAGACTATAACAAGTCTCAGGAAGAATTATTTCAGGCAGCTGAGATATTATACAGTTATTTAACCAGTGTTTTTCTGGGTACATATACTGATCAAGTACAAGATGCCAATTTAAATATTGGCTATAACCAGGAGCGCATTTTTATACTTAAATATTGTTTGTTAGAAAAAGCAGTATACGAAATTGGGTATGAATTGAATTCGCGACCGCGTTGGGCTCTGATTCCTTTAAAAGGGATTTCTAATATTATAAATCATTAATCACATGGCAGAAGTAATCAATTATAGTCTTTTTAGCGATTTTGACATCAATCTTTTCAAATCGGGAAAACACTACCGACTTTATGAAAAGTTCGGATCACATCCAGTTACAGTAGATGGGGTCGAGGGGACTTATTTCGCAGTCTGGGCACCATCGGCAAAATCAGTTTCTGTTATTGGAGATTTCAATTTCTGGAACGAAAAGCAGCATCAATTGGCAGTTCGCTGGGATGCTTCCGGGATTTGGGAAGGATTTATTCCTGATGCAAAGGAGGGAATGCGCTATAAATACAAAATCAAATCAAATCACAACCTGATCGTTACAGAAAAGGCAGACCCTTATGCTTTTTCATATGAGAAACCACCAAATACAGCATCCATAATTTCTAGTATTGAAGGCTATAAGTGGAAAGATAAAGCCTGGATGGGATATAGAAAGGATAAAAATGGACTGGATAAGCCCTATGCCGTATACGAGGCGCATCTGGGTTCATGGATGAGAAATGCAAGTGATAATTCTTTTATGAGTTACGATCAGCTTGCTGATAAATTGGTTGATTATTTGAAGAAAATGAATTTTACTCATGTGGAGTTCATGCCTATTATGGAATATCCCTTTGATCCTTCATGGGGTTATCAGTTGATCGGATATTTTGCGCCTACTTCAAGATTTGGATCGGCCAAGGATTTTATGAAATTATGCGATAGATTGCACCAAAATGACATAGGTGTCATACTTGACTGGGTTCCTTCTCATTTTCCTTCAGATGATCATGGATTGGGCTTTTTTGACGGAAGTCACCTATATGAGCATCCTGATCCCCGAAAGGGATATCACCAGGATTGGAAAAGTCTTATTTTTAACTATGGTAGAAATGAAGTAAAATCATTTTTGATCAGTAATGCTTTTTACTGGTTTGATAAATACCATGTAGATGGTCTGAGGGTAGATGCTGTGGCTTCGATGCTTTATCTGGACTATTCGCGTGAAGATGGTGAATGGGAGCCCAATATTTACGGAGGAAGAGAAAACCTTGAGGCTGTTGATTTCCTAAAAGAATTTAATAAGGAAGTATATGCTAATTTTGATGGTATCCAAACAATTGCCGAAGAGTCTACCGCTTATACCGGAGTCACCAATGCTGTGGATTTCGGAGGCCTCGGTTTTGGAATGAAATGGATGATGGGATGGATGCATGACACCCTGGAATATTTCTCTAAGGACCCGATTTACAGAAAGCATCATCAAAATGAGATCACTTTTAGCCTTGCTTATGCGTTTTCTGAAAAATTTATGTTGCCTTTATCGCACGATGAGGTTGTTTATGGGAAAAAATCGCTTCTTGGAAAAATGCCAGGGGATGAATGGCAGCGCTTTGCCAACTTAAGATTGTTGTATGCTTATATGTATACGCATCCTGGCACCAAATTGATCTTCCAAGGTGGAGAATTTGGTCAATCTTCAGAATGGAATTTTTCCCAGAGTTTAGACTGGCATTTATTAGAATTTAAACCGCATAAAGGCTTGCAAACCTTTGTCAAGGATTTGAATTCTTTTTATAAAAATACACCGGCTCTATACGAAAAAGCCTTTAGTGGAGAGGGCTTTGAATGGATCAACTATGGAGATCATGAAAATTCAGTTATTTCATATATCCGAAAAGGTCATGAAGAAAAGAATGACGTTGTGGTAGTTTGCAACTTTACCTCTGTGGTCAGAAAGGATTATGAAATAGGGATTCCTCGTAAGGGTAAGCTAAAACAAATACTAAATAGTGATTTTAAAAAGTACTTTGGAAGTGGAATTAGTAACTCCAAAGATATCGTTATTAAAAAAGAAGCCAGAGATGGCAGACCTTACTCTGCTAAGATTACCCTTCCACCATTAAGTTTAGTGGCCTTTGAGATAATATAGTACAGAATTTAGGGTTTTATAACTAACACCCTCTTATTTTTCGATTGTTCGCAAAAATGAGGGGGTATTTTTCATTTATCTATATCTCATGTACTGACTAATTTTATTACGTTTGTAAACTATGAAATACACTGCCTGTCAGGCAGATAAAATGACGAATTATGATTTTAAATACCGAGCTGGAAAATAAAGGGAATTTGTTCCCTTCTAAAATAATTTCTTACCGTAAGGACGTTGATACCTTCTATTTTACCACTGAGAACTATGTTGTTCTTCAGGTAACTGTAAGAAGAGATAGTGTATTGCGATTTAGGTACAGTACAAAAACGATTTTTGATAAAGATTTTTCTTATGCCATTACTAAGTACGCAAGTGAGGGATATAATCATTTGGAACTAACCGAAGATAAAACACATTATGTGATCTCAACTGCCAAGTTGATCTGTAAGATCGCCAAGGATGATATGCGTAAGTCAATCTTTGATGCAAAAGACGGGAAGCTTATTTGTGAAGATGAAACAGGATTTCACTGGGAAGAGAGTTATGAGTTCGGTGGCGATATTGTTAAAATGTCAAAAATTTCGCAGGATAGCGAGGCATATTACGGCTTGGGAGATAAACCTGTTCATATCAATTTAAAAGGTAAGCGTTTTGAGAATTGGGTCACCGATTCTTACGCCTATGGAAGGGATACAGATCCTATTTATAAATCCATACCTTTTTATATTGGATTGCACCATCAAAAGGCATATGGGATATTTTTTGACAATACTTTTAGATCCTTTTTTGACTTTTGTGCAGAGCGAAGAAATATTACAAGCTACTGGGCAGAAGGAGGTGAGATGAATTATTATTTCATTTATGGTCCTGATATGACCGATGTAGTGGCTTCTTATACCGATCTTACCGGAAAGCCCCATCAATTGCCGCCTTTATGGGCCTTAGGTTATCACCAGTGTAAATGGAGCTATTATCCAGAATCAAATGTAAAGGCGATTGCCAAAAATTTCAGAGACTTAAAGATCCCATGTGATGCCATTTACCTGGACATTGATTATATGGATGGTTTCAGATGTTTTACATGGAACAAAGAATATTTTCCCGATCCGAAAAGGATGGTTAAGGAATTGGAAGCTGATGGCTTTAAAACCATTGCGATCATAGATCCGGGTATCAAGATCGATATGAACTACAACATTTTCAGAGAGGCCCTGGAAAAAGATTACTTCTGTAAAAGAGCAGACGGACCGTATATGAAGGGTAAAGTTTGGCCCGGAGAATGCTTTTTTCCTGATTTTACCGATCCTGAAGTCCGTGAATGGTGGTCAGGGTTATATAAAGAACTGATTGAGGATATTGGAGTAAGAGGTGTCTGGAATGATATGAACGAACCTGCTGTTATGGATGTTCCTGGTAAAACCTTTCCGGATGATGTGAGACATAATTATGAAGGGATCAGATGTAGTCACCGAAAGGCGCATAATGTTTATGGAATGCAAATGGCCAGGGCCACCTATCAAGGCTTGAAAAAGTTCTCTTATCCCAAACGACCTTTTGTGATTACCAGAGCGGCTTATTCAGGAACCCAAAGGTATACTTCAACCTGGACAGGTGACAATGTTGCCACCTGGGATCATTTGAATATAGCGAATATACAATCCCAGCGATTAAGTATGTCGGGGTTCTCTTTTGTTGGATCAGATATTGGCGGATTTGCTGAACAGCCTAACGGAGAACTTTATGCGCGCTGGATACAGCTTGGCATGTTTCATCCTTTCTTTAGAACACATTCATCGGGAGATCATGGAGATCAGGAGCCATGGGCTTTTGGCAGTAATATTACTGACATTGTCAGAAAATTCATTGAGATCAGATACCAATTGTTACCTTACTTGTATACCGCCTTCTGGAGGTATGCAGAGGAAGGAATACCCATTTTGAAATCGTTGGTTTTATTTGATCAGAAAGATCCCCATACACATTACAGAAATGATGAATTCATTTTTGGTGAAAAGATCCTTGCATGCCCTATTGCAGAACCTAATGCCAAAGGAAGAAGAATGTTTATCCCAAATGGAGAATGGTATAATTTCTGGGATAATACCTTGATAGAAGGAGGGGAAGAAGTCTGGGTAGATGCAGATCTTGATTCCATGCCGATTTTTGTTAAAGCAGGAGCCATCATTCCCAAATATCCAATTCAGCAATATGTCGGTGAAAAGGAAATCAAAGAACTAGAACTTGATATCTATTTTAAGAACGGAAAGGAAACGTCTCAGGTTTATGAAGATGCACATGATGGTTACGATTATAAGAAAGGAAGATTCAGCTTACGCGATTTCAAATTGATCGGTAAGAAGAAATCATTGACCATACAGCAATTTAAATCTGGTAAATACATAACTCCTTATGAGAAGTTCAAGATCCATATAAAAGGTTTACCGTTTAAAATTGCTAAAATTGAAATCGATAATGAAATACTGGATCTTAAAAAATTGAAGATCAATGGAGATAACTCTTTTGTGATTGGAAAGGAGTTTAACAGACTTGATATAACCGCGAAATAGGGTTTACATGTGTTAACTCCTGAGGGTTTGAATTAAATGAGCCCCTTACTTAAGTAAGGGGCTCACTAATGTCTGCAAGTATCAAAAGTAAACCACATTTCTTTTAAATACTTTGATTCAGTAACTTTTTGTTACTCTCGATTTACTATTCCTCAACCTTATCTTTCTTTTCGATCATCGCATTTGCTACCAAGAACAAACCTCCGAATAAAAAGATCATTGAAGGATAGGCGACTTCTTCATCAAGAACCGTGTAGGTTTCCAAAATTGATGCTATTAAAATTCCTACGCCGATTCCAACCGCTAACATTCCAAATTTCAAGGTCAGATTAGACCTGTAATTCTTTTTACTTGCAAAGAGCGAGGCGTCTGCTCCTTTTTCAATTAATGATAAACGCTCCTTGTTTCTAGTGTTTAAAAACACATAGACCATTCCGAAAATAGATGAAAATACTATTAAGGGTATTAAAATTGCTTCCATGATATAAATTATTTAGTTAAACTATTTTACTTTCCTAATAAGACAACATCATCAAAATACAGGTTACATATTTTTTAAAATAATTTTTTTGGTCTAACTTGTAACCTAAAGTTCCAATAGCATGTCTTATGGTTTAGATGCATTAACGAATTTAGATGGATAAGAATTCAGATCAAATATATATTGACAAGGTCCTGAAAGGAGATACTAACGCCTTTGCTTATTTAATTAATAAGTATAAAGACATGGCTTATACACTGGCAATAAAAATCGTTAAAAACCATGAAGATGCAGAAGAAGTAGCGCAGGATAGTTTTTTAAAGGCCTATGAAAAACTGGATAGCTTTAAAGGAAACTCCAAGTTCTCAACATGGTTATATACAATTGTATATAGAAACGCAATAACCAAGATCAGGAAGAAAAATATAGCTACTTCTGATATTGATGATTATGTGATGGATAACTATAGTGAGGGAAGTGAATTTCCACAAATAGAAGCAATTAAAAATGGAGAGCAGCAGAAGTATGTAAGAGAGGCAATTAACAGATTGCCAGAAAAGGATGCTCTTTTGATCACCTTGTTTTATATGAACGAAAGCTCGGTTGAAGAAATAGAACAGATCACAAACCTGACTCAAAGCAACATCAAAGTCAAATTGTTTAGGGCCCGGAAAAAATTAAATACAGAATTATCATTCTTATTGAAGGAAGAAGTAAAAACGATATTATGAAGGAAGACAAGAAATTGGATAAACTCATTCGAGAGAGTTTGAAGATGGAGCAACCATCAGTTGATTTTACAAATAAGATCATGAATCAGATCGAAGTTGTTGATATGAAGCAAGAAAAGGCTTTGGGTTCTTTGTTGAAAAAGAATACACTCGAAAGCCCTTCTTTAAATTTCACGGCAAGAGTCATGGCTGAGGTTGAAAAAGCATCGGTTAGAGTAGCAGATGCACCAATTATAAGTAAAAAAGCCTGGACTTTTATCATTGTATTTGTGTCATCAATATTTGTATACGCCCTTTTGACAGGGGAGAAAAATACAGCTACTTCTCAAGCTATTGAAGGAACTATGAAGAAGGTGGATAATTTACTTACAAATTCAATGACTTTTGACTTACCGGAAATCATAACTTCACCTTTGTTTGGTTTGAGTATTTTTGCTTTAAGCTCTTTATTATTTCTCGATTATTTTATGAAGAACAGAAAACTTTCAGTAAATATCTAAGCAATTTTAACGATTTATAATACCCTCTTCTAAT
Source organism: uncultured Flavobacteriaceae bacterium (assembly GCA_963715975.1). Classification (GTDB taxonomy): domain Bacteria; phylum Bacteroidota; class Bacteroidia; order Flavobacteriales; family Flavobacteriaceae; genus Lutimonas. The sequence goes on along the minus strand of CAVQSO010000001.1, from coordinate 246,978 downwards.
TGGTTTTTAAAGGATCATTTTAAGAGGGTGTTTTTTTTGAAATATTTCTTTAAAAACATTTGCGATAAATTTAAAATCATTTATATTTGCACACCTTAAAAAGGAAATAACATTCCTCCTTACCTGCCTGCCGGCAGGCAGGGCTCAGAACTGAGCTTTGAAAGTTATTGGAAACTGGAGAGATAGGAATTCTAATAAGGTATAAATAAAACATTCCTCCTTAGCTCAGTTGGTTAGAGCATCTGACTGTTAATCAGAGGGTCCTTGGTTCGAGCCCAAGAGGAGGAGCAAAAAGAGCAGCTGAAAGGCTGCTTTTTTTGTGCCCAGAGATAAAGTTAGTTTCCTTGGTTCGTCCCGAAAGTTTTCGGGAAAGAGGAGGAGCAAAAAGCACTGAATAGGTGCTTTTTTGTGCCTTACTATTTTCTGCGCAATTCATTCGATAGGAGTAAATTTTATAATTCCACCATTGTCATTCGAAACGAAGAACACACCACTTTCTCCTTCACAAATAGATCTTACCCTGTAACCCAAAGATATTTTTTCAACTTGCTGGTAGACTCCGTTTTCAGACTTCAATCTGAAAATGGATTTCGATTTAAGCCCTGCAACCAGGATGTTTTTAAACCAACTGTTATGACTCCTATCCTTTAAAAAGATCAGATGCGACGTTGCGATTGAAGGGTCCCAGTAAAATACGGGTTTTTCATAGCCTTCGTGGTTCCGCCCACTGATATCCGAACCATCGTAATTGATACCGTATGAAACCAACGGCCATCCGTAGTTCAATCCTTTTTCGATCACGTTTAACTCATCACCGCCTTTTGGGCCATGCTCGGTTGAAATCACTGACAAACTATAGGGATCAAACAGTAACCCCTGAGGGTTTCTATGCCCATAGGAGTAAATGGTCTTTCTTGAATTTCCCGAATTGTAAAACGGATTGTCAGCCGGAATGGATCCATCATAATTCAGCCTGTGAATTTTACCCCAGTCATTGGTCAGATCCTGGGCATTCTGACGAGGAGAATTCGCTCCACCGATAGAAGGGCTCCCTTCTCCTATAGACAGAAACAAATACTCATTTGAAAAGCCAATTCTCGATCCGAAGTGGCCATTCCTCTGGCTGGGTGTGCTGGTTTTAAAAATACTCTCTACCGAACTGATCTGATCATTTTCATATTTGAATCGGTCAAGTGCCAAGTAACTGAAATTTGAGCCTGAGATTTTTTCACTATAAGTGACGTAGACATATTTATTGAGTTCATAATTCGGATCCAACTTTATATCCAGCAAGCCTCCCTGTCCGCTGGAATTGACCACATCTTCATAGTGGCTTGATATCACGGTTGATTGATTGTCTTTGAACGAATAAATCTTACCTGACTTGGTGGTAAAAATCAAGTGATCGTTGTTTATTGCATCCAGGCCCCAAATGATTTCATTGTCCAGATTGACAATTGAAGATTTATTGTATTCAAAAGGCAAGCTGGTATCCACGAAATCCAGGCTTAGTAATGTTTCTTTTTCTATTTCAAGCGTTAAAGTAGGCGTATAATATTCATTTTCACTATTGCTCCAACTCACAAATGCATATCCTGAGGCAGTGATTGCTCGCAATTCGTAAACCAATACTCCATTCTCAGATGAAACGATTTCTTTTTCGTAAGACCCGCCTTCTGAGACTCGAATTTCAAGTAAATCATCAACGTCAAAATTTACGGTTATAGATTTATTTTGATCCAGGATTATCTCTGTTGGATTTGCTGTTCCGGTTAGATCTCCACTCCAGTTTATAAATTTGTGATTCTCCTCCGGTACAGCTGTCAATCGTATGGTTTTATCATCCAGTTTCTCCTGAGAAACAGATCCATTCCCGATGGTGTTGATTGTCAAAGTGAAATCAACCGTGTCCTCAGTACAAGCCATTATCACCATTAAGAGAAGCGAAAAGTGCAGAACCTTTTTTCAGTAAAGCCATAAAATCAAATTTTCACTAATTTAAGAAAATATGTCATTGTTTTATAACAGGAAAAGTAAAATGTAGATAGAGTTAAGCAAACGATAGCAGGTCATGAGATGTTTTTTGCGAGTTTAATATCTGTTTATTTTTGAATATAATTAAAGACTGTTAAAGAAAGGGTCCTTGGTTCGTCCCGAAAGTTTTCGGGAAAGAGGAGGAGCAAAAAGAGCAGCTGAAAGGCTGCTTTTTTTGTGCCTTAAATTATCCTTGGCGATTCATAAATTATAATCTGTGTGGAAAGGTTAAAGTATATAGAAATCAATTCAATGCGTTTTTATTAGTACCTTTAGTAGTGGCTAAAATTATCCTTTGAAACAAAGTGAATTTAAAAGAATACATAGCAGAACTGAAAAGGCGTAATGTATTTAAACCAGCAATAGCCTATTTAGTAGTTGCATGGTTAATTGTTCAGGTGGCGGATATCGTCCTTGGAACTTTTGATGCACCGCCATATATCATGAAAACCTTGATGTTTTTCTTAATTATCGGTTTTCCTGTCGAATTTGATTTTTGCCTGGGTATATGAATTCACCCCTAAAGGAATTAAGAAAACTGAGCAAGCTGAAGAGCAGGTAAAGGTTTCGTCAAAATCCAATCATCAGCCTCATGAAAATCAATAAAAAACTAGCAGTGTTGCCATTTCGCAATATCAGTTCGGAAAAAGACAGTGATTATTTTAGTGATGGCCTTACCGAAGAAATCATTATTCGTTTGTCTGGAATAAAGGATCTTGAGATTGCCTCGCGCAGCACTTCCATGCAATACAGAAATACGGAATTGGATATTGTATCATTGGGTCGCGAATTGAAAGCAAGATACCTGCTGCAAGGTGCAGTGCGTCGGAATAACGGTGATTTAAGAATATCCACAGAATTAATTGATGTTGAAAAAGATGCTGAACTATGGGCCGAGATCTATAGAGGAAAAATGGCTGATGTTTTTGAAATTCAGGAAAAAGTATCTAAGCAAATCGTAAAGTCGTTGCAACTGCGCATTAGCCCGAAAGAAAAAGAGGCACTCAGGAAAAGAGCGACTATGAATAGCTGATGCCTTTGATGCTTACTTAAGAGCACGTGAGTTTCTTTTTCGGTATACCAAGAGCTATCTGTTGTTGTCTATAGATCTTTTTCAAAAGGCATTGGATTTTGATCAAAAATATGCAGCTGCCTATGCCGGTATGAGCGAGGCGTATGCGATGTTGTACGAAACTCATGATAAAAAACCTGTATGGCTCGAACAGGCTGAGCAATCAGCTTTGAAAGCACTTATTTACGATCCTGGTTCCTCCGAAGCCTATAGCGCCCTTGGACTGGTTTATTATAATAGAAATTCTCTGGATGAAGCATTATTATCTGTTCAAAAGGCAATTTCATTTGATCCTGATAACTTTTTTGCCTATTGGATAAGAGGTCGTCTCTATAGAATGAAAGACCGAGACGCTGAAGCCGTAATTGATTTTAATAAAGTGTTAGAACTTAATCCCGATTTCCATTCAGCTTATGGAGATTTGCAAATGTCTTATGAGAAATTAAAAGACAAAGAAAAGCTGGAGGATACGATTCAACGGGCAGCATTATTTTATCCCGATTATTTGTTGCACAAGCCTGAGGATGCACGTGCCCATCAATTTTATGCTTTTACCCTGGAAAGACTGGGCCGCAGTAAAGAAGCCATAGAAGAAATGCGCAGAGGGAGTTGAGATTAACCCAAATGACCTGATCATTGTTTATAATGCAGCCTGTTTTTATGCATTGATTGGCGATAACAAGCTGCCGTCAATTGAAAATCTTAAAACCGCGATAGATAATGGGTTTGGTAATTTTCTATTTATTTACCCAAGAATACGCAAACAAAGAATTTATTGAACTTTAACATACTTATTGCCAATTGTCATGTTGGGTTTTGTTCAAAATATTAAATTATCAAAAGATTATTGTATTTTTAGCAGATAACCATCTAGTGTATGGGCTAATACAGTGCCAAAGTCTATAAAATCAATTTGAACCAAACCCAATATGAAAAGAATAAAATCGCTGATGCAGCTTGCAACGATTCTACTGTTGCAAGTTGTTTTATTATGGTCATGTCAAGACAATAAAAAGGCACCTCCGTTTCCTGTTCATGAAAATGAGTACCTTCAACCGGTAACCAACAGATTTTACTTTTTCGGAACCGGATACATTAACTTGGACGTTCAGGATCCCTCAAAAATCAAACCTCTACCAACGACAAAATTTGATTGGGATAAACTTCCTAGTAAGCCTTTTGATATTGGGTGTTCCGAAAAATTTGTTGGACTATGGCAAAAAAGGAATTGGACTGGGATAATTTACCAAGTACTGATTTTGATCTAGCGTCATTACCCACCGAAAATTTAAAGGTTAAAACCACTGTGTTGGGTGAACCAACTATCGTAAAGGCTGAGGCGCTTGTTGCGTCAACCAACTCTTCAAGAGGAGTGATGATAGGTGATTCTGATTTTGGCCTACCAGGGGTGCCGAATAATGCGATCAAGGATAAGGACGGAATGCTTTGGTTTGGTACAAATAAAGGTATCGCGAGATATGATTCTGAAAACATATTTATTTATGGTTTGGAGCAGGGACTTGAGGCTTCGGGTATAACCGATCTATTTCAAGATTCTAAGGGAAGGATATGGGTGAACGGTGATGGGGAATCTATTTTTATGATTGATTTGGACGCTAAACTTATACGTGAAATGACCAGTTCGTTCAATCAGACGAACAGGCATCAAATGATGGAGGCGAATGATGGTACTTTTTGGTATTCTCTCATTAATGGAGGATATATTATTTTAGATTTTGAAGCAAAAACAATTAAACGCTTTGGTGCTGAACAGGGTTTATTAGGAGATTTTAATATTACTCCTTTTCAAGACAAAGACGGGTTGATATGGCTCTCATCGGGTGGTGGAGTAAATATAATAGATTTGAAGGCTGGTAAAAACACCCAATTGACCAAGAAAGATGGTCTTTTAGATGATTTTGTGGGTTCATTTTTTCAAAATGATTCAGGGGAGATTTGGATTTCTTCAGGAGGTGGAGTGAATATATTAAATAGTGATAAGTCTGAAGTTTCCTATTTAACAAAAGATAATGGATTTAGAGATTTGCTGGCTTCTTCCTATGTTTCTATAGATAGTCATGGTATTTATTGGTTAGGTACGCCTGATGGTTTACTTTTTTCTTATGATGAAGAAGCAGGATTGATCAATAGGTTTAAACTGGTTCACACCCAATCTAATTGGGTATATGATCTGATTGAAGATGAGCAAGGAGATATTTGGGCCTCCATAGCTCAGGGAGGTTTATTTAAGATCAATGTAAATGGAGGAAGACCTGGTAATTTTCAAACTGACAGCGGCTTAGGAGATGATAGTTATTGGGCTACCCTAGTAGCATCTGATGGCAAAGTATGGATAGGAACGCGTGGAGGTATTGATGTGTATGATCCTATAAATAAAACATTAAAGCATATTGGAACAGCACAAGGCTTGATTGATGAGACCAATTCCAATCTTTTTGAAGATAAAAAGGGTCGTATATGGGCTAGTGGGAGTAATGTTGGACTTAGTATTATAGATCCAAAAAAAGGAACCATTAAAAAATTAAGCTCGAATGAAGGATTGCCTTTTGATCGATATTACAAATACGGTAGAGGGTGACAATGGTGAGATTTGGATGGGATCCTGGAGTGGTGGAATAATAAATATTGATCTCGATCAGTCTGTTTATAAAAGTCTGGCCATGAAAGATTCTACAGAAAACTCTACACCGATAATGAGACTGATTTATGTTGATGAAGAGAATTTATGGCTAGCCAGTCAAGAAAATGGTTTAAGCCTGATTGATACCAAAACAGCTACCCGCAGAAGACTGAACAGCTCCAATGGATTGGTTTCTGATAATGTGAGTTCTTTTGCGAAAGACGAAAATGATCATATCTGGACAATAACTGATAATGGGGTACAATTAATTGATACGGATAATTTTAAACTGACAACTTTTACGCGTGATGAAGGTTTATCGGCAAATGACGGTTACGAAATAATTAACCACAATAATAAGATGTTTGTGGGTACTTCGAATGGTTTGACCATCATAGAGCCTATTAATGAAATCAAAGCTGATAAAATTCATTGGAAGGTTAAAACTCTTGGAAAAGAGCAAGGTTTTACCTATGTTGATTTTGCCCAAAACAGTTTCAGTTTCGATCAAGATGGACGTCTGTGGGGTGGTGCAGGGCTTACAGCAAGTGAAAGCCTTGTTATTCTGGATGAAATTAAGGAAGATACCACTGCCTATCCTGCATCATATTACTGCTCTGAATATCTTTGACAAGCCACAAGTATTTTCAGATCGTGAGAAAATAAAGGAAAAGACTTCAAATATAGATACCTTATGGGCTCGTGGTAAAAATGCTTTCTATATGGTAAATAAGGCTGCGAAAGATTCAATTTACCTCAGCCATAACGATATCCAATGGGAATCAGTTCAAGGGCCTTATAAAATGCCTGAAGGTCTCACCCTACCTTATACCCAAAACTACTTGAGTTTTAACTATAATGGTGCACAATTCAATAACCCTGATAAAGTTGTTTACAGGTATATTTTAGAGGGTATAGACAAATCCTGGAGTCCCGATTACGGACTAAGACAACCAGCGAGAATTACAGAGATCTTCCTCCTGGAGAATATACTTTTAAAGTAGCCTCTAAAGGCTTTAACGGAGTCTGGAGTAAACCTGCTGAACTGAGTTTTACGCATTCTGCCGCCTTGGTGGCAGACCTGGTGGGCCTATACCATTTTTGTGGCCTTATTTTTAGGTTTGGGTTTGGTGATTTTGCATTATCGTTCACGTTGGTTAAAAAAGGAAAACAAAATTCTTGAAGAAAAGGTAAATGAACGTACCTCTGAATTAAAGAAAACGATCAGATGAATTGGAAAACACCCAATCACAATTGATTCAATCAGAGAAAATGGCCAGTTTGGGAGAACTCACGGCAGGTATAGCACATGAGATTCAAAATCCGATGAATTTTATCAATAATTTTTCAGAAGTAACCACTGAATTGGTTGGTGAAATGTGCGAAGAGCTTGATAAAGGAGATATCGAAGAGGCAAAGGATATCTCAAAAGATATCATTCAGAATCTGGATAAAATATCACATCATGGAAAGAGAGCGAGCAGTATCGTAAGGGGAATGCTTGAACATTCAAGAAACAATTCAGGTCAAAAAGAGTTTATCGACATCAATGTTTTGGCCGATGAGTATCTGCGTTTGGCCTATCATGGCTTAAGAGCCAAAGACAAGTCGTTTAATGCTGATTTTAAAACAGATTTAGACGAGACCTTGCCAAAAGTAGAGATCATACCACAAGATTTAGGTAGGGTAATATTAAACATCATCAATAATGCATTTTTTGCAGTTACCTCTATTCCGGAAGACCAAAGAACTGAAGGTTATCAACCATTGGTTACGGTAAGTACTAAAAACATGGGTGATCAGGTTTTAATATCTATAAAAGATAATGGACCAGGCATCCCAGCTGAACTTAAAGACAAGATTTTCCAGCCATTCTTTACGACAAAACCAACAGGAAAAGGAACGGGATTAGGATTGTCTTTAGCTTATGATATTGTAACTACCGGGCATGGAGGAGCCATAGAATTGAATACAGAACCGGGTGAAGGAACAGAATTTGTCATTTATATACCGATGAAAAAAAAGTAATTTAATGCTATCAGTAAATAGCAAACTTTACTAGGATATCTATTAACATGAAAACTAACGCTAACTAACCTAAATAAGAATAGAAAAATATGAGAATTTTAGTAGTTGATGATGAAAAAGATGTGGAATTGCTTTTTCGTCAAAAATTTAGAAAAGAAATTAAAAGTAAAAGCTTAGAGCTTGTATTTGCCTTTTCCGGTCAGGAGGCTTTAGATATGCTGGAAAAAAGTAATCCGCCTAAAGTGATTTATATATTTTCGGATATTAACATGCCGGGAATGACCGGATTAGAGCTCCTTGAGCAGGTAAAAGAAAGATTCCCCAATATCAAAATAAGTATGATCTCTGCCTATGGAGATAAGGATAATTATGAAAAGGCAATAGGTTCCGGAGCCAAAGAGTTTTTTACAAAACCTATAGATTTTGATTCCCTTAAGGAAGAGATCAAAGGTTTAATGAATTAAAGAAAACCGAGTACCATGTTAAGAAACTTCTTAAAAATGGTGACAAAAATTTTGAATAGCTGATCAAACAACCATTAAGACAAAACATCCGTAAACAAGCATACGATTTTATATTCGCTAAAACGGAAGACAGCCCGATTCTAATTGATAAGGGTATGGAGGTTGGTTTGAAACAGTTACTTTACAGCTAATGGTTAAAAGTATATGAAACTATCAAAGAAAGCGGAAAAGGATCTTCTTCAGGTGTATGATACCTGGTGGGACAGTTATTTGAATGGTGACATTAAAACCTACGATACTTATTTAGATGATGATTTCAGGTTTGTAGGGTCTACGGGAGGTGAAGAATTTCTGAATAGAAAAGATACAACAGCTTTTTTCGAAGCTACGGCAGATCAGCTGGCAGGGAAAGCTAAATTGGAGAATGTTATCAGAACCATAGAACCCTTGGAAGGGATGGTGCTGATTACCGATCTGGCAGATGCATTTATCCTTGATGGAACAGAATGGGTATACTATGCCCGTTTCAGATTTACTTCATCTACTTGCGAAATACTTCAAAGGGCTGGCGATTTTTTTACCAGCATTTTTCTACTCCTGATCTAAAAGCCGACGAAGGAGAAACATTGGGTATCGATAAAATTACCAGTGAAAACCTTGAATTGCGCAATGCAATAAAAAGAAGAACTGCAGAGCTTGAATTAAAAAACAGAGACCTGGAAGTTGAAGCGGCTCTTGAACGGATAAGGGCCCATGTCACTGCCATGAATCAGTCTTCAGACCTGTTGGATATTGTTGTAACCATGCGCACTGAGTTTGTTAAACTTGGTCATGAAGCACATTACTTCTGGCACATGAGATGGCTACCGGAAAAATATGAAAAAGCCATGACCTCTGGAGATGGTACTCGTATTGGATTTGTGATGCAATTGCCCAGGCATATACATGGTGATATCCCTTTGTTAGCCAATTGGGAAAAAAGCAATGATGCAACTGTGGTTTATACCATGAATGTAGAAGAGGCAATCGCTTATGTAGATAAAATGGTCAACTTGGGTGATTTTCAAAGCATAGATCCTCAAGCACCAACTCATGATGATATCCGACATATTAACGGATTGACCTTTATCATGGCACGAACCACTCACGGAGAGATTGGCTATAGTTTGCCCGGAGTAGTAAAAAATCCACCTAAAGAGGATCTTGATATCCTGGTGCGTTTTGCCGGAGCATTCGACCTTGCCCACAAACGATTTGAAGACCTTAGAAAAAGTGAAGAGCAGGCAAGAGAGACAAAAATAGAATTAGGGCTGGAACGGGTCAGGGCCAGAGCCATGGCCATGCAAAATTCATCCGAATTATCTGATTTGGTAGATACTGTTTTTAAGGAACTGGCAATCCTTGACTTCGCCCTGCAAGCTTGTATCATCAACTTAATAGATATTGAAAACTTGTGCAACACGGTTTGGATGAAGAGTCCGGATGTTGGTAATGTTCCGGATTCATATCTTATGAAATTTGAAGATTATCCGTTTCACGATGCGATGAAAGAAGGATATTTAAAAAGAGATGCCAAATTTATTTATACGATTCAGGGAACCGAAAAAAAGAAATACGACAAATATTTATTCAAGGATACAGAATTCAGAAAAATCTCAGAAGAGGCGCAAGACAGTTTTACATCTCTGGAAAAATATGTTTGCTCTTTCACCTTCAGTAATTTTGGAGGTTTACAAACTATAGGACAGGAACCATTATCGGACGAGAATCTAGACATTCTTGCACGGTTTGGTAAAGTATTCGATCTTACCTATACGCGTTTTAATGATTTAAAACTGGCCGAGGCTCAAGCCAGAGAATCCCGTATAGAACTCGCTTTGGAAAGGGTCCGTGCCCGAACCATGGCCATGCAACAAAGTGAGGAGCTGGGGGATGTGGCAACCGTATTGTTCAAAGAATTGAATGAGCTGGTAGAAAATTTATGGACCTGTGGTTTTGTGCTATGTGAAAGGGACAGGCCAGAGGACGAATGGTGGTTGAGCACTGAGGAAGGATTTATACCTCCTTTGTTTTTACCGAATGTTGGAGATGCTACCCACCATAACATATATGAGGCTTGGAAAAATGGAGCATCCTATCATACAGAACAGTTAGAAGGTGATGCTTTACAAGAACATTATGACTGGTTGATGACCATCCCTGCGGCCAAAGAGACTTTTGATGACATGAAGGCTTCTGGCCAAGACCGGCCTTCGTGGCAGAAATTACATTGTGCCTATTTTTCTTATGGTTATCTCGTTATGATCACTGAAGTTCCATGTCCTGAAGAGGCCATATTTAAGCGCTTTGCAAAGGTCTTCGATCAAACCTATACACGCTTCCTTGACCTTCAAAAATCTGAAAAGCAAGCCAGAGAGGCGGAGATAGAACTTGCTTTAGAAAGAGTTCGTGCCAGAACCATGGCGATGCAACAGAGTGAGGAATTGGCTGAAGTAGCTACCGTTTTATTCCAGCAGGTTGGAGAACTGGGTATACCCCAATGGACCTGTGGTTTTAATATTTGGGAAACAGGGGATACACATTTTACTTTTTACCCAGGTGGACCGGATGGAGAAATTCTGGCATCTTGCAAGGTGCCACTTACAGAGCACCCGATTTTTGCTCAATTCGATGAATCGCGAAGGAGAGGAGATGAACTTTTAGTTTATGAAAAAGAAGGAGAAATTCAGGCTGACCATTACAGGTATATGCATTCACTTCCGGGTATTGGAGATATGCTGCAAGGTATGCTGGATAGTGGTTTAGAGTTTCCTACGTATCAAATTGACCATGTGGCCAACTTTTTATATGGTAATATTATATTTGTTACATACGAGCCTTTCCCCGAAATGCATGATGTTTTTAAACGTTTTGCAAAAGTTTTTGAACAAACCTATACCAGATTTCTCGACCTTCAAAAAGCAGAAGCACAAGCTAGAGAAGCACAGATCGAAGCCTCGCTGGAAAGAGTCCGATCACGATCAATGGCGATGCATCAACAGCGATGAACTTAAGGATGTAATAAAGGAGATCTTCGAGCAGATGGCTCACTTAAACATTAATGCGGAGCATGCAGGCATTGTAGTTGATTATGAACCGAAGAAGGACTTCCATTTTTGGGTTGCCGATAATCAGGACATTCCAGCTAGAATAACTGTTCCCTATCTCGATTTGGTTTGGGACAAGCAATTCACAGAAGCGAAAGAGAAAGGCAAGGACTTTTTCATAACACATCTGAATTTTGAGGAAAAGAATAGTTTTTATAAACAACTACTTCCGCATATTGATGGATTAACTAAAAAGGCACGTGACTTTTATTTTGCTTGCCCGGGATTGGCAGCATCAACTGCCATACAAAAGGATATCGGAATATATATTGAGAATTTCTCTGGCATACCTTATACCGATGAGGAAAATTCAATACTGCTGCGAATAGGCAAGGTGTTTCAACAAACCTACACCCGTTTTCTTGATCTCCAAAAGTCAGAAGCACAGGCAAGAGAAGCTCAGATTGAAGCGGCACTGGAAAGAGTCAGAAGTCGAACCATTGGTATGCAGAAAAGTGATGAATTGAGAGAAGTTATTCAGGTAATTCATGACGAATTAATTCATTTGAACTTGAAAGGCATGAAGCCATTTGAAGCGGTACTGATCATTATGTTGGACCTTCTATGATGAAAAGATAATTGAGGCGTTTTCACGTATTCATGACGAATTAATTTATTTGAAATTGATGAGCTGCCTACGCTGGATTATCATCAAAATAATGATTGGAACACATGGATTGCAAATAAAAGCGAATCGCTTCCTTCATTGATGTCTATTCCTTACATTGATCATCCACAATTCAACTATTAGTAAATCCGCAAAAGAAAAAGGATTGGATTTTCTAGCAAATACGCTTTCTTTTGATGAGAAAAACAGCATATTCACTTACATGTTTGGGTTTATGGGTGATTATCCTCAAGCAGAAAAAGACGCGCTCCTCAGTAAACCAGGATTGGCCATCTCTCAAGCTTTTTTGAAAAACATCTCTCTTTGGATTTACAATCTTGATGCGATTCCATATTCAGTTGAAGATAATAATACACTTATTCGCTTTGCCAAAGTATTTGAACAGACTATACCCGTTCCATCTTCAAAACACAGCTTGCCAATTTCTCGCATGGAATCTGTTTATCACTTATGAACACGCCCTGAAGCAGCAATGCCCAAGCCAGAGAAGCACAAATAGAGACGGCTTTAGAAAAAGTAAGAAGCCGAACCATGGCCATGCAAAAAGGGGAAGAACTAAAAGAAGTTGTTGTCTTATTGTATAAAGAACTTATCGCACTAGGAGTTACCAATTTTGCTTCATGTGGTTATGTGGAAATTAATGAGCAAACCAAAAAGCAAGAAACCTGGGTTACAAGTCCGGGTGGAGACTCTTTAGGATTATTTTATCTTCCTTTAACCGGAGATGTCCATTTTGACGAGCGTTACAAGGCTTGGAAAAAAGGACAAGTTGTATTCCATCAAAAAGTTGCCGGCAAAGAGCGAAAAAAGCATCTTGAATATGCCATTACCACATTTAATTCTAAGGAGGCAGAAGAAATGGTTCTCAATGAGTTCCCCGACCCAACCATATTTTATTGCTTTAATTTTTCTCACGGATACCTCCACCTGGTCTCAGGGTCCTATCTAAATGAAGAAGAAGAGTCTTTACTTGCCAGGTTTACGAGGGTATTTGAACAAACCTATGCACGTTTTCTGGATCTTAAAAAGGCAGAAGCACAGGCTCGAGAAGCACAAATCGAAACTGCTTTAGAGCGAGTGCGTTCTAGAACTATGGCTATGCATAATTCTAGCGAACTAGCAGATACGGCAGCCGTGTTATTCCAACAATTAAAAGAATTAGAGATAGATCATGAAAGGACCAATATCGGTATTGTCGATGAGGCAAATGGGAAAATTGATTTTTGGCTTACTACACAGAAAGGCAATCTGGTGGATAAAACTTTTTCTGCCAACATCGATGAATCTGATACCTTAAAGACCTTTTATAAAGGTTACAAAGAAAAGAGAAAGTCAATTATCGTTGAGCAAAAAGGGGTCGAACTTAAGAGATGGATTTCTTTTATAACTAATAAATTAGGAATCCCATATACTCCTCCAACAAGAAATGAAATAAGAATCCAAAATGTTGGCTACATTTCGCAAGGGATGATGATTGCGACTTCCATCAATCCATTAAATGATGAATCATTAAGGATACTCGAGCGATTTGCCGCAGTGTTTGAACAAACCTATACCCGTTTTCTTGACCTTCAAAAAGCAGAAGCCCAAGCCAGAGAAGCACAAATTGAGGCCGCATTGGAGAGACTTAGAAGCAGAACCATGGCGATGCAGAATAGCACAGATTTGGCTGAGACATCCGTTGATATGTTTAAACAAATGCAAACTTTAGGTATGCGTCCTTGGGCTTGTGGATTTAATATTTTTGAAAAGGATGAAAGAGCTGTAACTCAATATATGGCCGGTGGTGATGGTCTCTCTACTCCTTTTACAATGCCACTCACAGAAGAACCGTTCTTTATTAGAGTCTCTGAAGCCAGGCAACGAGGTGACGAGCTGTTTGTGGAAGAGTCAGGCGGACATGAACTCGAGGAAACCTACAAGTATATGTTTAGTCTTCCCGGCTCCCAAAAAGCATTGGGAGATCTTATGGCTTCAGGATTTGAAATACCAAAATTTCAAATTTCGCACTGTGCTTTTTTCTCACAAGGTTACCTGATGTTCATTACTTATGAGCCTTGCCCTGAAGCACATGATATTTTCAAACGCTTCGCAAAAGTATTTCAGCAAACCTACACACGTTTCCTCGACCTTCAAAAAGCAGAAGCACAGGCTAGAGAATCTCAGATAGAAGCAGCCTTGGAAAGAGTGCGTTCCAAAACAATGGCGATGCACAACAGTCAGGATGTAGGTGCTACTGTAGGTGCCATGTTTGATGAATTGGTAAAATTGGGAATTGAGAAATCGGTAAGATGCGGAATTGGGATTTTGGATGATACCAAACCTATGGAACTCTGGACTGCATCATCAAATAATAATGGGGAAGTTGTTTTAAATATAGGCTTTTTGGATATGTCTCTGCATCCTTTGTTGAAGAGTGTGATGAATGCCTGGAAAAAGAAGGAGACAAATTTTACCTATGAGCTGAAGGGTAAAGATGTATTAAAATATTTCACTGTACTTAATGAGTCTCCTGATTATCATTTTCATGTAGACTTGGAATCTTTGCCGAAAAAAACAATACATAACAGTTTTCTTTTTTCTGAAGGAACGCTGTTTGCCTTTTCACCTCATCCTTTAACAGAAGAGGAAGAACAAATATTTAAAAGGTTTAGCGGTGTTTTTGCACAAACATATACGCGTTACCTCGATCTTTTGAAAGCAGAGGCCCAGGCAAGGGAAGCAGAAATAGAAGCGGCGTTGGAAAGAGTTCGGTCTCAAACAATGGCGATGCACAATAGCCAGGATGTAGGGAAGACCGTTGTGACTTTTTTTGATGAGGTGATGAAATTGGGTCTTAACAAAGATATTCGCTGCGGAATCGGAATTCTTGAAGACAGAGAGAAAATGGAAACATGGTCGGCAACTTCCTATCCCAATGGCGATGTAGATCTGCAAGTGGGCCTTCTGGACATGAAGCGGCATCCTTTGATCAAAGGTTTGGAAGCTGCATGGAAAAACAAGGAAGACGGATATGTCGGTAAGTTGATCGGGGAAGATGTGGTTCGTTATTATGAACAACTGATAGAAGAACCGGACTATCCTTTTCATGTCGATCTTGAAAACTTAGCAGACATAGAGTACCACAGAAGTTTCTTCTTTTCATCAGGGATCATTTTTACTTTCACAAAAACCCCACTATCGGAAGAGGCAGCCCTTGTTTTAAATAGATTTGCAAGTGTTTTTGGACAGACCTACAGAAGATTTTTGGACCTGCAAAAAGCAGAGGCACAGGCCAGGGAAGCCCGTATCGAAGCAGCACTTGAAAAAGTACGTGCAAGAACCATGGCGATGCAAGCCAGTAGTGAGCTTCAAGAAGCAGCCAACCTGCTATTTCTGGAAATACAAGGTTTGGGTATAAACGCCTGGAGTGCCGGTTATAATATTTTATCCGAAGACAAGACGACCAGTACTTGTTGGATGAGTAGTGAGGGAGAATTACAAGATCCTTTTCCTTTATTTTTTACTGAGGAGGATTCATTTATTGAAATGGGAAACTTTTTAAAAAGCGACGCTGATTTTTTTGTTCAGGAGCTAGGAGGGAAAGCCTTGAAGCAGCATTATGATTATATGATATCTATACCTGAATTGGAGGATACATTTAAACATATTCAAGATGTAGGACTCACCTTACCTGACTATCAAATCAATCATTTGTGTAAATTCAAGCAAGGATTTCTGCTATTCATTACTTATGAGAAAAGCCCTGAGGCTCATGATATATTTAAAAGGTTTACCAAGGTTTTTGAACAAACCTATACCCGTTTCCTAGATCTTCAAAAGGCTGAGGATCAATCAAAAGAAGCTCAGATTGAACTTGCCTTGGAAAGAGTAAGAGCAAGTACCATGGCTATGCATAAAAGTGAGCAGCTGGCCCAAACTGCTCAGGTACTCTTTGAACAATTTGATCTCCTGGGTGTTATTCCCGACCGCATGAGTATTGCCATCGTCAATGAAAAGAAAAGAGCGTTTGAAATATGGTCTACTGATCAAAATGGGGTGAATGTAAATCATGGGTTTGATTTTTCTTTTGATGAACCTACTTGTGTGTCTAAAACATATAAGGCCTGGAAAGAGAAGAAAAAAACTTTAATTGTAGATCTTAAAGGCAAAGAGTTAAAAGGCTGGATTCGTTATGTAAAAGAAGAGGCAAAGATGGAGGTGGATGAATCTGAAATAAAAGGTCGCAGACTTCAAAATTTTGCATTTTTCTCACATGGGAGTTTGCTTCTGAGCACTCATCTGCCAATTTCCACAGATGTAATGAAGTTATTACAGCGATTTGCCAAAGTTTTCGAGCAAACCTACACGCGCTTTCTAGACCTTCAAAGGGCAGAGGCGCAAGCCAGGGAAGCGATTAAACATGCATCTGTAGACAGGGTTCGCGCGGAAATAGCCTCTATGCGAAACACATCCGATCTGAAAAGGATCACGCCGTTGATCTGGAATGAATTAAATACACTTGATGTACCTTTTATTCGTTGTGGCGTATTTATTATGGATGAAGAAAAGCAAGAGGTGCAAACGCATTTATCAACTCCTGATGGAAAGGCGATCGCTTCTTTTAATCTGCCATATGAAAATACCGAACCTTTAACAGAACTCTTACCGCATTGGCGTAAAAAAGAAATGTATAAAGATTATTGGGATGCTTCGGCTTTTATAGAATCCATGAATGTCTTAATGGATCGAGGCGCAATTAGTTCTAATGAATCTTATATGACTGATCACCAACCAGACAATTTACATCTCCATTTTTTACCATTCTTACAGGGCATGTTATATGTGGGGAGTGAAGTTTCCTTGACCGAAGATGAATTGAATTTGGCACAAAATCTGGCCGGGGCCTTTTCGTCTGCTTATGCGCGATATGAAGATTTTAACAAACTTGAACTGGCCAATAAAAAAATAGAAAAAACACTTAAAGATCTAAAGCAAACTCAGGCTCAACTCATTCAATCAGAGAAGATGGCTTGTTTAGGTGAACTCACTGCCGGTATAGCTCATGAAATACAAAACCCCTTAAATTTCGTCAATAATTTCTCCGAAGTGAGTTATGAACTCATGAAAGAAATGCAGGAAGAAATTGAGAACGGTGATTTAAATGAAGCCAAAGAAATTGGTCATGACATTGAGCAAAATCTCGAGAAGATAAATCACCATGGTCAAAGGGCCAGTGATATTGTAAAAGGAATGTTGCAGCACAGTCGCAGTAGCAGTGGCAAAAAGGAGTTCACTGATATCAATGCCTTGGCTGATGAATATTTAAGATTGGCCTATCATGGATTGAGGGCAAAAGACAAGACATTCAATGCCAAACTGGAAACCGAATTTGATCAGCATCTGGATAAGATAAATATTGTATCTCAAGATATAGGAAGGGTAATTCTCAATTTGATCACCAATGCTTTTTATGCGGTAAACGAAAAGAAAAAAGAGGAGCCTGAAGGATATGAGCCAATGGTTCATGTAAGTACAAGGAAAACGGGTGATCAGCTTGAAATTAAAGTTAAAGATAATGGTAAAGGAATGCCTAAACATGTTAAGGAAAAAATCTTTCAGCCCTTTTTTACTACCAAGCCCACTGGGCAAGGAACTGGATTAGGTTTGAGCTTAAGCTATGATATAGTGAAAGCACATGGTGGAGAATTAAAAGTAGATACCAAAGAAGGGGAAGGAACTAAATTTAGTATTTTCTTACCCATAAACTAGGATATATGAAATCTGAAAAAGAGCAGTTATTTATACGAAACTTATAACATCTTTAAGCAATTGTGCTTTTATGATTGTCCCATTGCTAAATCCAAAGAATATATTTTTGAAAATGTTATGGGCTACGGAACCCATATTGATGAGAAAATATTCAGCATACCCGATTTCAATGAGTTGCTCCAACTTCAGAGGGATCAATCTGTTGGACTGGAAATGAAGGTGAATGAGCAACCAGTCTTTAAAAAAATGTTGATCAATGGAGATGCTGCAGTTTTTGTTGAAGAAATTTTAATTTCCATAAAAACAGATGGAAATGAAATGAGCATCAATTGCAGATTGACAACGGTTATGGAATTTACAGATGATAAATGGAAGGTTGTTCATTTTCACGGATCATTGGCAACAGGGAATGAAGGTGACCAGGATACCTGGTCTGTTAACGAGCTAAAAGAAAGAAATAAGGAATTGGAGCGAAAAGTGGCTGAGAGAACAGAGGATTTACGCGTTTCTTTAGAAAATTTAAAAGCTACTCAATCCCAACTCATACAATCAGAAAAAATGGCTTCTCTTAGGCGAACTTACGGCGGGCATAGCCCATGAGATTCAAAACCCATTGAATTTTGTGAATAATTTTTCAGAAGTAAGTAATGAGCTTCTTGATGAAATGATGGAAGAAATTAATAATAATGATTTAGAGGAGGTAAAGGCAATTGCTGAGGATGTAAAGCAAAATTTAGACAAAATAAACCATCATGGCAAGCGAGCAGATGCCATAGTCAAAGGAATGCTGCAGCACAGCCGAAGCAGTGATGGTAAAAAAGAACCTACAGATATCAATGCGCTTGGCAGATGAATACCTGCGATTGGCTTACCATGGCTTACGGGCAAAAGACAAAACTTTTAATGCCACCTTAAAAACAGACTTTGACGAAAGTATTGGCAAGAGTCAATATTGCCGCCCAGGATATTGGAAGGGTGATTTTGAATTTGATCACCAATGCCTTTTATGCAGTTGATGAAAAAAAGAAATCCGGTGCCGAAAATTATGAGCCAACAGTGACAGTAAGTACTAAAAAGGAAGGTAACAAATTAGAAATTAAGGTGGCAGATAATGGCAATGGAATACCTGAAAAGGTGTTTGATAAAATATTTCAACCCTTTTTTAC
Source organism: uncultured Flavobacteriaceae bacterium (assembly GCA_963715975.1). Lineage (GTDB taxonomy): Bacteria > Bacteroidota > Bacteroidia > Flavobacteriales > Flavobacteriaceae > Lutimonas. The sequence continues at coordinate 228,048 of CAVQSO010000001.1, read as the reverse complement.
AACCAAGCCCACCGGTCAGGGAACAGGATTAGGCTTATCTTTAAGCTATGATATTGTGAAGGCGCATGGTGGAGAACTGAAAGTTGAAACTAGAGAGGGACAAGGAACTGCATTTATAATAAATCTACCAAACCAAGGATAATACTATAATTCATGACAAAAAAAAATTACCATAAGCCATTAGTGATTGTATACTTTGTTCTTTTGTTCACGGTGTTTTTTTCCTGCAATCGAACAAAGGAGCCCCAACCTTTTCCAAAAGACAAAACTGAATTTTTAAAACCAGAGGTGGCTCCTTTGCAATTTAGTGAGCCAAAAAAAATAGAATGGAAGATCAACGATAGCACAAATTTTCAGTCCCCAACTTCAAAAAAAGTTGATATAGAAAATCTGCCATCCAAACCCTTTTACCCTGATGGTTTTTTTCCTCTGAAGGCACCAATAGATGAAATGAGACTTGAATTCAATAAAGATCAAGATACTTTGATCGATTTTGAGAAGCTCTCTTCAAGACCAATCAACTTTAGAACTTCGATTCTTGAAGTTCCTTTGAAGGTGAGAGCCCGTCTGCCAAAAATAAAAAATAATGCGACTGTTGGTATTTTCGAATTTGGAGAAGATCAGGGACTTCCGGGATACTTAGTAAGCGCTATGATGGAGGATAGTGATGGTATGATGTGGATCGCTACCGATAAGGGGCTCTGCAGGTTTGATGGCGAGTATCTTGAAATATATGATTTCATTGATCCAATATTTACAGGAGCGCAAGCAAGTGTAAACAATATTATAGAGGACAAAGAAGGCAGAATCTGGGTTTACACTGCAGAAAAAGGAATCTACGTGCTCGACTTAAAAGCCCGATTGGTCAGTAATGCTGATTTTTTTACGCAAGGATTCAATTTTAATGAAGATTGCACAATGATCTTGGATAGTAGAGGTTTGATATGGCTGGGGACAATTCAGAGTGGTATTTACATTATTGATCCAAACGACGATACAGTCAGACATGCTTCCCATTTAAGGCCCATGGACAATGGAAATGCAGCCCATCTGTCTGAAGATAACACCGGTAATATTTGGATAGGAACAGTATCAGGTCTGTCTGTATTTGATGTCAATACTGGGAAAATTCAAACCGTAGAGAGTCAAACGGACCATTCCCTAGAATCCGTGACAGGACTTTTCAGCGATAGCGAAAACAGAGTTTGGGTTGGCACACAGGAAGGAGGGGTTTCAATTATTGATGCAAGTCGGAAAAAAATTCAGCATCTGGGAACCAAACAAGGTATCGCAACTGGTATCAGATATTTTACCGAAGGGAAAGATAATAAAATATGGATGTCTTCTAATGAAGGGGTCTATATTTTTGACCCTAACAAGGAAAATCTAAAATTTCTGAATGAGTCAAAAGGATTAAGTAATGACCCGGTAAATACTGCGTATGTGGACCGTTATGGACAGATCTGGATAGCTACTGCCTCGGCAATTAACCTCATGGATACTGAAGGACTGATGCCCAGCTTTTTAACGGAAAAGGATGGAGTAAGTGGACCCGACGCATGGTCTTTTTTAGAAGACGACCAAGGACAATTATGGATTGGTACGAGACAGGGTTTTGATATTTATGATCCGGATAAGAATCGCATCAAGACAGTTGAACGTGGACTTCAATTAAATAAAGCTAACAATATTTCCTATTATTTTAGGCATCTTCCTTCTGGTGATTATCTGATCATTGCACCGGGATTTGGTTTGGCCGTTTTAAATGCTGACCAAAAAGAGATCACTGCGATTACGCGGGTCCAGGGACTCATTAATTCTTTTCCTTCTTCAAGTATAGTGGATCGTAAAGGTCGAATTTGGACCGGTGCTTTTCGAGAAGGACGTGTGGAATTGATTGACCTAAAAAACAACACCTTCAAGGTGCTTACGAATAAGGATGGATTGATCGGAAATATCGTTTGGGGATTTGCGGAGGATGCACTAGGGCAGATCTGGGTTGGTACTGATTTAGCAATAAATATCATTAATGAGACGGAAAATACCATCTCCTATCTGATGGAGAACGGAAAGGTCAGGGAGCTAAATGCCGGAGCTTTTTTGAAAGATGATGCGCAAAGATTGTGGATTGGAAGCCGATCAGGCTTGTTGATTGCCGATCAGAAAAATGAAGTTTTGACTCAGTTTTTGCCAGAAAATGGACTCGTTGATCAAGCGGTTTATACCATTTATGAGCACGAGGGAAAAATCTATGTTGGAACAGGAAACGGGCTGACAGTTTTTATGCCAAAAAAGGATACAACCAGCACAGACCTAATTGATTTTGATCTTAAATCGTATGGAAAGGAGCAGGGATTTATCTATACAGATTTCAATGCGGATGCGGCCTTTGCCTTTAAAGATAAATTGTGGTGGGGAAATGAGTCACAGGTACTTACCATTACCAATATCCCAAAACAAGATACTTCACGCAGCGTAACCCATATTTCAGGAATAACAATATCTGACAGGGTTCAAAACTTTTATGACAACAAAGCGCTTATAAGAAACTATCCCCAACTGGATACCCTGTATAGTTCACAAAAGGATACTTTTTATCTTGCAAAACAGATTCCAGAGGAAACCGGCTGGTTAGCAGAGAATAATATACAATGGGACAGTTTAAAGGGTAATTTTAACTTACCTGAGAATCTGAAGATTCCTTTTGAACAGAACTATGTGAGTTTTCAATTTACCGCAACCCAACTAACCAATAGAGATAAAACACGTTATAGTTATATGCTTGAAGGATTTGACACCCAATGGAGTGAAATTACCGACAAACCATTTAGTGAAAACTACCGAAACCTTCCTGCTGGAGAATATACTTTTAAAGTCAGGAGTCGAACCTATGATGGTATTTGGAGCAGCCCGGCTGAATTCAGTTTTACAATTTTGCCGCACTGGACAAATACTTGGTGGGCTTGGGTATTATATCTACTGGCATTTTTGACCATTGTTGGCGCTATTGTTCAATACCGTTCCCGAATGCTCAAAAGAGAAAATCTTATTTTGGAGGAAAAAGTGAAGCACCGAACTCAGCAATTGAACAAATCGATCGAAGATCTCAAAGGCACCCAATCTCAACTAGTTCAATCAGAAAAAATGGCAAGTCTTGGCGAACTAACTGCCGGTATTGCCCATGAGATCCAAAACCCGTTGAACTTTGTTAATAATTTTTCCGAAGTGAATTCAGAGCTTATTGAAGAAATGAAGGAAGAATTGGAAAAGGGAAATTTTGATGAGGTAAAGGCGATAGCCAAAGATATTGATGAAAATGAACAAAAAATCATGTTTCATGGTAAGCGAGCAGATGCCATTGTAAAAGGGATGCTACAACACAGCAGGAGTAGTGATGGTAAAAAAGAGCTTACAAATATCAATGCACTTGCCGATGAATTCTTGAGATTGGCCTACCATGGCTTACGGGCAAAAGACAAAACTTTTAATGCCACCTTAAAGACAGACTTTGACGATAGCATTGGGAAGGTCAATATTGCCGCCCAGGATATTGGCAGGGTGATTTTGAATTTGATCACCAATGCCTTTTATGTAGTTGATGAAAAGAAGAAATCCGGTGCTGAAAATTTGAGCCAACAGTGACGGTAAGTACTAAAAAGGAAGGTAACAAATTAGAAATTAAGGTTACAGATAACGGTAATGGTATCCCCAAAGAGGTGTTGGATAAAATATTTCAGCCATTTTTTACAACGAAGCCCACCGGGCAAGGAACGGGACTGGGGCTGAGTTTGAGTTATGACATTGTCAAGGCACATGGGGGAGAACTGAAAGTTGAAACAAAAGAAAATGAGGGAACTGAATTTAAAGTTATTTTACCTGTATAGTATATGAAATCAATCAAATTAGTAATTGGATTATTGTTGATGCTCTGCTGTTCAAGTATTTGGGCACAAGATACATCGCAAGATAAACTGTTTGTGGATCCTGTTAAAATAGATAGTTTAAAAGCGCTTTTAGATGATAAGCGCACTGATGATATTGAAAAGGTGAGGCTCCTGAATGAATACGCACGCCTCAATTTTTATAATAAAAACCTGATTGAAGGTTTCACAGCAACTCTCGAAGCTAGCAGCTTATCTGAACGAATAGGATATAAGGAAGGAGAGATCTTATATCACGAGACCTTGGCAGCTTTTTTGGGTGGCAGCGACATGGTTTCCTACCATCATCAGAAAGCAAGAATGTTGTATACACAGCTAAGTAAAAGTGATTCCTTTGTGGTAGTCCAAGTTCCTGAAGGATATCCATATCCATTCAATGAAAGCTATCATCAGAAAATGCTGAACACCTTAGCGCATTTTAAAGACGTCGAAAATAAGGAAATCTTAGCAACCATATATGACCACTTAGGCACTTATTATTTCACTACGCAGCGTTTTGATGACTTGGATTTGGTATTTAAAAAAACGATAGAAATATTTGAAGAATTAGGAGAGCTTTATCCAATGTTTCTTTACTATTCTTATAAAACCTATGTGGCCAATATGCAAGGTGATACTGAGGAAATTCAAAGAATAGAACAAGAAATTCAAAAACTCGTAGCCACAATTCAAGACAATAAGGAAACCGGACCCTTAAATTTTATGTTGGCCAATTACTATACAGGCAAAGAACAGCAAACCCTTGCGGTCGAGCACTATTTGCGCTGTATTGATTTTTTTGAATCTATTGATGACTATTGGATGTTGGCAGATGTTTATGCAGAGATGTCAAACCTTTACTCTAATTTGGAGATGTTTGCCAAAGCAGGAGAGGCGATGGATAACAGGATCAGGATCATTGAATCGCATGATTTGGATTTGAATAAGTATGATGCTTACAACCGAGCGATGTGGACCATGTATGATGCTAAGAATTATGAAAAGGCACTCTACTACAGGGATCGAAAAGAAGAATTGGTTACAAAGGAAAATCAGGAAGATTTTCTTGCTGACAGTTTCAGCCTTGAGGGACATATACTTATGGATCAAAATAAATACAGGGAAGCCATTCCAATTCTAGAAAAGGCCCTCGAGATATCCCTGAGATTGGGTAGGGTCCAGAGTGATGAATGGGAGGCTTATCGCTTATCTGAATCTTATTATCAGATTGAAGACTATAAAAACGCCTTACAATACGCCTTGAAATCAAAAGAATTATTAGACCCGGGCAATTCGAGATTGAAAAGAAATTTGAATTTGATATTAGCAGAAATATATGACGCACTTGAAAGAAAAAATCTTGCTTATAAACATTTGAAGATATATACTGATCTTATCAAAGAATCGAAAGACGAGGATGTGGCAAGTCTTGTGATGAGAGCAGAAGTTAGATCAGTTCTTGATAAAAAAGAAAAGGAAATCGATTTGCTCGAACAAGAACAACAATTGAAGGAACAGGAAAATAGAGCACAACGCCTATGGATCATAAGTATTGCAGGGGCTCTTTTATCTGCCTTACTGGTAAGTTTGATTTTATATCGAAACAACAAAAACAGACAGAAGGCCAATCGAATTCTTCAAAATCAAAAAGAAAGGATCCAGGAAACCTTAACTGAGTTAAAGGTTACACAATCTCAATTGATCCAATCAGAAAAAATGGCTAGTCTTGGTGAACTGACTGCAGGTATTGCCCATGAGATCCAAAACCCATTGAACTTTGTCAATAATTTTTCTGAAGTGAATTCAGAACTTATTGAAGAAATGAAGGAAGAATTGGACAAGGGAAACCTGGATGAGGTAAAAGCAATAGCCAAAGACATTAATGAAAATGAACAAAAAATCATGTTTCATGGTAAGCGAGCAGATGCCATAGTAAAAGGGATGCTGCAGCACAGCCGAAGCAGTGAAGGCAAAAAAGAGCTTACAAATATCAACACGCTGGCAGATGAATACCTGCGATTGGCCTACCATGGCTTACGGGCAAAAGACAAAACTTTTAATGCCACCTTGAAAACAGACTTTGACGATAGTATTGGGAAGGTCAATATTGCTGCCCAGGATATTGGCAGGGTGATTTTGAATTTGATCACCAATGCCTTTTATGCAGTGGATGAAAAGAAGAAATCCGGTGTTGAAAATTACGAACCAACGGTAACCGTAAGTACCCATAAAGAACATGGAAAATTAGAAATCAAGGTGACTGATAATGGTAATGGTATTCCTGAAAAAGTACTTGATAAAATATTTCAGCCATTTTTTACAACAAAACCCACTGGTCAGGGAACAGGATTAGGCTTATCTTTAAGCTATGATATTGTCAAGGTGCATGGGGGCGAGTTGAAAGTAGAGACAAGAGAAAATGAGGGCTTCTAAAAGCCGAAAGGGAAAAATCCAGAGATAAAGAACTTGCCCAGGCGAAAGAAATTGAAAAAGCCTATACAGATTTAAAAGCTACCCAATCTCAATTCATCCAATCAGAAAAAATGGCTTCCTTGGTGAGCTAACCGCCGGCATCGCTCATGAAATCCAAAACCCCTTGAACTTTGTCAATAATTTTTCAGAAGTGAACTACTGAGCTTATTGAAGAAATGAAAGATGAGTTAGAAAAAGGGAATTTGGATGAGGTAAAATTGATTGCCAAGGATATTGACTGAAAATGAACAAAAAATCATGTTCCATGGTAAACGTGCAGATGCCATTGTAAAAGGTATGCTGCAACACAGCCGCAGCAGTGATGGGAAAAAAGAACCTACAGATATCAATGCACTTGACCGATGAATTCTTACGATTGGCTTACCATGGCTTGCGAGCCAAAGATAAATCTTTTAATGCTACTTTAAAAACAGACTTTGACGATAGTATTGGCAAAGTCAATATTGCCTCTCAGGATATTGGCAGGGTGATTTTGAATTTGATCACCAATGCCTTTTATGCAGTGCGATGAAAAAAAGAAGTCAGGAGCTAGAAAATTATGAACCTACAGTTTCAGTAAGTACCAAAAAAGTAGATAAAAAACTAGAGATCAAAGTGACCGATAATGGCAATGGAATCCCCCAAAAGATATTGGATAAAATATTTCAGCCATTTTTTACTACAAAACCCTCGGGCAAGGGAACGGGATTAGGCTTATCTTTAAGCTATGATATTGTCAAAGCGCATGGCGGAGAATTGAAAGTAGATAACAAGAGAAAATGAAGGACAGAATTTACCATAATTCTTCCAAACAGTTAAAACAAGTGCAATAAACCAAAACAAAAACACAGATGAAAATATTAGTTGTAGACGACGAAAGAGATGTTAAAATATTATTTGAACAACGCTTTAGAAAAGAAATTAGAAATGGAGATCTAACATTTGTTTTTGCCTTTTCAGGCGAAGAGGCTATTCAAACCCTTAATGCACTTGATCAGGAAGCTGTTCTTATCTTATCAGATATTAATATGCCTGGCATGAGCGGATTGGATCTCCTGGAATATATTAAAAAGACTTTTTTCAAACCACCTCCTGTAGTCATGATGATTACTGCTTACGGTGATGAAGAAAACAGACAAACAGCAGAAAGGTTGGGCGCTGATGACTTTCTGACAAAACCGTTGGATTTTAAGCTTTTAAAAAACGAACTTTTAAATATTTAGTTATGGCAAAAATATTAGTGGTTGATGATGAAACAGATCTGGAAATACTTATAAAGCAGAAGTTTCGTAAAGAAATAAGACAAAAGGAGTATGAATTTTTCTTTGCCATAAATGGTAAAGATGCGCTTGAGAAACTTTTAGAAGAGCCGGAAGTAGATATCGTATTGAGTGACATCAATATGCCGGAAATGGACGGGCTCACCTTGTTAAGCAGGTTAAACGAATTGAGCCCCTTGATACAATCGGTTATTGTATCTGCCTATGGAGACATGGAGAACATACGCACTGCCATGAACCGTGGGGCATTTGATTTTATTACCAAACCCATCAATTTTAAGGACCTTACCCTTACGATGGAAAAAACCCTTAAACATGCGAAGCAACTAAAGGAGACTTTAAAGGCCATTAAGGAAAACAATATTCTAAAAATGTATGTTGATCAAAATGTACTTAGTTTTATGGGGAGCCGTGAATACGAATCTACCATTATGGATAATGAAACCATTGAAGGTACTGTGATGTTCATCGACATTTGTGGTTTTACGGCCATAAGCGAAAATACTGCGGCCGATACTGTGGTAACCATGATCAATTCGTATTTTGACGTGATGGTCAAAGAGATTGTTGCAAATGACGGACATATTGATAAATTTATTGGGGATGCTATTATGGCTGTTTTCAAAGGTGATTATCATTTAGATCGAGCCATTGATACTGCTTTAGCGGTAAGAAATAAAATTAATAATTTATCCACTGAGAATGATACTGATTTTAAACCAAAAGTATCCATTGGAATTAAAAGTGGAGACATGATTTCCGGTAATATAGGATCTGTCAGTTTAAAACGACTTGACTATACGGTCATTGGAGATACGGTAAACACAGCTGCCAGACTTCAGGATGCGGCAAAGGAGAATCAAATCATTATTTCTGAAAGCTGTTATCAACATGTAAAAGAATCTTTTCAATGTAAAAAACTTGAAAGTATTCATTTAAAGAATAAAGCAGAACCAGTGATAGTTTATGAAGTCTTAGAATAAGGACAGGTTTTTAATACTTATCAGTAAAAAAGAGTCACATAGAATTGTGGCTCTTTTGGTTTCTGACCTATACAGGTTTAAATCCATCCAGGACTAGGCATATTTATTTAAAATTCTTTTAAAGCTTCTTCTACTGTTGCTTCAACATGTATGATCGTGTTAAACCCGGAAACATGAAGAATGTCTTTAACAATAGCATTTGGATGACAGAGGATCACCTTCCCAGAGCTAGACATCATCTTTTTTGCCGTTGATAAAAATATTCTGAGCCCGGCACTACTGACATATCTTGTGTTTTCAAGATCGATAGCCATCTTAATAACGCCGTTCTCTAAAGACTTATTGATCTCAGCTTCGGCTTCAGGGGAAGTATTTGTATCAAGAGTTCCAATTAAACTTATAATGACAATATCATTTATTTCTTTTAATGTGATTTTTAAACTCATCCTTAGTTACTATTTATATTGTATTTGATCAAATTTATTATATTTCTTTTAGATTGTCTTATGTAATGGTATTCATCTACCAAATTTTTAACAATATGAACTCCGAGACCTCCAAGATTTCTTTCACTAATCGATAATTCTATATCTGGCGATTCAGTTCGAAACGGATTAAAGGGTATTCCATCATCTTCTATGGTAATAATGAGGCGCAAATATTTAAGTTGAAACTTAACAAGAATATGATGTTCATCATCATCTTTGAAAGCATAAGAAATAATGTTATTCAATAATTCGTCCAAGACAATATTAAATTTTTGAATGGAAGCCCTGTGTAAATCATTTTCTCTTGCAAATGCTTCAAAATACTCGATGATTTTTGGCATCTCACTGATTCTATTTCTAATTTTAACAGATGACATTTCACTTTCATGTTTGTCTTTATCTTGTAAATACTGCAATGCGAGTACTGTAATATCGTCAAATTGCTCTGTGCCATTTTCAAATTCCTTGACGCTTTCCACTATGATATCAATTAAAGATTGTGTTGAATCATAATTTCCTTCTTGAATCAATTTTTCTAGTCTTGTCACTGTAAAGAACTCATCATTTTTATTTTGAGCTTCAGATACCCCATCGGTGTAAGCCAAAATAATATCGTGTTTATCAACATAGAGGGTTGTTTCGTTATACGCTATTCCTTCCATAGCACCTATAACTGGCCCATGAAGATCATCCAATACCATAATATCGCGGTTTTCTCCAATAACATATGATGGGTTGTGACCCGCATTTGAGTAGATAAGTTTACCTGTATCCGTATTTAAAATGGCAGCAAATACTGTTATAAACATACAGGCATCATTGTCTTTAGCGATTTCATTGTTGACCTGGGTTAAAATACTCGCCGTGGACCGGTCATTCGCAGCTTCTCGATTTAAGCAAGGTTTTGGCGACTGCCATCTCTAATGCTGCGGGAACACCCTTTCCAGATACGTCACCTACTGCAAAATAAATATGATTTTCATCTAAAAAGTGGAAATCATAAAAATCGCCTCCTACTTCTCGAGCAGGAATAAGGTTAGCGTAAATGTCTATTTCTTTTCTTTCCGGAAAAGCAGGAAAATTCAGTGGTAACATACTCATTTGTATGTCTTTTCCTACATTTAGCTCACCTTCCATCCTTTTATTGGCCTTCACCAGTATGGCTTCGGTTTTTTTCCGCTTGGTGATATCTCTGATAATTCCGCTAAAATTCATCCCATTAATTCCTTCCCACATTGAAAGGGCCAGACTAATTGGGAAAATCGTTTTATCCTTTTTCTGCCCTTCCATTTCAACGATATGGTCTATGGCTCTTTTTTCACCACCTTCTAAAACTCTTTTCATTCCCGAGTGGTGTCGCTTATGGTATTTTTTAGGAATGATGAGATCCAGATTTTGACCTATTGCCTCTTCTTCAGTATAACCAAATATTTTTCCGGCGGCAGGATTCCATGATTCTATGATACCATTTTTGTTAGCCGATATAATGGCATCAATTGCGCTAGAAGTAATAGAACGAAATCTGTTTTCAGAAGCTCTGATTTTTTCTTCGGCATCTTTATGATCGGTAATGTCTCTTCCAATGCCAATGAGTCCTGCCAATTCACCTTCATGGGTAAAATACGGTGTTTTTAAGGTTTCTACCACCACGCGTTTGCCATCTCCTATGATACTGACAGATTCAAATAATTCTGAAGATTCTGTTTTTAGAATCATGTCATCATCCTTCATGTGTCTGCTTGCCTTCTCCGAGGACAGGATCTCCATATCAGTTTTCCCTATTAATGTATCGATGTCGAAACCAATATGCTTTTCAAAAGCTTTGTTGGCACCTACATATCTCTTATTCGTATCCTTGTAAAAAATGATATCAGGAATGGCATTGATAAGAATTTTTAAAAACGCCTTTTCTTCATTCAATTGTTTGGTTCTCAATACAACTCTTTCTTCAAGTTGGTCTTTAGCTTTTATCAAGGCAGTGTTGGCCTTTTCACCCAGCTCCAGCGAAAACAGAATCGCAAATATCATAAGGATGACCAATCCGGTGAATATTCCCAGCATCGTGAGTCGTATGGTCGCATAGGTAGATTCTCCCTCTGCTACGTCTATTTCAGAAGCCAGACCCAGTCCCAATAGATCATCCCATAACCATGACCCATAGACCGGTACTCCTCGATAATCTCTATATCCTGACATATTCGTCCCGGACCTGCCTTTGATCGCATTGGCCGCCATTACTGTAAGGGGCTGTTGCTCTCTTGGGATATCCGGTCTGAAGCCGGTCATCATATTCCCGCCCGGGTCCCTGATTTCCAGTTGCAGTATGTCCTCTTGATCGTAGGAGATTAAGTCAATGTTCCTGAGATCAGACTTGAATCTGCTTTCAGAAAGAAGCCTTCCATTACGATCAAAAACATAACTTTCTCCGGTTTTACCAATTCTGCTTAATTGCATAACTCTTGAAAAGCCAAGCGTTGGATCAATTCGAATAGCAAAGGCAGCAATAATTTCCCCGGAGGCTCCTTCTACAGGAGTAACAAAAAACATAGTTGGAGGCTTGCTGTTACTTCCGTTACTTCCAACCTCATCAAGATGAACATCAGACTCAATAGGAGGAATAAAAACCGAATTTCCTTCGAAAACCATTTGCATCAATTCTGGTCTTTGTTCGTAAATGACACTTTGAACACCGATATTCTCATCTCTTGATGAGGCCAGATTCAGATAATTTTTATCGATAATGAAAAAACCAACACTTTCAAGCGGTCCTTTATATTTATTATAAAAAGCTCTTAATTTATCTAAGGCATCAGAAGACAGTAACGTATTTTTATCTTTTGGAACAGTAATAATTTCCCTGGTGGCCTCAACAAGAACCGGATCTCTTCCGAATTCCTGTATAATTAATTTATGACTATCTACCCATAACTTTAATCTTTCGTGGGTATTTTCCAAAGTCATCTCGAGGTTGATCTCCAGATCATTAAGGATCTTTTTCTCACTGTGCTCCATGGCCAACCATCCGAAAAATGATATAACAACCAAAAGTAATAAGGTCCCCATTATCGTAATGACACGGAATCTTTGGGAACCAATTTCCAATACGATTTCTTCTTTGACCACCTTTTTAAAGAAATACCTGATCGAATAATGCCCAATAATAAATAAGATAATAATGGCAGTTATACTTTTAATGATCAGGGATGTAAAATTAATGGCTTCCTCTTTTTCAATGGTATCTGTAGTAATCCATTTCTTGCGAAGATCATTCATTTCCTCTTTTGAGACACGCTCTAAACCTTTTTGTAAAATATTTCTTAGCACAAGGTTTTTTTTAAGAACCGCCATATGAAGCCCTGGAAATTTCATTTTATCTAACTGGACATCTGATGAAATTTTTAGGTTAGGGATAAAATCCGATTCCAAATAATATGAAACTACTCCTATACTTTCAACAAACCCATCCAATTCTCCGGTCGACACTTTCATCAGCCCGTCTCGAACTGTTTTAACCGGAACAGCATGGATATCAGGATAGTTCTTTTCCAATTCAGCAGTAATAGAAAACCCCTCAATGACCGCAATATTTTTATTGGAAAGATCACGAATAGAATTTATGGTATCGTTGCTATTGGTCACCAATATACTTGGTTGGATATAGTAACTGGAAGTGAATTCCATATAGGCACTTCTTTCATCATCTTTATATATCGCCGGTAATATTTGAATCTCATCTCTCTGGAATCGTTCGAGGATCTCATTCCAGGAATAACCGTTGACAAACTGAATATTCAAGCCCGTTTTTTCTGCTATCAATTCAATGAGATCTATAGAATATCCGGCAGGAAGATTGTCCTTATCCACAAAATCAAAAGGGGGCCAATCCATTTCATTGGCAACATTCAAAGATTGAATGTGAAGCGATCCAATCACTTTCTTCCTGAGTAAACTCTATTTTATTTTCCTGAGCCCTTAATTGTAAACTAAAAACCAATAGAAACACTATGGGTAAAAAATAAAATTTCACTGTGTACCAAGTTTTCATCTTAAATTGTATATAATTATTTTCATAAAATTCACCGCTTAAAAATAATACCCGAAATTGATGTTCAACCTCGAATTCCAGTCCTGATCTTCAGGATGTTCCAAACCAATACCCGGCCCTCCTGAAAACCACATGTTTTGTCCAAAGATATAATCAAAGTAGGCATATAGACCCCTCTTGATCAGCGTTGTTCCCAATACGATTTGTTTTGAGTTGCTGCCATACCCCTTAGGGTTTACCATACTCATGTTCGCATATAGCTTTATTTTATCTAGATATTTTCCGTTAATATTTATTGTATTTGCCACGTTAAAGGTGTATACATTGGCTTTTGAGTTGACCATAAACGGAAACATGAATGCGCCAAGCTGTACGGTCTCTTTGCTAAGACCCTCAGGATTTTCTGGATTATATTCATATTCTATCCATTGAAAGTGCAGGTTCCAGTTTTTATAAAACATATTATTATGTAAGGCAAACGCATGCCTTTTACCTTTTTTCTCTGTGGTTTTGTTATAAATTTGTCCTGCTTCAATTGAAGCACCAACCTTCATGATCAGTTTTTCATTTATGGTCCATTTATAAACAGACCTTATATTGAACTGATTGATTTCCTGATTCGTTCTGAACATCGTCTGTTACAAGATCAAATGAGTATCGACCGTATCGCTCAGAATCGATATATTCCGGATTTTTATAAAAGGCTCCCTGAATATTCCATAAGTCATTATCATATATAAATTTAATTCCGGCATCATAATCATCTTCAAAACCTAAATAATAGGTGGCATTAAACCAAAAACTATCTGATGCGTAAGGAAGAATACCAAAAGGAACCTGGTGAATACCGATCTGTATTGAGGTCCGATCTGTCAAATGGTATCCAAAATATCCATGTCGAATTGCGTTAAAATTACCATACCATCGGTATTCAACAGATAAGAATATGTCTTTATAATCTATATCAGCATTCAACCTGAACAGTTCAAATTCAAAGTCACCCAGTCTGTCCATATTTTGTTTGTCATAATTTCTATAGGAATAATTAAGACGGAGGGCTCCTCCAATTTTGATTTTAGGAAGTGGTTTTAAACTGTCACGTTTCAAATTGTTTTCTGAGTTTAAAATATCGCTTAAAAAGTCGGACTTCTTTTTATCTGTAAGATCCAAAGCGCTTTTACCCGGAACATCAGGCTGGTTCTGCGCATAATTTTTCCCTATGACCAGGCCTGCAATCAGGATGTATAATAAAATAATTTTACTCAAGGGTATCCTCATTTATTCATCAGTATTAGTAAATGGGTTCACAGATAATAAACTTTGAATTCAATACAACATGAATTATTGTGACTTGAACATTAAGTCACAAGGCTCATATTTTCTTTATTCATCAACGGTTAAAATTGGAAACTGATCAATTTACCGAAGCAAAAGCAACTTATAGAGAATAAACAATGCCTGATGAAAGTTGGATTTGATAGTTGATTTCATTTTGGCAATGAATATAAATTTCACATCATTTGGAGAAGGATGCATATCTAAAGATAATGAAATTTATTAACTATCTGCGAATCAACAATTAATCGTTTAGAGTGACATATGATTTTTTGATGTTAGATCAGGAATCATCAAAAGGGTGAGAAGGGTTTAATTTTTTTGAGATTTCAATTTCGCATAACCAAACAGAATAGGATCTTTTAAAAAATTGTACCTTTAAGCAAGACAACAAAAGTATGATGACAATTATCTGGGCTGGCATTGGAGTACTAGGGCTTATGACAGTTTTATGGCTGATCAGCATTTATTTGGTAAACGTTAGTATTGTAGACAATTTTTGGGGCATAGGCTTTGTTCTGGTCGCCTTTATCTATGGCCTTGAATGCGAAGTTTTGTATACACGGACAAAGCTGATGATGCTTCTTGTGACCCTTTGGGGATTGCGCCTTTCAATATATCTTATGTATCGGAATTATGGGAAAGGAGAAGATTACAGATATCGTGAATTTCGCCGTTCTTATGGTGCACATCGCTATTGGTGGTTCAGTTTTTTTCAGGTATTTATGCTTCAAGGCGGGCTGATTCTGATCATATCACTTCCATTGTTGGGAATTGCGTTAAAGACAGATTCAAATGCCTTGAACCTATTCGATTATCTGG
This sequence comes from uncultured Flavobacteriaceae bacterium, assembly GCA_963715975.1. GTDB lineage: Bacteria > Bacteroidota > Bacteroidia > Flavobacteriales > Flavobacteriaceae > Lutimonas. The sequence goes on along the minus strand of CAVQSO010000001.1, from coordinate 212,703 downwards.
GGGTGCTCATCTGGAGCATTGGATTTATTTTTGAATCCGTCGGTGACTATCAGCTGGCTTCCTTTAAACGGCATCCTGAAAATAAAGGAAAACTTTTAACCAAAGGCCTATGGCGTTATACACGTCATCCCAATTATTTTGGAGATACTGCCATTTGGTGGGGTTTTGGTCTTTTAGCTATCGCTTCAGGCGCCTATTGGTACAGTCTGGGTACCCTTGTAATGACTTATTTGATAGTAAAAATATCTGGGGTGGCCATGCTGGAAAGATCTCTGTCAGAAGTAAAACCCGGATATGAGGAATATGTTCAAACCACCAGTACATTTTTTCCCTGGTTCCCTAAACAACGACCTTAATGGACTTTATCTTAGAACATGGCTGGCTGATTCTATTTGTGATTTGGGGATTACCATTGACATATTACCGCAGTAGATTCAGGAAAATGGTTTATCAAACCGACCACTGGCTGATTAATATTCAACCTAAGTTTATCAGAGAAGTAAAAGCATTGTTTGGCTACTACCACGTTGAAAACAGTAACTTTATAAAGCAACGCAACTTTTACCGCTTCTATTTAAGATCTATCTGATTTTGTTTGTTGTTATCTTTATTTTAAATAATTGAACTTTCAAAAAAACCTCATCTGTTAACTAAAATGAGGCAAATCAGATGATGAGAATCATTTCCCTGCTTGACAAGAGTCATTTGAAATAGTTTATTTACAGACTAACTTTATGGGTCAATTTAAAATTCATTATTATGAAAAAACTAATGTACCTTATCGGATTGTTAGTTGCCATAGTTGGCTTTTGGTCATGTGAAAATGACAAAGATGAACCGGTTTTAGTCAGCAAACTGGAGGTTAAGGAATTTACCAGTGAGGCTCTTATGAATAACCCCATTGGTAATCCTGAAGTAAGAAAAATGCAGGTATATCTCCCTAAGGGGTATGATAGTGGCACCGAGAAATATCCGGTTGTTTATCTACTTCATGGTTTACCTTTTACAGAAGAATCATTTATCTCACCTGAAACCTGGGATCCGTGGATAGGAGGTGCGAGTCCATTTCAAAGCTATCCAGATTTTCCAGAAAATGGATTTAAGAACTGGATCGACGGGTTGATTGATTCAGGGCTCATTGCACCCATGATTATCGTTATGCCTAATGCGGATAGTATGTATGGTTTTAGTTTTTATTCAAACTCAATATTGATTGGTGGTTTTGAAGATTATATCGTCAATGATCTGGTTAACTTTATGGATACCAATTACAGGACGCTTACCAATAAAGATGGAAGGGCAGTAATTGGCTTTTCTCAAGGCGGTTATGCTGCTGTCAAATTTGGACTCTTACATCCTGATGAATTTGGTGTGATCGCAAGTCACAGTGGTTTATTATACATTGATGGAATGCTAAGTTTAGGAGACGTCGTAATTGCTGAAAATCCTATAGGTTTTGTTGGGCCCGATAAAGACAAGTTTTTAACATCTGCTATGTATGCCATGAGCTCTGCCTGGTCACCTAATCTGAATAATCCACCATATATGGTTGATTTACCTTTTGATTGGGATTCTGGTGCAATCATTCCCTCAGTAAGAGAAAAATGGTTGGAGCATGACGTTTTTACCATGCTTGACAAACACTCTGAAAGTTTAAAATCTTTGAATGGGGTCTTTATAGATTGTGGGGCATTGGATGAATTAGGGATGACACCCATGGTAGATGCTTTTTGTCAAAAAATGGAAGCGATGGCAATAGATCATACATTTGAAAGTTTTCAAGGCGGTCACTTCACGGATATGTACGCCAGACTGGAGCGCTCTCTTGCATTTGTTTCTGAGAAAATGGATCGATAATCACTAAACTGACATTTAAATCAGTTAAAGTTGAATAAAGAAAGAGTTGCAAAAACTGCGACTCTTTTTTCTTTGACGATGGACCGGTCAATCCAATTTGAGCAAATCTTCTATGCTTTGCAAGGAAACCCGCTCTCTCAACATTTTCATCCTTCTTTTAAAAAACTTTCGTTGAAACTTGGTTCCGTTTCGCTTAATATTATGGCGAAATCTTTTGAATACCTTAATACCATGTGGTGAAGTAGATGGATCGTATGGATCAACTTGAAGCAAAAAACTACTAATATAACGTTTCCATCCAAGGGCAGATATTTCCTCTGAAGTGAGTACTTGTTTTGTTACATTTCGGAAGAAATTAGGCCTAAAAGAGGTGTCATAAATTGTAATTTCATCAAGATCAGTTTGGCTGAAGAATTTGATCAATATATTTTCTATTTTTTCAAAGCTGTCTTTCTTTTTAACAAAAATATAGGTCCCTTTGGTAGAATTGAAAATAAAGGGTTTGTATGACAAATTCAATTCCAGATGACGACTAAGCAAAGCTTGTCTGTGCCTGTTGAAAAGCAATGTTTGACATTTGGCCACTGGCCTTAAAACGATACAACAAACCATGTTGAATTTTTTAACAGAAAAGGATATAGGATACCCTGGTAGGTTTAAAAATAAGCATTCTGATTTAAATCAGAATGCTTATTTTTTTGAGATAAAATTATTTGAGGTCAAAACGGTCAAGGTTCATCACCTTGTTCCAGGCTGCCACAAAGTCTGATACGAACTTTTCCTGAGAGTCTGCACATCCATAAACTTCAGCAAGAGCACGAAGTTCAGAGTTGGAACCAAAGATCAGATCCACTCTAGTACCGGTCCATTTGATTGATCCTGTATGACGATCCCTGCCTTCAAATACCTCTTGTGCATCAGAATTTGCATTCCAGGTAATACCCATATCGAGCAGGTTCACAAAGAAGTCGTTTGTGAGTGCTTCAGCATTATTAGTGAATACGCCATGTTGTGAATGATCGAAGTTTGTATTTAAAACCCTCATACCACCAACCAAAACGGTCATTTCAGGTGGAGTTAGCGTCAAGAGTTGTGATCTGTCAACCAGCATTTCTTCTGCTGAGGCCCTGTGTTTAGGTTTAAAGTAATTTCGGAAACCGTCTGCAGCTGGCTCAAGAGCGGCAAATGAGTCAACATCAGTCTGTTTCTGAGAGGCATCTGCACGTCCGGGTGTAAAAGGCACTGTAATAGCATGACCAGCATTCTTAGCTGCTTGCTCAATACCGGCACAACCACCAAGAACAATAAGGTCAGCCATTGAAACTTGCTTAGCATAACCTTTTTGAATAGATTCAAGCGTTTCTAATACTTTCGTTAATTGAACAGGGTTGTTCACTTCCCAACTCCTTTGAGGTTCCAAACGAATACGTCCACCATTTGCTCCACCTCGTTTATCTGAGCCACGGAATGTTGAAGCCGATGCCCAGGCTGTAGATACCAACTGAGACACAGATAATCCTGATGCAAGGATCTTGGCTTTAAGTTCAGCAATGTCCTTATCGTTGATCAATTCATGCGTTACAGCAGGAATCGGATCTTGCCAGATAAGTTCTTCCTTAGGTACTTCAGGACCTAAATAAAGTGTGGCTGGCCCCATATCGCGGTGTGTCAATTTGAACCAGGCTCTGGCAAAGACCTCTGCAAACTCATCCGGATTTTCATGAAAACGTTTGGAAATAGGTGCATAGATTGGATCCATTTTAAGCGCCATATCGGCAGTGGTCATCATAAGAGCTTGGGTCTTTGAAGGGTCGCCGGCGGCAGGTGCTCGTCGAGCATGGGAAGCTGCTGTTGGTGTCCATTGATGTGCTCCTGCAGGGCTTTTTGTCAATTCCCAGTCATAACCCAGCAAAACGTCAAAATATTCATCATTCCATTCTGTTGGATTTGGGGTCCACGCGCCTTCAACACCACTGGTAATGGTGTCATCGCCATGGCCGCTTCCAAAGGAATTTTTCCATCCCAAACCTTGTTCTTCAATACTTGCACCAGCAGGCTCTCTTCCTACATACTTTTCAGGATCAGCAGCTCCATGAGCTTTACCAAAAGTATGTCCTCCGGCGACAAGTGCAACGGTTTCTTCATCATTCATAGCCATCCGGCCAAAAGTTTCTCGAATGTCAATACCGGATTTTACCGGATCAGGATTACCATTAGGTCCCTCAGGATTTACATAAATGAGTCCCATCTGAACTGCACCCAGTGGGTTTTCAAGTTCCCGATCACCTTCGTAACGCTTATCTCCTAACCATTCGGTTTCAGTACCCCAGTAAATATCTTGTTCAGGCTCCCAAATATCTTCGCGTCCTCCGGCGAAACCAAAGGTCTCAAAGCCCATAGATTCAAGAGCGCAATTACCGGCAAGAATCATGAGATCTGCCCATGATATATGCTTTCCATATTTTTGTTTGATGGGCCAAAGTAGTAAGCGAGCCTTATCTAAATTACCATTGTCGGGCCAACTATTGAGCGGAGCAAAACGCTGACTTCCAGAACCTCCACCACCACGGCCATCTTGGATCCGATAAGTACCTGCGCTATGCCATGCCATTCTGATAAAGAAAGGCCCATAATGTCCATAATCGGCCGGCCACCAGTCTTGTGACTTGGTCATCAGTTCAAATAAGTCATCCTTTACAGCCTTTAAATCAAGTTCTTTGAATGCTGAAGCGTAATCAAAATCCTCGCCCATTGGGTTAGATTTTGAAGAATGCTGTCGAAGAATATTCAAATTCAACATGTTTGGCCACCAGTCGCGATTCGAGGTGCCACCCCCTGCAGTGTGTTTCACAGTGCCACTATGAAAAGGGCACTTACTTTCGTTATTATCCATCATAAATTTATTTGAAGTTTTTAAACCCTTAAGATACTGAACTTAAAGCGATTTTTCTTTGAATCATATTACTTTTTATTTATGACTCTATAGGTAAAATTTATGGTAAATATTAATTGATAATTAGTCTTGATACTGGCATGACCTAACTTTTATGAAAAAGGAACTTTATTATTTGACGGTAAAGTTCATCTTAAAATTTGATACTGTTTATCTAAAGAAAAAACTGTCATAAACAGAGGTTGGCTGACTGGCAATCTATGGGTCAATACTTGTTAATTTTCATTGTTTTTTTTCTAATTTTACAAGCAATTTCCGAAAGGGTTCTTCTTGTAAAAGTGACGAGTTGAGTTTTTTTAGGAAAAAACAGAAGAGGGAATAATATTGAATTCGAATACATGGATAAAATATCAAGTCAGCGGATATCATTAAGCATCTACTTCCTGCTGCTTGGTTTTTGTTTTGCTACCTGGGCATCGAGAATTCCTTCTATTAAAACGAATTTTAATTTTGATGAAGCTGAGTTGGGGAATCTTTTACTGGTGATGCCAATCAGCTCATTGATTGGACTTCCAATCTCGGGCTGGCTTGTGTCAAAATTCAATAGCAGGATACCGTTGCTGGCTTCTTATATGATCTTATGCTTGTCTTTAGTTATGATCGGATTTGCTTCAGATCTGGAGTATTTGATCATAGGTGTTGCGCTTTTCGCTTTTTGTACACGTATTGCCAACATTTCGGTAAATACACAATCCATAACCTTGCAAAAGCAGCGTGAAAAAAAAATTATTGGTTCATTTCACGGGCTTTGGAGTCTTGGAGGTTTGGCAGGAGCCCTGGTTTCTACGCTTATGGTCCAAGCAGGTGTTAAGATGGTAGATCATTTCTTATATGTGAGTATTTTCAGTCTTGTTCTAGGAGTCTTCTCCTATCCATTTCTTATTGCCAAGGATAAATCTGAGATTGGTAATAAATTGATCATTGGCAAACCTGATAAGTATATTTTATATTTAGGGTTAATGGTATTTTTTGGAGCCTTATGTGAGGGAGGAATGTTTGATTGGAGCGGTGTTTATTTTAAAGAAGTAGTAGGAGAGGAGATATTTACATTGGGTTACCTGATTTTTATGGCGTTCATGGCCTTGTCAAGATTCTATTCCGATCGACTGACAGACCGTATCGGAATGCCTAAAACATATATTTTAGGGGCCTCAATTGTTACTATTGGTATGTTCCTGGCCATTGTTTTTCCATTTTACTGGCCCGTATTGATAGGGTTTTCATTGGTGGGTATAGGTGTTGCAGCCGTATTTCCTATGACCTTCTCTCTTGCGGGAAGTTCAAAAAAATATTCGCCTGGCATGGCCATATCGATCATATCGACCTATGGTATTGCAGGAATGCTTATCGGGCCGCCTTTGGTTGGTTATATCGCTCATGTTGTGGGTTTGCAATATGCTTTTGTCTTATTTATTCTTTCGGGCCTGATGCTTGTTCCTTTATCTCAGTTGTTCTTTAAATTAAAAAGTGAATAATCCTGCAAGGTTTGAACACTTCAAATGTTGGGAATTTGAGTATTTCTAGGATAGATAAAGGATTTGTTGATATGGATCAACTGCCATGATAATGTTGATAATGCATTCTTTTCTTAAACCATCGTGATAACAACTTATTTTTTTTATTTTTAGGCAAATAAGCAAAACCTCTATGAACAGACGAGACCTACTTAAAAAATCTGTAATTGCTTCGCTTGGCCTGAGCTTTGCTCCGGGATTATTAGTGTCACTTGAAAGTTGCTCAAAAAAAAGGCCGACTACAGACCAGCCGGTTTATTTGAATGAAGAACAATTTGATACGATTTGGCAAATGGCAGAATTAATTCTTCCGCCAACAGATTCACCGGGAGCTCATGATGCCAGGGTAGCCCCTTTTATAGATCAATTGTTCGGTCAGTATTTTGAGGAAGATGAAAAGGTAAAATTTGAATCTGGCTTGATGAAATTCCTTGCAAATTGTAAAGATCAATACGGGAAATCATTTATTGATCTTGGTAAAGATGATCAAATCGCATATTTGATAACCTTAGACAAAGAAAAGGACGCTGATTCTTTTTTTAAATCCATAAAAAAAATCATCTTATGGGCTTATTTTACATCAGAGGTCGGGATGAAAAGCATGAATTATTTACCTGTTCCAGGCAGGTATAATGGTTGTATAAGTATTGATGATACCGAAAAAAACCTGGTAGGTAATCGATAAGATTTTTAGGTAGATGGAAACAAACAAATTTGATGCAATTGTCATAGGTTCCGGAATGTCGGGCGGATGGGCAGCCAAAGAATTCACTGAAAAAGGCATGAAAACCCTTGTATTGGAGAGGGGAAGACAGGTTGAACACATAAAAGATTACCCCACCACAAACATGGCTCCCTGGGAATTTGAATTTCGAAAAAAACCTTCAAAAGAGACCAGAGAAGAATATCCGATTCAAAGTCAGGTTTACGCTTTTAATGAAGCAACCAAGGGTTTTTTTGCCAGTGATAAAAAACATCCTTATACCTATCCTCCGGATAAACCCTTTAGATGGTTAAAGGGATTTCACACAGGAGGAAAAAGCTTGACATGGTGGAGACAATCCTATAGGTTAAGTGAAATGGATTTTGAGTCTAATGCCAGGGATGGGCATGGGGTGGACTGGCCTGTAAGATATAAAGATATAGCGCCCTGGTATGATTATGTCGAAGAGTACATAGGCGTTAGTGGTCAAAACGAAGGGCTTGCGCAGTTGCCCGATGGAAAATTCTTAAAACCAATGGAATTGAATTGCGTCGAGGAGCATTTGAAAGAATCTCTTGCGCAAAATTTTGAAGGCAGGACCATGACCATAGGAAGAACGGCGCATTTAACCGAAAGGCATAATGAACGTGGACCTTGTCAGTATCGTCATATGTGTGAAACCGGATGCCCGTATAGTGGTTATTTTAGTAGTGTTAGTGTTACCCTTCCGGCAGCGCAAAAAACAGGAAATATGACTTTTAAACCACATGCCATTGTGCATTCCATCATATATGATGAAAAGCAAGGTAAGGCAACTGGTGTTCGGGTCATTGATGCGGAAACTAAAGAAACCACTGAATATTTTGCCAGAGTCATTTTTCTCTGTGCATCTACTCTGCCGAGTACACAGATCATGTTAAATAGTATTTCAGAAAGTTTTCCAAATGGGATAGCTAATTCCAGTGGTACATTGGGCCGCCACTTGATGGATCATTATAATATTGTAACAAGTGCCAGAATAGATGGCTTTGAAGATGGATATTACAACGGGCACCGACCCAATGGCATTTACATTCCAAGATTTCAGAATCTTCAAAACAAGGAGGAAGATTATGTCAGAGGTTTTGCTTTTCAAGGTGGTGCGAGCAGGGCTGGTTGGCAACTCGGAAATTACATGGAAGGAATTGGCGCTGAATTTAAGGATAGTCTTAGAAAACCCGGTCCGTGGTATGTTGATTTAAGCGGCTACGGAGAATGTCTTCCCTATTATGATAATAAAGTGGAGTTGCATCCTGAATTAAAGGACGAATGGGGAATGCCCTTACTTCATATTAGTTGTGAACTGAAAGAAAATGAGAAGAAGATCATGAAGGCCATGAAGGATCACGGTGCTGAAATGCTGAAAAAAGCAGGTGCACTTGATATCCGGCATACAGAGCCGGAAGATTGGATCTTTGGAGATGGAATTCACGAAATGGGAACGGCCCGGATGGGCAAAGACCCAAAAACCTCAGTACTGAACAAATGGAATGCCTGTCATGATGTGCCTAATTTGTTTGTGACAGATGGTTCATTTATGACCTCTTCAGCGTGTCAGAACCCTTCACTTACATATATGGCATTTACAGCCCGTGCCGCTAATTATGCAGTTGAACAAATGAAAAAAGGAATTTTATCAAACAGTTTTTTTACTTATACCCTGTAAAAATCACCTCGCCAGGTTTTAATTGATTTTTTGATTTCCTTCTCGGATAATTTTTCTTTGATAGCTCTTTCCACCAGCGAAAGGAATTCTTCATCCGAGGCGAATCGCAAGCCTATGATCTGACGTATGGTTAACTCTTTTGGTAAGGTTTCTTTTGTGAGCAAAAAATACCTGAAATTCTCTTCGGCACGTATGACCCGATCCTGGGCTTTAAGAGCAAATATTCTTGCGTAAAAAGTAGTAAAGAGAAGTATAACAGAACCAAATGTTATTAATGATGCAGAATAAAGACCCTCATGGGAGGTCTTACCAAATTAACAATTGATCCAATGACCAGTATCAAAGAACCCAATAGTGCAAAAAAATGATATCCTGGAACAAAACGTGAATGATTGCTGAAATTTTGATTTTTCATGGTTGTGTTTTAAATTATTTTAAAAGGAATGTATTCGCTTAAATTACATGTTGAAGATAGTTCTAATTTCTTAAAAAAGGAAAGGTGAGAAAAATTTACTTGTTCATTCTGTTCCCAATAAGCTATGGATCATGTATCTCGGGCCCTTGATATTTCCCTGGGTAGGTAAGATCAAAATAATAGGTTCAATCAGTTTTTTAGCCCTATTTTTCCGATATTCTTTGAGTTGGAAAATAAATTATAAATTTTTTAAGAAAATTGAATTTATTGCGTAAATAAGCTTATCTTTGCGCTAAATTAATAAATTATTTAAAATGAATACAGGTAAAGTAAAATTCTTCAATGACGCTAAAGGATTCGGTTTCATAAGCGAGGAAGGAACAGGTAAAGAACATTTTGTACACGTTTCAGGACTTGTAGACGAAATTCGTGAGAATGACGAAGTAGAGTTTGAACTAGAACAAGGAAAAAAAGGATTAAATGCAGTTAACGTAAGAGTTATCTCATAATAAAGAATTTTTTTACAATGTAAAAGCCCATCTGATGATGGGCTTTTTTTATGCCAAATTTTCTATGTTTACCCCATATTAAAATAATTGTGAAAGAGGGCTCTTTTGGCCCGATATATGTAATGTTAATGAACCTATGAATAGATCCAATATGACTTTGCTACTTGTTCTGGCCTGTTTGGCTTGGAGCTCTTGTGACAGTGATGGAGTCACACATGGAGATGCAGAGACAATCAAGCCTCCCGATATTACAATTCCTGAAGTCAATGAAGATTTTTATTACGGAGCCGATCTTTCTTATGTAAATGAGATGATTGATTGTGGCGCTTTGTATAGGAATGCAGCAGATGAAATCAAAGATCCTTATACCATTTTTAGTGAGGCCGGAACCAACTTGGTTCGTGTTCGTTTATGGCACAACCCGGACTGGACGTCTTATTCAGATTTTGAGGATGTAAGAAAAACAATTCAAAAGGCCAAAAAAGAAGGTATGCAGGTATTGTTGGATTTTCATTATTCCGATACCTGGGCGGATCCGCAAAAGCAGCGTATTCCAGCTGCGTGGGAAGCCTTTATAGATGATAAGGAGAAATTGGGGAACCTGCTTTATGCATATACTTATCAAGTACTAAGTGATTTAGCCAAGGAACAATTACTTCCCGAGCTGGTACAAGTAGGGAATGAAATAAATCCAATGATCCTTCAAGGGGAAAAACTCAAATGGCCCATAGATTGGGATAGAAATGGTTATTTGATCAATAAAGGTATTGAGGCGGTGAGAATGGTTTCAAAAGAGCAAAAAAAAGAGATAGGCGTGATGTTGCATATTGCCCAACCTGAGAACGCTTTGTGGTGGTTTAAGGAGGCTACAGAAAATGGTTTAACCGATTATGACTGGATAGGTTTGTCTTATTACCCTATTTGGTCTGAATATAATTTGAATCAGGTAGGAAATGCGTTTGAAACTTTAATCGACACCTATGGAAAACGTTTGATGGTCGTTGAAACTGCCTATCCTTTTACCATGGACAATGCAGATCCGGCTAACAATATTCTTGGCAATGAGGCTCTTGTTTCAGGTTATCCTGCTACACAGCAAGGTCAACTGGATTATTTGATCCAATTGAAAAAAAGCATTCAAGACGCTGGAGGTGAAGGATTGATATACTGGGAGCCAGCCTGGGTCTCAACGAATTGCTCAACCCTTTGGGGACAAGGCTCTCACTGGGATAATGCTACCCTATTTGACCATGACAAAAAAGCGACTAAAGCCATGTCTTTTTACAATCATTAATTAAATGAATTTACATAAAGTTTGAAATACTTATTTGTTTTTAGTTGGTTGTCTGCGCTTCATGATCAGGCTATCAGCTGGATAATTCGATTTTAAATAATCCATCTGCTTTACGGCCCATGACTTCAAGACTTCTTTTTCCTTTGAAGTCAAATTAGCTTCCTGATGCAGTCCCAGATAGGTGTACGATTCCAGAGGCATTTCATTTTCATCGATAACTTCAACGATTTCTTCGAATTTATGATTTTGAACTGCTATGGGTAAATTTGTGAAATCTGATAAGTTCAAATGTCTTTTTCCATCCTTAACATGTTCATCAAGCCACCAGGCAACTGGTTGCACATTAGCGTACCAGGGATAAACAGTATTGTTCGTATGACAGTCATTACAGGCATTTTTTAAGATTACTGCGACCTCTTCAGGCACATCATATTTTTTTGTCACAGCATTTGTCAGATCATTTGAATTGTTTTTTTCAGGTCTGAACAATTGGATGATCACAAATATTGCAAGTAGTGCTAGTAGTATCTTTTTAAACATAAGGCGATTATTTTAATGAGAATTCGGTTTTATGATGGAAATAAAATTAGTGATTTTTATTTTGTTTATGACAACTTTTTAAACTGTTTATATTGGCAATGGTTAAATGATGTGAAGTAGTTTTTAAGAAAGCATTAAACCTGATATTACTGCTACCAATAGTTTTTGACAACAATCATTTCTAACAAGTATTAAATAATTATATTTAAGTCAGATTGGCAAGAGTATGGATTTTAATTATATAAAAAAATGCAGAAGTCTGAAATTATAAAAATTAACGCAGCAAGCCTTATCCTGGCATTGCTAATGATGAGTTGTACCAATGGCCTTGATCAACATGTGGGGCAAACTGAAGTATCCAAATGGCAGGGGAACAAGAAATCGGCTGTTTCGATCACTTATGATGACGGTATCATCAATCAATTTACGGTTGCCAGGCCAATCATGAATAAATTGAACCTTCCGGCTACATTTTTTGTTTTAACCGGAAAGATAAACGGATCTGAAAAAGGTAAGTTTTTGGGAAGATCAAAAGAGGAGATTATTCGCGAAACGGCATTGACCAAAACAAATGCGGATAATTTCTTTGAACGCGCTTCACTGATTGGGTACACCGGTACGAGCGAAGGCATATTGGCTCATTCGAATGCCGGATCCCTGTTTGAATCCGGAAAGGTGGCAGAGGCATATCAAACCATAGATGATGCTTTTGAAAAATTGCGAAACGGAACCTTAAAAAACACTGATGAGGTGGTGTATCATGATAACCCCCAAGACACTACTTCATGGGATGATCTAAGGAAATACGCCGCTGAAGGGCATGAAATTGCAAGTCACAGTATCACACATCCTCGAATGGCAGTTTTAGATGAGGTGAACCTTTTATACGAACTCGAACAAAGTAAAGCTGATATTTATAAGAACCTGGGTGAGAAGTATACCTTTTCGGTTGAGTGCCCTTATGGAACTGAAAATGAGAGGGTAATGGAATACGCCAGGGAGGTTTATCCAGCACTCCGTAATCGGATGCCTGAAACCTATCTGGATGAATTTAACAGATCCAGCGATCAGGATCCCGAAGCCTCTGAAAATGAATATGTTCAATGGCAAAGGGGACCTTTAACAAATACAAGTATGGATCTGATGAAATCGTGGATAGATAAGTGTCAGGCTAATGATCATATTTGGCTGGTACTTGTTTTTCACGGGGTGGATAATTTCGGATGGGAACCCAAAACAGCTAAGGAATTGGAAGAATACTTCAGCTATATCAAAGAAAAAGAGAATGATCTTTGGGTAGCTACTTTTGCTGATGTGACCAAATACATCAGGGAAAGAAAAAATACAGACATCTCAAGTAAGCTGGAGAATGAGACAATTGCACTGTCTCTTTCATCTGATCTAGATCCTGAAATATATGATGTACCGCTAACTTTTAAAACCTACGTTCCCGGAAACTGGGAAAGCGCAAAAGTGATGCATGGTGAAAAGGAAATTGCTTCAAACCTTGAAATCAGAAAAGATGATCGGGGTCATTATATCCTTTATGATTTTTCCCCTCTTCGGGGTAAGATCATCATTTCTGCAACTATTTAAGGATATATGATATCCAGTAAAAGCCCTCGTTTTATCTACAGGGTTTGATATCTTTATTCATTGAATATATCTATCTTAGCCTCAACATAAACAAAACCAAATTTTAAACTAAAATTGAACATGAAAACAACGAAAATTTATGCAATTGTCTTGGTAGTGATGACGTCACTTACATTTAATACCTATGCTCAGGACAAAAGACCCTCAAGAGAAAAATGGGAAGAGGTAAGCATGCAAGGAACCGTGACAGATATTAATGCTGAAACACGAGAAATTACCCTTATGGGTAATGATGGAGGATTAATGACCGTGACAGCAGGAGAAGATGTCGAAAGGTTTGATGAAATTGCTGTAGACGACGTCATTAGATTTGATTATTATACCTATCTAAAGGCAGAGTTTCGCGATCCAACACCAGAAGAGGTAGCCGAACCGTTGCAAATCATGGCTGAAGCAGGAAAAGCTCCGGAAGGAATGGATCCGGCGGCAGTTGTTGGAGCCGTGGTTAAGGCAGTAGTTACTATTGAGGCACTAAACAGACCATTTATGTTGGCAACAGTGAGCGGACCAAATGGAAATTATGTGAGTATACCCATGGAAGATGAAGAATTAATGAAAGAGCTTCATATTGGTGAAGTTTTGATTCTTACTTATGCCGAAGCAATGGCAGTGGAGCTTGAAAAAGTAGGAGCTGAGCTTGAAGAATAGTTTCTGATCTGAAAATTAACATTAAAAATCCCATGGAAAAATGATTTTCATGGGATTTCTTTTTTATTACGGAGCTTTGCTCTTTAATATATGATGTGGTAAAAAGTGTATTTGGATCTAATGTGTTAAGATGTTCATAACGATTCATGACCAATATTTCTTATAAAATCCTTTTCCAAATTTCCATTTTAGTACTATCTTAACCTCATCCAAATCGAACCTATGAGACCCTATATTTTAGCTGAAACAAATTGGAAGCACCTGAAGGATGAGAAGATAGAACTTGCCGTTTTGCCCTGGGGAGCCACCGAGGCGCATAACTATCATTTACCCTATGCTACTGATAATATAGAATCCGATTATCTTGCCGCAGAGTCGGCCCGTTTGGCCTGGGAAAAGGGGGCAAAACTTATTGTTTTACCGACCATACCTTTTGGGGTAAATACCGGACAAAGTGATATTTACCTGGATATTAATTTGAATCCTTCAACCCAGTTAGCCATCCTTAGAGACATTATTACAGTGTTAAACAGGCAGGGAATCCATAAGTTATTGATATTTAATAGTCATGGTGGTAATGATTTTAAGACCATGCTGCGAGAACTTGGGCTTGAGTTTCCCAAAATGTTTTTGGCCACTTCGAATTGGTTTCAAGCGATGGAGCGTGCGAATTATTTTGAGTTGGATGGTGACCATGCTGAAGAAATGGAAACCAGTTTGTTATTGCATTTGAAACCTGAGTTGGTCCTGCCAAGATCAGCATGGGGTGAGGGAAAAGAAAAAAAGCATAAGATTTCAGAATTCTCTGAAAGCTGGCTATGGACCGAGAGGAAATGGTCAAAGGTGACTGAAGACACTGGAATTGGAGATCCGAAATTCGCCAGTAAAGAGAAAGGCGAAAGGTTTTTTGCTGATGTTACCAAAAAAATAGCAAAAACTATGGTTAAGCTTTGCCAAATGGATGCTTGAAAACACATTTAGATATTTTGAAAATTGACAATAGTCTTATAGGAAGTAAAAAGAAGTTGATGTATCGATCCAACAACAAATTATTTTTCTTCTTACTTTTTGTTTTGTTGATCCAGAATAACGTATTCTCACAGGATCTTGAGCCGGGCTTCTTATCTGCTTTGCCCATCGGAGGAAACATTGGAATTGCCTCCTATGGCTATTCACAAGGCGAAATATTATTAGATAAGGCGCTTCCCATTGAAGACCTCAATGCAAAAATGAGTATCATCGCATTAGGTTATTTTAGAAGTTTTAAACTTTTCAATCGTTTGGCAAAATTCGATGTAGTTGTTCCCTATGCAATCGGAGATTATTCAGGCTTACTTGAAGGCGAAGGAGCAAGTACCTACAGGAATGGTTTTGGAGATCCATTGGTCCGTATATCAATGATTTTAATAGGGGCAGATCCGTTAAAACCCCAAGATTTTTTTAAGAAAGAACAAAAAAAATTCAAACTTGGAGTTGCCTTACGAGCGAAAGCACCCATTGGACAATATGATCCGGAAAAGTTTATTAATCTGGGTGCCAATAGATGGGCACTGAGAGCAGCCTTGGCAGGCTCTTATACCATAAAAAACAAATTAGTTCTGGAAAGTCATTTTTCAGGTTGGTTTTTTCAAGAAAACGATAATTTTTATGGAGGGAACAGTTTAAAGCAAGAACCTTTATGGGGACTTCAATTTCATGCAACCTATATTTTTAAACCGGGTATTTGGTTGGCGGCCTCAATAGGAGGTGTCAGGGGAGGAAAGACACAAATTAATGGAGTTGGTCAAACAGAACTGAATAACGACAGGTATGGATTGGCATTTGCATACAGGTTGAATAATAAAAATTCATTAAAAGTGGCATATACCAATGCTTTTTTCACTGCATCAGGATCAGATTTTGACACTTATCTTCTTGCCTATCAATTCCTTTGGTTTGATAAAAAATAGCCATATTTTAAAAAATAGAAACGCTTTAAAACCTAAATACATGAAACAAGCATATCACTATTTGTTCACCCTGATCTTTTTGATGAATTATAATGTAGTAGCCCAGCAATCAGAAGAAAAAGCGACAGTTATTCAAAATATTGAATCAAGAGACGTTACCAGTTTGAAGGGTCTGTGGCAAGCCATTGTTGATCCCTTGGAAAATGGATATTATAACCATCGGTATTTGGCAAAAGGAGAAGGATGGGTATTTTGAAAATAAAAAACCGCAATCACCAACAGATCTTATTGAATATGATTTTGACAGTGATATTGAATTAATGGTTCCTGGTGACTGGAATACTCAAATGGAGAAGCTATATTATTATGAAGGAACGGTTTGGTATAAAAAATCGTTTGATTATTCACCTAAAGACAATCATACCACTTATGTCTACTTTGAAGCAGTAAACTATGAGGCCATTGTTTATTTGAACGGAGAAAAGTTGGGTTCTCATATAGGAGGTTATACGCCATTTCAATTCGATGTTACCGGTAAATTGAAAGAGAAGGATAATTTTCTGGTTGTAAAAGTTGACAATAAAAGAAAACGTGAAGCCATTCCCACGGTGAACACAGATTGGTGGAATTATGGAGGTATTACTCGCGCTGTGCATCTGGTAACGGTGCCGAAAAGTCATATCAAAGATTATTCAGTTCAATTGGAAAAAAATAGTAAAACTCAAATAACCGGATGGGTTGACCTTGAGAACAGTACTGAAGGTGAGATCGTAAAAATTGAAATTCCGGACTTAAACAAAAAAATAGAGGTGGAGGTTAAAAATGGTAAAGCCATGTTTTCTTTCAAAGCCAAGCCTAAGCTTTGGTCACCTGAATCACCAACTTTATATACGGTGAATATTAGTTCACAGAATGACCAGGTCAAAGATCAAATTGGTTTTAGAACCATTGAAACCAGAGGTAGTAAGATCTTTTTAAACGGAGAAAACATATTCTTAAAGGGCATTTCTATACATGAGGAGGCTCCCTTTAAAACAGGCAGGGTGACTTCAAAAGAGGAATGTATTGTCTTATTAAAATGGGCCAAAGAGCTGGGTTGCAATTTTATTCGGCTGGCACATTATCCGCACAGCGAAACCATGGTAAGGGAGGCTGAAAAGATGGGAATTTTGATTTGGTCAGAAATTCCTGTGTACTGGACCGTACTTTTTGACAATAAGGATACCTATCAGAATGCGGAAAATCAATTGATGGAAATGATCAACCGTGACAAGAACAGAGCTGCCATCATACTATGGGGAATTGCTAACGAAACACCTGAAAGTGAAGCCAGAAATGAGTTTCTGAAAAATTTATCTCTAAAAGTGAGAGCATTGGACCAGACCAGATTGGTCACTGCTGCTCTCGATACACAAAGTAGTGAAGAGGGGGGAAAGGTGATCGATGATCCTCTTGGAGCACATGTAGATGTGATCGGTATCAACCACTATTGCGGCTGGTATGTGGATGACATTGAATCTTGTGCAGGTTTAAAATGGAAAAACAACTATGACAAACCTATGATCATGAGTGAAATGGGAGGTGGGGCCCTTCAAGGTTTGCATGGTGAGAAGAATGAAAGATGGACTGAAGAATATCAGGAAGCGTTATATGAGTCTAACATTGAAATGATGCGGAACATTGATTTTATGGCCGGGCTATCTCCTTGGATCCTTATGGATTTTAGATCGTCAAGGAGGCATTTACAGCGAATCCAAAAGGATTTTAATAGAAAAGGATTGATCTCGGAACAAGGTGTTCCCAAAAAAGCCTTTTATATTTTAAGGGATTATTATTTAAATGAAAATAATTAAAATTCAATTATTTAAATCTTTAAAATAGGTGTGAGAATTATATTCGACATTGATTTTTATCATATTTAAGTTCGTTTCTTGTAAATACCTTTACCCCTGAAATGTAACTTGGATTCCTTTATTTTATCTGAAAGATAGATCATAAAGTAGCGTCTTGGACGCAGGATTTAGATGTTTTCTCAACCTAAAGGAGTCTTATAAATTTCTAAGGAATGAAATTAATAATGAAAATTGGATTCGCGCTGCTTTTTATAAGTATGATTTCCTGCAGCAAACAGCAGCAAAAACGCTGGTACAATCAAGCCCACAAGGAACAGCCGGTTGAAAGCCATTGGAGTTATGAGGGAGAAACTTCGCCGGAACATTGGGCGGAGCTGGAAAAGAATTCTGATTGTTCAGGGCAACGACAATCTCCGATCAATATCATTGATATTCATACCGTTGAAGACAAGGATGAAGAAAGTACCATTGAATTGTTTTATTCTCCTAAAACCATTTTAAATAAGGTCCGCAACAACGGGCATTCTATTCAGTTTGATTTTGACAAGGGAGATTCAATCGCTTATAATCAAACGAATTTTAATTTGGTTCAAATTCATTTTCATGAACCATCAGAACATACCATCAATGGAATAAGATACCCTATTGAGATTCATTTGGTTCACCAAAGTCAGGAAAAAAATTATACGGTACTAAGTATTTTAGGAGTTGAAGGAGAACAAAGTCAGACCATGGAGGATATGGAAAGCTTTCTTCCCTTAAAAAAGGGTGAGGAAAAAGAAATTGAAAAGGCCTTTGATCTGTCAAGATTGTTCCCTGAAAACAAGTCGTATTATGCATATGGAGGTTCATTGACCACTCCGCCTTGTTCAGAAAATGTACAATGGGTCATATTTAAGGAACCTATTGCAGTATCATTAGAGGAGGTATTAAAATTAAAGGATAATATGCCACTGGAAAATTACAGGGATGAACAGCCCTTGAATGGCAGAATGGTTTATTTGCATAAAATGCAGTAGATAAATTAACCCACTTTTTTGATACTCCTGATCGCCTGGAAACGGGAATTGTTTGGAGGGATTATATTTCTGATCATTGGCATTGTTATAAGCCCTCTTGTTGATATGCATAATTATCGCATGAACGGTTCCGTAGGGACGAGCCTGCTGATCATCGCTACCATAACATTCCCCTTTATTCTTGCAGGAGTCCTTTTTATACTTGGATATCTAAACAAAAGAAAAAAAGCTAAACTGATCGACTAAGTTTTCAGCACATATTTTATGTATTTTTACTTCTTATCAATCAATATCCATATATGCATACTTTTGCCAAGCAATTAAATTCCATTGGATGGGGTATTATCGGTTGCGGAAATGTCACTGAGGTGAAAAGCGGACCCGCTTATCAACAAACCGATGGCTTTGAATTGGTGGCGGTCATGAGGAGAGATCTTGATAAAGCCGAAGATTATGCCAAACGGCATAAAGTACCAAGATTTTATAATGATGCTAATACACTTATCAATTGTAAAGAGGTGGATGCAGTGTATATTGCTACACCACCGGATTCACATTTGGACTATGCCTTACAGGTTGCCAAGGCAGGAAAGCCTTGTTGTATCGAAAAACCCATGGCCAGAAACTATAAGGAGTGTCTTGAAATATACAATGCTTTTGATGCAGCAGAGATTCCCTTGTTTATTGCCTACTACAGGCGCACATTACCAAGATTTCTTAAAATAAAAGAATGGTTGGATTCGGGTAATATAGGAATTGTAAGACATTTAAACTGGGTTTTGTCTCAGCCACCAAATGCTCTGGATATTTCACGGGCCCCGAATTGGAGAACTGATATAAAGGTGGCGCCAGGAGGTTATTTTGACGATCTGGCAAGTCATGGGCTCGATCTCTTCCATTTTTTATTGGGTGAGGTGAAAGAAGCTTCAGGGTTTTATATAAACCAACAAGGTTTGTACTCGGCCCCAGATGCGGTCTCGGGCTCCTGGCTATATCAATCAGGAGTTACCGGTTCCGGTAACTGGAATTTTGGAAGTTTTAACAATGAAGATAAGGTGGAAATATTTGGTAGTGAGGGAAAGATCTCCTTTGCCGTTTTTCAGGAGGCACCGGTGGTAATGGAAACCAACAAGGGCAGGGAGGAAATCAGCATTGATCATCCTAAGCATATTCAGTCATTTCATGTTGAGGCCATGAAAAAACATCTGACAACAAACGATTTTACCCACCCTTCAACAGGTAAAACGGCTTTACACACAAGTTGGATCATGGATAAAATACTTGGAACGATTTGATGACTGAATTCTCATTAGTCAATAAAACCATTGTCTTCAAAATAATTTCCAATTTCAAGCATAGCTGAAAAAACGGAAGCGATGACCAATTGTATTTGAGGTTCTGATTGTTCTGAGATCCAGATAAACTTTTTATAGCTAAACGAACCACCGGAATAATACTGCATAGCTGCTATAGGTATATCATCGAGAAAAGCTTCAATCCCCTTAGGTGCCGTAACTTCTGATTTATTAGTTGGAATGCCAATAACGTGTTTGAACGTAATCTCTTCATTGCCATTGGTCAGAAAAATATCTTTTAAAGAAAGATCTTTATTTTCAGCAGTTTTGCCGATCAATAGCACCCAGAGGTCATCTTGATCAAGACTTGTTGTAATATAAACACTAATATCATTTTGCTGTTCACTTTCTTTTGACATTTTTGATGATCCCTGATTTGCTGAAGCCTCTACCTTAGCCAGATCTCCTTTGGTATTCATTAGGTCAAATGAAAAGAGTAGTTCTGAAGCATCAGCCCCTGCAGTTGTACTGGGCCCCTTGCGGTTATCAGTGCTAAAGGCACCAAACTTCAGTTTGGCGGGTTTAGATGCGGTGACCATCCCAATTTTGATCAACTGTCTTTCACTGAACTTTTCCAATTGGGGCTCCAAAGGGATTTGATCTTTTTGAGCAAATAACAGTGCAGTTGGGCCCGTTAGTATCATTAAGAAAACGATTAAGAAAATTTTACGCGACATAAGGGCTTTATTGAGATTCATCATTACGAAAATAAGTCTTTGTCTTGA
The DNA here is from genome assembly GCA_963715975.1 of uncultured Flavobacteriaceae bacterium. Classification (GTDB taxonomy): domain Bacteria; phylum Bacteroidota; class Bacteroidia; order Flavobacteriales; family Flavobacteriaceae; genus Lutimonas. The sequence goes on along the minus strand of CAVQSO010000001.1, from coordinate 192,008 downwards.
AAGTAAAAAATGAACTTTAAGTAGGTTTTTATGACTTTTATAAAGGTTTGAAAATTATTATGTAGTTTTATGGAAAACAAGTTGTATCGCTTTTTCCCAAATATCTTGATCGACTTAAAGAAAACTTCATAATGATCAAAAAACATCGAATTAATGACAAGTAAAATTTTGATTTTGTACGCCTCGGTAGATGGACAAACCTTGAAAATATCCAATTTTTTATCGGAACAATTAAAAGAAAACGGATGGGAGGTAGTATTGTTCGACATAAATCATTTTAATGGTGAACTGGGTGAATTTGACAAGATCATCATAGGGTCCAGCATCAGGTATGGTGTTCATCATAAAGCCATTGTTGATTTTATTCATCAACATAAAGAAGTTTTGGATGGGCATAAGACAGCTTTCTTTTCTGTCAATCTAGTGGCTCGAAAGCCAGAGAAAAACCAGCCTGATACCAATCCGTATGTGATCAAATTCTTTAAAGAAATTACCTGGAGACCTACCTTGGTAGAAGTGTTTGCGGGAAAACTTGATTATAAAAAGTATCCCTTCTTTGACAGGATCATGATACAGTTTATCATGTGGATGACCAAGGGACCTACCGATAAGAACACTAAAATTGAATATACCAATTGGGACAGAGTTAAGGATTTTGGTCAAAAGGTGATAGCATTGTAATCACACATCATGATGAAAACCTTAAGACAGATTTCGACCTATATTTTAGTGATGATCGTCTTTTCAATTTATGGATGCAGGAAAGAATCATCAAAGATTACAGCCGATAATAGTAACTGGTCAGTGTATTTGGGAGGAGACAACAGTAATCAGTATGCTTCTTTAAAACAGATCAATAGAACCAATGTCGATCGACTTAAAGTGGCATGGACTTATCACTCGAGCCCGGGAGATAAAAAGAATTTTTCACAGATTCAGTGCAATCCACTTATCATCAACGGAGTTTTATTTGGAACGTCTCCTGAACTTATGCTTTTCGCGCTTAACGCGGAAACAGGCGAGCTGATTTGGGAGTTTGATCCTGATGTTAACGAGGAGTTTTCAAAGCATGTGAATAGAGGCGTCAGCTATTGGCAGTATGAAGACGATAAGCGAATTTTTTTTAGTGCCGGGTCCAATTTATTTGCTATTAATGCTGATACTGGTGAATCCATACCAACCTTCGGAATTGATGGAATAGTATCTCTAAAGACCGGGTTGGGAGAGCGTTCTCAAGACAGTTACGTGGTCGCAAGAACACCAGGAATTATCTATAAGAATTTTCTGATTATTGGTTCCGTAGTATCTGAAACCATGGGTGCAGCTACTGGTCATATTAGGGCTTTCAACACCATAACCGGAGAGATGGAGTGGATATTTCACACGATTCCACAACCTGGTGAATTGGGTTATGAAACATGGCCAAAAGAGGCTTATACCTATGCCGGGGGAGCTAACAACTGGGCAGGAATGAGTCTTGACTTAGAAAGAGGAATTGTCTATTGTCCAACAGGATCAGCAGCTTATGATTTTTGGGGAGGAAATCGCAAGGGAGAAAATTTGTTTGCGAATTGCCTTATTGCGCTAGATGCAAAAACCGGAGAACGAATTTGGCATTATCAAACCGTACATCACGATATTTGGGATAAGGATCTTCCCGCACCACCCAATTTGATACAAGTCAAAAGAAATGGAAAAAAGATGGATGCAGTCGCCCAGATTTCGAAGCAAGGTTATGTTTTTTTGTTTGATAGAGAATCCGGTACGAGCCTTTTCCCTATAGATGAAGTACCGGTTCCTGTTTCCGATCTTAAAGGAGAGTATAGTTGGCCAACCCAGCCTGTGCCTCAATTGCCACCGCCACTTGTTCCTCAGGTTTTCGACAGGGACATGGTAACCGATATCGATTCAATTTCGAATCTTTATGTGGGTAATATTCTAAAAACTGTAAGAACCGGGAACCTGTTTATGCCACCCAGCACGCAAGGGACGATTATTTTTCCTGGATTCGATGGTGGTGCAGAATGGGGTGGAGCGGCGGCTGATGCTGAAAATGGAATTATTTATGTGAATTCCAATATTATGCCTTGGATTCATATGATGGTGCCTCTAGATGAGCAAAATGGAGAAAATTCTGTTGCAGGCAGAAATGACTATTTGAAGAACTGTGCTGTTTGCCATGGTCAGCATCAGCAAGGAGACCCATCAGGAACTTTCCCATCTCTAAAAGGGATACAAGATAAATATAAGAAGGAAGAGATGCTGGAATTGGTTTTGTCGGGAAAAGGTTTTATGCCTTCTTTCAAACATTTAGATCGTGCCGAGTTGATGGCTGTGCTTGCCTATGTCAGAGAAGAAACTCCTGTGTTATCCCATATTCCTGACAGTCCAGTTACTAAAGATAATGAACCGCCCTATACCCATACCGGATATAACCGCTTTTTTGATGATAAGGGCTACCCAGCAGTAAAACCTCCTTGGGGAACTTTATCTGCCGTAGATATGAATATAGGAAAAATTTTATGGCAGGTCCCTCTGGGAGAACATAAGGAATTAACAGCTAAAGGAATTCCAAAAACCGGCACAGAGAATTATGGGGGACCTTTATTAACCTCAGGAGGAATCCTTTTTATTGGCGCTTCAAAAGATGAATATTTTAGAGTTTTTGATAAAGATACCGGGGAAGAATTATGGAAATATAAATTGCCCGCCGGAGGTTATGCCACACCAAGTACTTATATGGTGGCAGGTAAACAATATGTCGTTATTGCCTGTGGAGGAGGTAAAATGGGAACCCCCTCCGGAGACAGTTATGTCGCTTTTTGCTTAGAATAGCAATAAAACTATGCAATGATTTTTGAACTCTTCTTATAATGAATGTTCCGCTCTTTTAAATAGTTTAAAAAATACGTAAAACAAACCTCGTGTTTCCCAACCAATTCAGGAGGGAAAACTCCTTTCTCGGAAAAGAGACCTTCAAGAAACATATTTGCCGCTGCTGTAGCAGTATAGCCCGTTGTTCTTGACATAGAAGAGGTTTTGGTATCATGGCAGTATTCGTCATGGAGATTATAAGTTACTTCTTCTATTTGGCCTTTGCTATTTTCACCCTTTAAAGTTATCCGCATCACGGTCATTTCTTCCTCATTTTCACCTAGTTTCCATTCGTTAAAAAGGATCTTACTGGTAAAATCCAGAGGGCTTACCTGGGTTCCCTTAACTTCTATGCTCGTTTCGTTAAAAAATCCGCTTTCCTTCAACACTCTTATATATTCGACATGACCCGGATAACGCAATGTCTTTTCTTTCATATTTGGAATATGAGGCATGGTATGAATGATCGACCTTAGACCATCTGTATTAAACGACTCAAGTGTTCCTATTTTATCGAAATGAATATATTCGCAATCGGTCAATGCTTCACGAACTACTTCATATCCGTTTTCGACATATCTGGCAGGTCTTGTATATTCTTCTATAACATCGATTGGTGAGAAAGGTGCTTTATAACAAAAGGGCCATTTTTTTTCCTTTGGAAGGCCTCCCACCAGACATTCGAAATCGGTTAGTTTCATGAGCTCGTTATAATGACCCAGGATAATATTATCCATTCCAGGGGCAACACCGCAATCAACGATTGCAGTTACTTGCATCTCTTTGGCCAAGGCATCAAGTTCAAGTGAATTTTCAGAAAAAAATGAAATATCTACGACATTTTTCTTCGCTTCTATGATCGACTTCAGTGTTTCAAAACCTAAAAATCCCGGAACTGCACAAATCACCAGATCATATGGACCAATGGTCTGCTGTAAAACTTTTTTATTGGTGACATCAAGGACTTTGATCTGCAGATCAGCAACCTTTGATCTAGTGGCCTCAAGCACTGCCATATTGATGTCCGTTAGGGTTACTTCATGATTTTTTATCATATCTATGGCCATGGCACTTCCTACCATACCTGCGCCTATTACAATTACTTTGCTCATATTTTTTATGGAATAAATATTAATTTTTTATTTGAAAACTACAATGTAGAACCATAGCTATAATCCTGGAATAAATATCCATGGCATTTGGGCCGTGCTTTTAATGATAAAATGTGTCATCATAACAAATATCCGATAATAAGCTGAGAAATAAAATCAATATTAGTGATACTTAAGACTGGTTGAAATTCTATATAATATAAGTAGAAACAATTTCTTAACTTTGAGAGATTAGCCAATTACCAAAGATAAATGATCATGAATTTTACGCGTGCCATGACATTGAATATATTTTTCTTTGCTTTCCTTACCGGATCTTTGTCAGCCCAAACTCAAAAGAAAAACTATACTCAAAAGATCTTGGAAACAGAGCAGAGTATAGAGATGATATTCATTGAAGAAGGTAAGATTTCTTATGGGCAGTGAGGAAAACGAATGGGGGCACAGGCCAGATGAGTCTCCTACCCATAACGTGAACATTTCCGCGTTTTGGATGAGTGAGGTGGAAATAACCTGGGATTTGTATAACTTGTTTGTTAGTCGTGAATTAGACGCTTTGGAGACGTCAACAACTAAAGGTAAGGAGGTTGATTTAAAGCCGGATGCTGTAACCGGTGCAACGGTTCCCTATGTTGATATGAGTTTTGGAATGGGCGTAAATGGTTACCCGGCCATCAGCATGACACAATTGGCGGCCAGCAGATTCTGTCAGTGGCTATCGGCCCTTACAGGACATTTTTACCGCCTTCCCACTGAGGCCGAATGGGAATATGCTTGCAGGGCAGGCAGCACCACTTACTATTCTTTTGGAAATGATTTATCAAAATTAAATGAGCATGCCTGGTTTTCAGGAAACAGCGAGGGTAAAACTCAAAAGATAAGGCAAAAAAAGCCGAACCCTTGGGGCTTATACGATATGCATGGAAACGTTGCGGAATGGACCTTGGATCAATATTCAGATGAAGGATATACAATAGAAAAAGATGAATTGCGAGATCCGTTAAGAATAGAAGCCAAAACCTATCCAAAATCGGTTCGGGGAGGCTCCTGGATGGATGATCCAACAGCTTTAAGAAGCGCTTCCAGAAAGGCCTCCACAAAAAAGTGGAAAATGAGAGATCCTCAAATCCCTAAAAGTTTATGGTGGCATACTGATGCTCCCTTTGTGGGATTTAGAATTGTGAGACCTCTTGAAACTCCTTCTCAGCAGAATCAAAATCTATATTGGAACTTAAAAACAAACTAACATCATGAAGAGAAAATCTAATACACAAACCAACCAGGCAAGGCGAGAGTTCATTCAGAAAACGGCTTTGGCTTCAGGAGGTATTATAACTGCACCATTTTCAATGGATGCTATGGTACATGTTCACAATGATAAAACACTTAAGCTGGCTTTGGTAGGATGTGGAGGAAGAGGTTCAGGTGCAGCAGTTCAGGCCCTGACAGCTGATGATAATGTTGAACTGGTAGCTATGGCAGATGCTTTTGCCGATAGACTTGAAGATAGTTTGAGAACCATTCAGGAACATTTTGAAGGAGAGAAAAAGATAGATGTTAAAGAGCAAAACAGATTTACTGGTTTTGATGCCTATAAAAAGGCTATTGACCTGGCTGATGTGGTCATTTTGGCCACGCCTCCGGGTTTTAGACCATATCATTTTGAATATGCAGTTGATCATGATAAACATGTGTTTATGGAAAAACCCCTGGCGACCGATCCTGCCGGAATAAGACTTGTTCTAAAATCGGCACAAATGGCCAAGGATAAAAAACTTAATGTAGTGGTTGGGTTACAACGACATTATGAAAGCAAGTACCTTGACCTCTATCAAAAGGTGATCCAGGGTGATATTGGAAAGATCAGAAGCGGGCAGGTGTACTGGAATAGCGCGGGAGTTTGGGTGAGAGCTCGACAACCGGAACAAACTGAATTGGAATACCAGATGCGTAACTGGTATTATTTCAACTGGTTATGTGGTGATCATATTTTGGAGCAACATATCCATAATATAGATGTGGCGAACTGGTTTGTTGGTGAATATCCGATTTCAGCGCAGGGAATGGGTGGAAGACAAATAAGAACAGGAAAGGACCACGGCGAAATTTTTGACCATCATTTTGTGGAATTTACTTATGCTAACGGAGCCGTAATTTCAAGTCAATGCAGACATCAGCCCGATTGTATGAATCGTGTGGACGAAGTATTTCAAGGAACCAAAGGTACGGTTGAATTGGGTAAGGCGGTCATTACAGACTTAGAAGGGAAAGAGATTTATAAGTATCCCCGGGACTGGAACCAGGACCCTAATCCTTATCAGGTAGAACACGATCGCTTGTTCGCCTCAATAAGAAATAAAGAGGTCATCAGCGATGCTGAAAATGGAGCGATGAGCACCTTAACGGCAATTTTAGGAAGAATGGCAACGTATACAGGGAAAATGATCACCATGGAAGAAGCGCTGAATTCAAAGCTGGAGCTGGTTCCTCGAGAGATGACCTGGGAAAGCACTCCTCCTACCTTGCCGGATAGTCAGGGAAATTATGCCATACCCACCCCGGGAGTCACTAAATTTATCTAAGATGAAAAGAAGATCTTTCACCAAATCCATGGGTCTTGGAGCTCTTGCGGTAGCTATTTCTCCAGGCCAGATCACAAAGTATTATTTTGATACTGCTCACAAATTTAATTTGAATTACGCACCTCACTTGGGCATGTTTAAGAATCTGGCAGGTGAGGATCCTATTGATCAACTGAATTTTATGGCTGATCAAGGGTTTACTGCGTTTGAGGATAATGATATGAAGGGGAGAGAGCCAGAGGTACAGATAAAAATGGCTCAGGTGATGGAAAAAAGGGGCCTCGTTATGGGAGTTTTTGTGGCACATAAAATTTATTGGAGGGAAGCTAATCTGGCTTCAGGGGATCCTGATAAGCGAAAAGAGTTTTTAAAGGATATAGAAGCTTCAATAGAGGTGGCTAAAAGGGTAAATGCCAAATGGATGACCGTGGTTCCGGGTCATGTTGACCTAAGACAAAAAATGGCATACCAAACCACACATGTTGTCGAAAGTTTAAAAAGGGCAAGTGAGCTTCTGGAACCACATGATCTAACAATGGTTTTAGAGCCTTTGAATTTTCGGGACCACCCTGGTTTATTTTTGTCAGAAAGTCCGCAAGCCTATGAGATATGTAAAGCAGTAGATTCTCCATCATGCAAGATATTATTTGATATATATCATCAACAAATACAGGAAGGGAACCTCATCCCGAATATTGAAAAATCTTGGGATGAAATCGCTTATTTCCAAATAGGTGATAATCCCGGCAGAAAAGAACCGACAACAGGAGAGATCAATTATCGAAATGTTTTTAAATATATTCATAACAAAGGATACCAAGGTATTTTAGGCATGGAGCACGGAAACTCAATTGAAGGCTCAACTGGTGAAAAGTCACTTATTGAAGCGTATAAATCGGTTGATAATTTTCTTTAGTCCGTAGGTAAGATTTTCGATTCAAGATTGGCCTTAATTTATATTTTGCTTTAGAAACAGTATCTTTATGCTCAATCAACAACTATAAATTTATATGATATGAGTGGAATATTAGATTTGTTAAACAGTGAAATGGGGCAGGAACTCATCAAAGGAACCAGTACTCAAATGGGAATGGATAGCAAAAGTACCTCTGGTGCTTTAAGTGCTGCGATTCCACTTATTTTAGGGGGTTTAAAAAACAATTCTGCATCGAGTGAAGGATCCGCTCAGTTATTGGGGGCTCTTCAGAATTCAAAGCACAGTAGTGGGAGTATGCTGGATAGTTTGGGTAGTATTTTGGGTGGCAGTGAAATTGATCAGGACGTGATGGAAGATGGTGGTAGAATTCTTGGACATGTGTTTGGAGGTCAAGAAAATCATGCGGCTAACGCTTTGAGTAAGTCTTCGGGAATTGATATGAATTCGGCTATGAATTTGTTAAAAGTTGCGGCCCCGTTAGTGATGAGTTATCTTGGTAAGCAAACGTCTCAAAACAAAATTTCAGACCAAGGGGGTATGAGTGACCTTATAGGAGGGCTTTTAGGAGGACAAGGTGCAGATATGGCAAGTATGGCATCTTTAATACAAGGCTTTGATGGAAATGACAGCTCATTGGATGATATTGCAGGGATGTTGACCGGCGGTTCAAAATCATCAGGTGGTTTAGGAGGTATGATCAGTGATTTTCTCAAATAGATTCATATGATCCAAACAATAAATCCTTTTGGCTTTTTTTAAAAAGAGTTAGATCAATCGATGGAGGAGGAATGGGTTTCAAATACTTTTAACTCATCATTATTCTGTGCGGCTACAATTAGTGTCCTGCCCAAACGGTCAGTGAGCTTAATAAGATGATGGGACTGTCCCTGAACATGAAAACCGGAATTCCTGCTTTGGATGATGTCAAAATCGCTGCCGTTCGTTTTTATCAATAAGCCCGTTAAGGCATCAAATTGTCCGTAATTAGATTCAGCAGTAAAATCGTTGCCAACTGCCAGGATATCCGGTTGACCGTCTTGATCATAATCAAAAACCAACATATCATTGATAGGAGACACTTGAAGTTTTGCAGGCAGACTATGAATTTTAAATTTACCTTCACCAAGATTCTCAAGATAGGAGCTTGCAAAAGTTGTGGCTTTCAGGGTTTCTGATTCAAGATCGTTTATTTTTAAAAGACTTTCAAAACTCACCTTAGCGAAATCCTCAAACGTATAGTACTGGACCATCGATTCGGGGAATTGAAGTTTTATATCTTCTCTTGTGTGAACGGGATATAAAATCTGTTCTCCTTCATGTTCATAGTATTGGCCCAATAATGGGTCATGGGTCCCGTTTCCATCAAAATCTTTATTATATACATAAACAGGATAATTTTCTTTAGGTCTTACAAAACCATTTAATCCCTGGTTTCCAACGATAAAATCAATATCTCCATCCTTGTCGAAATCGGCTGCTTCAATGCAGTTCCACCAACCTTCCGTAGTGATTTTCTTATTGTTTGCATCCAACCAGGTACTTTTCATTTTTTTTAATTCTCCCTTGTCATTTTTGAAAAGACCAATGGGCATAAATTCACCTACAAGAATGAGATCCTCCCAAGAGTCATTGTCCAAATCCAGCCAAATAGCATCTGTGATCATACCTATATCAGAAATGGCAGTATCAGTATGTTCCGTAAAGGTCCCGCCATTATTGATAAGAATCGAACTATGGGGAGTTTCGGGATAATTATGGGTGGATATTCTCGCGCCTATAAAAAGGTCAAGATCATTATCATGATCAATATCCACAGGTCGCACACAGCCGGTACTTTGAAAAAGTTTGGGTAAAGATTTTTCGGATCTTAAAAAATGACCCTCTCCATCATTCAAGTATAATCGATCCTGAAAGTTGGGTGAGTTTTTATTAAATTCATTCCCTCCACTAGCTACATATAGATCAAGATCATTATCATTATCCGCATCGAAAAAGACGGCATCAGTGTCTTCATAAATAGAGTCCAGCAGCTGTTTAGGATAATAAGTTCCTTTGTCATCTTGAAACCAGATGGCTCCGGGTTTATTATAGCTTCCGCCAATAAAGATCTCATCGCCGGGTTTTGAATCGATATCCGCAGCTGCAATACATGGCCCTGACTTAGAGTATTGGCGCATCAACAAGGGTTGATCCATATATTCGTTATACATGTTCTCTTGATGTGTGAATTGCAGGATACTATCCTTTGATGTAAACAGAAATTCCTGTTTATGAAACGGTTTTTTAAAGTTTTTTCCGCTGCTTTGGTCAATTTCCAACAATTGATCCGGTTTTGGATTGGTCATGGTGGTTTTGGTTCCATCGGGCCAAATAACATTCAGGGAGTCAATGACGGGGGTTTTTAAACCAAAGTGTATGATCGGGTCAACCGATGAAAGATAACCCCTGATCACTGAATGAAACTGATGCTGCTGCTGACCATCATGCCAAAGAACTACTTTGGCTCCAATGGCATGGGTATTGAGATCATTTCCTTTTAATTTAATCCTTAAATAGTGGTGTTTCAGTTTTTCACTGGTCTTGTTTTCAAGAAGGAATGCTTCGTTATTGATATTGTTCACGACTATGTCAAGATCTCCATCCAAATCAAAATCTGCATAAGCCACCCCATTTGAAAGTGAAGGTATTGATTTGGTCCAAATGCTGGAAACATCTTCAAATTGATCATCATTTTTTTGTTCATAAAAAAAATTAGGTTCGATGATGGCAGGAATATCTTGAACGTACTTCTTTAATTTGTTCTTATTCGGGGTGAATACATTACTTTTCTGTGTGGTAAAATTGATATAGTCCAGGTCTATTATATCTTTTATATAACCGTTGGTCATAAAAATATCTTTGTCACCATCATTGTCAAAATCAACCATTAACGACGCCCAGCTCCAATCAGTGCTGGAAATTCCATTCATAAATCCTACCTCGCTGCTCCTAACTGGTCGATCGTTCAATTGCCCATTGCCGAGTTGCAATGTATTCCTCATATATTGAGCGGTATAGTCATTTCCTGTGATGGTCATGTGTGCTACATAGTTCATACCTCCCAGTACCCTCTTTTGACGGTTGTAATTGTTTGGAAACATATCCATAACAAGAATGTCCCATAAACCGTCATTATTGATATCGCTGATATCCATACCCATTCCATTCATGGTCATATGGCCCACGTACTTTTTATTCGACTCTTCAAAAACGGGATTTAAACTATCATGATGCGCCTTGTTGATGTATAAAAGGTCTTCTGTAATAAAATCATTTGAAACATAAACATCGACCAAATCGTCATTATTGAAATCTGCAATTCCAACCCCGAGACCAAAACCGGTATGCGTTACATTCAATTCCTTAGAAACATTTGTAAACACCGGATGGTCCATACCTTCAGCCATATCATTTCGAAGTAAATGATCTGTTAGGTATTCAGGCCAGTATTGCTTTGGTCTGGGTGAATTCCTGCTATAATTGGTGTTATTTTTATTGTGAACAATATAAACATCAAGGTCACCATCCCGATCATAGTCGAAAAAAACAGACTGTGTGGCATAGTTTCCATCATCAAGACCATATGCCTTGGCTTGTTCTATAAAAGTGGGGATACCGGCTTCATTGACTCCTTGATTTATAAACAATAAATTGTTACAGTTATTCTCGCAATTTACTCCGGCGACATTCAAGTAAATGTCATCAAGCCCATCTGCGTTGATATCAACAATAGAGACTCCTGTAATCCAGGCATCTGTAGTGAATTTTGCTTCAACTGAAATGTCTTCAAACTCCAAGGAACCTCTGTTGAGATATAGAGCAGAGGAAACCTGATTACCTGTAAAGACGATATCTGAGAGACCATCATTGTTAAAATCACCGATACCTACGCCTCCTCCATTAAAACAATTCAGACAATCACTTGGATTTACACTGTCGTTTTCGGTGATGGTATTCGCGAAGTCAAGATGCGATCTGCTGGAATCAACAAATTTAAAAAGGTTTTTTTTGGGGTGTTGATTGCAGCTGGAAAGAGCTATAAGTAAACCAATCATGCAACCAATAGAATAAATTTTCACCATAACTTTTTTGACCTGTTTTATGCTTTTAATATTCAAAATTGAACTGAGTTTTGACCTGATTAAATTTCTCCGCGATAAATTCAAAATCTATCTTTAAATATGGTTCCAAATTTCCGTAAAGAAATTGGAAAAGTAGATTTTTTTTTAATGATATATATCATTTTTTTTAAGCTAAATGAATGTCAACTTTGACAAAACAACAAATATAGCCGCTTTTACTCTTTAATAATGATTTTATGAGCCTGGAAGCCTTTTGGAATCAGTATTTTTTTAAAGAGATCAAATCAATGTACTTGCGGTTAAACTTGATATATCAGGCGTTTAGATGGGTGTAAATATACATGTTTTAAAGAAAATATTAAAAGGACTTTCTGGCAGCTTAAACCAAAATAAGGTGAAAAGGATCGATGCAAGGATCAGCTTTCTTGGCCCTTATTTTCTTGATTGTCGGATGTAACTTAGATGACAAAACTAATCATAGTGATCCAGTGGGTTTACATGTTTCTCCGGAACCAAATGCTGATTATTTCCAGGAGATTGGACAAGATATAGGATTAGATTTTGTTCATTCCATCGGTTCATCAGCAATGGAGAATATCATTGAATCAGTAGGTGGAGGTGCTGCATTTCTGGATTATGACCAGGATGGTTTTATGGATATTTATATTTGCAGTGGCAGTTGGCTGGAAGGTTTTAGTAAAACCAAACCAAATGAGTCAGGGGCCCATAATCACTTATACAGAAATCTTCAAGATGGAACTTTTAAGGAAGTAAGTAAAGAGGCAAAGGTAGATGGTCCCTGGTATAGTATGGGTATTACCGTTGGTGATATCAATAATGACGGTTTCCCGGATATTTATTTGAGCAATTACGGTAAGAACATCCTGTATCAAAATAACGGAGACGGTACCTTCAAAGATATTACGGATAAGGCCGGAGTTGGTGGGGGAGAACAATGCAGTGTAGGTGCTGTTTGGTTGGATTTTGACAATGATGGTTTGCTTGACCTCTATGTTGGAAATTATCTGAATTACGATCCCGATTACTCTTATTATTATGCTCCCGATGGTTTTCCCGGACCTTTGGCCTATGACAGTCAAAAGGACATTTTATTTAAAAATATGGGCAATTCTGTGTTTGAAGATGTTACTGATCTAATGGGTATTGTAGATATTGATGGCAGGGCCATGGGCGTCGGTGCTGCTGACTATGACGATGACGGATTTGTAGATATTTATGTGGCAAATGATCATACCGTCAATTTTTTATGGCATAATGACCAGGGAAAGGGTTTTAGTGATAAAGGCACCTTGTCGGGAACAGGATTTAGTCAAGCGGGAGAGGCAACCGTAAGTATGTCTGTTGATTTTGCCGATTACAACCATGATGAGCTGCTCGACATTTTTATTTCAGACGATAATTATTGTTCTCTTTATGAAAATCTTGGAGATGGAATTTTTAAGGACAATTCATATGCATCTGGTATCTCTATGGCTGCAGGGCAATTTGTGGGCTGGTCTTCTTCTTTTCTGGATTATGACAATGACGGTGATGCAGATCTATTTAAAGCCAATGGCGAATTGAAACATCTCTACGGTCAGGAAGATCAGTTATTCGATAATGTCGGCGCTGGAAAATTTGAAGATATTTCACTGGATCTGAGCCCTTATTTCAGAGAGGAAAATGTGGGTCGGGGCGCCTGTATGGGAGATTATGACAATGATGGGGATCTGGATATTTACATTGTGAATCTTAATGGTCAAGGCAAGTTTTTAAGAAACAATAAAGGAAATCAAGCCAACTGGATCATGCTGGATCTTAGTGGCAGCTCAAGCAACAGAGATGGAATCGGCTGCAGGATCAAAATAAGTGCAGGAAATCAGGTGCAAACAGCTCAGAAAAAAAGCACCACGGGTTACTTGTCTCAAAATGATGCAAGAGTGCATTTCGGCTTGGCCGAGGCAGATCTGATCGATAAAATAGAAATTAAATGGCCTTCCGGAAAGCAGCAGGTTTTGGAAAATATAAAGGTTAATCAGATTCTTAAAGTGAAGGAACCCCTATAGGTAAAGATATATGTTTAGAGTATTACGATCGTTTTTTATCCCTTTTATCTTGACGGTAATTTCAGGTTGTCTTTTTATGTCCTGTAATCAACACGCATCCGAGGGAATGATCGTGATAACACAAATAGATAAGGACCAGGAAATAACAGCATTCGATTCGACAGAAGATCTAAGGGTTTTTAAAGAAGCTAAAATAATGATGATCGATCCATCTCAGCCGGAAAGAAAGGCGCTCCTTCTCAGTGATGATTTTTATTCGGCCTGTTCACCCAATATATCATTCGATGCAAAAAAAATGATTTTTACAGGTCAAAAAAATAAGCATGATGCCTGGCAAATTTATGAAATGGATTTGACGAGTTTACAATATAAAACCCTGACAAATTCGCAGGAAAATTCTACAGACCCTGCTTACCTGCCTAATGGAAAAATTGTATACAGTAGAGAAATCAGCTTAGCTAACGGGGAGATGGGAAAAGCCCTTTTTGTAAGAGCAATCGACGGAAAGCAAGAAGATCAAATCACTTTTAGCCCAGGGTATTATGCCGGAACTTCTATGTTACATGATGGCAGAATCATCAGTATGAACAAGACATCAGCTTCTGCATCCGAAAAGCCGAAACTCATGGTGATGAGACCCGATGGCACCAAAGAAATGTTATTCTATAAAAGTGAAGGAGATGCTCAATTGTTCGGGAAAGGAAGAGAAACTGAAAACGGCGACATTTATCTTCTTGAAAAAAATAAGCAAGGGCAGGGAAAACTATATACGATTTCATATAATAATCCTTTAAAAAGCAGAAAGCACATATCGGAAAACCTAACCGGAGATTTTATTGGTATGAGCCCTTTGAACAATGGGCGTTTACTGGTTTGTTACAGAAAATCAGAGGAAGCACCTTACGGTCTTTTTGAGCTGGACCCTAAGGATATGAAACTGGCTAATGCTGTTTTTTACGATTCAGGGTATACAACCATTGAAGCAGTTGCAGTGGAACGGCATGAGGTACCTAAAAAGATTCCAAGTGAAGTGAACATGGATGAGCAAACCGGTCTCCTGCTTTGTCAGGACATCAATTTTATAGGATTTCATCAGGACACTGTACAAACAAATACAGCAAAGGCAGTTAAAATTGAAATACTGGGTCTTGAAGCTTCCATGGGAACTGTTGACGTGGAAAAAGATGGCTCGGTTTATCTAAAACTCAAGGCTGACACTCCCTTTCAGTTACAAACCCTAAACGAAGCAGGAGATATTGTAAATGGACCCAGTAGTTGGATAAACCTGAGGCCCAATGAAAGAAGGGCTTGTGTTGGGTGTCATCAGGGAAATGAGGTTGTTCCCGAAAACAGACAACCTTTATCGGTTTTAAAGGAGCCGATACGAATTCCCCGAGAACCAAAATTATTAGCAGGTAGAAAATAGCGATTTATGACAAGGTTAAAAATATATCTAATTTCAGGGCTCTTTATAGGGCTTGGATTACTTATACTTTATCCAGGCAGGCAACTTGCACGACAGCATGTCAATGAAAGGACGGCAGTTACCGACCACCCCTTGCTGTGTACCTCATGTCATGTGCCTATTTCAAAAAACAAATTGATCACAAAAATGATCAATGCAGACTATTATTCACCTTTTAACCTGGCAGTCGATCAAAAGGAAAAATGGTTGTATGTGGTGGCTCAGGATACAGACGAATTACTGGTTGTAGACCTTGAAACAAAGGTGGTAGTCACTAAGATCAAAGTAGGGAAACATCCTCACACTGTTATTTTAGATCAAGCGGGTGAAAGGGCTTATGTGAGCAATGAATGGTCTGATGAAGTAAGTGTGATAGATCTGGCTTTATTGGAAGTGGTGGATACGATTCCGACAGGGAATGGCCCGGCCGGAATCCTATTGGATCAAAACGAAGCGTACCTCTATGTGGTCAATGCCTATGGATCTGATATTTCGGTGATCGATTTGGATGGTTACAAGGAGGTCAGAAGACTTACTGCAGGAAACAATCCTACAGGAATATCCATCTCTCCTGAAGGAAAGGAAATCCTGGTTACGGGAAGAAGGGCGAATATTGCCGCCTATAATGAGACCCTGATCACAGAGTTAACCCTGATCGATACACAAACCCAACGCGCCTTAAAAAAGAATGTGGAATCGGCATATCTAATGGAAAATGCCGCCTACACTCCGGAAGGAGACCTTGCCATTGTGACCCTGATAAGACCCAAAAATCAAATACCTTCAGTTCAGGTTGAAGGCGGTTGGATGATGACACATGGCATCGGTGTTCTGGAAAGAGAAAGCGGCAGTATCATTCAGTTTTTACTTGATGAACCCAATGCCTATTATCCGGATCCATTTGATATAGAAATAACACCTGATGGCAAAAAGGCCTTTGTGTCAAGCTCTGGGGTCAATATGGTTTCTGTGATCGCTATAGATTCAATAAGAACAATGCTTCAACAGACAAATCCAAAGGTGAGAAGGAGTTATGCCAATAACCTTGATCTCAGCAGAAGGTTTGTTTTAAAAAGAATCAGGACAGGGGAGAACCCAAAAGGAATGACACTTTCATCTGATGGAAGAAAACTATATGTTGCGGAACAACTCGGTGATAAGATTTCGGTGATCGATACGGAAACACTTGAGAACATGGCTTCGATCGATCTCGGAGGCCCTGTTCGTATCTCAGTGGCCAGGCAAGGCAGAAGGCTTTTTAACAATGCAAGTCACACCTTTCAAAAACAATATTCCTGTTATACCTGTCATCCCGATAATCATGAAGATGGATTAATATATAACATGGCAGGCAAGCAAATGGGACGAAATATGACCAATACCCAATCTTTACATGAAATTGGCGACACGGCTCCGTTTAAGTGGAATGGAAAGAATCAAACTGTATATAAGCAGGATGGGATGCGTTTTTCTACGGTGCTCACCAGAACTGAGCAATTCAGCTATGATGATCTGGATGCCATATCAGCCTATATCATGAGAGGCATCAAGCAACCTCCCAATTTGATGTATAATCCTACGGGAGAATTGACGGCCTCCCAGCAGAGAGGGAAACTGCTTTATGAAAGAACTGAAGATAACCTGGGGAATCCGATTCCAGAAAATAATCGATGTGTAACCTGTCATCCGGCGCCTTTTTATACAGATTTGAAACTGGCCGATGTAAGCACGCTTGCTGATACTGATGATCCCATACTTTTTGATACACCACATTTGACCAATGTTTATGCCTCAGCACCTTATTTGCATGACGGTCGGGCCAAGACCTTGGAAGAAATATGGACGCTTTATGGAACAGATGATAAGCATGGTTATGTAAATGATATGAGCAAAAGTGATCTTAATGATCTTGTTAATTATTTAAAATCATTAAGGAGTCCGGAATATGATAAAGAAGTAATAGATGTACAACAGGGCTCAATAATATATTCGAATTAAAATAAAGCTTATGAAGAACCTGAAACCAAAGCATGCACCCCTAATTGCAATGTTGTTTTTAATGACCACTGTCGTGATTTCTTTGAGTTTTATAACTCCTTATGATAAAGCTTCAAATACAAGTTTAGATCCCATTACCGATGGGTCCGGGAGTTTTGAAGTATTAAGAATGACATCTGAGACGCGTGTAAAAACAGGATCGGATAGTATGCCCATTTATGGCAAATGGAAAAATTTCACTTCAAAAGATGGCTTGGCTTCGGATAAGGCCTATTGTGTAAAAATTGACGGGGACCGGGTTCTGGTCGGTACCCATGATGGTATGTCGGTATATGAAAACGGGAAATGGATCACCTATACCACCGAGGATGGTCTGGCCCATAATGGTGTTTTGGCCATAGATGTTAGTGAACAGACGGGAGATGTTTGGATAGGAACTATGGGAGGTTTGTCTCGTTGGTCAGCCGGAAGATTTGAAAATTTTAATCAGATGAATAGCGGAATGCCTAATGATCTTATCTATGCCGTTACTTGCGATGAGAAAGATATTTGGGTGGCCACAGGTGGAGGTGCCGGAAAATATAATACCTATAATAAAGAATGGGAAATATTCACTGAACAGAATGCGCCGATGCATGAACCCTGGACTTATGGAGTTTGCAGCGGTGATGGTAAAATATTTATTGCGGCCTGGGGTGGTGGCGTGGTTGAATATACTAAAGAAACAAAACAATTCAGAGACTATACTGATCCGGATGGCAATATGGAAATTGACCTGTTTCCGGATGATGGTATTGTGCATGATATCACTACGGGAACTTCCTGGGCAGATGGTAAGCTTTGGGTGGGTACCTATTTTGGATTGAGCCGATATGACGGGGTCCGATGGAAAGGTTACTTTGATCATGACAGTGGTCTTGCGAGCAATTTCATCAATTTTATAAAGGCATCCGGGAAGTATGTTTTTATAGCAACCGACAAAGGATTGAGTTGTACAGACGGAGAGAATTGGGTAACCTATACCAGAAATCAAAATAATTTCAATGGAAAGGCAACGATCCTTAAAGGAGAAGCTAAAACAGAGATCAGCTTGACACCCTCTATAGCTCACAACTATGTTCTTGGGGTGGATCTTAAAGATGATATGATCTGGATAGCTACTTCAGAGGGTCTTAGCAGAGGGCAATTACTGAACAAGGAACACAAAGGTCTGGTGACCATTAAATAAATAATAGAAAAAAGAAATATAATAGAAAAACGCAGGAATTATGAGCAATACAATAGACATTCAAGAAAGAAAATTACTGATCGATCTCAACAAACTCACAGATGGAGAAAAAGTAGAGATGAGAAAACTGGGGATACTGTCGGATGAGAACCGCATTAGCCCATCAGTTTACCCATCTGTTCACGCTGAGAGACCTCCTATCGAAAAGCATGTGGTACATGCTCCGCACACCATAAATGAAGCTTATGATTATCAGAAACCATCGTCATTTTCAAGGGCTCTAAGATTAGATTTCGGGGGTTATAAAGTATTGTTGATCTCAGGAACAGCAAGTGTTAACGAAGAAGGTAAACCAGAACATATTGGAGATTTTAAAGCCCAGTTGTGGAGAACCTATGTGAATATTACCAATTTGCTTGAAGCAGAAGGGATGACCTGGCACGATGTGGTGAGAACCAGTAATTACTTAAGAGATATAGAAAGAGATTATGAAGAGTTCAATAAGATCAGGACTTCTTTTTATCAATGGCTAAATCTGGATCCGCTTCCGGCAAGTACTGGAATTCAGGCTAGATTATGCTGGGAAACTTTATTGGTAGAAATTGAAGTATATGCCATTTGTAAATCAAATTAAATAAGAATCATATGCTAAAAAAAGGCAGGTTTTTGATCTTTTTTTTAGGGGCCTTTATTTTTCTTCTGGGAGGGCTGCAGGCTCAGGAAAAAGATTTGAAATATGGAAAAACCCCTGATAAACTCTTTCCGTATCAAAAGTTTCAGGAGGCTTATAAGTATCATTTTGTGGAACCCGTTCAATTCTATGGAGCTGGAAGAGACAAAGTGGCACCGGTTGACCTTGAGGAGGTACGGATAGGTTTTCTGGGCCCCTTGGAAGGATCTTCCCTGGTACCGCTTGGAGAACAGATGTTGAATGGAGCAACCCTTGCCCTGGAACAAGTTAATGCAAAGGGAGGTTATAAAGGATTGCCATTTACACTGATGGTTCATAATGACGTTGGACTTTGGGGAGCCGCGGCCAATGAAGTGGTTAAAATGGATGAAGAAAAGGTCTGGGCCTGGCTGGGATCTATTGATGATATCGTTTCGCATGTTGCCCTAAGAGCTACCCTGAAGATGGAGATCATGAATGTCAACACAGGTGATCCGGACCCGACTTTTACGGAAACAAATATTCCTTGGGCAATCAGAGTGATCAGTGATGATCGTCAAAGTGGCTATGCCTTGGCAACCCATATTTTTGAAGAAAAAAAGCATGAACGAGTGGCCGTGATCAGAACGAACACCCGTTATGGAAGGGTTGGGATCATGGAGTATTCGGGAGCGGCAGTAAGGCTGGGGCATCCCATGATGATCGAGGAGCGGTTTAATGATGGGGAGACGGATTTTACGATGCAGCTCAATAATATTAAAAGAGTATCTCCTGATGCCATTCTGATATGGGCGAATGCAAAGGAGTCTGCGCTGATTTTAAAACAGATCAGAAAAATGGGCATGAGCCAGCCCGTGTATGCCTCCGACAGGATCGTTTCCAATGAATTTCTTGAATTGGCAGGAGACCTGGCCGAAGGGGTTATCAGTACTTCTCCCTACAATCCTAAATCTGGAAACAAGAAATTAGCAGCTTTTAAAAAAGATTATTTGGCAAGGTTTGGGATGGAGCCGGATGTTTTTGCTGCACACGCCTATGACGGGATGAACCTGATCGTCAAAGCGATCGAAAAGGTTGGTTTGAATCGGGTGTTGATACGAGATGTATTGACAGATCTGAAATCCTTTCAGAATTATGAGGGTGTTACCGGCACGATCATCCTGGATGAAAGCTGGAACGATATTGGTGATATTTGGATGGCTGAAGTAAAGAATGGTCAATTTGAATTCAGTCCAAGCCCCGAATTGGGTGAAAGGGCTCATTCAGGAAAAATGGTAGGCTATTAGGAAGCCTTTTCAAATAATTATAATTGAAGGATCGAAGTAATCATAATGTTCTTATCTCTTTTCTTGTTCTGTGGCTCCTAAACGGCCTGTTTATAAATGCGCAGCATGAAAGTGACGGGGCCGAATATATTCCGTTGGGACTTTTAGTGAACAAACAGAATGAAGCAGCGGCGGTATGTGCTGCCAGATCGGCGATAGAGAGGATCAATCAGAATGGAGGGGTCGAAGGAAAATCTTTAAAACTGATCATTCGTTCTGTGGAGGGTTCCTGGGGTGCCGGATCGCGTGAAGTAGTCGACTTGGTATTTAAAGAAAAAGTAATGGCCATTATTGGCTCTATTGACGGAAGGAATGCTCATTTGGCAGAGCAGGTCATCGCAAAAACACAAGTGACCTACGTCTCTGCATGGGCAAGCGATCCCAGTCTTTCAAAAGCTTATGTGCCATGGTATTTTTCAGCTGTACCCACCGATGATCAACAGGCCGCTTTTTTTCTTAGAGAAATAGCTAAAAAGAAAGGATCGCGACATATTCTTGTGATTCATGATGATAGCTATGATGCCCAACAAGCATTGAAAAGTTTATATCAGGACTCAAATAAAATTCAAGATCTTGTGATTTCAACTGTTAGTTCTCGGTCTTTGGGATCGAAAGATTTATTGTCGAGAATCCCGCATAAGAATCTGGATGCCGTCATTTTACTGGGAAGACAAATTCCTTTTTCCAGCATTTCTAAACAACTTGACGTATCCGGAAAAAACATTCCTCTCTATGCGAACTTAGCGGCTCAGTCATCTGAAGATTTTTCCGGAAGCCAATTTGAAAGTATGATTCAATCTACCTCAATAACATCAGGTTATAGATCGGAGCATGTTGTTAAAGAATTTGAAAAAGAATTTTTACGAAATTGTAATGCGAATCCCGGACCAGTGGCCGCCTATGCCTATGATGCAATTATGATCATTTCAGAAGCCTTAAAACAGTCAGGAAATGATCGTGGAAGATTGCAGAAAAGCATGTCTCAAATTAATTATCAAGGGGTTACAGGGCACTGTTCAGTTTGATTCTCAGGGAAGGTTGAAAAACACGGGTGAACTCTTGTTAACAAAGGAATAACTCGTCTGTTCACCCTGAAAATAATTCAAACAATTACCTATTTATTACTTAACTTTGATCCAATGAAGAACATTGGAATTTCATGTCTGGTCCTATTGATGTTTGTCAGTTTCTTTGGATGCAAAGAGTCTGAGGCTGACAAACGGAAAAAAGCAATAGAAATGATGACAACCCAGACCCTTGGTCTGGCGTACCTGGAAGAATTCAAGCTCGAAGAAGCTGAGAACGAATTTCTTAAGATGATTCAATTGGCACCGGACGACAAGCTGGGATATGCCAATTTAGGGTTGGTTTACCTCCGGATGGGAAAATACAAACAGGCCGAAGAACAACTTTTCAAAGCCAGTAAGATAGACCCTGAGGATGCTGATGTAAAACTATTGTTGTCGACAGTTTATCAAATGGATGGCAGGCAAGAGGAGGCGAAAGAGGTCTTGCAAAAGGCCCTGGAAATTCAACCGGATCATATCAAGATTCTCTATGACCTTGCTGAATTGTACTCTGCCGAAAACGGTGAGGAAGCTGAAAATAACAGAAAGACCTGTTTGGAACAACTCGTTGAATACGCCCCTGATAATATAGTACCTCAATTGCAATTGACCGAATTATTGATCAGTAATGGGATTTCCGATCAATCTATTGAACGCCTTGAGATTATTCAAAGTCAATTCCCTGAATTCCCTAAGGAGGCCAGGGAATACTATTTACAAACTATAGCATTATTGCAGGAACCTGATACCGAAAAGGCCCTTATCAGTTTTACGATTTTTCATAATTATATGAAGGTTTCTTTTCCCTATCAATCAGGTATCAATCAGTTGAAGGGACCCGGAGGTTCGCTGATAGGATTTCCATTGATCACTTACAATCGTCAGGTTAGTAATGAGTCCTTAGATGACAGGTCTGTTCTGGAGGTAATCAGGTTTAAAGACGTAACCACTGAACAAGGACTGCAAACAGGCTCAACCGAAGGATTGGATAAGGATCTTCAAAATACTACCCATATAAAAACGGCTGATTATAATGGGGATGGCAGAACGGATATTTATATGGGAAGTTATGATGGTTTAGAGAAGTCATTTGAACACTATCTCTTTTCCAATACTCCTGAAGGTTTCCAAAATGTCGCTGATCAGGTAGGATTGCAACATACAGGGAAAGAGACAGGAGTGGCATTTGCAGATTATGACAATGATGGTTTTCTCGATATTTATGTGAATCTTGAGAATAGATCTCTCTTGTATCGAAACGCTGACAAAGGTATGTTTGAAGATAAAACTGAGAGTTCAGGGATTTTCGGAAAAGGGGTGCGAAAAACCTTATTTTTTGATTTGGACCAGGATGGGGATCTTGATCTTTTCCAGGCTACAGAAGAAGGTAACAGGGTTTTTCGAAATAATGGAGATGGTTCATTTGATGAAATGGGACAAGAGACGGGCCTTGCTGATGAAACAGCAAAAAATGTTTCAGATGCTGCTTTTGGTGATTTTGATGATGACGGAGATATAGATCTGATCACAGTAGGTGAAGACGGAATTTGCCTTTTATATATAAATAATCGTCAAGGTAAATTTGAAGTGTTCAATGATTCAGGACTTGGATCAGCAACAGGAGGCAGTTCGATCGCAGTGGGAGACTATAACAATGATGGGTTCTTGGATGTGTTCATAGGTTCCTTAACAGGAAAACAAAGCAGGCTTTACAGAAATTCAGGTGACGGGAAATTTGAATCAATGTCGGATATGACATCTATGTTTGAAGGAATTGACAATCTGGGTATTCGCGATGTGGAATTCCTCGATTTTGACAATGATGGTTTTCAAGACCTCCTTGTTTTTGGTGAACCTTTAGCGAATAACATTTCGGGGTTACAACTTTATCACAATTCGGGCTCAGGTGGTTTTGCGAATATATCTGAAATTTTACCCCAGCAGAAGTATACAGGTAATCAGTTGGCAGTTCCTGATTATGACGGTGATGGTGATCGTGATATACTGCTGGCACTTTCAAATGGAGGCGTCAAATTATTGAGAAATGATGGTGGTAATATCAATCATTATGTCAATATGAAACTTGTGGGTTTAAGAACCGGTAGTGCCAAGAATAACTTTTTTGGCATAGGCGCCAAAGTGGAGATGCGTGCCGGGGATCTTTATCAAAGTATGGTGGTTACCGATCCGAACATTTACTTTGGTCTGGGAAACAGACCCAAAGCTGATATCATCAGGATCACATGGACAAATGGGGTACCCCAGAATATTTTATTACCAGATTCTGATCAGGCCTTGATCGAATCGCAAACCCTAAAAGGATCATGTCCTTTTTTATACACCTGGAACGGAAAGGAATATGAATTTGTAAAAGACATTACCTGGAGGAGTGCCCTGGGAATGCCCTTAGGCATTATGGGAGGCACAACTAAATATGCTTTTGCAGATGCTTCAGATGATTATATCAAGATAGCATCAAACCAATTACAGGAAAAGGATGGTGTTTACTCAATTCAAATTACCTCTGAATTATGGGAAACCATCTATATGGATCAAATTGAATTGGTGGCTGTTGATCATCCGAGGGAAGTGGAAGTTTTTGTTCCTGAGCAGTTTAGCCCTCCGCCATTTCCTGGTATGCAATTGTATCAAATCAAAAGGAAATATGTGCCTGTATCAGCTGTTGACGGTCAGGACCGTGATGTACTGCCCATGATCACGGCAAAGGACGATCAGTATATTTCTAATTTGGAACGGGGTAAGTATCAGGGGATAACAAAAATGCATGATCTGATCCTTGATCCGGGAAATGCCGGGCAATTGGAAAATCTGCATTTATTTTTAAGAGGATGGATCTTTCCCACAGATGCCAGTATAAATGTGGCATTGTCTCAATCGAATATCCTTAAATTGGAGTTTCCGATCATACAGGTGATCAATAATAAGGGTCAATGGCAAACCATAGAAACAAACATGAGTTTCCCTATGGGTAAAGACAAAACCGTCATTGTGGATCTTAAGGATAAGTTTTTGACCAAGGACCATCGCTTGCGTATTCGCACAAATATGGAAATCTATTGGGATGAAATATTCTTCGCGAACCCTGAAAATGACAGCAATTTAGTCACAAATGTGATGCAGGCAGCAAATGCTGACCTTCATTATCGAGGCTTTTCAAGGGGATATCGAAAAGGAGGAAGATACGGTCCACACTGGTTCGATTATTCCGAAGTGGACCGAAGCACAAAGTGGCGTGATCTTGAGGGTAAATACACGCGTTATGGAGATGTGACTCCCTTATTGAAGGCGTCAGATAACCAATATATTATTTCGAATGCAGGAGATGAAACTTCGATTAATTTTGATGCAACGCGTCTTCCAGAATTAGAAGATGGTTGGCAGAGAGATTTTTTGATACACAGTGTGGGTTGGGTGAAAGACGGTGATTTTAATACGGCGCATGGGAATACGGTGCAACCATTCCCTTATCACGGTATGGCTGCCTATCCTCCGGCAGGAAAGGATGTATACCCTCTTCATACGGAACTCAAAAAATATCATGAAGTTTATAATACCAGAATCATAAGCCATCGGGCTTTTCAGAATTCTATTAAACCAATTTTAAGTGAATAATAAATTACACTTGTTTTACAGTTTGTTCCTTGTGGGATTTCCTCTTTTTATGCTGGCACAACAAAACGTAATGTTTACAGATGTTGCGGCAGAAGCCGGAGTTGATTTCAAATATAATTTTGGTGATTATAACTATGAAAATATTCTTGAAAGCAGTGGTTCCGGAATAACAGTTTTTGATTATAACAATGACGGACTCATGGATCTTTTTATGATGAGCGGAACCTATTTGGAAGGAATTTCGGATGAAGGAGGAGCAGCATTTCTAAATAGTCGTGATAAATTGTATAAAAATAATGGTGACGGGACATTTGTTGAAATAGGTAAACAGGCAGGTATTGATGATCTGCAATGGAGCATGGCTGCAGGAGCCATTGATCTTGATCATGATGGTTTTGAAGACCTTTTTTTACTCAATTATGGTTCCAATGTGTTTTACCACAATAACGGAGATGGTACTTTTACCGACATCACTTCCGAATTGGGGCTCGCCGGACCCGAAAAACTGAATGGATTTACCAAATGGAGCATTGGCGTCTCTTTTTGGGATTATAATCTGGATGGGCGATTAGACGCCATGGTAGGTAATTTCTTAGCTTTTGATCCTGCATATATATCAACACAAACCCCCGGAATGATGCCTCATCCTTCGGAGTATAAAGGTCAGGCTTCTTTGTTGTATGAACAGATGGCCGATGGAAGCTTTCAAGAAGTGAGCGAAAAAAACGGATTGTTCTATCCTGATTCCAAATGTATGGGACTTACGGTGGTTGACTATGATGATGATGGCGATATGGATATTTTTCAGGCCAATGACCATCAGTTTAATTTTTTGTTTAGAAACGATGGTGGTTCTTATAAAGAAGTAGGTATTGCAAGTGGTATTGCCGCGAATAGCAAAGGACAGGAAACAGGTTCCATGCACGCTACTTTGGGAGACGTTGATGGAGATGGTTTATTGGATATTTTTGTGTCTGATTTAAAATATGGGGCACTTTATCGCAATATAGGAAACGGTTTGTTTGAAGATATCACAGAATTAAGCGGCATTGCAGGACCCATGGCAGGTAAAGGCGCTTGGGGAGCAGCCTTGTTTGATTATGACAATGATGGAGATTTGGACCTCATTAGCACCAACGGAACGGCTGAGGAGCTTATTCTTCAATATCCTTTACTTCTTGAGAACGATGGTAAAGGAAAATTCAAAGATGTGGGTAACAAGCATGGCCCATATTTTTCGACCAAGCGTTCGGGCCGGGGTCTTGTGGTTTGGGATTATGATAATGACGGAGATATGGATGTTGCCATATCTCATGTAGATTTGATCGCTTCAGCGAGCCTTTTGAGAAATGATGGAGGGAATCTTAAGAATTGGCTTGGTCTAACCCTGAAAGGCGAACAAGGTCTTGCATCTGGTATAGGGGCTAAAATAAGCATCCGAACAGGAGATAAAACCCAGGTACTGGTCAATCAATGGACAACTGGCTATCTTTCCAACAAGGAGCCCCGTGTTCATGCTGGCTTAGGAGATCATACCATCATCGATGAGATAAAGATAGAATGGCCCGATGGTTCTCAAGAAGTATTTAAAGAAGTGCCGGTAAATCAGTATCTCAATTTTACAAAGGGCAAAGGATATAAATAGAAAAATGAATTAGAGCTGATTTTAGCATTTTCCAGTTGTTATAGGTAGGGGCAATTCATTAAATTAGCAGTCATTTGAAAAAATTTAATAATAGCATTAAACAGTTATCATGAATAGTCAATATATAAGTAAGGTAGTGGATTTGACGGATCCAAAGAAAAATATCATTTATAACATGAGTCACGAAGAGGCGGTGAATGTTGTAAAATCTGGTGATTTGGAAGCAGTTCGAAAGATCGACGGGCAGTTTTGCCTGATATCGGTTGAAGGAAAAACGATAAAGATGGCACGATCGATAGGAAGGCCCATCAGGTATTTTATCGCCAAACAGGCAGTTGGACCCCAATTGATCATTGCTGAACGCATTGATGTAATTTATGAGCATCTGAAAAAAGAAGGGCTTGACGATCAATTCCATCCTTCTTATACCAGGATGGCACCGGCTCATTATGTAACCAGGATCGAATTACTGGGTTGCCCTGACCCGAACCCTGTTTATGAAAGATTCTTTACCCCAAAGCGCAATACCTACGGGCCTGAAGAGGTTGAGAAAATTGGGAGAGATTATATTGGGGCAGTTTATGATGAGATCAAAAAATGGTTGAAATTCAGGGCGACAAAAGGTCCTGTTGGTGTGACTTTTTCAGCGGGAATAGACAGTGGTTCAATTTTTGTTTTGCTATACCATGCCTTGAGAGAATTAGGAGAAAGCCCATCACGATTAAAAGCGTTCACTTTATCTGTTGAAGGTGAGGGTGAGGATCTTTTACAGGCGCGAAAATTTTTAAGGGCGCTCGACCTTGAATTGTTCCTGGAGCCCATCGAATTGGAATATAAATCACTTAATTGGAAGGAAGCCATTGATGTGGTAGAAGATTATAAACCTTTAGATATACAGTCGGCCACCATGAATTTGTCTTTGCTTCAAAGTATCAGGTCAAGATACCCTGATTGGAAGTATATTATTGATGGTGACGGCGGAGATGAAAATCTTAAGGATTATCCCATTGAAGATAATCCTGAATTGACCATCAAAAGCGTTTTGAATAATTTGATGTTATATCATGAAGGCTGGGGAGTTGATTCGATCAAGCATTCCTTAACCTATTCCGGAGGTTTAAGCAGAGGCTATATGCGTACATTTTCACCTGCCGATCTTTTGGGCTTTGAAGGGTTTAGTCCTTATACTTTACCAAATGTGATCGAGATTTCTGAGGGAATTCCCTATATAGATCTTACTGATTGGGACCATCAAAAACTATATGATCTAAAGGGTCAGATCGTAGCAGCCGGTGTCAAGGCTGTTACAGGAATGGACATGCCGGTTTTTGAGAAGCGCCGTTTTCAGCATGGAGCTGCCTCAACCAATAATTTTAAAAAGCATTTTCCGGAAAAGGACATTACTTACAGAAAGGAGTTTATGTCAAAGTATGAGTAAAAAGGAGGAGAGATTATTGAACAGTAGTTGGATCGTATCTAAGAGACCTGAGCGAAATAAGGTAAACCCCTACAAACCCTATGGTTGGTTGGTTGAAAAGGAGAGAAGCGCTTCAGGGGAAATTGCAGATACCGGGATTATTTTTCTTAGTAATAAAGAGTGTTCATTTCGCTGTTTGATGTGTGATCTCTGGAAAAACACAACAGAAGAGTCGGTGCCGGAGGGTGCCATTCCCAAGCAGATCGAATGGGCCCTGGAACAAATGCCTGAGGTTAAACAGATCAAACTCTATAACAGCGGTAGTTTTTTTGACGAAAAGGCTATTCCTGTAAATGATTATAAAGACATTGCTTCTTTGGTATCTGGTTTTGAAACGGTGGTAGTTGAGGCCCATCCCAAGCTTATCAATAATAGATGCCTGGAATTCAGGGATATGTTAAATGCCGAGCTGGAAGTAGCTATTGGTTTGGAAACAGTACATCCCGATGTTTTAAGAAAGCTCAACAAGCAGATGGATATCAATGATTTTACGCAAGCTGTAACCTATTTGAATGAACATCAGATCAGGTCGAGGGCCTTTATTTTACTAAGACCACCTTTTATGAGCGAAGAAGAGGGTATTCACTGGGCAAAAAAATCTTTAGACCTGGCTTTTGAGGCCGGGGTTGACTGTTGCACCGTTATTCCGGTAAGACCTGGTAATGGTGCCATGGATCTTTTGATGAAAAGTGGAGAATTTGAAAAACCAGAACTAAGTTCGCTGGAAGAGGTTCTGGATTATGGTATATCCCTTGGTGCCGGCAGGGTATTTGCCGACACCTGGGATCTTGAGCTTTTTTCTAATTGCTCCTAAATGCTTTCAGCAAAGATTAAAGCGACTAACCAATATCAATCATGGTCAATCACTAGGTTGCCAAAATTATTTGTTCCTGCAGTTCTAATAAATGCTTAAAGACATGTAATCAATTTAGCATTTCAACTAAGTTATCCTGCAAGAAACTTACATATATTTTGTCATAAATCGGAAAAAATCTTTTTTAAGATTGTAGTAGAGATTTCTCTCTGTTTCCAACACTTCCCTGAATGCAAGATGCTGGGTAACAAACATTTTGTTTAGCACATCTTCATTTTTTTCGTAATGTGCAGCCATATTCTTCTCATGCATAGCAATTTGATCCTTTAAGGCATCAAATTCTTTTTCCTGGATCATAAACTGATTTTGAAATTTTTCGATTTCGGCCAAAACCTTTTGATCGGTCCATCGATTGACTAACTCTTCTAGTCTTAATTGAAATGATTTTAATTCATCTTCCCAAAAGTTGAGTTCTCGTTGCCAATTTTCATGCTCAAAATGTAAATCGGCATTGTAAATTACTTCTTTTTCCATAATTAACGATTTTATATGAATCGATCAATAGGCCCTTGTATAATTTAATGTTCACAATTTATAAAGATCAAGAATACTCGGTAAAAAATTACTAAATACCTTCACAAGAGCATATTGATTGACTTGAATTTAACTTTATATAAAATTAGCGCTAATAAAGAACAAATGCATTAACCAAAATCAATGAATTCATTAACCGTGGTCAATGGATTATATAAAATTGCGTGATAAGGTTGAGAAAAAATTAATTTAAGGAATAGGTGAACTGTAAATTTACTCCATAGTCATCATTTGAAGCGTCAACATTTTGAGGTTGACTGTCAAAAGTATAATAAGAACTAAAACCGACTTTAAAATTATTACTAAAAATACTAACTTGAGGGTTCAAATTTACGGTAAATCTATTTCTTTTACTAGTCAGGTAAGGCAGGTAGGTGATATTTGCGTCTACCCAGACTTTTGCTCCTTTAAGTTTATAGACTTTCCATTTTAATTGAAAAAGACCAGCGAGATCATCTGTAGATCTGTGCATCACCCACTGGAATTTCTTTTGATGCATTGAATCCAACAGCTACGTATAATCGATTCCATTCGTTATAGGCAAGATCTTTGATTCCAGATGCATTCACACTCCATCTTAAATCGGTCCCCAATTGCAGGTTTGAAGATGCTCCAACGGCAAAATCAACTGACCAGCCTTTGTTTAACAATCTTTGCCAAGACAATGAAACATCCGCTTTACTGGAACTCACACTATCGCCTTGAAAAGTATCATTAGTATCCCAAGCCAGAGTATACACCGAACTCTTTTTTCTATAATCAAGATTCCCTGCTAAAGCAAGCGTAGCCACGCCACTTCCTTTTGAGTAATTTGCTCCTAGACTGAAAGTTGCCGCTTAAACGAGATAAAAAGCTATTTCTAATGGGGTAGACTTCAACAATATTTTCAATTTCTAACTGTGACATTCTCATTTAATAAAATGAGGTTAACCTTTCTTGGTTCTTCACTCGCTTCGAATGATGCCAAAATAGATCCGTCCATTTTCCATTTTGATTTCAAACATTTTATTCGAAATAATGGTCTTGATCTTGGGTTCTTCAAGAGATATGGTACCCATCCCATCCATCTTCCAGGTCACAACCCCATAGTTCATCCTTTTAAAATCTCCCGTGAGTATATTTCCATTGATATGGACAATGGTATCAGTTTTTTGCCCATAACTTTTAAATGAGGTTACAAAGGCCATGACTAAAATAAGTACGGTATAAGGTAATTGATCTATTCAATCAAATGATTTTACAGGATAAAAATACAGTTTTTAAGCAATTAATTACCTTGACCACCACCATTAATGGCCCAATCAATACCTCTTGTAAGCATTGTCCACACGGCAGGATGGTCAAAGTCTTCAGGATTGTGACCAATAGAGATATAAAAAACAGGGCCTTTATCATGGATGTTTTTTCCATACAACAGGCATACTATTCCCGTCTATCCAGGCATCGTGATCGGCATTAAAAGTAGTGGTTGCCAATACACGAACATTAGGGTCCACGTGCATATAATATTGTTCTGTATTTTGAATTTCAAAATCTTTAAGACCTTTCGTTACCGGATCTCCCGTATTACTTATTTGGACCGTATAGTTAATTTTTCCACCCGGATGAGTGACCCATTGACCGCCAACCATATATTGGTAATCTGTATTGTTTCTGAAAGAATCTCCAATTCCACCGTGACAGCCCACCAGACCGGTTCCACCTTTTACGGCATCAATTAATCCCTTGCTTTGTTCATCTGTGATGGTACCCATGGTCCAATACTGTATAATCAGATCCTGCTTTTGCATCAATTCGGAATTGCTATATACCCCCAACGAATCTGAAACGATGACATTGGCACCTTTCGATCTTGCCCATTCTGAAACTTTCTTTGCGAAAACATGAGGTTGATGACCATCCCAACCTCCCCACACGACGAGAATATTCTTATTTGCTAAGGATATCGATTCGTTTGAATCCTTAGATTGGGCAATAATAATAGTACTAAAAAGAACTAAGAGCGACAATAAGATTGATTTTAGACCATTCATAATGATATGTGAATTTAGTGCAATAAAAAAGTGTTCTTTAAGAACAGAACATGATTTCAATATACAAAAAATCAGCATTTTATGGTAAAACGAATGGCAATAATTTATTTAAAAATTATAGGGTTTTAACCTGCATTTTCTTTTCTCAATACTTGTAAAGGAGGGCTGTTCAATACGCTTCTGCTATTCAATAATCCAATGGCCAGGACCAGCAAAGTAATTCCGGGAAACAAAATAAAGAATGGAAAACCCGAAGGAACAAATGACAGGTCAAAAACAAAATAGGCGAGTATTTGGGCACTTACTAAGGATAAAATAATTCCACTAAGACTCCCTAAACCACCTAAATACAAATATTCAAGGGCAGTGATCTTTAAGATCTGTTTACTTGTACCACCTAAGGTTCTCAATAAAACATTTTCTTTGATTCTTTGGAATTTACTGGTACGTACAGCGCCAATGAGCACTATGATACCGGTAAATATGCTGAAAATGGCCATAAAATTGATCACCCATGATATTTTATTGAGTACCTTTTCTATCAGGACCAAAATCTGTCTAAAATCGATAATAGAAATATTAGGGTATTTTTGAATCAACTCACTTTGTAATTTGGCTGACGATTTTTCATCCGGGGCATGGGTCGATAATACGTTAAACTGTGGAGCATTTTCGAGTACACCTTTTGGAAAAACGATATTAAAATTAAGTTGCATTCTTCCCCAGTCCACCGTTCTGATAGAGGCTACTTTCGTTTTCATCAACACCCCCTGAACATTAAATGTAATGGTATCTCCAACTTGAACAAGAGCATCTCTGGAAATGTTTTCGGCGATGGAAATCGATACTGTCTGTGACCCGTCATAGCTTTCTTCGGCAACCCAGGTTCCGCTTGTTAACTCTTCTGAAGCAACAAGTGAATCCCGATAAGTAACCCTGAACTCATGGTTCAGGACCCATTGATTTATGCCGCTGTTGGTATCTTTTCTGATATCATTTGCAAGCTTCCCTTTGATACTATGCACCCTCATAGTTACTATTGGAATATTGTCGATCACATTATCCAGCGTATTGGCCACGTCTTCTTTTTGATCGTTCTGAACATCCATCAGAATGATATTAGGCGTATTATCACTGCTTTCAAAGGATAATTTGGCCAGAAGCATGTCTTTGGTAAAATATAAGGTACTGATCAAAAAAGTACCAACTCCTATGGCGAGTATCAAAGTCATGGTCTGGTTTTGAGGCCTGAACAAATTCAATAGACTTTGCCTGCTAATAAATCCCCAGGAACTTGGGAAGAATTTTTTTATACCCTTCATAAATAGGGTGGTAATTCCCATAAGAATTAAAAATGTAACAAGAATACCGATCATAAAGAATAGCGCATATTTCCAATTATTGAGCAACCAGAAAGAGAAAAGATATAAAAATACCAATATCATTACAGCAACTATAAAATTGGCTTTTCTAGATTTTTCATTTACAGATTCATCTATGCGGAGTACTCGTAATGGAGAGACATACCAGGTACTCAATAAAGGAATTAAGGCAAACATGACCGACATAAAGATCCCCAAAACGATACCTAGAAGTACAGAAGTCGGATATATCGTGGTTTCAATATCAAAAGGAAGCATGTCACTTAATAGATAAGGAAATAGCTCCTGTAAGCAATATTCCGACAAGGGAACCCGCTAATCCTCCTAAAAAGCCCATTCCGATGATCTGGATCAAATAGATCAAAAAGCTTTGTTTTCTGGTCGCACCAATACATTTGAGAACAGCTACGGACGGAATTTTTCTTTTACATAAATATGAACCGAACTGGCAATACCCACGCAGCCAAGAAGTAGGGCTATAAAAGCAACCAGGTTAAGAAATGTGCCAAAATTCTCATAACGCCTACCTAACTGTTGACTTGAATCTATATGTGTATCCATATCAGCCTCTTCTGCATCAAGAATTGGGTCCAGTTTTTTGTTCAGGGCAACCAAGTCCGTGTCAGGAGGTGCAACAAAATAGTATTGATATTCGAGTCTGCTGCCGGTTTGTATCAAACCCGTACTTTCAATAAACCGATAAGGAATATAAACTGTTGGTGCTATACCACTGGAAAAACCTCCAGTGCCCGGAGCTGCATCCAACGATCCGCTAATAGGTAAAGTGACATTTCCAATTTTAATACTGTCTCCGGGTTTTACGTTAAATTGCAGCATTAAGGTTGCATCTACAAGGGCACCTCCCTGTTCCTGGTAAGTGTCTCCGGCACTTGTTGGCGTAGTTTCAAAATTACCATAAAAAGGAAAAGCACCTTCAAGTCCTTTGACCTGAATAAGTTTTGTGCCACCGTTCTTTGGAAACAGTCCCATGGAAGCAAAATTGATTTCTCTGGCATCAGCCCCGCCAAGAGAATCGATTATTTTCTGAACCTTTTCGTTGGCTTTGTGGCGACTATCAATAATATAATCGGCTCCCATCAACGATTTTGACTGTAGCTCTATATTCGTCTTCAGATTTTCGCTAAATGATTGGATAGATACCACTGCTCCTATGCCCAAAACGATCGAAGCCATAAAAAGAGACAGTCTTTTGTAACCTGCTTTGGCATCTCTCCAGGCCATTTTGAATAGCCATTGTGTGCTTGCCTTGGATGTTGATCGATTTCCCACCTTATAAAACGCTTTGCTCTTGCATTATCTTTCCGCGTTGCAATCTAAGAATGCGTTGCGTCATTTTCGCCAGATCCATGTCATGAGTAACGATAACAAGTGTTGTTCCGGCTTCTTTATTCAGGTCAAACAAAAGTTGTACAACCTTTTCACTTGTTTCAGCATCAAGGTTCCCGGTTGGTTCATCTGCAAATAGAATACTAGGTTTATTTGAAAAAGCTCTTGCCAATGCCACTCTTTGTTGCTCACCACCGGATAACTGAGAAGGATAATGATCATATCGATCAGCAAGACCTACTTTTGCCAAAAGGTCCTTGGCAATGAGTTCTGGTCTTTTTGCTCCTTGTAATTCAAGAGGAACTGTAACGTTTTCAAGTGCGGTGAGTGTTGGTAGTAATTGAAAATCCTGAAAAATAAACCCAACATTTTTGTTTCTTAGTAAAGCTCGTTCGTCTTCATTTAAGTTATTTATTTTTGTGCCGCAAAGTTCTATTTCGCCAGTGTCAGATTGGTCCAGTCCGGCGCAAAGACCCAGCAAAGTTGTTTTTCCGCTTCCTGAGGGTCCAACAATGGCAAAAGTCTCTCCGGCCTCTATGCTAAATGAAATGTTGTCGAGAACTTTTAATTCCTTTTCACCACTTTTATATGTTTTCTCCAGGTTCTCTACATTTAATATATTTGTCATGCTCAATTACTGCTTTTTTAGGATCGAGAAAGATAAGGAAAATGAGTAAACTTAAATTTGAGTACTTATGCGTGATATGTTAAAGTTTTGTTATTTGTCCTTATGTTTGATGTTTCTGTCTTGTGGAGGAGGTGAACCAAAGAAAAACGTTAGCGATCAAACAATTTCTGATACCAGCAAGCAGGAGGAAGTTATATCGGTCGAAAAGAACATATTATTTTTTGGAAACAGTTTAACAGCAGGAATGGGACTTGAAGTTGAAGAGGCATTTCCAGCCCTTATTCAAAAGAAATTGGATACACTATCAGCCGGATATAATGTGATCAATGCCGGATTAAGTGGTGAAACAACGGCCAGTGGCAAGAATAGGTTGTCCTGGGTGTTAAAACAGAAAGTAGATATATTTATATTGGAACTTGGTGCTAACGATGGGCTTCGGGGAATTCCACTGAATGAAACAAGGAACAACCTGCAGGAGATGATCGATATGGTCAGGAGTCATAATCCGGATGTAAAGATTTTACTGGCCGGAATGCAGATTCCACCTAATATGGGGCAGGATTACACAAATGAATTTAAAATGATCTTTCCAGATCTTGCAGAAAAAAACAATGTTGATTTGATTCCATTTTTATTAAGGGATGTTGCAGGAATACCAGATTTGAATCAGCAAGATGGTATTCATCCTACAGCAGAAGGTCAATATATCGTAGCTGAAAATGTTTGGGAAGTTTTAAAAACAGTTCTATAAGAACTCCGTTTTTTACAGGAGAGGGTCATCATATCTCTAGTCCATTTTTGTTCGTTGGGTTTTTAAAATTCTATTTTCAAATTTTTTGTCGTCTTTGATGATTTTATAGAAACTCTCAACATAACTTTTGCATTCCGTAAATTCTTTTGGATATTTGAAATAGCTTTTGTACTGATCCATTAAGTTATAGATATCTATTTCATGATTTAGAAATTCATTTCTTACTTCTTCGAATGATCTCATCATCTCTGTCAAAACCCCGATATAATCTGTCTGTGACTTTACTTATGGGCAAGGGTTTATTGTTTATGGCAGAAACTACTGCATAGCTGGCATTGACTAAACCAGACATATCAAAGTCATAGGGTATAGGGACAATTTTATCATCTATAAAAAAAAGCTTTTCATTGTGCTGATAGGCAATGGAGTAATCTGTATTTCCAATCATATACTGGAACATTGCGTTTCGAGCACTACTCAATGGATCCTGATTGTTCGGATGAATATGTCTCTTTATCAAATTACCTTGATGAATTGAAGCCGTTTTTTTATCATCCTGTATAAAAATGCCCATCAGGTCATGGTCGATGTTTTTACCTTTTTTTTCCTCTTTCAATTGAATGGAAAGTAGTTTTGTATCAAAATGATAGGGTGATATCAATTCATAAATTTTATAAGCAAGAAATTCCTTGAGAACATCATCATTTGATCGAGAAGAATTTAAACAGGGTAGTACAAGTTTTAATTTTTTATCATCCTGAAAGATAGATCCTTGTGAGGCTTCCTTATTTATTTTTATCCATAATGGCAGATAATAACAATTCGATCTCCTGTAATTACCTCTTGCCCTTACTTCAGTTTCAATAGATGCCATCATACCATCTTCCTTTTGATAACTGAGATCTGATTTTATATAAGAGGAATCATTGGTATAGCTCAAAATATGCTCTTTGGAATAAGTAAGATGTATTTTCAAGGGTTTTTCATCCTTGAACAAAGGGGAAGCTTCGTGGGAATTTCCCTTTTTTTCAATATGTTGGGTATAACCTGAAAACCATGTTATATAGCAGAATAAAAAATAAATGAAGAACTTCATATGTTTATATTGTTGCTAAATTCGTGTAAACAATTAGAAATCAATTAAATATACTAATAAAATTTGATAAACAGGTACTTTTTATCAACTTAAAATACAATAGTGATACAGACATAAGAGCAAAAGAAATTTCAATGTTTTTCTTTATAAATTTCTGTTAATTAAATGAAGTCCGGATTCGGAATGTCGAAGTATTTTGGTATTATTGTTAGAAATTGAATTCGTGCAAATAACTCTGTTTTAGAAGTAATCTGCGATTCATTTAAGGTATTAGATTTTAATGAAGGGTTTGAAAACCATTTTGATGATTTTAATTCTGGCGGTTAGTGTTAATCTATATGCTCAGGAAGAGGTTCTAGTTGCTGGATTAATTCAAAGTGATTCTGTTCAGCTGGAAGATATTCACGTACTTAATTTAAGCACGCTTCAAGGGACTATTACCAACCGTTATGGAGAGTTTCGTATTTCGGTTTCCGTCAATGATACCTTGATATTTTCAGGAATACAATTTCACACGCTTGGTTTGATTATAGATAAAAATATAATAAAAGAAAGAATATTAAGAATTGAACTTAGGCCTAAAATAGAGGAATTAAGTGAAATTGAATTGAAGGGGCATGATCTGGATGGACTTTTTTATATTGATACAAAAAGGATGAGGGATTCGTTGCCTCTGGTGTCTGATGAAGCGGTAGATTTTTCAAATCAGGGATATGATGATCCGACTAGCAGTAATTACGTAGTTCCTTCCGCGAATCTGGTCAATTTGGTATCGATGATCGGTAAGAAGAAAAGAAAGGAGAATAGGGAAGAGGCGAGTCTTGTTCAGAAAAAGAGACAAGCTCCGGCAAATTTGAGGAAGGAATTAGGGGATGAAGTTTTTGTGCAGCAAATGGCTATTCCCAAAATTCATATTGAACCATTTATACGTTATTGTCAAAAAAAGAACATTATAGATCTTTATGTTGAGGGTAGGTTGATGGAGGTGATTGATATCCTGATCAAGGAAAAAGACAACTATAGAAGAGAAAGGATCTTAAACGAGAATTAATTCTTTGAATTTACTTTTAGTCTTCAACAAGGCTTCTAACACAGAAACAATATGAAAGTTTTATTTATAGGAGGAACAGGAAATATTTCCCGGGCGAGTTCAGCCTTAGCCATTGAAAGGGGTATAGATCTATACCTCCTTAACAGGGGTAAGTGGACCTCGATAACCATGGAAGGTGCACAGAATTTTAAAGGCAGATATTAACGATAAGTCGGAAAAGTAGTGGCTCTTGTAAAAGAACATTATTTTGATGTCGTTGTAAATTGGATTGCCTTTACACCTGAAGATATTCAACGAGATTATGAATTGTTTAAAGATAATACAAATCAATATATTTTTATTAGTTCAGCTTCTTGTTATCAAAAACCTCTGGCTCATCCGTTCATTACCGAATCGACGCCATTGATCAATCCTTTTTGGGACTATTCTCGTAAGTAAAATTGCGTGTGAGGATCGTTGACGTGCTCTCTACAGGAAGAATAGGATTTCCCGATTACCATCGTCAGACCCTCCCTTACCTATGAAACTGTAATTCCGGTTCCCATTGGCGGCTGGACGGAGTATACGATTATTGACAGGATCAAAAAAGGTAAAAAAATCATCGTTCATGGAGATGGTTCTTCCCTTTGGACGATCACTCATGCGCATGATTTTGCCGTTGGATTTATTGGTCTGTTGGGACATCAACAAGCCATAGGGCAAAGTTTTCATATTACTTCGGATGAGATACTGACCTGGAATCAAATTTATGATGCCGTGGCAATGGCTGCAGGTAAGAAAGCAGAAAAGGTGTACATTCCTTCAGATTATCTCGGAACATTTGATGATCAGTCTTAAAAGGAAGTTTACTTGGGAGATAAGGCAGTGAGTACGATTTTTGATAATAGTAAGATTCGCAGGTTTGTGCCGGAATTCAATCCTACTATCAGATTTAAGGATGGAATTCGTAACACAATAAGATTGGTTTGAAGAAGAACCAGACAGGATGATCATTAAAGATGAAACCAATGCATTTATGGATCGGATCATAAATGCTTATACAAGACCTTAGACTGCTATTTTTAAGGTTTATAGATTATTTATGAAGTTATCTTTTGAAAGAATACAGTTTTACACTTTAAACCTTATTTTTGTCTGAAATTGATTTCATCAATTTAGTTTTATGAAAAAATATCAGCTTTTATTCCTGGCCATATTGGTCTCAATATGTAGTCAACAACTCACCGCTCAAGAAGAAAAACCAAAAGTCGCACTTGTTTTAAGTGGAGGTGGAGCCAAAGGTATAGCGCATATACCTTTATTACAAACACTTGACTCTTTGGGTATTGTTCCTGATATTATTATTGGTACAAGTATGGGTAGTGTGGTTGGTGGATTGTATGCCGCAGGTTATTCCGGAGATTCTATTGCAGTTCTGACTCATAATGTAAACTGGGCTGAATTACTTGGTGGGGATGTTAGTTTACAGGATGTGACCGTTGAGGAAAAGAGTGAGTTTAAGACATATTTAGCTGATTTTGATCTGATTGAAGGGAAACCTAAAGTAAGTTCGGGTTTGATAAAAGATCAGAAATTAAGAGAGTATCTTTCTCTGCTGACCTATCCTGTTTTTAATATTACAGATTTTGACGACCTTCCCACGCCTTATAGAGCCATGACCACTGATATTGTAAACGGGAAAGAAGTATTGCTTGAAAGTGGATCGCTGGGATTTGCCATGCGTGCCAGTATGTCTATTCCAGGTGTATTTGAACCTGTTCCTTATAAGAATACCTTATTGGTTGATGGGGGGGTTCTGAACAATTTTCCGGTAAATGTAGCCAAGGAGATGGGTTATGACATTATTATTGGAAGTGATGTGGGTGGAGGAATGCAACCAAAGGAAAAATTGAATAGTATTCCCGGGTTGCTTTTTCAAGCTGGTATGTTGACAAGTAATCTGAAAAACCCGGAAAATAAAGCACTTTGTAATATTTTGATTGATCATGTGCCTAATCTGACTTATTCAACCGGAGATTTTGACAAGGGTGATGAAATCTATGAAGAAGGAAAAATAGCTACTCAATTAAATATGGAACAATTAGTAGCTCTGGCAGATCAATTGAAAGGTTTTAAACAACGCACTCATGAACTGCCGGATGTAAAAGATGAGTTCGCATTGGATTCGATTATTTATGAAGGTATAAGTGAAGCGAATTTGGACATTGTAAAGGCAAGATCAGGTATTCGAGCTGGCCAAACATATACTACTCAAGAATTGATAGATGGAGTTGACAGGGCTATGGGCACAAATCTTTTTAGTCAGATAACGTATGCTGGTGCTATTGAAGATAATAAGGTCATATTGACACTTAATGGACATGAGTATTCACGTCATCAAGTTAAGGCTTCATTACATTATGATTCTTACCGAAGCGTTGGTATTATTTTGAACTATACAGGAAGGAACGTTATTGGTAAGTCGTCTCGTTTTCTTGTGACGCTCGATGTCGCTGTCCAGCCCAGATTCAGAGTACAATATCAAAAACAATTTGGAGAGAATAAGGACTGGTGGTGGCGATCTGATGTGTTGGGAGAGTTTTTAGATCAAAAATTCTATTTACAAGGAGAGTTAGCTGAGGATATGAAATCTCGTTATGGTCAATTTGAGAATCAGATCAATAAAAACTTAAAATCCAGACATAGTTATGCAGGCCTGGATCTGAGTTATGAACATACCCATATCAAACCTAAAACAGATCCTTCAGTAAATAATAATTTGCTGAATCTTAAAAGATATGTCTTTAATAATTTTGAAATTGGAGCCCACTATATGTATTCTAAAATGGATAGGGTTTACTACCCTTCTAAGGGAACTTATTTTAGGGCAGGTGTTTATAGATCTCTTATCAATGATCTGGATATTGAATTTGCTACTGATGATGTAGAGGATATTAATGGGATCTACCAATGATTTCACTAGGTTAGAACTGGACTTTTCAAAACGCTTTCAATTTAATAAAATGGTTACCGGAATCCTTGGTGCTAATACTGGTTTTATTTTTCAGGATGACCTAAAAGAGGATGAATATTCTTTTGCAGAGTATGGATATGCAGCACAGTATTCACTTGGAGGGATATTAACAGCTCCTAGAAGAGGTAACTATACCTTTGCAGGTTTGCATGAAGATGAGTTGGCTGTAACGCAATTTATGAGAATCAGTCTTGCTGCTCAATTGAACCCTTTTAAGAAAGTTTTTATAACACCCCACTTTGATGTAGCCTCAATCGGTTATGGTGATTTTAACGATTATATGGAGGATGCATTTTCTCCAGACGGGAATTGGTCAGAAGGTTTTGAAACAAGTACCTTGATGTCTGCCGGTGCTACTTTCGCCTATCATTCTCTTTTGGGACCTGTTAATTTTGACGTATCGTGGGTAAATGACATCAATAAGGTAAGGGTGTTTTTTAGTGTTGGACTTATGCTAAACCGATCAAATTGATGAATAATTATAAGAACTGAGAAAAATTATTATTTATTAACTCACTTGTGAATTATGATCAAAAAAAACACCTGCCAGCTTTAAGAGGCTGGCAGGTGTTTTTAATACAAAGTATATGCTTTCTAATGCATATCCGTTTTAAATTTTTGACCTCCAACTGAAGCTTCATACATCAAACCTCCTTTTGCATGAGTGAAAACAAGAATTCCATCTCTGTAGTCAACATCAAATGATGCTCCCGCTGTTACCGCCACTGCAGATGTTTGGGCAGCAAATTCAAACTTGTCTCCTGTAAAACGATCAAAGGCTGCTTTGTCTTTAAAGAAGATCACTTCAGAATAAGCCTGGCCACCAGCCTGAAAACCAATAGTTACTTGAGACATTTTACAATCTCCCACAATGGCTCCTCCTTTATAAATAGTACCATTTCCGGCTGCACCACCAACACCTAAGCCACCTTTTCCAATTGAAGGAAAAACAGCATAACCATAGGCGGAACTGAAGTATTTGGTGATCTTGTCATTTGTGTGTTTGAATTCTTTGATGGCCTCCGCAGATTTAGCAGAAACGTCTTTCTGAGCATAGCCATTAAATGAAAAAGCGATCAGAAATAATACGATAATAGTAAGTTTCGATTTCATCTTGTATAGTTTAATTAGTGAATAATTTTCCGTCTTAGTTCTTTATAAAAACGGCCTTAGATTTTAAACATTAAAGGTAAGAAATTAATCGATTTGATAAAATATTGGCTATATAAGTTTGCAGTTCTATAGTTTATGTTAAGAAATATATGTTTAAGAGTTGAAGAATATGATAATATCGTTGAAAATTCTAATAAAAATGGGTAAATTTATTCAGCTTAAAACTTCAACCCAATGAAAATTAGGGTCAAATTCATAATACTGATTGGGTTACTCACACCTTTTTTGATAACTGCTCAAGGTTATTACAATAATGAAAATTTCGGAAACAGATCATTATTACTCAGTGGAAATGTTACCGGTAGTGTAAATGACTTGGGATTGACCTATTATAATCCTGCAAGAATTGCCCTCATTGAAAACCCTGTTTTTTCAATAAATGCAAAGGCTTATCAGTTTAATTCCATCAAATTTAAAAATGTATTTGGTAGAGATGATAAATTAAGTTCTTCCGAGTTTGAAGGGGTGCCAAGTTTGGTAGCTGGGACTTTTAAAATCGAGAAATGGAAGAAACATCATTTTGCTTATGCCTTTATTTCCAGACAACGCTCGAATGTTGGGGTCAATATTTCCAGAGAATTGGATGTTGAAAATTTGACTGATGACACTACTGAGATTGATCGATTGGTTGGTAACCTTCTTTTGAATAGCAAAGAAAGAGATGAATGGTTTGGTGGAACCTGGGGAATGAATATTCGCGAGAATTTTAGCATTGGTATTTCCAGCTTTGTTTCGGTTTATAGCTTCAGAACTTCCTATGATCTAAGGTTTAGTTCACTCGATCAATCACAAGATGTATCCTT
Organism: uncultured Flavobacteriaceae bacterium; assembly: GCA_963715975.1. Lineage (GTDB taxonomy): Bacteria > Bacteroidota > Bacteroidia > Flavobacteriales > Flavobacteriaceae > Lutimonas. The sequence continues at coordinate 149,123 of CAVQSO010000001.1, read as the reverse complement.
TTTTAACAACGAAATTAATTTGGGTCAGAATTCCTATGGCATGTTTTGGAAATTGGGAATTGCCTGGAAATTGAATAAAATCGATTTAGGGCTTAATGTTGATTTGCCCTATCTTGAAGTTATAAAAAATGGTAAATTCAGGTATCAAAGATTTTTATCTGGTACGGATGATGGATCAGATGAGTTTGCCTATTATGATTTTAAAGATTTGGAGTCAAACAGAAGGGAACCGTTAGGGATCTCTGTAGGTGCCGGGTTTCCCTGGGGTAAGAACAATTTTCATTTAAAAGCAGATTGGCATGGAAATCTGTCAGAATACAACCGTTTGGTAATTCCTGACACCGAAGATGGTAAAGAAGGTTTTGCCTTTAAGGAATCGCTAAGATCAGTCATTAACTTTGGTGCTGGTGCTGAAATCTATATCAATGACGGTTTAAATCTGTATGCAAGTTTTTCGACAGATTTTTCACCTGTTGAAGCCAGTGCAAACATATTTGATATTATCCTAAATGAGGATTCAGATGCTGACCCAAATTTTGATGCGGATTATTTTCACTATGGTTTTGGTGTGGAATTCAAGTTAAAAAAAATAGAGCTCATTTTAGGGACCACATATTCAAGTGCTTCAGGTGATTTTACTGACCCCATAGATTTACCATTCGAAGGTGTCGAATCGAATGCAAGAGATGAACCATCGCGTGTGAACATATCTCGATGGCGTTTTATTGTAGGTCTTGAAATTCCGATTTTTGGCTATGAGCTGGAGTTTAAATAATCCCATTTTGGTTTGTGATTCGTTCTACACAAGCTCATGACCTATATCATTATATTTTTGCGTAATAAGGTTTAAATTTGGCTTGAATTTAGTTATTTGATGAAATCAAAGGCCCTCTTGTTTATCGGAATTTTGTTGCTGATCTTAGGAATTATCATTAGAAAAATGACTTCTTTGGAAGTTCTTGGTCTTGTATTTATCCTTATAGGAGTCCTTTGTAAAACGGTTTATATAATCGCTAAAGCAAGGAGTGGTGAATATCAACCGGGCAAGGAATTAATTTTTCTGGGAGTGGGCTTAGTCCTTTTTCTATCCGGATTGTATATGCGCAATCTGGATCAAAACTTTATAGATCCAGGTTATTTGATCGTAACTGGAATTGGCCTAAAAATATTGTTTATCATTAGGTTTATCCAAATTGTAAGAAAGGAAAAAATAAAGCCCCAAAATCTGATGTAAAGGAAAGCAGGATGTCGGTAAGAACAAGAAAATCAACCAAAAAGTAAGGTCTTATAGAATTTTACCCAAGTTAGTTTATGAGTTGAATGCCCCTCAACATTCATATTTTCTATAAGACCCTATGTATCTATCTATGTATCTATCTATGTATCTATCTATCTATCTATCTATCTATCTATCTATCCATCTATCTTTAGAAGACCCTATAGCATTCAAATTAGGATCATGAGCCCGTAAGGTCCGTTTTTTGTTCATTGGTATTTACAGCAATACATTCTTTTTCTCGAGTCACTTGGGGTGATTCGATAAATGAAATACCAGTGTTCAAATACCTGTGTTCTTTACCTGTCACATGCATGGAGAATTCATCTTCAATAAATAAATAGGGCTCCATATCAGGTTCCTGATCAAGGTTATTTATTTCATAGTTCGAATCAACAGATTTAATTTCCTTTAAATTTAGTTTGTTTTGTTCTTGAACCGCGAGGCTATAAAAAAGACCAAGGGTTAGACTAATAATAAGTACGCTATAAATTTTCATGGGGCTCAGTGGTGTTAGATGTAATAATCTTTTGTAAATATGACTTTTAGATTCAGCATTTTTCTAATAAATTCTTTATTGTTCTTAAGAAATCGGTCGTTTCTTAAAATGTAAAAACTCACCTTGACCATGAATACTCAGACCGTTGGTCATGTAGGTGTACAGTTGATAGTATGGAATGATCCATGTAAAATTATCAAGTCTTCTGGTAATCCTCACTAAAATTCCCTTCGGTCTCAATTCAATATTAGCATAATTTATATCCGGCCCGTTCAAAAGGGCTCTTTCGAGTTTAGGGCTCACTTTATCTATAATCATTCTGCCAGAACCAATACCTTTCATTCGAAGTTTTGTTAAAAAACTATACGGTTTGCCCACCAAATTGTCAATGGTGGCATCATTATCTTTATTCGTATAAGTGGTATTCAGTATCATCCTTCGTTAAAATCAGGGTAAAGATACGTATTGTTTAACTTATAAGCAAATAAGTTGAACAAAATATTTGATAAATAAAATGATGCATTCGGAGAGGGAAATAGTTAGTTGGTCCAAAATCATTTGTGAAAAAATTGAAATATTCTTTTCTTCAAACATTAATTCAAAAAATTCAACTTATGTATGCTTCAAAAATCAACATTGACAACAGAAAGCTGTTAAAAACTGTTGGTATTCTTCTTTTTCTATTGATTGTTTCTTATGGATGTAAGAAGGATCATGTTTCAAATGGCAAAAAAGGAGAAGATACGCCTAAAAGCGAGGTTATCGAAATCATATCAAACCACATGGATTTTCAAATGCCTGATAGCATCAGTTCAGGTTGGCATACGTTTAAGTACGACAACAGATCTAATGAGACACATTTTTTTCTTGTTGATAAATATCCCGAAGGACTCAGTATTGAAAATATGAAGAAAGAGGTTGGTCCTGTTTTTCAAAAAGGGATGGACCTGATCATCGAAGGTAAACCGGAAGAAGGTATAGCAGCATTTAATCAACTGCCTGAATGGTTTTTCAAAGTAGTTTTTGTAGGGGGTTCGGGATTGTTATCTCCAAAGAGTAGCAGTTTGACCACACTGAAATTAGAACCAGGCTATTATATCATTGAGTGCTATGTAAAAATGCCTGATGGTACCTTTCATTCAAATATGGGAATGGTTAAATCGCTCGTTGTAACCAACGACGTGAGTGATGTAAATCCGCCTGAACCAACCAATGAGATTGTTATATCGAGCAAAGAAGGAATAGTTGTAAAAGATACCGTAAAGGGAGGTAAGCAGATTTTTTCAGTTTATTTTAAAGATCAAATGGTTCATGAAAACTTTGTGGGTCATGATGTAAATCTGGTCAGGATAAAAGAGGGTGCAGATATTTCCAATCTTGAAACCTGGATAAATTGGGCTGATCCAAAAGGATTGATTAGCCCTGCACCGGAGGGATTCACTTTTTTAGGAGGCGTAAATGATATGCCGGAGGGCTCAAGTGCTTTTTTTGAAGTAGATCTTTCACCCGGCACATATGTCCTGATATCGGAAGTTCCTAATGCAGGAAGTAAAGGACTTTTAAAAACTTTTAATGTCTCAAATTAAAATTTGAGTTCAGATAAATGAAGATGCTCATAAATGCAGACATAATATACAAACTAGTTGAGAAATAAATATTGATTAAAAGGGCATGGAACTTTACATAAAAAGGACAAAGCAGCTTATCATCAACAGTTTCATTGTAAAAAGGCCTGTTATATGACAATTGTTATGATTATTATCCTTTTACTCAACTACATTTGAGTAAATGTTTAAGTAATTGGTCATGAGATTTATAAAAAAGTTTTATCTGTTAGTGATACTTATGAATTGTCTGTTCTTCTTTTCGGCATGTGAGGATACAAGTGAATGGATTAGTCTTTTTGACGGAAAAACACTTGATGGTTGGACAGCATCAGAAAACGAATCATCCTGGCAAATAGAGGATGGAGCAATTGTTACTGTCGGGGTCACGTTCTCATTTGTTTTATCAAGGTGATGTCAAAGGCCATAATTTTAAGAATTTTGAATTTAAAGCACAGGTGAAGACCATGAATCATTCGAATTCAGGGATCTATTTCCATACCTCTTTTCAGGAAGAAGGCTGGCCATCAAAAGGGTACGAATGTCAGATCGTCAATTCGGTTTTTGAAACAGATAATCAATATACCGAACATAAAATGACAGGAAGTTTATACGGTATACGTAATCTGGCAAAACCTCCTGTCAAGGATGGCGAATGGTTCAATTATCATATCATAGTGCAGGGTAAGACAATTCAAATCTATATTAATGAAAATCTTGTTGTTGATTATACCGAACCAGAAGAGCCCATGAGACTTGAGGATATGAAAGAACGATTACTGAGTTCCGGTACTTTTGCGCTGCAATGCCACGATCCCAGTAGCAAGGTGTATTTTAAAGAGATCAAAGTAAAACCCCTGGCAGACGATTTACCTTCTTTGGGTAAAGCACTTGATGACAGGGCATATGAGAAAAAATTATTACTTGCAGCTAAACGTAATATACCTTTGACGGATCTGCATATGCATTTAAAGAAGGGCTTAACCATTGAACAGGCGTTGGCCCATGCAAGAACCTATGGTTTTACCTATGGCATCGCCTATAACTGCGGGATCAATATGGGTTTTGAATCTAACGATTCTCTTCAGAAGTTTATAGATGATTATAAAAGGCCACCTCAAACTTATCTGGCAATGCAGGCAGAAGGAAGAGAATGGCTGGAACTCTTTTCTAAAGAAACCATTGATCAATTTGACTATGTGTTTACAGATGCCATGACCTGGACCAATGATAATGGTAAAAGAATGCGGCTATGGCTCAAAGAGGAAACAGAGGTTGGTGATCCTCAGAATTTTATGGACCAGCTGGTGGATAGGATAGAAAATATTATAGGTAAAGAACCCATAGATATATATGTCAATGCTACTTTCCTGCCGGAAGAGATACAGGACCAGTATGATGAGCTATGGACAGACCAGCGAATGGACAAAGTTATTTCGGTGCTCAAAAGTAATCATGTAGCCATGGAGATCAGCGCCCGATATCAGATCCCCAGCGCCAGGTTTATAAGAAGAGCCAAAGATGCCGGAGTTAAATTCACATTTGGAACCAATAACACAGGTTCAGATGATTTAGGGAGATTGGAGTATTGTCTTGACATGATCGAGCAATGTGATCTGCAACCAGAAGACATTTGGATGCCAGATGTCACAAGGAGTAAGTAATTCTTTTTTGAGAAAACAAAAAAAACCTCAACCAGCTTATGCGAATTGAGGCTTGTCAAAATGTGTTTATCCAAGATAAAACCAAATTGACATGGTCATAATGGGAAATTATATTTTAGTTGGCAGAATCCTTAGTAAGCTGATCTGTCTTATTGAGATATAGCTCCTGGGCCTTACTCATTCTGGTAATCTTGTCTAATTCTGCGAATCTTACCTGTTCTATTAGATTTATTAATTTTTGCATTATACAATCGTTTTAATTACAAAGTAAAAGTACTACACAGAATAGTGCTGGTATACGACAGAAGTTGTCGGATGGAGTTAAACAATTGTTAAGAAAAAGTGCTTTAGGATTCTTGGGAGTGAAGGAACCTTCAATAACTTGAATATAAAGAACTACCATGCAGGTGATCCTGAAAAAAGACTTACTGGTGACTTTAAGGAAATATGATCAATAGAATTTATTCAGATCTTCGAGCAGTTCAGCCTCCTTAAGCAGTAGGTTTCTTTTCTTTATAAGCTCAGCTTTTTTTGATTCAAGCGACGTTATTTGAGCCTTGTTTGATTCTTTTTCTATCTCGCTGTTAACAGTCTCAATGTCACGATCTATTTTATGTAATGAGTCCTGATAATCCTTTGTGTAGAGGCTGTAATTATGACTATCAATAAGGTCAACCTGATTGTAAACGGCGATATGACTTTCGCTAAGATCAGGGAAGGGAATAATTTCCTGACCCTTAGTTGTGTAAACAACTCCCATATAAAACGCAAGCAAAAAGAATAAGTTCTTCATTGATCCTAAAATAAAGCGCAAATTTAAGGCAATTAATTGAAATAGATACGACATGGCCTGTCAAAGAGCCGCCCAATAATATCTATTTTTATGAATTACAATAAAAAAAAAGGGGTTGACAAAAGTCAGTCCCCTTTTTTTACTAAAAAAAAAATTTAGCGCTATTAACAATTAAGTGGAATCAGATTTGAACATGTAATGTGATTGGTAACGTATAGGAAACACCTACAGGCATACCTCTTTGTTTACCCGGAGTTACTTGCGGAAGCAGATTAACAACTCTCACGGCTTCTTTTTCCAGCCTTTTATGCGGCCCTCTGGCCCGTGCATTAGAAATTTTACCTGTTTTGTCAATCTTGAATATCACATATACTTTCTTTTTACCAGGTGATAATCCCAAGTCTTGAGATAATCCGGTATTATAATTTTTACTGACGTGCTGAGTGATCTTTTCCTGCATGCATTTTTTCTTTTCTTCCTTGGTGCCTTTACAGCCAGGAAATACAGGTGGATCTTCAATGATGGCAAAAGGTATGTCTTCTTCGACTTTTTCTTCTTCAACTACTTCATCAATATCATCCATTTCTACCACTTCAACATATTCTGACTCGTCTGTTTCAGTTGATTCCAGAATAGTCTCTTCAATATCCTGTTCGTCAGCAACAATTTCAATTACTTCCGGAGCAGGTGGTGGAGGTGGCGGAGGTTTTACTTCAAGAATTCTTTCGGTAATAGGAATGTCAATTATTTCTTCTTCTTGAATATTCAAAGCGCTTAATTCGCTGATAGTTCGATCAAAAGTTCTCCATTCTATAGCAGTGTAGATGATAACTAATGACAAAAGCAAGCCCAACTGAAAAAAGATTTTACTGTAGGCTCCGATTTCGGCTTTTTGGGATTTTTTAGCTAACATGACGGTTAAGTTTAATATTACCATAAAATTAGTGTCTATTGAAAAAGCATACCATGATAATTGTCAGTTTAATAATTTTTCTATAATATTTTTGAATAATCAATATTCAATATCGTTTTCGTAAAAGAATATTCATTTATATTCGAAAAATGAACCGATTTATAACAATAAACACAGTTTTGATAAGGAGGTCTTTTATTATTTAGAACATTGTTTTTTTGAAATATGATTTTAGCCGTACTTGCATGCTGTTTGACTTTTGTTTTTTTAAGCTATTCCAGTAATTTTGAGATTTTATTTGATAATTCTTACTTAGTTGAGAAATTTAAAAATTAAACTGTAACAAAAGTCTACGTTTTAGCGTCTATTAGTCACGGAGGTTATTTCCGATCTTAAAAACACGCCCCTATGTTCGATATTGATCGCTGGCAAGAAATTTTTGAAACCATAAGAAAGAATAAGCTAAGAACCTTTCTTACTGGTTTATCTGTGGCTTCTGGTATTTTTATACTCGTGGTCCTTCTTGGCTTTGGAAGGGGGATGGAAAATGGTATTCGTAAAGAGTTTGAAAAGGATGCCAGTAATCGTATCATGGTTTGGACCCAAACTACAACAAAGGAGTATAAAGGTTTAAATCCGGGTAGAAGGATTCAGATTGAAGAACGATAATTTTGACTCATATATATGATTCATATGTCGATCAATTAGAATATAAATCACGCCATTTTCAGGGTTCCATGGGGAACAACAACAAATTATAAGAATGAATCAGTTTCTTATGCGATCAGCGGTGTTTATCCCAATTACCAGATGATTGAAAACCAGTTGATGGTTGAGGGCCGTTATATAGATCAAATGGATCTGGACCAGAGAAACAAAGTGGTTGTTATCAGTAAGAAGATCAAGGAAGAACTTTTAAAAGAATGTGGAAGATCCTCTTGAGGAATATTTACAGATTTCCGGAATTAATTTCAGGGTTATAGGAGTTTATAGTGATGTTGGAGGTGATCGGGAGGAAAATAATTTATTTGTACCGTTTACTACTGCTCAAAGTGTTTTTAACGGAGCTGATAGGTTGAATAACCTCTCATTATACCTTAAAACCTGAGAAAAGTTTTGATGAGGCAGTTAAAGCTTCCAATATTTTTACCGCAGAAATTAAGCAATATCTTCAGGAGGTACATACGGTTGCTCCTGATGATAATAGTGCCATAAATGTTCATAATATGCTCGGATGAGGCGAAAAGGTTTTATACCCTCACAGATAATATTGCCTTTTTTTTCTGGTTTGTGGGAATTTGTACCATTATTGCCGGGGTAGTTGGGGTGAGTAATATTATGTTGATCATTGTGAAAGAGAGAACAAGAGAGATTGGTATAAGAAAAGCCTTAGGAGCTAAACCTTGGTCAATTGTTGGTATGATTCTTCAGGAAGCTATTTTTGTAACAGCTGTGTCGGGGTTTGCAGGACTGATTTTGAGTATGGGGTTGTTGGAAATTGTTGGCCCGAATGTGGAGGTAGATTATGTGTTGAACCCCTCGGTTAATTTTTCTATTGCTTTTTCGATGGTGATCGTTTTGATCATAGCAGGTGCTGTAGCAGGATTCTTTCCTGCCTATAGAGCTGCCAGTATTCAGCCGATTGAAGCTTTAAGGGACGAATAAAAGAAAGATCATGTTTAACAGAGATAAATGGAATGAAATTCTTGAAGTGCTTACCAGTAATTGGGTGAGGACGCTTCTTACCGCATTCGGTGTGTTCTGGGGTATTTTCATTTTAATTTTATTACTGGCTGCCGGTAAAGGACTTGAAAATGGTATCCGAGCGGATTTTGGAGATATTGCTACCAATAGTATGTTTATGTGGACACAAACGGTGACTAAATCTTATCAGGGAATGTCAAAAGGAAGAAGATTTAGTTACGACTTGAATGACGTTCGAGATATCAAGAATAACGTGGATAATCTAAGATTTGTTTCGCCTAGAAATCGTTTGGGAGGCTATCGAGGTACTTCCAATGTGATCAGAGGTTTAAAGACAGGTGGATTTGATGTTTATGGTGATTATCCTGAGATCATCCAACAAGAACCAATGGACATTTTAGAGGGTCGTTTTATCAATTATAATGACATAGATAACAAGAGAAAGGTTGCTATTATTGGCCAGGGTGTGAAAAAAAGTCTATATGATATAGGAGAAGATGTAATGGGGACCTATATCAAAATTAACGGGGTTAATTTTATGGTGATCGGAACCTATGAAAAGAAAACCTCAGGAGGTGACAGTGAGGAAGAGTCAAAACAGATCTATGTGCCTTTTACGGCATTTTCTCAGGCCTTTAACAGAGGAGATAAAGTGGGTTGGATGGCCATAACAGCTATGGATGGTACACCAATTACTGATATAAAGGAACAGATATTTGATCTGGTCAAAAAGAATCATAAAATACATCCTGAAGATCACGGGCCGTTGGACATTTTGATTTGTTTCAAGCAGTTTAGCAGGGTACTCAGCCTTGTTCACAGCCTTAAAAGTGATCGCTTATTTTGTAGGAATACTTGTGTTGCTTTCAGGAGTCATTGGAGTAAGTAATATCATGCTGATCGTTGTCAAAGAAAGAACAAGAGAAATAGGAATTCGCAGAGCAGTAGGAGCAACACCGGCAAAAATCAGAAGCCAGATACTTGTGGAATCTGTTTTTCTCACTATAATTTCAGGAATGGCAGGTATTGTTTTTGGAGCTGTACTCATTTACGGTTTGAATTATGCCCTTGACATGACAGATCCAATTGATATGTTTGCCAACCCCAGTGTGAATCTTGGTGTGATAAGTACCGCCTTGACGATCCTGATCGTTTCAGGTTTGTTCGCAGGACTTATACCTGCCCAAAATGCCATTAAAATTAGGCCGATCGAGGCACTTAGTACAGATTAATTAATATTGAAAAAAAGAACAATGAAGAAGTCAGTAACCATTTTTATTTTAGTATTTATCCTTATCGCTTTTGGAGGTGCCATGTATTATCTTTATTCAAAGAACAAGGAGGATCCTGTAGTATACGAAACTGAAAAACCATCTACAAAAACCATTGTCAACAAAACGGTAGCAACGGGCAGTATATTACCTTTGGAAGAAGTGATCATCAAACCAAATATTTCGGGAATTATCGAGGAGATTTATGTAGAAGGAGGAGACCTTATAAAGGCCAATGATCTGATTGCGAAAATTAAAGTGGTCCCTAACCTGGCAGCCGTGAACCAGGCGAATAATGCTATAGAAACTGCATTAATCGCTCTTAATGATGAAAAAAGAAGGTATGATCGACAAAAAGGATTGTTTGAAAAAGGGGTCATTTCCAAAGAGGAAATGGAGCGGTCCGAAGTGAGCTATAAGCAGGCAGAACAGTCATATACTGCGGCTAAGCAAAATTATGATATTGTGAAGACTGGATCAACCAAGGCATTTGGTACCTCAGCCAATACACTAATTCGATCAACTGTTTCAGGGATGGTGTTAGAGATGCCGGTAGAAGTTGGAAATCAAGTGATCTTGAGTAATAATTTCAATGAAGGAACGACTATTGCCACCTTGGCCGATGTAAATCGAATGATATTTGAGGGAAAAGTTGACGAATCTGAAGTAGGCAAGATCAAGGAAGGTTATCCCTTGGAAATCACTGTAGGTGCCATTGAGAACGCAACATTTGATGCGGTACTTGACTATATTGCTCCTAAGGGTTTGCTTGAGAACGGGGCGATTCAATTCGAGATCAAAGGAACTTTACACAAAGCTGACACTACCTTTATAAGAGCGGGACTAAGCGCCAATGCTTCGATCATATTGGCAAGAGCAGACAGTGTTTTATCGATTAAGGAAGCTCTTGTTCAGTTTGATGAAAAAACCAAGAAGCCTTTTGTTGAGGTTAAAGTTGGAGAGAAGGATTTCGAACGACGCGACATTACCTTGGGCATTAGTGACGGTTTGGATGTAGAGGTAAAAGACGGGATTGGCAAAGACGATGAAATAAAAGTCTGGAACAAGATCAAGAAATTTTAAAAAAATAAAAACTGGAACCTGAGGGATGGTTCCAGTTTTTTTTAGCTATTTTAATTATTTAGGATCAATTTCCGCTCATAGCGGCATTTCTTTCCCAGATCTCATCCCAGCTATTTGAAAAAGTATTTTCGCATACCATCTAAAAATGACTGCCATGAATCTTCTCCATGAAGTTTTTCATAGGTAGCCTGGAAGGTATCTTCTTTATCATACTCGGCCCAGTTTTTATAAAAACCAACCGAAGCAATATGTCTTCCAATTTTATAACCTTGTTGGAACTCGTTAATATATAAGCCCCAAGGATTTACTCCGTCCATTGCTTTAACGGTCGCTCCTATAACACCCATTAAGTGCTTCACTTGAGAACTTTGGCCACGATTGACTTCGTGAAATCTGATATGAAGTATTGGGTAAGGATTTTCTCCTTCTGCCATCATACTTGTATTTGAAACTTCATTATTTTGTCTCCAATATTCTCCGGAACTCATTTTTTTAACATTAGGCATTACATTGTCGCGCCAGTCTTCATCATGGCCATCCTTGGAAGGTCTGCTGTCCAGATGAGAATAATTTAAAGGTCCCATTTGCCAAACAAGCTTGCCAATATTGGGTCCGCTAACAACATTATAAACAGTGGCCGCATAGGGTCCTTCTTTGTGATATTTTTTGTTGTGTTTAGACATAGCCTCACCTAAGGCCTTTAATTTAGTATTGTCAGGAGTAATGTACATACTCTCCCACATGGCATAAGAAGGCTCCTCTTGGCCTTGTAAAATTGAAACCGGCCCCAAAATGAATAGGGTCATCATAAAAAATGTCAGTACTTTTTTGTTCATGGTAGTAAGTTTTGGTTAAAATGAATGTTATTAGGGAAAGAATAGGTAAAAGGCTTGGTTCGTCGATACCGATCAATTCCATTAATATCAAGCTAATTAAATACAGTTGGAGGAAGAAAGAAAATGATTTTGGACGAAACGCCTTAAATATGTTCCGCAGATATGTTTTTATTTACCGAACATAAAATCCAAAAATTATCTAGTAGGTATGCTATTGGCAATAAGTATCTCTTTAACGAAACTAAAGCTTTGGACAGTTGACACAGTTAAATTTGCCTTTTTTCTTATATTTTTTACAACATTTCGTTTTCTTTTTGCAGGCATCCATGTCAATGCACCCGTAATCAAAAACAGCATAGAAATGTGAAGAAGTCGCCATAGTATCCCTTATTCTTATTTAAACTAATTCTAAATAAAGTACAAATGTAATAATTTTCAGATTGAATTAATCTGATTTATATCATTTTTAAGCTTTCTTAATTTAGTCCATTAAGGCTTGTAGCTTTTAGCAGTGCAAGTTCATGATAAACCGCCCACTAAGAACCAGTCTTTTTTATGTGATACTGAATTAATCCAGTTTCTGCATATCATGTCTTTATAGAAAAATGATATTTATCATTTTTTTTATAGCTATTATTACAAAACACCTTATTTTTGTCACTAATTTCTACAAATTTGAAAGCATTTGTTAATGGATAGGTTTTCCTTTTTAAATACTGTACACACTGGGTTTATAGAAGATTTGTATCAACAATATCTAAAGGATCCTGATGGGGTCGAGCCGAGTTGGCGTAGTTTTTTTCAGGGCTATGATCTGGCGAATTCTGACTATACATTAGAGCCCGATGAGGTTGATGTGGAAATACCTCAACAGGTATACAAGGAATTTAAGGTCATAGAATTGATCAATGGGTACCGAACAAGAGGTCATTTGTTTACCAAGACGAACCCAGTGAGAAACCGGAGAACATACAGTCCGACACTTGATATTGAAAATTTCGGCCTGGATAAGGCAGATCTTGATACTGTCTTTAATGCAGGTAGTATTTTGGGACTTCAGCCAAGTGCTTTGTCGGAAATTATTAAACATCTGGAAAGTATATATTGCGATTCCATTGGTATAGAATACATGTTTATCAGGAATCCCGAAGAGATTCAATGGTGGCAGGAAAAGTTGAATGAAAATGATAACCATCCTAATTACGAAGCAAGCACAAAAAAATATATTCTGTCAAAATTAAATCAGGCAGTTACTTTTGAGCAATTTTTACAGACCAAATATGTGGGTCAAAAGAGATTTTCCCTCGAAGGCGGGGAAACCTTGATTCCTGCTTTGGGAGGACTTTTTAGGATAGCTGCTGAACGCTTTGATGTTGATGAGTTTGTTCTTGGTATGGCCCACCGAGGAAGGTTAAATACCTTGGTGAATATTTTTAGAAAACCGATAAGGGAGCTCTTCAACGAGTTTGACGGAAAAGATTACGATGAGGATGATTTTGACGGTGACGTGAAATATCATTTAGGGTCTACCATAAAAAAGACACTTAAAAGTAACAAGCAGATAACAATGAATCTGGTGCCTAACCCTTCGCACCTGGAAACGGTTGGTGCAGTGGCTGAAGGAATCACCAGAGCGAAAATAGAAGAAGATTACAACGGAAATTCCTCCAAGATTTTACCAGTTGTTGTACATGGAGATGCAGCTGTAGCTGGTCAGGGAATTGTGTACGAGCTTATACAAATGAGTAAACTTAAGGGCTATTCTACTGGAGGAACCGTACATATTGTGGTAAATAACCAGATCGGATTTACAACAAATTATCTCGACGCAAGATCCAGTACTTATTGCACTGATGTCGCAAAGGTAACCTTGTCTCCTGTTTTACATGTGAACGCTGATGACGTGGAGGCTGTAACTCATGCGGTTTTAATGGCCTTGGATTTCAGAATGAAATTCAAACGAGACATTTTCATAGATCTTCTTGGATATAGAAAATATGGTCATAATGAAGGTGATGAACCGAGATTTACACAACCAATTCTCTATAAGGCGATCTCCAAACAGCCCAATCCGAGAGATATTTATAATGCGAAACTGATTAAGGAAGGAGTAATTGATGAGCAATATCTTCCGAATCTGATTCAAGAGTATAAGGATTTACTGGAAAAGGAATTTAACAAGTCAAAGGACGATTCTGCAAGCAAAGTGAATCCGTTTATGGCTGACGTTTGGAGCGGATTTATGCATCAGGACCTGGATGGACTATTGTTAAGTGTAGGGACCAAATATCCTAAATCACGCTTGGAAAATATCGCAAAAATTGTTTCTACAGTGCCTGAAGGTGTTAAACTTTTGAGAAAAGCAGAAAGGATTCTCCAGGACCGGGCTAAAATGGTTTTTGATATCAATAAAATGGATTGGAGCATGGGTGAGATTTTCGCCTTTGGAAGTTTATTGGAAGAAGGATACAATGTTAGGATTTCGGGTCAAGATGTAGAGAGAGGTACTTTTTCTCACAGACATGCCATTTTAAGGGATGAAATTTCATCAAAAAAAGTCAACTTGTTGAATACGAATCCGAAGAATAAGGGGGTGATGAGTATTTATAATTCTTCTTTATCTGAGTATGGTGTATTGGGATTTGACTATGGCTACGCAATGGCAGCGCCAAATACCCTTACGATATGGGAGGCCCAATTTGGAGATTTTAGCAACGGGGCTCAAATTATGTTCGATCAATATATTTCGGCTGCAGAAGACAAATGGAAACAGCAGAATGGGATCGTAATTCTTTTACCACACGGATATGAAGGTCAAGGTTCTGAGCATTCATCTGCGAGAGTAGAACGCTTTTTGCAACTTTGTGCAAATGATAATATGACCGTAGCGAATTGTACAAACCCTGCCAACTTTTTTCATTTACTTAGAAGGCAAATGAAAAGAAATTTTAGAAAGCCGCTCATAGTTTTTACACCAAAAAGCTTATTAAGACATCCAATAGCCGTTTCTGAATTAAAGGATTTTACCGAAGGTGAATTCCAGGAAGTAATCGATGACACGTTGCCTCCAGAGCAAATTAAACGAGTGGTTTTTTGCACCGGAAAGTTTTATTATGACCTTTTGGAAGAAAGAAATAAAAATGGTCGAAATGATGTAGCTTTTGTAAGATTGGAACAGTTATTCCCTCTTCATGAAGAAAAAATAGAAAAGATCATTGAGAGATATGAGCATGCAGAGGATTATATATGGGCTCAGGAAGAACCGCGAAATATGGGAGCGTGGAGTTATATGCTTCAACGTTTTGAACTAAAGGATCTAAAAGTTAGGTCCAGAAAATATTATGCGGTACCTGCGGCTGGGTCATCTACTCGTTTTAAAGCGAGACATCGCAGGGTAATTGAAAGTGTGTTTGATAATAATACAACAGAATAATATCATTATAAATAGGAAATAAAATGATTCTAGAAATGAAAGTTCCCTCTCCGGGGGAATCTATAACCGAAGTGGAAGTTGCAAGTTGGTTGGTCGAAGACGGTGATTATGTAGAAAAGGATCAGGCTATTGCTGAAGTGGATTCAGATAAAGCTACACTTGAATTACCTGCTGAAGAAAGCGGGATCATTACATTGAAGGCTCAAGAAGGTGATGCGGTAGATGTAGGTGCAGTTATATGCTTGATCGATATGAGCGCGGCTAAATCTTCTCCTTCTAAAAATAAAGAGGTTGCAAAAGTAGATACGGTTGAAGAATCAACTAAAGAAGTGAAGGCTTCTGCTGCTGAAAACACAACATATGCCACAGGAACTGCTTCTCCGGCGGCAAAAAAAATATTGGCAGAAAAGGATATTGATGCTGCAAGTATCAAAGGTACCGGAAAGGATGGTAGAATTACCAAAGAAGACGCTATTAACGCCGTTCCTTCAATGGGGGAAGCCCTCAATGATGAGAATAGAAAGAGTGAAAGAAAGAAACTGTCCATGCTTCGTCGTAAGGTTGCTGAGCGCCTTGTTTCGGTTAAAAATGAAACAGCCATGCTTACTACTTTTAACGAGGTAGATATGAAGCCAATCTTTGATCTTCGAAAGAAGTATAAAGAAAGTTTTAAAGAGAAACACGAAGTAGGGCTTGGCTTTATGAGCTTTTTTACCCTGGCAGTTGTAAGAGCTCTGAAATTATTTCCGGATGTGAATTCGATGATGGATGGTGATTTTAAAGTATCCTATGATTTCGCAGATATTTCTATCGCGGTTTCTGGTCCTAAAGGCTTAATGGTGCCGGTAATTAGAAATGCTGAAAACTTAAGCTTTAAAGGTGTTGAAAGTGAAGTGAAAAGATTGGCCATTAGAGCAAGAGATGGACAGATCACGGTAGATGAAATGACTGGTGGTACATTCACCATTACCAATGGAGGTGTGTTTGGGTCGATGTTATCAACTCCGATTATCAATCCACCTCAGAGTGCCATACTTGGGATGCATAATATAGTAGAAAGACCTGTGGCCATTGACGGAAAGGTTGTGATAAGACCCATTATGTATGTGGCACTGTCTTATGATCATAGAATTATTGACGGTAAAGAATCTGTTGGGTTTTTGGTGGCTGTTAAAGAAGCACTTGAAAATCCGGTAGAATTCTTAATGGATGGTAATGAGAAAAAAGCCTTGGAGCTTTAACCAGTGGAAATTTCTTTTTTAGATAGCTATACAGCACAGACCGTTTCTTATGTATAAATCGAAACCTGAGATACAACATCAGGTAACCCAAAATTAAAAGTAGCATTAAATGTATGACTTCACTTTTGATGTTCACCAATACGGCACCTTGTGTTGCTAGTTTATTAAAAACAGTAAAGTAGGGAGTCGAAGGTAACAGATTAGCAAATACTTGTAAAGCTTTGGGCATGGCTTCAATGGGCCAGGAATAACCTGATACTAAAAACAGGGGGTAGGTCGAAAACGCCATGATTTCGGTCCATCCAATCGCCGTCTTAAAAAAGGTACCTAATAAGGTTGTATAAATCATTACCGCGAGAATAAAGAAAGAACTCAATAGAAAATGCAGGAATTCAGATCCTTTAAAATCAAGGTGATAATAGGGGAAAATTACTTTGTAAAAAAGAAAGAAAAGTGAGGCATACAGGACAAAATAGTACAATCCCTTTGCACGAGATTATTTTAGTGAATTCAAAGAAATTCACTTTTGGATCGGATAAGGTTTTAAAATGTGTCAATTCGTGTAAAATACTTTGTCCAAATCCAATAATCAGCGTTTGCTGAATGATGAGCACCAATAAAATTGGCAAGAGATAATCCCCATAATTGTTCGTAGCATTATAAATTGATTTGACCACCGGCATAATGGGCTGCGCCTGTTGTTGTGCCAATCCTGCGGGTACCTTACTGCTGATCAAATAAGACATTCGAACACCTCCTGCTACAGTAAGCATGACCGTCTGAACACCTTTATTGATGTCATTTGATGTTAAAAACTTAGTGTTGTTTAAAACCAATTCTACCGTCGAACCATCAAGGTTTAAAGTATTTTTTTCAAAATCATTTGGAATGATGAGAATGCCTTGGACATCCAGAGAATTAAATAAAAACATAGCATCATTAAGGTTGGAATACGCACCAATAACTTGAATTTTCTCATTTGAATCGATCAGTTGCCCCACTTTTCTGGACAAGCTGCTGTGGTCGTTATCTACAATGGCAATTGGGATATTGGCCACCTCTTTTTCCTTATAGATTGATCCCACAAAAAAAGCGTAAAAAATTGGAGCCATGATACAAGTAAGTAAGATGCTTTTATCCTCAATGATCAATGTCAGCTCTTCTTTAAATATTTGTATAAAACTTCTCATGCTTCGATTTTTCTTTGATGAAACATAAGTCCAAGAACACTCACAACGTAGGCAAATAAAATAAATAGCAATAAAGCGATGAGTTGAGGGATAAGAAAATCAAATGAACTACTCATTTCAATTCCTTTGATATAGGCTTTTAAGAAATGGGTATAGGGAATCAGGTTTGCATACCAGCTATTAAAGGCCGGCATGGCGATGATGGGAAACGTAAAACCGCTAAATACAAAGGCAGGTGAATTATAGACAAAAGCGACATCCATGGCGATGGCCTGATCCTTAAACAGGATGGAAATCATTAGCCCAAGGGCTGCATTGCACATTACAAAAATCAAAACAACCCACATGAACGATAAGGTATTTGCTTCCGCTTGGAATGCCCAGTACAGGATGAATAAATGCAAAGATCAACATGGCGATCATCATGCCTATAACAGTATAGGTCAATAATTTGGCAAATAGTATTTTGAGAATACTGCCACCAGACAATTCCCATAGTTCCGGAAAACTATTACTTTTAAACTCAGAATTGATGGATCTTGTTGCCAGAAAAAACACGATCATTTGCAGTAAGACAGTTGTAAGGCCGGGAACCAAATAGTACAAGTAGTTGTAATACGGATTAAATAAGGCTCGGGTTTGGGTTTTTATCGGCATGACCATCTTAATAGCCTTTTCATAGGGAATACCCTTTAGCGTAAGAGAAGATAATGTTATTTTGGCAGAGAGTGTATTGATAAAAGTAGCGGCTTCCTTATACAATAGATTTCCATAAATAATATTGGATGAGTTCGTATAAACAATAAGCTGCTGCTGTTTGCCCAGCATGATATTCCTGGAAAAGTTTTCAGGAATAAAATAAATACCCTTTACCTTTGGATGAGCGGTAAAAATAGCTTCAAGTTTGTCTTCAGATGAAAATAGATTGGTTACTTCAATTTTCGGAGAAGCCTGAATGTTGTCAATGATCTGTTGGCTTAAAGGTGATTTATCATGATCAAGTACCCCGACTTCTACAACTTGCACAGCACCTTCTTCATAGATGGCGCCTAAATACAAGAATATGACTACGGGAATAAATATGATCAATACCCATGCAGATGACCTTGACCGAAGCCTTAGTATTTCTCTAATAAATATGTTTTTTATATGCTTCAAAGACTGATGTTAATGCTCATTCCAGGTCGTAAATCAGTATTTGGTTCGACCGGATAAAGATGAATTTCAAAGGTTTTCATATCCATTCTTCCTTTGTCTGCTGTAGGTATCCAATCAGCAAAATCTGCCATTGGAGAAATAAAGCTTACCTTGAATTTCCTCTTCTCGTTATCGAAAGCGGGGAGCCTTCCTTCAATTTCAGTTCCTAATTGAAAATTTGTAAGCAAATCTTCACGTATATGAAGAACTGCATGAATTTCTTCTAATTTCTGAATTGTAAATAGGGGATAACCGGCTGGCATCACCTCGCTTTCTTGTGCCAATTTTGCAGAGACTTCACCCGAGGTGGGCGCGTAGATCTTTAATTGTTTATAGTAGGCCATGGCTTCATTCACTTGTCCCTCAACCGCATCAAGCTGTCCTTTAGCGGCATTTTTATCTTCTGTTCTTGCTCCTTTTTGAGCCATTTTATACATAGCTTCAGCAGCCTTCATTTGTTCTTCAGCCGCATTTCTCTTAAATGTCATTTCGTCCATTTGCTGCGTTGAAATTAGGCTATCCTTATACATGTTCAATAGCCTTAGATAAGATTTATCAGCAAATTCAAACTGGCTTTTTGCCATTTCATATTTGTTTTTGACGGCAAGGATTTCTTCTTCTCGAGCTCCCTTTTTTGCTTTTTCATTAACAGATGCTGCGGCCGAATAAACGCCTTGAGCCTGTTGGATCTTGGCATCAAGGATTTCACTATCAATAGAAGCCAAAAGCTGGCCTTTTTCAACTACATCACCAAGCTTTACGAAGATGCTATCTATTCTTCCCGGAACTTCAGAAGCAACCCTGATCTGAGTGGTTTCAAAAAGGCCAACAAATATTTTGTTGTCTTTCTTATCAGGTTTAAGCACCATTAATATGATAATACCGGTTAAAATGATAAGAACCGGAACAAGTAGGACGATCATTTGGGTCTTTTTATTCATTTCTAATTAATTATTTAAATTATTCAAGTTTAAACTTCCGGTGGAAGTCAATACTTCCAGAGCGGTCTGTCTTTGCATCGCCACGATTTTATAATAATCCAAAACGGCTTGCTGGTAGTCTGTTTCGGCTTCGAGCCGTTCAGAAATATTGATCAAACCTTCGCGATAGCTTGCTATTGCGAGATGAAGCGTATTTGATGCAACTTCTTTTTCTTTTTCTTTTAAAAGGATTTGTTGATTTTTTACATCAAATTCAATTTTTACCTTTTCCTCGAAGAGCTTCAATTTTTCTTCGGCATCAATCTTTTTGTTCTCAGCCATATTTTTCTCTATGGAAGTTTTTTGAATCTCGTTGTTACTTTTTAATCCATTGAATATTTCCCATTCAAACCCCACACCTACAAGATATGCTGGGAAACCCCGGAAGTAGTTGAGATCTAAATTTATGGGTTGTTCGGAAATCGGAGTTTCATAAGGTGTTTTTATTTCAGCATTAAATAAATTGAAATAGCTTAAGGTTGCAAAGGCAGCTACCTTTGGCAAAAAATGATTTTTGTTCATTTTTAATTTGTATTCATAGGCTTCAATAGACGCTCTTAGGGCCTCTAGTTCAGGTCTGTTCGAATAGGTCTGATCGTTTTGTTTAAAAAGCCATGGTTTCAGTTTGAAATGGTATTTCTCAATCTGACCAATATCTTGTCCGGTGAGCACCGAAAGCTTTAAATGAAGCAGGCGAAGATTTCCTTCCAACTCCATTTTTTTTGAAGCCAGTTTAAGTTCGGCAGCCGAAATCTTTTCTCTTTCGAAAGGTGTTGCAAGGCCATTTTCAATGGCAGCTTTTACTCTTGTTTTCTCAGTTGAAAGACGTTTTTCACTTTCTATAAGTACTATTCTTGACCGCTCCAGTAATTCGATCTTGTCAAATGTGTCGATAACATCTTTTATAATTTCTGCTTTTTCTCTTTCTAAAAGAAAGTTTTTAGCTTTTAGCTTTTCTTTGCTTGCCTTTGAACCATAATTTACCTGTAATCCTGAAAACAGAAGCGCTTTTGCTGTTAAGTTGGCATTGAAAAAATGGCCCTTTGCATCAAATTGTGATTCTCCATCAAAAATTTCAGTACCAGAAATGGGTAATTGAAAGGTCGGAACATCTGCGTTAATGTTTGCTGAACCGTAAGCATAGCCGCCATTCATGGTCAAAGTAGGAATGTAATTCTGTTTGATTTCCTTAGTGTCTATGCTATCGATCATTAGATCATTGTTGGCATTTTTTAAAGAATAACTTTTTTCCAGACTGAGTTGAATGAGCTCAAGTTCTGTGTTGGACAGATTTTCCTGACTGAGTGCAGTTGTTGCCGTCAATAAGAAATAGAGTAGCATTGAATTTTTCATAATACAATTTTTATACAAATAGTCTATAATACCAGTTGGTAATTGATTTAATGCTTTAAAGAATTAATTCTCAATATCCATGACGCTTCTCCCTGCTGCAATTCATATTGAAGAATCTTATTTCCGCCGCTTGGACAGCAATTTGCATCACCTTCCTTGTAAACTGGAAATTTTCTGTAGAGTCTGATTCCCGTTAAAGTAGATGGAATCATGCCCCATATATCCGTAAAAAGGCTTTCCTTCCTCAATATCATTTTCTGAAATCTCGGGAACATAAATTGAAGTAAGACTGAGATCCTGATTTGAAGCAAATCCAAAAATTGTAGCGTAGGAACCAGATCCGGTACTTCTTGTTATAATATAGAGTTCATCATAACCATTGCCATCTAGGTCTTTGATAAACTGCTTCTCTGAAACGGATCACTATCCTCTATGACAAGACTATCTCTACTATTTGGGAAATCCATAGTAACAACTGCAAAATCATTAAGGCTGCTGTTTTTTTGAATTGTAATTAACTCAATGGATTTTCCGGTAGAAGTTGTAAAAATTGTCTTTTCAAAAACATCTGAATGCTCTGAATCTGTAGGCGAAATATTTTTTTCAGTTATTTCCTGACTGGATACCGGAGTCGATTTTTCTTGCTTACAAGCGATGAAGAATAAAAAGAAAATGAATAGGGGGAGAATTGATTTCATTGTTTTTTTGATGAATTATTTTTAAAATATTGATAAGCAGAAATTAAAATAAATAATAAAAGCAAAGGGTATATAATGACCAGATCAACTCTAATTATCGGATCATGAGGAGGTAGTTTTCTAGCCCAAACCCATATACCTATTTCCCAGAAAAGATATCCAATAAGCAGTGCTAAGGTTAACCTTTGTAAGCTGCTTAAGTTTTTCATGGTTAGTTTTTACGCTGTCTAAAATACGAAAATTCTAACTTAACTAAAATATTTTCCATACTGATCTATCCTAAAATCAAGCGCAGTGTAGTTTTGATTTTTATTTTTTTGAACCTTATAATAAGGATCTCCTCCGATCGATCTATTGGCAGCACTTGAAGGAGAAATTAGTGAGATCGTTCTTATACGTCGATCATCAAAAATGAATTCATGAATTTTTGGGCGATCGGCTGATTGCGGAACCAATTTTAGGCCCTTAGATCTAAGTTGAGCCCTAAATAAATATTCAGGACCGTTTTTACTGTTTCCACCCATAAAAAGTATCTTTGTGATCGCTTTATTTTCTTTAAGATAAGCCAATAGGTTTCTTAACTCGATGTGCTGCATACCGATATCGGAGGCGTCAATTTTTTCTCTTTGGCAATGGTTCACCATATCGCAAATTCCAATACCATATTTGACTAAGAACGGATTTTCGCTGTATAATCGCTTCCTGAGTATTTTCATAGACCAAGTTCAAGTCAAAGATCTTATCTAATATT
Source organism: uncultured Flavobacteriaceae bacterium (assembly GCA_963715975.1). Classification (GTDB taxonomy): domain Bacteria; phylum Bacteroidota; class Bacteroidia; order Flavobacteriales; family Flavobacteriaceae; genus Lutimonas. The sequence continues at coordinate 126,637 of CAVQSO010000001.1, read as the reverse complement.
GGCCATAGTAAGCCATACTTGCTACCATAACAAAAATCTACGTCTTCTTTATAAAGAGTACCTGTAGAAAATCTTGGAGGAGGAATGGTCCCTACGATCAATTTAGTGGCCATATCTGGTATAAAAGGAGGGTATGGATGTGTGTGTATAAATCCCATTGTAACTTCTGTTGAAATCAGCGGCCTTTATAGAAGGCAATGGTATTGATGGTTTTGAATATGATTCGAATGTCAAGTGTAACTGACCTGTTTTTGATATAGTACAGATCATATTCAAGTTTTTTACATGAATCTGCTATATTTTCTCCGTATCCGTATTTGACTTGTGCCCAACCGGTGATCCCTGGTTTTATAAGATGTCTTGAGTCGTAAAGCGGGATGCTATGGATAAGTTGGTCAATAAATATTTTCCTTTCTGGTCTGGGTCCTATAAAACTCATATCTCCCTTTAGTACGGACCAAAATTGCGGTAACTCGTCTATCCTCAAATTTCTCAGGACCTTCCCAAAACTGGTTACACGCAGGTCTCCCTTTACTGACATTTTCGCACCATGCTTCTCAGCCTCCACAATCATTGATCTAAACTTGATGATCTCGATTTCTTTACCTCCTTTCCCAACCCTGCGTTGCTTGTAAAAAAGAGGGCCTTTGTTAAAGAAAATATTTAAAAACAAAATGATAGGGCTTAGTAACATCATCATTGAAAGTCCCAATATTGAAGCTATTATATCGACGAGGTTATGCCATAGCAAATAAAAATAATTATGATTGTATTTGGATATTGGAAGAATACTGTAAAATTGGTTTCCGGCGAATTGAAGCGGGATGGCTTCTTTTACCTCTTCGTACAATTTAAAATAGGTCTTTACTTGTACCCCATTTCCAATTGCTTTGACCAAGGTGGTATTAAGGGAATTGGAAATTGTTGCTTGATCCTTATCCATAATGATCACTATGTCCATGAGTTTTTTAGTAGTCATCCTTTCTATAGCCCTTGAAAGTCTGTCAATTTGTTTCTGTTGTTTGGAAACAGCATATGTTCTTAGAATTTTTAGGCCATGTTCAAATTCAATCCCTTCAATCGAACTGATGATTTGATCAATAAGGATTTTATCTGTTTTTTCTGAAGTCAGCAGAATACAGTTTTTGGCAAAAACATTTGAGTGGATCACAGAGGCATAAAAAACCCTCCAAAACATGAGTACTATTGTAAATCCAATGGTGAAAAAAAGCAGCTTCTTATTGTCAATTACGATGTTGGCACTAATTGATGTTGCAAGGAAATAGGTAAATGAAAAAATGACTCCAATAAAAAAAGAAAGTGGAAGTACTTTTCGGGTTTTGTTCACATAGTCAAGATCGTAAAAATTAAAAACGATGGTTAAAACCCAAAAAACAACAATACCAAACAATAAATTCAAACTATTTGCCTCAAGGAAATCGTAAAATAAAAGATTGTCAACACCAAACTTCTGATAGTAAAACAGGCTGCAAGTTAAAATACACAAATCCACAAAAGCCAATAACAATTTCTTATGCCATAGACCAAATTGCGGAAGGGCAAGGCTTTTTTTAGAATTTTGCTGAATTTCGGTGACTGAATTCAAATTGTTTTATTAAGATGCAAATATAAACTTAATTTATACTGAAATCAATGGATTTCATTTACCCGAGGGTCCAGTTTTTTTACTGAATTGTATAAACTGTGAGGTAACAAACCTAAAACGATCGGAATCAATGCATAATAGTATTTGTAAAATGGCAAGTTTATGTGCTTAAAACCTTGAAGTCTAAGTTTGCAATCGTAAAGTCGGTATTTTAGTGATTTTCTTTTATGATAATTATTATCCATTCTGTATTTCAGGAGAATTTCCTGAAGATTGTGAAATTTTAATCCTTTTCCTGCAGCTCTGAACCACATTTCATAGTCTTGGGTGGTACGATAAGCTTCATTATAGTATCCTATTGACGCAAAACTTTTCTTTCTAAACATTACAGTTGAATGCGTTATCGGATTCGCCTTGGGTAAAAGGGTAATGATATCATCGTGTAACTTTGGAGATTTTCGCAATTGAATTTCCTCACCGGCTTCATTGATATCCAAGGCTGCTGAACCAACCAAATCTATTTCCTGATGAGCATCAAGAAATTCGACTTGTTTTTCAATTCTTGTTGAGAAGGCGATATCATCTGCGTCCATTCTGGCTATATACTCCCCATTTGAAAGGGAAATAGCCTTATTAAGGTTCGCTGTAAGCCCTTTATTTATGTCATTGTATATGGCAATGATTCTAGAATCTTTAATCGCATAATCCTGAATAATTGTTTTGGTGGTATCCGTAGAAGCATCATCAAAAACTATGAATTCAAATTCTTTATAGGATTGATTGATGATACTATCTAATGCTTGTTCAAGAAAGGGCTCGCAGTTATAAGCTGACATAACGATAGATACCTTCATCTTATTATTACTTTTTAGAGCTGTTAATTGAACTTAGATATTGTTGTTGATATTTATCTGACATTAAATGAGCACTGAACTCATTTTTGATCTTAAGAGAATGTGTTTGGCTGTACAGTTTGTTTTCTTTTTGTACAATCAAATTCAGTTTTCTGTTTAGATCTTCTGAATTATTAGGGTCGAACAAATATGGATAATTATCTCCAATTATTTCAACATGAGGAGAGATTTTAGATAGAATCACAGGGAGCCCAACACTTATGGCTTCTAATACGGAATTAGGCAAGCCTTCGGTTAAAGAGGCCGATATATAATAATCACTGGCCTGTAAATAGTTTTTGACACTGTCTACATGGCCAGTAAAACGAATATTTTCAGATTGGTAAGAGGATGAAAGAGAGTCATATAAATCACCACTTCCAATGAATAGTAAAATAGAATCTTTGTACTTTTCTAACAGAAAAGCCTCAATAATGATTTTTGGATTTTTCAAAAGGCTCAATGCCCCGCTAACAATAAATATTTGACCATCAACAGGAAGGTTTAAGGATTTTCTAAGTTTATTTTTATCTTTTGTTAAGGGTCTAAACTTTTCAAGATCTATACCATTCTGAATAAAGTTGGTTTTGATCTTATAAATTATCTTCAAATTTTCTCATCACTGTTTTTGAGCAAGCAATTGGCAATTGGATGTGTTTGATGATATTTTTATGCTTCATTGACATCCATGATCCCATTAATCTACCATATCGGTTTTTATAATCTTCAGGAGGAAAATTGTGAATCGTATTCATGGAAATGACATTCACGAGTTTTGCATTGACCATATCTGACCTGAAATCATTAGAATGCACTATGTCAATCTGTTTGTCATAAACTATTTTTTGAATAATTGATTTGTTAAAAAGAAATCCTTTTAATCTGGATTGATTCAATGAAATAAATTCTATCTGTAGTGCCTTAAATTGATTGAGGATCGGACCGGATTCTCCTTCAGACAAGCTTAAAACAAAGATATCATAGGTTTTTGGATCTAAACCTCTAATGATATTATACAATACACTGATCGGACCACATTTTTTAAGGGCAGAAATCAGATAAAGTATTTTTATCTTTTGCATGGGCTTTTCTTTTTTTGATACTTTTTTACAAAAAAATTAATTCTTTGCTGATTTGAAATTAAGCATTTCGGCCGACCCGAAAATAATGAAAGCATAGAAGAATGAAATTGCTGTGATTCCCCATATACGATCCAACATGTTTTCAAACAATAAGTTCACAAAAACAATTAAAACAAGGGATATCGTAAAAATATTCCGTTTAAAAAACAGGGGTAAAAAGACAAAAATAGTAATTAATGAGAATCCGATAAAACCAGCGTTGAGCAAACTCTGAAGAAACTGGTTATGCATGTTCTTATCAATCCCGGTATTTGTCACTATTCTGTCACGACCTCCTGTGTTCCCAACTCCTACGACGAGCTCCTTTAGGCTCAAATCAGCAAGTGAATTCCAGAGCGCTAATCTTTCTGAAGTACTGCTCATATTCAACAGGTTGCCGTCTGATTTGAGCGATTTGTAAGCACTCTTTAAACGTATTTCTGTTGATGGTGTTTTTACTATGATCAAGGCCAATAGCAACACTACAGATGCTCCAATGAGCCTATTTTTATTTGATTGGCCAATAAATAAATAGGCCAGTAATACTATGAATAATGAAATTATTCCAGTTTTTGAACTAAGGAAGATGATCATGATCATATGTATTAATATAAAGCTCCACTTTAATAATTTTTTGAGCTTAATTGTTTGAGTAAAAATCAGGATAATAATTGCAATAATCGAGAAGAGGGCATAATATGAGGGGTGCATATCGAAAAAGAAGAATAATCTTTTATAACTCAACTCTCCCCAATTGATAAACATTTCGTTTTGATAAAACCTTTCAGTGGTCTCACTATCCCAATTGCCATAAATGATCTGATCTTTATTGATAACCGATCTTACTAATCCGGCAATCAATAGAACAGAAGAGAGGAGTGTTAAGAAAAATACATATGTTTTTAAGGCTAGATTTTGAGTTTGTTTTGATGCAACTGAAAAAACAACAGGTATAAGGACAAAACTTAGTCTTTTGCTGATTTGATTAAAGTCTAATGTATTTTGACTTATCAGGTCGATAAGCAGACCTATGACTATGACTAATGTAAAGGCGTTGAATAAAAGGTACTTTTTCCAAATGTTCTGTGGAGGATTTTTCTTTAAAAACCAAATTGATATTAATGTGCACAGCACCAGTATTATTGAATTGGCAGCGAACGAAAAGATCACACTAGGAACAATTAAAACAAACAAATAATTAAAAACACTTTTAATATTCATAGTGATTTAACGTTTTTAGGACTGGCAGTGTTTTCATCAATATGTTTTTCGATCCAGGCCTTATCATATGTTTTCAATGATAAGCTAGCTACATTCGAATATAGGATCTGGGGAATATATCCTACACGGATATTTTTTTGCTGGGCCACGATTCTAATGCTAAACACCATGGGAATCAAAATGATCAAACTCATTTTGATCAATTGTGATACTGAACTTTTCTTTTGTTCCATGATGATGGTAAAAAGTCCAAAAAATATAGCTAAAACAGCGTATCTGCTGAATAGATTTGGAAAGGAGAATAGTATGTTGATCAAAATAAGAAATGAGATGACATAGGGTCTGATAGCTATTTTTATTCTTTGTAATGATAAAATACAGCAGCACTGCAATGTATAAAGCTCTTTCTGTATAAAATTGAAACAATGCCTTCCAGGTTCTGTCATCAAAATATTCTAATGCCCAATAACCAAGAAAGTAACTTTCAATTTTTCTTTTAGGGGAATGTCTGGAAACTACTCAATAAAATGAGTCGTTAAGAAAATAAAAATATAACTACCAAATGGAATTAAGAACAAAGAAATTAAAAGAATGATATTGAGTTTCTTATTCCTGACTTTGGATAAAAAATAAATGGGATAGCAATCAAGGCCGCGAAATGAATTGTGCAGCAAGCAGTAAAAGAAGAAACTGCATATTTTTTGCCTTCCAGCTTTCGAATGAAGGCATATATAACGCATAAGCATCGCCAAAGGAAATCGTAAAAACAAACCTTGCAGTAAAAAATCAAATTGCATCACAAATAAAAGAAGGATAAGCACATTGATTTTTTTACGATGTTTTAGTAATAAATTAAATGATAATTGAAAAAAAGAAAAGGTCATAAAAAAAATGATAATTCTTATAGACAAGCCAAGCTTCGCGAATACATAAAGTATTGCGTAAAAAAGAAAGTCAGGCTTAACACTTAAGAAACTCATAAAAGAATCAACATTGTATTCCTGAAAATCGAAATAGATCATATACAGTCTGTATAGATCTCCGGTAGGCGCTAAAAGAGAAGCAACTAATCCAAAAAAGCCTGAGACCAAGATGGTATAAAAGACCCTTCTGGTCTTGATCAGTTGAAAAATAATCAGGGGTATTGACCAGAATGGAAGTAGAAAAAAGAGTACTCCCATAACAATGTCTGAAATATAATATCTTGATTTGAGTATATTTTTCATCGTGAAACAAAAATCAACCTGAATTTTATGGCAACAATTAATCTATATAAAGCCATCATCATATCAACCAGTATTCTTGATATAATGATGATGTCAAAGTTTAATGAGTCTGTCTTCCAAAAAATTAAAAGAATTAATATATAGATTGTTGATGATATGATAAAGCTATAATTAAAATGATTTTGATAACCAAAGGCAATTAATGTGTTTGGCCCCAATAAATAAGTCAAGACAACGACGGGAATAAGTATACTGAGGCGTCTCAATAATGAACTGTATTCTCTTAATTCTGAGCCACCTAACAGATTTATTAAAAAATCTGCCTGCCAGTAGGTAAAAGCCCAAAACAGCAAGGAGGCTAAAAAGCCTATAAAAATGACCTTCTGATTAAGTAACAGGTTCTTTGATCTAGCAATGGTTGGAAATAATGCAGCCGAAAGGGTTTCAAAAGGTAGTTGCATTACAGCTATTATTTTTATTGAAATATCAAAACTGCTAACATCTTCCATGGAGCAATAGACCCCTAAAAGCATGATTGCTGCAAAATTAAAAGATTTACCAAATACCCCGCCAAGGAAAAAGGTAAAGGATTCTTTTACGAGTTCGGTAATATCGTCTAATCTGAAACGTACTAGTTTTACCTTGAGTTTGCTAATGGCGAAAATTAATCCGGAAAAACCAATAAGTATTTGGCTCATGGTTAACAGAAATGCATACCTCAAAAGATGATCCGTTTGGGTGATCAGCCAAAGCGTTGTAATGACCAGTAAAAGTCTAAAAACAAAAATAATTTTCGTGGGAATTTCTAATTTCTCCGAACCTTGAAAAAACCAAATCGGGAAAATTGCCTCTCCAAAAGCAAAACCCAGAAGTATAACCAGTAAAAAAGAATTTTCTCGCAGCAAAGGGAAAAAGTTCAGACCAAGTAGGAAAATGATACTGCTACATATGAATAATGATATTTTAATACCCATAATGGATGAAAATACCTTGTTGATTTTATTCGGATCAGTATTTTTTTCTGTAACATATTTGGCGGCATAGGTGTTGAACCCAAAATTAACGATGATCACCAGGTATTGAATAATAGAAAAGGCCCATACAAAGATTCCGTAAGTTTCGCCTCCCAAAGTTCTTACCAGGAAGGAAACCAAAATATATTGACTTAAAATATTGAAAACCCTGAGCAATGATAAGTAGGAAAAATTTTTAAAAATAATTTTTCCATCAGGATTTAGATTTGGCAATTTTAAAATGTTCACCTAAAAGATACGTGGTTAATAGAAACCAATTATAAAATCGTAGTCATGATCAGCAGATCAATGAGCTTAAAGTTGATCCTTATAATTGACAAGTTGTTGATCTAATTTTCGGATAGAAATCATTAGAAACATTAATGCAAATCCGGCAATAAAACCTATAATTGCGAAATTTTTATACCAGGTTTTGACTTTCATACCAATTGCATTAAAACTTGACACAACATTAATAACCTCGTTTTCTGCGGTTAAGTTTTTCATTTACTTCAATGAGCTGCTTCATTCATAAACATATATTTGTCAAAAACATCAACTTCTTTGGTTACACTTCCAGTTTCAGACATAAAAATACTTGTTCCTGTACTTTCTTTTTCACTTTCGGTCAATAGCACTTTTTTATACAATTCTCGCAATGAATCCAGTTCGATCATTGAACTTTCAAGTGCAGATTTTTTACTGATCAAATTCTGAATAGCCGTAGTTTTGACTTTGTCTAATACCTATTCTTACTAATAGAATTGATAATAGGGGATTCTAATTTGTTAAAGATATATTTATCTTTTGAAGTTATAGTGACCACATGGTATTTAAAAGATTCAATGGGTTGCTCTTTTGAAAATGTTTTGTAATCTATATGTTTTACAGCATTACTGTCAAGTTCGGCTACAAAGTTCTTTATACGAGAGCAATACCTGATTTTCATTTGAATAAGGTTCGACTTCTATAGAAGTTATACTTTCGAGGCTTCTTCTTTCGTGATATCAAGGCTAGCAGCAAGTCTTTCATAAGTCATCTTGTTTCACAAGACTATAGTAATAGTCAATATTTTTGTAAAGTTGAACGGCAGATCCAAAATTAGGTTCAACTGTCATGGATGATTCATATTGCACTTCCTTGAAGGCATATTGATAAACGGCCCCAAGAGATCCTCCTATTAAAGCAGCAAGCATCATTTTTTTCTAGATTATCCTCTAATAAAAATGATCAAGAGTAAGAACCATCCAAAAATCGTTTTAAATAGGTTATATATAAAATTAAAAATGCTTGTTGAATCCTTTTCCTATCAGAACGAAAAGTTGTGCAATATCCAGGTCATCTTCTTTTGATCGGCCTGATTGTTCTTTGTCTTCAAGATCATTTTTATTCATAGAAATGAAAATTTGTTTAAAAGGTAAAAATACTTAAACAAAGCTAAGAATAACAAATTTTTTAAATGATGTTGCAGAAACACTTGAGATCCATCAAAAAAGGCCCGTTATTTATTAAATATCGGGCCCTTTGAGATTAACTGTTATAAAATTTAAAAGTTTACGACAATAGAGGTCGTGAACCTATTATTTGTGATATCTAAATTGGCAGGATCCGCTCCTTGGGCACTCATAAACCTGTATTGTTCTGCATATGCCGAATTGTCATAAGCAAAGTCAAGGCCAAAGCGTTTTGAAAATTTAACACCGAGTCCAAACGAATAGCCCTCTACATCATATTCTGATGCTGAACTATTATAAGGAGATTGAATGATTCTATATCCACCTCTGAAGCTTAGAATATTGTATTTCCATTCGGTTCCAATTTTGAAGGAATTCGTATTCCTTAACCCTGTATCCAGGTCAAGGTTCTCATCAATAAAATTACTGGAAGGTTTTAGCTTGGTATTTTTAAAGCCTTGATAGATATAGTCAAAACTAATTAAACCGTATTTGCCGAATACATAGGCTATACTGCCCGTAAACTTACCAGCAGTTTTAAGTTGATAATCATAATAATTGGGTAAGGGATATTCAGGGTCCGGATCTAATTCGCCATTAAAAATATAGCTTCTTCTTTGCTCGAACCTTTCAGATAAATTATACCATATTGGCGATTGATATGAGGCGCCCAATCGAAGTCCTTTATAAGGAGTTACAATAATTCCAAGACCAAAATTGAAACCACTGGCATAGGTAGACAAATACTCCACGTTTCTGACATCCATGGTATTTCCTTCTCCGTCATTATTGCTTTCCTCAAAAATAGTGTTTTGATAAAAATCTATATGATGAAATGCCATAGAAGCCCCCATATACAGTATTTCTTTATAAAGGGTAGCAAAGCTGAAGTTGAATTTATCATTGATGCCTGAGGTATAGTTGTAAAAGTATTGATCATCAACATTAATGTAATTGATGTCGTTATCGGGATCATTATCAAAATTAAAATCGGGATCATCCGGATATTCCGGAATACCGCTGTTACCCTGGACCACATAATTGTTGTTATAATGATTTACAACACTGTAATTAAATCCAAAAGCAAACTTATAGATATCTGAATTTCCAAAACTGTCCCAGCTGTTTACTCCACCGATTTGAGAAAACCTGAAGTAATCATCACTATTGGGAATGGAATTTCCATAAAATGAGGAATTGATATCCGTATCCCTGTAAGCAAAAGTAGTTGAGAACTCTCCCTTGTTGTAAACGGCCAAACCAGCAGGATTGATATCTACCGCAGACATATCATTACCAAGAGCTCCAAAGGCTCCACTCATACCGACATATCTTGCGGTTCCAAAATTACTTTCAGTTGAGAATAAAACGGCCTGATCAACGTAGCTTAGTGATTGTGCAGACATCACAAAACTACATAGGTATAGTATAACCAAAGGTGTTTTCAGATTCATAGTAAGCTTTTTTAAATTATTTTTTTGATGAAGGCGCGCTTGATGAAGAAGAACGACTACTTCCGCTTGCCATACTGGAGCTTCTGCTTGAGGTACCGGATGATCTTGAAACGCTGCTTGAACGACTTCCGGATGAAGAAGATCTTGCCGTGCTACCTGAACTCCTTCCACTGGTTCCATAGGATCTTCCTGAAGTATTTTGACCTACACTTCTGTTCGAGCTATAGGATCTTTGGGTACTTGAAGAAGGAACATATTTTTCGTAGCGTTGCATATTTCCATTTGTCCTTGCACTTGCATAGGAAACCCTGTTCGCAGTTTTTGGTTTATCAAAGTCCTGCGCTCTTTTTATAAAAGTTCTATTGGTCCCAGACTTGGTTTCAATGTTATTATAAGACATTTGTCTTCTTCCCGAACTGCTTCTCATTCCCGAACTCGCTTCTCATTCCAGAAGAGCTTCTCATTCCTGAGGAACTTCTCATTCCTGAGGAACTTCCTCTTGAACTAGGGGAGTATGATCTTGATGATTGAGAAGAAGATTTATAACTTCTGCTGTTATTATTTCCTGAATTATACCTGTTATTTGAACGGGAACCAGTATTGCTATAACTTGACCGTTTTGAATAGGATCTGCCATTTTTGACAGCAGTATTACTTCGGCCGTATCTGCTACTGGAATATCTAGAGGCAACATTTCTATTACTTGATCTTGAATTGAACGAATCTGATCTATTGATCCTGCCAGTATTCATTCTGCCAGTGTTATAAGCATATCGTTTTCCGTAAGTGGATCTTTCGTAATAGCCTGGATAATATGGAGGGTAATAGCCCCATCCGTATCCAGGATAACCCCATCCGTAACCGGGATAACCCCATCCATAACCAGGATAACCCCATCCATAACCGGGATAACCCCATCCATATCCATACCAAGGATTGCCCCATCCGTAAAAACCACCCCAACCATACCAAGGTGCGCCCCAGCCCCAGCCAGCACCCATTCCTACATTAAAGTTGATACTTACACTAGAGGTTGTTCGTTCCCATGGAGGATTTCCAGCATATTGATTTTCAACATAAACGGTATCTGTATCATAATCACCTTCATAGGCATCTATATCGGTAAAATATTCTTCATTATTTTGGTACTCACCTGAAAAGTAATTTTGGTAATAGTCGGTCCGGGTATCCCTAACCATGACTACTTCCTGTTTGGTATTGGGAGAACCATAAATTCCATCACCGTCATTATAGGCTTGCTGAGAAGAGCTGCATGAAGAAAAACTTACAACCAGAAATCCCAGTAGTATACTGTAAAAAGATACATATTTTATTGGAGTAATGTTTTTCATAGTGTCTTATTTTTATGGTTGTAAGGCAAAAAAAAACTAAGTTTGCAACTTATTTTTTCGAGTTCAGAAGTAATAATACAATATTTATGCCAAAAATTATTTTTTATGGGTAGCAAACTGACTAAAAGAGCGGAAGATTATTCAAAGTGGTACAATGAATTGGTGGTAAAAGCTGACCTTGCGGAGAATTCTGGAGTGCGTGGTATGATGGTAATTAAACCTTATGGCTATGCAATTTGGGAGAAGATGCAGGCAGAGCTGGACAGGATGTTCAAAGAAACAGGTCATGAAAATGCCTACTTTCCGCTGCTCATCCCCAAATCATACTTTAGTAAGGAGGCCAGTCATGTTGAGGGTTTTGCAAAAGAATGTGCAGTAGTTACTCATTATAGACTTAAAAATGATGAAAATGGTAAAATAGTCATTGATGAAAACGCAAAACTTGAGGAAGAACTAATTATCAGACCTACCTCTGAGACTATCATATGGGATTCTTACAGAAAATGGATTCAATCATACAGAGATCTACCTCTGCTTATCAATCAGTGGGCAAATGTAATGCGTTGGGAAATGCGGACCCGATTGTTTTTAAGAACAGCAGAATTTTTATGGCAAGAAGGGCATACAGCCCATGAAACCAAAGCAGAAGCTATTGAGGAAGCCCAAAAAATGCAGGGAGTTTATGCTGAATTTGCGGAAAACTTCATGGCTATGCCTGTTATTAAAGGAACAAAGACAGAAAGTGAACGGTTTGCGGGAGCCTTGGATACCTATACAATTGAGGCCATGATGCAGGATGGAAAAGCGCTACAGGCCGGAACTTCACATTTTCTGGGGCAAAATTTTGCAAAGGCCTTTGACGTAAAATATACAACAAGAGAGGGGAAACAAGATTATGTTTGGGCTACTTCATGGGGTGTTTCAACGCGTTTAATGGGAGCTTTGGTGATGTCGCATAGCGACGATTTTGGATTGGTGTTGCCTCCTAAATTGGCCCCTATACAAGTGGTCATTGTTCCAATTTATAAAAGCGAAGAACAACTTCAACTGTTAAATGAAAGGGTAGAGGGGTTGACAAAGGAATTGCGTGCAAAGGGGATTTCGGTAAAATATGACAACCGCACCACATATAAACCTGGTTGGAAATTTGCTGAATACGAATTAAAAGGTGTGCCTTTGAGAATTGCCATGGGCCCCAGAGATCTTGAGAACAATACCGCTGAATTGGCGCGGCGGGACACCCTCGAAAAGGAAAATCTTAGTCAGGATAAATTGGTCAGTAGAATAGCAGATCTTTTGGTTGAAATTCAGGATAATTTATTCAATAAGGCCTTGGATTTTAGGAATGGATTGATCACTGAGGTTGATAATTTCGACGACTTTAAGGAGGTATTAAAAACAAAGGGTGGGTTTATATCTGCTCATTGGGATGGTACTTCTGAAACAGAAGAAAAGATCAAAAATCTTACAAAAGCCACTATTAGGTGTATGCCTTTGGATGCGAAGGAAGAAGAAGGAGTATGTGTTTTAAGCGGCAGGAAATCTCAAAAGCGGGTATTGTTTGCCAAGGCTTATTGAAAAAAATAAAAAAATATTAAAAAGTGCTTGCAGAGTTTAAAATTTGTATTAATTTTGCACTCGCTTTGATAAATAAAAGCACAATCTTGGCCCGTTCGTCTATCGGCTAGGACGCCAGGTTTTCATCCTGGTAAGAGGGGTTCGATTCCCCTACGGGCTACGAATTTGTTTTAATAACAATTTAATAATAAAAGTATGGCAAATCATAAATCGGCGTTGAAGAGAATTAGAAGTAACGAGTCGAAACATTTAAGAAACAAGTACCAGCATAAAACGACACGTAATGCAATCAAAAACTTGCGTTCTGTTGAAGATAAGAAAGATGCTGAGGCTTTATTGCCAAACGTATTTTCAATGGTTGATAAATTAGCTAAGAATAACATCATTCACAAAAATAAGGCTGCTAATATCAAATCAAAATTGACTAAGCAGGTAGCTGCTTTATAAGTACGTGCACTTTAGAATATAGAGCAATCCTTAGGGATTGCTTTTTTTTTGCTCAAATATTTTCTTGTATTTCTGGAAATCGGTTTTATGGAAAAGATGATTGTATCTTGTCAGTATGACAAGCATTATGTTGCCACCAAGGTGATCTGGCACTATTTGAAATAAATCACTACATCACTAAATCCATACCCTACTACCACTCATAAACTCGATCTGCATCCAATCTGATCAAAATAAATAAAAGTACGGTGAAGCCCCATAAAGAAGAGCCTCCATAACTAAAAAAGGGCAGAGGTATCCCAATAGTGGGAAGCAAGCCAATTACCATTCCTATATTAATGGTAAAATGAAAAAAGAAAATGGCCACGGTCGCATAAGAGAAAACTTTGCTAAAAATGGATTTTTGTCTGTCAGCTATAAAAAGTAATCGTATCAAAAAGACCAGAAATAATAAAATCACGAAACTACTCCCTAAAAATCCCCATTCTTCACCAACTGTACTAAAAATATAATCAGTTTGCTGTTCGGGAACAAAATCTCCCTGTGTTCGGTCTCCCTGAAGAAAGCCCTTTCCTTTTAAACCACCCGAACCGATAGTGATCACTGATTGAGCAGTATTGTATCCTATGCCTTGGTCATCTACATCCTTACCTAAAAGTATATTGAAACGGTCGCGATGCCTTTGTTCGAAAACATTGTTAAATACATAGTCTACACTGATAATAAAAACTCCTGTAACCAGATAGATCAACGCAAATCGAAGCCAATTATGTCTTAGGTATTTTTTGTTTTTGTATATCAGATAACCTAAAAGGACCGAAATGAGGATAGAGGCAATGATCAAGGTATTCAGGAATCCAAAAAACAGCGTGACCACAAATAAAGCCAGGGCCAGAAAGCCAATAACCAAATAATAAAGAGGTAATCCGAACTGATACAGCACTAAAATCAATGAGCCATAGACCAAGGCAGAGCCAGGATCAGGTTGAAAGGTGATCAATAGGGCGGGAAGAAAAATAATCCCAAAAGCCTTAAGTTGATTAGGTAATTTTTTAAGATCCTGATTTCGTTCATTTAAATAATTGGCAATTGCCAGGGCTGTAGCTGCTTTTGCGAATTCCGATGGTTGTATCCCAAAAGATCCAAAACTATACCAGGAAGTGGCGCCATTGATATTATTACCAAAAACAAATAATCCGGCAAGAGAAAGCATGGAGACCAAATAAAAAATACCTGAAAACTGTTCATAGAATTTCTTATCTATGGCCAGAATTATAATAATAATGACAAAGCTGAGCAGGATCCAAATCATCTGTTTTCCGTATTTGGTGGTCAGGTCAAATACTTCAAATTCGGTTTCAGAAAAGGTTGCAGCGTAAATGCTAAGCCATCCCAGAAAAACGAATAGGAGATAAATAATGATCAATGGCCAGTCGACCCCTCTAAAAATATTACTCTTCCTTTTGCGCAACGTAGTTCTCTATTTCAAGTTGTTTATTGTACTCCTCTTCCAGACTACCTTCCAGCATTCTTTTTTCAAGCCAGTCTCTTTCAATTTCACCCTTGATGTATTTTTCAATCATAAGACTGGCAATAGGAGCAGCCCATCTTGATCCCCAGTAACCGTTTTCAACAAATACGGCAATGGCGATCTTGGGGTCATCTTTTGGGGCAAAGGCGATAAAAATGGAATGATCTGTAAATTGAACTCTTTCACCATTGATTCTTTTAAAATTCTCAGCAGTACCTGTTTTGCCGCAAATTTCAATATCACTTATTTTAGAGCCTCTTGCGGTTCCAATTTCAAAAACGTTGAACATACCTTCAATGACAGGCTCAAAGTGTTGTGGTTCGATGGTGGTATATCTCCGACTCGTATATTTTTCATCCTGATTAACACTATCACCCACTTTTTTAAGAATATGAGGAGTGAAGTAGTAACCTCTGTTTGCAATAGCAGCCGTCATGTTTGCCAACTGTATTGGTGTGGTCAACACTTCTCCCTGTCCGATAGCATTTGAAATAGTTGTAATGGCTTTCCATTGGTGGTTGGGGTAATAACGATTGTACAATTCAGCATCAGGGATCAAACCTTTTTGGCCAGCAGGCATATCATATCCCAAGTAGTTACCCAATCCAAAACTTTTTACATGTTTGCTCCAGTTATCCATTCCCTTAGCCGGGTCATCATATTTTTCAATGGTACGTCTGTAAACATTCGAAAAATAGGAATTGCAGGAACGATAAATACCCGTATTCATACTTATTGGTGTTCCAACGATTCCACAATGGCATTTCATAAACCCGCCACGTCCGTATTTGTATCCATGATAACAGTTAAAACCTGTACTGGGTGTAATTACACCTTCTTGCAGCGCGACCAGCGCATTGATGATTTTAAAGGGTGATCCTGGTGGATATTGTGCCTGAAGACCCCTGTCAAGCATTGGTTTTTTAACACTATCATTAAAAAGTAAAACAGAGTTTTTAGATCTCTTTCGTCCCACCAACATTTTCGGATCATAGCTTGGCGTAGAAACCAATGATAATATTTCACCTGTAGAAGGTTCAATCGCCACAATGCCTCCACGTTTGTTGCTCATGAGTTTTTCAGCATACATTTGAAGCTCCATATCAAGCGTGAGGGTTATATCCTTACCCGGTACCGGGAGTGTATCATAAATACCATCTTTATAAGCCCCTATTTCTTTATTAAATCGGTTCTTCTGGATAAAATTCACACCCTTTTGACCCCGAAGTACCTCCTCATACTGCTTTTCAACACCCTGATAACCTATAAGTTCTCCCAGTTGATAATATGAATTCCTTTCTAACAATCCTTCATTGACTTCACTAATGTATCCTAAAACATTGGCGCTGGTATTTTCAGGGTATTGTCTGAGGAATCTTTTTTGAATATAAAAACCTTTGTATTTGTACATTTTCTCCTGTAAAAATGCATAATCTTCTTTCGATAGCTGTCCTAGAAAAATGGAAGGAATCCGTGGAGAATAATTTTTGGTCTTGTGATATCTTTTTAAAAAGTCATCTTTTGTGATTCCCAGTAAATTGCAAAACTCCAGCGTATCGAGAGGTTCTACATCTTTTGGGATGATCATGATGTCATAGGAAGCTCTGGTTGGCAACAAGTAATTTATGGTTGCGATCATATATAAAGCCCCTGTCAGGGTAAGCATATTTTATGGTAACCGCAGAGTTGTTCAAAGGGTTTTGGCGATATTTCGAATCGACAACCTGTAAAAAAAACAACCTGCCAATAAATATCACTCCAACCGACAAGATCAAAAAATACAATAATGACTTTCTTGGCATCTTTTATCTTTTACTTGTTACAAATGTTAAACTAATCATGGTTAAAATAATGGTAAAAATACTGGTTAAAACAGTATTGAGCAAAATGATTCCAAACTTACTCCATTTAAAATATTCCATACCAAAAACTATAAAATGGTGTATCACGGTTAAGATCACAACATAAAGAAACATTTTTGGAAACGGAAGCTTAAAAAGAGTCATTGTTCCGTAATCAATTTCTCTTTTTCCAATAACGCTTTGCAGAATTGGAATTCTTATAAACGCAATAAACAATGTGGCTGCCGCATTGATCCCTCCGGAATCTGAAAAAATATCAATACATAATCCAAGAAAAAAACTAAGGATCAAAACCGAAGCATCATCTTTTTTGATGGGGTAAAGAAATATAAAAAAGATATAAAAATACGGATTGATATAGCCCAGGAAATTGATATTGTTGAGTACGATGATCTGCAATAATATCAGTCCAATAAAAAGTAAGGCATTATTTATATTATCCCTATTCATTTGTCGATTTTTCTTCCAGGGTTTGAATTTCTGTTTTGTCAAAGTTCTTGATCACCTGAATGTTGCCTATAGAACTCATGTCATTGAACAATAGTATATTGATATATTCGTAATTATTATTGAGGGTTTTAAAATCTTTAATGGTTCCAATCGGGATTCCTTCAGGAAATATGGTTGATTTCCCTCCCGTGACTACTGTGTCACCTCTATAGATGTCTGCCTGAATGGGAAGATCCAATAATTGAACTGTATTATAGTCTAGGTTGTCCCAGCTCAAACTGCCATAATGATCGCTATTGAGCAGTTTGGCATTAATTCTTGAATTGACATTCAGAATAGAAAGTACAGTAGCATAATTTCCTGACACACTTTTGGTTATGCCCACAATTCCTTTACTGTTAATAACACCTTGATCAGACCCTAAGCCTTGATTCGAACCTTTGTTGATGGTCAGGTAATTATTATTCTTTCTGTAATTGTTGTTGATGACTTTGGCTGCAGTATAACTGTATATTTGCTTATATTTCAGTGTGTCTACCACCGTCAGGTCATGCTGAACGACCTCTTTGTCTTCAAGACTCAAAAGATTTTTGAGATAAACATTCTCTTCGTTCAGTCGTTCGTTTTCCTTTTTGAGATATAATAATTCTTTAAAACTATTGATCTTGTTATAAATACCTCCAGACAAGAAATTTGCTGAATTGACGAACTTACTTTTGTGAAATGAATGACTCTGGATCGTAAATATAACAGCAAACACTTCAAGCAACAAAAACAGGATAAATAATTTATTCTTGTCAAGGAATGAAATAATTTGTTGCATAATATTTTGTCAGGCTACTATTTCATTAAAACACTTTTGTATTTCTCAATATCCTTTAAAGCAATACCAGTTCCTCTAACAACTGCTCTTAGGGGATCTTCAGCAACATAAACGGGCAGATCTGTTTTACGAGACAATCGTTTGTCCAATCCTCTCAGCATCGAGCCGCCTCCTGCCAAATAAATACCTGTGTTATATATATCTGCCGCAAGCTCCGGAGGAGTCTGAGACAAAGTTTCCATTACTGCATCTTCGATACGAAGGATCGATTTCTCCAATGCTTTTGCAATCTCACGATAGGAAAGTTCAATTTGTTTTGGTTTTCCACTAAGTAGATCGCGCCCCTGAATTGAAATATCATCAGGAGGACTATCCAATTCTTCGGTAGCTGCACCGATCTGAATTTTTATTTTTTCAGCCGTAGTTTCTCCGATATACAAGTTGTGCTGAGTTCTTAAATACATTGCGATATCACTTGTAAACACATCTCCTGCAACTTTTACTGATTTATCGCAAACGATACCGCTTAAGGCAATCACAGCAATTTCAGTAGTACCACCACCTATATCAATGATCATATTTCCCTTAGGCATCATGATATCGATACCAATCCCAATGGCAGCTGCCATTGGTTCATAGATCAGATAGATGTCTTTGGCATTCATTTGTTCTGCAGAGTCTCTTACAGCCCTCTTTTCAACTTCCGTAATCCCTGAAGGAATACAAATCACCATTCTGAGTGAAGGTCTGAAAAACCTCTTTTTTATGGTAGGGATATTTTTGATGAACTCCCGGATCATTGCTTCAGAAGCTTCAAAATCAGCAATGACACCATCTTTTAAAGGTCGGATGGTTTTGATATTTTCATGGGTCTTTCCTTGCATCAGATTAGCCCTTTTACCAATAGCGATGATCTTGTTAGTAGTTCTGTCCATAGCAACAATTGAAGGACTATCAACAACAACTTTTCCTTTGTGAATGATTAAAGTATTTGCAGTCCCTAAATCAATTGCAATATCTTCGGTCATAAAGTCAAAAAACCCCATAAAATGATCTCGTGTTAACTTGTTTGTATTGTGAATGTCACAAATGTAATAAATTTACCCAATTCTTAAAGCCAATGACCTAAAATAGTGCAAACTATTTTAAACCGATGAATTTAGCGTCCCGGGTTCAAAAAATGAGGGTATCTTTTGAATAAAATAGCCGTCTTCCGACTGGCCTAATGTTTAAAATGTCTTGTTCCGGTAGTGACCATTGAAATTTGGTGACTATTACAGTAATCAATTGAAAGCTGGTCCTTTATGGATCCTCCTGGTTGAATAACTGAACTAATACCGGCATGGTCCGCAATCTCCACGCAATCCGGAAACGGGAAAAAAGCATCACTCGCCATCACCGATCCTTTCAAGTCAAACCCGAAGTGATTTGCTTTGACAATTGCTTGATTTAAAGCATCTACTCTTGAAGTTTGCCCTGTACCACTTGCATAAAGCTGCTTATTCTTTACAAGCACTATGGTATTCGATTTGGTGTGTTTACAAATTTTAGAGGCAAAAATAAGGTCGGTCTTCTCATTTTCAGAAGGCTCAAGCACAGTGACATTTTGTAGACCCGACAGCTCATCTGTTTTCGTATCTTTTTCCTGAGACAATACGCCGTTTAATGCCGTTCTGTAATTTACAGATGGCAATTCAATGTCTTTCTGAATCAATATGATCCTGTTTTTCTTACCTTTTAAAATGCCAAGCGCATCTTCATCATAAGCCGGCGCGATAACTACTTCACAAAACAACTTATGGATTTCTTCAGCGGTCTTGGCGTTAATTTTGGTATTGGCAATTAAAATACCTCCAAAGGCAGATATCGGATCACCCGCCAAAGCATCTTTATAGGCTTCTTCTATCGTATTTCTCTGAGCAAGCCCACAAGCGTTGTTGTGTTTTAAAATAGCAAAAGTAGGAGCTTCTCCTTTGAACTCGCTCATTAGATTCACAGCAGCATCAACATCCAATAGATTGTTATAAGATAATTCCTTTCCATGGAGCTTATCAAAAAGTTCATTCAGGTTTCCAAAAAAGTATCCCTTTTGATGTGGATTTTCTCCATATCGCAAGGTGCTGACCTGATCAAAGCTTTGTCTAAATTCAACTTCACCGGCTTCCTGATTCAAATATTTAAAAATAGCCGTATCATAATGACTGGAAACCCCAAATGCCTTAGCAGCAAAATTTTTACGATCCTCCAAACTGATTTGACCTTCATTTGCAGACAGGATGTTCAGAAACTCGTCGTATTGTTTCATGCTGGATACACAAATCACATCTTTGAAGTTCTTCGCCGCGGCTCTGATGAGCGAAATTCCGCCAATATCTATTTTCTCTATGATATCCTGTTCAGATGCTTTACTGGCTACTGTTTTTTCAAAAGGATAAAGATCTACGATTACCACATCTATTTCAGGAATTTTGTATTCATCCAACTGAGACAGATCACCTTTATGATCTCTTCTCCCCAAGATACCTCCAAATACTTTAGGATGTAAAGTTTTTACCCTGCCTCCCAAAATTGATGGATAACTTGTAAGTTCCTCAACAGGAACAACCTCAATGCCCAGGTCATTGATAAATTTTTCTGTTCCACCAGTTGAAAAAATGGTGACACCTAAGGCGTTTAGTTTTTTTACGATAGGCTCTAATCCATCTTTGTGAAATACAGAAATAAGGGCCGATTTTACTTTTTTGCTATTGCTCATGGTTCTTGTTGAAAATATGTCGCAAAAATAAGAAAACAATCTTGATCGACAACAGATTCAGAATATATATTCCCGACTAAATTGATAACTTTTTAACAAGTGTCGATATGATTTTAAAGTAAGTTTGGATCGTCTGGTGACAAGATGATTTTATGATTGGAAATGAGCTTGTTTATCAAAATGTTTATCAGTTTAAGATCCTAGTAACTGTTTGATTTATTCGGTTTATTAGGAGCAAGGATTTATTCAGAAAGATTATCTTTGGTCATGTTGTATTCAAAAGGAACTGATTTTAAGAGCTTTGAGATTAATTAATTAAATTGGAGAAAGAAATTAAGCATGGATTGAGTCAAAACTGGAAGCAATTCCTGTTGTTGGTTATTGTCAATATTTTTGTAGGTGGTATGGTCGGATTGGAAAGAACCATTCTTCCGCAATTGGCTGAGGAAAAATTCGCTTTAACCGTCAAGACTGCAATTTTATCATTTATAGTTGTTTTTGGTATATCCAAGGCAATCACCAATTATTTTACGGGAGTCCTGGCAGATAGATTCGGAAGAAAGAACTTACTGATTCTTGGTTGGTTGATCGCCCTGCCAATACCTTTTATACTCATTTACGCTTCTAACTGGTCCTGGATCGTTTTTGCGAATTTATTGCTTGGTGTCAATCAGGGACTTACCTGGTCAAGTACGGTTGTGATGAAGATCGATCTGGTAGGCGAGAAGGATAGGGGACTTGCTATGGGTCTGAATGAGTCCGCCGGTTATCTGGCAGTGGGAGGAGTAGCTTTTTTTACGGGTTGGGTCGCTTCAACGTATGGGCTCATTCCTTACCCGTTTTACATCGGAATTGTTTTGTCTATTTTGGGTTTACTATTTTCTGTTTTTTTTATAAAAGATACAAAGCATCATGTTGCCAAAGAATCCGTAACGAGCGATAAGAAGTTATTGAAGCGCGTGTTTTGGGAAACTACCTGGGCAAATAAGAATCTTGGATCCATTTCTCAGGCAGGCATGGTCAACAATCTAAACGACGGGATGGTTTGGGGTCTATTCCCCATACTTCTTGCGGGCCTTAATTTTAATTTGAAGCAAATTGGTATTATTGTATCCATTTATCCGGCAGTTTGGGGCTTAGGTCAGTTGTTTACAGGTAAGCTGGCAGATCTGCTACCTAAGCGCGCTCTGTTGTTTTGGGGGATGTTATTACAGGGCCTATCTTTGATACTTATGGCTGTAACCACTGAGTTTCATCATTTTATCGTTTTATCTGCTCTTTTGGGTATTGGGACAGCCATGGTATACCCTACATTTTTAGTGGGTATTGCAGCCTATACAAATCCTGTTCAAAGGGCAGAAAGTATAGGCGTATTCAGATTATGGAGAGATATGGGTTATGCAATTGGTGCTGTATTAACCGGGATCATAGCAGATCTTATGGGAATCAATTATTCCATGTTTATTATCGCGATAATGACATTGATCTCGGCTCTAATTATAAGGTTCAGGATGGATCCTGATTGATAATAGATCCTAAATCAAGGGATGCCACTTTGGTGCAAATAAATTCCAGCAAGTCTTCATCTTCTTTTGTGAAAGGTGCGATATCATGAGAGTCAATATCAATTTGTCCAATATTTTTACCGTTCTGAAAGATGGGAACAACAATTTCTGATTTGACGTCAATTCCACACGAAATGTAATTATCTTGCTCACTAACGTCTTGAACCACAAAATTCTCGTTACTCAGGGCTACCTGGCCACAGATACCTTTTCCAAAAGGAATAATGGTATGTTCGGTTGGTTTGCCAGCGAATTGCCACAGTTTTAATTCTTTCTTATTGCCATGAACAAAATAGAATCCAACCCAGTGAAAATGAGAGAAAGAATTTTTTAACAGGGTACATATTTCCTGTAATTTTTCGGAATTCGGAATATTACCGGCTATAATTTGATTAATTTGGCTCCTGATGTTCATATATTCTAATTCTTTGGTTAAATTTACCGGGTAAAATTATTCAATCTTTGAAGAAAAATAAAGCGATAATTGTTTTTTTAGTAAAATTCTTTGCTACTTATTTTATTCTTTTCGGGGCCTATTCTTTTTATTTAAATAAAACACAACAAAAAGCGGATGTATTTGTATGTTCTCCAATTACGGGAACAGTGGCAAATCATGTTTATAAGGTGTCAAAAATGCTAGGTTACGATGCCGAAATTGAACAACATTCTGAGGAATTGTCGATCAAGTTCATGCTTAATGGTGATTATGTTTCTCGTATTGTGGAAGGGTGCACTTCTGTAAGTGTCATTATTCTTTTTCTGGCCTTTATTATCGCGTTTTCAGGAAGTTTAGGCAATACGCTTTGGTTTGGCTTGTTTGGTAGTATCCTTATTTACATTGTGAATATTCTTAGAATAATAGCATTAAGTGTTTTATATCACAGGTTCCCTGAATATCAGAAGATCTTACATGATCTGTTATTTCCTGCAATAATCTATGGTCTAACCTTTGTTTTATGGATTACCTGGGTGAAGTATTATTCTAATTTGAAAAAGGGTAAGAATGGATAAAAAAGCTCGAATATTGATCATTATGGTCCTTTTTTTAGCTTTGGTGCTTGTAAGGGCTTTTCAGGATGACCTGTTCTATGATCCTTTTATCGAATATTTTAGAAATGGATACCTCTATGGTACAATTCCGGTGTTTAGTGGCTCTAAATTATTGTTGCACATGATCTTTAGGTACGGATTAAATACCTTAATTTCACTGGTAATTATTTATGTTGCATTTCAAAACAAGGATTTTTTGGTCTTTTCTGTCAAGTTTTATTCACTTGCATTTATCTTGTTGAGCATTACCTTTTTTATAATTCTGAAAGGTGAATTGGCTGATGGATATCTCTTCGCTTTTTATGTAAGAAGATTTCTGATTCACCCTTTATTTGTGTTAATATTGTTACCGGCATTTTACTATAAGCAGTTAACGGTTAAGGAAATAATTTAACATAAATTTAAAATTACATCTTGGTTTTAAGCACTACATTTGATCTATGTTACAAGTACTAGATAAAATAATAGCCTTCATCATTGCCATAGCGATATTGATCACAGCAATGTCATTTGTTTGATAAATTCGTTGGTTTTTAATACCTGACTTTGTTATATGAATAGCGGCAAGCAATCACTAATTTTTTAAAGAAAAATTGTGGACCAGTATGCCTGGCAAAATGATTTTATTCAGTTGTACCGGAATGAATTCCGTTTTGAAAATCCTGAAAATCAAATTTTTATAAATTACGGTTATTTGAACTATATTTGCGGCGTATAATCAAAAATAAATCAATGAAAAGAATAATGAGAGTATTGTTCCTGTCAATAGCCTTTGGCTTTGTTGTTGCAGCATGCAACAATGTAAAAAAGGAAGAAGATTCAAGCAAACAAGTTGAGGAGCAAAAAGAACATGCTACGCATGATGGTACAGAGGATCATGACCATGGTTATGAAATGGCGATGGCTGCTTATCAGTGCCCCATGAAATGTGAAGAAGAGAAAACATACGCGGAAGAAGGCTCTTGTCCTGTGTGTAAGATGGATCTAAAAGAGGTTGAAGTTGCTTCAAATGAAGAAGCAAAGGAGGAAGAAGGAGTAGAATAAGATATACTGAATTGAAAAAATAAAAGGCGGCCTGCTAGGGCCGCCTTTTTTATTTATTTCCCTGAACATGCCAGAACAAAAGCAGCAAACAAAGGATGCGGATTCAATACGGTACTTTTATATTCAGGATGGTATTGAACTCCTATAAACCACTTATGGGTTGGAATTTCAACGATTTCTACTAAACCTGTTTTCGGGTTGAGCCCGGTAGGGATAAGTCCTGCTTCGGTTAATTTTTTAAGATAGTCATTGTTATATTCATAACGATGCCTATGTCTTTCACTAATAAGTTCCTTGCCATAAATTTCAAAAGCTTTGGAATCTTTTTCCAATTTACAATCCCAGGCTCCAAGTCTCATGGTTCCTCCTTTTTCTGTAACCATTTTCTGGTCTTCCATGATATCAATAACCGGGTGTGGCGTATTTCTGGTCATTTCAGTAGAATTGGCATTCTTCAGATTTAGTACATTTCTGGCGTACTCTATAACTGCCATTTGCATACCTAAACAAATTCCAAGAAAAGGGATATTATTTTCCCTTACATACTGAACTGCTGCAATTTTTCCTTCAATTCCCCGGTCACCGAAACCAGGAGCAACGACCAAACCTTGCAGGTCTTTTAACTTTTCGGATACATTCTGTTCGGTAAGGTCTTCAGAATGAATAGGATGGATATTTACCTTAAGCTTGTTTTGCGCTGCGGCATGATCCAAAGCCTCAAGAATCGATTTATACGCATCCTGTAATTCAATATACTTCCCAACCAAACCTATTTCAACCGTCCCCTCAGGATTCTTATAATTATGGAGGAACTGATTCCATCGGGTAAGAACGGGTTTTTTAGAAGCTTTCAGATCGAGCTTGTTCAGCACTACTTCATGCAATCCCTCATGAAGCATTAAGGTTGGGTACGTCATAAATGGTATCGGCATCTATAGATTCTATGATAGACTCCTTATCAACATTGCAGAATAAGGCTAATTTTCTTTTTATATCATCACCAATATGGTGTTCAGTTCTACAAACCAGTATGTCTGGGCTAATACCACTTTGCATAAGTTCTTTGACGGAATGCTGAGTTGGTTTTGTCTTTAACTCTTTTGCTGCGGCCAAATAAGGGATCAAAGTCAAATGAATTACGATGGCGTTGTGTTTGCCTAGATCCCATTTTAATTGTCTGACAGCTTCTATATATGGTAAAGATTCTATATCACCAACCGTACCGCCTATTTCAGTAATCACAATATCATATTCACCAGTTTGACCAAGGATTTTAATACGCCTTTTGATCTCATTGGTAATATGAGGAATGATCTGAACGGTTTTCCCGAGATAATCACCCTTGCGCTCCTTGTTAATAACTGTCTGGTATATTCTACCTGTAGTGACATTATTGGCCTGGGAAGTTGGAATATTTAAAAACCTTTCATAATGTCCAAGATCAAGATCAGTTTCAGCGCCATCGTTGGTCACATAACACTCTCCATGTTCATAAGGATTTAAGTGTTCCAGGATCAACATTGATATAAGGATCTAATTTTTGAATGGTGACCGAAAATCCACTTGATTGTAATAATTTTGCTAAAGAGGCAGCAATAATTCCTTTGCCAAGAGATGAGCTTACTCCTCCTGTAACAAAAATATACTTGGTATTTGGCATGGTGTTTAGGTTTGTGCAAAATTACAAAGTCTGGTAATTTTAACAAGCCTTTTCTTTTTATTTTTTATAGCATAAAAAAACCGTCAATTTAAACTGACGGTTTTTTCTAAGATATATAAATCCAAATTAATTGATGATCTCATCACTTGTTTTGAATTTTTTGGATAGAACCATTTCCTGATTCTCAAATTTCATATTCTTTATAATGTACTTGTCTGAATCAACACAACTCGCACTTGATGCACCACAGGAAGCTAAACTTGCTGAAGCGAAAATAAAAACTAATAAATAGGCTAACTTTTTCATAGGTTAATTTTTAAGTTAATAATCAAGGGAGATTTATATTAATTAACGTTTGAAAATTGCGTTTAGTATACCAAATCAAAAAAAATTATGTAGTGAGCTTATTGAGTGTGTATTGGATCATTTTTTCGACAGCTGCATAAGGATCTTTACTAAAGGTCAGGTTAGCTCTGTTGGCAATAATGGCATTCATGGAAACAGCATGATGACCCAACAGTTTTGAGAGCCCGTAAATTACGGAAGTTTCCATTTCTAAGTTTGTGACCCTAAGCTGTTTATATTCAAAGCTTTCAATTTTATGATTCAGGTCATTGTCTTGTAAAGCCAACCGCAGAACCCTTCCCTGAGGGCCGTAAAATCCGCCTGCGGTAGCAGTGATACCTGAAAATATTTGATCAGATAATAGCTTTTTCTCAAGAAGGGAGCTATTTCTTACGATATAGGGTCTGGATTTTTCGGGTGCATAATTACAATGGTCTATAAATGCATTTTCCAATTCCGTTTCGAATATGCCCTTATCCTCATAAGAGTGCAGTACGCCGTCAAAACCCAGGCCGTATTTGCCAAGAACAATGGAATCTACAGGGATGTCCTTGTGCAATGAGCCTGAAGTTCCCATGCGCACAATTTGAAGACTGGTCAATTCATTTTTGACGGTTCGTGTATTGAGATTTATGTTGACCAGAGCATCAATTTCATTCAGCACAATATCAATATTATCCGGCCCGATCCCGGTAGAGATCACCATCAATCTTTTGCCGTTTAAATTTCCGACAATTGTTTTAAATTCTCTTTTCTGAGTAGAGAATTCTATGTCATCAAAATGACGAGCTACCTTTTCCACACGATTCTGGTCTCCAACGAAGATGATGGTCGGCGCAATATGCTCAGGTTTTAAATTGATATGGTATATACTACCGTCAGGATTTAATATAAGTTCAGAAGGACCAATTGTTCGCATAGGACTACAAAATTGAATTATTGATGAAAAAAAGAAATACCTCGCAGATCAACCACCTACCCGTTTAACACTGTAGCCTTCTTTTTGAAGGATAGACATGATCTTATCTCGATAGTTACCCTGAATGATGATCTCTCCATCTTTTACGCTGCCACCAACACCACATTTGGTTTTTAAGAGTTTGGCCAGTGTCTTGAGATCGCTTTCCTTTCCTTGAAAACCAGATACGATAGTTACCGTTTTACCACCCCTTCCTTTGTTTGAAAAATGAGCTTCCAATTGCTGATCCTTAGGATCAATATTTTCTGAAGAACCCTCTGAATAAGCGGAAAAATCTTCCTGTTCATTGGTGGAAAAAACGAATCCTCCAAGGTCTGATAAGCTGTTTAATTTCTTCTTAGCCATTGTATCGTTTCCAGTATTTGACAATCCCAAATATAAATAAAATAAGCCCGATAAAAAACATTCCTAAGAAACAATAGTAGCAGTCAGTCTTGATTTTTAAAGACAAAACAGTTACCATGATTGAAGCAACTACAATTGAAACAGGATTGGAATAATTCATCTTTTTTTCAAGCGTTTCCAGGCAAAAATGAGTAAGGCTAAAGATTCCATCGTAAGGCCCAGCCCAATAAAGATCATTGATTTATCCCAGTCGAAAAAAGAACCAATTCCTCCTATGGTAATAAGTAACAAACCAAAAGTAAAAAAAGAGATGATTTTTCTATCCATTTTTGTTCACCTTATTTTCTGTAGAGCGGAATCAAATAAGATACCGTATAATTAAAACTAAAGCCATTGTTATTGACAAAAACTCTTTCGAACCCTGGTACATATAGATTTTTGAAGTTTTCCACTTTTGTTGCAGAGATCAGGGTATTTCCTCTAAACGAAACACCTAAAAACACATTGTGCAGTACTTCTACTTTTAGACCCAGTACCAGTTCGGCCCAATGAGCAGTCAAACCATCATAGGTCATTCCGTTTGGTTCGGTTCTAACCGGCACAAATGGATCGGCATTGATAGCATATTCGTTCACTGACTGGTTGAACGTACTGAATCCGTAGCGCAAACCCACGACGATCATATTTTCCATACCAAGCCAATTTTTATAAGCGTTATAATCAACCCCTACTTTGATATATTGCCCCTTGGTGGAGAAGTTAAAAAAATCTTCCTGGGTTGTCTGGTCCCGATAACCAAGTTCTGTAGCGAGATACAGCCTTTTGGTTATGCGATAATCACCAACAATTTCAAATCCTTGAGTTTCCTCACTGAACAGAGAGAAAATCGGCCGTACGACGTCTATGCCCACTCTGAGCCCGTACCTGTCTTTATAGGTAGCGGTATCCTGTGCACTTTTCCCCAGTTGGGCGACAATCGTGCTGCAGGATAAAAAAAGAAAAATGCTAATGGTATATTTTAACATGAGCTGCGTTTTCGTCAATTATTTGGAGCGGATCATTTTTGGTTTCCAGGCCCTTTATCCAATTATCATCATCTGTAACCAAACTGGCCCCGGCTTCATTAAAAACTGTTTTGTAACCACAAGCCCTGGAAATAAAGATATCCTGTTGTGTATAAATCACAGCAATCGTATCAAGATTGTCTTCAGTACCCTCAATGTCATTTCCTTGTAAGGTAAGTATGAATCTGGTTTTATTATTGGCCACTTCCAAAGGAATTGCGATAGAATCTGTAAGCGTAGTTATGGTTTCATTGCTGTAATCTCCATCAATACCTTCTATATTCACTTTTAACAGGGGAACAGATTTGAATTCATTCGGATTATTTTCGTTGTAAAATCTAATGATCAGTTTGGGCGTGATCTCTTCCAGGCAGATTTCATCTCTTTCACAACTGAGTTGCATCAGGAGAAACAGGAGGGTCATTATGAGTATTAAATTTTTTTTCATTTCTGCTTTCTACGCTTTAAAAGAACCACATTTTCCACATGATGGGTCTGAGGGAACATATCAACTGCCTGGGACTTTTCAATAACATAATCTTCTTTCATTAGTGCCAGATCCCTGGCTTGAGTAGCAGAATTACAACTTATATAAACAACCTTTTCAGGTAAAATATGTAATATTTGTGCTACTACTTTTTGATGCATCCCATCTCTTGGCGGATCCGTGATGATCAGATCAGGATGTCCGTTTTGTTCTATGAATTCCTGTGTAAATACCTTGGCCATGTCACCGTCAAAAAAAACCGTGTTGTCAATACCATTTAATCTTGCGTTTTCTTTGGCATCTTCAATCGCCTGTGGCACGCTTTCAATACCAATCACTTTTTTGGCTTTGGACGCCACAAATTGGGCGATTGTCCCCGTTCCGGTATACAAATCATAGACAATTTCAGTCCCTTGAAGATCTGCAAAGTCTCTCGCTATTTTATACAATTCATAGGCTTGAGAAGAATTGGTCTGATAGAACGATTTGGCATTGATTTTAAACTTTAAGCCTTCCATTTCTTCAAAAATATGATCCCTGCCCTGGAACAAAATAATATCC
This sequence comes from uncultured Flavobacteriaceae bacterium, assembly GCA_963715975.1. Classification (GTDB taxonomy): domain Bacteria; phylum Bacteroidota; class Bacteroidia; order Flavobacteriales; family Flavobacteriaceae; genus Lutimonas. Next base: position 96,751 of record CAVQSO010000001.1, on the reverse strand, counting down.
TGATCGTAGATGGAGTCATTTCCTTTTTCGTTGATGATATATTGCAAAGAAGTTATTTCCTTAAATGTTTCAGCGATATAATTCAGAAGTAATTCCCGTTTTTCTTTATCATCTTTGAAAAACTGAATAACGATCATGATCTCTCCGGTTGAACTGATTCTGATCATCAGGGTTCTAAGCATGCCCTGTTCTTTGTCTGGGATTAAAAAATGTGATATCATTTTCAATGGCATAAGCTTTGACCGAATTACGAATGGCATTGGAAGGATCCTCCTGCAAATGACATTTGTTGACATCTAATATTTTATCCCACATCCCTGGAATATGAAAACCACATGCGTTTTTATCCTTAAATTCAATGTCGCTTTTTAATTCTTTTTCGGTGAGCCATCTGGAATCAGAAAAGGAGAATTCCATTTTGTTTCTGTAAAAGTATATTTTTTCACAGCCTGCTATGGGAGTGATCTCGGGAAGTTCCAAGTGTCCTATTCTTATCAGATTATTTGTGACCTCCTTCTGTTTATAGGAGAGTTGGTCCTGATAATTCATATGCTGCCATTTACAGCCTCCGCAGAGACCGAAATGCTCACATACCGGATCTACTCTTTTTTCAGATAAATGATGGAACTTAACAGCCTTTCCCTCATAATATGATTTTCTTTTCCTGCCGGTTCTGATATCAACAATGTCACCAGGCACCGCATTGACTCAGAAAAACAACTCTTCCATCCGGTGATTTCGCCACAGATTTACCTTTGGCAGCAGTATCCACCACTTCAATATTTTCAAATAAATGAAATTTCTTTTTTCTCGACATGCAGCAAAAGTAAGGCATTTTTATGATTTTTCAATTGAGATTTTTAGATGTTTAAAGCTGCTGTTTTAACTTAACTTTGTAGTTTTACCTCTATGGATTCGCAGGCGAATAGAAAGATCATACATATTGATATGGATGCGTTTTATGCTTCCGTTGAGCAAATGGATCATCCTGAATTAAAAGGGAAGCCTGTTGCCGTTGGTGGTGGCAGCGAAAGAGGTGTTGTGGCCGCGGCGAGCTATGAAGCAAGAAAGTATGGAGTGAGGTCTGCCATGAGTGGATTTCAGGCTAGAAAGAACTGTCCTGATCTGATATTTGTAAAACCCCGATTTGCTCGTTACAAAGAAATCTCCAAACAAATTAGAAATATTTTTTATGAGTATACAGATCTGGTCGAGCCCTTATCGCTTGATGAAGCCTATTTAGATGTAACGCTCAATAAGAAACACCATCCTTCAGCAACGCTTATTGCCAGTGAGATTCGTGAACGCATCTTTCAAGAAGTTAGGATTGCGGGCCTCGGCGGGTATTTCAAACAGTAAGTTTGTTGCCAAGATCGCTTCAGACATTAATAAGCCCAACGGACAAAAAACGATTCCACCGGAAGAAGTAGAAGGTTTTTCTGGAAGAGCTTCCCATAGAGAAGTTCTTTGGGATTGGTAAGGTAACAGCTTCAAAAATGTTTCAATTTGGCATTTTTACGGGACGCGATCTTAAAAGCAAATCCCTGGATTTTCTTACTGACACATTTTAAGAATTCGGGTGATCATTATTATAATGTTGTCAGGGGAAAGCATTTTAGTGAGGTAAAACCAAACAGAATCCAGAAATCGGTTGCCGCGGAGCATACATTCAGTAAGAATTTGACCTCTGAAATATTTATGATGGAAAGACTCGAAGCAATAGCAGAAGAGCTGCAAAACAGGTTGATACGTTCTAAGGTTGCTGGAAAGACCATTACCCTTAAAATCAAGTACAGTGACTTTTCATTGCAAACCAGAAGCAAGACGCTTCCTGTTTTTGTAAAAGACAAAAACATCTTGCTTGCAACAGTAAAAGAGCTGCTCTATCAGGAGAAAGTCAAAGAATCAGTTAGGCTGCTGGGAATATCAGTGTCAAATTTGAACAATACTTCAAAGGAAAATGAAAAGGTGATGGACGTTCAGTTGAAATTTGAATTTTAGCCGTGAAAAAAAGTGTGTACCAATCAGATCTTGATACACACTTTTATTGAAAAGCAATTGTTTAGTCTAACTGTGGTCCAGCTGCAACTAATGATTTTCCTTCTTCATTATCTGTATACTTCTCGAAGTTATTGGATGAACAAACCAGCTAATTTCTGTGCTCTTCTGTTCCATTCTTCCTCGTCCTCGATAAGTGTCTCTTGGGTCAAGAATATCATCGTGAACATCTTTTAAAGAAGTAGGTACTTCAAGATTGAATACAGGGATCACTTTAGTTTCAGCACTGTCGATAGATCCGTCTAAAATTCTGTCAATGATTCCTCTTGTATCCTGAATAGAGATACGTTTTCCAGTTCCGTTCCAACCTGTATTAACCAAGGTAAGCCTGAGCATTGTGCTCTTCCATCTTTTTAACCAATTCTTCACCGTATTTTGTTGGGTGAAGTGTCAAGAAAGCTGCACCATAACAAGCTGAGAAAGTTGGTGTTGGTTCTGTAACACCTCTTTCGGTACCTGCTAATTTAGCTGTAAATCCTGATAAGAAATGATACTTAGTTTGCTCAGGAGTCAATTTAGATACAGGAGGCATAACACCATAAGCATCAGCAGTTAAGAAGATCACTTTGTTCGCATGACCTGCTTTAGAAACTGGTTTTACAATATTTTCGATATGATAGATCGGGTAAGAAACTCTTGTATTTTGTGTTACAGATCCATCAGTAAAATCAATCTTACCATTTTCATCAACCGTTACATTTTCTAAGCAAGGCATCTCTTTTAATCGCCTCATAAATATCTGGTTCAGCTTCATGATCAAGATCAATTGTTTTTGCATAACATCCACCTTCAAAGTTGAAAATACCTTCATCATCCCAACCGTGTTCATCATCACCAATCAATTTTCTTTTTGGATCAGTTGATAGTGTTGTTTTTCCTGTTCCGGATAAGTCCGAAGAAAATTGCTGTATCACCATCTTCACCAACATTAGCTGAACAGTGCATAGAAGCCATTCCTCTTCTTGGAAGGTAATAGTTCATCATTGCGAACATACCTTTTTTCATCTCTCCACCATACCAGGTTCCACCAATTACCTGCATTTTTTCAGTAAGGTTAAATACGGTAAACACTTCTGAATTCAAGCCCGTGTTCTTTCCATTTTTTATTTACGGTTTCTGAACCGTTCAATACTACGAAATCAGGATCACCAAAAGTTTCTAATTCTTCAGCAGTTGGTCTGATGAACATATTTTTTACAAAATGTGCCTGCCAGGGCACTTCAACGACAAATCTAACTTTTAAACGAGTGTCTTCATTAGCACCACAAAATGTATCAACAACATATAATTTTTTACCTGAAAGTTCTTCCAATACCAATTCTTTAAGGTCGTTCCAGACTTCCTGCGTAATTGGCTTGTTGTCATTCTTAGCTTTTTCAGAAGTCCACCAAATCGTATCTCTGGTAACATCATCCATCACGATATATTTGTCTTTAGGTGAACGACCAGTAAATTTTCCTGTCATTACGTTGATGGCACCTAAGTTCTGTTTTAAAACCTCTTTTCATATCCCTCTAAAGATGGAGATAATTCATATTCATAAAGTTCGTCATATGATGGGTTGTAGATAATCTCTTTTGGGTTTTTGATTCCTAAGTCATGTAATGAGCTGATTACTGATTTTGTTAGAACTTCCATAAGTCAAAATTTAAGTGTTAATTGTTTTGATTTCTTTAGCAAATTTAGGCATAATTGCAACCTCACTTTTATGACATTTGTCAGGGTTCGCAAGGATATTTACGATAACGTTTTCGTTTTTTATGGCTGAAAAATGATCTTCTAAAAATAAGAACATTTGAAAGGAAGACAAAACTTTACCAATAATAGTTATTAAGAAAGTATTGTTATTACGAGAGATTTATTCTTTTTGTTAAAAGCTTAAAGAATTTAGATCTTAAATAAATAAGTGGTGAATAATAAAAATGAAATCCGGTATTTCATTTAATTTTTATCATTCGACTTCAGAAATGACAAAGTAGCTATTAACCAACCTAAAACAAAAAAGAGTCCTCCCAGTGGTGTGATAAACCAAATTGTTTTGGCTTGGATCAATCCCGTTGCAATGGCAAAAATCGAACCTGAAAAGAGCAATATACCAATCAGAAACAATTGAGAAATTCTGGTTTTTGACCTTTGACTGAGCAAGGGACTGAAATTGATAAGAAGAATGGCCAATACATGAAACATCATATACCTAACACCGGTTTCAAAACTTTGCAAGGATTCGGGTTCCAGTCTGATCTTTTAAGGCATGGGCTCCAAAGGCACCTAATATGATTGTCAGCATTCCCAAGGAGGCAGCGATGGCCGGGTAAATTCTTGTCATTTGATAAAATATTAAGAATCGGCTAAAATAAGATAAAAACATAATATTGTCCCGGGAGATGTCACATTTAAGTTCGGAATGTTAAAAAATATTAGTTTAAAGAATAGCTAATTTTCCTCTAAAATTCTGATCAATTTAGTTACATTTGACTAAATAAGTATAGCAATATGAGACGAATTTTAATCGTTGGTGCAGGTAGATCTTCTTCTGCTTTGGTCAGGTATCTTTTGGAAAAATCCTATAAGGAAAAATTAAAGATCGTTATAGCTGATATTTCTATTGAAAATGCTAAAAAACTAGTTGATAATCACGAGAATAGTGAAGTGATTGAATTAGATATTTTTGATTCGGTCAAGCGTCAGGCCATTGTAAAAAATGCGGCTATTGTTATTTCTATGTTACCTGCCAGATTTCATTTGGAAATCGCCAAAGACTGTCTTGAGTTTAAAAAAAGCCTGGTGACCGCTTCGTATATTTCCAAGGAACTTTTGGCAATGGATCAGGAGGTTAAAGACAAGGGCTTGATATTTATGAATGAAATCGGTTTGGATCCTGGGATAGATCATATGAGCGCCATGCAGGTGATCGACAGGATCAAAGGCCAAGGAGGTAAAATGCTTCTTTTTGAATCGTTTACCGGTGGTCTTGTAGCTCCTGAAAGTGATAATAATCTCTGGAATTATAAATTTACCTGGAATCCCAGAAACGTTGTTGTTGCGGGTCAGGGAGGTGTTGCCAAATTTATTCAGGAAGGAAAATACAAATATATACCCTATCATAAATTGTTCAGGAGAACGGAGTTTTTGTCGATTGAAGGTTATGGGAAGTTTGAGGCACTTGCGAATCAGAGATTCCTTAAATTATCGCGAAATTTATGGCCTGCAGGATGTCTTGACCCTTTACAGAGGTACCATAAGAAGGGTGGGCTATTCCAGGGCATGGAATATTTTTGTTCAGCTGGGAATGACCGATGACAGTTATGTGATGGAAGGTTCTGAACAAATGAGTTATCGAGATTTTACCAATTCTTTTTTACCCTATAAACCACATGATTCTGTCGAACTCAAATTAAGACATTATTTAAAGATCGATCAGGATGATGTGATCTGGGAAAAGTTGCTTGAACTGGATATTTTCAATGCCTCAAAAATAGTTGGAATAAAAGATGCTACCCCGGCCCAGATCCTGCAACGAATTTTAATGGATAGTTGGACGCTGACCAAAGATGATAAGGATATGATCGTGATGTATCATAAATTTGGTTTTGAACTAAATGGGGTCAAAAAACAGATCGAATCCAATATGGTAGTTCTAGGTGAAGACCAAACCTATACTGCTATGGCAAAAACCGTGGGATTACCTGTTGCTATGGCAACTTTAGATATTTTAAATGGAAGAATCAACAGCCCTGGTGTTCAATTACCAATTTCAAAAGAAGTATATGACCCAATTCTTGAGGAGCTTAAAAATTACGGTATAAGATTCAATGAAAAAGAGGTGCCCTATCTTGGTTACAACCCACACAATCTTGGTGCCTAGTGGTAATATAAATTATCGGTTGATTTACATATGCAGGTAAAAGTCTTTTACAAGACTGCTATATGCATCAGTATAGACGTGCCTGCTCTTCTCAATGATCAATTCATGGGGAACAACTTTAGCAGAATGCCTGCTGAATTGCAGAAGGCTCCTTTTGATGTCGCTTTGCTCAGTGCCTCTTACCCTTGTGATCAGAATGGGATAAAGTTTATGTAAGGCGGCCAATGAAAGAAAATCAGATTCTTCCCTATATGGGATGATAAAAGCACAACTACCTGAAGGTGAGAGTAGCTTGTCAGTTGCTTCTAATAGTTCTTTATAGCTGAGTTGATGGGTGTGTCTGGCAAGTGCCCGTTCCTTATTAAGTTCTTTAAAGGTATCGTTAAAATAAGGAGGATTACTTATTATGAGATCGTATTGATCCTCCATTTCCTCTTTAAACTCGAGCAGGGAGGCATGGTAGCAATAGAGTCGGTCGGCCCAGGAACTATTCTCAAAATTCTCAACGGCCTGTTCAAAAGCCCTGTTCTCAATTTCAATGGCATCAATTGTTTCAGCGTTGCTTCTTTGTGCCATTTGCAAGGCAATCAGGCCAGTGCCGGTACCAATATCCAGAATAGATTCAGTGTCTGGGGAAATCCTTACCCAGGCACCGAGTAAAACCCCGTCAGTACCCACCTTCATCGCACATCGATCCTGAAGTATGCTAAATTCCTTAAAGTGAAAAGGTTTGTCAGACATGCATAAAAACTTAAGATCGGTTCATGTCAATAAGGCCCTCGGGTGTTCTTACAAGAACTTTCTTATTGACTCTGTCAATTTTTTCGATAAAATCGTCAACCATGGGTACCAAAATTTCAGTATGATCTGTTTTCACAACAAACAGGGGTTGAGCAGAACTATCATTAATTGATGCAATGACCCCAACCTTACCAAAATTTATATCTTCAAGAATAAAACCGGTCACCTCATGAAAATAAAATTGATTTCCCTCAAGTTTAGGTAACAGGCTAAGTGGTAAATAGGCATCTCTCTTTAACAGCAGCTCTGCATCTTCTTCAGTGTCTACATCTTCAAACCGGATCCGCATATGATTTCCTTTTTGGAAAAGACTGCTCTCAATAAAGTAGGGGACCAGTGTCTTTCCCATATCCAGAAAGATAGCGTTGAGATTTTCGTAGATCTCCGGTTGGTCCGTATCTAGTTTTAAGATAAGCTCACCCTTGAAACTGTATTTCTTGACGATCTTTCCAAGATAAAAACAATCCTCTTTTTTCATGTATGTATATTGAATAGTATCAAATGTAAAATAAAAAAACCTGATAAATCAATATCAGGTTTTTTAATAAGTATCTGTTCGATGTCTTATTTTTCTTCTTCCTTAGCTTGTTGTGCTACCTCATCGATTGTTTTCGGGGTATCATCTTCAACAGCTTCTTCAGCTTTCGCTGCTGCTGCTTCTGCTGCTTTTGCATCAGCTTCTGCTTTGATGGCTTCGTTTTCTGCTTCTTCTGCAGCCGCTTTACGACTGGCGTTCACTTCTTTTTCAGCCTCGAATATTTTAGCTTTGGCATCTTCTTCTGCCTTGGCAATTGCTCCTTCTTTATCAGAAACTTTTGTCGCTTTTTCTTCTAACCAAGCTTGAAATTTAGCTTCAGCCTGCTCTTCGGTCAAAGCACCTTTTTTAACACCTCCGGCAAGATGATTTTTCAATAAAGCACCTTTGTAAGATAATATTGCTCTTGCAGTATCAGTTGGTTGTGCTCCATTTTGAAGCCATTTAACTGCTCCATCAACATCTAATTCAATAGTTGCAGGATTCGTGTTAGGGTTGTAAGTTCCCAGTTTTTCCAAAGACCTACCGTCTCTTTTTGAGCGGGCATCTGCTGCTACGATCCAAAAAAATGGTTTTCCTTTTCTACCGTGTCTTTGTAGTCTAATTTTTACTGACATAATTGTTTAAATTTTTAGGTTCACGACCTAAGTTATTAATATAATATTGCTACTTTCTCGAAGTAGGGCGCAAAATTACTAAATAATATTCAATCTGAGATCAAAAAGTATGATTTATTATCTATCTAATTGTCAGCGCTTAGGATATATCATTTGTGAATAAACATTTATAAACGTTTGTTGATAAAATTACGGCGAATCATTTTAATGGTAAACTTCTAAATACCTATTTTTATGCCATTGAAATCCTCACAAAAGAATTCACTTCATGTATTTGATTTTTGACACAGAAACCACAGGTTTACCTAAGAACTGGAATGCACCCATCACAGATGTGAGCAATTGGCCTCGTTGTGTACAAATTGCCTGGCAATTGCATGACGACATGGGGCGCATGGTTTCACATGAGGATTTTCTGATCATACCGGAAAATTATAAAATTCCCTATGATGCTGAGCAGATTCATGGTATTTCAACAGACCTGGCGACACAACAGGGAAAACCCTTGACCGAGGTGTTGAACTTGTTCAATGAGGCCTTATCCAAAGCGAAATTTGTGGTGGGTCAGAATCTAAATTTTGATTTGAACATCATGGGCTGTGAGTTTCACAGATCGAATATTGCTACGGAGCTTAATAAACTGCCTGTACTTGATACCTGTACAGAGAAGACTGCATTATTATGTGAAATACCAGGAGGAAGGTATGGGAAATTCAAACTTCCCACACTAACAGAATTACACGAAAAACTCTTTAACCAACCTTTTAATGAGGCGCATAATGCCACTGCAGATGTTGAAGCAACCACAAGGTGTTTTTTGGAGCTCCTTAGAAATGGTCATTATACCCAGGAGGAATTACAGGTAAACAGCTCCTATTTTGTTGACTTTACTACCCACAACACAGAAGTATTCTCTCCTGTAGGTTTAAAGCACCTGAATTTAAAGAAGGAAAGCGATAAGTTGCGGCGAAAAGCTGAAAAAGCGGATGAGCGTAATGTGGGCATAAGCTCTAAAGATCAGGAAACACTTGAAAAGGCATCCTTTGCTCATCTTCACAATCATTCACAATATTCAATATTGCAGTCAACTTCCAGTGTAGCTGATCTCGTGCAGGCCACCATAGATAACAATATGCCTGCTGTAGCACTCACAGATACAGGAAATATGATGGGCGCCTTTGTTTTCGTCAAAGCGGTGTTGAGCCATAACCAAACAGCAGAAAATCCCATCAAGCCCATTGTTGGTTGCGAATTCAACGTTTGCGAAAACCATTTGGATAAATCGGTTAAAGATAATGGCTATCAGGTTGTACTTCTTGCAAAGAATAAGAAAGGCTACCACAACATGGCTAAACTTGCTTCTGCAGCATTTATTGATGGATTTTATTATGTGCCCAGAATAGATAAGAAGCTGATACAGAAATATAAAGAAGATATTATAGTATTGAGTGGTGGCGTTAATGGTGAAATACCCAATAAGATACTCAATGTAGGGGAACATCAGGCAGAAGAAGCCCTTTTGTGGTGGAAAGAGAATTTTAAAGATGATTTTTATCTTGAGATCAGTGATCATCAGCAGGAAAACGAAAAACATATCAATGAGGTCCTGATAGGATTTTCTAAAAAGCATCATGTTAAGCTTGTCGCTACAAACAACACGTTTTATCTTAAAAGATCAGATTCTTTGGCCCATGACATTTTACTCTGTGTAAAAGACGGAGAAAAAATTGCCACACCCAAAGGAAGGGGCCGTGGATTCAGATATGGTTTGCCAAATGACGAGTACTATTTCAAGGATCAGGAGGAGATGAAAACCTTGTTTCAGCATGTTCCTGAAGCCATTATCAACATTCAGGAAGTGGTCGATAAGATAGAGATCTATGAACTTGCGAGAGACGTATTATTGCCAAAATTTGATATGCCTGAGCAGTTTTATGATGCCAGAGATGAAGAGGATGGAGGAAAAAGAGGAGAAAATGCCTATCTAAAATATTTGACCTATGAAGGGGCCAAACAAAGATACCCGGACCTCGATGAAGAGATCAAGGAACGACTTGATTTTGAACTGATGATCATTGAAAAGACCGGATATCCGGGCTATTTTCTGATTGTCGAGGATTTTATAAAGGAGGCACGAAGAATGGGGGTGTCAGTTGGACCGGGAAGAGGATCTGCCGCCGGGTCGGCAGTAGCTTATTGTCTTGGTATTACCAATATCGACCCTATTAAGTACGACCTGCTATTTGAGCGTTTTCTAAACCCGGACAGGGTATCCCTTCCGGATATTGATATAGATTTTGATGATGAAGGCAGGCAGCGGGTAATTGATTATGTGATCCAAAAATATGGTTCCAACCAGGTGGCTCAGATCATTACCTATGGAACCATGGCCGCTAAATCTTCGATCAGAGATACTGCCAGAGTTCTGGACCTTCCGCTTTCTGATGCCGACAGAATTGCAAAATTGATTCCGGGTCTTAAGCTGAACAATATTTTTGGCACTGACGAGAAGAGTATCTCCAAAGTAAAAGGGTTGAGAAGCGAAGAAAAAGCGAATGTAGATGAGTTAAAAAGCATGGCTGAAGGAAGCGGGATCGAAGCTGATACCATCAATCAGGCTAAAATGCTTGAAGGATCAGTCAGAAATACCGGAACACATGCCTGTGGGGTCATTATTACTCCGGAGGACATTACGAATCTGATTCCCGTTGCTACCGCCAAGGGTACGGACATGTATGTTACCCAATTTGACAATGGAGTTGTGGAGGATGCAGGCCTGTTAAAAATGGATTTCCTGGGATTAAAAACCTTAACCCTCATCAAGGATACTGTAAAGATCGTTAAAGCCTTGCATGGAGTGGATCTTGTGCCGGATGATTTCCCACTAGATGATGAAAAGACCTATGCCTTGTTCCAAAGAGGTGAAACCATTGGGATCTTTCAATATGAGTCGCCGGGTATGCAAAAGCATATGAAGTCGCTTAAGCCAACCGAATTTGCTGATCTTATAGCGATGAACGCTTTATATCGGCCGGGACCAATGGAATATATCCCGTCTTTTATTGATCGGAAACACGGGCGCGAAGAGATCAAGTATGATCTTCCGGACATGGAGGGTTATCTCAAGGAGACTTATGGAATTACGGTTTATCAGGAACAGGTAATGCTCCTCTCACAAAAACTGGCCGGGTTTACCAAAGGCCAGGCAGATATGCTGCGTAAGGCCATGGGAAAAAAGATCTTTGCCCTGCTCGAGAAGTTAAAACCACTTTTTATAGAAGGGGGTAAGAAAAATAACCATCCGGAGGAGGTGTTAGAAAAGATCTGGAAAGATTGGGAGGCCTTTGCCGCCTATGCCTTCAATAAATCACATTCAACCTGCTACGCATTTATAGCCTACCAGACAGCCTATTTAAAGGCTCATTATCCTGCCGAATATATGGCTTCTGTTTTGAGTAATAATATGAATGATATCAAACAGGTTTCCTTCTTTATGGAAGAATGTAAAAGGTCTGGTATTGAAGTTCTCGGACCAGATATCAATGAATCCTATTATAAATTTTCTGTAAACAAACAAGGAGCAGTCCGATTTGGAATGGGTGCCATCAGAGGCGTAGGGGAAGGAGCAGTTAAGGCTATTGTTAATGAACGTAAGAAAAATGGGAATTTTAGCTCCATTTTTGATGTGACCAAAAGGGTTGATCTAAGGGCAGCTAATAAAAAGGCCTTTGACGGCCTGGTACTGGCCGGAGGTTTTGATTCTTTTCAAACAGCGAACAGATCTCAATACTTTGCCTTAGACGAAAAGGGAGTCACCTTTATAGAAAAGGCGATCAGATATGGTAATAAGTTTCAGGAGAGCAAGAATTCTGCCCAGGTATCTTTGTTTGGGGAGGCTTCAGAAGTTCAGTTTGAAGAACCCGAAATTCCTCCATGTGAGCCTTGGAATGTCATGGAAAAACTTTCAAAGGAAAAGGAAATGATCGGTATTTATATTTCAGGTCATCCGCTGGACGATTTCAAAACAGAAATACAATATTTTTGTAACGCAAGGGTTGACAGCCTGCAAAACATCAATCAACTGGAAGGTAAGGAATTGTCATTTGCAGGTATCATTACAGACGTGCAGCACAGGGTTAGCAAAAATGGTAAGCCCTGGGGGATGTTTACTTTTGAAGATTACAGTGATGCTTATGAATTCAGGTTGTTCAATGAAGATTATTTAAAATACAGGCATTTTCTGATCCCAAATACCTTTCTATACCTGAAAACAGTGATGCGAAGAGCCTGGCAAAATGGCGATGTCAGGGTGCAAATTACCACTATTCAACAATTGCAGGATGTTTTGGCAAACATGGCAAAAAAGATCACTTTGAATTTACCCATAGAAAGCATCAATGAAACATCGGTAAAACAATTTGACAGTGTTTTTAAGAAGCATAAAGGGAACCAGCATCTCAATTTTATGATCATTGATCAGAAAGAAAAACTCAAACTTAATATGCCCAGCAGAAGTGCTAAGATCAATATAACCAAAGAACTCCTTGATGAACTCAATGAAAATGAGTGGAGTTTTAAATTGAACTAACGGTTCATAAATTCGGCCAGTAACCTATGGAAATGATGCACACCCTTCTCCCGTTCCGGCGAGAACCTTCCCGCTTTATAGAAGGATGAAAGTATGCCTTTTTGTACATTTTCTACAACGAATTCATCCTCCCGTTCCACCTTGTCCAGGGCTTGACCGGCTCCTTTTTCCAATTTGTCAGGATCAAAAACATAGCTTATAAAGGAAACTTTGGTTCGATCGATACTTAAGGGTTTTATGACATTTATAGAAAGTCCCCAGGGATAAAAATTGAACATCATATTAGGGAATACCCAATAGTAATATGCAGCCACATTTTTCCCATGGTCTATATGTCCTTCGGGTAGGTCAAAAGTTTCTGTAGCCTCATCAGCATAACCTATTTGTAAATTACAATGATCATAAATTTCAGTTCTATAGGAACCATAATCCAAGACCTTATTGAGTTCTTCATGAACAAAAGGAACATGAAACCCTTCCAGATAATTGTCGCAATAGAGTGCCCAATGTGCCTGAACCAAATAATCTTTTGACAAGGACGGATCATGTCTGAATTCATTTAATGGCAAAAAACCTACCCGTTCTTCCATGATCTTAACAACCTGGTTAAAATCAAAGTTCGGGTCTAGTCCGGTAAAAAGTAAAGGGCCCCATTTTTCTAAAGAAAATTGATGTAAACTATCGCATTCACGCGGAAAATCTTCGGCTTCCTTAAATTCAGGCATATGCTCAAAATCACCTTTCAAATTAAACCTGCGGCCATGATACATACAAGTCAATTTTTTCAGCTTTCCACTTCCCAGAACCACAAGATTTGCCCGATGCGTGCAGACATTGCTCATACAGTGAATGTTACTGTCCTTATCTCTCGTAAGTAATAAGGGTTCGGTTAAATAACGATCTAACAGAACAAATGGATGTACTGATCCGGGTAATTTGACCAGTTGTTCATCTCCAATAAACTGCCAGCATTTTAAAAAAACCTTTTCTTTGATTTTCTCGAAAACGACCGGATCTTTATAAAAAGAGGAAGGTAAGGTGCTGGCCTTGCGAATGTCAGGATCAACATTGAATTTGTTGCTCATAGGCTTGGTTGTTTAATTTGTTGAATCAAAGTTCTAATGTAGTCAATAATTAATTATTATTTTGGCAGAGTTAGGGTCAAAATTAACTACTAATGACCAAATTTTAAGCAACAGATTTTAGTTTTGGAATTAAGTTCATTTGGAAATGATATGCTTCAGGAAACATTCGAAAGTTCGTGAAAGGCAAGTATTGCAGAGCTGATTTTCTTCCTGAATCAAATTGGTTTTGGATGCCTTTGAAATAACAATTTCAATGTGGGATATGATTGGTTTTGGCGAATCATTCCCATTCTCTGGTTTTTTTACTATTATTGTTCGGAATTACATTTTATAAATTGCTGGTCAATCTTAAAAAAGGAAGAAATGAACAATACATCCCATACAGAATATTTAAACTTAGAATCGGTTGTGATAAAACCGGTTTCGGCGGCCTTTCGTTCCGATCGGATCATCTCGGAGCAATGGGAGCAATTGAATTTTCTGAAAAAACCTGATCTTGAGACAGCAATTAATGAATACAGAGAGTTTGAATCTATCCTGAAGGAGCACAAGACAAAAGTATTGCATTTGCCTGAACAAGAAGACCTAAGTATGGATTCTGTTTATTGCCGGGATGCTTCAATTGCTACGGATTTTGGTATGATTTTATGCCATATGGGTAAAAAGGAGCGCAATAAGGAACCCAAGGCTCAAAAAGCCTTTTTTATTAAAAACAATATCCCGGTTTTAGGAGAGATCAAGTTTCCCGGTACCCTTGAGGGAGGTGATGTTGCCTGGCTTGATAAATCCACCTTGGCGGTTGGACATACCTATAGAACAAATGAATCTGGAATAGCGCAATTGAAACAGTTATTGGAGCCTCATGGGATCAAGGTTTTCGTCGTTGAATTACCCCATTATAAAGGTCCTTCAGATGTGTTTCATCTTATGTCGATCTTTAGTCCTGTTGCAGAAAAGCTTGCTGTGGTATATTCTCCCCTGATGCCCATATATTTTAGAAATGAGTTACTGATAAGAGGCTATGATCTGGTAGAAGTACCTGAAGCGGAATTTGATTCTATGGGTTGTAATGTTTTGGCCATAGGTCCGAAAAAATGTGTAATGCTAAAAGGAAATCCACATACTGAGCAAGGATTAAAAGATCACGGTTGTGAGGTGCTTACTTATCAAGGGCAACACATAAGTGTCATGGGTGGTGGCGGACCAACTTGCCTGACAAGACCAATGATAAGATCAGAGAAGAATTGATTCTTTACAGGTGGTTTTCTCTTGTATTGCCCCGATCATAAGTGGATTTAAATTCGATAGAAATCACTTAGATCAACCGCTATAAATTTGTATTTTTACGCCAATTAATTCCATAGAATGAACATACACTTTATATCAATTGGAGGCAGCGCCATGCATAATCTGGCATTGGCACTACATGAAAAAGGAGATCACATCACCGGAAGTGATGATGCCATTTTTGAACCATCCAAATCGAGGCTGGAAGCCAAAGGTTTGTTACCTGAATCCTTGGGTTGGTTTCCGGAAAAAGTTCACCCTGAAGTGGATGCCATTATTTTAGGAATGCATGCCAAGGCCGATAATCCGGAATTGATCAAGGCACAGGAGCTTGGGATCACTATTTATTCCTACCCTGAATTCTTATATGAACACGCCAAGAACAAAACCAGGGTGGTTATCGGTGGATCTCATGGAAAAACAACGATCACATCGATGATCCTGCATGTATTGAAATATCATGAAGTTAAGGTTGATTTTATGGTAGGAGCACAATTGGATGGTTTCGACAGAATGGTGCATCTTACAGATGAAAATGAGATCATTGTTCTGGAAGGAGATGAATATCTATCCTCACCCATCGATCTCCGTCCTAAATTTCATTTATATAAGGCAAATATTGCCTTGTTGAGCGGTATTGCCTGGGACCATATCAATGTGTTTCCAACCTTTGAGAATTATGTGGATCAGTTTCGCATTTTTGTTGATACCATGGTCAAAGGAGGAATGATGGTGTACAATGCTGAGGATGAGGTGGTCAAGCAGGTTGTTGAGCAAACCTCTAATCAGATCAAAAAATATCCCTATAAAACACCCGATTACACCATTGAGAACGGGGCCACTGTTTTGGATACGGCCGAAGGAGAAGTTCCTTTAGCGATCTTTGGTAAACACAATTTGCAAAATCTTGAAGGAGCACGCAGTATTTGTTTTCATCTGGGTATAAGTGAAGAGGAGTTTTATGAGGCAATTGCCGATTTTAAAGGAGCCAGTAAAAGACTTGAAAAAATAGCCGAGAATGAACACACTGTTGTATTTAAGGATTTTGCGCATTCTCCTTCTAAAGTGGAGGCAACAACTAATGCCGTCAAAGAACAATACGTGGATCGAAAATTACTGGCATGTCTTGAATTACACACCTATAGCAGTCTGAATGAAGATTTTCTGAAAGAATATGTAGGTACCCTGGACAAAGCCGATGAAGCTGTTGTTTTCTATTCTCCTCATGCTGTAAAGATCAAAAGACTAAAGGAGGTAAGTGAGCAGCAAATAGCCAAAGCCTTTAAAAGAGATGATTTGATCATTTATACTGACCCCAAAGCATTTAAAGATTTTTTGTTTAGCAGGGATCTGAAAAATACGGCACTTTTATTAATGAGCTCCGGTAATTATGGAGGTCTTGATTTTGACGAGGTTAAAAACCTGTTATAAATTAATCTTTATAACCGAATCTTTTAAGCTGACTGTTACTGCTTCTCCAGTTTTTATTGACTTTCACATAAAGGTCCATAAATATTTTTTTTCCAAAGAACTTTTCAAGGTCCTTTCTGGCTTCTGTACCAACACGCTTTAAAGCAGCACCTTTATGGCCAATAATGATACCTTTTTGGGTTTCTCTTTCGACCATAATTACCGATCTGATTCGGATTAGTTTTGGTTCTTCCTTAAATTCTTCTGTTACAATCTCAACCGAATACGGAATTTCCTTTTTATAGTGCATCAGGATCTTCTCTCTAATGGTTTCGTTTACAAAGAAGCGCTCGGGTTTGTCTGTTAACTGGTCTTTAGGATAGAAGGGCGGTGATACCGGTAGCAATGCAACAATTCGATTCATTACGGTCTCTATATTGAAATTTTCAAGCGCTGAAATGGGATGAATTTCAGCATTGGGTAAGGTTTCTTTCCAATAGCTTACCTGTTGTTCCAATTCTGCCTGTGAGGATTGATCGATTTTATTTAAAAGCAACAGTACAGGAACCTTTAAACTTTTTATTTTTTCGAAAAAAGCTTCATTCTTCAATTCCTTTTCTCCTGTTTCAACCATATAGATCAAAACATCCGCATCTTCAAAGGCAGTTTTCACAAAGTCCATCATGGATTCCTGAAGCTCGTATGCTGGTTTGATGATTCCAGGAGTATCTGAAAATACAACCTGATAATCATCTGTATTGACTATACCCAGAATTCTATGTCTTGTGGTTTGGGCCTTTGACGTGATGATCGACAATCGTTCTCCAACCAAGGCGTTCATCAAGGTAGATTTTCCGACATTTGGATTTCCGATGATATTGACGAATCCGGCTTTATGTTTCATGTATCCTTTAAATTAGGATACAAAGGTACTAGGTTTTCATCTTTCTTTGTCCAGGTTTATATTTTTTCTGAACTAAATTCAAATCATCATAAAACCTAAAATCAAATAAAGTACAGTAGTAATAAGGCCTCCAAGGAGGGCATAAGGAAGTTGGGTGCGTACATGATCGATATGGTCACTGGCTGACGACATGGATGAGATGATCGTCGTATCCGAAATGGGTGAGCAATGATCCCCAAAGATCCCGCCTCCCAATGTAGCTGCAATGATCAGGGTAAGTTCGGCACCATGGGCATCTGCCATGGGAATGGCAATGCTCAGCATGATGGCAAAAGTACCCCAGGAGGTCCCTGTGGAAAATGCGATGAACGAACTGATCAGGAATATCAGGGCCGGTAAAAATTGGGGAGCGAGCCAGTCTCTGGATAGGTTGGCCACATATTCGCCCGTCCCGAGCTGGTTACAGGCATCACCGATGGCAAAGGCCAGTAGCATTAACAAGGCCAGGGGCATAAGCTCACTGATACCTTTTAAGATGAGGTCGACCATTTCCTTTAACCTCATGATGTTTTGCGCTCTGTACAAGATCATGGCAACAAGTATCGAGGTGATTACCGCATAAAGTACTGAGGATGATCCCGATCCTTTCCCGATGGCCTGAAACACATGGTCAGAGAAGGAACTGTATTGTTCCACCTTCGCCCATCCGGTATAGGTGAGATTGATCGGCATCATGGCGACCATAGTCAGCAAAGGGATCACCATATTATAGGCTCTTGCTTTGATCCCTTCCTTGGGTGCATAGCTTGTGATCACATCCGAAATCATGGGTTTGGAGCCCTCGTTCAACAATTTTCCGGTGAGCAGGGTTCTTTTTTCGGCTTTGGCCATGGGGCCGAAATCTTTTTTAGTAACGATAACCAAAAATAAGATCAGCAGGGCAAGTACAGGATAAAAGTTGTACACTATTGAAGAGAGCATCACGCTAAATGGATTTTCAATGTGCATCGTGATCAATAGTCCCATTATAAAGGCACCCCAGGCGTTAAAAGGTATCAGGATGGAAGTTGGGGCCGAACTGGAATCGGCGATATAGGCCAGTTTTTCTCTGGGAATTTTTAATTTATCAAAAACGGGTCTGTACAAGGTACCTACCGTAAGCGAACTTATGCTGGTTTCTACAAATAGTACGATACCGGTAAGCATGGCCAGCAGTTGCACGATCACCCTACTGTAACCGGTGTGTTTTTGCTCAAAGTACTGGATCACTTTATTGAGCTGATTGACAAAGCCTTCAACACCTCTTGAATATTGGATAAAAAGGAGCAATGCACCAACCAGGGCACTGAACATAATGGTCCTTGTATTTCCTTCAGATTTGAAAACATTGACCATTCCTTCAATGGTAGCCAGGGTTCCGTCAAGAAAGTTCCAATCACTCATGATGAGCCATGAAAACCAGATCCCAAAAACAAGGGCTATATAAACTTGTTTGGTTCTTAAAGCTAATATGATGGCAATTACCGGGGGAAGAACGGATAAGAAACCGTAGTCATTCATATGGCTAACAACTGAATCTGATTAATAATGGTTAAATATAGGAAAACTAAGACATAACCTGCTTTGGTAGTATTTTTTTTACAAGACTTATTTTGACTTTTTTATCCCTTAGGCCCAAACTTTAACTAAATTTAAGGGTCTAATATATTGTATGCTGAGCTGCATTCAGTTATTAGAGATTTAAATAGTTGAACCTTGACCGACGAATCTGATTTTATAAAGTCATTATTGAACCAAAAGGAAAAAGCATTTAAAAAGTTGCTTGACCTTTATCAAAAACGTTTGTATTGGCATATTCGAAAAATGGTTATTACCCATGAAAATGCGAATGATGTACTTCAAAATACCTTTTTGCGTATTTATAAAAGCCTGCCTGGTTTTAAGCAAAATAGTTCTTTAAACACCTGGATGTTTCGCATTGCTTATAATGAATCCTTGCGGTTTTTAGAACAGGAGAAAAAGAAGAGGCACAGCTCGATTGACGATTTGAGTAAAACATATATGAATCATTTGGTTGCGGATACTTTTTTTGAAGGAGATGTTGCACAATTGAAATTGCAAAGTGTTCTTGCATCGCTGCCAGAAAAAGACAGGCAAATATTTCAAATGAAATATTATGACAATCTTAAATTTCATGAATTAGCGGATATTTTACACATAAATCAAAGCACTTTGAAAACATCATATTACAGAACGGTGAAACTCATCGAAAAAAATATTGAAAACGTAGAACTTTTTAAGGAAACAGAGGTCTAATTAAATAGTATGAATTATATGGAAGATTATAAGAGACGCAATGAGTTGATGAAAGATATTGATTCATTAGAAAATAAAATCGACAAAATGCATACCGATGAATTGGGATTGGGTATGCCGGAAGATTATTTTGCAAAATCTAAAAAGGATATTTTAGATCAGGTTTTTCTTGAAAACATATCAAAAGAAATTCCATTGTACAGAAATAAGGTAATGTGGTTTGCAGCGGCAGGAATAGCGCTCATTGTGGCTTTTTCTGTATTTAAACCTGATACCTTGCCTACTCATAAATGATATACCATCGGTTATTGCAGACACGGTGGGTCAGATACGCAATTTGGATTTGGCCAATGACGAATTTTTCGTTGAAGATGATATTTTGGTAGCATCTTTATTTATAGATGATTCGGAAATTGATAATTATTTGGATACTTATATTATTGAAGAAGTTGTAATCGATGAATATATTGACCACTTTCTATTAGATGATTTGACGGGAGAGACAATGATCTTTTATTAAATTTTTGACAATGAATCAAAACTATTTCAAACTGTTAAGGTCTAATTAAATAGAACGTTCAAAAACTAAAGTAAAATTTTAAATACTCATAAAATGAAATCAATAAAAATAATCGCAGTCCTACTATTTGGAATCCTTTTTGGAACTTCAATCTTAATAGCCCAAAACGGCAACGGCAACGGCAACGGAAATGGAGATGGATTTGGAAATATGAATCAAATAGAGAATTTGACAGATGATCAAAAACAATTACTCCAAGAACGAAGAGAGTTGATAAAAAGAAACAGAGAAACTTTGAAAGCCACACTATCAGAGGAACAATTGGCCATATTTGAAAATCAACAACTTTCCAATCAGGAAAGAAGAGAAGCACTTATGTCAACCTTAACAGTGGATCAAAAAAACCTCATGGCAAATAACAGAGAAACCATGAGCGAAATTAAAAATCAGTTTAGAAATACCATCACAACGGAACAACGCCAACAAATAAGAAACAGAATGAGAGCCAACAGAGATTCAGATTCAGGTAATGAACTGCGCAAAAATGTTAGAGAACAACGAAGATTGAATCAGAAAAATGGTAGCGGAAACGGAGCTGGAGGAGCAAATGGCGGTGGCAGTGGAAATCCTAAAGGTAGTGGAAATTAAACCTTGAACAATAAAATAATGGATGTAATGATTTGTTTAGGTGGTTGACTAGAATCAATCACCTTTCCATTTAAAATTCAAGCAGATGAGAAGAATTTTCACATTGGCCTTATTTTTTTTCGGAAATTTCTTACTATTTTCTCAGGAACCGCCGCAAAAGAAAACAGATATTGATCAGAATATTGAAGATTTCCTGATGGAAGACGAATCAATCGATGTTTTTATGGCCAGTCTTACCAATTATCATTTGATTTATTTATCTGTCAATTACAATAGTGCTACTTATTTTTCTGGGCGGGATTTAGATGTTGATCAATTCAATATTGTACCTCAAATTACTTACATGCATTCCAAAGGTTTTTACGCTGGTATTTCTGGAATTTATTACAGTGAATTTGAACCGAATTGGGATATTACTACTTTGACCGCCGGTTATGGCAATGGTTTTGGTAAAAAGAAATTGTGGCGTTATTACGCTTCATATTCCTATTATTTTTATTCCAATGATATTGATAATTTATACAATAGTACTGTAAACGGAGGTATTGGTATCAGTAATAAAAAAAGAAACTTTGGAACGCAATTGTCGCTTTCCTATTACTTTGGTGAAGAGGTAACCTATCAAATTGTTTTAAGAACTTATGCCAATCTAAAACTGTTAAAAAACAAAAAACATTATGTAAGATTTAGACCTCAATTTAGTATTGTTACAGGTACACAAATTGTTGACCTGTCAGGGGGTTCCATTCAAAAAGTACTTGAGAACAAAGTGGATGCTCCGCTAGAAGATAATGTACTTTTAGAAGACAATGTCTTTGGTTTGATCAATACCCAGTTCAATATACCCTTGCAATACAGTATAGGTGCCTTTGATTTTGAACTAGGATTCAACTATAACATTCCTTCTGAACTCGGTAATGAAACCGATTTAAAAAACACCAGTTTCTTTAATCTTGGAGTGGCCTATATGATCGATCTTTAGCAGACGGCAATATTTTTTACATGCAATGGCTGTTGATATATAATGTAGGTTTGATACTTGGAGACAGTCAGGGTTTGACTCTTTCATAAAGCTGCTGTCAAGCCCTGACTACAGAAAGTTTGAAGCCTGTAAGCTCTGACTGAGAATAGCTGGATTGACTCCTTCAGTCGTCGGACCAGAATGGGGATGCATAGAGACGGTCAGGGTTTGACTCTCTTCACAAAGCTGCTGTCAAGCCCTGACTAGGAAAGTTTAAGCCAGTAAATTGTGAGGAGAACAGCTGGATTCATTTCATAAAGCTGCTGTCAAGCCCTGACTAGAGAATAGCTGGATTGACTCCTTTCAGTCGTCGGACCAGAATGGGGGATGCTATACTAGCAAAACCTAATTGGCTCGCGCCAATATTTTTTTTGTATGACCAAAATTCGTTTAAATGCAAGCATTACGACTTTTGGTCAACAAAAAAACCTTCCAGTTTCCTGAAAGGTTTTGCTAGTAGCGGGAGCTGGACTCGAACCAGCGACCTTTGGGTTATGAGCCCAACGAGCTACCTACTGCTCTATCCCGCGATGTGGGTGCAAAGATACACAATATTTAGAGATATAAACAAAGGTTTTTTCATAAAAAAAGTCAGATATTTTTATATCTGACTTTCAATTCATTATCCGTATTTATAATAAAGGATATCCGGAATATACTCTGGATAATAGCGTCTATCCATTCATAGACATCAAAAATTCCTCATTATTATTGGTATATTTTATTTTGTCTTTGACAAATTCCATCGCTTCAATAGGATTCATATCAGCCAAGATATTTTCTCAATACCCAAATACGTTGTCTTACTTTGTCTTCATGAAGTAAGGTCATCACGACGTGTACTTGATTTTACAAGATCGATGGCAGGATAAATTCTTCTATTTGCAATATTTCTATCCAATTGAAGTTCCATATTACCAGTTCCTTTGAATTCTTCAAAAATAACCTCATCCATTTTTGAACCAGTATCCGTAAGTGCTGTAGCGATAATTGTAAGTGATCCTCCATTTTCGATATTTCTCGCTGCTCCGAAAGAATCTTTTTGGTTTATGTAAGGCATTAGCATCGATACCACCGGATAATATTTTACCGGATGCAGGTGCCACTGTATTATATGCTCTGGCCAGTCGTGTGATGGAATCTAAAAGGATCACCACATCGTGACCACATTCAACCAGTCTTTTTGCTTTTTCAAGAACGATATTGGCTACTCTAACATGCTTTTCTGCTGATTCATCAAAAGTAGAAGCAATCACTTCTCCTTTAACATTACGTTGCATATCAGTAACTTCTTCTGGTCGTTCATCGATCAGCAAAACTAATCTGATATACTTCAGGATGGTTGGCTGCAATTGCATTTGCTATATCCTTTAAAAGAATAGTTTTCCCGGTTTTAGGCTGGGCCACAAGCATTCCTCTCTGACCTTTTCCAATAGGTGAAAATAAGATCAATAATTCGTGTGGAAAGATTTGACTCCTTTTTCAGCGAGATTAAATTTTTCCTCAGGAAACAATGGTGTTAAATGTTCAAAGGAAACACGATCTCTCACAATACTCGGATTCAGACCGTTGATAAGACTTACCCGAATAAGTGGAAAATATTTTTCTCCTTCTTTAGGAGGTCTTACTTTTCCCTTTACAGTATCACCGGTTTTTAAACCAAATAGTTTGATTTGTGATTGAGATACATAGATATCATCTGGTGATGAAAGGTAATTGTAATCAGAAGATCTTAAGAACCCATAACCATCAGGCATGATTTCTAATACACCTTCGCTTTCAATAATTCCATCAAATTCGAAATCAGGATCTCTGTATTTCCCGGGTTGATTGCTCTCATTCCCACGTTGTTTGTGGTTTTGATTCGGATTTCTTTGCTCCTTCTTCTGAGGATGCTGGGTGTTTTTTTGGTCCTTTTGCTGAGAAGGATGCTGATTCTTTTGCTCCTTTTGCTGAGAAGGATGTTGCTTTTTCTGATCCTTTTGTTGAGCAGGATGTTGCTTTTTTTGTTCGGTTTGATGAGCCTGAATTCTTTTCTGGGGCGCAGGTTGTTTTCTTTCTGAGGCAATAGGCGCGGATGCATCTTCAACTGGCTTATGCTCCTGAATCTTTTGAATCTTTGCCGGAGTCTTGTTTTCAATTACGGCTTGGGGTTCAGCTTTTTTGATTTCTTTATTGGGAAGAGCTTCTTTCTGAATGTCAGTGGCTGGGGAAGCCATATCAGGTGCTGACTCGTTTTTAGAAATTCTCTTTCTTTTTGGTTTACTGGAAGCAGCTGTTTCTTTTAATTGCTTTGGATTAGCAGCCTGAACATCCAATATTTGATAAACCAAATCAAGTTTTTTCAATTGACGGAACTTTGGAACATCAATTTTTTGCGCAATTTCCTGCAACTCCAAAAGTTTCATCTCTTTGAGTTCGTCTATGTCAAACATCATATATAAATGTTAATTAATGATATCAATTCTTTGGTAAGAATTATCTGTTTAAATGAATATGTTTTGATAATATAAAGGGTATCGTAAAAGAAGTATTTTTACAATATGTTTCGATTTGATGCCACAATATTACAAAATAAAATTAATATAGAAAGTTATTTCTTAAAAAGATTAATGTATTTTTGCGCTTCATTTTTAAGAAATGTTACAAAGAATTCAGACCATTTATTTATTGATCGCCATCCTTTTAGCAGGGCCGGTTGCCTTTTTGGTTCCATTCTGGGCAGGTTCAGAAGATGAGCTTGTTTTCTTGAATTCGTTGCTACAAACCGAAGAATTATCTTTAATGGTTATTCCTGCTGCATTTATAGTATCAGCAATTATAGCTGTTTTGACCTTACTATCTTATAAAAACCGAACCAAACAAATCATATACAATAGATTGAATATTGTGATCAACTTTTTATTGTTAGGAATTGTCGTATATCATCAACTAAAATTACCTGGAGGAGCTGTAGTTTCAGAGAAGGGTATTGGGGTTTTCATACCTTTAATGATCATTGTTTTTTTAGCTTTGGCTAATAAGGCAATTATAAAGGATGATAAACTTGTAAAATCTGTGGATCGATTGCGGTAATACTAATACCTTAGTTATAGTGTGTATGACTGTCTGAATCTAATTCAGACAGTCTTTTTTTTGTCTCATTTTTATCTAACGGTTTTTGGGTAATTTTCAAAATCCCAAGTTCCTCTATTGTGAGAAACATCATGTGTACATATATTTGTAGTGTAATTATTCAAGTAATAGTTGCTGTTATGAAAAAACAGCCTTTGAGAAAAGGCATAAGGGGGGAAAGGAGAGAAGATCACTTTCACTTTAAAAGAAGAAAGAGCTTCTCTCCTTATTTTAAACTCCGGGAATAAATTGCTATGAATTCCAAAAGTTGACATTTTGAAAATCAAATTTCTCTTAAAGAGATGCTATTAAGAATTATTGATTCTTAATAATACTATATACTCCATTATACATATAATGGAGAGAACAAAAGGGGAGAAAGGAGAGAAGTGAAGCGCATTGTTTCTGTCATTTTAATTGAACAAATTGCTTCTCTCCTTACTATTTTCAGAAAGTGGGAAAATTGCTATAGATTCCAAAACTGACATTTAGACATCAAATTTCTCAAAAGAAATGATCTCATAAAGGATACTTTATGATAAGAAACACTCCTGATCGTTGATCAAGGAGCATAAGAGAGGGGAGAAAGGAGAGAAGTGAAGCAAATTGTTTTCTAACAGAACAAAAAAATACAAATAGCTTCTCTCCTTACTATTTTTAAAAATAAAAGTAGAACTCTTTGGTTTCAATGTAAGGATCAATTCTAAAGAAACTGAACATTATACTCCAGATCATTTGGAGAAGAAGAGAGGGGAGAAAGGAGAGAAGTGAAGCAAATTGTTTTCTAACAGAACAAAAAATACAAATAGCTTCTCTCCTTACTATTTTTCAAAAAGGGAAGCCCTGATTTTCAAAATGAATTTAAGATAAGTTCTTTAAAAAACACACTGATCAAGACATAATTGCGAGATCAGCATCAAATACTCCATAAAATTGGAGAAGAAGAGAGGGGAGAAAGGAGAGAAGTGAAGCAAATTGTTTTCTAACTAGAACATAAAATACAAATAAGCTTCTCTCCTTACTATTTTTCGCGAAGGAAAGCCCTGATTTTCAAAATGAATTTAAGATAAGTTCTTTAAAAAACACACTGATCAAGACATAATTGCGAGATCAACATCAAATACTCCATCAAATTTGGAGAAGAAGAGAGGGGAGAAAGGAGAGAAGTGAAGCAAAATTGTTTTCTAACAAGAATAAAATACAAATAAGCTTCTCTCCTTACTATTTGTCAACAAAAAAAATACTCAAATCTAGGGGACTTGAGTATTTCTAAAGAATAATAAAATAATTGTTCTTTTAAAAAGGGGAAAAAGGAAAGGGAGTTAGGAGAGAAGTGAAACAAGCTTCTAATAAACAAATAACTTCTCTCCTTACTATAAATATTTCAACTATTGAAATTAAATTCAATTCTAACGAAGATGCAATATAGAAAAAGAATTTGAAATATTCATACTAACCATGATCATATTTTATAAGTAAAAAATCGTAAAACACTGATATAAAGCAATATAAATATAATAAATAATAGTAAAAAAGCATAAAAATACATAATAATAGATTTTTTATATCTTTCAAGCCATCAAATTAATGGTTTATAGGGATAAACCTCACGGTTTCTGGGTAGATCAAAAAATACCCAGTTCCGCTATTGGTTTATACCTTATTTGCCGATACATTTGATGTGTTAGCCTATTTTGGTTGATATACATATACATACAAAACAAATCTAAAAGTTTATTATTATGAAAAATTTTACTATCGCAATTGCCATGTTGTTGGTTATGGCCTCTTTTACAACCAACTTAACTAACTCATCCTCAACTGTTTTATCTGATTATCAGGGTACTTTGTTAAAGTCGGCTCCTGTATTGGAAAACAATGATGGAGATGTTAAAGTGACCTTTACTGTTGATCAGAATGTTATGGTTTCTTCGATGCTAATTGGTTCTTCAAACGAGATCTTTCTAGTGGAAAATGGGGATTCAGACTCATCAAAAACAGTGACTCTTGATCTTGAGCCTGTAAATGGTAAGGTTGAAACTGCTTTCAACAATATTTACGAAAGTAATTATGATGTTGCTGCTATGGACGCTTTATTAAATACAAGTGAGCCAGAAAGAAGACCAAAGGGTATCATTATCTGGGAATAGATATTTATCACAATATAAACAGATTTAAAACGTTTGTTTAATAAACTGGTAAGAGATCCGAAAAATTAGTTTTTTTCGGATTTTTTTAAACCTTGTTTTCAAGAAATGTTTTGATCTATGGATAAAAAGATTACAGTTCATATTGCCGATGACCATCAAATTTTGATTGATGGTGTAAAAGCCGTGCTCAATTTGGAGCCTAATATTGAGGTCATAGGATTTTCATTAAATGGAAATGAGGTCATCGCCTGGTACGAAGAAAACCAATCAGATGTTCTGGTATTGGATATCAATATGCCGGAATTAGATGGTATAGAGGTATTGAAAAAGCTTAAAAAACTTTAAGAACCGCCCTGAAATCATTGTGTTGTCGAGTTATGATGATGTCAAACTTGTCAAAGAGGTTCTACAAATGGGGGCCAAAGGCTTTGTTCCTAAAAAATCTGCAGGGGAGCATATAGTTAATGCCGTGTATAAGGTGTCAGAAGGAAACCAGTATTTTACTGATGATATCAAAGAAAAAATGATGCAGACCCTTTTGAATGGTCAGGTCAAGAATGAAGGAAGCCAGGATGGAGTATTGATCAGTTCACTAACCAAAAGAGAGGTTCAGGTTTTAAAATTGGTTGCACAGCAATACAGTACGCGGGAAATTGGTGATGAACTACATATTAGTGAAAGTACGGTCGAGACCCACCGTAAAAATTTAATGAAAAAAGTAAAAGTTAAAAATAGTGTTGGGTTAGCTATCTTTGCTTTGAAAAATGAGGTTATATAGTTTTATATCAAATTCAGTACTGAATGGCAGGAGATTCATATCCCTAGTCATTTTTTTTGTTTTTGGGCTTCATTTATGTG
Source organism: uncultured Flavobacteriaceae bacterium (assembly GCA_963715975.1). Lineage (GTDB taxonomy): Bacteria > Bacteroidota > Bacteroidia > Flavobacteriales > Flavobacteriaceae > Lutimonas. The sequence goes on along the minus strand of CAVQSO010000001.1, from coordinate 68,974 downwards.
CTCAGGAAGGTCAACAAGAAGCCGCTTATATTCAGAATAAATTAAATCAAGTTGATTCTTTAATCAACTTGGGTCAATTTAATAGCGCGGATAACCTTATTAAAAATACCCTAAACACCTTTTCATTTAAGAAGAATTCAGAACAACAATTGGCTTTTGACTTTAGAACTGCTAAAAACTTCTATCAGCAGGATAACAAGGAAAAGGCAATGGAAATTTTGTTAAACGGACTTGACAGATTAAAAGGAAATCCATTTTCGCAATTAAATATTGATTACACGAATTTATTGGCAAGGATATTTGCCGATTCGCAAAATTTTGATAAAGCTATTTATTATAATAAAATTGCTCTTCAAAAGGCAAACTTAATTCAAGATACGGTGAGTATTACTAAAGGCTTTGATCCGTTTAGGAAGTTTTTATTATGCTAAAAATGAAGAGGATAGTGCGAAAATATTTTTCAGAAGAGTAACTTATTTTCCAGTAACTTCTAAAACTGAAATTAGAATTTCTAATGCTTATAATAATCTGGGAGTAATTGCTCAAAATAATGATAATTTTGATTTGGCCAAAGCATTGGGCCAAAGAGGCATTAAAGTTGAAATCGGAAACAAAATGACATGATTGGTATCGCCTAACTTCAAGTGTTAATTTGGGAATTTGTATCATTTTGAGAATGAATATGAAACGGCCATTGAAAAATATTTGGAAGCATTCGAGCAAGTAAAGAATGATACTACAAGACAAGTTCACAAATTTAAAAAGAATCATTTATGAAAATCTATCCGTTTCATATGATTCGATAAGAGATTATAAAAATGCATACCATTATTTACATAAATCCTATCGATCTAAAATTTAAATTAACGAACGAGCAATTGGCTGAAAATATAGCTGAAGTTGAAGCTAAGTATAATTTAGCGGTTGAAGAGCAAAAGACGGAGGAAGAAAAAAGTAAAACGTTTAGGGCTCAGGTATTGTTCGGTGGCATGGCATTGATAACGCTTATCTTTGTTGTTTTCGCCCTTATTTTCTACAATAATTACAAATTAAAGGAGCAAAACCGACTTGATCAAATACACAGCAACCTGCAGACCAAAATTATTAACGCGACCATTGATGCGAAGGAAAAAGAGCGTAAATCTATCGCTGAGATTCTTCACGATAGTGTAAGTGCCTTGCTATCATCTGCCAATTTGCATTTACAAGCCTCTAAGACCCAATTGAATTCGCATGTACCCATTGAAATTACCAAGGCTCAGGAAATCGTCAATGAGGCCTCTGTCAAGATCAGGGATCTTTCTCATGAACTGATTTCTTCTGTCTTGTTAAAATTTGGACTGGCTTTTGCTGTTCATGACCTATGTGAAAAATATTCCAATTCGGAAATTCAGTTTATGAGCGATGATAATGGGATCAAAAGATACAATCAGGAATTTGAGATCAAGATCTATAATATTATAGAAGAACTTATCAATAACATTCTAAAGCATAGTGGCGCGAAGAATGCTTCTATAAATCTTATTGAAAGAAACGGGGAGAAATTATTGATACAGATCATTGATGATGGGAAGGGTTTTGACGTAAAAAACGCAAGGAGAAAGGATGGTTTGGGTCTAAGTCATATTGAAGCCAGGATCAAGATCATGCAAGGTGTATTCAATATCAATTCTAAAAAAGGAGAAGGAACGAGCATCTTTATATCAGTTCCGATATTCAAGCCAGAATTGGTGGAAGCCGTTTGATCTTATCTTTTCATTTCTATAATTTCCAAATTCTTTATTTCCGTATTTTCAATTTCAAAGCGAAGCAAGGTCCGTACTTTATGAAATCCGTGTTTACCTGCTGCTCCTGGATTCATATGCAATAATTTCAGCTTTTTATCATATTGAACCTTTAAGATATGGGAGTGGCCCGAAATAAACAATTTTGGAGGTCGTAACAAGATGGATTCCTTCACCCTTGGATTATACCGATACGGATATCCTCCAATATGGGTGATCCAAACAGAGACCCCTTCAATGGTAAATTTTTGGTCCAATGGAAATTCGTTTCGAATGTTTTTGTCATCAATATTTCCATAAACTGCTCTCAGAACACTTACTTCTTTAATTTTATCGGTAACTTCATGATTTCCAATGTCCCCGGCATGCCATACTTCATCGGCATTTTTACAATAATTTAAGATCTTTTCGTCAATATAGCCATGTGTATCTGATAAAAGTAAAATTTTTTGCGCCAAACGAGTATTGATTTAATTAATTATCTTTGTTCGGCGTAAAATTAAAGGTTTTTGAGATACTTTATTGAACTTTCTTATCACGGTAAGCATTATCATGGATGGCAAAAACAAGCCAATGAAATTTCTGTTCAGGAAACTATTGAAAAGGCGCTTACCTTATTGCTGAAAGAAGAAATTTCGGTAATTGGATGCGGAAGAACGGATGCCGGAGTTCATGCCAGACAGTTCTTTTTGCATTTTGATATTGAAAGACAATTAGATAAAGAAAAGTTAAAGTATAAGTTAAATTCTTTTTTACCCGAGGATATTGGTATTTTTCGGGTGCTTAGTGTTAGTGACGATGCTCATGCCAGATTTAATGCTATTTCCAGAAGTTACCAGTACAGGATCTCACTGGATAAAAACGTTTTTGAAAATGACTTGAGTTTAGAAATTCATCAAACGGAGCTAAATCTGAAAAAAATGAACGAAGCAGCTGCTTTGCTGATGAATTATACTGACTTTAAATGTTTTTCACGAAGTAAAACGGATGTTAAAACATACGATTGTAATGTGACAGAAGCCTATTGGAAATTGGATGGGCAACAGTTGGATTTTTTTATTACTGCAAACAGGTTCTTAAGAAATATGGTAAGGGCCATTGTTGGCACCCTGCTTGAAGTTGGCAAGGGAAGGATGGGTCTTGATGAATTCAAAAATGTCATCGAGTCTCGTAACAGAGAGATGGCTGGTGCTTCAGTAAAGGCGAAAGGATTATATTTAACCAGGGTTATTTATCCCGATAGTATTTTCATAGAATAATTATGTCGGAAAAAGGCAAAGATCAAAAAAAAGTAGTGGGTAAAGTTTATGACGTTAAGCTGTTTTCCAGACTCATGGGCTATGCCAAACATTACAAACTCCAATTCAACCTTTCAGTAGTTGCAGTATTATCAGTAGCCCTGCTCGCGGCCATCCGGCCTGTTCTTCTGAAGAGGATCATAGATGATTTTATTTTTAATAGAAATGCGGAGCAACTAGTCGTATTTACCAGTTTGATGTTATTCGTGCTGGTCATGGAAGTGATTTTCCAGTTCCTGTTCATATATTTTGCCAATTGGTTGGGCCAGAGTATTATAAGAGATATGCGAACCCAGCTTTTTAAGCATTTGCTGAATTTTAAAATGCAGTATTACAACAAGTCGGCCGTTGGAAAACTCGTCACAAGAGTGGTGTCTGATATTGAAACCATCGCCAGTGTATTTGGCCAGGGATTGTTCATGATCATTAGTGACCTTTTAAAAATGTTTGTGATCGCCATGGTGATGCTCTATATGAATTGGCAATTGGCCATGATCGTTTTTGCGATATTACCCCTGTTGATTTTTGCGACAAAGATATTTCAAAAGGCTATGAAGTCGGCTTTTCAGGAAGTAAGAACAGAGGTGTCAAATTTAAATACATTTGTTCAGGAGAGAATTACAGGGATGCGAATCATTCAACTTTTCTCAAGGGAAAAAATTGAATATGATAAATTCAAAAGCATCAATGACAAGCACAAGAAAGCCTGGATAAGAACCGTCTGGTACAATTCGATATTCTTTCCTGTTGCGGAAGTACTTCCCTCTATCGCCATTGGGTTGGTAGTATGGTATGGAGGATTGAATGCTGCCACAAGTAATTCAGTTACTGCCGGTGAGATCATTAGTTTTATTATGATGAACAATATGTTGTTCAGGCCCTTAAGGCAAATAGCAGATAAGTTCAACACACTTCAGATGGGTATGGTTGCCGCCGAAAGAGTATTTAAGATCGTTGATGCCAATGAAAGTGAAAAGGACCAGGGTAAAGTGATGGTTGATACCTTTAAAGGAAAAGTCAGGTTTAAGGATGTTCACTTTAGTTATATCCCGAATGAGGAGGTCATCAAAGGCATATCCTTTGAAGTGAATCCAGGTGAAACCGTGGCCATAGTAGGTGCTACAGGGGCAGGCAAGTCAACCATTATTAATTTGTTGAACCGCTTTTATGATATCAATAGTGGTTGTATTAAAATTGATGACATTGATATTAAAGATTATAACCTGCATTCTTTACGCGATCAAATCGCAGTTGTACTTCAGGATGTATTTCTGTTTTCGGATAGTATCTTTAACAATATAACCCTAAAAGATGATGCTATTTCACTTGAAGAAGTCCAGATATCAGCCAAGGAGATCGGAATTCATGACTTCATCATGTCTTTACCCGGAGGATATGATTACAATGTGAAGGAAAGAGGAGTGATGCTGTCTGTAGGACAACGTCAATTGATTGCATTTCTTAGGGCTTCGGTCAGTAAGCCGGGCATACTTGTTTTGGATGAAGCCACGTCTTCTATTGATTCTCATTCTGAAAAACTGATACAGGAAGCAACTGAAAAGATCACCAAGAACCGAACCTCAATCATTATTGCGCACAGGTTGGCTACGATTCAAAAGGCTGACAAGATCATCGTTATGGAAAACGGAAAAATCGTGGAACAAGGAAGTCATTCAGCGCTATTGGATAAAAAAGGCTATTACAGCAAACTCTATAATATCCAATTCGTTCAGAAACAAGCCAGTTAGTGCCTTTGACACCTAACTGAGATCATCTTTTATAATTTCAGCCAATTCACTGAAATCCTCAAACAATATAAAGGCTCCGTTATTGACATAGGAAACCTGTCCTGATTCCTCTGAAACGATAAGAGCCAAAGCATCTGTTCTGATGGTAATGCCAAGACCCGCTCTGTGTCTCAATCCGAAATGAGAAGGTATATCAGCGGTATTTTCGATGGGAAGTATAACTCTTGTAGCTGTGATAAACTCGTTTTCAATGACAATAGCCCCATCGTGTAGCGGACTATTCTTATAAAATATACTGTTTAAAATGGGCTTATTGACCTTGATCTGCATTTCATCCCCCGTCATTTTTACAAATTCCAGGCTATTGTTTCTTTTTAATACAATCAGCACTCCTGTTCTTAACTTTCCCATTTCCTCGCAAAAGCTTACGATTTCATCAATATGACTGTTAGCTGCGATGTCGGTCTTAAAAAACTTCAAATGTTTTAAAAATCCTTTTTTAGAAGCAATATTGGTCGATCCCACCATCAGGAGAAATTTTCTGATTTCCTGCTGAAATACGATAATCAGCGCAATAAAACCACCTCCCAGAAATTTACCCAAAATGTCACTTAATAATTCCATTTCCAGCGCCTGGGTCAGCTTCCAAATAAGATAAATAATGGCTATACCAATAAAGATATTGATCGCAGCAGTACCGCGAATCAATCTGAAAATATAAAAGAGTAATACAGCAACCAGAACTATGTCAAGGATGTCTAAAAAGCTGATGTTTAAAAAATTAAATTGATCCAATGCTGAGCTAGTTTTTGTAAATGTATGAATTATTTTACAGTATAAACATATTCAACGGATGCGCAGTTGATTTCGTTTAACACGAGGAAAGCTTTTACTTTCAGATAATCCTGATAGCTGGTTTGAGGGTCATAAGTGAGCAGGATTGTTAACTCGTCCTCAGGGTTGCAGGAATAGTCACTTTTTAAAGTTGCAGGTAAGGAATCCAAAGGTAAAAATTCATTATTTATTTTAATCTGTTCTCCCCAGATTTCCAGAATGACTGTACATGGCGCCATTATCCGGTTTTTATCATTTGTTGTTTCCGTTATGAAACTAGTTTGAGGAAAAGGAATAAGAGAGATTTTCTCAGTTGCCGAGTCAGCATAACTAAAATAATTCTTCATACCCTCTTTTTTATGCATCGAATCCTTATTTCTGTTTTCCTGCATTTCTATCAAGAGGGGAACAACTTGCCCCATGGTTAATCTTCTGTCTATATTGAAGATCCAATGGGTGTTCAGGATTTTATTATTCTTATTTAGTTTGGCTGAAGTTGCTCCATTATTGGTCTCCATAAAGATCCAAATACTGGAATGATTTTGAATTTCCGAAATACCGGGAATATCGATCAAGGGTAATTGAACCGATTTTTTTTGACAGCCGGACAGAAGTATAGAACTTAAAAACAGGGTAAGAAATATTCTTTTGATCATAAACTGATTCTATTCGTTATTTTTTCAAATATCCTGACCGTTTCCATAGCTTCCTGAACATCATGGACCCTCAGGATACTGGCACCTTTCATCAGGGCTATTGTGTTGACAGAAGTTGTTGCATTCAGGGCCCGATCTGCATCCAGGCCAAGTAGTTTATAAAGCATCGATTTTCTTGATAATCCTGCAAGTATCGGAAGGTCCATACCAGAAAAAAGTTCGAGCTTTTGTAAAAGTTCAAAATTCTGATCAAGTGTTTTGCTAAATCCAAATCCAGGATCCAAAATAAGGTCGTTCACGCCAAGTTTCCTCAGCTCAAACACTTTTTGAGAAAAATAAAAGATCATGTCTTTGATCAGATCCTCATATTGTACATGTTGCTGCATGGTTTGAGGAGTCCCTACCATATGCATCAATATATAAGGCACCTGAAGTTTGGCAATGGTAGCAAACATATTTTCATCCATAGAACCACCGGAAATATCATTCACCATACAGGCTCCTGATTGTATAGCTTGATCAGCAATATGGCTTCTAAAAGTATCAATTGAGATGAGTGCTTCGGGAAATTCTTTCACTACTAATTCCAACACGGGTAATAATCGGGAAAGCTCTTCGTCTTCTGAAATATGTATGGCTTTGGGTCTTGAGGAATAGGCACCCATGTCAATAAAAGTAGCCCCTTCACGGAGCATTTTTCCAACTTGTCTCAGGATTTCTGTAGCGGATTTGTATTTACCTCCATCATAGAAAGAATCAGGGGTCAGGTTAAGAATTCCCATCACCTTTGGACGATCAAGATCTATTAAATGGCCTTTACAATTGATATACATGTTCACATCTTTAGGATCAACTGGCCACGGTATTTACAACTTTGCTTAAAACGGGTGCCTTATACGATTTCATTTTATGTATAAGGTCTTCAATAGATTCACTTACCATGATCATGTCTCTGTTTTCCTGTTTTAAAAACCCTTCCTTCACCATATGATCGAGTTGTAAAAGGGCATGGTGGAAAAAATTGTTGGTATTCAAAATACCGATGGCTTTATTTTCAATGCCTAGTTGTCCTAAGGTAAGCGCCTCGAATATTTCATCAAGTGTTCCAAAACCACCCGGCAAGGCAATATAGCCATCCACGAGTTTGCTTATTTTCACTTTTCTTTTGGACATTTTTTTAGTGGTGATCATCTGAGATATCTTCGTATGGGCCACTTCTTCATGCTTTAGTAAGCCAGGAATCACTCCTATGACCTCTGAATTGTTATTGATCATGGTATCTGCAATGATTCCCATGATACCAATTTTTCCACCCCCGTAGACCAGACCAATACCCTGTTTCGAAAAATAGTCACCTAATTTTACAGCCGCTTGGGCATATTCTTGGTTGAAGCCTTTGCTTGAACCACAAAAAACAGCGATACGTTTCATTTTATAAGGGTTTTTCCGGGTATATATTTTGTAAAAATAAGCAAACCGAAGAGATTATATCATGAGATTTTTATAAATTCGTTTCGACAAAAAAACTAAATTCTCTGATTTCAATATACATGCAGAATACATCGAAGCAATATGATGAAGTAACGGCTAAATGCCGTTCTCTTTTTATAAATAAAATGAGTGATTATGGAAGTGCATGGAGGATATTGAGACTTCCGTCACTTACGGATCAAATATTCATCAAGGCTCAAAGGATCAGACAACTTCAGGAAAACGATACGCGTAAAGTTGATGAGGACGAAATCTCTGAATTTATCGGGATCATCAATTATGCGATCATGGCACTGATCCAATTGGAAAAAGGGGTTGTTGATCAGCCCGACCTCGATGTAGATGAAGCCATTTCCTTGTATGATAAGCATATGCTAACGACAAAGACTTTGATGGAGAATAAAAACCATGATTATGGAGAGGCTTGGCGCGATATGAGGGTGAGCTCCCTTACTGATCTGATTCTCCAAAAACTTTTAAGAGTAAAGCAGATTGAGGATAATCAGGGTAAGACACTGGTATCTGAAGGCATAGATGCGAACTACCAGGATATGATCAATTATGCAGTTTTTGCCTTGATATTAATGAATGATTAATTTGACGAAATAATGAATATTTTGACCCATATCGCGCGCCTGTTAGTTGCTGTGACGTTTATATTTTCAGGTTTTGTAAAATTGGTGGATCCCTTGGGTTCGGCCTATAAATTTGAGGAATATTTTGGAGCAGATGTCCTAAACCTTGAGTTTTTGATTCCTTATGCCTTGCAGTTTTCCGTTATTCTAATTCTTGCCGAGATCATGCTGGGGGTGATGCTGTTAGTGGGTTATAAGGCCAAGCTAACGGTGTGGAGCCTGTTTTTAATTACCTTACTATTTTTATTTTTGACTTGGTATTCAGCATATTATGATAAGGTTACTGATTGCGGTTGTTTTGGTGACGCTGTAAAATTAACACCTTGGGAAACATTTTATAAAAATGTGATCCTCATCGTTTTGGTGATTTATCTGTTGATCAGGGTGCATGATATTCAGCCTGTTGCTTCTGATGTTTTAGCCAAAAGAGTTAGTTTGGTGTCGTTGATCCTGTTTATTGGAATCTTGTTTTATGTGCTCCGTTATCTTCCTATCATTGATTTTAGACCCTACGCCGTAGGCAAGAACATTCCTGAAGGCATGATGATTCCAGAAGATGCTGAGCAGCCGGTATATGAAGATACCTGGATTTATAATGTAAATGGGGAAGATCAGGTATTTACCACCGAAGAGAAGCCTTGGAACATTGAAGGGGCTACTTTTGTTGATCGAAAAACAAGAACTTTAAAAGAAGGCTATGTGCCACCAATTCATGATTTTACCATGGAAAATGGAGGTGAAGATATTACAGATATACTGATGGCGAAGGAAAAACTGATGCTTGTAGTAGCCTATAACTTGAAACTAACCAGTGAAGCGGGTATGAGCGCCGTCAAGGAACTATCAGAAAGGGCCATGGAAAAGGGATATACCGTCTATTGTTTTTCTGCCTCAACTCAGGAAGCTTATGAAAAGGTCAAAGAAACATTTAACTTGGATTTTGATTTGTTGTTTTGTGATGAAACCACTTTGAAAACCATTGTGAGATCGAACCCGGGTATCCTGATCCTGGATAAAGGAACGATCAAAGGAAAATGGAGTTGGAGACAGGTTGAAAGTATAACCTTAGACTGATAAAGTATGAAGCAGGCATTGTTGGTATTTCTTGGAGGAGGTCTGGGTAGCGTACTGCGCTTCTGGCTCAGTGTGAAATTGAATAATTTTGAAAATGCCATTCCCTACGGAACCTTATTGGCTAATGTTTTAGGAAGCCTTATCATAGGAATCATTTTTGGATACTCTGCCAGAACAGGTTTGTTAAATGAAAATCACTCACTACTTCTAGCCACAGGATTTTGTGGTGGATTTACCACCTTTTCAACTTTTGCCTATGAAAACCATATCTATTTAAAGGGAGGTGATTATTTCGGTTTTTTACCCTATATCATTGTCACATTTATTCTAGCCATTTCAGCCGTTTTCTTAGGTATGTATGCCTCAAAATTCATATAAAATTTAATGATCAAAGGCTTTTATTCCCGCTAAAATTTTCGTTTTCAAATGATTTGATTTTGGAGGTATGGGGCATGAGTATTTTTCGTTATAGGCACAATATGGATTGTAAGATTGGTTGAAATCAATCACAATACTGTCCCCTTCAGGAAGTCTCAGATCAATATACCTTCCGCCACCGTAACTACTTTCCCCATTGGTAAGGTCTGTAAAAGGTAAAAACAAATAATCCTCATAATCTGGTGTTAGAAGGAGTTTTTCATTTTGATAAATATCCAGGGAATAATCCTTTCCATTCAATTGAAAACGAGCAGTGGCATAGAGTTTATAAATTGGTAACCTGTCAGTTGTGGTTTTCATCTTAAAAGGTTTGCTGTTTTTGTGAAAGGTCAGCGAAGCAGTGACTATAAAATTACTGTCAATAGGAAAAAATTCAAGAGCTTCAAATACTGACAGATCCTCTTCAGTCAAGGGGGATTCTTCCTTACTGGAAAATTCTTTATTCAATTTCTCTTGAAATTTTTTTGCTTCTTTGAATTGCTTTGATTCCTGAGCAAAAAGGACAGACACACATAAAAATGAAAGTAAAAACAGGATATTCTTCATGGTCAAGCTTTTAAGCCAAATATACCTATAAATATTGAAAAGGCATCGGGATCCATCGGGTGAAGAAATCAAATATATTCAAATTAAATCATCAAATATGGATAAAGTATATCTTTGGGAAATGTTAAAGAAGATCCTCAAACCCTATCAGGGACTTTCCAAAGAAGTTTGGTTTATGGCACTAACCATGTTTGTCAATAGAGCAGGTGCCATGGTCGTGCCATTTCTATCCTTGTATCTTACCAACTTTCTGGACTTCTCACTTGAAAAGGTAGGATGGATCATGTCTTGTTATGGTTTAGGATCGGTTGCAGGCGTTTTTATTGGTGGAAAACTGGCCGATAGAATAGGCTATTACAAAGTCATGTATACGAGTCTACTCTGTACGGGGCTGGTTTTTTTTTCAATCCAGTTTATCACAGATTTTTACAGTTTATGTATTGGTGTATTTTCACTGACAATTGTTGCAGATATGTTTAGGCCTGCTGTGTGGGTGGCGCTTGATGATTACAGTGAAGCGGATAACAGAACCCGTTCGGTAACTTTGATCAGGTTGGCTATCAACCTTGGATTTTCCATGGGACCCGCTTTAGGCGGATTGTTGATCACCTATGTGAGTTACCGAAGTTTGTTTTGGGTTGACGGATTGACCTGTTTGTTTGCGGGATTGATCATCATCAGATTTTTAAGCCAGAAAAGTCAAGTTAAACAGGAGCATAAAGATTCAATTTTGCCAAAATTGTCACCTTATAAGGATGGCCGTTATCTTATTTTTTGGTTTGCGATGTTTTTGATCGGTTTTACCTTTATGCAATATTTTTCCACCATCCCTTTGTATTATAGTCAGCGACTGGGTATGAATGAAGACAAGATTGGCTTGATGCTTGCTGTGAACGGATTGTTGATTTTTTTAACTGAGATGCCTATCGTTCATGCGCTCGAAAAAGGAAAGATTGAAAGTCTGAAAATAGTCATAGGCGGGATAATTTTGTTAATGTTCAGTTTTCTAGTACTGAATTTGGGCCCCTGGATCGGGCTCGCCCTTATTGGTATGATTTTTATGACCTTTGGCGAAATGCTTGGATTTCCTTTTTCTAACTCATATGCACTTAATCGTTCAAAACTTGGTAATCAGGGCGCCTATATGGCGCTTTACAGTATGTCTTTTTCGGTAGCTCATATTTTAGGTCCCAACATAGGCATGCAATTTTCGGCTAAATTTGGTTTTGAAACAACCTGGTATCTTATGGCAGGAATTTGTCTGATCGCCTGTTTGATTTTACTGGGATTGCATAGAAAGGAGTCTTCCTGATCTATTCCGGTAAACTCAACCTGGCCAGGTAGTCATAATGTGATCCCTTTTTGATCAGTTCACATTGCAGGTTGAGATTGAGTGCCTGTTGTTGCAGGTTGTAGAAATCAATATACATCCAAGGAAATGAGCCGCTTAGTTCACCAAGATATTTCGATTGGAATTCAACTTCACCATAATAATGATTCACATCTGAAAGATCTACCTCGCCGTTTTCGTCCTCATACATATATATCACGTCTGTCGAATCTAATAGAACCTGCCCTCCGGGTCTAAGAAGAGAGACCAAGTGCCTTAAGAACCGGGGAAGGTTCTTCATCGATCCACAGATACCAGCTCCATTCATTAGGGCCAGAATTGTATCGAATTGAACACCCTTCAATTCCCAAAGGTTTATGACTTCCGCCTGGTCGAGTCCTCTTAGCCTGCAAACTTCTATGGCCCCTTTTGATATATCAACTGGCTTCACCGATAAGCCTTTATTTTGCAGGTACAAAGAATGACTTCCGGCTCCGCAACCCAGATCCAAAACCTGACCAAATGCCATTTGAAGCGCAGTCTGTTCTATCTCAGGCATTTCTTCAAACGAACGGAATAAGTATTTTACAGGTAATTTATCCCAGCCACCAATTGACGAATAGGTTTCTATGACGGCTTTTTTACCTTGATGAAAATCCCGGATAGCCTTACCAAAAACGTCTGTGATATTGTTTATATTCATAAATCCAGATTATTTTGTCATTAATTTTTTAAACCGATCCATATTTTCGAGGGTCTTGATGGATTCATTTTTTAGAATACGTTCTTTCTCGTCAAAACCCGTATTTAGTAATTTTTCCAGATAATCTATGGCGAGGTCAGATTTCCCCAGGGCAACAGCATTTTCAATTTGTTTGATATAGGGTAGGGCGTAAGCCGGATAAATCAACATACAAATGTCATAACAAAACATCTTTTGTTCTATATTTTTAATGCTGGTATCGTAGTTCGCTGTTTCTATACCATGGGCAAATAATTTATATAATAATCGCTTGTACATGGTTTGTTCCATATAAGAATCTGATTCAAGCTTCTTTTTGAGCTTCTCAATACGATTTTCCCACCATCCCAGATTATAAGATTTTTTATTGATATCTGTATTGAATCGATCAAATAATTCATCGGTCAGCGCTAATTCGGTTTCCAATAGTACCTCGTCCTTTTTTTTCTCAGATTTATAGGCTTTGCTCTGCTCCAGGTTATTTAGTTTTTCCTGAATAGTATCCATTTGATAATAACGTTTAAAATTATTCAGTATCCTTCGGTATTCGTTTGAAGCGGCAAGAAGGCGCTTATCTTTTTCTTCTATTTGTGCCTGATGATAGTATTTGTTATAGATGCGTTTGGTAATCGCTGAATCTGCGGGAAGGAGCAGGTTTTTATACGCCTCTAATTGCATCCAGTCAAAGGCCATTAAAATCTGGTCACGGGTGGGCCAGCGATGGTTAATATCAGGCGTAAAAACCTCGTAGGGCAGTTTTGTTTTTGTGAGGTATTTATGGGTAAATGTCAACTCATAATAGTTCATATCCTGCGCTCCTATTATGGTAGCATACGAAAAGGATTGTGTGGTCGGTAACCCTCCTGAATTCACTGTGAAGGCCGCACCACAGGAAACCACACCCTGAATTTGATTGGTTTTTAAGGCAACTGAAGATGCGAGTCTTCCTCCACCTGAAAACCCCGAAGTATACACCCGTTTTGGATCAAGCTTAAGGCTCGTAAAGACTTTTGCAAACAATCTGTCTATGATCGGATAATTCTGTTCAAAAGGGCCATTTTTAGTATTGTTGGAACAAACAAGCAAATAGCCGTATGTATCAGCTGTTGCAATGAACGGATCTATACCCGTTCTTCCTCTCGCCATCGGCTCAAAAATAAAAATAACCGGTGTTGGTAGCGAAGGTTCATATGATTTAGGCATATAAAAGGAGAAACTCTCTCCGAACTTTTTGTCAACCCAAATCGTATCTATTACTTCACCTTTTCTAAATCTATCTCCTTGTGGAAATAGATTGTTACAACAGAAAAGGAACAATATGATAAAATATACCCTCAAAAAAATCAAAATTGATACTCCAAGGTATTAAAACTACATAAAAAATCGTGTTAAATCCCTCTTAATTATTTTCCTGCCCAAGAGGGAAATTCTGTCAGTGAGATACTAAAAATAAAGGTAGCCAGGTAATAGGTGGCCAATGTGACGATCATGATTCCTAAAAAATTTAAAGCAAGGCCCGAGCTTGACATATCAAGCACCTTTAATCTTTTGGTACCAAAAATAATGGCATTAGGTGCAGTTGCAGAAGGTAACATAAAGGCGAGGGAAGCTGATATGGTCGCAGGCAACATAAAAAGTAAAGGGTTTATCTCAATACTCATGGCAAGTCCTGCTAAAACAGGTAAAAAAGTTTCTACCGTGGCCACATTTGAGGTTAATTCAGTGAGAAAGGTGATCAATAAAGAGACGGACAAAATAATAATGAATGGATGTACATCTTTGAGCCAGATGAGCTGATCACCAAACCATTGTGAAAGTCCGGATTCCTTAAACCCGCTAGCCAGGGCGAATCCTCCTCCGAATAGTAAAATAATTTCCCAAGGAATACTTTCGGCTGTTTTCCAATCCATAATGAACGGGCTGTTCCCATTTTTGGATGGGATCAGAAATAGTAAAACGGCAATAGTAATGGCAACCGTTCCGTCATTTAAAAACTTCGGATTTTGAAACATGTTTGACCATCCCGGTATAGTGATAAAGCCAAAGTTGAGATCGGCTCTGGTAAACCAAAGAATGGCCAAGAGCCCAAATAATACAGCAACGATACGCTGTTCTATGACCCAGGGACCCAGTCCTTCATATTCTGATTCAATGTCTTTGGTGTCAATGTTGGTCCAGGCATCAGATTTGTTCTTTATAAAGACCATATAAAGATATCCAAATGTAATGGTAAGCAATATCACGACAATAGGGAAAGCATAAAAGAACCAGGATGCAAATGAGATCTCAGGTGCATCAGGGAAGTAAATGACAAAAATTCTGGCAAAGGACAGGTTCGGCGGTGTTCCCACTAAAGTTGAGATACCTCCAATGGAAGCACTATACGCTACTGCCAATAATAAACCGGTTGAAAACGATTTGATACCATTACCATCATTTACTTCCTCAAGTTTCAGAATGATAGACATGAGAATCGGCACCATTAACATGGTAGTTGCCGTATTGGATATCCACATAGATAAAAATGAGGTAGCCAACATAAAGCCAAGCATGATCCTTGCCGGACTGTTACCTACAACGATCAATAGTTTTAAAGCGATCCTGCGATGGAGGTTCCATTTTTGCATGGCCAGGGCAAATAGAAATCCGCCCAGAAACAAAAAAATGATATCATTGAAATAATTCGATGCAACTTCTTTTCCATTCATGACTCCCAGCATTGGAAAAAGCACGAATGGCAGCAAAGAAGTAACTGCAAGCGGCACCACCTCGGTCACCCACCATAGCGCCATTAACAAGGCTACTGCAAGGGTATAGGTAATGGCCGGATTATCTTTATTGAGCTCTACAAAAAACACCAGATAAAAGAATAAAACAGGTGCAGCCAGAAACACAATGGTTTTTATATTTTGGCTCTTTCCTGTGTATTTTTTATAAAACATGGATTATTCTAAAACAGTGAATTCAATTGATGATGATGTAAAAACAGTATGTGACTGGGTTGTAAAATCACTTTCTTTGGCTTTATAAATATTGGGAACAAAGGTTTGAGGATTCAGATCGATCAACGGAAACCAGGTACTTTGAACCTGAACTTGTAGTTTGTGCCCTTTTTTAAAGGTGTGAAAAACGTCTTGAAGTTTGATGTTCACGCCGGTTTTTTGATTGGGAACAAAAGGTTCCGGTTCGGAAAAGCTGTTCCTGAATTTACCCCTCATCACTTCGCTTCTCACCATCAAATGATAGTTACTCATCTTTAAATGACCTTGAAGATCTTCATTATTATTTTTTGTATCCGCCGGATGAACATCGATAACTTTGACGATCCAGTCAGCATCTGTACCCGTTGTAGACACCATGAGCCTTGCAAGAATGTCTCCTGCTAAAGTAAAGTCTTCTTCAAGTACCTCTGTTTCAAACACCAGAACATCCGGTCTTCTGGCGGCAAACCTCTGATCATCGGTCATGTATTTTCGCGGCGTAAATACTGTTTTGATATCCTCTGAATAGGGAACAGGCCTTTTTAGATCACTTACAAAAGTCATTTTTTGTTCAATACCTTTAGTTTTGGAAAGTTTTTGATTTTCAGATAAATACCATTGCTGTCTGACTATGTTTTTAGGGGGCCAACTGTCAAAAGTCTTCCAAACTTTTTTGCCGGAATCGAACACATAGGCTTCTGGAAGGCCTGAATTGTGATCACCGTCGTTCTTTAAAAAATGCTCGAAAAAACGAGACTCAATTTCTTGCTGAAAAAAATCTGAAATAGAATCCCCAAAATAATAATTACCAACCGTATTTTTTGGTTTTGACCGGGCCCAGCCGCCGTGGTCCCAAGGTCCGAAAACCAAAGTGTTATAGTTCTCAGGGTTATAAGCTTCAATTGTTTTATAGGTTTCTAGTGGTCCGTAAAGATCTTCTGCATCGAACCAGCCACCAACAACCATAGTGGCCACAGAAGGTTTGATGTTTTTAAGGTGTTGTATGATGCCCTTCTTTTGCCAAACGCTGTCGTAATTTGGGTGGTCAATAAGTTCCTGCCAAAAGAAGTCATCAACAAGATTTTCTTTTCTTAAACCAGGATCATCAACAGGGTCATATTGAAAATATTTGTTGAGATTGCTCAAGGGTCCGGCATCTAAAAAAAACTGGTATTGATCTTCGGTTTTGAGATCAGGTAATTTATACCAGGCCGTGTCAATGGGTTGGTCCTTCGGTGTCCCAAACAAGGAGGTGGCTCTAAAATAACTCAATAAGTATGCACCATTATGATGGAAATCGTCAAAAAAGAAGTCACCGATGCAGGCTTGTGGAGAAGCAGCCTTTAAAGCCGGATGCGCATCAATGGCGGAATAGGTAGCATAAAAACCCGGGTAAGATATGCCCCAGGTTCCAACCTTACCGTTATTGTTATTCACATTTTTAACCAGCCAGTCAATGGTATCATAGGTATCGGAACTTTCATCGATATCTTTTTCTGATTGCTTATCAGGCATATAGGCCCTCATATTATCGTAAGTGCCTTCACTCATCCATCTCCCCCTTACATCCTGATAAACCACAATATAACCTTGCTTCATCATGTATTTGTTAGGGCCTATGTTCGCAGGATATTCATTTGCTCCATAAGGCTTGCAGCTATAGGGCGTTCTTTTTAAAAGGATAGGATAAGCCTGTGAAGTGTCTTTTGGTGAATAGATTGTTGTGTGCAGTTTGATCCCATCTCGCATCTCAATGGTCACCTCTTTTTTATTAAAATGGTCCTCTACATAGCTGTCGTTATTCGTTGCACCATCTGCTTCGTTTTTTTGGGTTTCGGAACATGAAGTAAATGAAAGGCTCCCCAGAAGGAGCAATATAAGCATGAGAATTCTATAGTTATTTGATCTACAAAAGATATGTAAGTGCATAGTTTTAAATAAAATTGAAATCTAAGTGATCTAATTCATTGATTGTTGATCTAAATGTTACATGTTGCGTCGGTATTGCCCTCCTACTTCAAACAGAGAGGACGTGATTTGCCCTAAGGTACAAACTTTTGTTGCTTCCATGAGTTGTTCGAAAATGTTTTCATTTTGGATGGCAGCTTCCTTGAGTTTTGCTAATTCCTGCCTGGAGATTTTTTTATTTGCCTGATGTAAATTTTCTATAACCTCTATTTGGTATTGTTTTTCAGTTTCGGTCGCACGAATTACTTCTTGAGGAAGTATGGTTGGAGATCCTTTGCTATTCAAAAAAGTATTGACCCCTATGATATCAATTTCGCCGTTATGCTTCATTTCTTCATAGTACAGACTTTCTTCCTGTATTTTTGATCTCTGGTACATGGTTTCCATGGCACCTAATACCCCGCCTCGCTCGGTGATCTTATCAAATTCCAAATACACAGCTTGCTCCACAAGGTCAGTTAATTCTTCGATGATAAATGAACCTTGTAAGGGGTTTTCATTTTTTGCCAGTCCAAGCTCCTTATTGATGATCAGCTGAATGGCCATCGCCCTTCTAACCGATTCTTCAGTAGGGGTAGTAATGGCTTCATCATAGGCATTGGTGTGTAATGAATTACAATTGTCATAGATGGCATATAGGGCCTGAAGCGTGGTTCGAATATCATTGAAATCAATTTCCTGGGCATGCAGTGATCTTCCTGATGTCTGGATATGGTATTTAAGCATCTGAGCCCTTTCATTTGCACCGTATTTCAATTTCATGGCCTTGGCCCATATCCTTCTGGCAACCCTTCCGATTACGGCATACTCAGGATCTGTCCCATTCGAAAAGAAGAAAGACAGGTTGGGCCCGAATTTATTGATATCCATACCTCTGCTGAGATAGTATTCTACATAGGTAAATCCGTTTGACAAGGTAAAGGCTAACTGTGAAATAGGATTTGCTCCGGCTTCGGCAATATGATAGCCGGAAATCGAAACTGAGTAAAAATTTCTAATATGGTTATTTGTAAAATATTCCTGAACGTCCCCCATCATTTTCAGGGCGAATTCTGTGGAAAAGATACAGGTATTTTGTGCCTGGTCTTCTTTAAGGATATCTGCTTGAACAGTTCCCCGCACCTTCGATAAAGTATCTTGTTTGATCGTTTTATAGATTTCATCCGGCAGCACCTGATCTCCCGTAACCCCCAGCAGCATGAGTCCAAGGCCGTTGTTGCCTTCAGGAAGCTCGCCCTGATAGGAAGGTCTTGAAACTCCTTTTTTGCTGTAAATTGTCTTAATTTTATCTTCAACTTCCTGCTGAAGATCGTTATCTATAATATATTTTTCACATTCCTGGTCTATGGCAGCATTCATAAAGAAACCTAGCAACATGGGTGCAGGTCCGTTGATGGTCATTGATACCGAAGTCATTGGATTGGTCAGTTCGAACCCTGAATACAGCTTTTTAGCATCATCAAGACAACAAACCGAGACACCTGCATTGCCTATTTTACCATAGATATCCGGACGATGATCAGGATCATGGCCATATAAAGTAACTGAATCAAAGGCAGTAGAAAGCCTCTTTGCAGGTGAATTCAGACTTACATAGTGAAACCTTCTATTGGTTCTTTCAGGGCCTCCTTCACCTGCAAACATTCTTGTGGGATCTTCCCCTGTTCTTTTAAACGGGTATATACCTGCTGTGAATGGAAATTCACCTGCCAGATTTTCTTGCAGTATCCATAATAGCAAATCACCCCATGCCTTATATTTTGGCAAAGAGATCTTTGGGATCTGTAAATGAGACAGGCTCGTAGCATGGGTTTTTATTTCAATGACCTTGTTTCTTACTTTAAATTTATAAATCTCGTTTTGATAGGCCCGTTTTTTGGCTTCAAAACCTAAGATATGCTCCCAATTATGAGGAGACAGGCTCATTTTAGTTGAATTAAACTCAAGTAGCAATCTGTCGGTCAAAGGTCTTGTTTCCTGGTCCTTATCTTCCTCTGCATGTGAAAATTCAAGACCATTTGAGTTAAGGCTTATAGGTTTATCTGAAAGACTTTGCAAAGTAAGGTAGATACCATACAGTTTTTGGGCCAGAGCGCTTTGATCTTTGCTCCATCGGTCATATTGAGAATTCGTATCAGAAATTTCCGATAAGTATCTTACTCTTTTTGGTGGGATGATAAACAGCTTTTCACTTAAATCAGCACTTACTTCCATGGAAGTAACAAATGACTTGGCTGAGGTCTCATTTAGTTTGTCAATGATGTGTTTGTAGAGGTTATTGGTGCCAGGATCATTAAATTGAGAGGCGATGGTCCCATAAACCGGCATGTCGTCAAACGGGACATCCCATAGTTGATGGTTTCTTTGAAATTGCTTCTTTACGTCTCGAAGTGCATCAAGCCCACCCTTTTTATCAAATTTGTTCAGGGCGATCACATTGGCAAAATCCAGCATATCTATTTTCTCCAATTGGGTAGCCGCTCCATATTCGGGGGTCATCACATATAGAGAAAAATCAGAATGATCAAGAATCTCAGTATCAGACTGACCGATCCCCGAAGTTTCCAGAACGATCAAATCAAATGAAGCCGCTTTTAAAATATGAACTGCTTCGTTCACATGTTTTGACAAAGCAAGATTTGATTGACGCGTCGCCAAAGACCGCATATATACCCTGTCATTATTCACAGAATTCATTCTGATCCTGTCACCCAGTAGTGCACCTCCTGTTTTTCTTTTGGAGGGATCCACTGAAATGATACCTATTTTTTTCGAAGGAAAATCGCTTAAAAATCGTCTCACAAGTTCATCTACCAAAGATGACTTACCGGCTCCTCCAGTTCCTGTAATACCCAGGACCGGAGTATTACTTTCTTTTATATCGAGTTCTTTGAATTCACTGTGAAATACCTCCGGATGATTTTCTGCCAAAGAAATAAGGCGTGCAATGACGGGTTTGTCATTCGCTTTTAGCTGTTTCAAAAGATTACCTTTTTTTCCAGGTAAGAGCGAAGCATCGTAATCACAATGTTCGATCATATCATTGATCATGCCCTGCAAGCCCATGCGCCTGCCATCGTCAGGAGAATAAATCCTGGTGATTCCATAAGCCATAAGGTCCTCGATCTCTTTGGGAAGGATCACACCGCCTCCGCCACCAAAGATCTTGATATGAGATCCTCCTTTTTCCTGAAGCAAGTCATACATGTATTTGAAATACTCATTATGACCTCCCTGATAGGAAGTCATTGCTATGGCATTTGCATCTTCTTGAATCGCGGTATTGACTACCTCTTCAACACTTCGGTCATGGCCAAGATGAATTACCTCTACTCCTGTAGCCTGGATAATTCGTCTCATAATATTGATAGCGGCATCGTGTCCGTCGAAAAGTGATGCGGCTGTTACAATGCGTATTTTATTTTTCGGAATGTATGACTTAATGGTCTTCATAAAACGGTCTCATTTCTTTGTTGCAAGGTACTGATTTTACAAAATAAATCAGAAGCGGATCTGCTTTTGAATTATAAGATTGATAAAAACAAGGGGAAATTTACTGTCAACTTAGTTGCTTCTCCAAAAATAAGGAGTAAATATGATCAAAACCGTAAATAATTCTAACCTTCCGCATAGCATTAACATGGACGACCACCACTTCCCAAATGGCGGCAGGCTGGCATAATTGTTCACCGGGCTTAGGTCACCAAAAGCGGGCCCTACATTTCCAAGAGAAGAAGCAGCAGCTCCTACAGAAGTCATAAAATCAATGCCCATAAAGCCAAATACCAGTGAGCCAACGGCAAATACAATGAGGTATAAAATAAAGAAGGCCATAATGTTGAATACGATGCCTCTGGTAACTGTTTTGGTATTATAGCGCACCGGGACGATTGCGTTGGGATGGAGGCTTCTTTTAAATTCCAGAAAACCATTTTTGATCATGATGATATGCCTTACAATTTTAACTCCACCTGCGGTAGATCCGGCTGAAGCTCCTAAAAACATCATGATCAAAAACATAAGGGTTAAAAATGGTGTCCAAATCGTAAAATCGGCCGAAACGAACCCCGTTGTTGTGACCACGGCGATTACCTGAAATAAGGCATGTCTGAAAGCGCTTTCCAATTTCCCAAGCACCATTGGATGTGCAATAGCTTGAATATCAGTTGGATTTACAGAAACATTTGCATAAAAATAAACCACCAGGGTTGTAACAACTGTAATGCTAATGATGATCAGGGCATAATATTTAAATTCCTCATCCTTGCGAAATCTGGAAAAATTGCCCTTTACAGCAAAATAACTAAGCACAAAATTGGTTCCGGCGATGAACATAAAAAATATGATGATATATTGGATCAATGGCTGGTCATTCCAATATGCCACGCTGGCATTTTTTGTGGAAAATCCTCCTGTGGATAAAGTACTCATCGCATGATTTATCGCATCGAAATAACCCATACCAGCAAATTTTAGCAGTATGGCTTCGGTCAGTGTAAGTCCAAAATAAAGAAACCACAATCTTTTTGCGGTGTCTGCAATTCGAGGATGCAGCTTATCTGAAGATGGTCCCGGTGCTTCAGCAGCAAACATTTGCATTCCTCCAATACCAAGTAGTGGAAGAATCGCAATGGCGAGAACGATGATTCCCATACCTCCGATCCAATGCGTTGTGCTTCTCCAGAAGAGGATGCTTTGTGGCATGATCTCAATATCATTCATAATGGAAGCCCCCGTAGTGGTATAACCAGACATGGTTTCAAAAAAAGCATCGGTAAAGGAAGGAATTGCTCCGGAAAACATATAGGGCAGGGCACCGGATAATGACATGGTGACCCAACCCAGGGTTACCACAAGATACCCTTCACGTTTTTTAATCTTTTTTTCAAAACCTTTGGTAACGAATCGGAGCAATAAACCTATGGTCAGTGTGATTCCGCCCGCCAAAAGTATGGCATTGAGCGCTCCATCTCCAAAGTACCAGCTCACCAAACCCGAAACAAGCATAAACCCTCCGTTGAACAGGAGCAGAATACCCATGAGCTGTAGAATGATCTTAAAATTGAATTTTTTCATCTAAGGATCAGTTAAAGAATCGCTCAACCTTTGAAATGGTTTTTGGAAAACAACATACAACGACTTTATCATCTTCTCGTATTTTAAAATCTCCAAGAGCAATAATACCGGTATTGTCTCTGATGACACCTCCAATGATTGCATTTCTTGGAAACTTAAGGTCCTTAATAGCTTTTTGCGTGATCTTGGAGCCCTTATGCGCATGGAATTCGATAATTTCAGCGTTTACATCATTTAAAATTGTCATTTCCAAAACATCTCCCTTTCGGATATATCTAAAAATACTATTGGCTGCCAGGAGCTTTTTATTGATCAAAGTATCAATTCCAATATTTTTACTAAGGCTGAAATAATCGACATTCTGCACCAGTGCAATAGTTCGGTCCACGCCTTTGGATTTCGCCATCAGGCACGACATGATATTGGTTTCAGATCGTCCTGTAACCGCCACTACCGCATCCATTTCTGAAACATTTTCTTCTTCCAGTAAATCTACGTCTCTTGCGTCACCATAGATGATCATTGCATTAGGAAGCTCATCGGCCAATTCAATGGCGCGTTTTTTATGGTATTCTATCACTTTGATATTCATACCCTTGTCACAGAGATCTCTGGCAGTCTTTTCGCCTATTTTACTACCACCCAGAATCAATACATTTTTGATTCGTTTATTTTCTGTATCAGACAATCGATTTAACTCTTCAACTCCTTTTTCGAGCGTTATAAAGTATACCTGATCTCCTACCTGGAATATCGTATCCCCACGAGGGATTATGGTTTCGTCTGGAATTTTTTCTTTTAATAGCGATAGGCATAAAATTGATTCCGGTAAATATTCCTGCTGCATCTTTAACTGACTTTCCAACAAAAGGGGCTGTTCTCGACAGGATCATGGCTACCATAGTCAGTTTACCACCTTCAAACTCATGGGTTTCGTTAAAAGTCATTTTTTCAAGAAGCAGCTTGATCTCATTGGTTGCCAGTTCTTCTGTCGAGATCAGTTCATCGATCCCTAATTCTGCAAAATTGATTTTCTCTTTGTTTTCCGTAAATTCAGAATTGCTGATTCTGGCAATGGTCTTTTTGGCCCCCAGTTTTTTCGAGATCACACAGGCTGTGATATTTGTAGTTTCTGAAGAGGTTACGGCAATAAAAAGATCTGAATTCTCAACATTGGCGTCTTTTAGAGCCTGAATTGAGGTGGCATCTTGTTGTAAGGTCTTGATATCTAGTTTAGAATCAGCATAAAGTAACCTGTCTTTATCCTTGATCTATAAGAATGATCTCATGCGATTCAAAGGAAAGAAGTTTAGATAAGTGATATCCAACCTCTCCGGCCCCTGCAATAATTATTTTCATTTATATTTTATTGATTGAACATTTCAATAAACAGAACAAACAACTTTAAATTCATACTATTGAATATGCAAATGTATCATATTTCTTTTATATCAAAGGGTTGATCTTTCCACAAAAATGACATAAAATGAGAAAAGATATGATCATAAAAGATTGGAGTGAAGATGATCAGCCCAGGGAGAAATTATTTTTAAAAGGGTAGGACCGTTCTTTCAGAAGCAGAGCTACTTGCTATTTTGATAGGATCAGGTAACCAGAAGGATTCTGCACTGGGAATTTCCAGAAAGGTATTGTCTGAGGCAAAACATAATCTGGCAGTACTGTCTCAATTTAGTGTTCAACATCTGTTGAAAGTCAGGGGGATCGGAAAGGCCAAAGCCGCTGTTATTATTGCAGCCATGGAATTAGGCAGGCGACGCAGAGGGGTAAATAATTTTGAAAAGAAGCAGTTGAGCAGTTCCAGATCGGTCTTTGAATTGATGCAGCCATTAATTGGAGAACTTGACCATGAAGAATTTTGGATATTGTTACTTAACAATGCAAACAAAATGGAATACAAATGGAAGTTGAGTGTTGGAGGAATTACCGCTGCCCTGGTTGATGTCAGGCTTATTTATAAAAGAGCCATCGAGAGAGGAGCCACAAGTATGATCCTGTGTCATAACCATCCTTCAGGAAACCTTATGCCAAGTCAATCGGATATCATGTTGACAAAAAAAGTGATAAAAGGAGGAGCTATTCTGGATATTAAAGTGCTTGATCATATCATTGTTGCAGAACAGGGCTATTATAGTTTTGCAGATGAGGGAAATCTGTAAGTGCAGCGCTAAATCAAATAAAATCAAGCTCCGCATTTCTTTTCAATAAAGAGATTTTATAATACGCTTTATAAAGTTTACATTTGGGTTGTCAAACTCACCAAATATGCTGTTAGTATATACCCATAAGATAACACCAAGGTTAACCTATACTTTCAGACATATATTTATTAGAATTTTACGATGTTGAGGTGAGTTTTACCACGAAAATTGAGGAGTTCATAGCTCATGAGGGCTTGAAGTTTTCATATACCAAACAACCTTTGGGGAGTGAACTATTTATTAAATGTAATGACCTGTTGTTTAACCAGGGGATCGATTATTTGGATAGTAAACTGGTGACCTGGGATGAAATACCGTGTTTTTTTCAAACGAATTTCTCTGCAGAGGTTCCCTGTGATATTTTCGCAGCCAGTTTTTATTTGATCAGTCGTTATGAAGAATACCTTCCTCATGTGAAAGATCAATTTGAGCGCTTTCCTGCCTCAGAAAGTTTAGCTTATCAGCACAAGTTTCTGGACCAACCGATCATAGATATTTGGGCCTATAAATTCAGGGATATTTTATTAAGCTCATATTTTAAAGATTATCAGGAAGAACTCAACAATAAAAAAAGGAAATTCAATTATATTTCAACAATCGATATTGACAATGCTTATCAGTTCAAGCACAAAGGATTTACAAGAAGTGTAGGAGGAATTTTAAAAGACATCAGCCAATTTGATATTAGGAATGTCTGGTTGCGTTTTCTGGTACTTTTTGGTATTCGACGAGATCCGTTTGACATGTATAAAAGATTGCTGTTCATGAAGAAAAAGTACAAAGTCAAAACCATATTTTTCTTTTTACTTGGAGACTATAGTACATTTGACAAGAACATTTCACCGGGAAATACAAATTATAAATTGCTGATAAAAAATATTGCAGACTATGCCGAGGTGGGTATTCATCCGTCCTATTTTAGCATGAAAAATGAATTGAAAACCAAAAAGGAGAAGGAGATTCTTGAAAGTATCGTGAATTTTCCAATTACGACGGTCAAGACAACATTATCTGAGAATAGAACTGCCAGAGACCTATCAGAATCTGGTCGATCTTGAAATTAAGGAAGAATATTCTATGGGATATGCCTCTCACTATGGATTCAGGGCAGGTACTTGTACGCCTTTCTATTTTTATGATCTTGATTTTGAAATTCAAACACCACTTGAAAGTCTTTCCTTTTGCAGTTATGGATGCTAACTTTAAAGGATTATCTGAATTTCACTCCAAAAAGGGCTTTTAATACCATCATAAAATTGGCGAAGGAGGTTAAAAAAGTAGACGGGACCCTGATCACTATTTTTCACAATGAATCGGTAAGTGGTTCAGGAAGATGGAGAGGCTGGGGAAGGCTATATGAAAGCCTTTTGATCGAATTAAATAAAGTGTTGTGATCTTTGAAGATATGAATTTGCTACAAATTCCCTTTTACACATATTATATTCTTTCCATCTTATGATCACCTATGTTCCATATCAGCGATATTGACAAAGCAAAATATGATCATTGTATTCGTCAATCAGAGCATCCAGAATATATGCTTTTAGTTGGTATCTTGATTGTGTCACAGACCGCTGGGATGTGCTCATGGAAGGAGATTATGACAGCGGTAATGCCACTTGCCCAGAAAAACCAAATATGGAATTACTTATGTCTATACGCCATCATGGGTGCAACAATTGGGGCTGTTTTCGTTACAGAAAACTAATGAAAAAACGCAGCATGAATTTTTAAAACGTATCCCAAAAAAATTTGTTTGGATAGATTATCATTTGAACTCGTCCTCATATCTAGCGTTTCAGGATCTGTGTAGATCAAAAAAAATTACCTCCTTTCTTTGGAAGGAGGAATAGAAGAAATTCAAGATAATTATAACAAGAACAGGAAAAGAATTTCAAAAAGGGAATTTGACAATTTAGATCTCGATAAAAACGGTGATATAGAGGTTTTTATAGAAAACTATAAAAATCAGGAAAAGCCTTATGCAATTTCTGAAGACGCTATTGATCGTCTGAAATGTCTTTACTTAAAGGGTATGAAGCAGGTTCATGTTTGGAATGTGTTTCATGAAAAAGAATTTTTAGCAGGTCTGGTTTGGCTTGAGGATGCCCAAAGAATTACCTACCTGGCGCCTCTGGCTGATGAAAAGGCCAAACAACTTCATGTTCCTACTTACCTGATAAACGAATTGATCAGGGATTTTCAAGGTCAGCAAATGATGCTGGATTTTGAAGGTTCGATGGTAGCCGGTGTTGAAAATTTCTATCAGAGTTTTGGTGCACGTGCTGAATCCTATTACTATTTTAAAAAGAGATTCCTTCATCATGTCTAAACCAATTCGTATCTGTTTTTTGGCTGACCGGCATGATTTGTATGACGACAGGATCTATTGGAAAATGGCGGTTCCTCTTGTTAAAAAGAGGATTTCAAGTTCACTATATCCTGATAGGTAAAAAGGCTGCATCCGGCACTACAGCAGAAGGTATTCATTTTAAGGTATTTAAACTTAAAACATTTTCAGAAAACAGATTCTTGAATTTCTTTATAAAAAGATTAAATCCTGACAATAATTACAGTGCCATGCTCAGGGAAGCTGAGTTTATTCAGGCGGATATTTATCATTTTCACGATCTATGGATCAACAGAATAGGCCCTAAACTGAAACGGCTTCCGCATAAACCTGTTGTTTTTTATGACGCCAGGGAGCCTTATGCAGCCGATTATCTCTCTTATGTGAAAACCGTATTTCCTTTTCTCCTTCGATTATTTGCCTCTGGATTGGATCGATGGGAAAAGAATCAGGCAAAAGATTATGATCTTGTGATAGCCAATGAACTTAACGTGCAAAAAAACTTTGCTGAAGTGTTAGGAGAGGAGCGATCAGTAGTATTGTACAACTATACCGATCTGATTGACCAAAATGAGCCTGTACCCTTTGGTAAAAAAAAGTATGACTTGATTTATTGTGGTGCAGTAACCCGTTTAAGGGGAGCTTTTGAAATTTTGAAAGCCGTAAACATGATCAAAGAAGAACTCCCGAATATCAAGGTCCTGCTTTTTAGGAAACTATTTTCCTATTTCTTTTAAAGACGAACTTCAAACTTTTATCAATATAAACAACTTGCATGATCTTGTTGAGCTAAAGGATGCTGTTCCCTATCAGGAAGTAGCTCATTATTACAGTTTGAGTAAAATCGGGTTGGTGCTTTTGCAGCGCGTAAAAACTTTTGAGATCAGTATGCCGATCAAGATTTTTGAATATATGGCCTTTGGTCTACCGGTTATTGGAAGTGATTTTGGTCATATGAAAGATTATATTCAAAAAGATGCCTGTGGAATCACAGTTGATCCTACAGATACAGCTGCCATAGCTGATGCGGTTTTGTCATTGATGAATAACCATGACCTTTACCAAAAATATAGTGAGAATGGTCAGTCGGGCCGCTTTAACCAAATACAAGTGGGAATTTGAATTTAACAAGTTACTATTGTATTATAAAAAAGCTTTGGATGACCGGTGATCAAATGCATATCAAATCTACTTTTAAGAAAGATTTCTTCTGGTATCTTTTAGCTTCTATCCTGCCCATGTTCATAGGGTTCATTAAAACCCCTGTATTTACCAGACATTTTGACACAGAAGCTTTTGGTCAGTTGGGAATTGTAAGTATTTCATTCTCATTTTTGGGGATGATGCTTTTTTCCTGGATAAGCTCATGTCTTTGGCGCTATTATAGCAACTATAAAACTTCAGCGGGACTGACAATTCTGTATTCGAACCTGCTTTTCTTGTTTACATTATCGCTGATAGTCCTAAGTTTTGTTAGCATCGCATGGATCATGGAGTCGGATACGGAACTTGTGAAAGAATTGATTTTCTATTCATTTTTACAATTGATATTCAATCAATTATTTCTTGCCTACATGGTGGTGATACGACTGACTGGAAAATCAAGGTATTATACTGTTTTTCAAGCCATAAGAGCTTTATTAAGCTTGGCACTGGCCTTGCTGTTGGTATTCTATTTTGATATGGGGATCAGCGCTCTGGTGAGCAGTTTGGTTTTGGTTGATATGGGTTCACTCACGCTTTTGGCACTGGCGAATCCGGCAGGAATAAAAGTGCATTTTAGTCAAATCAATAAAGCTGCTTTAAAGCAGTTGCTGCGATACGGAAGTTTAGGATTTATTTTAAATATCAGTCTTTTAAGCGTTTCTTATAGTGACCGTTATGTTATTGCCCTATATTATGATTTAGAACAGGTAGGGATCTATGACCAGGTTTCGAAAATTTCTCAATTATCTATAATGGCTTTGATCACTGTGTATTTCAATACCATAAACCCTGCCTTACTAAAGGTGCTTGATGCAGATTTTAAAGGTTCACTAACAAGGATACAAAATTATCTCTATCCATTTATATTGATCGGAATTCCAATAGTTGTCTACCTTAGCATTTTATCTGAGGAAATAGCAGGAGTGTTACTGGGCATCAATTTTAGAGAAGGATACGTCATGATGCCGTATATTTTTATGGCTACTTATTTGCACGGACTCTCTAATTTTTTCGAATTGCGGCTGAAGTTTTCGAACCAATTGAAATGGCTTGGAGGAATTGCTGTTATTACGGCCTTGTTGAATGTATTGCTAAATTTGGTCTTTATGGCCAAATATGGGTATCAATGGGCTGCTTACACCACCCTGATATCCTATGTATTTATGGTACTGTTGTTTTATTATCGCGATAAAGAGGTAATGAAACTGCCTAGTGGGAAAAGAGTCATACTATGGAAAATGTTTTTGTTATTAACAGTTCAATACCTGATCTTTAACATATTCGTTGATAAAATGGATCTGCAAAGGGAACATAGAATTGCTTTAGGGCTTATATTTGCCCTGACGTATTTTCTTTATTTCAGGAAGTCTATCACTGAGTTAAAAATACCGGTAAACTGAAACCACATGAACATCAAACATATTTTTTTCGATCTTGACCATACCTTATGGGATTTTGAAACAAATTCAAACAAGACCTTTTCCTATATATTTGAAAGGAATAAACTTCAAATAAATTTTGATGCGTTTATTGAAGTATACCAACCCATTAATTTTCGGTACTGGAAGCTTTTTCGCGAGGATAAGGTAAACAAGGCAGACTTGCGTTACGGGAGGTTAAGAGAAGCCTTTGATGCCATAGGATATAAGGTTAATGATGAAATGATACATTTGCTCTCTGAAGAATATATTACCTTTCTGGCTGATCACAATGCCTTGTTTGACAATGCTCTTGATATACTTGACTATTTAAAGCCGCAGTATAACATGCATATCATCACCAATGGCTTCGAAGAGGTACAGATCAGGAAACTTCGAAATTCTAATTTATCACCCTTTTTTGATCAGGTCATCACTTCAGAAAAAGTTGGCGTTAAAAAGCCTAATCCGGTAATATTTGAATATGCCTTGGAGATTGCAGGGGCGGACGCACATGAAAGCGTTATGATCGGTGATAATTTTGAGGCGGATATCATTGGCGCCATGGATGTGGGTATGCAAGCGATCTTTTGCAAGTTCAATGGTGAAATCGCTACAAGACAGGTGCCAACAGTAGATAATTTGTTGGAATTGAAAAAATTTCTTTAAGGCCTGAATTTTAACCGTTTCCGAAAATAAATGTATATTTAGCAATTGTTAGAAAGAATATTGCTAGATAATCCCCTCATGATCAGAACATACTGTCTATACCTGTTGTTTGTCTTTGTGTGTTTAAAAACCATGGCTCAGAACATGCAAATTTTGTATGATTTTGATCAATTACCCCAAACTTTGATGCTCAATCCCAGGATCAATTGTCAATTATGATAAGCATATAGGCGTTCCCTTTTTGTCGAATGTATATGGTATGGGAGGCGCTTCCAGCCGAGATGTGAATTACAATAACTTGATTTCTGGAACCGATGGTAATACTGAGGTACTTATAAATTTGCGGGAATTGGGTTTAAGTGAAAAGGAAGTCTTCCTTTTTCATCAACAAGTAGAAGTCTTGAACGGGGGATTCAGATTACGGAACCCTGATTATTATCTGAGCTTTGGAATGTATCAGCAAACAGATGCTTATTCAAGTAATCCGCAGGATTTTATAGATCTATATTTATATGGAAATGACCAGAATCAGGATGGAAACCCTGAATTTGAAGAGCGATTTAAAGCCAACCATGTCAATGCTGTTTTTGAGTTGGTAGGCGTATTCCATGTAGGTATTAATAAAAAAGTAAATGAAAAATTAACGATCGGGGGAAGACTTAAATTATTGTCAGGTTCTCTTGGTCTTGAAACAAGCTCGAATAAGGGAAATTACTACCTCACACCTGGAGGCCTTTTAAACGATCCCTATCAGCATAATTTTGAGAATCTTGCCGTACGATTGAATACATCCGGTTTATTGGATTCCTTTGATTTGACCGATGATATAGGATCGCCTTCTGAGCTTATGGCCGGTTTATTTTTTATGAACGGTAGTATGGGTGCTGCCATTGATCTTGGATTTACCTATAAGGCCAGTGATGAGCTCATTTTTTCCGGGAGCCTGTTGGATATTGGAATGATCTCTTTTAAACATAAATTGACCACCATGGATTTTGAAGAAGCTACCATTCCGTCAGAAGACTTTTATGATCCGGTCCGGTGGAGGATTGGATTATTGGAGGGGTTTATATTTGTCAGATGAGTTACCCCTGAATACAGATGAAAAAAGCTTTTCATACTTTAGATCACCCAAATTAAATGGCGCTGTGAAATATGAAATGCGCAGAAAAGTAAAACAGGATAAATCGGCTTTTAGAAATGTAAGGGCTGATCTTTCGAGTGATTATTTGACCAGTTCTTTTGGAATGCAGGTCTTTACAGAATTCAGGCCGAAATACCCCATCTGGGCACTTACAGGTTTTTATTCAAGGCAATTGACCAGTTTTTTATCTGCAAAAGCGACATATACCGTCGATAAGTTTTCATATTATAATATCGGTCTTGGGGTTTCAGCCCATATTAAAAGTTTTAATTTTTATGCAACTGCAGATAATTTAGTAGCTTTAGCCTCTATTAAAAACAGTAATTACCAATCTTTTCAATTTGGTATGAATTTTATATTTCACTAGTCATTATGTCAAAAATTCAGCAAGCCGCCAGCGTCCTTTTTATTTTTCTATTCTGTTTCTCAGGATACGCACAAAATGAGTTGAACCCTTATAAGTATATTATTGTTCCGAAACAATATGATTTTCTTAAGAAAGAAAATCAATACAGGGTCAATTCTATGACAAAATATCTTTTTGAACAGGAAGGTTTTACCACTTTATATCAAGGTGATGAGTATCCTGCTGATCTAAACGCAAATCCATGTTTGGGCGCAACAGCATTGGTACTGAATGAGTCAAGTGCTTTTACGACCAAGCTCGTCATAGCACTAAAGGATTGTCGTGACAAAGAGATTTTTAGGACTGCAGAGGGAAAAAGCAAAATAAAGGAGTTTGACAAAACCTATATAGATGCCCTTAAAAAGTGTTTTGTTTCTATACAGAATTTGAATTATTCATTTGAGGAATCTCTGGTGATCAATGCTGGAGCCAAGGCCATGATGGCCAATGAGCAACCCAAGTCGATTGTAGAAACTCCAGCCATTGTGAAGACAGAGGAGAAGTCAATAGAACCAGCCCCAGTGCCCGTTCCTGTAGAGAAAAGTACACCAAAGGCCAGTCCTGCTGCCGTAGCGGCAATTCCTGTTGTCGTTGCAGAAAAGCCCAAAGAGGAAGCAGACGGCTGTTGTGGCAAAGGAACCTGTTGTTGAAGAACCGGTAGTGGTAGTAGCAGAAGAAAAGGAAACGGTGAGTGAAGTGCAATCCAGAGTAAACAAATGTCAGGAGGAGCAAGAGCCTTTAAGAACGAGACAACCACATTTTTACTTGTTGATCAAGGAGCTCAGATGCAGGCATTTGTAAGTGAAAGTAAAAATCAAAACTACAAGCCAGGTGAGCTTATAGGTACCTTTAAAAAGACTTCTTTACCCAATGTATTCAGAGTGTCCTGGAAAAAGCCTCAAAAGGATATTGATGAAACGACAGCGTATTTTGATGAGCAGGGAAACCTGAAAATTGATATTGTTCGTAATGATAAAATTGAAGTCTTGACTTTTACCCAAGTCAAATAAATTCAATCTTTCTAGTAATCATATTTTGATTTCCACCTTTTTTTAAGAACTTCTCTGAATTGATTTTCTCTGGGATTATTTCCGGGCTCATATAAGATGCTGTTTTTGATCTCGTCGGGTAAAAATTCCTGTTCTATAAAATTTTGATGCATAGTCATGGGCGTATTTATATTCCTTGCCATAGTCGAGGTCTTTCATCAATTTTGTTGGTGCATTACGCAGATGTAAAGGAACCGAGAGATCACCGGTGTTTTTAACCAGTTGCTGGGCCTTGTTTATGGCCATATAGGAGGCATTACTTTTGGCTGAATTTGCAAGATATACGGCACATTGGCTTAAAATGATCCTGCTTTCGGGATGACCGATAACCGAAACGGCCTGAAAAGTATTATTGGCCAAGTATCAACGCCGTAGGATTGGCATTTCCAATATCTTCGGAGGCCAGAATAAGTAAGCGTCTGGCGATGAATTTAACATCCTCACCACCTTCAATCATCCTTGCCAAGCCAATATACGGCACCATTGGGGTCACTACCCCTGATCGATTTGATAAAGGCGGAAATAATATCATAATGCTGTTCTCCTGTTTTGTCATACCTGACCATATTTTTTTGAACCTTGCTCAGTACCAGGTCATTGGTAATACTGACCCCTTCATTTTGGGAATTGACCACCAATTCAAAAATATTCAGCAATTTCCTGGCATCCCCTCCTGATAATTGCAGCAATGCCTCTGTTTCTTTGAGCTGCACCTTTTTTTTAGAGATCAATACATCCTTTTCAATGGCACGATGCAAAAGAGCAACAAGGTCATCCTTGTCAAAGGCATTTAAAATATAGATCTGACAACGTGATAAAAGTGCCGGAATTACCTCAAAGCTTGGATTTTCAGTTGTTGCACCTATTAAGGTGACCCAACCCTTTTCTACTGCTCCTAAAAGAGAATCCTGTTGGGATTTACTAAAGCGATGTATTTCATCGATAAACAAAATCGGGTTTCTTTGGGTAAAAAGCCCTCCGCTGGTTTTGGCTTTGTCGATAATGTCCCGAACATCCTTTACCCCGGAATTGATAGCGCTAAGCGAATAAAAAGGCCTTCCGGATTCCTGTGCGATAATATTGGCAAGTGTCGTTTTACCGGTTCCTGGCGGACCCCATAAGATCAAGGAAGGGATAAGCCCTTTTTGGATGTGTATGGTGAGGGCTCCTTTTCTGCCAACAAGGTGTTGCTGGCTAATATATTCGTCTAATGATCTCGGTCGTATCCTTTCTGCCAATGGTTCGTTCATGATGTAAAAGTAGGTTAAAATGACAAACTTTGAAAGTGAAGAATTCTGAGAATAACTAAATTTCTTAAGGAATCTTGTTATTGGTAAAATTGTATTTTAGCTGAAAATTATCATGTTAATGGATGCCCAAAATCAATTTAAGTTTTCACCCTGGATACTGGCTGTTCCTCTTTATTTTGTGCTGGCCTTATGGGTGGTTTATTGGTTTGAAGTGAGGAACGGTTATAATTTTAATAGTTATGGAATTCTATCCTCGCAGCCTGGTGGTTTAAGGGGGATTGTATTTTCACCTTTTATACATGGTGATATAAAGCATTTATATCATAATTCGGCACCTTTGTTTGTATTGCTCTTTAGTCTCTTGTATTTTTATAGAGGTATTGCCTGGAAAGTTTTTATATACGGTACGCTTTGCACCGGACTTATGACATGGTTGATCGCCAGAAAGTCGTATCATATTGGCGCCAGTGGTATCATCTATCTTTTGTTTAGTTTTATATTCTTTAGCGGAATCATTAGAAAGAACTACCGTTTGGTGGCGGTCTCCTTAATGGTGATTTTTCTTTACGGAAGTATGGTGTGGTATGTACTTGCCCGTAAAAGAAAGTGTTTCATGGGAAGGACATCTCTCAGGTTTTATATCTGGACTTGTTATGGCTTTTATCTACAGAGACACAGGTCCTCAAAAATTTCAATACGAATGGGAAAAGGAAGACTATGAACCAGATGAATTTGATACGCTATTTGAGGAACGAAACGATTTAGACGCTGATCTAAATCCCTGACTTTATGATGAGACTTGTTTTTAGCGTCTTTGACGCACTATTTCATATAGTGTAGCACCACAAGCCACTGATACATTCAAAGAGTCTATGGTGCCTGATAAAGGCAGTTTACCCTTATGATCGGAGTTCTTTAAGACAGAAGTAGAGATCCCTTTATGTTCAGATCCCATAACCAAAGCAGTTGGAGGCCGTAAAATCTATATCATAAATGGGTACATCTGTTTTTTCAGTGATCGAAACGATCTGTATGTCATGTGCCTTTAACTGATAAATGGCATCCAAAACATGATTCACCTTGCAAATGGGTAATTTAAAGGCAGCTCCTGCAGAAGTTTTGATGGCATCAGCATTAATGGGTGCACTTCCATGTGAAGGAACAATTACAGCATCCACACCTGTACATTCAGCAGTTCTTAAAATGGCACCAAGATTTCTTACATCGCTGATCTGATCTAAAAGCAGGAAAAGGGGAGTGGTATCTTTATCTGTAAGCTCGTTTAATAATTCATCCAGATCTTGAAATTGTATAGAAGAGGTCTTGGCTACTGCACCTTGATGGTTCTGAAATTTAGAAAGTTTGTTTAATTTTTCAATGGGAACATAACTAAAAGAAATATTATTTTCATTGATTTTATGCTGCAGCGCTTTGGCAAGAGAGCCCTGAATTTCTTTTTGAAGGTATATCTTTTCTATTTCCTGGCCTGAGTCAATAGCCTCCAGAATGGCACGTAAACCGAATATTTTTGTCATGTCTTTTTCCATGCTGCGAAGTTAAACTATTTTTAGTATTCAAGGGGTCACTTAAGTGACCCCTTGAACAAAAAAAACCATCCCGCCAAAGGCGGGATGGCATTAACATATAAAAAGTGTCTAATCTAAATTATATATTATTGATTAACTGGTGTTGGTGCAAATAAATCAACCAACCCAGGGAAATTATCATTTGCACCTATCTCCACTTGTGGATATAAGAAACGCTGAGGAATAACAGTAGTTCCTACACCATCGATTGGCACATCTAATAAATTGTTATTTCTACGAACATCGTGGAAAATCTGTAATGAACCTGGCATAGAAACATACTTTTCTTCAGTAATTTCATACAATAAGTCAGCTCCAGTAGAAGTTGTAGCAGGAAAAGCTGCATCCCATACTTACAGCTAAGTAAGCTCTCACTTCATTAAAAGGAGCTCAAGCTAAATCATCAAGACCTAATCGTGCAGCACATTCAGCTTCGATCAATCTTGTTTCAACCTAAGAAACGATTGGGAAAGAAGCATCAACTGCAAAATAACCATCGGCAGTAGCATTTAGATCGATACCTTCAAGACCATCTATAAAGTAAGAATCATAACGTACAAGATCTCCAGGAGTTGCAATTGCTCTTGGCTCTTTCACCTGTCATTAATTTCACTAAATTAGAACCGTCTGCTCTTAAGTATTCATTACGTTGTTCTATCGTAAATTGATAGTACAAGTTTCTGGCACCATTCGCGTTTGAATGTGCCGATAATAAATCACCATCACTGCACTAGAAATTCCTAGTAATGCTTCTGCATGAGCATTGGCATAATCTTTAGTGATCAAGAAATAACGTGCCTTTAAAGAGTGAATAATTTCAGCCCAGTTAGCACCATTTCCAACAAAGACAGGAGCACCGTATACAGATGCTACATTCGCATCAGGACCAACTTTAGCCAACGCCTCAGATAATAAGACCTTGAACATCACCAAAAACTTGTTCCTGAGGATCGTAAGTAGGATCTTCATTTTCAGTATAATCGAAAGCAGTTCTGTAAGGAACGTCGCCCCAAAGAGCAGCAGCCTCACCCATTAAAATAGCTTCCATTGATAGTAGCAACACCTTCTAAAAGTGCATCACCAGCTTCAGCACCAGTTGCTTTAGCAATACGAGCCTGAGCTGCACCACTAAGTATATAAATCAGTCCATTCATCATCATAGTCACCGGCAGTAGTACCGTATTGGTCTACAGTGATGTATTGTCTGTCAGTACCAGTAAACTGGTCAGTCCACATTCCAGCAATACCTGGAAGAGTTACTCGAAGTTAGTTTCACAACAACTAACTCAGCCTGACCTACAATTAGGTTACCCGGAGCAGATGTAAAGTTGTTCGGATCGACGTTAATGCCATCCGTATAATCCTCACACGATACAGAGCTAAACCCTATCGCGATGAGCATTAAAAATATTTTATATTTTTTCATAATGTTTTATTTTTAAAATCCAAATTTAAGAGTCAAGAATAAACGATTGAGTAGCAGGGTTAGTAAAATAATCTAAACCTCTACCTAATGTAGCACCAGTCAAGTTGATATCAGGGTCAAAACCTTCTATTTCAGTCCATAAAACAAGGTTTCTACCTGTCAACATAATATCAAAATGAGTCAATCCTGTATTACCCAATATTTTTTCTGGGAATGAATATCCTAAAGAAAGTTCTCTTAATCTTGTCCAAGAAGCATCTTTGATAAAAGATTCAGATTGATTTCCAAAACCACCACCATCACTAGTGTACCATTCAGAATCTAAAGCAACTGGTCCTCCACCGAAGTCTTCAATGTTTCCACGGAAAGTAGTTCCTGCAGTAATTACTCTACCATCATAAGTTGGTAAATCAACCGGAGCAACAGATTCATTAGCAGTTTTCATACTCACACCAAAGTAGTCCATATACACCGGCAGTTCCTGTCCAATGATCGTTCCCTTGTGAAGTTTCAAACTGCGCAGACAATGAAATTCCTTTCCAGCTTAAAACTGTACCTAAACCACCAATCCAATCTGGGTTAGGATCTCCAAGTACGCCTTCTTCAGCAGCAACGATTAGGGAATCCATCAGATCTTAAAGCAAGATCTCCATTATCTTCTCTTTCAAAACCAACACCCCATAATGAAGCCATTGGTTCTCCTTCAACAACTCTTGATGAAGTACCGGTAAAACCAGCTAAGAATACAGACTGTACACCCGCTAAATCAGTAACAATGTTTTTGTTATAAGACCAAAAAGCGTTGATGTCCCATGAGAAATCACCTTTTCTCATTACATTCCAGTTCAAATCAACTTCCATACCTTGGTTAGTGATCTCAGCAGCATTTGTTGGAGTAGAAGAGAAACCAGTTGATGGAGCCACATCTACAAATAAGATAGCATCTTCAGTAACCCTGTCATAGTAAGTAAAACCTAAATTCAATTTGTTTCTAAAGAATCTAAAGTCAGCACCTACTTCAAATTCTTTTACTCTTTCTTCCTTTAAATTAGGATTTCCTAAAGTAAGGGCTCTTGTAAATGGGTTTCCGTAAGCTGCAGCTCCAAGAAAATCACCCCATGAAGAAGTAACTCCACCTGGAAAGAATACAGTAGAACTTGCATAAGGAACTGGCTCGATACCTATCTCACCATAACTGGCTCTTAGCTTACCGAAACTTAAGAAATCACTTTCAAAATTCTCAGAGAATTTCCAACCTACAGAAGCTGAAGGATAAAATACGTTCTTTTCTAAAGTAGAAGGACGTTCATATCTACCACTTAAGCTAACGATTAATTGATTCCACATGTTGAAGTTAGCTACAGCATAAACACCATGTTTTTTAGTCAATTGCTTGAATGATAGTTGGGAACTCATTGGCAGCATCAGCATTACCAAAGATTCTTAAATCACCCACGTCAGGATTCGTAAAACCTTCAGTATATCCACTAAGTCTGGCATATTCGTTTTGGTCAAAAGCAGTACCTGCGATCCAGTCAAAGCTGAAGTTATCACTGATATCGTGAACCCCTTGTAAAAAGATGTTCCAGTTCTCAGTTTTTTCAGTAGATGTCATCCTGTTGAGTAAATACCAATCTGGTTACCAGCTGCAGAATTTACAGGGAAAAACGTTTCTCTGTGATCTGTATAGTAATCCAATCCGTAACGAGCCGTTAATTTAATCGCATCGCTGAACTGATAAGTTAGCTCAGGCGCAAAGTTAAATCTGTTTACCACGTTAGGGTTATCTTGTTCATTGATGGTCCATCCCGGGTTGTTATAAGTTGGTGCTCCAGATCCTAAATAATTTCTGTACCCTCTATGAGAGTTAGGCGTTGGAACATTGTTTGCATCGTAATAAGTTCCTTTATAGTCTCTGTTGTCAAAGTCAGGAGAAGTTCTCAAGTAACCAAGATAAAGACCTTGAAGGTTTGAACCTTGTTGAATACGATCTGATCTGATAAATGAGTAACTAGCTCTCATACTAGCACCAAATTTTTCAGTCAACTGAACCGTATGGTTCAAACGAAGGTTACATCTGTTATAACTGGATCTACCTTTGATAATACCTTTTTGATCCCAGTTGGCAACACTCAAGAAAGTATTACTGTTTTCATTGGCATAAGAAATACTGGCACCTAAGTTATAGGTTGTACCAGTTACCAAAAACCTGGTCACGGTTTGTATCGTTATAAACTCTGGTGTCATTTTTGGCAACTGTACCATCAGAATTTGAAGCAAACGGATAAACAATATTTCCGGTATTAGATTCAAAACGTGTGTTTCCAACTACTACACCATTAGGAGCTCCTGATCTGGCAGAAATTCTATCTCCCCATGAGAAACCAGTGTTAGGAACATATCTACCGTTATCAGAACCGTAGTTGTCTGGGTCTACACCAATCCACCAGTTTGGATAACCTTGACCAAATTCACTTTGCTTTTCAAATTCAACATTGATCTTGTCATAAGAAACAGCACTTGTAACGTCAACAGACATTTTACCTTTAACTCCTTTTTTTGTTTGAATGATGATCGCCCCGTTGGCAGCACCAGTACCCCAAACTGCAGCAGCAGCCGCACCTTTAAGAACAGTTACTTTAGCAATGTCTTCAGGGTTGAAGTCATTTAAACGAGATTGTTGCGTTACACCATCAGTACCACCACCCACGTTGGTATTCGATACAGGCACCCCATCAACTACAATCAATGGAGAAGATGAACCGGTAATCGTGTTTTGTCCCCTGATCTGGATGTAAGCACCAGCTCCAGGATCACCAGAACTTCTTGTAATTTTCAAACCAGAAGTTTTACCTGCTAAACCTTGAATCAAACCAGATTCACCTGATCTTGTAATCACGTCAGGCTCAACCGCCGTAGAAGATGAAAGGTCATCATCTTTTTTCACCTCAAGTCCAAAAGCTGTCAAAACGACTTCGTCAAGCGTATTCGCTTCCGAAACCATAGTAACATTGATTGAACTATCAGCTCCAACTGTTTTAGTAACTGTAGTCATCCCTACAAAACTATAGCGAAGTACATCACCACTATTTGCTTCGATGGAATAATTACCGTCAAAATCAGTCTCAGTACCAGAAGTGGTACCTTCAATCAAAACACTAACACCTGGCAAAGGGCCGGATTCATCCGACACGGTACCCGTGATAGTTCTTTCTTGTGCAAAAGTCATTTGCACTACAAACGCTAGTAAAAGCGTCAAAATTCCACTTAACTTTGTTTTCATTATATAAATTATTTGAATTAATTTGAGCCAAAAATCTTAATAAAAAGTTAATATACCAAGTTTTTAACATAAAAATTTAAAAAAAAGGTTAATGCTTTGTTAAGAAGTAAGGCATTTCTAACATATAGATGTTAAAAAGGCCATTGGTTGCGTTCATTTAAAATTTACTCACAATTTTGATATGAATCTTTGAGTTGTCGAATGAAACAGGTTCTTTATCGAATTTTCCTAAGGCATAACTCAGGTTTAAAATACCCGCTTTTGTTTGAAAGGCATAACCAAGACCAAAGCTGACCACATTGGTATTTGTCTGAGTGAGATTGTTTTCTGCATAGGAAAAATCGGTGATTGTATAGAAGTAACTGGATATGTTAGGTTTGAACCTGTATTCCAGATTGAACACGGTAAAGGCAGAAGCAAAAATACTTTCTTCATTGACGCCTCTTAAATTATAAATACCACCAATTCTGAACAATTCATTTTCAAAATAGTCATCTGAATTCAAAATCCCACTTGAATTTTGCACAAACACGTAATTTTTGGTGTTAATGGCATAGAGGTAATGAGTGCTGTAAATGAAATTTTGATTGAGAGGTGCTTTGACCCTCATTTTTTCTGGTTCCTGCAAGAGCGCCTATATCAATATTAAATGTTACAGGAAAGAGCGGGTCTGAAGATAATTTTTTAAAGATGTAAGAGATACCAT
Organism: uncultured Flavobacteriaceae bacterium; assembly: GCA_963715975.1. GTDB lineage: Bacteria > Bacteroidota > Bacteroidia > Flavobacteriales > Flavobacteriaceae > Lutimonas. Next base: position 27,661 of record CAVQSO010000001.1, on the reverse strand, counting down.
AGAATAGGTTTGAGTACGAAGATATCCCACTGGAAGTGCCATTGCTGAGATCATTTGAGTTTTCAGCATTCAGTTGGGCGGCAATTTGGCCTTTACCTATCATATTGTACAGTAAACTAACATGTGCCCTTGTATTGCTAAAAGTGGAATCCTGACGGTACAATTCGAAGTTTAGTTTTGGGGTGAGTGGCAAGTTGAAGAGATATGGTATTTCTGTTTCAATATAAAATCGTTGTCTGTTATTACCATTGTTCTTCCAAAAAAGCGCAATGGTTTCTCCGCTGTTAAAAATATTGTTGATGGCTAAATCCAGGTAGCCATTAAATTCGAGACCATCATCATTTTCCTTTGAAGCAAAACCGATGATGCCATCAAATTGATTTGATTTTTTTTTCTTTAGATACAGATATACTATAGTGGAGTCATTGGTGAACAATATTTCCGGAGGTTTGATTTCTTCAGCAAAGGTTAAGTTGTTTACGGATCTTGATGCGCTCTCTATCTTTTGTTTGTTAAAAACAGATCCTATTTTGAGGTCTAGCTCATGATCAAGGTAGTTTTTTGGAAAATTTTCATAACCTTTAATGACTACTTTGTCAATGCGGCGTTGCCTATTCAAGTTCATAACCAGTACCGCGCTGGCCTGGTTGTCTATCAGTTCTATCTGCTCAAGAGAAAATTGAACAAATGAATTGCCCTTCTTTTCAAACAAATCGACAAGTGATTGCATAAAATCACTCAATTCAGAAAAAGGAATTAGAATCTTTGTGTCGGTCAACTCATTGGAATACCGTTTTAGTTCTTTTTGAGTTAAAATCGCTTGAGGAACTTGATGGTAATCAATATAAATAGATTCGACCCTACTGCCGGGATCGATATAGGCAATCCATAATGAATCTCTATGGACCAAGCTGTCAAGTCGGGAGCCTAGGTAACCCATTAGTTCTATTTTCTGAACAAAAGAGTTGATCTCATGATCTATGGCGTCTTTCTCTGCTATTTTTTTTGGAGATTTTTCTAATGACAGGAGATCTTGTTTTTCTTCTGAATTCAATACGATTTGAAGTGTTTGATCTTGTGCCTGTATAACTTGAAATCCGATAAGGAAAATAAGTATATATATATATGGTGTAAAATTAAGTTTCAAAAGGCACATTATTTTGACGTAAATATCTGTCAATTTCAGCGATTTACAAATAAGTTATTTGCCTTAGTTCAGACTTGGAAATTTATTGAGATTATAGGCTTCCTTTTAAATCTTATGAATCAATTAGCTGGTTTTAGAGACTTGTAGGGTGCCTATGGGTTGCGCTCTGATTTTTGATTGTCGATATAAAGCTAAAAAAATCAATAATTTATAGTTTGAATAACGAGAAAAATGTCATACATTTGCAAACTCTTAAAAAACAGAGAGAACGAAAATTAAAATTTTATAAAGATAGAATGCCAACTATTCAACAATTAGTACGAAAAGGAAGGACCAAAACAACCAAGAAGAATAAATCGGCTGCTTTGAATTCATGTCCCCAACGTCGTGGAGTTTGTACACGTGTTTACACTACTACACCAAAAAAACCAAATTCAGCAATGAGAAAAGTTGCTAGGGTAAGGTTAACTAACGGTAATGAAGTGAATGCATACATCCCAGGAGAAGGACATAATTTACAAGAACACTCGATAGTATTGGTTAGAGGTGGAAGAGTAAAAGATTTACCGGGTGTTAAATATCACATTGTTCGTGGTGCTCTGGACACAGCAGGAGTAGAAGGAAGGACCCAGCGTCGTTCTAAATACGGAACCAAACGTCCAAAGAAATAATTTATAAGCTTTAATGTAAGGAACAATGAGAAAAAGAGTTTCAAAAAAGAGGATCCTTTTACCGGACCCAAAGTTTAACGATCAGATGGTTACAAGATTTGTAAACAACTTGATGTTGGATGGTAAAAAATCAATTGCATTTAAAGTTTTTTATGATGCAATGGAGATAGTTGAAGAGAAAAAGCAGGATGAAGAAAAGACTGCGGTTGAATTGTGGAAAGAGGCTTTATCAAATGTAATGCCACACGTTGAGGTAAGAAGCCGAAGAGTTGGTGGTGCTACCTTTCAGATCCCAATGCCAATTAGAGCAGATAGAAAAATTTCTATGGCAATCAAATGGATGATTCTATATGCCAGAAAAAGAAATGAAAAAAGTATGTCTCAAAGACTTGCCGGTGAGGTACTTGCAGCAGTGAAGGAAGAAGGAGCTGCAGTAAAAAAGAGAATGGATGTACACAAAATGGCGGATGCGAATAAAGCATTCTCTCATTTCAGATTTTAATAATAATTTAGAATGGCAAGAGATTTAAGATTAACTAGAAATATTGGTATTGCTGCGCATATTGATGCAGGTAAAACCACTACTACTGAAAGAATTCTATATTATACTGGAGTTTCACACAAGATAGGTGAAGTACATGACGGTGCTGCAACCATGGACTGGATGGAGCAAGAGCAGGAAAGAGGTATTACCATTACTTCTGCTGCAACAACTTGTACCTGGCAGTTTCCAACTGAAAATGGAGTTCCTGCTCCAGATGCAGAAGCCTATCACTTTAATATTATTGACACTCCCGGTCACGTTGATTTTACAGTTGAAGTAAACCGTTCGTTAAGAGTACTTGATGGATTGGTTTTTCTTTTTAGTGCTGTTGATGGTGTTGAGCCTCAGTCAGAGACGAACTGGAGATTGGCTGATAACTATAAAGTACCCAGAATTGGTTTTGTAAACAAAATGGACCGACAGGGGTCAGACTTCTTAAAAGTGTGTACTCAGGTTAAAGAAATGTTAGGTTCCAATGCGGTTCCTATTGTTTTGCCAATTGGAGAGGAAGGAGATTTTAAAGGAATTGTTGATCTGGTAAAGAACAGAGCAATTACGTGGAATGAAGAATCATTCGGTTCTACTTTTGACGTTATTGAGATTCCTGAAGAATTGAAGGAAGAAGCAGCTCAGTACAGAGCGATGTTGATCGAGGAAGTGGCGTCATATGACGAGAATCTGCTCGAGAAATTCATGGAAGATGAAGATTCGATCACTGAGGAAGAAGTTCACAATGCATTGAGAGCCGCTGTGATGGATATGGCGATCATTCCTATGATTTGTGGTTCTGCTTTTAAAAATAAAGGTGTTCAGTTTTTATTGGATGGGGTATGTAGATATTTGCCTTCACCATTAGATAAGGAAGCGATTATTGGAATCAATCCTGACACTGAACAAGAAATTTCAAGAAAGCCTTCTGTAAAGGAGCCTTTTGCAGCATTGGCATTTAAGATTGCTACGGATCCGTTCGTAGGTAGATTGGCATTTTTCAGAACCTATTCGGGTCGATTGGATGCAGGGTCATATATCTTGAATAACCGATCAGGTAAAAAAGAAAGGATTTCACGAATTTATCAGATGCACTCAAACAAGCAGAATTCAGTTGATTATATTGAAGCTGGGGATATTGGTGCTGCTGTAGGTTTTAAGGATATCAAAACCGGAGATACGATGTCTGCACTGGATGCGCCTATCGTATTGGAAAGTATGGATTTCCCTGATCCCGTGATTGGTGTTGCCGTAGAGCCAAAAACCAAGGCTGATGTAGATAAATTAGGTATGGGACTGGCCAAATTGGCTGAAGAAGATCCTACCTTCCAGGTGAGAACAGATGAAGCTTCTGGTCAAACCATCATTTCAGGTATGGGTGAATTACACCTTGAGATTTTGATCGATCGTTTAAAACGTGAATTCAAAGTAGAAGTGAATGAAGGTGAGCCTCAGGTAGAATATAAAGAAGCAATTACTCAATCTGCACAACACAGAGAAGTTTACAAAAAGCAATCTGGTGGTCGTGGTAAGTTTGCAGATATCATTTTCGAGATGGGACCTGCAGATGAGGATTTTGTTGGAACTGGTTTACAATTCAACAATGAGATCAAAGGTGGAAATATTCCAAAAGAATATGTGCCATCGGTAGAAAAAGGATTCCAGATGGCTATGAAAAATGGTCCTTTGGCTGGATATGAAATGGATACCATGAAGATCACTTTAAAAGATGGATCGTTCCACCCTGTGGATTCAGATGCACTTTCTTTTGAATTGGCAGCGAAAATGGGATATAAGTCGGCAGCTAAAGCGGCAGGAGCAGTTATCCTTGAACCGATCATGAAATTGGAAGTTGTTACTCCTGAAGAGAACATGGGTGATATTGTGGGTGATTTGAACAGAAGAAGAGGTCAGGTGAATGCGATGGATGACAGAGCTGGAGCAAAGGTGGTAAAGGCACATGTTCCTTTATCGGAAATGTTTGGTTATGTAACAACATTGAGAACACTATCATCTGGTAGAGCTACTTCAACAATGGAATTTTCTCACTATGAGAAAACACCTGCGAATGTTTCAGAAGAAGTGATCAAAAAAGCAAAAGGTTAATCTACTTAAACGAGATAAAATGAGTCAGAAAATTAGAATAAAATTGAAGTCTTACGATCACAATTTAGTAGATAAATCTGCTGAGAAGATTGTAAAAACAGTAAAGAACACAGGTGCTGTTGTAAACGGACCAATTCCTTTGCCAACACACAAAAAGATCTTTACAGTATTGCGTTCACCACACGTAAACAAGAAGTCAAGAGAGCAATTTCAATTGAGTGCGTTCAAAAGAATTTTAGATATCTACAGTTCTTCTTCGAAAACAATTGATGCTTTAATGAAGTTAGAGTTGCCAAGTGGTGTAGAGGTAGAGATCAAAGTTTGATCTTAAGGATCAGCATGATCCAAAGCTGAAAAGGAATTTTCAGTTACATGTCCTGAGCGATTGACGAGGGAAAAACGGAAAAAATAGATTCAGGGTTGAAGATATTTTGACCCTGTTTTTTTTAAATAGAGTTAAGAGAATAATAATTAAATAATAGAAAATGTCTGGGTTAATAGGAAAAAAAATTGGAATGACCAGTATTTATGACGAGAATGGAAAGAATATTCCATGTACCGTGATTCAAGCTGGTCCTTGTGTGGTTACCCAAGTCAGAACCAAAGAGGTTGACGGGTACGAAGCCTTGCAACTTGGTTTCGATGACAAAGCAGAAAAGCAGTCTAACAAGGCGCTTAACGGTCATTTTAAAAAGGCTGGAACAACTGCTAAAAGACGTGTCGTTGAATTTCAAGGATTTGAGCAAGATTTTAAATTAGGTGATGAAATTTCAGTAGATCACTTTGAAGAAGGAGAATTTGTAGATGTATCTGGTACATCTAAAGGAAAAGGTTTTCAAGGAGTTGTAAAACGTCATGGTTTTGCAGGTTCCGAAAGAACGCATGGTCAGCAAAGTATGAACAGAGCTCCTGGTTCTGTGGGTGCTGCATCTTATCCTGCCAGAATCTTCAAGGGCATGAAAATGGCCGGAAGAATGGGTGGTGAAAAAGTAAAAGTTCAAAACCTGAGAGTTTTAAAAGTGGTGAAGGATAAAAACCTGTTAGTAGTAAAAGGTGCTGTTCCTGGTCATAAAAATTCATATGTAATTATTCAGAAATAATGAAAGTAGCTGTTATAGATATCAACGGGAAAAAGACCGGAAGAAATGTTGAGCTTTCGGAGGCAGTTTTTGGTATTGAACCAAATGACCACGCGATTTATTTAGATGTTAAACAGCATTTAGCTAATAGACGTCAGGGGACTCACAAAGCGAAGGAAAGAGCTGACATTACTGGAAGTACTCGTAAGATCAAAAAACAAAAAGGTACAGGTACAGCGAGAGCAGGTAGTATCAAGTCACCATTATTCAGAGGCGGAGGTAGAGCTTTTGGTCCAAGACCAAGAAGTTATTCATTCAAATTGAATAAGGGATTGAAAAAATTAGCGCGTCAATCGGCATTGTCGATCAAGGCTAAAGAGGATAATATCCTTGTGATTGAGAAGTTTGATTTTGAAGCTCCAAAAACAAAAGCTTTTACAAATATCCTTAAAGCACTTGAGCTGGAAGGCAAAAAATCTTTGTTTGTGTTGGACGGGTCAAATAATAATGTATATTTGTCATCACGAAATTTGAAAAGAACAAATGTCGTAAACGGCTCAGAATTAAATACTTACACAGTACTTAACGCAAATAAAGTTGTGATTTCTGAGGCATGTTTAGAAGAAATTGAATCTAATTTTAGCAAATAAGGGTCATGAGTATATTGATAAAACCTATTATTACGGAAAAGGCAACAGACCAGAGCGAGTTGAACAACTGCTTTACTTTTGTTGTTAAGAAGGGAGCTAATAAGATAGAAGTTAAAGAAGCTGTAGAATCTGCTTATGGTGTTTCTGTGAAGGCTGTAAGAACCTTAAATTATCCTGTAAAGCGCAGTACAAAGTACACGAAAAAAGGATTGGTTTCAAGTGTTAAAGGTGCTTATAAAAAAGCCATCGTTCAGTTAGCAGAAGGTGAGAACATTGATTTTTATAGCAATATCTAAGATAAGAAGATGGGATTAAGAAAATTAAAACCGATAACTCCAGGACAACGATTTAAAGTTGTTACGGATTTTGATGTTGTAACAACAGATAAACCGGAAAAAAGCCTTTTGGCACCGATCAAAAGATCTGGAGGAAGAAACAGTGAAGGAAAAATGACCATGCGCTTCTTAGGAGGAGGTCATAAAAGAAGATACCGTGTTATAGATTTCAAAAGAAATAAAGATGGTGTTCCTGCAACTGTAAAGAGTATTGAATATGATCCGAACAGAACAGCTTACATTGCTTTGCTGAACTATGTGGATGGAGAAAAGAGATACATAGTAGCTCAGAATGGCTTAAAAGTTGGGCAAGAAGTAATGTCTGGTGAAAAGGTTGCTCCTGAAATCGGAAATACCATGCTTTTAAGTAATATTCCTTTAGGTACAGTTATTTCTTGTATTGAATTGCGTCCTGGTCAGGGAGCTGTAATTGCAAGAAGTGCCGGAACCTTTGCACAGTTGATGGCAAGAGAAGGAAAGTATGCAACAATTAAATTGCCTTCAGGAGAGATCAGAATGATCCTTTTGACTTGTAAGGCTACAATTGGTGTAGTATCGAATTCTGATCATCAGTTAACTGTTTCAGGTAAGGCTGGTAGAAGCAGATGGTTAGGAAGACGTCCAAGAACGCGTCCTGTAGCGATGAACCCTGTTGATCATCCAATGGGTGGTGGTGAAGGTAGAGCCTCAGGTGGACACCCAAGATCTAAGAATGGTATTCCTGCTAAAGGATTCAAGACCCGTTCTAAGACTAAGGCAAGCAATAAGCAAATCGTTGAACGTAGAAAAAAATAATTAGTTAGAAAGTATGGCACGTTCGTTAAAAAAAGGACCCTATGTTTTTCACGCTTTAGAGAAAAAAGTACAGAAGAATATAGACGCAGGAAAAAAATCAGTAATAAAAACTTGGTCAAGAGCATCTATGATCACTCCTGATTTTGTAGGACAAACAATTGGCGTTCACAACGGTCGTCAGTTTGTACCGGTATATATTACTGAAAATATGGTAGGTCATAAATTAGGTGAATTTTCTCCAACACGTTCTTTTAGAGGACACGCAGGAGCGAAAAATAAAGGTAAAAAATAGTAGGTTATGGGAGTTCGAAAAAAGTTAAGAGCAGATCAACTGAAAGAGGCTCGTAAGAGTACTTACGTTGCGAAGCTTAATGGTTGTCCTACATCTCCAAGAAAGATGCGTTTAGTAGCAGATTTGATCAGAGGGGTAGAAGTTGAAAAGGCACTTCAGATCTTGAAATTTAACCCTAAAGAGGCATCAATTAATCTTGAAAAATTAATGTTATCAGCAATTGCCAACTGGCAAGCTAAGAACGAAGAGGCGAGCATTGAAGATGCCGGACTTTTTGTAAAAGAGATTTATGTTGATAGCGCAACGATGTTGAAAAGGTTGCGTACTGCTCCTCAAGGTAGAGCGCACAGGATTAGAAAACGTTCAAACCATGTAACTATGGTTTTGGGAACAAATAATTTAAGCAATTAATTAAGCATGGGACAGAAGACAAATCCAATAGGAAATCGTTTAGGAATCATCAGAGGATGGGAATCTAACTGGTACGGTGGAAATGACTACGGAGATAAAATTGCCGAAGACAGCAAGATTCGTAAATATATCCATGCTAGATTGCAAAAAGCAAGTGTTTCACGTGTGATTATTGAGCGTACGCTTAAACTTGTAACCGTTACTATCACTACTGCAAGACCTGGTATCATTATCGGGAAAGGTGGACAAGAGGTAGACAAGTTGAAAGAAGAGCTTAAAAAGATCACCGGGAAAGAAGTACAGATAAATATCTTTGAAATCAAGCGCCCGGAGCTTGACGCTAAGTTAGTAGCTGCCAGTATTGCGCGTCAGATTGAGAACAGAATCTCATACAGACGAGCTATCAAAATGGGAATCGCTGCAACTATGCGTATGAATGCAGAAGGTATTAAAGTACAAATTTCAGGTCGTTTGAACGGTGCTGAAATGGCTAGATCTGAATCTTATAAAGAAGGAAGAATTCCTCTTTCGACTTTTAGAGCAGATATAGATTATGCCTTGGAAGAAGCGAGTACTACTTATGGTAAAATAGGTGTGAAAGTTTGGATTATGAAAGGTGAGGTTTATGGGAAGAGAGAATTGTCTCCGTTAGTTGGACTTTCTAAGAAAGGAAAAGCAAGTGGCGGTGGTAAAGGACAAGGTCCAGGTAGGAATAAATCTCGTAGATAAATTTTTTAAGACGTAGAAAATGTTACAACCAAAAAGAGTAAAATATCGTAAAGTACAGAAAGCCAAGGGGAACATGAAGGGTAACTCCCAAAGAGGTCACCAGCTTTCTAATGGTATGTTCGGTATTAAGTCATTAGAGCAGAATTTACTTACCTCTCGTCAGATCGAAGCAGCAAGGGTTGCGGCTACAAGATACATGAAGAGACAGGGAAGTTTATGGATTAAAATTTTTCCGGATAAGCCGATAACCAAAAAACCTTTAGAGGTTCGTATGGGTAAAGGTAAGGGTGCACCAGAATATTTTGTTGCAGTTATTAAGCCAGGGAGAATTATGTTTGAAGTAGGAGGTGTACCTATTGAGGTAGCAAGAGAGGCATTGCGCTTGGCTGCTCAGAAGTTACCCGTAAAAACGAAATTTGTGGTTGCAAGAGATTTTGACAACGCTTAATTTTTAATCATATGATATCCTTTGATAAGGAGGATGGCATTGAATTAAATTTAACAAAGAACACATGAAACAATCAGAAATTAAAGAATTATCAGTAGAAGAGCTAAACGAGAAGTTAGCCATATTCAAAAAGAATTATACTGATTTGAAACTTGCTCATGCCATTTCTCCTTTGGAAACTCCATTGCAATTAAGAAATGTGCGTAGAACAGTTGCAAGAATTGCCACAGAATTAACTAATAGAGAATTACAATAATTGTAATTGATTTGAAGAGATGGAAAAAAGAAATCTTAGAAAAGAAAGAATAGGAGTAGTTTCAAGTAACAAAATGGAGAAATCTATTGTTGTATCTGAAGTGAAACGAGTAAAGCATCCAATGTATGGTAAGTTCGTATTGAACACCAAAAAGTATGTGGCACATGACGAGAACAACGATTGTAAGGAAGGGGATAAAGTGAGAATCATGGAAACACGTCCTTTGAGTAAGTCAAAACGTTGGAGATTAGTAGAAATCTTAGAAAGAGCTAAATAATTATGTTACAGCAAGAATCAAGATTAACAGTAGCGGATAACACCGGAGCGAAAGATGCTCTTATAATTCGTGTACTAGGTGGAACGAAGAAACGTTACGCTTCAGTAGGAGATAAAATTGTAGTTGCGATTAAGCATTCTACTCCGAATGGAACAGCTAAAAAAGGTCAGGTATCTAAGGCAGTTGTTATAAGAACTAAGAAAGAGGTAAGACGTAAAGACGGATCATATATTCGTTTTGACGATAATGCTTGTGTATTACTAGATTCTACTTCAGGAGAAATGAGAGGGACCCGTGTTTTCGGTCCTGTAGCGAGAGAGCTTCGTGAAAAACAATTCATGAAAATTGTATCATTGGCACCTGAAGTGCTTTAATTTATTAGAAAGATGACAAAGCTAAAAATTAAAACAGGAGATACTGTAAAGGTAATGGCCGGTGACCATAAAGGTGAAGAAGGTAAAGTGATCAAGATTTTTATTGATAAGAATCGTGCCATCGTTGAAGGTGTGAATATGATTTCTAAACACGCCAAACCTAGTGCTGAGAACCCACAGGGAGGTATTGTAAAAAAAGAAGCTTCTTTACACATTTCTAACCTAATGTTGGTTGAAAATGGAGTAACTACGAAAGTAGGATACCGTATGGAAGGAGATAAAAAAGTTAGGTTTTCAAAAAAATCTAAAGAAGTATTATAGTTATGGAAAATATGCCAAGACTTAAAAAGGACTACAACGACAGAATTGTTGCTGCATTGAAGGAAGAATTTGGTTACAAAAATGTAATGCAGGTTCCTAAATTGGAGAAAATAGTGATCAGCAAGGGCGTTGGAGCTGCTATAGCAGATAAGAAATTAATTGAATATGCTGTTGACGAATTGACTCAGATCACTGGTCAAAGAGCCGTATCAACAATTTCAAAGAAGGATATCGCAACATTTAAATTGCGTAAAGGAATGCCAATTGGGGTGAAAGTAACTTTGCGTAAGAACAGAATGTACGAATTTTTAGACAGATTGGTTACTGCCTCTTTACCTCGAGTTAGAGATTTTAAAGGAGTAAAAGCCAATGGTTTTGACGGAAGAGGTAATTATAATTTGGGTATTGCTGAACAAATTATTTTTCCAGAGATCAATATTGACAAGGTGAACAAAATAGGTGGTATGGATATCACTTTTGTTACAACTGCCAATACTGATAAAGAAGCAAAATCATTATTACACGAATTAGGAGTACCATTTAAAAAGAATTAATAAGATGGCAAAAGAATCAATGAAAGCTCGTGAAGTGAAAAGAGCTAAGACTGTTGCAAAATATGCTGAAAAAAGAAAGGCTCTTAAAGAAGCTGGAGATTATGATGCTTTGCAAAAATTACCAAAGAATGCTTCGCCTATCCGTATGCACAACAGATGTAAATTGACTGGTCGTCCAAAAGGATATATGCGTCAATTTGGAATTTCTCGTGTTACTTTTCGCGAAATGGCTAATCAAGGTTTGATCCCTGGTGTGAAAAAAGCTAGTTGGTAAAAATCATTAATTGGTTTCAGGTTTGACCCGTTAAGGGGTCGAATACCAAAACCGTAAATATTTATATATGTATACAGATCCAATCGCAGATTATCTAACTAGAATTAGAAATGCTGCAAGCGCCGGACACAGAGTTGTGGAAATTCCAGCGTCGAACTTAAAAAAGGAAATGACCAAAATCTTATTTGATCAAGGTTATATCTTAAGTTATAAGTTCATTGAAAACAAAGTTCAGGACACGATCAAGATCGCTTTAAAGTATAATAAAGATACAAAGCAACCTGTAATTAAGAATATTCAAAGAGTGAGTACTCCTGGTTTAAGAAAATATGCAGGTGCTGATGAAATGCCTAGAATACTGAACGGTTTGGGAATAGCTATCGTTTCTACTTCAAGAGGTGTAATGACGAATAAGAAAGCGCGTCAGGAGAATATTGGTGGAGAGGTTTTATGTTTCGTTTATTAAAAAGTAGCTAAGATGTCAAGAATAGGAAAAAACCCAATAACGATTCCGGAAGGAGTTACTGTTGAAATAAAAGATAACATAGTTACCGCTAAAGGTAAACTAGGGGAATTGACTCAAGAGATTGATGAAATTTCAGTTAAAATAGAGGATGGAATCATTACCTTGGAAAGACCTTCTGATGTAAACATTCACAAATCTAAGCATGGTCTTTACAGAGCCTTGATCAATAATATGATCGTAGGAGTTTCTGAGGGATGGACCAAAGAATTGGAATTGGTTGGAGTAGGTTACAGAGCTTCAAATCAAGGTCAAAAATTGGATCTGGCTTTAGGATTTTCACACAATATTGTAATAGATATTGCTCCTGAAATTAAAGTTGAGACTGTCTCTGATAAAGGTAAGAATCCGATAGTTAAATTAACTTCTTATGACAAGCAATTGGTTGGTCAGGTAGCAGCGAAAATTCGTGGTTTCCGAAGACCTGAGCCATACAAAGGAAAAGGAGTTAAGTATGTAGGAGAACAATTAAGAAGAAAAGCGGGTAAAACTGCATAATAATATAAGGTTATGGCATTAACAAAACTTCAAAGAAGAAACCGAATCAAGAATAGAATCAGGAAGGTTGTTTCAGGAACTGCAGCAAAACCTAGATTATCAGTTTTCAGAAGTAATAAAGGAATTTCAGCTCAGTTAATTGATGACGTTGCTGGAGTAACTTTGGTATCAACTTCTTCCGCATCATTAAAAGATGCAAAGGGAACTAAGATAGAGGTTGCAGCAGCAGTAGGTAAAGCATTGGCTGAAAAGGCAGCTAAAGCAGGTATTGAAAACGCTGCTTTTGATAGAAATGGTTATTTATACCATGGTAGAGTAAAATCCCTAGCTGATGGTGCTAGAGAAGCAGGTTTAAAATTTTAAGATTATTCCATGTACAAAAAATATAATAACGTAGAAAGAGTAAAACCAAGCGGACTTGAGCTTAAAGATCACTTGGTAGGAGTACAAAGAGTTACTAAGGTAACCAAAGGGGGAAGAACTTTTAGTTTTTCAGCCATTGTGGTTGTCGGAAATGGTGATGGAGTAGTTGGTCATGGATTAGGTAAGTCTCAGGATGTAGCTTCTGCAATTGCAAAGGCTATTGAGGATGCTAAAAAGAATTTGGTAAGAATTCCTATTATCAATCAAACAATGCCACATGAGCAAAAAGGAAAATACGGTGGAGCCAAAGTATTCTTAAAACCAGCTTCACATGGTACCGGGGTTATTGCCGGTGGTGCTGTGAGAGCGGTATTGGAATCAGTTGGTGTACACGATGTACTTTCCAAGTCTCAGGGGTCTTCAAACCCACACAATGTGGTAAAAGCTACTTTTGATGCTTTATTGAATCTTAGAGATGCTCATACGATTGCTAAGCAAAGAGGTATATCAGTTCATAAAGTGTTTAACGGTTAATTTTTAGCGATGAAAAGAATTAGAGTAAAACAAGTACGCAGTCAAATCAGACGTCCTAAAAATCAAAAGTTAACGCTTGAAGCTTTAGGATTGAGAAAAATGAATCAGGTAGTGGAGCACGATGCGACACCATCGATTCTGGGAATGGTAAAAACAGTTAATCATTTAATTTCTGTAGAGGAAATCAATTAAGATAGAAAGGTTATGGAATTAAATAACTTAAAACCTGCAAAGGGGTCCGTTAAATCGGGAAAACGTATTGGTAGAGGTGAAGGATCCGGAAAAGGTGGTACCGCTACAAGAGGTCATAAAGGACAAAAATCTCGTTCTGGATATTCTAGAAAGGTTGGATTTGAAGGTGGACAAATGCCACTTCAAAGACGTGTTCCTAAATTTGGTTTTAAAAATATCAACCGTAAAGAATATCAGGGTATAAACCTTGATACTTTACAGCAACTTGTTGATGACGGTAAAATCAAGGACACTGTTTCATTGGAAACACTGATGCAAAATGGTTTAGTAGGTAAGAATGACCTGGTAAAGATTTTGGGAAGAGGAGAATTGAAAGCTAAATTGAATATCTCAGTACATAAATTTACTGCTTCTGCTAAAACAGCTATAGAAAAAGCGGGAGGTGAGGCTGTAACTATTTAATGATAAAAATTAAATGAAAAAGTTTATTAGTACTGATCCAAGATATTTGGAAAATTGAAGAACTAAGAAGTAAGATCCTTCTAACCTTAAGTTTGATGGTAGTTTACCGTCTTGCTGCGCAGGTGCCACTTCCTGGTATTGACCCTACGCAGTTGACCGGTCTGGCTAATAAAACATCTGACGGTCTATTGGGATTGTTGAATGCCTTTACGGGAGGAGCCTTTGCTAAAGCTTCTGTAATGGCTTTGGGTATTATGCCTTATATTTCTGCTTCTATTGTAGTGCAATTAATGGGAATTGCGGTTCCATATTTGCAGAAACTACAGAAAGAAGGAGAAAGTGGACGTAAGAAAATCAATCAGATCACGCGTTGGTTGACCATTGCAATTCTGATTATTCAGGCACCTACCTATTTGATAAGTTTACCAAGTTTAGGTATTCCTGAAAGTGCATTTTTATTAGGTACAGGTCCATTGTTCTATTTTTCTTCAATCCTATTGCTGACTACAGGTACAGTTTTTGCCATGTGGTTAGGAGAGAAAATTACAGATAAAGGAATTGGAAATGGTATTTCATTACTGATCATGATCGGTATTATTGCAATTTTCCCTTCGTCATTTATGCAAGAAGCTACTTCAAGAATTAACCAATCAAATGGAGGTTTGATCATGATCCTGATCGAAGTGGTCATTTGGTTCGTAGTGATCTTTGCGAGTGTTCTATTGGTAACTGCGGTACGTAAAATACAAGTGCAGTATGCAAGAAGAACAGTAGCTGGAAGCGTTCAAGACGTAGCGGGTACAAGACAATACATTCCTTTAAAATTAAATTCATCAGGTGTAATGCCGATCATTTTTGCTCAGGCATTGATGTTCGTTCCTGGTTTGATGGCAAGTTCTGAGAATTCAGTCATTAAGTCTATAGGAGTTGCTTTTACTGATATTTTCGGTTTGTGGTATAATATTTTGTTTGCTGTATTGATCATCATTTTTAGTTATTTTTACACGGCAATTACAATACCAACAAATAAAATGGCTGACGATCTGAAGAGAGGTGGTGGTTTTGTTCCAGGAATTAGACCTGGTAAAGAAACTGCAGATTACCTGGATACGATTTTATCTCGTGTTACCTTACCGGGCTCTTTGTTTTTAGCTTTTCTGGCGATACTTCCTGCAATTATTACACAGGCTGGAGTACAACCGGGATGGGCTATATTTTATGGAGGTACATCACTATTGATCATGGTGGGAGTTGCAATTGATACCTTACAACAAATCAATGCCCATTTGTTAAATCGTCATTATGATGGTTTGATGAAATCAGGGTCTAAAAGAAAAGTAGCATATTAATTATGGCAAAACAACCAGCAATAGAACAGGACGGTAGAATCAATGAGGCATTATCAAATGCCATGTTTCGTGTGGAATTGGAAAACGGACACATTGTAACGGCTCATATATCTGGAAAAATGAGAATGCATTATATTAAATTGCTACCGGGAGATAAGGTAAAATTAGAAATGAGTCCTTATGATTTAACTAAGGCAAGAATTACTTATAGATATTAAAGACAACACGAGATGAAAGTAAGAGCATCAGTAAAGAAAAGAAGTGCCGACTGTGTTATAGTTCGCAGAAAAGGCAGATTATATGTAATCAACAAAAAGAATCCTAGATTTAAACAAAGACAAGGATAATTATGGCAAGAATAGCAGGAATTGACATCCCAAAGAATAAAAGAGGCGTTATCGCATTAACCTACATCTTTGGAATCGGAAGAAGTAAGGCTAAAAATATTTTAGCAGACGCAAAAGTTGACGAAAACATCAAAGTTCAGGATTGGAACGATGAGCAGATCGCCAGCATTCGTGAAGAGGTGGGCAAATTGACCATCGAAGGTGAATTGAGATCTGAAGTTCAGTTAAACATAAAACGTTTAATGGATATTGGATGTTACAGAGGAATCAGACACAGAGCTGGTCTTCCATTAAGAGGGCAAAGAACAAAGAACAATTCTAGAACTCGTAAAGGAAAGAGAAAAACTGTAGCAGGTAAAAAGAAAGCAACTAAATAATAGTTAACAAGATGGCAAAGTCAAGTTCAAAAAACGTAAAAAAACGTAAAGTTATCGTAGACGCTGTTGGAGAAGCGCATATCACTGCATCTTTCAACAATATCATTATCTCTTTAACAAACAAAAAGGGTGATGTTATTTCTTGGTCTAGTGCAGGAAAGCAAGGATTTAGAGGTTCTAAAAAGAATACTCCTTATGCTGCTCAAACTGCCTCTGAAGATTGTGCAAAAGTTGCTCATGAAGCAGGATTAAGAAAAGTGAAAGTTTATGTGAAGGGACCAGGAAATGGTAGAGAATCTGCGATCAGAACCTTACACAACAATGGGATAGAAGTTACCGAAATTATCGACGTAACACCTATCGCACACAACGGATGTAGACCTCCGAAAAGAAGAAGAGTATAATAAATTTTTTAATAACTGAGGATTAAAATTATCGAAGGACTGCCTTAATTCATAATTCCTCAAATAAATATATAAGATGGCAAGATATACAGGACCAAAATCAAAAATCGCTCGTAAGTTTGGAGAACCAATCTTCGGGGATGACAAAGCGTTAGAAAAAAGAAATTACCCTCCGGGTCAGCATGGTGCTAACAAGAGAAGAGGTAAACAATCTGAATACGCAATTCAATTAAAAGAAAAGCAAAAAGCAAAATATACTTATGGTATATTGGAACGTCAATTCCGCAATCTTTTTGAAAGATCTCAAAGAAGTAAAGGTATTACTGGTGAGGTTTTATTACAATTATGTGAATCTCGTTTAGATAACGTGGTGTACCGTTTGGGCATCGCACCATTCTAGAAGTGGGGCACGTCAATTGGTATCGCACAGACATATTACTGTTAATGGTGAGATCGTAAATATTCCTTCTTATTCTTTAAAAGAAGGAGATGTTATTGGTGTTAGAGAGAAATCAAAATCTTTAACAACCATCGAAAGTTCTTTAGCAGCTAAATCGAATGTATATGAGTGGTTATCTTGGAATCAGGAAACCTTGGAAGGAAGATTTGTTACTGTTCCTGAAAGAATTCAAATTCCAGAAAACATTAACGAGCAATTTATCGTTGAATTATACTCTAAATAACCTTTAAAGATAGTAGCAAGCTTATGGCAATATTAAATTTTCAGAAACCGGATAAAGTATTAATGATTGAATCTACAGATTTCAACGGTAGATTTGAATTTAAACCTTTAGAACCTGGTTACGGACTAACAGTTGGTAACGCCTTGAGAAGAGTGTTGTTATCTTCTTTAGATGGATATGCAATTACTTCATTGAGAATTGAAGGAGTTGAGCATGAATTTTCAACGATCGAAGGTGTTGTAGAAGATGTAACTGAAATCATTCTTAACTTGAAGCAAATGCGTTTCAAGCAGCAGATTGAAGATACCGATAATGAAACTGTGGTATTATCTTTAACAGGTAAGGAGCAATTGACAGCCGGTGATTTTCAAAACTTTATTTCAGGTTTTCAAGTGTTGAAT
This sequence comes from uncultured Flavobacteriaceae bacterium, assembly GCA_963715975.1. GTDB lineage: Bacteria > Bacteroidota > Bacteroidia > Flavobacteriales > Flavobacteriaceae > Lutimonas. Next base: position 10,277 of record CAVQSO010000001.1, on the reverse strand, counting down.
CCTGAATTGGTGATCTGTCGCATGGAACCTAAGGTAAAGATCGATATGGAAATTTCTATCGAAAAAGGTAGGGGTTTTGTGTTGGCAGAAGAAAACAAAAAAGTATCGGCGCCACTGGGAACGATCTTTATTGATTCTATCTACACACCGATCAAAAATGTAAAATACGCAGTTGAAAACTTCCGTGTTGAGCAAAAAACTGATTATGAAAAATTGGTTTTTGATATCATCACAGACGGATCTATAGCACCTAAGGATGCTTTGACAGAAGCTGCGAAAATTTTAATTCACCATTTCATGTTGTTCTCTGATGAAAGAATCACTTTGGAAGCTGATGAGATCGCAAAAACAGAAACATATGATGAAGAATCTCTTCATATGAGACAATTGCTTAAAACACGTTTGATCGATATGGATCTTTCTGTAAGAGCATTGAATTGTTTGAAAGCAGCAGAGGTAGATACTTTAGGAGACTTGGTATCATTTAACAAAAGTGATTTAATGAAGTTCAGAAACTTCGGTAAAAAATCACTTACAGAGTTGGATGAACTTGTAAACAACAAAGGATTGACCTTTGGAATGGATTTAACAAAATACAAATTAGATAAAGAGTAGATTTGTTATTTCGATAACAGATTTTAAATAGTCAAGTGAAAGATGAGACACGGAAAGAAAATTAATCATTTAAGTAGAAAGACAGCGCATAGAAAAGCCATGTTGGCTAATATGGCATGTTCTTTGATCGAACATAAACGCATTAATACAACAGTTGCAAAAGCGAAAGCTTTGCGTCAATATGTTGAGCCTCTAATTACCAAGTCAAAAGACGATACTACACATAACAGAAGAATCGTTTTTAGTACGCTGAGAGATAAATATGCAGTTTCGGAATTGTTCAGAGATGTAGCAGTGAAAGTTGGAGACAGACCAGGAGGTTATGTCAGAATCATCAAATTAGGAAATCGTCAAGGTGATAATGCGTCTATGGCTATGGTGGAATTGGTAGATTACAACGAGATCTACAATCCGAAAGCTAAGAAGAAAAAATCAACAAGAAGAAGAGGTGGAAAAAAAGCCACTGATGCACCTGCTGCTGATAAGGCTGCAGAAGCAAAGGTAGAAGAGCCTAAATCACAAGATGCTGAAAATAAGGATGAAGCATAAATATAATTTTTGTTTTTGAAACTATTAAAGGATAGGCTATTTATTAGCTTATCCTTTTTTTTTAATATTAACCTTAGATATATCCATTATGAAGAATTTGTTAATGCTTTTTATGTTCAGTTTAATGTCAATTATGACCAATCAGGTCATGCATGCACAACAATTAGATACAAATGAATTGATTGGAGGAATGAATAGTCTTTACCAGTATTATAAGTTTACAGCAGGTAGTGAGGAACTCAAGGGTAATCCCTTTTTATTTGAAGAGTGGAATACAAAAGGAGTTGTTTATTCTAAGGGAAAATATTTAGAGGTTGATAAGTTGAATTATAATATTTATAAGGAAGAGATCGGGTCGCTTAAAGATAAGGAATCTGTTTTTGTTTATGATAGCCAGTATATTGATTCAGTAAAAATAGACAACAAACGATTGCATAAACTTGACGGAAAATTTTATGAAGCGCTTCAGACAGGATCTAAGGCTTCTCTTTATAAAAAATATGAAACAAGAATTGCGGAAGGTCAGGTAAATGTAACGGATCAGAGTAAGGGACCAAGCCGCCTTGTGATCATGGACGACTACTACGTTCTATCTGGGGGTAATTTGCAGAAATTTAAGCCGTCAAAAGGATCCTTGGACGATATATTTGGTGCGCAAGCTTCCCAGATGAAGAAAATAATGAAGGAAAAAAAATTAAGTTATAAAAAAGAAGAAGATTTGATTAGTATTTTTGAATCATTCAATGGTATATAAAAAAGGTCGTTAAATTAGTTTTAAGAATGAAAAATATAAATAGAAAAAAGGCAGTTCTGATTTTAAAGGATGGAACCATGTTTGAAGGAAAATCCATTGGAATCGAAGGCACAGCTGTTGGAGAGATTTGTTTCAATACCGGAACGACAGGATATCAGGAGATTTTTACAGATCCTTCTTATTATGGACAATTGATGGTAACTACCAATGCCCACATTGGAAATTATGGTATCAATCATGAAGAGGAAGAATCTGAAGGCATCAAGATTTCAGGGCTTGTTTGTCGTAATTTCAGTTTTGATTATTCAAGGGTGAACGCAGAAGAATCACTGTTTGACTATTTTAAGAAACAGAATTTTGTAGCTATTTCTGATGTTGATACGCGTGCTTTGGTGCGTTATATCAGGGATAAGGGTGCTATGAATGCTATTATATCAACAGAAACAGATCTCGATATTTTGCAAAAACAACTTGATGCCGTTCCTTCAATGGAAGGACTGGAACTGGCATCAAAAGTATCAACCAAAGAACCTTATACATTTGGTGATGAAAATGCAACTTATAAAATTGCCGCACTAGACATAGGCATCAAAAGAAATATTCTTCGAAACCTGGCACAGCGCGACTGTTTCGTTAAAGTTTTCCCATATGATGCTTCTTTTGAAGATTTGAGTTCCTTTGAACCTGACGGATATTTCTTATCCAATGGGCCTGGTGATCCAAGTCCTCTAAAAAACGCACAAAAAGTAGCTAAAGAGATCATTGATCGTAATTTGCCTTTATTTGGAATTTGTTTAGGGCATCAGGTGATTGCATTGGCCAATGGTGTTCCTACCTATAAAATGCACAATGGTCACAGAGGAATCAATCATCCTGTAAAAAACATATTGACTGGTAAAGGTGAGATCACCTCTCAAAATCACGGATTTGTGGTTGACAAGGAAGCTGTGCTATCCCATAAGGATTTGGAAATGACTCATGAACATTTAAATGATCAAACCCTTGCAGGTATGAGAGTAAAGGATAAAAATTGTTTTTCGGTGCAATACCATCCGGAAGCGAGTCCCGGGCCTCATGATTCAGCCTATTTGTTCGATCAGTTCATCAATATGATCAAAGAGTCAAAGTAATTGACAGAAAGGGCTTTTTCGCCGAAAACGATATCGTAGTTTAATGAATTATAAAAGGTAAAAACCTTTAATATTTCGTAAATTTACCACTGTAAAAACAATTAAAATTTTAATAAAATGAGCATTATATTAGACATTCATGCAAGACAAATATTTGACTCCAGAGGAAATCCTACTGTAGAGGTTGATGTGATCACAGAAAATGGCGTATTGGGAAGAGCAGCGGTTCCTTCAGGAGCATCTACAGGAGAACATGAAGCAGTTGAGTTGAGAGATGGTGGAGATGATTATATGGGTAAAGGTGTTTTAAAAGCTGTCGAAAATGTGAATGAGATCATTGCTAAGGAAGTGATTGGATATTCTGTTTTTGAACAAAATACGATAGATCAGATCATGATCGAACTTGATGGAACACCAAACAAAGCCAAATTGGGTGCCAATGCGATTTTGGGAGTATCCTTGGCAGCAGCGAAAGCAGCAGCTAATGAATTAAACCAACCATTGTACAGATATGTTGGTGGTGTAAGTGCCAATACCTTACCTGTACCAATGATGAATATTGTCAATGGAGGATCTCATTCTGATGCACCTATTGCGTTTCAGGAGTTTATGGTAATGCCAGTAAAAGCAAAGAATTTTACAGAAGCCATTAAAATGGGTAGTGAAATTTTCCACAACCTAAAGAAATTATTGCATGATCGTGGTCTGAATACTGCGGTTGGTGATGAAGGAGGTTTTGCACCTACATTTGACGGTACTGAAGATGCACTTGATACCATTATCAGTGCTATTTCAAAAGCAGGTTATAAAGCAGGTGATGATGTGATGTTGGCTCTTGATTGTGCAGCTGCAGAATTTTACAAAGACGGAAAGTATGATTATACGATTTTCGAAGGAGATAAAGGTGTTGTAAGAACAAGTGAAGAGCAGGCTGATTATATTGCGGAACTTGCAGCGAAATATCCTATCATCTCTATTGAGGACGGAATGGATGAAAATGACTGGGACGGATGGAAGTATTTGACTGATAAAATTGGCGACAAGGTACAATTGGTTGGAGACGATCTATTTGTAACCAATGTTGAGCGTTTGTCAAAAGGAATCAAATAATGGTATAGCAAACTCAATTCTGATCAAAGTAAATCAAATTGGAACTTTGACAGAGACCATAGCAGCAGTTAATATGGCTCACAATGCAGGATATACCTCTGTAATGTCACACCGTTCAGGTGAAACTGAAGACAATACGATTGCAGATCTTGCCGTAGCATTGAATACCGGTCAGATCAAAACAGGCTCAGCTTCAAGAAGTGACCGTATGGCCAAGTACAATCAATTGTTGAGAATTGAAGAAGAGTTGCACAGTACTGCTTACTATCCTCAATTGAACGCTTTTAAAGTAAGATAATTACTTATTGCATATGAATGAAAAAGCTGAATGAAAATTCAGCTTTTTTGTTTTATAAAACAGGCTATTTTAAGAGGAAAATTGACAGTTATTTTGTATTTTCGCTAGAGTGAAAAATTAATAAAAATTAAATACATTATTACCGATGTCAGAAGTAGCAAAGTTGATTGTTAGAGGACAAGAATATGAATTTCCAGTTGTTGAGGGAACAGAAAATGAAGTAGCCATTGATATAAAGTCTTTAAGGGCTGTAACAGGTGGAATCATAACCATTGACTCAGGATTTAAAAATACGGGTTCGTGTGAGAGTAAGATCACGTTTCTTGATGGAGAGAAAGGAATTTTAAGGCACAGAGGCTATGCCATTGAGGAGTTAACCAAAAAAGCAAGTTTTCTCGAAGTTGCTTATTTGATCATATTTGGAGAATTACCAACAAAGGAACAATTTGCCAAATGGGAAAAGGATATTAAATTTCATTCCCTGCTTAATGAGGAAATGAAAGATATTATTGATGGTTTCCCTAAAAAGGCGCACCCAATGGGAATGCTGTCCTCTTTAACTTCTGCTTTGACAGCGTTTAATCCCGCTACGGTAGATATTACGAAAGAAGAACAGGTCTATGGTGCGATTACCAAGTTAATGGGTAAGTTTCCTGTAATTGCTGCCTGGGCACATAGTAAGAATTTAGGAACTCCCTTGAATTATGCAGATAATTCTTTGAATTATATAGAGAATATCATGCAGATGATGTTTAGGATTCCTACAGAGAAATATATAATGAATCCGATTGCTGTAAAGGCACTGGACGAATTATTGATCTTACATGAAGACCATGAGCAGAACTGTTCTACTTCTACAGTAAGAATTGTTGGGTCATCTGAGGCTGGATTATTTGCATCTGTATCTTCTGGGGTATCAGCACTTTGGGGAAGACTTCACGGAGGTGCTAATCAGGCAGTTTTGGAAATGCTTGAAAATATTCAAAAAGACGGAGGAGATGTAGAGAAATATATTTTAAAGGCCAAGGATAAAGATGATCCATTCAGGTTAATGGGCTTTGGTCACAGGGTATATAAGAATTTTGATCCTAGAGCTAGAATCATCAAAAAAGCAGCTGATGAATTATTTGCTGACTTAGGAACCAATGACCCTGTATTGGAGATTGCCAAGCACCTGGAAGAAGTAGCATTGAATGATGAATACTTTGCAGAAAGAAAATTGTATCCAAATGTTGATTTCTATTCAGGTATTATTTATCGTGCACTCGGTTTCCCAAGAGAAATGATGACCGTCATGTTTGCGATTGGCAGATTGCCTGGCTGGATCTCTCAATGGAGAGAAATGAGATTAAACGGAGAACCTATTGGTAGGCCAAGACAATTATATATCGGCTCTCCCTTACGTCCGTTTAAATCATTTGATAGAGAGATAGAACTCTTGATAAAAAAATAAAAAATCGCGCTGAGAAACAATGTTTTTAGCGCGATTTTTTTATCTATTTTTGCGTGAAAATATACTTGAATGGATCTTCATATTGTTAACGAAACTTCAAAGCTAAAAGCCGTGATCCTGGGTACTGCTGTAGTCCAATGGTCCTGTTCCTAAAATAGAGGATTGCTATGATCCTAAGTCTATTGAGAACATTCTGGCGGGAACTTATCCGAAAGAAAGTGATATGGTTCGGGAAATGGATGCTTTTGAAGAAGTGCTTAAAAAGTACCATGTTAAGGTATACAGACCAACGGTGATCAAAGATGTGAATCAGATCTTTGCCCGTGATATTGGCTTTGTTATAGAAGATAAATTTATCAGGTCCAATATTTTGCCTAACCGACTTGAGGAACTTGATGCGATTCATCACGTCTATGAACAATTAGATCCAAAAAACAGAATTACTCCTCCAGAAGAGGTGCATGTTGAAGGTGGCGATGTGATGCCATGGAATGATTATATCTTTGTAGGTGTCTATACCGGAGATGACTATGCGGATTATATTACTGCCAGAACCAATCAGGAGGCCGTTGATTTTATCAAAGACTTGTTTCCCCATAAAATAGTTAAATCCTTTGAGCTCAGAAAATCCAATACTGATCCCAAAGAAAATGCCTTGCATTTGGACTGTTGCTTTCAACCGATCGGAAAGGATAAAGCGATTTTGCATAAAAACGGATTCCTGATAGAAGAAGAATATCAGTTTCTTGTAGACTTTTTTGGAAGTGATAATATATTTGAAATCTCTAAGGAAGAAATGTATGATATGAATTCTAATATTTTTTCTATTTCAGAAAAGGTGATTGTTTCAGAAAAGGGATTTACAAGATTAAACACTTGGTTAAGAGATCAAGGCTTTACTGTGGAGGAAATTCCCTATGCTGAAATTGGTAAACAAGAAGGGTTACTAAGATGTTCTACACTACCTTTAATAAGAGAATAAAACTGCTATGAAACAACTTACGAATACTATTTTGATGATCAGGCCAGTGTCATTCAGAATGAATGAGCAAACTGCGGTCAACAATTATTACCAACAAAACCTAAAGCATCTTTCAGCTCAGGAAATTCAATCAAAAGCTTTGGCTGAGTTTGATGGTTTTGTAACAAAACTAAGGGAGGCTGGCATCAATATTGTTGTCATTGAAGATACCCTTGTCCCTAGTACACCTGATTCTATTTTTCCGAACAATTGGATTTCCTTTCATAGCAATGGTAAAGTAGGTATTTACCCCATGTTTGCTGAAAACAGACGTTTGGAAAGGAGAGAAGATATTTTAGATACATTGGAAGAGAAAGGTTTTGTAATAAATGAGATCATAGACTATTCCTCAGCAGAGAATGAGGGCATATTTCTTGAAGCTACCGGAAGCATCGTCTTGGATCGTGAAAACGGAATCGCCTATTGCGCCTTATCTGCAAGAGCCGATGAAGATCTGTTTATAGAGTTTTGTGAAGATTTCGAATACACACCTGTCGTTTTTCACGCCTATCAAACTGTAAATGGTAAAAGAGAACTGATCTATCATACGAATGTGATGATGGCTGTTACCCAGAAATATATTATTGCCTGTCTTGATGCCATAGATGACAAAAAAGAGCGGAAAAATTTTATTGCTCATGCTGCAATAAGTGGAAAGGAGATCATAAATATCTCCGAAGCCCAGGTAGAACACTTTGTTGGTAACATGCTTCAGGTATTAGGTGCCAACAATAAACCCATAACCGTCATGAGCCAGGCGGCTTATGACAGCCTTACTCCAGATCAACTTCAGCTTCTCCAAAAGGAAGCAACTCTTTTATCAAGTGACCTCAGTACAATTGAGACTTGTGGTGGTGGTAGTGCGAGATGTATGATGGCGGAGGTGTTTTTGGATAGAAAAACTGGTAGCTAAAGATATATTTAAATAGCTTTCCAATATATTTTGAGAATTTGATGTAGTTGGTTTGATTTTTATTTTTCAGCATTTTATAAACCCATAAGTATTAAATTATCCAATATTTTTTCTCTTTTTACAATCAATATATAATTTAAAATATGTTTAATATTCAATAAAATAGTTATTAATTTTTTATATTTGCTTATCAAAATGCTTTAAAAGAAATAAATAAATTAAGTGATATGATAAAAAAAATACTTTTCACACTTATAATTGTCCTGTTTTCTAAGCTTGCACTTGCGCAACAGGAAACTATAGTTTTAACTACAACATCCACAAGTTCCGCATGGTCTCCTTTGGTAGTTGCAAATTCAGGACCCACCTTTACATGGGAAGTTTCTGGTGGGATAACTATTCCAGAAGTTGAAATTGATGATCCCACATTTGATCTAAGTACAAATTCAGGAGTTGCTACGATTACAATAACGAGTAGTGATGGATTTGATGGATTGACATATTTGAATTTTTGGAATGATAATGGAGTTGGAAGTGAATTAACTTCTATTGATGTGTCTAACGCACAGAACTTAGACCGCTTGGATTTGAGAGAAAACCAAATTGTAAGTTTAGATCTTAGTCAGAATCCAATATTGAATAGAGTTAGTGTTCGAGGATCAGGTAATTTGACATCTGGTGTTTTGGATATTTCCAATAATCCATTAATGACCAGAGTTGAAGCTGATAGAACTGATTTAGCAAGTTTAGATATTTCAAATAACCCTTTACTTAATTATGTTAGAGTATTTAATACTGAATTGACAACGGCTGATCTAGATCAACTGGTTAATGATTTGGATGGTTTTGGTATTTCAAATGGTAATTTGGAAATTAGAAATAACGAAGGAGGATTGAGCCCATCGGCACAACCAGCTTTTAATAATTTAATAGCAAAGGGATGGACAATAGATGTTGATGCACCTCCTCTTACTCCAACAATAGAAACTATAGTTTTAACTACAACATCCACAAGTTCCGCATGAGTGCTCCATTGGTAGTTGCAAATTCAGGCCCTACTTTTACATGGGAAGTTTCAGGAGGAGTAACTATTCCAGCAATTGATGTGAATGATCCACATTTGATCTTAGTACAAATTCAGGAGTTGCTACTATAACTATAACAAGTAATGTTGGATTTGCAGGATTGACATATTTGAATTTTTGGAATGATAATGGCGTAGGTAGTGAAATAACCACTATTGATGTTACCAATGCAGAAGATTTGGAACGATTACAGGTTAGAAAATTTGATTCAACTTCTAGATATAACACAAAATACGTTACTGAACAGGCTGAATGTACGAGGTACAGGTCAATTGACATCTGGAGTATTGGATATTTCGAATAATCCATTGTTAACCCGAATTGAAGCAGATGCAACTGTATTGGCAACGTTAGATATATCAAATAACCCATTACTTACCGATGTTAGGGTTTATACTGCTCAATTACCAGCGGCTGATCTGGATCAACTGGTTAATGACTTGGATGGATTTGGTGTATCCAATGGTAATTTGGAAATAGAAACAATGATGGAGGGCTTACTTCAGCGGCACAGCCAGCCTATAATAATTTATTGGCAAAGGGATGGACAATAGATGTTGATGTCCCTCCTGTGGCCCCGAGTGTTGAAACGATTGTGCTAACTACCACCTCTACGAGTGCAGCTTGGTCACCGTTGGTGGTTGCCAACTCAGGACCCACATTGAAATCGGCAGTTTCTGGTGGAGTAACCATTCCAGAGGTAGAAATCGATGACCCCACTTTTGATCTGAGTACGAATACAGGAATTGCCACGATAACCATAACCAGTGATGTTGGTTTCTTCGGATTGACATATTTGAATTTTTGGAATGATAATGGAGTAGGAAGTGAATTAACCACTATTGATGTGTCTAACGCACAGAACTTAGACCGCTTGGATTTGAGAGAAAACCAAATTGTAAGTTTAGATCTTAGTCAGAATCCAATATTGAATAGAGTTAGTGTTCGAGGATCAGGTAATTTGACATCTGGTGTTTTGGATGTTTCCAATAATCCATTATTGACAAGAATTGATGCTGATAGGTCTGGTTTAGCAGGTTTAGATATTTCAAATAATCCATTACTTAATTATGTCGCGGTGTTTAACACCCAATTGACAACAGCTGATCAGGATCAACTGGTCAATGATTTGGATGGTTTTGGTGTTTCAAATGGTAATTTGGAGCTTAGAAATAATCAACTAGGAGAACTTAGTTCGGCAGCACAACCAGCTTTTAATAATTTAATAGCCAAAGGCTGGACCATAGATGTAGATGCACCTCCGGTTCCGGTTACAGAAACAATTGTACTTACTACCACATCTACGAGTTCAGCATGGTCTCCTTTGGTAGTTGCAAATTCAGGAACGA